>NZ_JARFML010000036.1 GCF_029167105.1 Bradyrhizobium yuanmingense | reverse complement strand
GGCTCAAGGGGGGCGGGAGCGAACTCCTTAGGATTACGGGCGTCGTGAAGTGGAAAGGCTGGGGTCCGCCGGGACTCGCTATCTGCAGAGCGGCTAGCGGCGCCCAGTACTTTTCTCAGCTCAATGGAACGGACCCGCACCGCAACGGACATTAGATCAATATGTGAATAACATTCTTGCTCTTCCACGAAGGCTACAGAAGGGGCGCAAGCAGCTTGCTTACCGCCTCCGGTTGCACCTAGATTTAGATTCTAGGGGGAGGGCTGAGATGAAGTTGATTGCGTTCCGCATCACCAATTTCCGATCAATCGTGGACACCGGATGGTGTCCCTTCGCGTCGGATGGCATCACCGTCATAGTCGGTCAGAACGAGAGCGGAAAATCATCGATCCTCGAAGCGCTCGCAACGACGCTTCACGCAACGGATATTTCGGACGACGATTGTCGGATCGATGCGCCGATGCCCGCCATATTCTTGCGCATCGAGATAGACGCTAAACGACTTTTAGCGGCATTAGCCGCATACAATGAAGACCAAGTTGCTGTCGCAGGAGTAATTCTTGAGATGCGCGAAGGCGAGCTCATCGTGAGCTTTCGTTGGCGTTATGACGCTGCCAACGCCAAATATGCTTGCGTAATATCATGCGAGGACACCGATCTAGCGGAAGCGCTGCAAAAGAATGCTGCGCCGAAAGTCAAAGACACGGAAAGCGAAACAGCAGAGGAAGAAGAGATCGAGAGCGGTGAAGATGCGGAGGAGGAGAGGGCTAAGAAGGTCGTGTACGACCTTACGCCGGAGCGGCTCGGTGAAGAAATTTGTGCGCTAGCTCCAGCAATCGTGTTGTTTGATCAAGCTGCAGGCCTGCTGCCTGATCGAGTAGACATTCAAAAGGGAAAGAGGGGGGAGTCGGTTCTTTCAGGCACGGGAATGCAGGCTGCGGCCAATTTCTTGAAGATTGCCAATATCAACTTGGACGCTCTCGTAGATGGAAGCCCTAGAACCCGGCAAACGCTGTTAGCGCGCGCGAACGCGACGGTAACCGCCGATTTCAGTTCGTTCTGGAGCCAAACGATTGGGAAGAACGAAAAACTTCAGCTCAAGTGTTCGTTTGCTTATTACGGTCCGGGGGCTCAGAAAAGTGCGGGGGCACCACATCTCGAGTTTTGGATCACCGATGGGACAAATCAACTGTTCCCAAAGCAGCGCAGCTTAGGAGTACGCTGGTTTATCTCGTTCTATCTCCAGCTAAAGGCCTCTGAAAATGACGAGCAGGGAACAGTATTCCTGTTCGATGAGCCAGGCGCGAACCTGCATTCAAAGGCGCAGGCGGACGTCTTGAAAGTGATCAATGGATTGGCGAAGTCCAACAAAAGCCAGATCGTGTACTCGACACACAGCCCCCATATGATCGAATACGATAAGCTCTACAGGGTCATTGCCGCGCAGAGAGACGGCGATGCTGACAATTCGCCCACCACACTGGTTCACGCGCATGAACTTGGCGCGGCTTCTAGAGACACCCTGTCGCCTGTGTTAACGGCGATGGGCGTCGATCTGTCTCATCAGCAGGTAGTCAAAAAACGAAATAACGTAATATTGGAGGAAATCAGCGGCTTCTATTATTTGACTGCCTTTTGGGACCTTCTGGGAGAGAAGCAGGAGGCCTACTTCATTGCCGCAACCGGTGCCAGTAACGTACAGGCACTAGCCAATATGTTCTTAGGGTGGGGCTTAGAGTTCATTGTCGCCGTTGATGACGACAGCGCCGGAAGGCAAGCGTATAATAACCTCAAACGTTACATGTTTGGCGATGATGAAATAGTTTCCAAGCAGCGCATGCTCAAGATTGCAGGCGACGGCATGGAGGATATCTTTTCGAAGAACGACTTTTGTTTGCACATTCTTGGTGATCCTGATCTAACTTATGAAGGCAAAAACTCCCAACACGTAAAGAGCAGCACGCACTCAAAGCCCATTTTGGCTTATGAGTTCCTGAACAAGGTTCGAGGGAAGAAGATAAAGTTTGCAGATTTTGATGCAGACACCAAGGCCGCGATAAAGCAGTTGGTGAGAGAAATTACTTCTCGACTGCACAATAAGAAATAGCAGCCCGTAGGATGGGTTGAGCCCTTGCGAAACCCATCGCACTTGTTTCGTGACAAGATCGCGTCATGACGCGTACCGCCGCAACTTCGTTCCGGCTGGGTGTTTCTTCTTCACCGTCAATCTGGCGGAGCGGAAGCTGGCATTGTTGACAGATCATATCGAGGCGTTGCGCGTGGCGTTTCGCGAAACGCATCAGCGCCATCTATTCACGATCGATGCCATCGTGGTGCTGCCTGACCACCTTCACACGGTGTGGACGTTGCCGGAAGGTGATGCCGATTTTGCGATGCGCTGGCAGTTGATCAAATCCACCTTTTCGCGCGGCATGGCGCGCAATGAAAAGATATCCCAAAGCCGCTCGGCAAAAGATGAGCGGGGCATCTGGCAGCGCAGATATTGGGAACATACTATTCGTGACGACGTCGATTTCGCGCGGCATGTCGACTATGTTCACATCAATCCGATCAAGCACGGGCTCGTCAATCGGGTGCGTGACTGGGCGCCCTCCTCGTTTCATCGTCACGTCAAACTCGGCAATGACCTGTCGATTGGGCCGGCGATCAGTCGGATGACCGCCGCGATGACGGTGAGCGGGGATAGAGCAGCGATGGGTTTCGCAAGGGCTCAACCCATCCTACGAGCTTTCACCCTTTTTGCTTCTCTTCCGCGCTTTTTCCATCAGAGCTTTTCGAGCGCTCTTCGAAACGATCGGCCCCCTTGGCCAGATCGTGCCCCATCCTGCTCTCGTTCTTCGCTTCGTGCTTGGACGTTGCTTCACGCAAGCCTTCGGCGGCCCGTTCGCCCGCCTTTGATGATTTTCGTTCGTCATCCATCGGTGGCTCCTCCCTGATAAGACGCCTCCCGGAAGCTTGCTGGTTGATCCCGGATCGGGCGTCACAACGTTCCAATCGGATTGCCTGGACATTGTTCCTGCTTCCGTTGAGGCTGTTAGTCGAGCCGCGGCACATGCCGGCCGAACGGCACAGACGGATATCGATGCGCCAAGCACGATTGGACGGGCCCAGCAGCGTTCGGGACGTCCGCCTTGGGTCTAGGCCGGCGTCGCCGGATGAGACGACAAGATCGGTTAAGGGCCCAAAAGGCGACATTCATTCTTGGGTCTGATATCCTACTCGCCAGGGAGACCATCGATACAAGTCCATGGACGGCATTAAGCGGGCATTGCTGGTTGCAATTTCGGTTGGGGCGCTGGTTATCGTCGCGTTCAGCACTTATCTCCTCGTCGCGTATCCTAATATCATCCTGCTCTTAACCTACCTGGTCGTGCCGGTTTTCCTAATCGTAGGGCTTGGCCTCTTCAGGATCGCCAGAAACCGGAAGTAGGCGCCGTAAGTCTGCAACGGGTCGCAAGCGGCAATGCCAGCCCGTAGGATGGGTTGAGCCCTTGCGAAACCCATCACCCGCCCGGCATTCGAACGTCACCGGGCCCACCATCCGCGCTTCGTCGACATTTTCAGTAGGATGCCGACCGCCATGACCGAGAGCCGAATGAGGAAAGCGATGAGTTTCGCGAGAGCTCAACCTATCCTCAAGCCGTCATTCCGGGGGCGCGCGCAGCGCGAACTATGGTGCGCACTTGCGCACCTGAGAATCCATCGGGCCACAGCGTCGGCGGATGAATGGATTCCGGGCTCGCGCCCAAGAGGGCGCGCCCCGGAATGACGGCGGAGGCTGGCGCTGGCCAGCGAAAATCCTTAACGTCGGGTCTGACCCCGAAATGCCGAATCGTTTGCCATGCCGCCTGCGGAACAACTGCTCAACGCGCCTGAATTCACCGTCTCCGAACTGTCCCTGTCCCTGAAGCGGACGGTCGAGGACGCCTATGGCCATGTCCGCGTCCGCGGCGAAATCTCGGGCTTTCGCGGGGCCCATTCGTCCGGCCATTGCTATTTCGCGCTCAAGGACGAGAGCGCCAAGATCGAGGCGGTGATCTGGAAGGGCGTGCATAGCCGCATGCGCTTCAAGCCCCAGGAGGGGCTCGAGGTGATCGCCACCGGCAAGCTGACGACCTATCCAGGCTCCTCGAAATACCAGATCGTGATCGAGGCCTTAGAGCCGGCCGGCATCGGCGCGCTGATGGCGCTGATGGAGGAGCGCAAGAAGAAGCTCGCCGCCGAAGGGTTGTTCGACGAGGCGCGCAAGCAGCTCCTGCCCTGGCTGCCGGAGGTGATCGGCGTCGTCACTTCGCCGACCGGCGCCGTGATCCGCGACATCCTGCATCGGCTCGAGGACCGCTTCCCCCGCCGCGTGCTGGTGTGGCCGGTGAAGGTGCAGGGCGACGGCTCGGCCGAGCAGGTCGCCGCCGCAATCCGCGGCTTCAACGCGCTCCCCGAGGGCGGCCGAATTCCGCGGCCCGACGTCTTGATCGTCGCGCGCGGCGGCGGCTCGCTGGAGGACCTCTGGTCGTTCAACGAGGAGATCGTGGTGCGTGCCGCAAGCGAAAGCATGATCCCGCTGATCTCGGCGGTGGGGCACGAGACCGACATCACGCTGATCGACTTCGTTGCCGACAAGCGCGCGCCGACGCCGACAGCGGCGGCCGAGATGGCCGTGCCGGTGCGCAGCGACTTGTTCGTCGAAGTGGGCGATCTCGGCCGCCGCACCCGCGCCTATTGGCAACGCGCCCAGGAGAGCCGCCGCAGCGAACTGCGCGCCGCCGCGCGCGCGCTGCCGGCGGCCGGCGATCTGCTCGCGATCCCGCGGCAGCGGCTGGATTCGGCGGGCGCGTCCCTGCCCCGCTGCCTCAAGGCCAACACGCATGCGCATTTCCGCCGTTTCACCGCCGCAAGCTCGAAGCTGACGCTGCGCGTGCTGCACGGCCAGATCTCGCAGGCCGATCATCGCCTCACCGTGTGCGGCGAGCGGCTTGGTCTCTCCACGCGCTCGCTGCTGCGGCAGCGGCGCGACCGCTTTGCGGGACTCGAGGTGCGCCTGCGCGCCTCGAAGCTTGCGAATGCGCAGGCGCAGCGCAACGCGATTGCCCGCCAGCGCGAGCGCACGCATCGTCTGACTGAGCGGGCGCAGCGCGCGCTTGTCACGCTGCTGCACCGGCTGGAGGCGCGGGTCGAGAACAGCGGCAAGCTGCTCTCCGCTTTGTCCTATCGCAGCGTGCTCGCGCGCGGCTTTGCGCTGGTGCGCGACGAGGCCGGCCATCCCGTGCATGCGGCTGATACGATCGGCCCCGGCGCGCGGGTCGAGATCGAGTTCGCGGACGGCCGTGTCGGCGCGACGGCGGATGCGGATCGCCCGGCGCCTGCGGAGAGGCGCGCGCCGGCGCAGGCCAAGCCGGCTGCGGAGACAAAGCCGGCGCCGAGGCGCCTGGCCAAGCCGGTGGATCAGGGCAGCTTGTTCTGAGGGGGGAGGAGCGAACGCTCCATCATCGGTGTCATTCCCCGCGCAGGCGGGGAATCCAGTACGCCGCAGCTTCTCGATGACCCACTGACATTCTCGGAGTACTGGATCGCCCGGCTAAACCGGGCGATGACACTGAGTGTGGGGACGCGTCGAGCCACAAGCGGGCCAGCGACAGCGCCGGCCGCCTACCGGCACGACAATCCCGCCTCGATCGTGGTCCAGAAGCCGCAATGGTCCGGCGCGCGGTGGCCGGCGTGGGCCTCGAACAGCAGGATCGCGACGGTGAAGACGATCAGGGCGGAGGCGAAGAGCGTGATGCGGCCAGGCATGTGAGATGCGTTTAATCGACATCGTGGTCGAATGATGGCGCCATCACCGCGCCAGCCATTGCGCGACGTCCTGCTGCGAGGCGGCGCGGGCTTCGGCATCTCCGTGCTCGGGCGCGGCGGCGGCGTGCAGCGGCGTGCCGGCGCGGTCGAAATCGTGATCGGCGCCGGGATAGACCACGATGCGCGCCAGCGCGCTGCGGCCGCGCGCGCCGTCCACCATCTGGCGGCAGGCCGGCGGCGACGACACCTCGTCATCGGCGCCGATCAGAACCAGCGTCGGCACCCGCGTGCTCCAGCCCAAACCCGCCGAGATCCGGCAATCCGGATAGAATGCGATGGCGGCGCGGAAATCCGGACCGGGATCGCGGCCTGCGCTCTGCGGACGCACGGCCCAGAGCAGCGCGCTCGCACCATTGGCCCAGCCGATCAGGCTGACGCGGTCCCGCGCCACGAAAGGCTGCTGCATCAGCCAGGCGCGCGCGGCCGCGATATCGGCGACGCGTTCGCGCCGCGCCTTGACGTGCATCTCCTTGACGCGGCATTGCGGGCCGAGCTCGCGCGAGCCGTAGCTGTCGGGCAGCAGCACGGCATTGCCGTCCTTAAGCAGGCGCTCGGCCCAATCGCGATAGCGCGGCAGCACGGGATCGGAATGACCGCCGAGCCCGCCGCAGCCATGCAGCGCGATCACGGCCGGAAATGGCCCCTTGCCCGCGGGCTTGTAGAGCTGCGCATGGAGCACCCCGGACGCGAGCGGAATCTCGACCGGCTGCGGGCCCTCGGCGGCGTGCGCGGCCGACATCAGCAGCGTCAGGAACAAAGCGGTCAGGCGCAGGCGCATCGGACTCTGCCGCAGGGATTGCCGGAACCAGTGGCCCTTCGACCGAAGCCCTATCATGCGAAAACGGCGGCAAATCATCACGAACCGGTGGGTTTAACGGGCGGACAAGCCACCCCATCTATGCTACATCCCGTCCAACACATCGTGCCTTCCACGGCTTTCCATGGAGAGGCCCCCCACGGAGACTTTCGACCGTGCTGAACAAGTTCGGCCCCTCGGGCCATGGCGAAGCGCAGGTGCAATATCTCGACGGCGATTTCCGCGTGATCTCGCCGGGGACCTTCGTGCGCTGCGCGATCACCGACGTCCGCATCCCGCTCGACGAGCTGAAATACTGGAGCGTCGATCTGCAGGAGGCCTATGCGACGCCCGCCGCGGTGCTGCAGCGGCATTTTCCCGGCGCGCTGAAGCAGCCGTGATCCTTTGGCTCTCGCAACTCTCGTAGGGCGGGCAAAACCGGCAGACATATCATGCTGGCGGTAACAATTGCAGAGTGCAATTTCATCTGACTTCTCCTGGACGCGGCATCATTCAATAAGATTGCGGCCATGAATGCCGGCTGAATGTTCGCGGATGTTTAAAATTGTCCGGCTCCCATTGGGGCCCATTTAAGCCGGCCTGCACCACATTGCCTCGGGATGAAGTGGCAATCGGGCAGGAACGCATGGACCTCCGGAGAATTTTCAGCCGTTCGTTCGGTACACCTTCGAGCGCAAAGAATCATTTGCTCGAACGGTTCATCCGCGACGAGCAGGGCAGCTACGTGCTCATTTCTGCGCTGCTCATGCCGGTCCTGGTCGGCACTGCCGGCCTCGGAACGGAAGTGGGCTGGTGGTACTACAAGCACAAGAACATGCAGAGCGTCGCAGATTCCGGCGCGGTCAGCGCTGCGACGGCTGCCAGCGTCGGCGGCGACCCCTCGTCCGAAGCCAAGGCGGTTGCGGCAAATTATGGCTACACGGACGGGGCGAACGACGTCACTGTTACCGTGAACCAGCCACCAAAAACAGGCAGTCAGGCGTCGAACGCGCAGGCCATCGAAGTCATCGTCAGTCAACCGCAGCGGCGGCTGCTGTCGGCCTTGTTCGGCTCGGATCGCGTACCAATCACCGCGCGCTCGGTCGCCCTGCCCAATTCCGGGACGGGCTGCGTCCTTGCGCTCAACAGGAGCGCAAGCCCCGCCGTCAATGTCAGCGGCGGCAACCAGCTCAACCTGATCAAGTGCAACCTCTACAGCAATTCGAGCGCGAGCCCCTCGCTCAACGTCGCCGGCAGCGCCTCGGTCGCCGCAAACCAGGTCGGCGTGGTCGGCGACGTCTCCGGCGCGAGCAGCATCACGGCGGCCAACGGGATCAAGACGCACATCACGCCTGTCGCCGATCCCTATGCCGACGTCTCTCCACCCACGCGGCCGAGCTGCAGCAATGCCAAGATCACGGTCAACGCCAACGGAAAGACGAACTCGCTCGACCCCGGCTGCTATATGGGCAGCATCACGGTCAATGCCGGCGCAGTGCTGAACCTCAATCCCGGCATCTATTATCTGGACGGCGCCAGCCTGAGCGTCGCCGGAAATGCCACCATCACCGGCAGCGGCGTCACCCTGGTGTTCACCGGCTCCGGCAGCGACTGGGGCACCGCCTCGATCGGCAGCAACGCGAGCGTCGACCTGACCGGGCCGACCAGCGGCCCGACGAAGGGCATCGTCATGTACGGCGACCGCAACATGCCGGCCGGGACGGCTTTCAACCTCACCGGCGGCAGCACGCAGAATTTCGGCGGTGCCATCTACCTGCCGAAGGCCAATCTCAGCTTCAGCGGCGGCAACGGCACCAGCACATCCTGCACCAAGATCATCGCGGATACGCTGACGTTCAGCGGCACGTCGAACCTGCAGGTCAATTGCACCGCGCTCGGCACCGCGACGATCGGTTCGCAAACCGCGCAGCTCGTCGAATGAGGTTTGGAGCGATGCAGATCCGGAATGTCTCATCCAGGTTTGGCCGTCGATGGCTCGGTTCTCTGGCGCGGCACGGGCGCAATGCTGCCGGCGATCAACGGGGCGTCGCGGCGGCCGAATTCGCCATCCTGGTTCCGCTGCTGTCTCTGATGGTCGTCTCGGTCACGGACATCGGGCTCGCCCTCTATCGCAAGATGCAGGTCGAAAATGCCGCGCAAGCAGGGGCCCAGTACGCGATTGCGCGCGGCTTCGACACGAACGGCATCGCGAACGCCGTCGCAAGTGCCACCAGCGCGACGAACATCACCGCGTCACCTCCGCCGGTCCAGTTCTGCGGATGTCCGACGAGTGCGGGCGTCAGCGCCACCAGCTGCGGAACGGTCTGCACCGGCGGTGCGCCGGCCGGAACATATACGACAGTCTCGGCGAAAGCGACGTACTATACGATCATCGACTATCAGATCGTGGAGGCCACATACACGTACACCGCGCAGTCCACCACGAGGCTGCAGTGAAGCTCACCGCACTCTGGCGGGACACGCGGGGCACCACAGCGCTGGAATTCGCGCTGACTGCTCCCGTGTTCTTCCTGTTCATATTCGGGATCATCGAATGCGGATTGCTGTTCTGGACCCAGCTCGGAATCCAGCATGGCAGCGAAATGGCGGCGCGCTGCGCGAGCGTCAACAACACGCTCTGCCCGAACAGCAGCGCGATCACGACCTACGCTGCCCAGCAGGCCTTCGGCCTCACGCTGCCGCCGGGGACATTCACCTTTGCCACGGCCGCGTGCGGCAACCAGGTCAGCGCGAGCTATTCATTCGAGTTTCCGCAGATCATCAACCTGTCTCCGATCACACTGACCGCGCGGGCATGTTTTCCGAGTTGAGGTCGCCGACAGGCGGTTTTGCCGCGCGAAGGAAGAAGGGCGATGTGCCCGCAGCTCATTGCCGGCAGGTCAGCAAAATGATCTCCGTCATGCCGGTCGATTGCGTTCTACATTCCTTGCAGCCGTTGGTGAGTCGTTTCGCCCTGTGGTTGGATTCTTTGTTGCAGTTCCGCGCCCTAGAGTTGTTTGATGAAGTTCTGCTGAAACAAAGCACTGCTATAGTGCACGTTAGGTAATTGGCCCTGTTCTTTTTATCGCACAGACGATCAGGTCAACCAAACAGCCATCGAGCGTTGGAATTTGGCGCGGTCTGTGAACGGGCTCATATCGAAGAGCCATCTGACGGGCGCCGATCACCTTGAAAATTCGCGGTGGAATATCTGTAAATTGACAATCAAGCGATGGGGGTGACCATGCCCGCCATTTTCGACCTGCTCTATCGTGAATATTGCCGCGCCCGTCTCGCTGAAATGCGCAAACAGCTTCTGATCGCAGCTGAGCGCGCTGAAGCTGTCGCAGCGGATCATTATCCCGCGACGCTGAGTGACGATGAGCGAACGGATCCGCACCGCAAGACCGGTCTCGGCATGCCGAATTGAAGCGGCTCCAACACCGGCGATCACTCCCGCGTAGCAGTGACCAAGCAATTGGCAACAGTTTGGGAGACCGCAATGAATACACCCGAATGCTACACCGTCGTCGTCGCCTGCATGTCGTGCCTGACCATCATCGGATTGATGGCCGCGGGTGCGTGGTGAACAGGCTCCTCGCTCGTTGCAGACATGATTCCGGCTTCGACATGAGTACAGCCGCCGCGTCGTCCGACGGCGGCGGCTGCGCTTTGGATCTGGAGATCAGCTTCCCGGCGGCGAATAGGAAGGACGCAGCTTCGCCGCGTTCTGGCGGACCTGCTTGATCTCGTCCTGCGTGAACAACCGAACCAGCTTCACGTTCTGCAGCGTGCCGGCCGTGACGGTCAGGCCGGAAATGGCCGGAGCCGCACTGGGATCAGGCACATCGAAAATGACGAGGACGCCGGGGCCGTCGGCCGCGACGCTGTACATCGAGACCAACTTTCCACCGGCCGCTTCGATGAGCTTTCGAGCTGCCTCCTGGCGATTGGTCGTGGGATTCTCCAAAATGGCATTGAGAGCGCGTGGCGTGTATTGTCCGGTGAGGCAAAAATGCATGGCATGTTCTCCTCTGAACTGTTGGCAATGACTTTCCGTGCCGTTGCGAACTGGTCGTTACGGCCGCTGCACCTGACATGATGAAGATTCATTGCCCGCCGTGGGCATCAACGCCGTCGATGATTTCCGGGAGTTCGGCACGTCCCGGTGACGGCTCTCATGCAAAGCTACATCAACTCCAGAAGGCGCGGAAGAAGATTCGCCAGCAGCGACATTTTACGTTTCGCGACTAGGGCAGAGACGTTGCCTCACGTTGCGAGATCAGCGCGCACTGAACCTGCGCTCGCGCGCTCTGTATAGATGGTCGCTGATCAATTGCCGCAACTTTGCCGGATCATCGAACTCGAGCTGAACGGCGAACGGCACGATGCCGTCAGGCACGCCTGCGCGGCCGCGCAAGCGGGCAAGATCCTTTTCCGTGGTCACCAGCGTGAGCTGCTCGCGCTGGGCGTCCGCTGCGAGCGCCGCGATCTCGCCGTCCGAAAACACGTGGTGGTCGGCGAAGGCGCGCGTGCGCGCCACGTCGATGCCGCTTGCACGCAAGGTGCGGAAGAAACGTTCGGGATCGCCGATGCCGGCGAAGGCGAACACCCGCTTGCCGAGCAGCGGCGCGAGCGAGGCCGCATCCGGCTTCAGGCGCGCACGCAGCTCGGGCTTGTTCCGTTTCGCGATCTCCGCCGCGACGTCGTTGGCGGCATTGCCGCCGCCGATCAGCACCAGCGCATCGGTGCGCGCGAGCTGCGCCGCGAGCGGGGCGCGCAGGGGCCCTGCGGGAAACACCTTGCCGTTGCCGAGGCCGCGCTCGCCGTCGATCACGATCAGCGAGGCATCCTTGAACAGAGCCGGATTCTGGAAACCGTCATCCATCAGGATCACGGTGGCGCCTTGCGACTTCGCCAGCGCGACGCCGTCGAGGCGGTCGCGCGCGACCACGACCGGGACGTCACGCGCCATCATCAAGGGCTCGTCGCCGACGTCGGCCGCATCGTGACGCTCGCGGTCGACCATCACCGGTCCCTTCAGGCGTCCGCCATAGCCGCGGCTGAGCACGACCGGCGTCTCGCCGAGGTCGCGCAAGAGCTTGGTCAAGGCCAGCACCGTCGGCGTCTTGCCGGCACCGCCGACATGGTAGTTGCCGACGCAGATCACGGGGATGCCGGCGTCCACGCCCTGGCGCGACATGCGCCGTGCCGTGATCGCGCCGTAAAACGTACCGAGCGGCCATAGCGCGTACGATTGGAGGGAGCGTGGCCGGTACCAGAAGGCCGGCTCACGCATTGGCGGCCCCCATCTCGATCCGCAACTGCAGCAGATACGGCGCGAGCGCGGTCATGGTGCGATCGAGCGCCCCGCCAAGCTGCTCGACCACGCCGGAGGCCGCGTGCTGCATCTTGTCGCGCATGATGGGATCGGCCAGCAGCCGGCCGAGCTGCTTAACCAGCGCCTCCTGCGTGTCGGCCTGCCGCGCCCCGCCGCTGATATCGAGCGCTTCATAGACGTCGGCGAAGTTGAACACGTGCGGACCATGGACGATCGCGGCGCCCAGCTTGATCGCCTCGATCGGGTTCTGCCCGCCATGGTGGATCAGCGATCCGCCCATGAACACGATTCCCGAGAGCCGGTAGAACAGGCCGAGCTCGCCCATGGTGTCGGCGACATAGACGTCGGTCGTCGCGGTCGGCAGCTCCTCACGCGAGCGCAAGCTGGGTTTCAGGCCCGACGCCGTGACGAGGCCTGCGATCGATGAGCCGCGATCCGGGTGCCGCGGCACGATCACGGTGAGAAGCTGCGGGAAGAAGCCGACCAGGCTGCGATGCGCCGCGACCAGCATCTCGTCCTCGCCCGGATGAGTCGAGGCGGCGACGATGATCGGCCGCCCCCGCGTCATCGCCATCAGCCGCTCGAGCTTGGCGGGGTCGGCCGGCGGCGCGGGCACGTCGAGCTTGAGATTGCCCGTCGTCGCGACGTCGCGGCCGCCGAGCGCGGCAAAGCGCTCGGCATCGGTCTTCGACTGCGCAAGACAGATGTCGAACCGCGACAGCAGCGCCGAGATGGTGCCGTGCATGCGGCGCCAGCGCGGGAACGAACGCGGCGACATCCGCCCGTTGATCAGCACCATCGGCACCCGCCGCGCCGCGCCGGCGAGGATCAGGTTCGGCCATAGATCGGATTCGATAAACAGCGCCAGCGACGGCTTCCAGTGATCGAGGAAGCGCGCGACATAGCGCGGCGAGTCATATGGCACGTATTGATGGATGACGTCGGGCGGAAAGCGCTTTGCAACGACCGCCGCCGAGGTGACGGTGCCCGAGGTGAGCAGGATGCGCAGATTGAGATCGCGCAGGCGCTCGATCAGGGCGGCTGCGGCCAGCACCTCGCCGACGCTGGCGCCGTGGATCCAGACCAGCGGGCCATGCGGCCGCACGTCGCGGGACAGGCCCCGCCGCTCGCCGACGCGTGCGGGATCCTCCTTGCCCTGCTTCAGCCGCCGCTTGATCAGCGCAGGCGCAAGCGGCACCAGGCCGGCGGCCAGGCGCCGGTACATCCGCAGCGTGATCGGCAGCGCAATGGGCAGCGACTTAGGCATCTTCCGGTCCCGGGCATCCGAGCTGCGCATAGGCACGCCGGGTCGCCTCGTTCAACGTGTCTTCCAGCTCCTGCCGCAACGTCTCCATCATGGCGGCGTCGGCATCTGCGGGAACGTGGATTTCCTTGATGCCGACCAAAGCGCCCCGCCCGAATGGCAAATTGATGGTGGTGCGGTCCCAGTTCTTGAGCCGGACGAAGCGGCTGGTCGCCATCGCGAAAGGCATGATCGGCCGTCCCGATTCCCGTGCCAGCATGATAATGCCGAGCCCGGCCACGCGCGAGCGCTTCGGGACATCGGCGGTCAGCGCGACATTACAACCGGCCTGGAGCGCCCGCACCATTTCCTTGAAGGCGCCGACGCCACCTTTGCGGTGAAACGCGCCGCCATGGTCGCCGGAACCGCGGATGGTGCCGATCCCAAGCCGCTCGGCGGCGATCGCATTGAACTCGCCGTCGCGGTGCCGGGAGATCAGCACCTTGGCCTGATAGGAGGCCTTGTCCTGGTTCTTGATGAAGGGCGTCAGGAAATGCTGGCCGTGCCAGAACGCGAAGATCGCAGGGAGCTGCGGCTCGACGCGTTCGTAGACCTCGGGCGGATCGAACGTGAAAGTGCTGGTCCGCCAGACCAGACGCAGATATTCGGCCGCCAGGACCCCGACGGCACGCTGAAACCAGCTGCTTCGCAGCGTATTGCGAAGCAGTTTCTTCAACGCGCCGGTTCTTGGTTCGGATCGAGCAGCCGATGCAGGTGGACGATGAAGTAGCGCATCTGCGCGTTGTCGACCGTGCTCTGCGCCTTGGCCCGCCAGGCGGCGTGGGCGCTGGCATAGTTCGGATACAGGCCGACGATGTCGACCTCGTCCAGATTCTTGAAGGTGTTGTGCTCGAGATCGACGAGCTCGCCGCCGATGACGAGGTGGAGCAGTTGTTGCGGGGCACTATCTGGCATGAGGTCTGTTCCTAACGGGCTGCCCGGCAAAGCAGTGTTCGAGAAGCACGACGAAAGCGCCTTAGGCTATGGGACGGTTGCGAAAATGCGCGACAATGCCCGCATGACGTTCGCGTCCCGCTGCCACCAGCACCCCGTGCGCCACTTCCTGGCGGTTATAGAGGATGGGTTCTCCGGAGAGGTCGCTCATCCTACCATCCGCTTCCTGCACGATCAAATCGGCCGCCGCAAGATCCCAATCATGGCTGTTGCCGCCCGCAAAAGCCGCATCCAGCGCGCCATGGGCGACCCGGCACAGCCGCAGCGCCAGCGACCCGATCCGCCGATGCAGCTTGATCTCGCCGAGCGACGGCTTCAGCCGCTCGACCAGCGGCTTCGGGCCGGCGACGCGGGCGAAGTCGAGCTCGGATCCGCTTGTCGCGCGCACCGGCTTGTCGTTGAGCGTCGTGCCCCGGCCGCGCGTTGCGAAGAAGAACTCGCCGCTCGCCGGGGCGAACACCGCGGCAAGCACCGGCGAAGCGTCCGCCACCAGCGCGACGCTGACGCACCATTCGTCGTGGCCGCCGAGATAATTGCGCGTGCCGTCGATGGGATCGACGATCCAGGTCAGCCGCCGCGACAGCCGCTCCGCATCGTCGGCGCTCTCCTCGGACAGCCAGCCATAATCGGGCGTCGCGGCGCGCAGGCGCGATTCGAGGAGATCATTGACGGCGATGTCGGCTTCCGACACCGGCGAGGACGCGCCCTTGGTCCACTTCCTCAGCTCGGTGCGGAACATCGACTGCGCCAGCGCGCCCGCCTCCCGCACCGTGTCCTTCAGCAGCGCCGCGTCGCGGGTCAGGATGGTATCGTCGAGAGAGTGCGCGTCAGCGTCCGCCAAGCGTCAAACCCTCGATGCGCACCGTCGGCGCATTGATGCCGTAGCGGAATTCGAGATTGTTCGCAGGCTGCATCGACTTGAAGATCTCGAACAGGTGCCCGGCGATCGTCACCTCGCTGACGGGATAGGTGAGCTCGCCGTTCTCGATCCAGAAGCCGGAGGCTCCGCGGCTGTAATCGCCGGTGACGCCGTTGACCCCTGAGCCGATCAGGTCGGTGACGTAGAACCCCTGCTTGATGTCGGCGATCAGCTCGGCCGGCGTCGCCGTGCCCGGCTCGAGATGCAAATTGTACGGCCCCGGCGAGGGCGAGGAGGACACGCCGCGATGAGCGTGACCGGTGGTGGTGAGGCCGAGCTCGCGCGCGGTGGCGCAGTCCAGCAGCCAGGTCGTCAGCACGCCGCCGTCGACCAGCGCGGTCCGCTTCACCGCGACGCCTTCGGCATCGAAGGTCTGCGAGCGCAGGCCGCGCTTGCGCAAGGGATCGTCGATGATGCGGATGTTCCCAGCGAACAGCTGCTGGCCGAGCTTGTCCTTCAGGAAGCTGGTCTTGCGCGCGATCGAGGCGCCGTTGATGGCGCCGACGAGATGGCCGACCAGGGAGCCGGCGACGCGCGGATCGAACACCACCGGGACCTTGCAGGTCTCGACCTTGCGCGGGTTGGAGCGCGCCACGGTGCGCTCGCCGGCGGAGCGGCCGACGACCTCCGGCGACAGCAGATCGGCGCCGTGCGGCGCCGAGGTGAAGTCGTAGTCGCGCTCCATGCCGGTGCCTTCGCCCGAGATGGCGGTGGCGGAGATGCCCTGGCTGGAGCGCAGGTAGGAGCCATGGAAGCCGGTCGAGGTGACGAGCACCATGCCGCCGATGCCGGCGGATGCCGAGGCGCCGCCGGACTTGGTCACGCCCTTGACGCCCAGCGCGGCAGCTTCGGCCGCGAGCGCGCGGCGCTCGAGCTCGGCGGTCGTGGGCACGGCGGGATCGAGCAGGTCGAGATCGGGGAAGTCGCGCGCGAGCAGCGCGGGATCGGCGAGGCCGACATATTTGTCGTCGGGCGCGACGCGCGCCATCGCGACCGCGCGCTCGGCGAGCTTGGTGACGGCATCACCGCTGACGTCGTTGGTGGAGACCACCGCCTGGCGCTGACCGACCAGCACCCGCAGGCCGACATCGTCGCCCTCGGACCGCTCGGATTCCTCGACGCGTCCATCGCGGACCTCGACGCCCTGCGAGACGCCGCGCACCGCGACCGCGTCGGCCGCATCCGCGCCGGCGCGCCTGGCCGCCTCGACCAGCCGCTGCGCGAGATCGGAGAGCGCGGACTGATCGAACAGGTCGCGATTGGCGGTAGGTGAAAGCGTCGAGCTTGGTGAAGAGTTCACGAACGAAATCCTGTTGGGGCGGGGTTCGGGACCGGAACCCACAGATGTGCCCTGATAGCGCGGACTTCAAGCATTTTCAGCCCGCCAAAAGCTCAGATTCGCGACGTCGGCGCAACGTCTCGTCAATCATGCACGCCAAGGTCTTGTCAATCATGAGGAGCGAGTGACGGTGGATTAACCAGCCTTTTTAAGCGGTTTCGGACCGCCCCGCGCTAGGGTCCTCGCATCGACCGGGAACATAATCCCGGCGGGGAGAACGAAGCCGTGAGGCGTCAAACAGCAACATGCGGGGTCCACCCCGCCGGGTCGAGCCGCTCCCTGCGGCTCGACCCTCTTTCCCTTCCGGTCCGCTTCGATGCGCATGATCCGCGCGCCGACGGACATGTCAGGCAGATCGAGCTTCATCGCGAGCGCGTCGTGCTGCGCCGTGCCGTGCGCGGCATGCAGATGGCGATCAACGTGCGCGTCGCCGACTTCACCGGCGTTGCGCTCCGCGGCAATGACGAGGCGCAGACGCTCGTCCTCGTGCACCGCGATCCCTCACTGTCCATCCCGCTGCTGATCAGCACTGACGCGGACGAGATCGCGCAGGCCTGGGCAATCTGGAGCGAGATCTTCGCGCTGCCGCAGCTCGACGAGGGCGCGCGCAAGCCCGCACCGCGCCGCCGCCGCGCCAACGCGATCCGCGCCCGCCGCCCGAAATTCTTGATGCGCCGGCGCACCGCAATGGCGCGGGAATTGTCCGTTCATCGCGGCGAACGCGAGATCATTGCGAGGAATTGAAGGTGCCGTAGGGTGGGTTAGCCGTAGGCGTAACCCACCAACTTCTGTCCGCATGGAAAGCGAAGAGGTGGATTACGCTTCGCTAATCCACCCTACGAGACCTACGCGGCCCGCATCACCGCGTCCGCCAGCAATCCCGCAAACAGCAGCAAACCTGCATCGCGGTTCGACTTGAACAGGCGCAGGCACAGTCCGGGATCTTCGATCTTCAGGCGCACGATCTGCGAGGCGAGATGCAGGGCGAAGGCCACGAGCCCGAGCCAGGCCGGCCAGCGCGCCTCGCCAGATGCCAGCGCGATGGCGATCAGCATCACCGCGAGCCCGTAGAACAGGACCAGCGCCCGGCGCGTATGCGCGCCGAACAGGCGCGCGGTCGACTTGATGCCGATCAGCGCGTCGTCCTCCGCGTCCTGATGCGCGTAGATCGTGTCATAGCCGATCACCCAGGAGATCGCGCCGGCATAGAGCACGAGCGCGGTGGCGTCGATCCGGCCGAAGGTGACGGCAAACCCCATCAACGCGCCCCAGGAGAAGGCGAGCCCGAGCACGATCTGCGGCCACCAGGTGATGCGCTTCATGAAAGGATAGATCGCGACGATCAGGAGCGAGGCGATGCCTGTTGCGATCGCGAAGCGGTTGAACTGCAACAGCACCACGAGACCGACCAGCGCCTGCGCGACCATGAAGACCAGCGCCTGCCTGGTGGTCACCTGCCCCGACGGCAGCGGCCGCGAGCGCGTGCGCTCGACCTTGTTGTCGAGGTCGCGATCGGTGATGTCGTTCCAGGTGCAGCCGGCCCCGCGCATGACGAAAGCGCCGATGAAGAACAGCACGATGGTGAGCGGCAGGCCGCGAATGTCATGCGCCATGCCCGCGGCCAGCGCCGCCGACCACCAGCATGGCATCAGGAGAAGCCAGGAGCCGATCGGGCGATCGAAGCGGGAGAGGCGCAGGTAAGGCCGCGCCCAATGCGGCGCGAGCGTATCGACCCAGTTGCCGGTGGAATCGGCAACGCGGGCGGATGTGCTAGTGCCCAGTTTTCGAAGTTCGTATTCCATCGCGGCCCATTCCGGTACGAACTTCGAAAACTACAAGGGCACGAGCAAGAAAACTATAATTCACGTGCCGCTTATCGATTTGAAGTTCCTACGAGGATCTCGCGGCAAGCACCGTAGGAACTTCAAATCGGCGGCACATGTATCATCGGGTCAGGACGTTGCCGTTGAGCGTATCGAAGGTGCTGCCGCCCTTCTTGCCGGCATTGGCCTCGGGCGCGGAGCCAGAGCCCAGCACCTCGCTCAGCGACGGACCGGCCGGACCGCGCGGCTGGTTCTGCATCTGCTGCGCGACGTTGCAGACCTTCGTCGCCATGGCCTCGGTGTTCTTGTGACCGTCCTTCAGCTGTGCACCGATCTGTGGCGGGATTCCACATTTGGCGGCGTTGGTCTCGATGTACTTGATCATCTTGACTTCAGCCTGGCTGAAATTGCGGATCAGCTTGCAGGCCTCGTCCGGCTGCGCGCGACGATCGCTCGCGGCCTTGATCAGCTTCCCGCGCTTCTCGGCTTCCTCGCGCAGCGGAATGAAGGCCTTCATGCAGTCTTCGCCGGGACCGGCCTGCGTCGGCGGAGCCGCGCTGAAGGCGCCGGGGCCACCGATCGGGGCAGCACCGTTCACGGGAAAGGAGGATTGCGGCGCGGTGCCGACCGACGCGCTCGGCGCCGCACCGTTGACCGGAGGAAATGGAGAACTGGCGGCAGCCTGGTTGGGCAGCGGCGCGGGGAACGCGCTTTGCGCATGAGCGCCCACAGCACTCATGGCGACCGTGGCGGCAGTGATCGGAACCATCAAATGGCGGATCATCAAGATAAGTCTCTCCGGCAGGAGCTAACGGGGTTCAGGGCTTCCCAATTGAAGCGCGACCAGCGTGTTCGCGTTTTTACGATTCCCGCCGGCGCTTAACAACCCGTGGAATAGGGCGAGAGCGCGGCGCTGGGACGCACCGATTCGGCAATATTTACCCCCGAAATGGCGCCTTTCGGTTAAGAACGGCCGGTAATCGGACCCCGAGCGATGCCTTCCCACGATTTTCGCGCCCCCCGCCTGTTCGTCGCTGCCCCCCTGGCCCAGGACGCCAAGGTCGCGCTCGACCGCGACCAGAGCAATTATCTCGGCAATGTGCTGCGGCTGGCGGCCGGCGCCGAGGTCCTGGCCTTCAACGGCAGGGATGGCGAGTGGCAGGCCGCCATCGAGGGCCGCAAGCGGCCGGACGGCCTCGTGATCCTGCAGCGGACCCGGCCCCAGGACCGGCTCGCGGACCTCACCTACGTCTTCGCCCCGCTCAAGCATGCCCGGCTGGACTACATGGTGCAGAAGGCCATCGAGATGGGCGCCGCCGGCCTGCAGCCGGTCCTGACCCGGTTCACCCAGGCCTCCCGGGTCAACACCGAGCGGATGCGCGCCAATGTGGTCGAGGCGGCCGAGCAATGCGGCATCCTCAGCATCGCCAGCGTGGCCGAGCCGGTGCCGCTGGAGCGCTTCCTGAGCCAGCGCCCCGCGGACCGGTTGCTGATCTTCTGCGACGAGGCGGCGGAGGTCCAGGATCCCGTTCAGAGCCTGCAAGGCGCGCGCGAGATCGGACACGGCATCGACGTGCTGATCGGCCCCGAGGGCGGTTTTGCCGAGGAAGAGCGGGCGCTGTTGCTGCGCCAGCCCAAAATCCTGCGGCTGGCGCTCGGCCCCCGCATCATGCGGGCGGACACCGCAGCGGTCGCCGCCCTGGCGCTGGTGCAGGCGGTGCTGGGGGATTGGGGCGGCAAAAGCGCCTGATCCTGCGCATTGCCCACCCGTTAAGCGATTGATCCTTTGGAGGTCGAAACCGCTGTCGGGCCATGCTAAGGGCTGCGCCAATTCGCCTCCCCTTGCCTGCCCGGTTCCGCCGGGACGATGGACCCCTGAGATGACCGCGACTGCCACCTCAAATGCTGCCGGCTCCGCCGCCTGGGCGGATACGCTGCTCTTGTCGTTTGCGCAGGCCGGCTATGTCAGGGCCGAGCCCGCCATCCTGCAACCGGCCGAGCCGTTTCTGGACCTGTCCGGCGAGGACATCCGCAAGAGCCTGTATCTGACCACCGACCTCTCCGGCGAGGAGCTCTGCCTGCGCCCGGACCTGACCATTCCTGTCGCGCGCGACTATCTGGCCTCGGGGCGCGCCGGCCAGCCGGCGGGGTTCAGCTATCTCGGTCCGGTATTCCGCTACCGCAGCGGCCAAGCCCGTGAATTCCTCCAGGCCGGCATCGAATCGTTCGCCCGTCAGGACCGCGCCGCGGCTGATGCCGAGATGCTGGCGCTGGGGCTGGAGGCGACGGCCGCCTTCGGCGTCCGCGACGTCGAGATCCGCACCGGCGATGTCGCCTTGTTCAATGCGCTGCTCGACGCCCTCAACCTCTATCCGGTCTGGCGCCGCCGCCTGGTCAAGGATTTCAACCGCAAGATCAGCCTGGAGCAGGATCTGGAGCGGCTGACGGCCGCGACCACCGCGACGCGCAGCGAGTATGAGGGCGTGCTGGCGGCCCTTGCCGGCTCCGACCGCAAGGCGGCGCTCGCCTTCGTCACGGATCTGATGTCGATCGCCGGCACCACCAATGTCGGCGGCCGCACCACGGCCGAGATCGCCGACCGCTTCCTCGAGCAATCGACGCTGAAGGGCGGCGCGCTGCCGCGCGAGGCGATCGCCGTGCTCAAGCGCTTCCTGTCGATATCGGGCAATCCGGACGATGCCATCGCCGAGCTGCGCGCACTCACGACGGACGCGAAGCTCGATCTCGCATCTGCGATCGATCAGTTCGAAAGCCGGGTCGGCTTCATGGCCGCGCGCGGCATCGACGTGAAGCAGACCCGTTTCTCGACCGCGTTCGGGCGCGGACTCGATTATTACACCGGCTTCGAGTTCGAGCTGCATCACAGCGGCAACGGCGCCGAGCCGCTGGTCGCCGGCGGCCGCTATGACGGGCTGATGACCCAGCTCGGATCAGCTGAGCCGATTCCCGCGGTCGGCTTCTCGGTCTGGGTGGACGCGCTGAACCGGATCGGCCGCAAGGTGGGAGCTTAAGTCATGAGCGCGCCATTCGTTCTGGCCGTTCCCTCCAAGGGCCGCCTGCAGGAAAACACCGAGGCCTTCTTTGCCCGTGCCGGCCTCAAACTGTCGAAGGCCGGCGGCGCCCGCGACTACCGCGGCACCATCGCAGGGCTCGACAATGTCGAGGTCGCCTATCTCTCGGCGAGCGAGATCGCCTCGCAATTGTCCCGCGGCCTTGCTCATCTCGGCGTCACCGGCGAAGATCTCGTGCGCGAGAACATCGCCGATGCCGACAAGCGCGTGTCGCTGATCGACGGGCTCGGCTTCGGCTATGCCGACGTCGTCGTCGCCGTGCCGCAGGCCTGGATCGACGTCCGCACCATGGCCGACCTCGACGACGTCACCACCGGCTTCCGCGAGCAGCATCACATGCGGATGCGAGTGGCGACCAAGTTCGTCAACCTCACCCGCGGCTTCTTCCAGGCCCACGGCATCAGCGATTACCGCATCGTCGAAAGCGCCGGCGCCACCGAAGGCGCGCCGGCGGCCGGCAGCGCCGAGCTGATCGTCGACATCACCACGACCGGCGCGACGCTTGCGGCCAACGGCCTGCGGGTGCTCGATGACGGCGTGATCCTGCGCAGCCAGGCCAATCTGGTGGCCGCCAAGGAGGCCGACTGGTCGCCGCAGGCGCGCGAGACGGCGCGTGTCATCCTCGATCACATCGCAGCACGGGCGCGGGCCAACAAGTACCGCGAAGTCCGCACCCGCTTCCGGCAATGCGATGCCGCCCTGCTCGGCGAAGCCCACAGCCGGTTCGGCGTGGAGGCCCCGTTCGGCGGCCCGACTTCGTCAGGCATGCTGACCCTGCACTGCCCACCGGGGCAGCTCTACGCGCTGGCGAGCTTCCTGCGCGAGCATGGCGCAGAGACCGTCTCGGTGGTCTCGCTCGACTACGTGTTCGACCGGGAGAACCCGCTGTTCGCCAAGCTCGAGGCGTTCCTGCAGCGGTGAACCCGAAGTTTTCGCGCAGCCCGTTCAGCGTAGCGACAGCAAACGGCTGCTACCATATGCTGTTGAGAAGACCTAAACACCTCTGGAACCTTGATCGATGACGCTGGGCTCTGACGTATCCGGCATGACGACCACCGCAGCCAGCGCAGCCGCGAAGGGGCTGTCGATCGTCATTCCCGTCTACAACGAGGCGGCGGGCCTCACCGCTCTGCACCAGCGCATCTGCGAGCTCGCCAAGACCCTGCGGCAGCGCTATCGCCTGTCTTGCGAGGTCGTCTATGTCGACGACGGCAGCAAGGATGCGACGCTGTCGATCGCGCGGTCATTGCCGGCCGACGCCATCGACGTTCAGGTGGTGTCGCTGTCGCGCAACTTCGGCAAGGAGGCCGCGCTGATGGCGGGCCTCGACCATGCCCGCCTCGGCGCGGTGATGTTCATGGACGGCGACGGCCAGCATCCGCCGGCGCTGGTCGAACAGCTGGTGCGGCACTGGATCGATGACGGCTATGACGTCGTCTACACCGCCAAGGCGCATCGCGACAACGAGCCATTCCTGCGCCGGGTCGCGGTGCACGGCTTCTACGCGCTGATCAATTGGGGCGCCCGCCAGAAGATTCCGGAGGACGCCGGCGATTTCCGCCTGCTGTCGCCGCGCGCGGTCGCGGCGCTGAGGCAGCTGCCGGAGCGCAACCGCTTCTTCAAGGGCCTCGCCAGCTGGATCGGTTTCCGCCAGATCCGCGTCGACTACGAGCCCGCAGCGCGTGCCCATGGCGTCACCACCTTCAACGCCGCGAGCCTGCTCGGCCTGTCGATCGAGGGCCTGACGTCCTTTTCAGTGGCGCCGTTGCGCTTCGCCAGCCTGCTCGGCGTCATTCTCGCCGGCGGCGCCTTCCTGTTCGGCCTGTCGATCCTCTGGGAAGTGTTGACGACCGGCAAGCAGGTGCCCGGCTATCCCTCGCTCGTGATCGGCCTAATGACGATCGGTGGCGTGCAGCTCATCATGATCGGCATCGTCGGCGAATATATCGGCAAGATCCTCTCCGAGCTGAAGGCGCGTCCGATCTACTTCGTCGCCGAGCACAGCGAGAAGCATTTCGAAGCCGATGAGGCCGCGAGCAGGACGGCAGCCGAATGAGCGTGGCCGCGAGCCCGCGGCGGATCTGGCTCTGCGCCGACGATTACGGCATCAGCCCGGGCGTCAACCACGCCATCCGCGACCTGATCGAACGCGGCCGCCTCAATGCGACGTCGGTGATGATGGTGGGGCCCGCGATCGCGCGCAGCGACGTCGAGGCGCTGCAGGCTTCGGCAACGCAAAGCCCGCGATGCGCGATCGGATTGCACGTGACGTTGTCGGCGCCGTTCCGGCCGCTCACCATGCATTTCCGCCCCTTGGACGGCGACATGTTCTTGGCCTTTCCAAAACTGCTGCGCGCCGGACTTTTGCGGCGGCTCGACCGTGAATTCATCCGCAACGAGGTGAAGGCGCAGCTGGCCGCCTTCATGGACGCGTTCGGACGCGCTCCCGACTTCGTCGACGGCCACCAGCATGTGCAGCTCTATCCGCAGGTGCGCGACGGCTTCGTCGATGCGGTGGTCGAGGCTGCGCCGAATGCCTGGGTGCGCCAGGGCGGCCGCGACCTTCCGCTGCGGCAGCGGCTGGCCTCACCGAAGGCGCTGCTGCTAGATGGTCTCAGCGTGCAATTCCGCCGCCGCGCCGGCAGCGCCGGCCTCAGCTTCAACCCCGGCTTCGCCGGCGCCTATGATTTCACGCGCGCCGCCGATTTCGGCGTGCTGATGCGGCAATTCCTGGACGGCCTTCCCGACGGCGGCCTCGTGATGTGCCATCCCGGCTTCGTCGACGATGTCCTCGGCGGCCTCGATCCGATGACCGACGTGCGCGAGCGCGAGCACGCCTATCTCGCGGGCGATGCCTTCGCGCGCCTGTTGGCGGATAGCAACGTGACACTGGAGTGAACGGCGAAAAGCGGCCCAGAGGCAGCTTGTCGCATACCGAAATTTAATCCGGCCGGCACTGTTGGGGCCATAATGGAACCCTACATCCCCTTCGCGCTTGGTTTTGCGCGAAGGAGACAGATCATGACGCCGCAGGAACGCCAGCTCGTCGACGACCTTTTTGACCGGCTTTCTAAGCTGGAAAATGCACCCCGCGATCCCGATGCGGTCGCCGCGATCTCCGACGGCCTGCGCAAGGCGCCGGGCGCCGTCTACGCGCTGGTGCAGACCACGCTGGTGCAGGACGAGGCGCTGAAACGCGCCGATGCCCGCATCCAGGAGCTGGAAGCGGCCCATGCGCCCGAACAGGCGCAGTCCGGTGGCTTCCTCGACACCATGCGCGACACATTGTTTGGGTTTGGCGGCGGCCCGTCCCGCGGTTCGGTGCCGAATGTGCCGCAGCGTGAGCAGCGGCCGGCTTGGAATACCGGACAGGCGATGCCGCAAGGCCAGCCGGGCTACGGCGCTCCTCCGCCTTATGGACAGGCCTATGGCCAGGGCCAGGGCTACGGCGCTCCGCCGGTCGGCGGTGGCGGCTCGTTCCTCGGCACGGCGGCGGCGGCCGCGGCCGGCGTCGTGGGCGGCTCGCTGCTGCTCTCGAGCATCCGCGGCATGATGGGCGGATCGCACCAGCAGGCTTTTGGCGACAGTAGCGCCTTCGGTGACCGCAGTGCTGGTGGAAGTCCCTGGGGCGGCAGCGGCGATCAGCCCGGCGGCTCGCTCGCGCGCGATGCCGGCCTCGACGATATCGGCTCGAACCGGGAGTCCCGTCACGGCTTCTTCGACCAGGCGTCGAACGAGCGCGACAACAACGACCAGAACTACGGCGATCATCGAGACGACAGCTTCGACACGGCGGCCGACGACAGTGACTTCGGCGGCGATGACGATGGCGGCAGCGATTACGCGTAGGCTATTCGACCGACAGATGTGGAACGGCCGCCTCCGGGCGGCCGATTTCTTTCCAGCAGAGCTCAATGGGCGTCTGCTCTCCGACCACACGCCACGAGGCCATTCGATATAATATGACTAGTGCATGCGCCGTCGGACAGCACCGTGCACCTTCACCATACAGAGCGAAATCGCCCGCCAACACACGCCGCCGTAGACTCCCGGATTTCCAAATTTGGACATGGGTGTTCAACTGGAAGAACACGTTGCTTATGCCACACGCCGTGGCTGCCTCTCTTGGCTACAGTCGGGAGTTTCAAGAATGAGCCCACTTCAACAGCGCATCGCGAACCTGAGCGACGTCACAACCCATCTCATCACCGAACTGTACGAGTTGGAGGGACTGCACGAGCGCCTCAGGAAGGCAGAGCTGTCGGTGCGGTGGTTGAAGCGCTCGGCTCGCGCACCGCATTCGGCTTCATCAACTCGTCGTCGCCGCTCCGCTGTCCCTCGTCCTGGGTCGAAGCACAGTCAGCAGACGTGACCATTCAGGCTGGCGTTCGGCAGCGGCAACGCCCCCTTCGATGCCGCGCAGTTCGAGCCGACGCGGCACGCGGATTTCATCGCTCCATCGCACGCATGACGCTTCACATCACGACGACCTTGGTGCCGACGTTGACGCGGCCGTAGAGGTCGATGACGTCCTCGTTGCGCATGCGGATGCAGCCGGAGGAGACGTTGGTGCCGATGGTCCAGGGCTCGTTGGAGCCATGGATGCGATAGAGCGTCGATCCCAGGTACATCGCACGGGCACCGAGCGGATTTTCCGGGCCGCCTTCCATGTGTCTGGGAAGATCGGGCCGGCGCGCGAGCATTTCCGCCGGCGGCGTCCAGTCCGGCCATTCGCGCTTGGCGGTGATCGATTTCACGCCGGACCAGGTGAAGCCGGGACGGCCGACGCCGATGCCGTAGCGCAATGCCCGGCCGTTGCCCTCGACGAGATAGAGGAACTTGTTCGGCGTATCGACCACGATCGTGCCGGGACTTTCCTTGCCGCTATAGTCAACGAGTTGTTTCTCGAATTTCGGATCGAACGGACGCTGCCGGGGATCGACCGCCTCCTGCTGGAGAGACGCGCCCTGCTGATATCCGCCTTGTTGATACCCACCTTGCATCTGCGGCTCGCCCATCGGCGGCAGGCGCCGCTGGTCGTAATAGCCCGGCTGCTGCTGATACACCGGCTGCTCCGGCGCGTAGGCCGGGCCGCGGCCGGGGCCGTCGCCGAACAGGAATTCGATGAAGCCGCCGCCCATGTTGGAATGGGACGCCACGCGCACCGGCGCCGGCGGCACGCGCGGCTGGTACAGCACCGCGGGCGGATCGTTCGGCACGCTGTTGTCGAAGGCGTTGGCGTCGTTGGCGCCGGCCATGAAGGTGCAAGCGCTGCCGAGCAGCGCGACAGACATTTTCTTGAACATCGACGTACTCTGTACTGTTTCGTCTAGATCACATGCGTCGTGGAGAGCCGGTGGCTGATCCGCGCTCTTCGACGTGGTCAATAAAAAGCAAAAGCCGTTTTGTTTGGTAAACGGACAGCGCATTTGGATTCACCACGTCGCGAGCGCGCCTGCAATTTGGCGATCAGCGTTTATTTTCGATGAACGCCGCGCGGCGATGGTTAATCGCTTCTTTGCGCCGCGTCGCGCGCGGCCGATCAGCAGTTCCTGCTGTGAACTTCGTGTTAAATCGCTTCTGTCTACAAAGACGCGTGAGTGAGGTGGGGGGAGTATCCTGATGGCTGTTCACCGCAAGCGTTTTCGCGTCGAAGATATCGTCGCTGGCGAGATGCCCATTATAGACGTAACTGAAGAGGCGCCCCCGATGCATAGCGAGATCATGGCCGAGCTGCGCGCGATCCGGGCCCAGATGGCGAAGGGCATCGTCGCGGCCCCGCTGTCCGGCAGCGCTGCCATGGCGGCGATCGACGCCTCGACCGCGCACGAGCTTGCCGAAGCGCGCACCATGCTCGAGACCTATCGGGCGCAGATCGAGCAGTGCGAGAAGCTGAAGGTCGAGCTCGACCTCATCCACGACGCCATCGACCGCACCAAGCGCGAGATCGCGACGCTGCACGGCAAGAGCTTCGACGGCGGCGAGATGGCCAAGGTCAACGGCGAGCTCGGCGCGGTGGTCGGCGGCACCGAGCAGGCGACCCAGCAGATCCTCGAAGCCGCGGAATCGATCGACCAGGCCGCCAGCGCGATGTCCAAGGTGGACTCGATCGATCAGCAGAAGCGCCTTGCCGACGACATTCAGGAACGCGTCATCTCGATCTTCGAAGCCTGCAACTTCCAGGACCTGACCGGCCAGCGCATCAGCAAGGTCATGGGCACGATGAAGTTCATCGAGCAGCACATCAACGCGATGATGGAGATCTGGGGCGGCGTCGACGCGATCAAGTCCCATGTGCCCGCGCAGGTCGACAACCGCAGCGAGGACGAGAAGCTCCTCAACGGCCCCAAGCTCGCCGGCGACGTCGGCCACGCCTCGCAGGACGACATCGACGCGCTGTTCGACTAAGCGGACGCGGGATACGGACAAAGCAGAACGCCGGCCTGAGGCCGGCGTTTTTTTGATTTCTATCCCCCAGCAAAGAGACTGCCCCTTCTCCCCTTGTTGTGGGAGAAGGTGGCGCGAAGCGCCGGATGAGGGGTATCTCTCCGCGCATTCCAATGAGAGTTAGACGTGGGGAGAGAGACCCCTCACCCGTCTCGCCGCTTCGCGGCGAGCCACCCTCTCCCACAGGGGGGAGAGGGGAAGTCGCACGATCGCCTTAAGCCCTCGGCGCGCAGCGCACGTAGACCATGTTGCCGTAGCGGGTGGCGGCGTCCTTGTCGATGAAGCGGGTGATCATGACGCGACCGTCGAAGGAGACGATCTCGCGGTCCTGGTCGCCGGGGGTCGGGCCGGCCGGTCCGATGTAGTTCTTGCCGCTCGGCGAGCCCTTCAGCCGCAGCTCCTGCGGCGTCGCCTGGTCGGCGAGATGCATGATCACGCCGCCGGAGGAACCGGCGGTGATCACGTAGGGGTTCCTGCATTGCTCGCGCGCCATCTTCTCGGTGCGGGCGCGGTCGGCCGGGTTCTGGAACGAGGCGAGGCCCCAGCGGCCGACGATCTCGTCGCCGCGGATGGTGGCGGGCATTTCCGGAGCGACGCCAGGTTCGGCTTCGGGCGGCGGCGGGGACGACGTGAGGGACGGCAGGTTGAAGCCGCCGCCGCAGGCGCCCAGCAGCAGCGCCAGACAAGAGGCGGCCGCCAGATTGGCAACCGAGCGCGCGTGAGCCGAACTGATCATGGCATTCCCCCGAACAAGACCATGGCCGCACCCCTCCCGCAGCCAAGCGCAAAACCGCTGCCGGAGCAATGACGTCGTTCTCTACGCCGACGCCCCGAGCGAGTTTCCAATGCCACCATCCTATATCCGCCTCAACAATCGCTTAACCACCTTTGCTTGACAGGATCGCGGCCAAGCCATATTTCCGGACCCACTATTAGCACTCGGAAAGCCCGATTGCTAAGCGCGCCGTTCGATCCTCGACGAGAGGGGGACGGAAGCGCCGCCCTACCGACCCCACTACTTCCGAAGCGAGCCTCCAAAGGGAAACGTCATGGCTAAATCCAAATTTCGTCCGCTGCATGACCGTGTCGTGGTCAAACGTATCGACGCCGAGGAAAAGACCAAGGGCGGCATCATCATTCCGGACACGGCCAAGGAAAAGCCGTCCCAGGGCGAAATCGTCGCCGTCGGCCCCGGCGGCCGCGACGAGACCGGCAAGCTGATCCCGATCGACCTCAAGGTCGGCGACCGCGTGCTGTTCGGCAAGTGGTCGGGCACCGAGGTCAAGATCGACAACGAAGAGCTCCTGATCATGAAGGAGTCGGACATCATGGGCGTGCTGGCCTAAGGCCATTCGCCTGAACGGCCGCTGAATGTCATGCCCGGATCCAGGGATCCGGGCATCCATCGTTCCGCCGCACGGCACAAGACAACACACATCACCTAACACGAGGGATTGCAGACCATGGCTGCCAAAGACGTCAAGTTTTCCGGAGACGCGCGCGATCGCATGCTGCGCGGCGTCGACGTTCTCGCCAACGCCGTCAAGGTGACGCTCGGCCCCAAGGGCCGCAACGTCGTCATCGAGAAGAGCTTCGGCGCCCCCCGCATCACCAAGGACGGCGTCACCGTCGCCAAGGAGATCGAGCTCGAGGACAAGTTCGAGAACATGGGCGCCCAGATGGTGCGTGAGGTCGCCTCCAAGACCAACGACCTCGCCGGCGACGGCACCACCACCGCGACCGTGCTGGCCCAGGCCATCGTGCGCGAAGGCGCCAAGGCAGTCGCCGCCGGCATGAACCCGATGGACCTCAAGCGCGGCATCGACACCGCGGTTGCCGCCGTCATCAAGGACATCGAGAAGCGCGCCAAGCCGGTCGCCGCCTCCTCCGAGGTCGCCCAGGTCGGCACCATCTCGGCCAACGGCGATGCCGCCATCGGCAAGATGATCGCCCAGGCGATGCAGAAAGTCGGCAACGAGGGCGTCATCACCGTCGAGGAGAACAAGTCGCTCGAGACCGAGGTTGATATCGTCGAGGGCATGAAGTTCGACCGCGGCTATCTCAGCCCCTACTTCGTCACCAACGCCGAGAAGATGACCGCCGAGCTCGAGGACGCCTACATCCTCCTGCACGAGAAGAAGCTCTCGGGCCTGCAGGCCATGCTGCCGGTGCTGGAGGCCGTGGTGCAGTCGGGCAAGCCGCTCGTCATCATCGCCGAGGACGTCGAGGGCGAGGCGCTGGCCACCCTGGTCGTCAACCGGCTCCGTGGCGGCCTGAAGGTGGCCGCGGTGAAGGCGCCGGGCTTCGGTGACCGCCGCAAGGCCATGCTGGAGGACATCGCGATCCTGACCGGCGGCCAGCTGATCTCCGAGGAGCTCGGCATCAAGCTCGAGAACGTCACGGTGAAGATGCTCGGCCGCGCCAAGAAGGTGGTGATCGACAAGGAGAACACCACGATCGTCAACGGCGCCGGCAAGAAGCCTGACATCGAGGCCCGCGTCGGCCAGATCAAGGCCCAGATCGAGGAGACCACCTCGGACTACGACCGCGAGAAGCTGCAGGAGCGCCTCGCCAAGCTCGCCGGCGGCGTCGCGGTGATCCGCGTCGGCGGCGCCACCGAGATCGAGGTCAAGGAGAAGAAGGACCGCGTCGAGGACGCGCTCAACGCCACCCGCGCCGCGGTGCAGGAAGGCATCGTCCCCGGCGGCGGCGTCGCGCTGCTCCGCGCCAAGAAGGCGGTCGGCCGTCTCACCAACGCCAATGACGACGTCCAGGCCGGCATCAACATCGTGCTGAAGGCGCTGGAAGCTCCGATCCGCCAGATCTCCGAGAACGCCGGCGTGGAAGGCTCGATCGTGGTCGGCAGGATCCTGGAGAACAAGTCCGAGACCTTCGGCTTCGACGCCCAGAACGAGGACTATGTCGACATGGTCGAGAAGGGCATCATCGATCCCGCCAAGGTGGTGCGCACCGCGCTGCAGGACGCCTCCTCCGTGGCCGGCCTCCTGGTGACCACCGAAGCCATGGTCGCCGAGCTGCCGAAGAAGGAAGCTCCGCCCGCCATGCCCCCCGGCGGCGGCATGGGCGGCTTCTAAGCCTTCCGTTCCGTGACAGAGTTGCGAAGGCCGCCTCCGGGCGGCCTTCTTTTTTGCCGACCCTGCCCGTTTCGCTTTCCGATTCAACCAGCGGCCAAAACCCACTACGGTGGCGCGCCGATTCTGATTGTTTGGGCATGATCCTCAGACCGCTTCACGCTTTCCGGATCATGGCCGTTGCGCGAGGATGTCATCGATGCGTGCGCTTCTGGTTTGCTCCATGGCCGTTCTGGCCCTGCTCGCCGTTCCGCCGCAGGCCTCCGCCCAGATGAAGCTGTCGCCGAAGGCGACGGCGCCGGGCGGAGCCGAGACGCGCTATTTCACCTCGATCGACGGGCTGATGGACGGCAATGCCGACGTGATCCTGAAGGAGACGCGCCAGGGCAAGACGCTGACCGCGGCGGTGCTCGACGTCTGCTACCCCATCGCGAAGAACTCCGACCGCAAGGACCGCTTCGTCGTCAACCTCCAGGTCGCCGGCCAGACGCTGACGGGAACGACGCAGAGCATCAGCGAGAAGTCGCCGGTCAGCGTCAAGCTGACGCGCAAGCAGTCCGGCGACATGTTCGAATTCCGCGGCCAGATCGCGATCGGCCAGGCGGTGACCGAAGTGACCTCGCCGGACAATTCCGATCTCAGCGAAAAGGAATTCCTGGACAGCCAGACCTCCGACGACGGCATCACGCCGCAGCCGAAGGATTTCACCGACGTCTCGCCGGAAGCGATCGCGGTCAAGGTCAAGCTCGACGCCGCGACCGACTTCCTGAAGAGCCTGAAGGGCCAGGAGGTCGAGGTGACGCTGGCGAGCCTCAATGTCGGCTGCGACGCGCTGCGCGCCGGCGAGCAGACCATCACCATGTCGGTCGATCCCGAGCGCGCCGGCGCGCTGCTGGCGAAATTCAAGGCGATGCCGGGCGTCACGGCCGCAGGCTGGACCGCGGGCATGACCGAGATGGACCGCACCATCCGCTTCCCTGCGGCCGACTGGCGCGAGGGCGACAGGATCAACAAGGCCAAGCTTGCAACGGCGGTGGCGAACGTGCTGGGCAGGACGCTCGCGGCAAAGCCGGTCGCGCAAAACTTCAACCCGGCCACCGGCAAGCTCAAGCTGGTGTTCAAGCGGCCGAACCAGGACTTTCCCGCGCTCGAGCTCACCGACACGATCGAGGTCACAGGCCTGGTCTCGCCCGACAAGCCGGGCACCACCGACAAGCTCATGCTCTGGATCGGCAGCCCGGCGACCACGACGGCCGACGAGGGCAGCGGGGCCAGGCTCAATCTGTCCGACGATGCGAGCCTCGACGAAGAAGGCGATCTGCCCGACGACAACGGCTCGATCGAGGCGCTCGTCAAGGAGCTGAAGGGCCAGCGCTGGGACGCCGACAAGTCGGTGTGGAAGTGACCTTACGTGCCCCGGACGTAGCGCGAAGCGCTGCGAGCCGGGGCCCAGAGGCCACCCACGCGATTGCAGAAAGAGTCTGGGTCTCGGCTCTGCAGAGCGTCACGTCGTGCCGCACCGCGTCCGGGACATGCGAGCGCTGCTTGCGATTTTTAATTCCCCGTCGTCCTGAAGCGCAGCGGCTTCGGGCCGATCAGCGTCAGCACGTCGCCCTGGCGCTTCCAGGTCTCGACGCTGCCGAGGGCTGCGACGAGCTCGTCGTCGGCCTGCGCTCTCGCCGGCGGACAGTTGCGGTTCTGGATCTGGCCTAGCACGAAGATCACGGTGTTGCCGGCGACCGAGAACTGGCCCTTGCCGCCCTTGCACCAGAGCTCCAGCACGACCTCGCCATTGTCGCCGATCTCGATGTTGGGAATCCGCTTCGAGCCTGCCTGCGGCAACGCCTCCAGCGTCATCTCGGTGCCGAACGGAAACCCCTCCTGGGCACGCGCGAGTGTGGACATCGCGACCATTGCAACCGCCACACACACCAATCGCTGGAACGAAACCATGAGACCTCTCGACCGACCTGACTTGCCGCACCTTCTATGAGACGGCGGGGGCGTTGAGAAGGTTCGCGCATGGTCGATGCAGGCGCACCGGCATGGCGAAGCCCGGGGCGCCTTCGAAGACCACGCCGAACGAGAAAGCGATCGGCAGCCAGTTGCAGCCGCGGCGCGAAATTCTCGCGCATGCGGCGGTTCCCGGCCGCTCACAAGGTCGCGAAATCCCGGAGCACCCTGCCCCGCACCGGCGGGCACCATGCTAGGGTTGCTGGCTGCGACAATCCAACGCAAATTGCAGAACTTGCGACTTTCGTCTAAGCGCGCCCATTTCCGCCATCGCCTCAGCTATTTGGCTCTGGGCATCATGCACATCCCCTGAGGAGATCCAGCTCTGTGAACAACATCCGCGCCACGCTCGCGATCGTCTGGCGAATCGCCATCCCTTATTTCCGGTCAGAGGATAAATGGGCCGGCCGCGGCCTGCTCGCCGCGGTGATCGTGATCGAACTGATGCTGGTCGCCATCGATGTGCTCGTGAACCAGTGGTACAGCCGCTTCTACAACTATCTCCAGGAGCGCGACTGGAACGGCTTCGTCTGGGAACTGGGCGTCTTTACACTGCTCGCGAGCGCCAGCGTCGCGCTTTCCGTCTACCAGCTCTATCTCAATCAGTGGCTCCAGATTCGCTGGCGGCAATGGCTGACGCGTCACTATCTGGCCGAATGGCTGAATAGCGCGACCCACTATCGGATGCAGCTCAAGGGCGATGCGGCCGACAATCCGGACCAACGCATCACCGACGACGTCCGCAGTTTCGTCGAGCAGACGCTCAATATCGGCATCGGGCTGCTCTCCTCGATCGTCACGCTGCTCTCGTTCGTGGTCATTCTGTGGGGGCTGTCGAACGCGGCACCGCTGCATATCTCCGGCATCGACTTTCCCATCCCCGGCTATTTGGTGTGGGCGGCGCTCGTCTACGCGATCTTCGGCACCGCGCTCACGCACTGGATCGGTTCGCCGCTGGTCAATCTCAATTTCGAGCAGCAGCGCTACGAGGCCGACTTCCGCTTCAACCTCGTCCGTGTGCGCGAGAACTCCGAACAGATCGCGCTGCTCAAGGGCGAAGGCGCCGAACGCGAACGGCTCCTGCTCCGCTACGGATTTGTCGTCGGCAATTGGTACGCGATCATGAGCCGGACCAAGCGTCTGACCGCCTTCACGGCGAGCTATTCCCAAGCCGCCGTGATCTTCCCCTTCATCCTCACCGCGCCTGCCTACTTTGCCGGTAAGATTCAACTTGGAGGGATGGTGCAGACCGGGTCCGCCTTCGGCAGCGTGCAGAAGGCCTTGTCCTTCTTCGTGACCGCCTACCGTTCCCTGGCCGAATGGCGTGCGGTGGTTGCCCGTCTCGACGGCTTCGAGATGTCGGTCGCCTCGGCGGTCAATCTGCCGGCACATGAGCCTGCCATCGCGCTGGAGGTCGCCGGCCGCCATATCGACCTCGAGCAGCTCTGCGTGAACCTGCCCAACGGCACGCCGCTGGTGGCCGCCAAGGCCTTCACCATTCAGCCTTCCGAGCGCGTGCTGGTGACCGGACCGTCCGGCTCCGGCAAGTCCACGCTGTTCCGGGCCATCGCCGGCATCTGGCCGTTCGGCACCGGCACGGTTGTGGTCCCGGAAAAGGCAAAGCTGATGATGCTGCCGCAGCGGCCCTATTTCTCGGTCGGCGTGTTGCGCGATGCCGTGGTCTATCCGGCAGCGCCGGGCGCGTTCGACGCCGCGCAGGTCCGCGAGGCCCTGATCGCGGTCGGGCTGCCCGATCTCGCCGAGCGGCTGGACGAGGACGGCCACTGGAACAGAATGCTCTCGCTCGGCGAGCAGCAGCGTCTCGGGCTTGCGCGCGCGCTGCTGCATGCGCCGGACTATCTGTTCCTGGACGAAGCCACCGCCTCGCTCGACGAGCCGTCGGAAGCCCGGCTCTACCGGCTGCTGGCGGAGAGACTGCCGCAGGCCACCATCGTCTCGATCGGGCACCGCTCGACGCTCGATGCCTTCCACACTCGCAAGGTGGCGTTGGTGAAGGACGGTGCGATCCACGTCGTCGGCGGCGAGCGGACTGCGGCGGAGCCGAGCGCCGCGCGCTGAGGCGCATTCGTCATTGCGAGGAGCTCTTGCGACGAAGCAATCCAGACTGCCTCGGCAGAAAGACTCTGGATTGCTTCGCGGAGCCTGTCATCGAGCCGCGCTTCGTGCGGACCCGTTGGATCGCAATGACGGAGTGTGGGCGGCGGCGCCGCTCTCCCGGCCCGCATTTGGAGCCGCAAGACGCAGCTTTGTAGTGGCTCGGCCAGCCCGCTCCCAAGGCCGTCCCTGCCTCACCTCCGGCCACAAAAGCAAAAGGGCGGCAGGTTGCCCTGCCGCCCTCGCGAAGTCGTTCGGGAAGAAGCTTACTTCAGATTGCTCATCGCCGTCAGATCGAAGGAGAGCTTGGCCACGCCTGCCGCGCTGCACCAGTTGGAGCCGAAGCCGCCCGGGTTGATGGGGGTAAAGCTTCCGGTGAACTTCGCGGTGTGATCGCTGGTCAAGGCGTTGCAGTCGCCCTTGTTCAGGTCGGTGTCGTGATAGCGCAGATCGAGCGTGAACACCTTGTAAGTGAAGCCGACGCCGACGTTCCAGGTGTTGTAGCTCGGCTCCTTGATGCCGTTCGCATACACCGGATCGCCCGCGATGCCGTAGAAGATGTCGGACGTGCCGAACCACTGCCGGCCGAACTCACCCGACACGTACATGCCGACGCCGCTGGCACCGAAGATCGTGCTCGGGGCGGTCCACTTGGCGGTGATCGAGGCGTAGTTGCCCCAGGCGCCGAGGTTCAGGAAGTTCGGCGAGTAGTACTCGTTGAAGCCGACCGTCCACTGATCGTTGATGACGACATTCAGCTTGGCGTAGGCTTCGAAGAAGCTGGCGTCCTTCTTGGCGAAGTTACCGTTGATGGGAAGGCCGATCGCGCCCTGCGAGTAATCGATGTCGCCGCCACAATTGCCCTGAGCCAAGGTGCCCTGCGAGCCGAAGCATTGTCCGCCCGGATAGAGGTAGCCCCAGAGACCGAAGTCGAAGGCGAACATGCCGAAGGTCGGGCGGATACCGCCGTAGAAGTCGACTTCCGCCGCAGCGCGGTTCGGGAAGGAGATGCTCGAGGCGGACGTACCGACGTAGAGCTGCAGGTCCTTGGTGACGTTGTAGCGGGGCTCGAAATAGGCCGTGACGGCCGGCTTATGGTTCGACTGGGTGATGCCGCGGAAGACGTAATCGCTCATGATGCCGCCGCCGAAAGCGATATCCCACGGATCGAACGCCGGGGGCGGCGGGGCCTTCAGTGCCTTCACGCGCAGATCTGCCGCGAACGCCGAACCCGTCGTCACCAATGCCAGCGCCGTTGCCAACAAAGCCACTTTTTTCATTTCGATCCCCATCTACCCGTTCTTACTTAGCAGTCGCCCCCGGAAACCCCCCGGGGCATGCGGCCTACCTGCAAAATTGCGTCACTGCGGCAATTTGGATCGATGTATAGGAACCGTGAAGCAAAAAGCGCGAGCATCTGCCGACTTTTTAGGCGTTTTGACGAATTCACGAAAGGTTGTCAGGCTGTGTGGCTTCTCGATCACATTATTTGCATTCCAAGGTGCAGCGCAGACCCGTGTAAACCCGGGGGTCGCCAGGCGGCGTGACACCTTCGCTACGAATCAGGGTGGGCCCGGAGCGCCAGCCGCCAGGGCGGCTTTCCGCGATGCAAAAAGGCCGCAGCACCGGGGTGCCGCGGCCTTCTCGTTACAATCCCAAGTAACAGTCCGAAGACGATGAGAGACCGCCTTCCTACCCCTGCCCCTCGGCAGGCGCCGCTTCCGCAGAAGACGAAGGCATCGCCCAGCTTGTCTCGGCGGGCGCTGGAGCCTCCGCCGGTGCCGACGGCTTCGGAGCAGGCGCTGCCTTCGCCTTCTTCGGTGCCGCCTTCTTCGCGGCCTTCTTCGGAGCAGCCTTCTTGGCCGCCGCCTTCTTTGCTGTCTTCTTGGCAGCCTTCTTCGGGGCGGCCTTCTTGGCAGATTTCTTGGCAGATCTCTTGGCAGATTTTTTGGCAGACGTCTTGGCGGTCTTCTTGGCCGTCTTCTTCTTCGTCGCCTTCTTCGCCGCTACGGCCTTCTTGGCCTTTTTGGCCTTCTTGCTTTTCTTCTTCTTCGCTTTCGCCATCGTGGTCCTCCTGTTGCCGCCGAACAATGCTTGATCGGGCGCCTTCAGTCGTCACCCCGGGAGGACAGTTCGGGCTCCTGAAAGCTCAAACCTGCGCGTTCAGTGCCGGCCGCGCCCCGCCCGTCGCCCAATCGAGAAGCTCAATCGTGTGTACGACCGGAACTGACGTGCCACTGGCAATCTGCACCATGCAGCCGATATTGCCCGCGGCAATCATGTCCGGCTTGACGCTCGCGATGTTGGCGACCTTGCGATCACGCAACCGACCCGCAAGCTCGGGCTGGAGAATGTTGTAGGTCCCCGCCGAACCGCAACACAAATGGCTCTCGGGCACATCTTTCACCACGAATCCATTCTTGGAAAGCAATTCTTTCGGAAGGCCTGTGATTTTCTGTCCATGCTGCAACGAACACGCGGAGTGATAGGCGACGACGATGTCGTCCGCTCGCGCCGCCGTCGCAAGCTCGAGGCCGGCGACGTATTCGGTGATGTCCTTGGCAAGCGCCGAGACCCTCGCAGCATCGGCCGCGAACGCTGTGTCCTCGCGCAGGAGATAGCCGTAATCCTTGATCACCGTGCCGCAGCCGGAGGTCGTCACCAGGATGGCATCGAGCCCCTCGCCGGCCATTTCCTTCCGCCACGCCGCGACGTTGGCGCGAGCCCGCGCCAGCGCATCCCCGTCGTTGCCGAGGTGATGGGTCAGCGCGCCACAGCACTGCTCGTCCCTGACAAGGACGACCTCGATGCCGTGGCGGGTCAGAAGATTGATGGCGGCCTGGTTGATGCGGGGCGCCAGCACCTGCTGGGCACAGCCCTGGAGCAGCGCCACACGTCCGCGCTTCCTGCCGAGCGCCGCGAACACGCTGCCGGCGGCGGGCCCGGCAGGCGGCAGCCGGTCCGGCGCCAGCGTCAGCATCGCCTTGATGCGCTGGATCAAGCCCGGCGTCGCCGAAGGCCGGGGTGTCGGCAGCAAGGCGCCGAGCGGACGGGCGAGCCGCGCCAGCCACATGCTGATGCGAAAGCGCTGCGGGTCCGGCAGGACGAAGGCCAGCACCTGCCGCAACAGCCGCTCGGTCAGCGGCCGCTGGTAACGCTGCTCGATCCGGACCCGGGCCTGGTCGACGAGGTGCATGTAGTTCACGCCCGAGGGGCAGGTCGTCATGCAGGCAAGGCACGACAGGCAGCGGTCGATATGCTTGACCACCTCGGCCGTCGGCGCCTGGTCCTTCTCCAGCATCTCCTTGATCAGGTAGATGCGGCCGCGCGGGCTATCGAGCTCGTCGCCGAGCAGCACATAGGTCGGGCAGGTTGCGGTGCAGAAGCCGCAATGGACGCAGGCGCGCAGGATCTTGTCGGCTTCCGCGATATCGGGGTCGGCGAGCTGCGCGAGTGAGAATTCGGTCTTCATCAGCCAGCGCTCCGCGTGAGCCGCCCCCGGTTGAGAATGATCTTCGGATCGAAGCTGGCGCGCACCCGCTCGCTCAGCGCGGCAATCCCCGGCGCCTGCGGATGGAACACGTCGACCTCGCGCCTGACATCATCAGTCGCCCGGATCAGCGTGGCATGCCCGCCGGCCGCGTTCGCGCGCGCACGCACCGCCGGGGCATGCGCGTCCGGCTTTGGCGGGAGCGCCGCCCAGATCAGACCGCCGCCCCAATCATAGATCACATCGCCCCCCGTCTCGCGCGCCAGCTGCGTGCCCAGCGCCGCGCCCGAGGCCGGCGGGCAGACGATCCGCCAGACCGGCCAGGCGCCGAGCGCGCCGCTCGCCGCGAACGGCAGCACGTCGCGGATCGCGCTCCACAGGGCCGCGGATGCCACGTCCTCGATCAGCGTCGCGGTTCCAAACGGCGCCAGCAATTGGCGCAGCGAGCCGGCGCGGTGCGCAGCGGACGCGGTGATGCCCTCGAGCCGCAGCACGGTCAGCGCCTCGGCCTCGCCCTTGTCCTCGCCCTGGCCCGCAATGTCGCTCAGCCCCTCGGTCCCGGCCCGGAACGCGGATTTCGGCAGATGCGCGGCGGCGGAGACGTCGAACGGCGAGCCCAGCGCCGCGGTCATGGCCTTGTTGGCCGTGGCATCGTCGAGCCCGCGCAGCAACAGCGTCCGCTCGGCCTCGGGCTTGGGCATCACCTTGAGCGTGACCTCGGTCATCACCGACAGCGTGCCCCAGGACCCTGCCAGCAGCTTGCAGAGATCGTAGCCGGTGACGTTCTTCACCACCTTGCCGCCGGTCTTGAAGCTGTCGCCGAAGCCCGAGACGGCATGCGCGCCGAGCAGGTGGTCGCGCGCCCCGCCCGCCCGGATCCGCCGCGGCCCGGCGAGCCCGGCCGCGATCATGCCGCCGATGGTGCCTGTTGCCGGCGTGCCGAGCAGCGGGGCGGTGTTGATCGGCTCGAAGGCGAATTGCTGGTTCTTGGCGTCGATCAGCGCCAGCACGTCGGCCAGCGGCGCGCCGGCCTGGAGCGTGATGATGAGCTCGTTCGGCTCGTAGGCGGTGACGGCATTGAGCGCGGAGAGGTCGAGCACGGCGTTGGTCGCCATCGCGTGGCCGATGCCGCGCTTGCCGCCATGGCCGATGATCTCGAGCGGCTGCTCGCTCGCGATCGCCGCGCGCACCACCTCTTCGACGTCTTTGGCGTCTCTGACCTTGAGCGTATCCACGGGAAAAGGCGGTAGCGAAATTCGCGCAGGAAATCAATTCGACCCGCGACGGAACGCTGGGCCGTTCGGCGACATTCGCACTACGATCTTCATCGAACCATTGTCGCCCAGAGCTGCGCTATCGAATGGAGAATTCTCAGGGAGCACCATCATGACCGAACAGGCAATGAATCAACAGACCGGCCACCCGGCCATCGGCGGCGGACTTCTCGTCGTGGCGCAATGGGAAGCAAAGGCCGAAGAGGTCGACCGCGTTGCTGAAATCCTGCGCGGCTTCCTCCCTCAGGCGCAGCGCGAGCCAGGCGTCAAGCTGTTCCTGATCTCGCGCGCCAGGGACAATCCGGCCCAGTTCCTGTTCTACGAGTTGTTCCGCGACGAAGCCGCCTTTCGGGCGCACCAGGAGAGCGCGCATTTCAAGCGCTACATCGCGGAACAGGCGCTGCCGCTGCTGAGCAGGCGCGAACGCGCGCAATACGCCCTGCTGTGAATGATCTGCTTCCTTCTTGCGGGCCAGGGCTATCGCCTATGACTCGCAGCGGCGGGCTGCGTGCAAGCTGGGGCTGGATCAAGCCCCGGCCTTGCACGTGATCCCGCCGTCGACAACGAGCTCGATGCCGGTCACGTATTTCGACTCGTCCGAGGCCAGGAACAACGCGGCGTTGGCGACGTCCCATGCATCGCCCATATGACCCATCGGCACCTGCGCGTCGCGCGCGCGCCACATCGCCTCGACATCGCCCTTGGCGTAACTGGCGGCGAGGCCTGCGGAGTGCTCGACCATCGGCGTCTTCATCAGGCCGGGCAGGATCGCGTTGACCCGGACGTGATGGCGCGCGAACTCGATCGCTGTGGTGCGCGTCATCTGGTTCATCGCCGCTTTCGAGGTGCCGTAGGTGACGTAGGAGATGCCCATGTGGCGGATCGAGGCGATCGAGGAGATGTTGATGATCGAGCCGCTTCCCTGCTTCACCATGATCGGGATCACGTGCTTCATGGCGAGATAGGCGCTCTTGAGGTTGACGCTGAAGACGCGGTCCCAGCTGTCTTCGCTCACCTCGACAACACTGCCCATCTCGGCGATGCCGACATTGTTGTCGAGCACGTCGATGCGGCCATAGGCCTTCAGGCACGCCGCGACCATCGCCTCGATCTCGCTGGCGCGCGACACGTCGGCCGTGAACGCAATCGCCTTGCCGCCCTCGCCGCTGATGATCCTGGCGGTCTCCTCGGCCGCAGCGCCATTGCGATCGACGCAGAACACCTGCGCGCCCTCGCGCGCAAAGGTCACCGCGGTCGCCTTGCCGTTGCCCCAGCCTGGACCGATTGAGCCGGCCCCCACCACCATCGCAACCTTGCCCTTGAGCCGATCCATCATGATCTCCCTTATTTCTCTTGTTGTTTGCAGATGCTCATTTTGGTGACGTTAGCACCAATGGGATGCCCGACAATCGCCGACAATGTCCGGCACGTCCCGTCATGGCAGAGTTGCCATTCCCCGGCCGCGCCGGAATTGCCGAGCACCAATTCCGGCATCGGCGCACGCTGCGGCCGCCATCGAAACCAGCCGTCGACCAGCCGCGCCTCGGCCGGCGGCTCCATGCCGGGGCCGGTGCCCTTGACGCGGGCCTGCACCAGCTCGAGGCCGGCGGGTGTGAGGCGCCAGTCTTCCTGCCATTCGACCTTGGCGATCGAATGCGTCCAACTGAGCGTGAACGCGGACAGCGCCAGCGCCTTCACGCCGCCGGCTGTCGCAAGACAGAGACTCACACCGCCTCGACCGGTGCCGGCGGACGCTGCCGCCATTGCCACAGCGCGAGCGCGGCGGCGAGCACGAAGCCCGCGCTGTCGCTGAACGGGAATTCGCCGAGCAGGCAGAATGCGGCGCCGAGCGCGACCAGGCGCTCGATCAACGTCAGCCGCGTGAACAGGAAGCCGATCGCGGCCATGCCGAACAGGCCGATCGCCACCAGCGCCTTCAAGCTCGCGAGCGCCACGGCGCCATAGAAGCCGAGCTTGGCCGCCATGGGATCGCCGGCCTGCAGCATCAAGGCCGGCGAATAGACGAAGATGAAGGGAATGACGTAGCCGGCGAGCGCAATGCGCATCGCCTCCCAGCCGATCTTGTCCGGATTCTCCTTGGCGATCGGCGCCGCCGCGAGCGCGGCCAGCGCCACCGGCGGCGAGAGGTCGGCCATGATGCCGTAATAGAATGCGAACATATGGCTCGCGATCAGAGGCACGCCGAGCTTGGCCAGCGCGGGCGCCGCGAGCGCGGCGGTGATGATGTAGGTCGGGATGGTCGGGATGCCGGTGCCGAGCAGGATCGACAGCACCATCGTCATGACCAGCGCCAGGAACAGGCTCTTCTCGCCGAGACCGATCACCCAGCCGCCGAAAATGGTGCCGACGCCGGTCTGCGACATCATGCCGATGATGACGCCGACGATGGCGCAGGCCATGCCGACGGTGATGGCGGATTTCGCGCTCTCGGCCAGCGCATCGCGGCAGGCGCGCAACGCAGCGAAGCCGCCGCGCACGAACGCCGTGATCACGATCAGGCCGACCACGACGGTCGCGACCGGCACGATCTGGAGGCCGTCGCGCGACAATGCCGCGACGACGAGCGCGAGCCCGACCCAGAAGATGGTGCGGATCACGTTCGAGGAGGCGCCCGTCGTGATGGCGGTGCCGAGGATCAGCGTCACCGTCAGCGCAAGGCCCATGCTGCCGGCATAGAGCGGCGTAAAACCCTCGAACAGCATGTAGACCAGCGCTGCGAGCGGCAGCACGAGGTACCAGCGCGTCACCAGCGCCTTCCAGGCGCTCGGGATCTCCGAACGCTTCATGCCGACGAGGCCGTGCTTGCCGGCTTCCAGATGCACCATCCAGAACGCGGAGGCGAAATAGAGGATCGCGGGGATCGCGGCGGCCTTGACGATCTCCGAATATTGCACGCCGAGCGTCTCGGCCATGATGAAGGCGACCGCGCCCATCACCGGCGGCATGATCTGGCCTCCCATCGAGGCCGTCGCCTCGACGCCCGCCGCGAAGGCGCGGCGATAGCCGAACCTGATCATCAAGGGAATCGTGAACTGGCCGACGGTGACAACGTTGGCGACGCCCGAACCGGAGATGGTGCCCATCATGCCCGAGGCGAACACCGCGACCTTGGCAGGTCCACCGCGGGTGCGGCCGAACAGGCCGAGCGAGACATCGGTGAACAGCTGGATCATGCCGGCGCGCTCCAGGAACGAGCCGAACAGGATGAACAGGAAGATGTAGGTCGCCGAGACGTAGACCGGCACGCCGTAAAAGCCTTCGGTGCCGAACGACAGATGCGTGACGATCTGGTCGAAATCATAGCCGCGATGGTTGAGCGGCGACGGCAGGTACTGCCCGAAGAACCAATAGAGCAGACAGGCGCCGCACATCAGCGGCAGCGCCGCGCCCATCAGCCGCCGCGTGCCCTCGAAGATCAGCACCGCGAGCAGGGTGCCGACGGCGAGATCGAGCCTGGTCGGATCGCCGTCGCGCGCGATCAGGTCGGCATAGTAGATCCATTGGTAGAGACCGCAGTAGAAGCCGGCGGCGCCGATCACCCAGCCCAGCGCACGGCCGAAATTGCTCTTCGCGGTGAAATTGGCGATCAGGCCGAAGGTCAGCAGGAGCAGGAAGCCGACATGGACGCCGCGCACCACCTGGCTCGGCAGATAGTTGAAGGCGGCGACATAGAGCTGGAAGATCGCGAACGCGATGCCGATCCAGTAGGCGAGTCGGCCCCACCAGCCCGGGCCGAAGCCTTCCGGAAAACCATGCTCGAAATTGTCGAACTCGACCTTGATTGGGGCCTCGGTGGCCTCTGCCTGCGACATCGATATTCCCCGCCTGAAATCGTCATGCCCGGGCTTGACCCGGGCATCCATCAAGAAATAACTCCTGGAGGATGGATGGCCGGGTCAAGCCCGGCCATGACACCTGTATCACTTCATCAGCCCCTTTTCCTTGTAATAGCGGATCGCGCCGGGGTGCAGCGGGACCGGGCTGCCGGTGGCGGCGGTCTCGAGCTTGATCTCCTTGCCGGCCGCGTGCGCATTGACGAGCTCTGGCAGCGATTCATAGACCAGCTTGGTCATCTGGTAGGCGAGATCATCCGAGACGGCGGAGCTCGTGACCAGATAGTTGATCACGGCCGCAGTCGGCACGTCCTTGTCCTGGCCGGTATAGGTGTTGGCCGGAATGGTCGCCGCCACGAAGGGCGGGCCGATCTTGTCGACGGTCTCCTTCGGCACCGACACCACCGTGATCGGGCTCGAGGTCGAGAGGTCCTTCAGCGAGGCGACGCCGAGCCCGGCCGATTGCAGCGTGGCGTTGAGCTGCCGGTTCTTCATGAGATCGACGGATTCGGCAAAGGGCAGATATTCGACCTTGCCGAGCTCCTTGTAGCTCATGCCGGCAGCGGCCAGGATCGCGCGGGAGTTAAGCTCCGTGCCCGATTTCGGCGCACCGACCGACAGGCTCTTGCCCTTGAGATCGGCGAGCGTCTTGATGCCGCTGTCGGCGGTCGCGACGATCTGGATGTAGTTCGGATAGATCGCGCCGATGGTGCGGAGCTTGTCGAGCTTGGTCTTGAAGCCCGCCTCCTCCTCGCCGTCCCAGGCAGCCTTCAGCGAGTCGCCCAGCGTGAACGCCAGCTCGCCGCGGCCCTGCTGCAGCAGGATCAGGTTCTCGACCGACGCCTTGGTGGCCTGCACCTGCGTCTTCACGTTCGGAATCTTTTCGCCGTAGATCTTTCCGATCGCGACCCCGAGCGGATAGTAGACGCCGGAGGTGCCGCCGGTCAGCACGTTGATGAAGGATTGCGCCTGGGCGCAAGGTGCCGACGCCGCCAGAGCCAGAGCCGCGGCCGCGCCGAAAATCGTCCGTTTCATGGTTGTTGTTCTCCCCAAACCGGCGGCGAAATTGGCCGGATGAGGGATGCGGGTCAACCCATCCAAAAGGCAAAACAGGACTGCGGCAAAGGGGCGTCCGGTTGGGCTTTCTTTTGGAACCGGATGGTGCGGCGAGGTGACTGGGGTTGCGTTAGGTTCGAACCGGAGCGGCTTGCTCGGTCACCTCTCCCGCTTGCGGGAGAGGTCGCGCCGAAGGCGCGGGTGAGGGTTTTCTCCTCTAGGGGAGTGTCCCGGTGCGGAGACATCTCTCCCCAACCCTCCCGCGCAGGCGGGGGAGGGAGCGCACCGTCTACGCAGTGGCGATCGAGCGCTCCCTCACTGGAACGTCATGTCCAGGCATTTGGAGATGTCGGAGCCGAGGCCGGAGGAGATGGTGATGCAGCCGCGCACCTTCTGCGCGCCGACATCGGCGGCCCAGATCGAGTAGCCGCCGGGGCCGAAGAAGGAATTGGTGTTCGGCGGCTCGGTCTCGGTGGCGTCGAAATCGTACTTGCCATCGGTCTCGAAAATGCGCGGCTTCTTGGTGCAGCCGCCGTCGGTCTGGACGTTGATGACTTCCTTGTTGTCGCGGGTCAGCGCCAGGGAGACCTGGCAGCGGAAATATTCCGAGGTCCTGGTGTTGAAGAGATAGGTGTAGGACTTGCAGGTCGCCGTGTTCAGCTTGCCCGGGGCAAGGCCGCGGCTGCACGAAATCCGCTGGTTGTGGCTGAGCCGGTAGTCATCGGCTTGGGCGGCCGGCGCCAGCGCCGTGAGCAACAGCGCGGCGGCCGAGCAGGCTTTGACGACAAGGTTCATTCGAATCACCCCCACCAATATTTTTGTCGAGTTGCGTTCTAGACGGAAAGCGGAACATAGTCGCGAAGGGACGGAGGGAAAATCACAAACTGCTGGGCAAGACGTGATGCGCTGCGGCGCTATCGCAAATTGACCGGGACGCAGCGTTCGTGATTTGTTCAATCTTGGAATGTCCCGATCTTGGGAGGATGGGATGACGGCATTTTCAATCAAGACATTTGCAATCGCAGCCGCGCTCGGCGCATTGGCAGTGCCCGCATTGGCGCAAACCGCAGCGACCCCCTGGGAGCTGAAGTCCGACACCGGCTATGCCTACGACAAGGACGGCAAGACCTATTCCTACAAGATGGGCACCAGCAACGCCGGCGAGCTCTTGAAGGGCGCCAAGAAGGTGCCCAAGGGCACGCTGTTCTTCATCGGCCACAACGGCCAGCTCTACATGCGCACCGGCCCGTATCTGGAGGGCGACGGCAAGTTCAAGTTCGGGCCGGACCAGTAGGGCTCAAGGCGGAGGCGCGACGCAGCCGCAACACACCCGGTGTCATCGTCCGCGAAGGCGGACGATCCAGTATTCCAGAGGCCATTGTGATCTCAATGGGAAGCCGCGCGTACTGGATGCCCCGGTCAAGCCGGGGCATGACAGCGGAGGAATGCAGGACAAGTTAAAACGCCGCCGCCAATTCCCTTGCGCCGGCTTTGCCGCTGTTCACGTCCATGCGCTCGTCCGTCACGGCCAGCAGCTTCGCCACCGTGTTGTGGCGGATCGCGACCGGGTTGCGCTCATAGCCGCCGCGCTGGAAGAAGTTCGAGGTCGGCACCCGCTCGCGCATCGCCTGCGGCATCGTCACCATGTCGAGGCCGGTGCCGTCGCCGGTGAGGTTCATCATCTCGAGCTCGGCCGCGGAGAGCGGGCGCGTGTGGCCCTTGGCCCGGGCGAAATGCACCGAAGTCAGCAGCTTGTGGGTCTGCAGCATCGGACCGATATCGATGTCGAGAACCATCGCATGCATGGCCCAGCCCTGCGGCGTAGCGCCCATCTTCTCGTGCTCCGACCAGGTATCGGGCACCGACTTCGCGTGCGCCACCATCTTCTTCAGGACAGCGAGCTTGTGCTCGAGCGCAGGCCGCGCCGGTCCTGATGTGCGCGCCACCTTCTCGGAAAGCGCGCGGATCAGTTCATGGCCCTGCTCAGCGAGCAGTTCGACGCTGTTGGTTGTGAGCAGCTGGTTGTAGCCCATCGCGGTCGAGATCGCGCGCTTGCCGCCATGCTCGATGCCCGCCTGCACGTCGTAACTGCCGGTGCCGCCGGTCTCGAACGAATAGACGCGCACCGCCTGCTCGCGCGTCAGGCCATGGGCCAGAGCGTAGCGCGCATAGGCGCGCTTGAACTCGAGCTCGCTGGACGGGCGTTGCGGCGTGAACTGGTAGAGTTCCTGCGCCGCACGCAGGAAATCGGCGACGACCGGGATCGGCCTCCTTGTGGGGCGGTCAGGCGTTTCCTCCGGCTCCGGATTCACCGGCTTCTTCGGCCCGGTATAGAGCGGCGGATGCTCCAGCACGTAATCATCGAGCGTGACCTGCTGCCCATTGCGCCGCTTGGCGTTGCGGGTCTTCCGCTTCTCGGAGATCTGGCTCCAATAGGCGCCGGCCTCGGCATCGAAGGCGGCGCGCGCGGCCTGATATTCGGCGAGCTTGCGGCGATATTCGAGCACGGCCGGCGAAGCCGCCGCGCCTTGCGCGAAAAACTGCGACAGCAGCTGGGCGTTGGCATTGCGAACGGCGGGCGACAGCGCGTCGGCCTCGGCGCCGCGCGCCGCGGGCGAGATCAGGACGAGCGCGAGCGGAACCAGCGCCAATTTGTTTCGAATCGAATGATGCATGCTGCCTTCTTAGCAGGCATCCGGTAACCGTCGCGTTAACGCGCCGTTTACCATCGTCACGTCCAGGCGAATACCGGCTGTTCCAGGTCGGTGACGCGGGTGTGCCGCCCCGCCAGCACCTCGCGGAACTGGTAGATCAGCGCCGCGGTCGGAGCATGGATCAGGCTCATCTGGTGATGGAAGCGGATCACGCGGCGGCTGCTCTCGGGGATCTCCGTGAAATCGAAGGCATCGTCGCGCTCGATCGTGGCCAGCGCGATGCGATGAACGGAGGCGACCTCGTCCGGGTTCGGGCGGATCGCAGCACTGTCGGCCGCCCAGACCACGACCGGCGTGATCAGATAGCCCGAGCGCGTCGGATAATCGTCGAGCAGGCCGAGCACCGCATCGCCTGACAGCGCGAGTGCGAGCTCCTCATCGAGCTCGCGCAGCGCCGCCTCGACCGGCGTCTCGCCGGCATCGCAGCGTCCGCCGGGCAGCGCCCATTGGCCGCGATGGGCGCGCAGGTGCGAGGCGCGCCTGGTGAGCAGGAAGGCGGTGTCGCCACCGTCGTCGGATTCGGTCAGCGCCAGCACCACCGCGGCGCGCTTCAGCGCCGACGGCTCGGCTGTGTCGGGCAGCCGCGCGAAGGCCGCGCAGGCCTCTGCGATATTCCGTCTGGTGGCATCGTCGAACGCTCTCATGATCCTTGACTACACCAGGACTGCATCTGATGAAACGAGGAGACATCGCATTGCAAGGACGGACGACGACATGACCAGCAAGGCCGCCGCAAGGTTGAAATCAGAGGGCTGGAGCATCCTGGAGACCACGGGCTTCCTGCATCTGATCGGCCCGTTGTGGGAGCGCAAGGTCGACGGCCATTACGAGTTCGCGCTCGCGACCGAGGACAAGCACCACAACCGCCGCGGCATGGTCCAGGGCGGCGTGATGATGACGTTCGCCGATCGCACCTGCGGCATGACGGCCCGTTACGTCTCCGGCAAGGAGTACTTGGCGACGGTGCAGCTCGACACCCATTTCGTCGAGGCCGGCCAGATCGGCGACACCCTGATCTCCCGTCCGCGCGTGGTGCGCTCGACCCGCAGCCTGATCTTCATGAGCACCGAGGTGACCGTGGACGACCGCTGCATCGTGATGGCGAACGGCGTGTTCAAGATCCTGAAGGGGCCGGGATAGCCGGTCAGGCAGCCATCGCCCTCTGCCGTCATTGCGAGCGCAGCGAAGCAATCCAGGAATCTCTCCGCGGATGCATCTCTGGATTGCTTCGCTGCGCTCGCAATGACGGAACCAGGCGGCTATGCTGCGCTCCATAAAGACATCGAGGATCCGCCCATGCAATACCGCCAGCTCGGCCGGAGCGGCCTGAAAGTGTCGCCGATCTGTCTCGGCACCATGATGTTCGGCGGGCCGACCGATGAAGCCACCTCAAAGCGCATCATCGACAAGGCACGCGACGCCGGGATAAATTTCATCGACACGGCGGACGCTTATTCGAAAGGCGCCTCCGAGGAGGTCGTCGGCCGCGCCATCGCCCGCAATCGTGGCGCCTGGGTGCTTGCCACAAAGCTTGCCAACCCCATGGGCAATGATCCCAATCGCGGCGGGCTGTCGCGGCGCTGGGTGTTGCAGGCGGCGGACGAGAGCTTGATGCGGCTCGGCACCGATCACATCGACATCTACTATCTGCACAAGGAAGACCATGCCACGCCGTTGGAGGAAACGGTGCGCGCCATGGGCGACCTGATCCACGCCGGCAAGGTGCGCTATTTCGGCGTCTCGAACTACCGCGCCTGGCGCGTCGCCGAGATCTGCAACATCTGCGACCGCCTCGGCATCGACCGGCCCGCGGCGAGCCAGCCAGCTTGCGCAGGAGATCAAGGTTCACGCCGAGAAGAAAGGCATCACCGCCGGCCAGTTCGCGGTCGGCTGGGTGCTCAACTCCGCGTTCGTTTCGTCGGTGATCGCCGGTCCCCGCACCGAGGAGCAATGGGACGGCTACATCAGCGCGCTCGACTATCGTTTCACCGCGGAGGACGAGGCGCTGATCGACCGCCTGGTGACGCCGGGCCATCCCTCGACGCCAGGCTACAACGACCCGGCCTATCCGATCGAAGGCCGCCGCGCGCGGACGGCTTGAGGGCGGGAGACGATCATGGGGCTTGAAGACCGCTACGGCCTGCCGCTCTCGAACTCATCGCACGAGGCGGCAAGTGCCTATCGCGACGGCGTCGACCTCATGCTCGCGGGATGGACCGGCACGGCGGAGACGCTGGAGCGCGCGATCGCGGCCGATCCTGATTTCGCGCTGGCCCATATCGCCCGCGGCCGCGTTCATGCCTTCTACCAGCAGGGCGATCTGGCACGGCAGAAGGCGGCGCTGGCGCGCGAGCTGGTGATGAAGCGCGGCTCGATGCGCGAGCGCTCGCATGTCGAGACCTTGGCGCTGGCGATCGAGGGCCGGCTGCCGGAGGCGATCGCATCGATGCTGAAGCATATCGACGCATGGCCGCGCGACGCTGTCGTGCTGTCGCTGCCGCTCGGCGCGTTCGGCCTGTTCGCCTTCTCCGGCATGGCCGATCACGATCGCGCCCGGCACGAGCTCTGCGATAGCGTCGCGCCGCATTATGGCGAGGACTGGTGGTTCCTGACCATGTCCGGCTGGGCGATGACGGAGAATGGCGACGTCGCGCGCGGCCGCGCCGTCACCGAGCGCGGCTTCAATCTGCGCCGGGACAATGCCCACGCCGCGCACGCGGTGCTGCATGCGATGTTCGAGGATGGATCGATCGAGGACGCCGATCGTCTCGTGGACGAATGGCTCCCGGCTTATGACCGCTCCGGAATCCTCCACGGCCATATAAGCTGGCATCAGGCGCTCGGCGCGCTCGAGCATGGCGATGCGGCGCGGGCGCTCGCGATCTATGCCGACGTGCTTCGGCCCACTGCCACGCAGGCGCCGCCGCTCAACGTCATCACCGACAGCGCTTCGCTGCTATGGCGCCTGTCGATGTACGGTCATGCGGTGCCGAAGGCGCTCTGGCAGGAAGCCGACGCCGCCGCGCAAAAACTGTTTCCGAAATCGAGTCTGTCCTTTGCCGACGTCCACATGGCGCTATTCGCAGCCGCGACGCAGAATCGCGAAGCGCTCGCCGCCCGCCTTGCGGCGATCGAGCAGCGGCTGGCCGATGGCAAGCTGCCGGCGGGCCCTGTGGTGCCGGCGATCTTCCGCGCGCTCGCGGCTTTCGCCGATGAGGATTACCGGACTTGCGCGCAGATGCTCGCGCCCGTGCTCGGCGAGGTCGTGCGCATCGGCGGCAGCCACGCCCAGCGCGAGCTGATCGAGGACACCTATATCGTCGCGCTCATGCGCAGCGGTGAGCTGCCCCGCGCCCGCGCCGTGCTGGACGCCCGCCTCCACCGCCGCCCCTCCTTCCGCGACACGCGCTGGCAGGCGGCGATGGGCTAGCTCCGCCACGAAAAAAACACCACCCTGGTGGCATGTGCCCCGTTGGGACGGATCGGGCGATTTGGACAAATCGCCGTCGGGGTTGACGCGGTGGTATTCCAGTCGGGACTTGCAGCACAAACGGGATCGCAACCAATTTGCGGTTCGATGGTTATGGTGCGGAACTGTTCCGCCGCCATGCCCCTCTGGCTCATGAGCCCGACGATGCACCTTCGCCGATTGGTCCTCGCCGCGCTGCTCGTGGTTGCGGCAAGTCCTTGTTTTGCCGAGGCTTCCAAGCCCATTCCGGTCAACAATCCGCCCGCGCAGCCGAACGCCTTCATCGACCTCCTGGCGCTGATGTCCGGCCACTGCAAGACGTTCAGGGTCGCTGGTCGCACCTTCCCGTGCAAGACGGTGGCCTATGCCCATGGCGACACGGGCCGGGTCAATTTCGCGGTCGCGGTCGACGATCCCTCCGATGACAGCCACGTGGTGTCGTTCTCCGGCGAGAACGGCAAGCGCGCCGACGACAATTCCTACGAGCTGCGGATCGACCGCGTGCTGCTCAACTCCAAGAACCGCCCCAAGGTCGATGGCCTGCCGGTGCCCGCCGAGCAGACCTCGACCGGCATCTGCCGCCAGACCGGCAACTTCGCCGCCAGGAAGGTGAACGACGTTACCTGCTCGGCGACCGACAGCGAGGGCCGCAAATACGAGCTGCTGTTCGTCTCCGACGGCACCCCGGTGAGCGTGCGCCGCATCCGCCAGTCGGCCCCGTCGATCCAGGATCCGTTCAAGTAACTCGTCCGCTGGCGTCAACGTGTACGATCGCGATGATGCCACGGAGCGACCCATGAAACGTGACCGCCTGTTTCTGCTGCGCCCCGGCTTCGAGGATCCGGCCTTTCCGGGCAGGCGCTTCTATTGCTGGCACTGCGCGCTGATCGAGGGCGTGCTGGCCTCATTTCCACAGCTCGCCGAGAAGCTCGAGGTCGAGCGGATTCCCTGGCCACGGCCGCGGCAAGCCGTGATCGCGCTGCTCGGCGAGGAGAATCAATCGCTGCCGCTGCTCGTGCTCGCGACTGGGGCGACCTCGCCGCATCAGACTGGCAGCTATCATGGCCGAGCCTTCATCGCAGACAAGGACGCGATCCTCGCTGCGCTCGCCGAGCGGCACGGCTTTCCCGATCCGCATCCGTGAAAGTGTTTGCGAAGATCTGCGTGCGCCACTCTCGTGTCCCGGACGCGCTTAGTGCTCCTTGCGCGAGAGCCACGCCTCGTTCATGCGACGAAAGAACGCGCAGCCTTCAGTCGTTCACAAACGTTAACGCGTGTTCATCGGGGAACTGAAATCTGCGTCGTTTCGACGCCCGCGCGGGCAGGAACGCGGGGGATGCTCATGTGTTGTCACGCGACCTTCAACTGGAGTGATGACATGAAATATCTCATTGCTGCGATCGCCCTCGGTACTGTGGCGTTGGCCGGCGGATCAGCGAACGCGACCGGCAGCGGCGCAAGTGCCAAGCAGACCGCGCAGGAAAGCCAGACCACCGACATCAGCGCGCACCGCAGGTACCGGCATCATCATTGGCGGCATCATCACGGCTATTACCGGCCCTATTACAGGAGCTACGGCTATTATCCGCGGCACCACGGCTATTACGGCGGTGGACCGTACGGCTATTACGGCGGAGGCCCCGGCGTGACGTTCAGCTTCGGCGGCGGCCGCTGGTAAAACGGAAAGACGAGAGGCCCGCAGAGATGCGGGTCTCTTTTTTATTATCCCCGCAGGATCGTGCCCGCCGTCTCCAGGCCACTCGCCAGTGCCGCCTCGACCGTGCCCATGTCGCGGCCGCGATAGAGCGCTTCACCGGAAAACAGCACCAAGCCGTCGCCACACGCGAGGATCGCCTGTGCCGCGCGGGTGCGCGGCGTCGCCCACGAATAGGCGCCGCGTGCGAACGGATCATGCGCCCAGTTGGTCGCGGCGGACGCCACCAGCTCGCGCGCGATGTGATCGCGCGGCAGGCCGAAGATTGCGGCGAGCGAGCCGAGCCCGGCATCGATCAACGCTTGCGGGTCGAGGCTTTCCAGCTCCGCCGTGCGCGGTCCGCCGAACCAGCCCGTCAGCACGGGATGCTGGTCCGGGTAGCGCGTCCACCAGACCGGGATCGCCTCATCCGACAGCAGGAAGGTCATATCGGCGAGCTCTTCCTTGCGCTCGCGCCACCATGGCCGGGCGAAGCGCAGCAGGATCTTGATGACATTGCCGAAGCCGATGTCGTCGACAGCAGCCAGCTTCGCACGCGCGCCTGCCGGCAGCGCGATCTCGCGCAGCAGCGGCAGCGGCACGGCGAGGATCACGCGGTCGCAGGCGTGCACGTCGCCGCCGGCGCAGCGAACGATCACCGCGCCGCCCTCCTCGGCAATCGCCGACACGACGCTGCCGAGGCGGATGGTGACGCCGTGCCTGCGGCAGTCGGCCGTCATCACGTCGATCATCGCGCCGTAGCCGCCTTCGATGCGCGCCTGCGGAGCGTGCCCGCCGTCCATCCATTCCGCGCGCAGCGCCAGCGTGGAGGCGCGCTCGGGATCGGCCGCGTCATAGCCCTCGACCATCCGCTCGATCGAACGGCGCAGCGGCGCGTAGTCGTCGCCTGCAAAATGCCGGCGCAGGAAGTCGGCGACCGTGAGGTCGTCCTTCAATTCCCCCAGCACGGCCTGAAGCTCCGCCTCATGAGGATCGTCGCGCTCGCGCGTGAGCTTCGTCCCGTCAAAGCGCCACTGCTCGCCTTCGATCTCGGAAAGCGACAGGCCGGCCTCGCGCAGCAATGCGCGGGTGACCGGCGCTTCGCCATGGACGAACTCAGCGCCGCCGTCGGCGGCATAGCCGAACTCCGAGGCCGGCAGCGGATGAATGCGGCCGCCGCAGCGCTGGCGCGCCTCCAGGATCGTCACCTTGCGGCCGGCACGCGCCAGCTCGCGCGCCGCCATCAGGCCGGCCGCGCCGGCGCCGACGATGACGATGTGCTCGGACGAATCGGACATGGCCGCGCCTTACCGGCTCACGGCTTGCGGATCGTTCCGGATCAGATAGCGCAGCAGCAGGACGCCGCCGCCGAGCTCGCGCGTGCTCTCCAGCGTCATCGCGGCGATCGGCGCGCGCCGGTCGCTCTCCGCCTCGGTCGAATCGAACACGAAGGGAGCGCCTTTCGCGCCGTCGATCGCGGGGCTGAGGATCAGATTGAATTCGTCGATCAGGCCGGCGCGCAGGAAGGCGCCGTTGGCGACGCCGCCGCCCTCCACCAGCAGGCGCTTCACGCCGAGCTCGCGGCTGAGAATGTCCAGCGTCAGTGCGAGGTCGATCTCGGATTTGCCGGCAAAGATGTAGGACACGCCTTCGCCGCGGAGGCCGGCGAGATGCGAATCCGCGACGTTCTCGGTCAGCACGACGACGATCGGATCGCCGCCGATCTCCGCGCGCCCCCAGCCAATCTTGCCCTCAGCATCGAGCACGACGCCGTAGGTCTTCGCATCGCGCCGGGCGAACCAGTTTTCGCGGGGAAATTTCGCGTCTGTCGGGGGATAGGGCCTGCCCTTGGCGAACTCCGAACCCGTGACGCGGCCGATCACCCAGGCATCGCCGCCAAGCTCATCGTGGATCTTCTCGAACCAGTCCGTGCCTGCGCCTTCCGGACGCCAGCGGCTGGGATGCGTGCGCCCGTCGAGGCTGGAGTGCATCAGGCAGATGACATACGGTTTCATGCAATCCTCAGGGCAGCGCTCAGGCCGCGGGTCCGTCGCCTGCGGCACGATCATTCACGATCACCGCCAGCGGATTGAGCCTGGGTGGCGCTATGAGCTGGAGCGTGTTGGTGTCGTGGTGATTGAACGGCGCGCCGCGCACGAACAACTCGGTCTGGATCAGATAGGTCCAGCTGCCGTCGTCGTTGAAGGTGATGTCGCAGCGGTAAGCATCGGTGCGGAAGGCCTGTTCCAGGAAATCGGTCGAGCAGATCCCGTAGGCGGTGTCGCCGCGCTTGGCGGTGACCGAGATCGTCTTGTCGTCCGGGGCGGCCTTGCCCGAGGCCAGCAGCACCTGCCCGCGCGGGATCGCCAGCGTCTGCATGATCAGCCCGGTCGCCGGCTCCCACAGCCAGTAGCCGACCTGATCGTGGAAGGTGATGTCTTCCTCGGGCGTGTTGATGTGGATGTGGTAGCGCAGCCCGTACAGCAGCTGCGGCCCGTTGGCCTGCGGATCGATCGGATCCATGCGGATGCGCTCGATGAAGGTCCGTCGCTCCGGCCCTTCCGCCTTCGGATTGATGTCGATGCCCTTGTCCGCCTGCCAGGTGCCGGCAAGACGCCGAAGCGGGCCGAGATTGGCCAGGCCGTCGGGCGAGACGTCCTCGGGTTCGGTGAAAATATCGGCGGGAATGGGGAGCATGGCGGCCTCGCGGGGGTGCGGAGACCAGCCATAACACGGGCAGGCGGCGGCCTGAATTCAACTGTTAGCGGCACAGCGCCGGAGGCATTCGAGCCATGCGATGATGCGCGTTGCATCCCGCGCCCGCCTCTGGCGCTGCGGCCGGCCGGTTGACGAAGACGTCGAGGCTGGCGCGCCCCCGCGACCGCTTCAAGCCGCTTCCGACACCGATCTCGCACGCTGCTCGAGCACGCCGATCGTCGCGACCAGATTGTCGCGTCGGGCGCGAAGGTTGGCCGCGAGAAGCGGATAGGTCGGCTGAACCGGGTCGAACACCCCGGCGCGCGCCTCCTCCTCGAGAATGTCGGTATTGATCAGCCGAACGCGCCACCATAGATCGGCGATCAACGCGTCGAGCCGGAGTTCGTCAGCAGCACCAGAACGGGACACTTCCTGCATCACTTGCCTCAACCTGAAACGGCCTCTCCGCCGAGACCATGGCTTGGGTCATGACTGAGCAAGTGGAGTGCCAGGACGGGCGGGCGCGCGGGCGCAGGCTCGGAACCGACAATTGAGCAGCTCACGGTGATCCGACGGCCGTTCCCGCCCGTTGTCAGCCTCAGAGGTCGCTTGTCGAGGCGCTATGATCGCTGCTATCCGGGCTATGGACGTGCCAATCCGGGCTGAAGCTGGTTTGACCCGGCGGTTCGAGGCGCAGCGGTCGATTGGTGCGAGCAAAGGGCCGAAGGCAAAGGTGGACTGGGCTGATTTGATCGGACGCGTCGCCTCTCACCGCGACCGGGAGGCCTTCAAGCGGCTATTCGAGCATTTCGCGCCCCGCATCAAGGGGTTGATGCAGAAGGCCGGGTGCAGCCCCGACGAGGCGGAAGAGATCGCGCAAAACACGATGTTCGCCGTGTGGCGGAAAGCAGGCCTGTTCGATCCCGCCACAGCCGGGGCGGCGGCCTGGATCTTCACGATCGCGCGCAATCTGCGGATCGACCTGCTTCGCCGCAGAGCACGGAGCGACCGCCTGGAAGCCGTCTCCGAGCTGCCTGATGCACCAGACCCGGCCGAACCGGCGGACGCAGCCATCTCCCGCGTCCAGGACGCCGCGCGCATCGAAGCCGCCATCAAGCAACTCTCGGCAGAGCAGACCATGGTGGTCAGGCTGTCGTTCATCGAGGAGAAGGCGCATCCTGAAATCGCGGGCCTGCTTGGTATTCCGCTCGGTACGGTGAAATCGCGGATCAGACTGGCGATGAACCGGTTGAGAGACATCTTGGACGAAGACACATGACGATCAGCCACCATCCGCCTGAAGATCTTCTGGCCGATTTCGCGGCCGGCAAGTTGGAAGAGGCCCATCAGCTGGTGGTCGGTGTGCACGTGGCAGGTTGCGCACGGTGCACCCGCTTCGTGCGGGCCATAGAGCAGCTTGCGGGCGCGGCGCTGGAGGAGGTCGAGCCGGTGCCGACCGCGCCGGATGCGTTCGACCGCGTCATGTCGCGAATTGAGAATTCTCCCGCCGCCAGTGCGGCTCCTCCTCCCGCCTCCGCCGCGGACCATGATATTCCGCCGGCCCTGCGAAACTACCGCATCGGCAAGCGCCGGCGTGTCGCGCCCGGTCTGAGCATGCGGCCGATCGAGCTTTCCGGTTCGGGCAAGGCGCGCGCCTTCCTGCTTCGGTCCGCGCCGGGCTCGCGCATGCTCGAGCATACGCATACCGGCACCGAGCTCACGCTCGTGCTCGAAGGCAGCTTCAGCCACGAGGGCGGTCGGTTTGGTCCCGGTGATTTCGATTACGGCGACGACGAGGTCGAGCACCGTCCGATTGTCGGCGACGAAGGCCCATGCCTCTGCCTGGTCGCGATGACCGGCAACCTGCGCATGAACGGCCTGCTCGGCCGTCTGATCGGGCCATTCGTGCGGCTGTGATTCTCGTTCCGTCCTCTCGGTCGGAGTGATCCGGGCCTGCACCCGAAGCGTTTAGCAAGAAACGCAAGGGAGACAGGGCATGGCCTGTTCAAGCCTGGCAAGTCAGGTGCGGAGCGAGAGGTTACCCGAACTGCTGGCGCGCGTTTCCTCAGGTGAGATGCGGGCCTTCGCGGAACTTCATGCGTTGACACGCGCCAGGTTGCGCAGGATCGTGCTGGCCGTTGGCGCCGCGCCCGATGACGTCGACGACATCCTCCAGGAAAGCTTCCTGAAGATCTGGCGCAACGCTACACGGTATGATTCCAGGCGGGCCCCGGCTCTGGCGTGGATGTCCGCAATCGTCCGGAATACCGCAATCGACCATTTGCGGATCCGAAGGCAGCCAACTTACGAACTGGACGAGGCGCTCCTGATTGCATCGGCGTCCTGTGCCTCGGCCGCCGATGATTTCGATTACGCCCGCGCCGAACCGATTGCACGCGCGGTCCTGGCGCGGCTTCCGGAAGATCGCCGCAGGCTCGTGGCTCTGGCTTACCTCGAAGGCGAGAGCCGCGCGAGCTTGTCGCGACGCTTCGGTGTGCCGGTTGGCACCGTCAAGACCTGGCTGCACCGGACCATCGTGGCGGTACGCAAGGATTGCCTCGCGGCAGCGGCCGCGGCCTGAAGCGGAGAATGCAGGCATGGCCGCGGAGATCATCGAGTTTCCCGAGCGTGGGCGCAAGGACCGGCTTGTCTCTTCGGTCGCGCGACTCGAAGCCATCATCAGCGAGGTCGAGCGGTTTGCGCCCGACGATCCTGGATCCGGCCTCGATGGACTCCTTGCCGCCATGGAACGCATGGGCCATCAGTTGGTCGACCTCGCATGCCTGTTGCTCGACGACGAGACAAGAGCGCAGGCTCAGATTGCATTCATATCCTTGACCGACAAGATCGCGGAAACCAGGGACACGTTCGACCGGCTCGGGGGGCGAAGCTCGACCTGACCCGCCTGTGCACGATTGCCCGAAATCAACTCGGCTTTGCGCGCGGCAGGCGGCCCGTGTTCAGTGGGCCAGCTCTGGGCCATGAGAAATCCGATCCAGGAGCTGACGCCAGCCAGCAACGATCCCCAGCAGACGTCGGCTAGGGTCAGTCCGATCGACCAATTCCGCAAGGTCGCCTGATTGGTGAGATCATAGGTCGCATAAGTGAAGCAGCCGAGCAGCACGCCGGAGGTGAAAGCGCGCAGCGCGCTGCCGTCGTTCTGTGCCGGCAGCACGGCGAACCAGATCAAGCCGAGGGGATACAGCAGATAGAAGACCGCGGCGGCGGGCAGGTTGGGCTCAGCTCGCAACATATCGCCCATCACCGGCCGATAAAGCCGCTCGACCATGATCCCGAGCCAGATCATGTCGATTGCAACGAAGGTCACGGCCACGGCAAGATAGGTGAAGAGAAGATTCATGTCCGCATTCCCCGTGCAATGCATCTGGCCGATTGTCGAGTGGCCAGAGATAACGCCCGTACATTCAAGCCGGATCACACGAGCGCACGCATGTCCGTCATGGCCGCAGCGGCGATACACCGAATCACAGCGCCTGTTTGGGTGGCCATGGGAAGAATGCGTTGGTCCGGGCCTGATACTGCCGATACAGGTCGCCGCGCGACCGCAGCATCTGCTCCTCGAGCGGCGGTATCCCGGTCACATGCACAAGGATCCAATACATGATAACTGGCGCCGCCAGGCTGGCCCAGCCCCACGGGTATCCGGGTTCGAGCGCGATGACGGGGTAAGCCAGCCATCCCAGCCATTCGAAGAAATAGTTGGGATGGCGCGACCAGCGCCAGAGCCCGACGTCGCAGACCTTCCCCTTGCTCGACGCATCGTGTTTGAAGCGCCGCAGCTGCCGGTCTGCCAAGGCCTCGCCGGCGACGGCAACCAGGATGATCACCACCCCGAGATAATCCTGCAGCCGCAGTCCCGGCGCCGGTGCGTGGCCTGCGAGGAACACGGCGAACGGCAGCGGCAGCGAGACCAGCGCTTGCGATTGCAGGAAGAAGAACATCCGGCGCGGGGCATCCGCTCCCCATTGGCGTGCATAGTTCGCGTATCTGGGATCGTCGATCCCGGCGGAGGAGCGAGCCGCGATGTGCGTCCCGAGCCGCAACGACCAAAGCAGCACCAGCCCTGCAACGAGCGCCCGGCGAGCCGGGAGGGAGCCGTCAAGCGGCCACACGGCAGCAGCCGCACCGATGAGACCGGTCGCGTAGGACCAGATTGCATCGACCCAGCCGGAATTGCCGGTGCGCTGCTGGACCACCCAGGCCAGTCCCATCAAGAGACAGAATGCCAGCGCCATGCCGCCGATCGCCTGAACCTGCACTGGAATCATGCCTTACCCGCAGTTGACATCCCATCGATACGTCGGCTGCAAGAGCCGGTTTCACGTCCGACGACGGACCTGGCGGCGGAGTGATCCGTACCATAGCGGCAGACGTTTCCCTGTCAGATCATTCTTCAACGACCGTAGCTGGCGATACAGCATTGGGGGCGAGAGATTATGCGTTTAGCCGTGATCGGGACGGGAATTGCCGGCAACGCTGCCGCGTGGCTCCTGTCGAAACGCCATGCATTGACGGTGTACGAGCGGGAGCTGCGGCCGGGCGGGCATAGCCGCACCGTTCGCATCGACTATGACGGTGAGCCCATCGACGTCGATGTCGGCTTCATCGTCTACAACGAGACGAATTATCCGCAGCTGACGGCGCTGTTCGCGCACCTGGGCGTGGAGACCGTCGAGACCTGCATGAGCTTCGCCATGTCTGCCGACCACGGCCGGTTCGAATGGCGGGGCGGCGGCGAGACTCTTCTCCAAACCGCCTGCGGCTTGTTCGCACAACCGCGCAATCTCGGATCGCCGTCATATTTTCGCATGCTGGCCGAAGTGCTGCGGTTCAACCGGCAGAGCGTGACGGATTTGCGCGCCGGCAGGCTGCAGCGGTTGACGCTCGGCGAGTATCTGCGCAAGCAATCATTCGGACCCCGCCTGTTCGCCGATTATCTCGGACCGATGGGAGCGGCCATCTGGTCGGCCTCGTCGGCCGACATTCTGTCCTTTCCGGCGGAGAACTTTGTCGCCTTTTTCGACAATCACCGGCTCCTGCACCTTGACCGGCCGCGCTGGCGGACCGTCGCGGGCGGCAGCCGGCGCTATGTCGACAAGCTCACCGCTTTGTTCAAGGACAACATTCGGCTAGGCTGTGCCGCGACGTCAGTCAACCGGGCGGAGCATGGCGTGACCATCCGCGACACTCATGGCGGGGCTGAAACCTACGATGCGGTGGTGATGGCTTGCCACAGCGATCAGGCCTTGGCCGCGCTGTCGGATGCCGATGCCCGCGAGCGGTCCATTCTCGGCGCGATCAGGTACGCTCCGAACACGATCTATCTGCATCGCGATCGCAATCTCATGCCCAGGCGCCGCCAAGCCTGGGCTTCCTGGAATTTCCTGCAATGGCCGCGACAAACGCCGGCTCAGAACAACGTTGCGGTGACCTATTGGATGAACCGGCTGCAGGGCATCGACGACCGCAAGCCATTGTTCGTCAGCCTCAACCCTCCCTTCGAGCCGGCGGATCACTTGACGTTTGCAAAGTTCAGCTTTGCTCATCCCCAATACGACCTGGCTGCGTTCGCGGCGCAGCGACGGCTCCCCGCAATTCAGGGCCGGCGTCGGACCTGGTTCTGCGGTGCGTGGACCGGCTACGGCTTTCACGAGGACGGCTTGCAGTCCGGCATTTCCATTGCCGAGGCACTGGGGGGCCAGGCTCCCTGGCGGCGGTCGGACTCGCTGCTGGTCCAAGCTGCCGAGTAGCCCGATGATCCGAACCAACCCCGACAAAGCGGACGGTGCGACGGCACCCGCCGCGCTCTATTGGGGAAAGGTGATGCACGCACGCTGGCGGCCTGTGCAACACCGGTTCACCTATCGCGTGATGAGCCTCTTGATCGACCTCGACCGCTTGCATGAGGCAACTCGCCAGTCGTGGCTGTTCGATGTCAATCGAGCGGCCCCCTTCAGCTTCCACGAGCGCGATCACGGCGACGGCAAAGGCGCGAGCCTCAGCCAACACGCCCGGCGCATGGCCGCGGAGCGCGGCCTCGACCTCTCGGAGGGCCGAATCCTCCTGCTGTGTTATCCCCGGGTGCTGGGCTACGTGTTCAACCCGCTTTCGATCTACTTCTGCTATGGCGCATCTGGCGATCTTGTGTTGTTGATCTACGAGGTCCGCAACACCTTCGGAGAGATGCATTCCTACGTCCTGCCAGTGCAGGACGCGGCAACGGGCTGCGCAATAAGACAGGGCCAGGCCAAGGAGTTCTACGTTTCACCCTTCATGGAGATGGGGACGTATTACCGCTTCAGCATTTCTCCGCCGGGGCAGAATGTGACGGTCAGAATCGTACAGGCGGGCGATCAGGGCGCGATGTTCGCCGCAGCTTTCCGCGGACGACGCCGGGCGCTCACCAGCCGCGCGCTGCTGGCGTCGCTCGTCCGCCTGCCCTTCCTGACGATCAAGGTGACCGCAGCCATTCATTGGGAAGCGACGCGGCTGTGGCTCAAAGGTGTGCCGTACTTGCCTCGTTTGAAACAACGCGGGATTTGATCCATGGACCTGGCAGCCGCTCATCGAGCCGTTCAATTTGATGGTGTCCCATTCCTTGCCCGGCTGGCTCTACGCCTGGCGTCGCAGCTCAAGTACGGCACCGTCCATGTGCGCCTGCCCGACCGCAGAACCGTTAGCTTGCGTGGGCAGCTTCCGGGTCCGTCGGCCACGATCGAGCTCAACAATTACAGATTCGCGCGCAGCCTCGTCCTGGGCGGCGACATCGGCATGGCCGAGGCCTACATACGCGGCGATTGGACCACGCCTGATCTCACGCAGCTTCTCTACGTCTTCTGCCTCAACGAAGATCTCATCGACGGCGCCTTTGCCGGGAATGTGGTGATCCGGCTCTGCCGAAAGGCCCTTCATCGGCTGCGCCGAAACACCAGACAGGGGTCGAGGCACAACATTCATAGGCATTATGATCTCGGCAACGCGTTCTTCGGCGCCTGGCTCGATTCCAGCATGACCTACTCATCGGCTTTGTTTTCAGCCGAAACGACCGACTTGCCCGCGGCTCAACAACACAAATACGAACAGCTCGCAAAGGCCATCGAACTGCAGCCCGGCCAGACCGTGCTCGAGATCGGGTGCGGCTGGGGCGGCTTCGCCGAATTTGCCGCAAAGACTTACGGCGCCAGCGTATTGGCACTGACCATCAGCAAGGAGCAGCACGAATTTGCGAGTCGGCGAATTCACCAAGCCGGGCTCGCTGAGAAGGTCGAGGTGCGGCTGCAGGATTACCGAGACCAGGACGGTCGTTTCGACCGCATTGCCTCGATCGAGATGATCGAGGCCGTCGGCGAGCAATTTTGGCCGGCCTATTTCAGCCAGCTGTACCAGCGGCTGAAACCGGGCGGTCTGGCGGGCATCCAGGCCATTACGGTCCGCAACGAGCTCTTCGACCTCTATCGCAAGCGCGTGGACTTCATCCAGAGGTACATATTTCCCGGAGGGATGCTGCCTTCGACCAATATCCTGCACACGCTCGGCGAACGCTTCGAGGTGCCCGTGATTCATGAGCGCGTCTTTGGACAGGACTATGCCAGGACACTTTCACTCTGGCGCGACAATTTCAGCCGCGCATGGACCGACCTCACCTCGCTCGGCTTCGACGAGCCATTCCGCAGGCTGTGGGAATATTATCTGTGCTACTGCGAGGCCGGGTTCAGGGCCGGAAAGATCGACGTCAAGCAGTTGGTATTTGCGCGGCGGGGGTGAGGCGGCTTAGGACGCGGCAGCCCGACTGCTCTTCAGTCCAAGCGGCTATAGTGGCGGGTCATGATGACAAACGCCGGCGCCATTCAGCTCACGCTGCCCGCCGTTTCCGGCGCGCTGTGGCGGCTTGCCAGGAGAGGTTTGCAAGCGGCACGGGCTTGCTGAAATGAAATCCCTGGCCGAGCGGGATGCCGAGTGATTGGAGCCGTCTGACCTGTTCGGGGGACTCGACACCCTCGGCGACGATCGACAGCTTCAGCGTCTTGGCGAGCTGCACGATGGATTTCAGCACGGCGACGGTCTCGCAGCGATCGATCCTGTCGATGAAGGATTTGTCGATCTTGACCTTGTCGAAAGGAAAGGCCGTCAAATAGGACAAAGACGAGTATCCGACGCCGAAATCGTCGAGGGCAATGGAGACGCCGAGCGCCTTGAGTCGCTGGAGCGTCCTGAGGTTCTCCTCGGTGTCGGCGAGAAATACGCTCTCGGTGATCTCGAGCTCGAGCCGGGTTTGCGGAAGCCCGCTCTGCGCCAACGCAAAGGTCACGGTGTCGACGAGATTGGCGCTGGCAAATTGCAGGGCGGAGAGATTGACGGCGACCTTGACGTCGGCCGGCATGCTCATCGCATCGCGACAGGCTTTGGCGAGCACCTGATCGCCGAGCTCGACGATCAATCCCCCCGCCTCCGCAACCGCAATGAACTCCGCCGGAGGGATGTAGCCCCTGGTGCCGTGATGCCAGCGCGCCAGGGCCTCGACCGATTTTACCCGACCGCTGCCAAGCTCGATCACGGGCTGATAATAGAGCTCTATCTCCTCGCGCCAGATCGCTTCACGCAGCTCGATCTCGAGCACGTTGCGCTGATCCGCTTCCGCCTTGAGCTCCGCTGAATAAACGTGGAAGCAGCTGCGGCCGGCATTCTTCGACCTGTAGAGCGCGAGATCGGCATTGCGAAGGATCTCGTCAACCCGCGTGCCGTGCTCGGGCACGAGCGCAAGACCAATGCTACAGCCGATCACGACCGGATGGCCATCGATGTGATAGGGCTCGGCAATGGCCTGGACCAGCCGCGCGGCCAGGCTTGCAGCGCCGTCGCCCATCACGGCCCGGCCGGGCGCAACGATCACGGCAAACTCGTCGCCGCCGATCCGCGCCGCCGTATCGGCATCACGGATCTGCGCCTTGATCCGGTCGGCGACCTGCTTCAGCAACGCGTCGCCGCATTGATGGCCGAGCGCATCATTGACCGACTTGAACTTGTCGAGATCGAGCAGGAGTACGGCAAACGCTGGCTCCAGCCGACGCGAGCGGGCCAGCGCCTCGTCGATGCGCTCCTTGAACAGGTTGCGATTGGCAAGGCCGGTCAGGCTGTCGTAATGCGCGAGCCGCTCGATGCGGTCCGCCGACGCCTTTCGCTCGGTGATGTCCTCATGCGTGGCAACCCAGCCGCCGTCCTCGCGCCGGCCGTAGGAGATGTAGACGACCCGGCCGTCCGGGAACTGCACGGTGTTCGAGATCTGCTCCGACTGAGCGAGCCGGTTCTTCAGATCGACGAGGTACATCTCGACGTCGAGCACGGCGGTCTGCTTCGCGAACACCTCCCGGAAGTCCATGCCGATCCGAATGTCTTCCGGCACGAGGTCATAGAGTTCGAGCCATTGCCGGTTGAACGCGATCAGGCGGTCGCGGCCGTCGAACATGCTCAAGCCCTGGGGAAGGTTCCTGAGCGCATCCTCGAACTTGCTGGAAAAATCGCGCCGCTCGCGGTGGGCGCGATCCAGCGCCTGCTGCCGTCGCCAATGGAATGTCGTCGCGACGAGGATGATGAACGTAAGCAGCAGGGCCCCGCCTAGATAGACCTTCTGCCTGAAGGCGGAGCGGGAATAAATCTCCTCCTCCGAAATGCCGACGGTGAAGATGAGCGGAAACACGCGCGACCGGCGCGCCGTGATCAGCCGGTCGCTGCGGTTCGGTCGATTCTCGTTCCAATATTGCGCATAGAAGCCGTCGCCCAGTTCGCCCTCGACGCGGCTCGGCGCGCGCTGTCCCAGCACGGAGCCCTGGTCCACGCCCCGGGCGGCGAGCACGACGTAGCTCGCGTTCCTGAGCATCAGCGTTCCTCCGACGCCGAGCTTTGCGGTGTCGTAGAACCTGCCGACGACGTCGACGCTGATCGAGCCGACAACCACGCCGACCGGATTCCCGGCGAGGTCGAACAGCTTTCTCGCGAGCTGTATCGTCCACTTCTTGGACGCGCGGCCCAGCACCGGCTTCGCCACGTAGAGGCGATCGTCGACCTGCGACAGGGTATGGATGAAGTGCTCGCGATCACCGAGATAGAGCGGCGGACCGGAATAGCCCGCCGTCGTCTCGATCATGTATCCGTCCGATCCGATCAGAGCGAACTGGACCACGTCGCCGGTGGCGATGCGGGCCTTGTCGGACCAGAACTTCAGGCTGAAGGCCGGCGGATCCTGGGCGTAAAGTGCCCGCACCACCAGCAACGACTGATCCACGCGCTCGAAGATGCGCTCGGTGTTCTCCTCGAACAATTCGGCGACGCTGTTGCCGTGCGACCGCGCTTGCTGCATCGCATCCATCCGCTCAGAGGCGGTGATTGCGAAATAGCCGATCCAGACCAGGGGCAGAAAGAACAATGCGATCTGCAGCGGGCCATTCCGCAGGATCGTTCTTCCGGCTTTGCGGACTGCCCCTGCGGGAATCACGACGCGCACCCCCGCTTTGGCCGCCAGGGCAGAACTGCGTTCGCCCGCAGTATTGGCATCGCTTGTCTCCGCCTCGACTGCACAGGGGCACCCGCGGTTCGATGCCGGGGCGCGGTGCTGTTCATGGCACAAAGCTAGCTGAAACAGCCTTAAGTTTTTGTTGGGACAATGCTCAATTCTTCAGCTCCAAGCATCCGTATCATCACGGAGGTCGGATGGTTTCGGGCATCGGCATGTCGCGAGCGGCACATTTTAACCGTCTTTGGACCGCTTTTCACATCGCGCGCGCAAGGACGATCGTGCCGGACAGGATGAGAAGCGCGCCTGCCGCATAACTCAGTCGTTGGCCGAACGGCAGCAGCTTCTCGGCGGCGACATAGAGTGCGATGCCGATGATCCAGGCCAGGTTCATCACGCCGCCGACGAACAGCAATACCATCAGAAACCAGCAGCAGCCGACGCAGTAGCTGCCGTGGCGAAGTCCCATCCGGAATGCGCCGCGCGTGCCGGGCCGCCAATGTCGGCTGAGAAACAACAGCGGGCTGTCGCAATAGCGCAGGCAGGCCTGTTTGAGCGGCGTGAACTGATAAAGCCCTGCTGCAATCAGAACGCCGCCGCCCAGAATGGCGCTGGTGCTTGCCATCGCCATCGACAGCAACCCGAAGCGTTCGAACGCTCCTTGCACCAGGACTGCAACGAGACTGAACCCGGCCCACGTCACGAGATAGCCGGCGAGAAAGATCCAGCTATCGATTGCGGCGCGAGAAGCAGCCTCCTGCTTGCGCTTCACGGTCGCATACAAGAGAACGGTGGGCACCGCGCTCGGCGCCATCATCGCGACCATCATCACCCACCACATCACGAACAGCAGCGCGCCATAGAATGGCGTCCACGGCATCGGCGCCATGTCCGGCATCTCGGCCATCATCTCCGTGTCCATGCCGGCGCCGGCAGCGAGATAGGCCCAGGCGAGCGCCACCACTGCGGCGGTCCCGATCGCGACGATCAGCCGGTCGCGGTGGAGCAAGTGTTCCAGTATCGAGCGCTCCTGCATCGACTTGTCCATGGCGATCAGGAGCTGACGCCGAGCTCTCGTGTCGGTGTCAGCGCCGCATCATGCCGCAACGCCCTTGGGCGTCTGCACGACATTGGCGAGCGAGCTGTGCGTACCGCGGGTCTCGAACGGGATCGCGCCGGTCGAGCGGATGTCGGCGGATGCGACCTCGGCCGCCCGATGTTCGAACCCTTCGGGCATGACCACCTGGATGCGGTGCGGATCACCGGTCACCGGATTCCTGATCGGCTCGACATCGGTCTCGAGCACGCCCTTGGCGACGAGTCTTGCGACGCGTCCGTCCTTGTCGAAGGAGAACTCGAACGGCACAAACACGGGATCATGGATCTTGGTGACGATCATGCTGACGATCTGGAACAGCGTGCCTTCGGCCGAATGCTTACCGGAGAAGATATCGAACAACGCCTGTCGCTGCTCCGCCGTGGCGCGTTCGTCGATGATGGGCTGGATTGTCCCGTTGCCCTCATGCAGCGGCCCTGGGAAATCCACCGTGATCGCAAAGCAGAGACCATCGAGCCTGGTCCCTTCGAAATGTCCCTTGGCGATCCGCATGGCGACCAATCCCTTGCAATAGCCTTGGGTCGGCCGTGCGTTGAAATCGCAGGGGCAGCCAAACGCGCAGGTGCAGTTCTTCATCCATTCGCCTTCGAGACGCCAGTCCGATGCAGTCATGGCACATCTCCCAATATGAGCGGGGACGCGGCAGCCGTTGACGAATTTGTTCAGCGTTGTTGTCGAAGCAATGCGAAAAGGCGCGAGCGGGATCGAGGTCCGATCAGAAAGCCGGCATCGCAGAAAGGTTGGTGGCGAGCTGCCGTTTACCGTCCGAGGATCATATCAGCGGCCGCCGGCCGCGTATAGCGAACGAGGGTCGTGCCTCAGGGGCAGCCACGTCTCGGGGACGTCCGATGTCAGGGACATGGTGCCCAGGGGCGGATTGCGCTGCGCGACGCCTTTGGCTTTGATTTTTCTAGCGAATTATTAGCAGCCGTAGGAGGTGTTTACCAGTCACGTTACACATATCGTAGAAGTTGACCACCCCCGACTCGCCAGATGATTGGATCTGGGGAGCTCAGAGGGAGGGGCATACGTGCCTGATCAGTATCCGTTTGTAATCAGCAACAACAGAATTGCTTCATTCTTGGACGCTCTCAGTGCTGCCGCCAGACCTCAAAAGCTCACACAAGAGTTCCTAAGGTCACTCGGGTTCACCAGCACAAATGACCGGGCACTTATTCCGCTGTTCCGGAAGCTTGGTTTTCTCAACGGCGATGGTGCCCCAACCGATGCTTTTGACGTACTGCGCGTGAAGGAAACGCGTGGGGCGATCCTCGCGGAAAAACTTCGAGAACTGTATGCGGATCTTTTCGCGATCAATATCAACATGCAGGATGCTTCGGACAACGAGTTACGGGGCGCAATCAGCAGGATCACCGGAAAGGATGCAGCGACAGTAGCGCGTTACGCATCAACCTTTAGAGCGTTAGCAAATCTGGCTGACTTCAAGGCGCAGTCAGCTCGGAGAGCAGAGCCCGCGAAGGTGGTTGAACCTATTGCCTTACCAGCAACACCGCCAGTGTCCCCGACGCACAACCAAGCTCAGCCTGGCCAAAAGCCAACGGAGTTTCATTACAATATGCAGATACACTTACCCGCGACGAGTGATGTTGCAATTTATAATGCCATCTTCCGATCACTGAAAGAGAACCTCGGAATATGAACCTGGAGAAGCTGAAGCGCTTCGTCTTCGATGGGCTTCTGCTCGAGCCTTAATGCTAACCGCGTCTTCGATATTGCCTGAGCTCCGTATCAACCATTAGAGCCGCTTCACATGTGGAGCCGTGGCGCGTCTCTCCAAATGCATTGAACCGTGCCCTAATCCAGCTGGCGCAAGGTCACACCCTGGTGTAGCATCCTGCCGCTAATATTCAGCAATAAGCGAACGAGCAGGAGCATCACAATAAGACTCGTGCTAGGAATTTTATCTGCAATTGCTCTATACTTTTCTTGCCCCAGCGCCTATGCGGCTAGTGATGGCAGTTTGAACGAATTCGCCCAGCTATCAAAATCTCAGATGCCGGAAACGGCGAATTCTATATTGCACGCGAAGGGCAAAGCGCGCGTTCGGCCACGAGGTATCTGTTACATCGGTGGTTGCTGTGATTATTCCGGTACTCAGGAGATATGCTACCTTGATGAGCAAGGTGCCTGCGTAGACTGCTTCTGCGAGTCAAGCCATACGTGCGGAGGTGACGGACAAGTTAGGAATCACACTCCGATAAGGTCCCCAAGGCGCCGCTAGCGCTCAACAGCTCGCGTCGTAAAGCGCCCAGAGACCACGATGCTCCACTTCGAAGAGGAGCCGGAGGATGCTTCGCCACGTTAGGACAACTAATGAAGTGTACTTATGCGAAGGAAGGCTGACATCGCGCATCGGAGTTGAGCCATCCTCTCTGACATATGCTATAAAGCGCTCTTCCCTGGTATAGTGGCGTTGAGCGAGCAGCTGGAGAGCCCTATGTCACTCCGTGCTACAAGAACTGGTACAACAAACACACTCTGTCTCTGCGATAACTATGTTTGATTCATAGGAGAGCTGATAACAGACCTGCGCATGTGCTACCGCTATTCGACAGCTGAGCTAATCTGCATCGGTTTACCGACAGTAGGCTCGCCCATCAATGTAAAACGGCATGAGCGGAAGACGCCTTCAAAAGTTAATTCCTCGTTCGCTCAGCGCTGTCAGATGGTCAACCCGAGTGTCGTCGGCCGCTTGCTTACGTTGCAGACGGCGAAGACTATTGGAAGCTGGTCCAGTGCCACTTGAATCTGCGCCACCCCGCCTGGAGCGAATTAACTCCTAGCGAATTCTTGGCATAGTCGGTCGCTGCCGCTCTGCAAGCTGTCATCTTCAAACAAACGATCACAGCGCCATCCGCAGGCGTCCTCATACGAATCGTCTTTTTGGCTCGCGTAAAGACAGGCCCCGAGCAAGGCCGCAGCGACCAAGACCACCACGTATCGCGCTCGCACCAAAAAATCAGCCGCTCGTTGGGTTCTTCTCGATGTTGTCTGTTTGCGAAATGGGTCGTGTCCGATGCGACTATGTTGCTGGCATCCTGGCCGACGGTTGACACATCGTTAGCTTGTGCAGCGCGAGAGAGGTTGCGCATTTCGACTTTCAGTTGCGCCCATAATCCCATATTATGGCATGATAAGCGCCCACCAGCGTTATCTAAGGCCGTACCTAATAACGGATGAAAGGTCACATCGGTCACGAAAAGACGAGGCAACAATGACCAATCAAGAAATATCGGCTTGGCTGAAAACGTTGAAGCGAGCCACTGAGGAGGAACTGAAGCAGTTTACGTCCGAACCGGACTTCACGCCGCATCCCATGACAACCTATAGTCGCTATGTGGATGAAAACTCTGTCGTGGACCACGGCTCGTATATTTACTTTAAGGGAGCAGGAACTGCCGGCGGTGTTTGTGCGGGATTTACCTCGGGATATCAAGTGCCTAAGCTTGATATCGTGTCTAAGGGACCAACGCAGGTTTGTCCTAATTATGTCCGGTACTTTTATATAACGTACAATGTCGCCGGCCCGTGAAGGTCGTCTTGCTCGGATGAGCGAGGCAATTCCGACGGGTTGTCGGGGCGGCTGCGTAACCTAATGCGGACCGATCGGTTGGGGTTAAGACGTTTTGGTCACCCGTACGTCACCACAGGCGCGTTATGTACGGGACTTTCTTGGACGACGCACTGGCAGTACTTAGTCCGACCGCTGCGATTGCAAGCGCCAGCTTGTTCATTGCGTCCTTAAAGCTCTCTTCGCTTACGCGTTCCTCGGACTCATCCTTTCCTCCGAAGAAGTGCGCCGGAGCATTTTGGCCATCGTGCGCAATATGGGCTAATCTCCTTGTAGCACCTGTCGCTACTCCCGTTGTTACAGGCTACGCCGCACCTAGTATAGTTTCCAAAAGGTCTGCAACTGTCTTCCACAACGCACCCATCGGGTGGGCTGCATGCCGCACCACCTGGTGTGATTCCCAGACCAAGGAAAATCCCCGCAGCTAGTAAAAGCTGAGCGACGATGAATTTCATTCCCAACCCTCCTCACCCTGACTATCCGATCATGAACTTTGGAGTTAGCATTGGTAATTGTGCTAAACTCGAACATGCGCATCTTCAGTTGCTCAGATTCTTAGTTGCATTTTGTCGGGCACACTGGAGGTTGCAATGCGACAGATTGGTGGCAGGCATACTGACCTGTCCCACGGCACTATCCATTTTGATCCTCGCTTTGGGCCCAAGAGGTCCAGAGCAGAACGCAATCCAAGCTTTGGCCCGATCTGGTTCAGAGGACTAAGTTCGAGATATCTTTGACCCTGCAACCCTTGCTGACTCTGGAGTTACGCGGAGCTTACATCTCGCGAGCGTAGGTAGCCTTAACCTACCTGCCTCACCCAGTCGCGGGCAATGCTCTCAACGCGGTCGATTTCAATAGGGGCAAGGATACCTGTGTGCATGATGATGTTGCGCGACATCTCCATGTCCTTGAATCGCGAAACGATCCAGGCCTGATCTGGAAATAAGTCCTCGAAATCTTGCCAACGTGCGATCACGATCTGCGCAAGATGGCCGAAGGTCGTGTAGCCGATCGATTCTGAGGAGCGGGCAGTATGATACCGATGATGCTCCTCAGCCTCCTTGAGTGATTGCACAACTGTCCTGATCTTGACTGGTACGCACGTTTTCCCACCAATCGATCCCATGACCTTCGAGCAGCCGCTCAGTAATTAGCTCGCGACACGAATTCTCTACGCAGAAGAACAGAGCGAAAACAGAAGCCATCTTCGCGGCTTCAGCCGTAATGCGCGGGCTGCCCGCTCCGCGACCTTCTTTTCTGTTAGGGATGAACAGCTATCCCGCCGGCCTCCAGCTCCTTGAAAGACTGCTCGAGGCCATGAGGCCTCTCGACCTCAAAGATCGGAAACTGCGCGATGGCGTTTGCCTTCGCCTTAATAGTCACGTCTCCGTAGCCCTCTGAGACTTTGCTCGGTGCATGTCCCTATATGGCGTCCAGCCGCGGGTCTCAACGCCCTGCTCGATCCCGATAGTCTTGAAGTGATGGCGCCAGCCGTGACTGGGATCAACGCCTTCCTTCACAACCCTGCCGCGGGCTGTTGCAATCTCTACGTACAAGTCGGCGGGCACCAGAGACGAAAAGGCACTGGGCGATGAGCTATTCCTGTTCGCGCTTATTGCCAAAGCCAAACGAGACTACTTGAGCACGATCGCAGCAAATGCAACAAGATCAACTGGCGGCTGTTGCAGGATGCCGAATGGGGGCGGACGGCATGAAAGCTGCTTGGCTGGAATATCGGCAACTAGCCGCGTTATGCTCGGCGCGGCGGAAGATCCTGCAAGCCGACGCTTCCCCCCAGATATCACCAGGATTGGCTACCGCAGAGAGAGAGAGGGATGGCCGACGGCTGCGCGTTAAAGATGCGACGGCTGATCGAAATCGCAATTATCGAAGCCTTCGAAAAGATGGGCATCGCAGCAGGCCGCCAATCAAGAATATCGAAACCCTTGGAGATGCGCAAAAGGCAATTGCATTTTGAAACGAGCGTCACTCCACGTGGACTTGTCAAGACCGAGGCCTCGCGGAACGCTTGTTTCCACTTGCACGCTCTCTCTGGTTTTGGGCATTCGGGTGGGCGCAATCGTGTTCAAACTGACGAGCGTTGCAGTTTGCTGTGCATTGCTCAGCGGCTGCGCGACAATGCCGACCGAATCTACTGACCCCGTTTCACTCGCAGCAGTCGAAGAACGAGTGAAATGCGGAATAGGACGAGCCTATCTCAGGCTCAATCAGGATCGAAGATTTCCTGATCTAAGCACTTGGTCCAGCGGGGCTGACGCTGACCATGTCTGTCGATTCTAAAGGCGGTGTTGCAGCATGAACCTCGTTGGCTGGGCGCTTTGGTGGCATAAGCCCGCTGGACCCAGCCTTGGCGCTTTCTCAGAATGCCAGGCACACGCATTGCTTAATGTCTACGTCGCTTTTGTCGAAGCAGCCAAGCCGACAATCAGCTACTCAAGCTCGCCTGACCTTTCGATACGCTCAGCCTCACGCCTGAAATCTTCGAATAATCGCTCACGTGCGCCGCCTGTGGGTAGCCGTTCTTTCGTCGGCGGGATCAATGAATCAAGTACATTTGGCGCGCCCTGGAGAGCATGGAAGCGAGCATTCTCAATCGCCATGCGCAGTTGAAGCGAATAGTCCGTCGAAACGAAATCTGCCATCAATGCCGAAGTCCAGTCTTCACGTACAAGGCTTGGGCGGCCCTGATCTATTAAGGCCAACTCTGTAGCTGAAAACGTAAAGGGTGTGCCCGGCGGTATGTTTCGAAACCACAGCATGCGATTCGGGTCCGTATTCTGGCCGGGTTGGAGCGTCGGCGTGAGAAAATGCTTGATGATGCGCAACTTGTGAACCTGCGCAGTGGCATGGCAGGAAAGGCACGATGAAACGGGATTATCGAGAGGTCCATTTACTCTGTCTAGCCAACCAAACGTTGTTCGCTTAGATAGATCAAACACTTGTCCTTGATCACGCAGGGCCATCACAGATGGTTCTAACACCTGCTCGCGGAAATGAGGCCGACTTGTCTGCCCTGGATCATTTCCCCACATCAGGCCGACAGGAACTAACTTCGTTGTCCAGTCTCTTGGCGGCGAACCACTGTCATTGAAAAACATAAATGTGCCGAAGACCCATCCAGTCTGGGCATCGAATCGGGGGTCGCGAATAGAGAAATCGATCTGCACCAAGCGCATCCGCTTAGTTTCGCGCGTGCTACCATCGACCACTCGATAGACGTTGGCATCCCATTCGGGTGCACCAACTAAATATGGCACTTCTACCGTAGTTGCTTCGGTGAAAAGAAACTTCACCACAAAGGTGCCGCGCGGAAACGTCGTCTCGGAGATGTCTGTTGCCGAGCGGTCTCGCCACACTCTGCCCAGCAAGTAGCCGCCAACCTGGTTCATCGAGCCGACCGCCCAACTCTGCACACGACGAGTTTGCTTGGCATGCAGGAAGCCGATTGGAGCCGGCCTTTCCTGTGTAAGCCCGCATATCGGCTCGCGACCACTTCCAATCTTTCCGGCCGCCAGATCGGCAGAGGTATTGCCGACTGAGAAGGTAAGCCAGGGTACATGAAACCATTCCGGACTAGTGCGCGGACATGCACCACTGATATCGCTTACAAAGGAGCTCAGTCCGTAGGCGAGGACTGCTTGAAAATAGGCATTTCGCTGCGAGGGGTCGCTCGGATCAAGTCGCATCCAGGGCTCGTTTGACAAATCTGGATACCTGGTGGGGAAATTCAAGTTCGCCGAGAACAAGTCTGAGGGAGAACCATTCCAGTCAACCGGCTTGCCTAGCAGCGAACTGACAAACCCCGGTGTTTGAGCATTGGCAGGACGCTCAAGACCAACCATCTGGATGCCAGCAACTAAGATCAAATAGAATAGCCACGGCCCTTGCTTCATTCGCCGCTCCAAAAGAAAGAGTTGCGTAAGATGCCGGCTCGTAAAGCGCGACATTGCTCAAATCCCAGATCCTCGCCGCAAGGACAGAATAATCCTGCTGAACGTTGGCTTCAGGGACCCATTTCCCGGAAACCTGCCAACCTTCTAAGGATTGACGGGTTAGTCTACTCAACCTGTCAGGTATTTGACATCAGGTTTCTATTTCAAGGCAAGCCTTCTTTGATGTGCCGGATGGGGAAATGAGCGCTCAAGAGCGACCTTTATTCGAGCGGCTCTATGGAGGGCGGATCATCAAAGGCGTGGACTGTCTGTTGCGTTGAGTGGTCTCTGGTGAGTCAATTCAGACCTCGTTGGTCAGCCCTCAACGTCTGGTCCCCGGGAGGCGCCGTGTGGCCGCTTCAAAGAGGTGTTCCGAAGCATTCCCCGGGCTAAGGTTGAGTGCACCCGAATTTCCGAAATGACCTGGTCAGCGACGTTGAACGCGCCGCCTTCGTGGATGGTCCCGATTTCCGATCCAAGCCCCTTCATTGGTCAACGCAGTGACATAAGCGCGATCTGGGGGGTTCAAGCCGAGCAGCGAGTTACCTGAATCTCACTTTTAGCCAGCCAAGGGCGACCCAGTCCACGTCCCATTCGGAGCCCGCGAGTAGAACCGATGGCTCCGGAAGCAGTTGTGCAGAACGCCTTCATCTACTTGGGCGAAATCGCGACTCGTGATAGCGATACAACCTTTTGAAAAGCGAGGCCCGTCCATTGCTCTCTAAAGTCCGCTTGATCCAGATTGGGGACATCCACCTTCCCACCGCCGGGCGATCCGCTGGGGCCATCGACGACAAGGACTCTCGCTTCCCGTCGGATTTGAAGAAAATCATCTCCAATAGTCCCATAAAGCAGGTATTTCGCAAGATTTATGAACTCACGGAATCCGCCCAGATTGCTGGATTAGTTTTCATGGGCGACCTGACGGACTTCGGTAAGATCGACGGGTACATCGCATGCGCAAAATATATCGCGACGGCGCTTCAGATCGGCGCCAAGGGTCAAAATTCAAAAATGCCGGTCGGCATCATTCCGGGGAATCACGATATCGACCGCACCCTCGCCAAGGAAGCAAGCTTCGCAGCAAAGTTTAAACCCCTCGTGGCAGCGCTTGCAGCGGAAGGCCTGCCCGCGATTCCCGTGACAGATCCTACATGGCTGGAGCTGGAAACACCGGGAGCCTCGATCGGCCTTGTTCTCTTGAACAGTTGCTGGGGCTGCGGATCGAAAGAGTTCATCCCAGCTGAATTTCGAGACGACGTGCAGGAAGCCATCGAAAAGGCCCTACAACGCGGAGAGCACGAGAAGAAGATCGCCGCGTACTACGACAGGCAATTCGATACACCCGCCTTTTCAAACGATACGATCGAAAAGCTACTCAATAGCACCCCGTCAGCGAGCGATTGCTCCGTCTTAATAGTTGCGGCCCATCACAACCTGCTGCCGCAGCGACAAACGAGATTGGCGCCCTACACTGAGTTAGTTAACTCTGGAGCCGTCCGAAGTGCGCTGCTGGAACTCGATAGGCCCGTCCTCTATCTTCACGGTCACATCCATCAAGACCCCATTGAATTGCTGCAAGTCCCCGGCGGGGCCGTTGTGGCGTCAATTGCCGCTCCTCAAATAGTTGCAGGCTTCAACATTATTGAACTCGTATTCACGCGCACAATGATGCCGCTAACTTGCCGGGTCATTAAGTGGAGATTCGATCAAGGCGGATACTTGAGGCAGCTGAGGCCTATCACCATCCCGCTTATTGGGTCCAGGCGACGATCCCATAGTGAGGCGTTGGCAAGTCTATACAGCCTCCTCCTCAAGCATGGCGAAATATACTGGACAGATCTCGTTACTCAGGCGAAGGCCATCTATTCGTCCAACGTTGAAGAAGAACTTGAAGAGTCGCTAGAGTTGCTTCTTTCGGATGCGAAAATCGAAATTTATAACCACGAGCTGCGGTCGACAAATTGGATAATAGGAGCTCGCGTATGACACGACTGCCGCTCAATCCATTCAGACCTACTCGTTGGGAGCACCAACAGGACGGCAAACAGCTGATCTGGTACACGAGGATTGCGAACAATCTAGCAGACGACAAGTCGATCTACGTAAGCGGTAGCCGTGGGAGTGGTAAGACGACGCTTTTGAAAAGCGTTTGCTGGGACGACTTGGCAACTAACAGCTCCCTACGCATGCAGAGAAAGCTCGAAGACTTCAAGAGTATTGGTATTTACATCCGCTTTCCTGACCACCTGACCGTCGCTATGTCGTTTGTTGACTGGGCGAAGGTTTATCCTGACGCGCCATCACCAGCGCTCGAATTTCATCGGTTCTTTTCACTGCTTGTCGAACTCACATGTTGCGAGAGAGCTCTGCACGCCTGCCACGAACTTAGATCTCAAAGCCTTGCAACATTCTCGCCAGCGAAGGAGAAGGAGATCACGAGCAGCTTTATTGCAGAATTTCCGCGACTAGCGCATTTCGCGCACGCAGAAGCCGCAACTTTCTTTGAGCTGGCGCGGCTCCTGCGCGACATAGTGCGGGAGATGAATGCCTCATCAGTACGGGGGACAGTCTCTTCGATAAACGAGCGCCTCCCGCCGCGAGAGCCCGGAGAGATGCTCTCCCTGCTAGTTACAAAGCTCTCGAGCGCTGTGCGACTGGCCGGGGTAACGCCTTCGCGTCCTCCAGGCTTCAAATTTTGCCTCGATGATTGCGAAGTTTTGGGAACTGCGCAGCAGGTAAGCCTCAATACACTCGTACGCAATTCCAAATTTCCGGTCTCATGGGTCGTAAGCTACGTAGGATCGTTATTCGAGAACAGCCGCACCTACCTTGAGCAGCAACCCCTCACTGATGCGGACCGCCGCGTCATCTCGCTCGACTCAAGAAATGAAAGTGATTACCGAGAGCTCTGCCAAGCGGTCGTAAGTCTGCGTCTGATGTTCTCGGTTTCGGAGCAGGCAAGGACATTGCGCTCCGTCAAGGAGGTCTCTGACTTTTTTCCTTTAGATGCTCGATTGGGAAGCCGCTCCGTCAACGACATCATGGAGCAGATGATTAAGCGATCAACGAGCCCGACCGCAGAGCGCCTCGCGAGGAACGCGGCCATTGTTCAACGGATACGAACCGGAAAGATAAACAATGCTACCACTCCCCCTTTGTATCAGACGTACGTTCTGCTGCATTGGCAGGGCCAGGGAGAGGCCTTCAAGACCTCATTCAACAGCGCGGACGAGGACGATTTAGAGCGCCGAGCTCAGTCAAGCAACAGCCCGGCTGGTGAGGCTTGGCTTAGACGAAAGCAAAACGCTGCACTACTTCATTTGGCGTCGACTCTTGGATTCAAGCGCCTGCCTCTCGCAGGTGCAAACGTGATCATTTCGTTGTCGGATGGCTCTATCCGCGACTTCTTAGAGATTTTGGGATTTATATACGAGGCTTACACCAAAAGGCACAAATTGGACGCTTATAGCCAAGAGAGCTTGGATAAATTTGCTCTGGCTCGAACGACCATTGCTAACGAAGTCCAGACAACCGGAATTTATAGAGCGAGCAGTGCCTATCATGCAGGGGTGAGCGCTCGCGGTGAAAGGGACTTTGATGTCGTTCTGCGTCTTATTGAAGGATTGGGGCGATATGCAACGATGTTGCAATCAGATCGTCGCGACCCGAGTGTAATGGGCAGATCTGAACGTGGCATCTTCCAAGTGCGGTTCGAAGCCGCTTGGAGCGAGAGGGTGGACGCCGCGGCAAGACGCGAACGTGCTGTATTGAATGTTGTGAGACAAGCGGAAATCGCCGGTTATCTCAGAATGGTCGATCCTCCGAATCACGATGTACGGGGCGACCCGAGACAAGGTCAGTTGCTGCGCTTTCGTCTTCATCGGAGACTGGCACCCTATTATGGCTTTTCTTACAGGGGACCATACGAGACCGTTGCGGTTTCAGCTTCCGAAATTTGGCAGCTTTGCGATCGGAGCAGTCCTGTTGAGCCGATGCTTTGGGCTGAGGCGATGGCGGCTCATCCGAACATGCTCGATCAGAGGGAACTGTCTCTGGGATGGGATGGCAATCAGTGAACGAGCAAGCTTTTGCAAGCGCAAACGTACTATTGAGACAATCGTCTGTCGATTTAGGTTTCTTCCGAGATCGCGAATACGACTTGGTATTGTCTACACTGAGCTGGGAGCAGCGCGGTACTGCGGCCTTAAAGAGGCTCGGGAGAGAAATTGATGAGCTTTGCCTGCTGAGATTTAACTCTTCGATGAACCCGGCCGCAAACCAGCGCAAAGATGAACAGCTAAAGCTGCTTTCAAAGTATTCAAAATGTTGCATCCCGGTGGAGCTCGACAGCTCGACCTCTTTCTCTTCGAACATGCAGAGGATAGACGATCTCTTGCAGGAAAAGGTCGTGAGCAAGAAGCGACCGCTTCGGATTCTTTGTGACATCACTTGCATCCCGAAGTCTTATTTACTGCTACTTATCGGTCTGGGCTTTCGTAAAAACTACTTTGCACGCCTGGACTGCCTGTATGCGGAAGGACAATATCCGCTTGGGAAACAGCATGAAGCATCAGCCTCTCTCGCGAACACGACTGGCAGCATAACGTCGGAGGGCGTTTGGGAGTCTCTTCCGATACCGTTCTTCGAATCTGAAAGCACTATTCCGAACCACCGAGACGTTTTGGTGACGCTCGGCGGTGAAGTAGGCTTGACCCTGCCATTCATTGAAAAATACGAACCGCGCCGATTGGGGTTGGTCATGATTTCGGAGAGTGAGGTGCAGACGCCCAGTAGGCTCCCAAAGAGCGAACAGTATGCCTTGAGCGAACTCCAAGGTGAGCCAAACGTCGAACGTGTCAATTTATCGCTCACCGACGTAATCGGCACGGTCAGGTACTCAATAGATTTTTGTAAGAAATCATCCGCCGACACAATCACCGCTCTCGCTATCGGCTCGAAGACTCACGCGCTTGCGTTAGGCATTGCTGCCCTGAGCCAGCCTAGAATGGAAATCATTTGTCGTATACCCACTCGTTACACCACACTTGATGTTGAGGCAAATGGCCGGGTGGTTGGCTTCGAAATTGAAGATCGATTCGAACCGAACGCCTATCTTTCATAACACTACCGGCCTCTTAGTTTGGCTAAGCAGACCCACATCTAAGGGCGTAGGGCGAGCAGCGCGGTTATTGCGAGGAACGTTTGAGTCTTGCCACCTTGACGATACGGCGCATCGGATTCTGCCAGCTACTCGCGGGTTAGCGAGCTAACCGGGCTTCAATATGGGCGGTCTATTCATCTCTTTCGCCTTCATAGCCGTCGAGCCAGAGTCGGGCAGCGCCCGCAAGCTGCGTCGTCTTTTAGTAAAGCCTCCTTAGGGTATTCGCCGCGAGTTGATAGCGCAGGACTCCCACTGACCAGTCCGCCAGTGTCGTGGAGCGGACCCGGGCCGAGGCAGCGCCAGCGGGAGGATTTGCCCGAAGGGTCCCGAACGCGAGCCGTGACCTCGTTGCGGCGGCTTCCGGTTTACCCCCCGTCCCCTCTCATCGATCGAGGTTTCTCCGAGCCGTTCAATGTACGCCATCCTTCCTCGAAGAGTCCCTTTATCTCGTCAGGCTGAGTCGATTTGACTCACGATGACAGCGTTGAGCTAGTGAAAGGATGCTCTACGTTTGCATCAACGGACGTTGTTGCAAATGTTGGAGCAGTGCATGTCAGTCACGATCAATCGCTTTGTCGCTTACTATCGCGTGTCGACAGCGAAGCAGGGAGTATCTGGCCTCGGGTTAGCCGCACAGAGGTCCGCTGTTGCGGCCTATCTGAAAGAGCACGGGCAAGTTATCGCGGAGTTCAAGGAGGTTGAGAGTGGACGCCGAAGCGACAGGCCGGCCTTAGAGCGGGCTCTTGCTGAGGCCCGAGTTCATCGCGTTCCTATTGTCGTTGCCAAGGTAGATCGCCTTACAAGGTCTGTCGCATTTCTTTCGCGGTTGTTAGAATCCGGAGTGGAAGTTCGCTTCGCCGACCTGCCTGAAATCGAAGGCCCCACCGGTCGATTCATGCTCCAACTGCTGATTCCGAAGATCTCGCCCGGGTATTCCGATTTGATCTCGCCCAGGATTCCGAGATGATCTCGCCCACCATTCCGATTTGATGTCGCCCGGGGCGCGAGGCGTTCTGGCTGTCTGTTTTCTGG
>NZ_JARFML010000035.1 GCF_029167105.1 Bradyrhizobium yuanmingense | reverse complement strand
GTCTCTCCAAAGACTTTGAGGGGTCTGCCGCCACCGAGCTTGCTTGGCTGCTCGTCGCCCATCTGAGGCTTCTAACTCGCCGCTTGGCCCGACCTTGAAGAGGTCTACGCTTTTTGAGTCAGGCTCTGAGGAGGCGCGTCAGCGACGTCTCGAAAGACGAGGCGTGCACGCAGGCCGCCGCCACAAGCCATATGCGATAACCCTCCCCCTGCGCAGGGGCCGCGGAGCGCAGAAGTTCTGTTCAGGTTTAACCGCGGCACGTGAGGAACACGGAGCGTCGCGACGTGTTGTCGGCGATCAGAACAGGAGACGGTCAGATGATCAAGAAGCTCATGCTGGGCGCAGTGATCGCCGCGATGATGGGATCCACCGCAATGGCGCAACCCAGTCAGCAACAGGGAGGCGCGCAATCCGGGGTGGGCGGAACAAGCGACACCACGAAGAACAATGACAAGACCAAAGGCGGCATGACGACCGGGACCTCGTCGACCGGCACCACGGACGGCTCAGGCAGCAGCACCCCTGGCGGACAATCCACCAAGAAGAGCTCGACGTCCAAATGAGTTCAGGAGGCGCTCATTGTTCGGTCTACGACCAGACGATGGGCGCATTAACAATGTCTTCTCTCGGGTGAGATGCAGACGTTCGATCGTCCGGGGTCCTTACTGCTGCTGCATAATGGCCGCAGCCGCCTGCGCCGTCTCGTTGCTGTCGTCGTCGGCGAGTTCCACGATCACCCGGTGCAAGTCACCTGTGAACGTAAACGGGATGGAGTAGGCGTTGCTTACGGCGACACCAGCAAAGCCGCAGGTCAGGCCGGCCGTGATTCCATATGTGGACCAGGTGTTGGGGATGGTGATGCTGGCCATCCTAGCGTTGTCAACGTAAAGGGACAGCTCGCCTGTGTTCTTGCCTTTGCGGTCGAACCGCAACAAAACCGAGCGGCTGCCAGCCCGGAGCGGCGCACGCAAAATGTAGGACACCGCTTCAGTGTAGACATACTCGAAGACCGCAAGGCCGTGTTGGCAATAGAGCGCGAAGCCGCCCAAGCGATTACCGCACGAGAGGATGGCGCCCTCAACGCCCCCAAGTGGCACCTCAATGTCGGCGCGGATCGTGTAACTTCGATCCGTGATAGCGGGCACAAGTAGTCTGTCGACCCGCGCCATGCCCGGAAGGAATTCGCATTTTCGCGGTGCGTTGGCCTTGAACCATTCAAAGGCGCGCTCGACGTCACGATCGTCCAGAGGTAAGACGCCATTGGCTTCGGCCTCCGCCCACCAGAGATCGATGAGCTCACGCAGTCGCTCCGGCTCAATGGTGGCAAGATCGTTTGTTTCGGAAAAGTCAGCGTCGAGATTGTAGAGCTCCCATCGATCTTTTGCGAAGTCGTCACCCTTGACGTGATGCGTCACGGCCTTCCAGCCCCGATGCCAGATCGCCCGATCACCCACGAGTTCATAGTGCTGCGTCGTTTTTCGGGTCGCGGTATTCGGATCCTTAAGGGCATAGGCCATGCTGACCCCCTGCACTGGTATCTGTTCGGTGCCGCGATGGACGGCAGGTGCTTCGATGCCAATCAGTTCGAGAAAGGTCGGAACGATATCGATGACATGGTGGTATTGCCGCGCAATTGCGCCCCGCGCGGCAACCCTTGTGGGCCAATGCACGATGAGTGGAGCGCGCACCCCGCCGCCATGTGTGTTCCTCTTGTACCACTTCAGGGGGGTGTTGGATGCCTGCGCCCATCCTTGGGGATAGTGGTTGAAGGAAAACTCGCTGCCGATCCGGTCGAGATGCGCAAGCCCCTGCGCGGGCGTCTCTTTCTCGTGCATCAGGTGCTTGCGAATGTTGACTGCGCCGGTCGCACCGCCTTCGCCACTGGCACCGTTATCCGAGATGACGACAATCGCGGTTTCGTCGAGCTTGCCGATCGCCGCGAGGTAATCCACCAGTCGGCCGATTTCGGTGTCGGCGTGTTCCAGGAAGCCCGCGTAGGCTTCCTGGAAACGCGCGCACAAGGTCTTTACATCGGGATCGAGGACATCCCAGGCACTGACACCGGGATTGCGCTTGGGCAAGATCGTATTGTTCGGGACGAGCCCTAGTTCTCGTTGCTTGCGGAAACGTTGTTCGCGGATGGCATCCCATCCGGAATCGTACTTGCCGTGATAGCGCGCGAGAAATCCCGCCGGAACCTGATGTGGCCAATGGCCGGCGCCCAATGCGACATACTGAAAGAAAGGCCGATCCGGAGCTGAGGTGACATGATCACGAATCTGGCTGATCGCCTGATCGATCAGATCGCAGGTCAGATGGTAGCCGTCAGTGTTCGGCGGCTGGACCGGGCGATTGTCGGCGTGCAGGTCGGGATGCCAATGATCGGTGTAGCCGCCAAGGAAGCCATACCAACGGCTGAATCCTCTTCCGAGGGGCCAGTCTTCATGCGGTCCCGCGGCGGCGTAGTTGGCAAGGTTGGTCAGGTGCCACTTGCCGATCGCATATGTACCATAGTGATTTTCGGCCAGCATCTCGGCGATAGTCGCGGCACGTTTGGTGATGCGTCCCTGATAGCCCGGAAAGCCGCTGGACCATTCGGCAATGGCACCTACCCCGACCGAATGCGCATTGCGGCCGGTAAGCAGGCAGGCACGCGTGGGCGAGCACATCGAAGTGACGTGGAAATTGCTGAAGCGAATACCGCCCGCCGCCAGTGCGTCGATCCGTGGGGTGGCGATCTCCGAGCCGTAGCAGCCAAGATCGGCATAGCCGACGTCATCGAGGACCACGAAAACGATGTTAGGGGCGTCCTTCGGTGCGGTCGGCTTGGGCGGCCACCATGCATGGGACTCGCCTAGGGTTCTTCCGATCTTGCCTCGGAATTCGTCGTTCGTCATCAATGGGGTGCTCGCGAGTGTTATCGATACATTGGCCTGAGGCGCGCTAGGGCCCGAGACGCTAGGGCTTGAGACCAAGGCGCTTGATCAGTGCGCCCCAACGCTTGGTCTCGCTGTCGACGAGCTTTTCGAATGCTTCGGGCGTACCACCGACTGGCTCGGCCGAGATCGCCGCGAGTTTCTGGACGATGGTAGGCTCTTTCAGCGCAACATTGAGTTCACGGTTGAGCCAATTCACCACATCGGGAGGTGTACCTTTCGGCACGAAAATTCCGTACCAGACGCCCGACACGAAACCGGGCAGTACGCCTTCATTCATGGTCGGAACGTCCGGAAGAATGGTTGAGCGTTTCTCTGACGTAACGGCGAGGGCTCGCATTTTCTTGCTGTCGACAAATTCCTTCACCGCGGGCATTGCATCGAAAGAAAACTGGGTTTCGCCGCCGAGCAGGCCAAGCATCGCCGGCGCGGAACCGCGATACGGGATATTGCGAGCGTCGATTTTTGCTTCAGCGCGAAACGATTCTGCCGTGAGGTTGGGGATGGTGGGGCCGCCGCCGCCCGCTCCGTAATTCAAGGCGCCGGGATTGGCCCTCGCATCCGCGATCAGGTCCTGGATGGTCTGATATTTCGAGTCGGCATTGACGACCACCACGATCGGCGAGGAGATCAGGTGAATGACCGAGGCAAAATCCCTATCCGGATCGAACTGCAAATTCGAGAAGTAGGCGCTCATGCCGGAATGACCGGCGGTAACAAACAACAGCGTGTATCCGTCCGGCGCCGCCTTGGAGACCGCTTGCGTTCCGACAACGCCGCCTGCGCCGGAGCGGTTGTCAATCACGAACGCCTGCTTCGAAGTCTCTTGCAGCTTTTGGGCGACGAGGCGGGCGACGACGTCGGCTGGTCCGCCGGCGGCAAAGGGAACAACGATCGTTACCGAACGGGAGGGGTAAGATTGTCCACGTGCGTCGACGGTCGCCAAGAGCAGCGGGCAAAGGATCATCAACACCCGACCGATGGCCCCTTGTTTGTGCAGCATGTTTCCTCCGACCGCTTTTCAACGTTGCCCGTGACCGGCGTCCTTGATCGAACTTCAATTTGGCGGGGGAGAGGGTCAAGAAACTAATTGGAGCATGGAGATAGCCAACAGCTATCACCGTCGACGCTGCATCGGTTTTGAGATCGAGAGGTCTCGAAGCGCCCGATCAATTTCCTGCATCAGGATATTGAACAGACCCACGCGCTGAAGAGAGCGGCGGTATTGGACGCCGACCGCAGTCTGGAAGACGGGCGATCGCAGCGGCAGGCATGCAATTCCTTTTGGAGCGGCGTGCTTGACCAAAGGATATGCGGCGTATCCAACGAAGTCGGTCTCCTGGACGAGCGTGAACATCGAGAGCGGAGAGCCGGTATTCATGGCAATTTGGGGATAGGGCAAGCCGCGTTCGGCGAGGGCCTCCTTGAGGATACCATTCGTCTTGAGGCTTTGGGTAAGGAGTACAAACGGAAACTGCACCGCAAACGCAAGTGCCTCCCAGTCCGATGTCTTGCGCAGCAAAGGATGATGCTGGCGAGTGACGAGGCACAAGGGAAAGCGCGTCTTTAAGTCGAAAGCAAAGTTGGGATGACCTTCAAGCTCGGGCTCAGCCAGGCCGCAAAGAATATCTATCCCATTGCGTTTCAGGAGGTCGAGCGAATGAGCATCCGAGGCTTCACAGTAAAGCATGGGCTTGCCGGGATGCCGCTGCAGCGCGGCGGCTACTTTCGGAAAGACGAGGTTTAACCAGACGGTGCCTGCAGCAATCCGAAACGTCCCCGCCTGGCCAGTGCGCAGATAGTTTAGCTCGACCTCAGTGTGATTGAGCCCCGCTTCAAGCTCTTCCGCATACTTCTGAAGAACCTGTCCATATTTGGTAAGCGTCACTCCGGAGGCGCTGCGATCGAACAGCGGCACTCCCAGAAGCCTTTCCAACTGGGCCATGCTCTTGGTAAGCGACGGTTGCGCCAGATTGAGGCTGCGTGCGGCGGCATGGAGGCTCTTGGCTCGCGCTACCGCCAAGAACTGCATCGTCCGATGGGTGTGACGATCGAGCTGCGAGAGATTCAAGCCATTGCTCCCGAGGTCAAGCACCAAACGGTAGGCCAAAGATCACACGTTTTTCCCGCGGTCGCAAACGATGCCGGATAGCTGCGACGTAAGGTAAACGCACGATACGGTTCACTTCAAGCCGATGCAATTGCACCAGTTCACGGGTGAGCAGAACAAGATCATCAGGGTCTGCTTCCGGCCCAAAAGCAGAAGCTGGAGCGGCCCGGAAATCAAGTCGGCTTATGGCTCATCGCTGACGCAACTTTCAAACGAAAAGGACTCCAGTTGTTTCCTGATTCCACTATCAAGTGGCGGCTCTACCCTTCGATAATCGATGGCATCGAACGCCCACCTCTTGTTTTCGATCAAGGCCTTTGGCGTGGCGTTCTCTATCTCATCGTGGTGGCACCGAACCCCGGCCTCCGCGCTTACGGCATCGAAATGTCCTGCGAGATCTATTCGGGCATCGAAGAAATGATCTATTCGGTCGCCGATCACGGTGACAAAACAACTGGCAGCTACGACGGCGGAGTCTACATTAAAGAAGCTGTGAACTCGGCATTGCTGAAAGCCTACGCTGCGACCGATCCGGTCGGTCGGAAGCCGCGGCACTTCTCCTTTGTGGGAAGCGACTACTGCTACGAGGTGCTTGGTTTCTCTGACCCGATCATACGAGCGTTTAGCAGCCCCGAAGAGGCATATGCTTGGGGACCTTCTAGGTCCGATGAGAAACTAAACTAGGTCAGTACAACGCAGAGCCAGCACTTCCGCTACTGGCCATCGCTGACGTCCTTGCGCCGCGCTGACGTCCGATAACCGCCCTTGGACTCCGGTCGGACCTTTGCAGCCGCGTTCCGCGAACGGGGGTGTGGTCTGGGAGCCGTTCCAATATGCATCAGGCCAGCGCCCCGATGTGCGCTCCCGACACGACATCCACGATGGCATAATACCCCTGTTTTGCCCGACGGGTCAGGATTTTTTCGTCGAATCAGAAATATCGTTTTGGGCCAATGGGATGGCTACTGTGCATGGGGTTGTTTTTCCACTTTTCGTTTGAGACCTGCGACCGCGCCTGCCCAAGCAAAAAGGGCCGCCCCTCCGGGCGGCCCTGTCGTCTCGCTCAATGCTGGCCTGGCTTACTCCGCCGCCTGCTTCTGCGGCGGGTCGAGTGCGCCGGACTTGTGGATCTCGGCGACCTGGTGATCCGACAAGCCGAGCACCGAGCGCAGGATCTCGTCGGTGTGCTCGCCGAGTAGCGGGGAGCGCTGCACGTCGCTCGGGCTATCCGACAGCTTGATCGGGTTGCCGACCGAGACGTACTTGCCGCGGGTGGGGTGGTCGACCTCGACAACGGTGCCGGTCGCGCGCAAAGACTGGTCTTCCGCGATCTCCTTCATCGACAGGATCGGGCCGCAGGGGATGTCGTCCTTGTTGAGGATCTCCATCGCCTCGAACTTGGTCTTCGTCATCGTCCACTGCTCGATGCGGGCGAAGATCTCGTTGAGGCGCGGCAGGCGCGCCGCCGGCTTGGCGTAGTTCGGATCGGTCTTCCAGGTGGGCTCGCCGATCACGTCGCAGATCTTCTCCCAGACCGGGGCCTGGGTGATGAAGTAGATGTAGGCGTTGGGATCGGTCTCCCAGCCCTTGCACTTCAGGATGCGGCCGGGCTGGCCGCCGCCGGAATCGTTGCCGGCGCGCGGCACGGCGTCGCCGAACGGCACGCCTTCGCCGAACTGGCTGTACTCCTTGAGCGGGCCGTGGGCGAGGCGCTGCTGGTCGCGCAGCTTGACGCGGCAGAGGTTGAGCACGCCGTCCTGCATCGCGGCAGTGACGCGCTGGCCCTTGCCGCTGTGGGTGCGCTGGTAGAGCGCGGTGACGATGCCGAGCGCGAGGTGCAGGCCGGTGCCGCTATCGCCGATCTGGGCGCCGGTGACGAGCGGCACGCCGTCGCGGAAGCCGGTGGTGGAGGCGGCGCCGCCGGTGCACTGCGCGACGTTCTCGTAGACCTTGCAGTCTTCATACGGTCCGGGGCCAAAACCCTTGATCGAGGCGACGATCATCTTCGGGTTGATCGCCTGGATCTTCTCCCAGGGAAAGCCCATGCGGTCGAGCACGCCGGGGCCGAAATTCTCCACCAGCACGTCGCACTTCTTGATCAGCTCGGTGAGGACTTCCTTGCCCTTGGGGTTCTTGGTGTCGAGGGTGATCGAGCGCTTGTTGTGGTTGAGCATGGTGAAATACAGGCTGTCCGCGTTCGGGATGTCCTGCAGCTGGCCGCGGGTGATGTCACCCACGCCCGGACGTTCCACCTTGATCACGTCGGCGCCGAACCAGGCCAGCAGCTGCGTGCAGGTCGGTCCTGACTGGACGTGGGTGAAGTCGAGAATGCGAACGCCCTCGAGCGCTTTGGTCATCGTATTGCTCCGTACTCTGTCTGCCCCTGCACCCGGCAGGGCGTAATGGGTTTAAGGGGTGGACTTACTTCTTCTTCTGCAGAACGCTCTGCGGATTGAGGTTGCCGATGCGGCCGCTCTCCGAGCCCGCGGCCGGATCGATCACCGCGTTGATGAGCGTCGGCTTGCCGGACGCCATCGCCTCGTTGACGGCGCGCTTCAGTTCATCGGGCGAGGTCGCGTTGACGCCGACGCCGCCGAAGGCTTCCATCATCTTGTCATAGCGCGCGCCCTTGACGAACACGGTCGTCGCCGGATCGGAGTTCGCGCCGTTGACGTCGGTGCCGCGATAGATGCCGTCATTGTTGAAGATGACGACGCAGATCGGCAAATTGTAGCGGCAGATGGTCTCGACCTCCATGCCGGAGAAGCCGAACGCGGAGTCGCCTTCCACCGCCAGCACGGGGTGGCCGGTCTCGAGCGCGGCCGCGATCGCCTGGCCCATGCCGATGCCCATCACGCCCCAGGTACCGACGTCGAGACGCTTGCGCGGGCGGTACATGTCGATGACGCCGCGGGCGAGGTCGAGCGTGTTGGCGCCTTCGTTGACGAGGATCGCCTCGGGATAATCCTTGATGACGTTCTTCAGCACGCCGAGCGCGCCGTGATAATCCATCGGCGATTTGTTGTTCATGAGCTTCGGCGCCATCTTGGCGACGTTCTCTTCGCGCTTGGCCGAGACGGCCTTTGTCCATTCGGCGGGCGGGGCGGTCCAGCCCGACGCAAGCGCCTGGTTGAAGGCGGAGACCACCGAGCCGATGTCGCCGACGACGGGCGCGACGATCTCGACGTTGGAATCCATCTCCTTCGGCTCGATGTCGACCTGGATGAACTTCTTCGGCGCCTCGCCCCAGCTCTTGCCCTTGCCGTGCGACAGCAGCCAGTTCAGCCGCGCGCCGATCAGCATGACGACGTCGGAGTCCTTCAGCACCGTCGAGCGGGCGGCGCCGGCGCACTGCGGATGGGTGTCGGGGAGCAGGCCCTTGGCCATGCTCATGGGCAGGAACGGAACGCCGCTCTTCTCGACGAAGCTCTTGATCTCCTCATCGGCCTGTGCGTAGGCCGCGCCCTTGCCGAGGATGATGAGGGGGCGCTTGGCGCTCTTGAGCACGTCGAGCGCGCGCTTCACGGATGCGGGCGAGGGGATCTGCGCGGGCGCCGCGTCGATCACCTTGACCAGCGACTTCTGGCCGGCCTCGGCGTTCATGACCTGGCCGAACAGCTTGGCCGGCAGGTCGAGATAGACGCCGCCCGGACGGCCTGAGACCGCAGCGCGGATAGCGCGGGCGAAGCCGATGCCGATGTCCTGGGCGTGCAGCACGCGATAGGCCGCCTTGCACAGCGGCTTTGCGATCGCGAGCTGGTCCATCTCCTCGTAGTCGCCCTGCTGCAGGTCGACGATCTCGCGCTCGGAAGAGCCCGAGATCAGGATCATCGGATAGCAATTGGTGGTGGCGTGGGCGAGGGCGGTGAGACCATTGAGGAAGCCGGGCGCCGACACCGTGAGACAGACGCCGGGCTTCTTGGTGAGATAGCCGGCGATGCCGGCGGCGTAGCCGGCGTTCTGCTCGTGGCGGAAGGAGATCACGCGGATACCCGCGGCCTGCGCCATGCGGCCCAAATCCGTGATCGGGATGCCCGGCACATTATAGATGGTGTTGATGCCGTTCAGCTTGAGCGCGTCGATGACGAGATGGAAGCCATCCGTCAGTTCCTGCTCGGTGCCCGGTGCTTCGGACTTGGTCGCGGTATTCAGCATGGGCCTTGTCTCCCTGGTCTCAAGGTCGTTGGGGCGAATTGTTCGCCCTTCTGGTGAACGTTGCTTAAGTGAACAGCTACGTGAACAGTTCTTGGCCGTGCGCTTCGACGTAAGCGGCAAGGCCGAGGGTGTGATCGCGGGCGCGCTTCTCGGCAAGCTCGGTGTCGCGCGCTTCCAGCGCTTCGATGATGCCGAGATGCTCGGGCAGTGACGTGGCGGTGCGGTCCTTGCGTCCGATGGTCAGCTGGCGATAGCCGCGCACGTGCAAGAGGAGGTCGTTGGTGAGATCGACCAGCACGGGGGATTCCGACAGCGAGATCAGCGCCTGGTGGAAGGCGATGTTGGCGCGCGAATATTCCTCGACGTGATCCTCGGGCAGGCGGTCCTTGCCGAAATCCTTGAAATAGTCGCGCAGCGCCGTGATGTCCTTCTTGCGCGCGGTGGTGGTGATGAGGCGGGCGGCCATGCTCTCCAGCGCCGCCCAGGCGCGGATCATGTCGACGATCTCGCTCTTGGTCCTGCGCACCACCATGATGCCGCGGCGGGGAACGGTCTTCACGAAACCGTCCTGCTCCAGCATCGCGATGGCCTCGCGGATCGGCGTGCGGCTGACGCCGAGCCGTTCGGACAGCGCGCGCTCGTCGAGCATCACCGGCTCGGGCGTCGAGTAGATGTCCATCTTGAGGATGGCTTCCTTCAAGGCGTCATACGCCTTGTTCTTGAAGCTGCTCTCCGGGGCAATACGAACGATTGCGATGTCTGCCTCGGCCATGTTCGGCAACGCCTTGGTTGGTTTCCGTAGTGACACGACGAATCTCCTCCAGTGGGGAGTCGTCTTTTACAGGAATATTAACGGGAAAGTTTTTGGCATACCACATGCCAGAATGTCAAGCTGCCTAATTTTTGCGGCCTTCTAGGCCATGCACCAGCTTGACAAGTTGGCTCCTGGCATACCAAATGCCATCGCCAGCCATTTTTGATCCATGCCGGCGGAGTAGTCCTGAGGCTTATGCCACTCCGCACCGCCGCATGGAACAGAGCGCGGCGAATGGCAAGCATCATGGGCAGCCGCAAACACGCGCGCGCTTTGAAAAGAACGAACTGAGGTCAAGGGAGAAGCCACATGTCCAATTCCAAAGATGCCGTCCGCAAGGTGCTCGACCAGGTCAAGGCGGACAACCGCACCAGCCTGACGGCCCCGGAAGGCAAGCTGGTCTGCGACGCCTACGGCATTCCGGTGCCGAAGGAAGGCGTGGCCAAGTCGGCGGGCGAGGCCGGCAAGATGGCTTCGTCCATGGGCTTCCCCGTCGTGATGAAGATCGTCTCGCCGGACATTCTCCACAAGACCGAAGCCGGCGGCGTCATCGTCGGCCTCAAGACGGCCGAGGAGGCCGAGAAGGCCTACGAGACCATCCTCGGCAACGCAAAGAAATATAAGTCCGATGCCAAGATCGAAGGTGTGCAGGTGCAGCAGATGCTGGCCGGCGGAACCGAGGTCATCGTCGGCTCGATCACCGACGGCTCGTTCGGCAAGCTGGTCGCCTTCGGCCTCGGCGGCGTGCTCGTCGAGGTGCTCAAGGACATCACCTTCCGCCTCGCGCCGGCGACCAAGGAAGACGCGCTCTCGATGCTCGATGGCATCCAGGCGCACGAGATCCTGAAAGGCGTGCGCGGCGGTGAGCCGGTGAACCGCAATGCGCTCGCTGACGTCATCGTCAAGGTCTCGCAGCTCGTCACCGATTTCCCTGAGATCGTCGAGCTCGACCTCAACCCGGTGTTCGCAACGCCGAAGGATGCCACGGCCGCAGACGTCCGCATCGTGGTCGACTTCGCCTACAAGCCCAAGCCCAAGCCGCGTCCGACCGATGAGATCGTCGCGGCGATGAACCGCATCATGCAGCCGAAGGCGGTCGCCGTCGTCGGCGCCTCCGCGGAGGACGGGAAGATCGGCAATTCCGTGATGAAGAACCTCATCAACGGCGGCTACAAGGGCGAGATCTATCCGATCCATCCCAAGGCCGCCGAGATCCTCGGCTACAAGGCCTACAAGAGCGTCAAGGACGTGCCGGGTGTGATCGACGTCGCCGTGTTCGCAATCCCCGCGAAATTCGTTGCGGCCGCGCTGACCGAATGCGGCGAGAAGAAGATCCCGGGCGCGGTGCTGATTCCGTCGGGCTTCGCTGAAGCTGGCGCGCCGGAGCTGCAGGCCGAGATCGTCGAGGTCGGCAAGAAGTACGACATCCGTCTGATGGGGCCGAACATCTACGGCTTCTATTATACGCCCGCCAATCTCTGCGCGACCTTTTGCACCGCCTATGACGTCAAGGGCCATGCGGCGCTGTCGTCGCAGTCGGGCGGCATCGGCATGGCCATCATCGGCTTCTCGCGCTCGGCCAAGATGGGCGTGTCCGCGATCGTCGGCCTCGGCAACAAGTCCGATATCGACGAGGACGATCTGCTCGCCTTCTTCGAGCAGGACCCGAACACCAATCTGATCGCCCAGCACTGCGAAGACCTCAAGGACGGCCGCGCCTTCGCGGAAGCCGCAAAGCGCGTGTCCAAGAAGAAGCCGGTGGTGGTGCTCAAGGCCGGCCGGACCTCAGCCGGCGCGAAGGCGGCGTCGTCCCATACCGGCGCGCTCGCCGGCAACGATCGCATCTATGAGGACGTGTTCAAGCAGTCCGGCGTGATCCGTGCCCGCTCACTTCGCCAGTTGCTCGAATTCGCCCGCGGCGTACCGGTGCTGCCGACCCCGAAGGGCGAGAACGTTCTCATCATCACCGGTGCCGGCGGCTCGGGCGTGCTGCTGTCGGACTCCTGCGTCGATAACGGCCTGTCGCTGATGTCGATGCCGCCGGATCTCGATGCGGCCTTCCGCAAGTTCATCCCGCCGTTTGGAGCGGCCGGCAATCCCGTGGATATCACCGGCGGCGAACCGCCGATCACCTACGTCAACACCGTGAAGCTCGGCCTGTCGGATGAGCGCATCCACGCGCTGATCCTCGGCTATTGGCACACCATCGTCACGCCGCCGATGGTGTTCGCACGCAACATGGTCGAGGTGAAGAAGGAGATGGAGGCCAAGGGTTTTGTGAAGCCGATGGTCGCCTCGCTCGCTGGCGACGTCGAGGTCGAGGAGGCCGCCGAATATCTCTATCAGAACGGCATCCCGGCTTACGCCTATTCGACCGAGCTGCCGGTCGAGGTGCTTGGCGCCAAGTACAAGTGGGCGCGCGGGGCAGGGCTGCTCTGAGCCTTGCGTTCACCTCTCCCCGCTTGCGGGGAGAGGCCGAATTGCGAAGCAATTCGGGTGAGGGGGATTCTCCACGAATCCGTCTCTCACCGTCTTTGCGGAAATAGCCCCTCACCCTAGCCCTCTCAGCGCGAGCGAAGCTTGTCGCGGCCCCGTAACAACGGGGAGAGGGAGAAGAGGCGGCTCGCGTCTTGTCTGATTGGCAAATGCAGGTCGCGATGAGCAAGAACGTGATCCGGCGCAAATCGCTCGAGCCCAAATCGGCCTCGGAGGCCGATCACGAGAGCCGCGACGGTGGCGTGCAATCGGTCGACCGCGCGCTGTCGATCATCGAGACGCTGGCCGAGGACGACGAAGGCTATCGTCTGAGCGATCTCGCGATCCGCACCGGCCTGTCGGCGTCCACGGTGCACCGGCTGCTCGCAACGCTCGAAAGCCGCCGTTTCGTGCAATTCGACCGTGGCGAATCCAAATGGCATGTCGGCGTGCGCAGCTTCACGGTTGGCGCCAGCTTTGCGCGGCGACGCAATTTCTCCGCACAGGCGATTCCATATTTGCGCAAGCTGCGCGATCTCACCCGCGAGACGGCCAATCTCGCCGTGGTCGACGATGAATTCATTATCGTGCTGACTCGTATGGAAAGCCGCGAGATCATGCGCTCGTTGACCAAGGTCGGCGGCCGCGTCCCCATGGTGACCTCCGGCGTCGGTAAGGCGGTGCTCGCAACCTACTCAGACGAGGACGTCAGCGCCGTCATCCGCCATCACGGTATGCCCCGCCTGACCGAGAAGTCGATCGTGCGACCGAGCGACCTGTTCAGGGAGCTCGAGAAAATCCGCAAGCAGGGCTTTGCCGTCGACGATGAGGAGGCGCAGATCGGCCTGCGCTGCGTTGCCGCGGTGGTATACAGCGCGCTGGCCGAACCGCTTGCCGCGATCTCCGTATCCGGCATGACCAGCCGCGTCACCGACGAACGGTTGCAGGAGATCGGGCAGATCGTCCGGGACGTCGCGGCGGAACTGACGGCCGCGCTCGGCGGCGTGATCCCGGGGCCCCGCTGACCCAAAACCCTGGGGCATGTCACTGGACAGCATCGGCCGTTTTGGTTGATATGCGACCAAACGACACAATGCGGCAAACGTCCGCATGAGCCTGGAGATGCCCTCATGTTCCGATTTCCCGCGCGCCTTGTCGGCGCAGCCGTCGCGTTGACCCTGGCGGCAGCCAATCCGGGCTTTGCCCAGCAGCTCGAGCTCAAGCTGATGGCGCCGGCGGCTCCGGGCGGGGGCTGGGACCAGACCGCGCGCTCGATGCAGCAGGCGCTGGTGGCTTCGGGCGTCGCCCGCAGCGTGCAGGTCACCAACGTTCCCGGTGCAGGTGGCAGCGTCGGCATCGCGCAGTTCGTCAACGGCGCCAAGGGCGACGGCAATCACCTGATGGTCAACGGCTTCGTCATGGTCGGCGCGCTCGCCATGAACAAGTCGCCGGTGACGCTGGAGCAGGTGACGCCGATCGCGCGCCTCACCGAGGAAATCCAGGTGATCGTGGTTCCCGCGAATTCACCGATCAAGACTGCGCAGGATCTGGCCGCCGCGGTGAAGGCCGACATCGCCAAGGTCACCTTTGCCGGCGGTTCGGCCGGCGGCGTCGACCATGTGATGGCGGCCCTGTTCGCCGGCGCCGTCGGTGCTGAGGCCAAGAAGATCAATTACATCCCGTTCTCCGGCGGCGGCGAGTCGCTGGCGGCGATCCTCGGCGGCAAGGTCACCGCGGGCATTTCGGGCCTCAGCGAATATGAAGGGCAGATCAAGTCCGGCAAGCTGCGCGCGATCGGCGTGACCTCGGAGAAGCGCATCGCAGGCAGCGACGTCCCCACGTTCAAGGAGCAGGGCATCGACCTAGTGATCGCCAATTGGCGTTCGGTGGTCGCGCCTCCCGGCATCACGCCGGAGCAGCGCAAGACCTTGAGCGATGCGGTCGAGAAGATGGTGAAGTCTGACGCCTGGAAGGAGATCCTCAAGCAAAAAGGCTGGGAGGACGCCTATCTCGGCGGCGACGCTTTTGCCGACTTCCTGAAGAAGGAAACGGCCCGGGTCACCGACGTGCTGAAATCGGTCGGCTTGGTCAAGTCATGACCTCGGGCGATCCCGTCCAGCCGCCGCGGCGCGTCGACCGCGCCGGCCTCGTCATCGCGGCATCGCTTGCGGTGCTCGCCGCCGTGCTGGTCTGGGACGCGCGCGGCCTGCAATCCGCGGCGATGTACGGGATGGGGCCGGAGGCGATGCCGGTCGTGGTCGCCTGCGGCCTTGCGCTGCTTGCGATCGGCAATTTCATCGACGCCCTGCGCGGCAATTTGCCGGCACGCGAAAGCGCCGATCCCGTGCCTGTGGTTCTGGTCCTCGTCGGTCTGGCGCTGCTGATCGCCATCATCGGCTTTGGCGGCGGCTTCATCCTGGCGACCTCGGCCCTGTTCGTGACGACCTCGGCGGCCTTCGGACGCCGTGCCATCCTCATCGACGCCATCATCGCTCTCGTGATGTCGACCCTCATCTATCTCGCGTTCGACCGGTTGTTGACGCTGAGCCTGCCTGCCGGCCCGCTGGAGCGACTGCTGTGATGGATACCTTTGCCGCGCTGGCTCACGGCATGGCGGTCGCCGTCCAGCCGATGAACCTGCTTTACGCGCTGATCGGCGTGTTCCTCGGCACGGCCGTGGGCGTTCTGCCCGGCATCGGCCCGGCATTGACGGTCGCGCTGCTGCTGCCGGTGACCTACAAGCTCGACCCCGGCGGCTCGCTGATCATGTTCGCCGGCATCTATTATGGCGGCATGTACGGCGGATCGACCACGGCGATCCTGATCAACACGCCGGGCGAAAGCGCCTCGATGGCGACTGCGCTCGAAGGCAACAAGATGGCCAAGGCCGGCCGCGGCGGGCCGGCGCTCGCGACCTCCGCAATCGGTTCCTTCGTCGCCGGCACCATCGCCACCATTGGCTTGGCTTTCCTTGCGCCATGGCTGGTCGATGTCGCCGTGCGCTTCGGCCCGGAGGATTATTTCGCGCTGATGTGCGTTGCCTTCGTCACGGTGTCGGCGACCTTCGGCGATTCCCCGATCCGCGGCCTGACCAGCCTGTTCATCGGTCTGACGCTCGGTCTCGTCGGCATCGACAAGCTGACCGGTCAGGCGCGGCTTGCGTTCGGCGTTCCTGAATTGCTCGACGGCGTTGAAGTCACAACGCTCGCGGTCGGCCTGTTCGCGGTGGGCGAGGCACTCTACGTCGCATCGCGCCGCCACCACACCGAGGAGAAGCTGGAGCCGGTGCGCGGATCGCTGTGGATGACCAAGGAGGACTGGAAGCGGTCTTGGAAGCCATGGCTGCGCGGGACCATGTTCGGCTTCCCGATCGGTGCGCTGCCGGCCGGCGGCGCGGAGATCCCGACCTTCCTGTCCTATTCGACCGAGAAGCGGCTGACGAAGCATCCCGAAGAATTCGGCAAGGGCGCGATCGAAGGGGTCGCCGGCCCCGAAGCCGCCAACAACGCCTCCGCCGCCGGCACGCTGGTGCCGCTCTTGACGCTGGGCCTGCCGACCTCGGCGACCGCCGCGATGATGCTGGCGGGCTTCCAGCAATATGGTCTCAATCCGGGCCCGCTGCTGTTCGCCGAGCGGCCCGACCTCGTGTGGGGCCTGATCGCCAGCCTCTTCATCGCCAACATGATGCTGCTGGTGCTCAACCTGCCGCTGGTCGGCCTGTGGGTGCGGCTGCTCGCGATCCCGCAGCCCTGGCTCTATGCCGGCATCCTCGTGTTCGCGACCATGGGCACCATCGCGGCCAAGCCGTCGGTGGTTGAATTGTCGATGCTGGCCGGCTTCGGCGTGCTCGGCTTCCTGATGCGCCGGTTCGATTTTCCGATCGCGCCCGTCGTCGTCGGCCTGATCCTCGGCCCTATCGCCGAGAGCCAGCTCCGCCGCGCGCTCGCGATCAGCCTCGGCGATCCCATGACGCTGCTGCAGAGCCCGATCTCGGCGACGCTGCTCGGCATCGCGCTGATCGCGCTGGTAGCGCCCTTCGTCTTGAAGGGGCTCGGGCGGTTCAAGGCGAATGAGGATTAGCCGTTCTGACGCACACATGTTCTAATGCTGCGTCATGCCTGGGGAATTGTCATGCCATCGGAAGTTCGCTCGCCTCGTCTGGCCGTCCTGATCGATGCCGACAATGCCTCCGCCAAAATCGCGGATGGGCTATTCGAGGAGATTGCCAAGATCGGCGAGGCCAGCGTTCGCCGCATTTATGGCGACTTCTCCAATGCCCGTTCCAGGGGCTGGGCCGACATTCTGTCGAAACATGCCATCATTCCGCAGCAGCAGTTCGCCTACACGACCGGCAAGAATGCATCCGACATCACCCTTGTCATCGATGCGATGGACCTGCTTCACAGCGGACGCTTCGATGGCTTTTGCCTGGTGTCGTCCGACAGCGACTTTACGCGCCTTGCCGCACGCATCCGAGAGCAGGGCGTCGATGTGTTTGGCTTTGGCGAGCAGAAGACGCCGGAGAGTTTCCGGCAGGCCTGCCGCAGATTCGTCTATACGGAGAACCTGCTTGCCGCGCCGGTGAACAATCAGGATACCGTCGTAAGGCCGACGTCGCTTCAACCGCCTGATGCCGCCGTGCCCGTGATCAAGAAGGTCATCACCCAGATGGAGAGCGAGGACGGCTGGGTGACGCTCGGAGAGGTCGGCCGGCAACTCGCCAATCTCGCCTCCGATTTCGATCCGAGAACGTATGGTTTCCGCAAGCTGAGCGACCTGGTGCGCAAAACCAATTCATTCGAGATCGACGAGCCGAAGGGCCGGTCGATGCGGATTCGGGTTAAACCCGCCACCGCGGCGGCGCCGAGAGCGCGGAACCCGCGTCGACGTACAAGGCCAGCCAGCGCTTCTGCGCCTAAGTCGTAAACAGGACGCGCCGCCATATTTGAGCTTGCCCGGTGTGGCGCGGGGCGTAACCATGGCTTGCCCGTAACGCCATGCGAGGTTCCCATGACCAAGCTCACCCGCTTCACCGTCGCTCCCCTGCACAGCATGACGCGGCGGCTGGCTGACGTCGCCTCAGTTCGTGTTGCGCCGGATCTCGTCATCACCGGCGCGCGCGTGCTCTCGACCTATTCTGAGCGCATCCATCCGGGGCGCGAGGTCTGGATCTCCGGCGGCCGCATCGCCGCCGTGAAGCCGGCTGGTACAGCGAAGAGGGCCTGGGGCGATGTCCCGCTTTATGACGGGGCCGGTGGCATCATCGCTCCGGGCCTCGTCGATCCGCACATTCACATCGAATCCTCGATGGTGACGGCCTGCGCCTATGCCGAGGCCGCGCTGCTCAACGGCACCACGACGATCTTTTGCGACAGCCACGAGATCGGCAACGTCATGGACGTCGCCGGCGTCGAGGCGATGCTGGAAGATGCGCGCGAGGCGCCGCTGTCGATCTTCCTGACCGTGCCGAGCACCGTTCCTGCGACTTCAGCGGAGCTGGAGACGGCGGGCGGCGACCTCACGCCGGACAAGATAGCCGGCCTGTTCGACCGCTGGCCTGAAGCGGTGGCGCTTGGCGAGAAGATGGATTTCGTGCCTGTCACGATGGGCGACGAGCGCAGCCATGCCATCCTCTCCGCGGCCTTGAAGCGGGGGCGTCCCGTGTCCGGGCATGTCTACGGCCGCGAATTCGTCGCGGCCTATGCGGCATCCGGCGTCACCGACACCCATGAGGCGATCGACCGCGACATCGCCGATGACCTGCTCGATGCCGGCGTCTGGGTATTTTTGCGCGGGGGACCGCCGACCACGCCGTGGCATTCGCTGCCGCAAGCGATCCGAACGATCACCGAGCTCGGGGCCTCGCACAAGCGCACCGCCGTGTGCACGGACGATCGTGACGCCGACGATCTCCTGCTGTTCGGTCTCGATTGGGTGGTGCGGGAAGCCGTGAAGGCGGGGATGTCCCCGGAGCAGGCCTGGTCGATGGGTTCGCTGCATGGCGCGACCCGCTTCGGCATGGAAGGCGATATCGGCGGGCTCGGCGGCGGCCGCCGCGCCGATCTCGTGCTGATGGATGATCAGCTCAAGCCACAATGCACATGGTATGGTGGCGAGCTCGTGGTCGAGCACGGCAAGATCACCCCGCGTCTCGATCAGGCGCTGTCGGAGCGCTATCAATATCCCAGGGCGGCCTACGCGACCGTCAAGCTGCCGCAGAAGATGAAGTTGACGCCGGAGCTGCCCGCGAAGGCCTGCACCGTCAACGCCATCAAGACCGCGTTGCCCGGCATCACGCTGATCCACGAGAAAGTGGCGATCGAACCCGCAAAAGACTGGCCGTCGTTGTTCGCGCGCCATGGCCTCTGCTTCGTCGCCGTGGTCGAGCGCCATGGCAAATCCGCCGGGAACGTTGCCCATGGGCTCCTGAAGGATTTCGGCCTGAAGCGCGGCGCCGTTGCTTCCAGCGTCGGGCACGACAGCCACAACCTCATCGTCGCCGGCACCAACGAGGCCGACATGCAGGTCGCCATCGCCGCCATCAAGGAGCAGCAGGGCGGCGTCTGCGTCGTCGCTGATGGCAAGGTGAGGGCGCTGGTTCCACTGCCAATCGCGGGCCTGCTCTCCGACAAGCGCGTCACGGAAGTGGCCGAAGAGGTCAAGGTGCTGAAGAAGGAATGGGCCGAGGCTGGCTGCACCATCCCGTACATGGGCTTCAATTTGATTCCGCTATCGGTCATTCCGGAAATTCGCATCACGGACAAGGGCCTCGTGCTGGTGCCGCAGATGCAACTGGCGCCGCTGTTCGAGTGATCTGCTTTCACGCATTCCTCGATTTATCCGATTGAAACCGCCGCGGTTTTTCCGGGGCTGCCGCATCGTGGAAAATAAAATCGATCTCGTTGAGATCGGCTTCTGCACACCTGATGATCTCGCTCGCTGATGCAATTTGAGCGAGGTCTGATATGGTGAAGATGCGAGCTGTCGATGCGGCCGTGCGTATCCTGGAGAAGGAAGGTATCTCGACGGCCTTCGGTGTTCCCGGCGCTGCGATCAATCCGCTTTACTCGGCGCTGAAGAAGCGTGGCTCGATCCGCCACATCCTGGCACGCCATGTCGAGGGCGCCTCGCACATGGCCGAGGGCTATACGCGGGCGAAGCCCGGCAATATCGGGGTCTGTATCGGCACCTCCGGGCCGGCTGGCACCGACATGATCACCGGTCTTTACTCCGCGATCGCCGATTCCATCCCGATCCTCTGCATCACCGGGCAGGCGCCGCGCGCGCGGCTCTACAAGGAGGATTTCCAGGCCGTCGACATCGAGTCGATCGCAAAGCCCGTCACGAAGTGGGCGGTGACCGTGCGTGAGCCGGCGCTGGTGCCGCGTGTGTTCAGCCAGGCCTTTCACGTGATGCGCTCAGGCAGGCCGGGGCCGGTGCTGATCGACATGCCCCTCGACGTACAGCTCGCTGAGATCGAGTTCGATGACGAGACCTACGAGCCGCTGCCGGTCTATAAGCCCGCCGCGACGCGCAAGCAGGTCGAGAAGGCGCTGGAGATGCTCAACGCCGCCGAGCGGCCGCTGATCGTCGCGGGCGGCGGCATCATCAACGCCGACGCCTCGGACCTGCTGGTCGAGTTCGCCGAAATCGCCAACGTACCCGTCGTGCCGACATTGATGGGATGGGGCGCGATCCCCGATGATCACGTGCTGATGGCCGGCATGGTCGGCCTCCAGACCAGCCACCGCTATGGCAATGCTACCCTGCTGGAATCCGACTTCGTGCTCGGCATCGGCAACCGCTGGGCCAACCGCCACACCGGCTCGGTCGAGACCTACACCAAGGGTCGCAAATTCGTTCACGTGGACATCGAGCCGACGCAGATCGGGCGCGTGTTCAATCCCGATCTCGGCATCGTCTCGGACGCAAAGACCGCGCTCGAGCTGTTCGTCGCCGTCGCCAGGGAGTGGCGGCGGTCAGGCAGGCTCCGCGAGCGCCAGGCGTGGCCTGCGGCCTGCCGCGACCGCAAGAAGACGATGCTGCGCAAGAGCCATTTCGACAACGTCCCGATCAAGCCGCAGCGCGTCTACGAGGAAATGAACAAGGCGTTCGGCCGCGACACCACCTATGTCACCGTGATCGGCCTGTCGCAGATCGCCGGCGCGCAGTTCCTCGGCGTGTACAAGCCCCGCAATTGGATCAATGCCGGGCAGGCGGGGCCGCTCGGCTGGACGCTGCCTGCCGCGCTCGGCGTGCGCGCGGCGTGCCCGGAGCGCGAGATCGTCGCGCTCTCCGGCGACTACGACTTCCAGTTCCTGATCGAGGAGCTCGCGGTCGGCGCGCAGTTCAACCTGCCCTACATCCATGTCGTCGTGAACAATTCTTATCTCGGCCTGATCCGACAGGCCCAGCGCGGCTTCGACATGGACTATCACGTCCAGCTCTCCTTCGAGAACATCAACGCGCCCGAGATCGGCGTCTACGGCGTCGACCACGTCGCGGTCGCCGAAGGCCTCGGCTGCAAGGCCATCCGCGTCACCGACCCGAAGGACACGCAGGCGGCGTTCGTGACCGCCCGCGAATTGATGGCCAAGCACCGCGTGCCTGTGGTGGTCGAGTTCATCCTCGAACGGGTCACCAACATCGCGATGGGCACGGAGATCGACAACATCGTCGAGTTCGAGGAGGTGCTGGACCTTCCGCTCGACGAAGTCGAGACCACGCGCGTGCTGCAGCCGGCGGAATAGGGGAAGAAGCACCATGCCGAAATTTGCCGCCAACCTCACCATGCTCTTCAACGAGATGCCGTTCCTCGACCGCTTTGCGGCGGCGAAGGCGGCGGGCTTTGCCGGGGTCGAATATCTCTTCCCCTATGATTTCGACAAGGCGCAGCTGCGCGAGCAGCTCGAGGCCCACGGCTTGATGCAGGTGCTGCACAATCTCCCCGCCGGCAACTGGGCCGGCGGAGAGCGCGGCATCGCGATCCTGCCCGACCGCACCGCCGAATTCCGCGACGGCGTGTTCCGCGCCATCGATTATGCCAAGGCGCTCGATTGCGAGCAGCTCAACTGCCTCGTCGGCATCGCGCCTGTTGATGCCGATCCGCGCGAGCTTCGGGAGACGCTGGTCGGGAATCTGCGTTTTGCGGCTTCGACGCTGGCGCGAGAGAACATCAAGCTATTGGTCGAGCCCATCAACACGCTCGACATTCCCGGCTTCTTCCTCAATGGCACCGAGCAGGCGGTGCAAATGATCTCCGAGGTGCGCTCGAACAACCTCTTCATCCAGTACGACATCTACCACATGCAGATCATGGAGGGCGATCTCGCCCGCACCATGCAGGAATATCTGCCTCAGATTGCCCACGTCCAGCTTGCCGACAATCCCGGCCGCAATGAGCCCGGCACCGGCGAGATCAACTATCCCTTCCTGTTCCGCCATCTCGACGCGATCGGCTATCGCGGCTGGATCGGCTGCGAATACAAGCCGCGCACCACGACGCTGGAGGGCCTGTCGTGGCACGCGGCGCAGACGTTTGAGACCTGAGGAAACACAGACATGACCAACATCGGCTTCATCGGACTTGGCACCATGGGACGGCCGATGGCCGGCCATCTCCTGGCCGCAGGCCATCGCGTTCTCCTGCATGACGTTGCGCCGGTCGCGCCTGAACTGGTCGCCGCGGGAGGCATCGCCTGCAAGTCGGCCAAGGAAGTCGCCGAGGGCGCGGACGCCGTCATCATCATGGTGCCGGACACGCCGCATGTGGGAGCGGTGCTGTTCGGCAACGACGGCGTCGCCAGCGGCATTTCCAAGGGCAAGATCGTCGTCGACATGAGCTCGATCTCGCCGCTGGCGACGAAGGAGTTTGCAAAAAAGATCGAGGCGCTCGGCGCCGATTATCTCGATGCGCCGGTGTCGGGCGGGGAGGTCGGCGCGAAAGCTGCGAGCCTCACCATCATGGTCGGCGGGCCGGAGCGGGCTTTTGGCACCATGAAGCCGATCTTCGACAAGATGGGCAAGAACGTCACCCATGTCGGCGGCAACGGCGACGGACAGACGACAAAGGTTGCCAATCAGATCATCGTCGCACTCACCATCGAAGCCGTGAGCGAGGCCCTGTTGTTCGCATCCAAGGCGGGTGCGAATCCCGCGCTGGTGCGCAAGGCACTGATGGGCGGCTTCGCCTCCTCGCGCATTCTGGAGGTGCATGGCGAGCGCATGGTGAAGCGCAATTTCGATCCGGGCTTCCGCATCGAGCTGCACCAGAAGGATCTCAACCTCGCTCTCGAAGGTGCGCGTGCACTCGGCCTGTCGCTGCCGAGCACGGCGGTGGCGCAACAATTGTTCTCGTCCTGCACCGCACATGGCGGCAAGGCCTGGGATCACTCCGCGATGGTGCGGGCGCTGGAACTGATGGCGGGGCACGAAATCGCCGCCCCCTGAACTGTTACGCAGTAACACTGCCCGTATCTTTGTCGCATGGGAACCGGAACATGCTCTGGCCCCGCGGGTTGAAGGCGCATAACAATCACTGGAGACATCAGGACATGAAAACCCGTCTTGCGATTACGTTGGCTGCCGCGTCGCTGCTGGCGTCGAGCGCAGCCTTTGCTCAGTCGACGACCGAACAGGGCGCCAGGGACGGCGCGCGTGCAGGTGGCGACATCGGCGGCCCGATCGGTGCAATGGTTGGCGGCACCGTGGGTGCAGCCGTCGGCGCCGGCCTCGAGATCCCGAATGCGGTCCTGGGTGGAATTCCTCGCAGCGACTCCGTCGTAGTGCAGGAGCGCGTCGTGGTCGGCGAGCCGCTGCCTCCGACCGTCGTGCTGCGGCCCGTACCGAACTACACCGAATATCGCTATGCGGTCGTCAACGATCGCCGCGTGATCGTCGAGCCGCGCACGCGCCGCGTGGTCAAGATCATCGACTGATCGGCGCAATTCTTTGTTCTGAGGAAGGCCCTGCGGAGCATCACTCCGCGGGGCCTTCGATTGTGGCGGAGCTGGTGCGAAAGCGCGAGAGCAGCCAATCAGCCGCGGCTGCGAGCGCAAAGCCGAGGCACGCGGTGCCAGCATCGACCAGAAAATCCACCAGCCGCGCGTGGCGGCCGGGTGCCCAAAATTGCATCAGCTCGAGCACGCCGATCAGGACGACCGCGGCCGCTGCGCTCAGTAGGCGCCGGCGTGGATAGGCGAGGCCGAAGGCCAATCCCACCATGACGAAGGCAAGCGCATGTTCGCCGTCCTGACCGAGGTCGGAATGGGGGCGAAGGCCGTGAGGACCGAGGGTGGCGAACGTAACGGCAGCGGCGAGCAGCCAGGCAAAGGTACGAATGAACATCCGGGTCGCTTAGCACGAATTTGGTCGGGTTGTCGCGAGGCTCGTATCAGATCGCCGTGTAGTTAATGACAAAATGTTAAAGTGGCTCGCGCACGCCGAGGCCATGCATGAAGCGTTCCCGGATCTGCACGGGGTCGCGCCGGGTGGTGCCCACGCCGGGCTTGTCGTCGATCCTGACCGCGATCAGGCTCGGCTCGGAAGCAGCCATCGCGTCGTCGACCAGCCGCTCGAAATCCTCCTCGTCGGCGGCCCAGGCGCTGCTCGCAAGACCAGAGCCGATGGCAATCGCGACGATGTCGGCGACACCAGCTGCCGGCGTCGGCTGCGCCCCGGTGATTTGGTAGATGCCGTTGTCCATCACGATCATCGTGAGGTTCTTCGGCTTCAGGGCTGCAATCGTCGCGAGCGCCCCGAGCTGCATCAGGAGCGAGCCGTCGCCTTCGAGCGCGAAGACGCGGCGGTCGGGCTGCGCCAGCGCCACGCCGAGCGCGATCGGAAAGGCGAGGCCCATGCTGCCCAGCATGTAGAAGTTCTGCGGGCGGTGGCCGGCGGCCCACAAATCGAAATTGGTGTTGCCGATGCCGCCGATCACGGCTTCCTCGTGCTTCAGCTTCGTGATCAGCCGCGAGGTGACGTCGAAGCGGTTCATCACCTTGGTGTTGCGCGTGTTCATGGCCGGCCTCACTTGTCGAAGACCTTGCCGCCCGTGAGCAGCGGGTTGAGGATCAACGCCACCGGCGCCTGCGTGGTGACGGCCTGCTTGATCGAGCGGTCGGTGATGAATTCGAGCTCGTCGAGCCGGGTGATGGTGTGATGCTCCAGCGCCAGCGAATCCAGCACCGGTCGCATGGTCCGGCAGACCAGCGACTGGCCGTAGTTGAACTCGCCGAGCGTGCCGCGCTCGGACACGAACATGATCAGCGGGATCTGGTAGGGCACCGCAAGCGAGGCCAGCACGTTTGCGAGCGTTGCAAAGCCGGAGGTCTGCATCAGCACCGCGCCGCGCCGGCCGCCCATCCAGGCGCCGGCGACGATACCGACGGCCTCTTCCTCGCGGGCGGTCGCGAAAGTGGTGAAGAAAGGATCGGCGTGCAGGTTCTTGATCAGCGGCGTGAGCACGCGGTCCGGCACGTAAGGGATCAGGCTGATCTCGTTTCGCTTCAAGATTTGCAGGACGATGCCGTGCCAGCTTCCGTCGCGGCTCTCTTGCGTCTGCTGTTCCGCAATCGCCATTGCGCTCTCCCTGGGGCCGCGCATGCTTCTTGGTTGTGGCCGTCGCGGCGGTCGGCCGAACTTGACGCAGGCGGCGGGATTGTCAACATGTCCGTGCCGGCACCATGATCTGCGCCAGCAGGCCTGCCGTGGCCGGCACCGCCATGGCATAAGCGGCGACAACCAGAACACGGGAGGGGCACGGGCGGGCGCGCATCGCGCTGACCTTGCGGATCTCCCGCGAACGAGCCGGAAGGGTCCTGATGTCCGTCAACAACAAGCGCGTCGTCTATTCCAATTATTTGGCCAATCCGATCTATATCGACATCCTGAAGGCTCGGCCCGACGTGCGGCTCGATCGCATCGAAAACGGAAGCCCTGAGGATGTCTATGGGCCGCTCCTCGGCGCTGCCCACGTCTACCAGGTCGGCGCCGCCCGCGATGAGCTCGCCCCGCATTTCCATGTCGATGCCGCCTTCCTGAAGCGGACGCCGAACCTGCTGCTGGTTTCCAGCAACGGTGCCGGCTTCGATCCCGTCGACGTCGAGGCCTGCACGGAGGCAGGCGTTGTAGTCGTCAACCAGTCCGGCGGCAACGCCCATTCGGTCGCCGAGCACGCGCTGGCGATGATGCTGACGCTGTCCAAGCGCATCATCCAGTCGGATCGCCGGCTGCGCCGCGAGCGCGACGTGAACCGCAACGATCTGGTCGGCAACGAGGTCGAGGGCAAGACCGTCGGCATCATCGGCCTCGGTAATGTCGGCCGGCGCATCGCCGCCTTGTGCAAGGGCCTGCTCGGTATGACAGTGCTTGCCTACGATCCGTATTTGTCGGCCGAGGTGATGGCCGAGCGGGGCGGGGAGAAGGTCGAGCTCGACGAGCTGTTGCGCCGCGCCGATTTCGTCTCGATCTCATGCCCGCTCAACAAGGGCAGCCGCAACTTGATCAGCACACGCGAATTCGCGCTGATGCAGCCGCATGCCTATTTCATCACCACCGCACGCGGCTTCATCCACGACGAGGACGCGCTGCTGCAGGCGCTGCGCGACAAGCGCATCGCCGGCGCCGGCCTCGACGTCTGGTCCAAGGAGCCGCCGCCGCCGGAGCATCCGCTGCTCCAGCTCGACAACGTGCTGGCGAGCCCGCACACGGCAGGCGTCACCATCGAGGCGCGCCAGAACATGGGCCGGATCGCCGCCGAGCAGGTGCTGGATGTGCTCGACGGCAAGCGCCCGCCGCGCATCATCAATCCCGAAGCCTGGCCGCGCTATGCCGAGCGCTTCAAGCAGGCTTTTGGCGTGACGCCGGGGTAGGGGCGCGCGAAGCCCAGTCGCGCGCCGATCCTTGGTTATCAGGATGAAAACAGAGAGCGGTGCATTTTACTGATGGCGTGAATGAACGCCTATGACCTCTCCTGTAGTCAGGGAGCATGAGCATACTTTCGATTGCGACATCCGGACTTTCTGCGGCGAGTTTGCGCGTGAACGTGGCCGCGAGCAATATCGCCAACATCAGCACGACCGGCCCACTACCCGCGTCAGGCGGGTCGAGCGCATCGGCCGGTGCGGGCATTGCTCCAACGTTTCCTGCAGCCTACGTGCCCTTGCGAGTCGATCAGGTCTCCCAGTCGAGCGGTTCGACGCCGGGCGGTACGGTTGCGACCGTATCGACGGTATCGCCGAGCTATACCGCGCAACCCGACCCGAGCGCTCCCTTCGCAAACCAGGACGGCCTGGTCGCAGCGCCGAATGTCGATCTTGCTAGCGAATTCGCTCAGTTGGTGACCGCAAGGTACAGCTTCGTTGCCAATGCGAAGGTCATTCAGGCCTACGCCGACACGCAAGACACGCTCCTCGACATCAAGGCGTGAGGGCTGACGTCGGCCGCGTCTCGCCAGCCTGGGCCACTACCCCAGCTTTGCGCCGAGCTGCTGGAACACGGCCTCGCAGGTCATGAGGTCGAGATGGCCGCCGCCCGCGTTCTTGAAGAACGTGATGTCGGACGGTGACGTTCGCCCCTGCACAAGGTCGCCGAGGAGGTCGTAGAGGTCGCCGAGGACGTCCGCCTCGCTGATCGCGCCGCTCGCGATCGGCTGCAGGATGTCGCCGACGCCGTGGAAGGCGGATTCCCGCCGGTCCACGAAGACGCGGGAGCGCTTGGCCGCCTCGTCATCAGCCTCCCGGGTTTGCGGTGTGTAGCCGCCGACGAGGTCCAGATGCGTGCCCGGCCGCAGATTGCGGCCCTTGATCAGCGGCTGATGCGCGCGGGTGCAGGTGGTAATGACATCGGCCTCGCGCGTCGCGGCGTCGAGATCCGTGATTGCTTCCGCCTTGATGCCGGCCTTCGCCAAGCGCTGAGCGAGATCCACGCGCCGGTCCGGGCTGCGATTCCAGATCAGCACGCGCTCCAGTGACGGCCGCACGGTGCGATGACCCCGGATCAGCCATTCGGACATCTCGCCGGCCCCGACGCAGAGCAGCGTCTCGGGATTGGGCAGGGCGAGCAGTTTCGTGGCCAACGCGGAGTCGGCTGCGGTGCGCCAATGCGTGATCTCGGTCCCGTCCATCGCCGCCAGCGGCCGCCCATTGGTGCCGTCGAACAGCACGCACACGGCCTGCACCGCCGGCATCCTGCCTTCGGCCAGATTGGCCGGAAAGCTGGTGAACATCTTGCTGGCCATGTATCGGCCGGGATCGACGGCGCTGCGGATGACGTATTGCCCCCTCTCGTCTCCAAGGAAGGCGTCCAGCACTTCCATCTTCGGCCGGCGATGCGCTTCTTCGAGGGCCGCAATAAGGATCGGAAAGGTCAGAGCTTTCGTGACTTCGGTATCGGAGACAAAGTGCAAGGCAAGTTCCTTATTGGCGACCGGCATTTGCCCATAAACCCGCGCGGCAGGTTCCGCAACGAATCTCTCGCCGGGACTGGACAAGCCTTGATCCGCGTCAAAATCTCCTTTCCCCGTCCGGCCTAAATGGGACTAGAGTGCCGGCGGGCAGGCAGGGAGGTCCCATGTCAACTTATGTCGTCAGGTTCATGAAGGACGTGCTCGGCGAATACGGCCGGCAATGCGAGGTCTGCCAGGGCACGCTCGAGATCGACGCCGCCGACGAGGACGAGGCCAGGGAACGGGCGAAAGCGAGGTTCTGCAAGGACCAGGCGTTGCATCACTGGTCACTGCATGCCGACCGTATCCACGTCAGACCGGCCGACTACCCGTCCTAGGGCCTAACGCCCGGGTGCCGTGACGGGCGGGGGCGTCGTCGTCCCCGCGCCGAGCGAGCGTTGCACCATGACGGTGTCGGACCAGCGGCCGTGGCGATAGGCAACGCCGCTGAGCAGGCCGGCGCGTGCGAAACCGAACCGCCCGTGCAGCGCCAGCGAGGGCGCGTTATCTGCATCGATATAGCCGATCATCTGGCGGAAGCCGGCCGCCGCGCAGGCGTCGATCAATTCCTGCAGCAACAGCCGTCCGACCCCGCGGCCGAGATGAGCGTGATGGACGTAGATCGAGTGCTTGGCGGTGTATCGATAGGCCGGCCTCTTGCGGAACAGCACGGCATAGGCATAGCCGACGACTTCGCCGCGCCAGGTCGCAACCAGATGCGGCAGGCGGGTCTGCTTCAGGTTCTTGCGCCGCTCGCGCAGATCGTCCGGCTCCGGCGCACCGGTTCCTTCATCGCGCGGCACGCCGTTGCGGACGTGATGGCGGTAGATCGCCAGCATCGCCTCGACGTCGCTCTCGCGTGATGGCCGAACCAGGACGGGTTCATCGCTCGCGCGCGCAGCCGCTTCGTTCATCGGCACCTACTCGGTCACGACATAAGTGTAGAGCCCGATGCGCCCATTCGCATCGACCTCCTTGTAGACGCCCTGGATCTCGACGTCGAAGCCCGGAAATGTGTTGAAGCAGGTCTCGAACATCTTGAGATAATCGATCATGGGCTTGGCCCGTTCCGTCAGCCGCTCGCCGGGCACGATGGTGGCGATGCCCGGCGGGTAGACCACGAACGGCGTGGTCGCGATTCGGCCGGCGATCGCCTCGATCGGGAGGTAGTCGACGTCGTTCTTAAACAGATAGCGCGCGGCATCGCGGGGCGACATCGCGATCTCTGGCATGTGCTCGGGCATGAACTGCCGGGCCTGGAGCGCGCTGACATCGGCGGCGCGGAAGAAACGGTGCATCTCGCCGCAGAGGTCGCGCAGCCGCGCACCGGCGTAGCGCGCCTGCCGCCTTTGATAGAATTCGGGGATGACATCGGCCAGCAGCGCATTGTCGTCGTGCAGCCTCTTGAACGCGACGAGGCCGGAGATCAGCGTGCCCGCCTTGCTCGCCTCGACGCCGGGCGTGAGCAGGAAGAGCAGGGAGTTGAGGTCGTTCTTCTCGGGGACGATGCGATTCTCGCGCAGATATTGCGCGACGACCGGCGCGGGAATGCCGTGCTCGGCGTAGGCGCCGGTCGCACGATCGAATCCGGGGGTGAGCAAGGTCAGCTTGTTTGGATCGGTCATGGCAAAGCCTTCCGCGAGATCGGGAAAGCCGTGCCAGTTGGTGTCCGGAGAGAGCTGCCACAGCGCGGGGTTGGTGGCGAGCTCGTCGGTCGAGAGGGTCTCCCAGGCGACGTTATGCGCCGCGCCGGGGCGGCTGACGTCGGCAATGGCGACGCGATCGGGAACGAATGGCTCGAAGAACCAGCGGCGATCCAGATTCTGCTCTTTCTCCTCGAACTCCCGGCGCATCGCGCGGATCTTCTTGCGCAGCTCGATGCCGAGCCGGATCGTGTCGTCCCACAGCACTTCGCCGGAGCGGCCCTTCATCATCTGTGCGCCGACGTCGAGCGAGGCGAACAGCGGGTAGAACGGCGAGGTCGAGGCGTGCTGCATGAAGCTTTCGTTGAAACGGCGGTGCTCGACGCGGCGCTTCTGGCCGCGGATGTGGCGGTCCTTGATGTGGATCTGCGAGGCCTGCGAGAAGCTTGCCAGCTGCTTGTGGGTCGACTGCGTCGCGATGATGCCGGGGGCGTCGGGCGGAAGATTTGCCAGCCCCATGGCGAAGCGGCCGGCATAAAGGGGGTGGAACTTCATGAAGCCGGCCCAGGCCTCGTCGAACAGGATGTAGTCGCAGAGATGGCCGATGCGCTTGATGATCATCTCGGCGCTGTGGATCGAGCCGTCATAGGTGCACTGCTCGACCACGGCGACGCGGAACGGCCGCTCCTTGCGCCAGGCGTCGCGATCGTTCACCAGGGGATGGTTGCGGATCGCCTCGCGCAGGGCCTTCTCATCGAGCCGGTCCCAGCGCATCGGGCCGATCAGCCCCCAGGCGTTGCGAACGGTCGGCACATAGACCGGGATGCCGCCATTGATCATCAGCGCGCCGTGATGGGCGGCCTTGTGGTTGTTGCGGTCGAACAGCACGAGATCACCGTCGGTGACGAGGGCGCCGAGCGCGACCTTGTTCGAGGTCGAGGTACCGTTGAGCACGAAATAGGTCTTTTCCGCGCCGAAGATCGCCGCCGCTTCCTTCTGCGCCCTCAGAGCCGGGCCCTCATGGGTGAGGAGGTCGCCGAGGTCGAGCACGGAATTGTCGAGGTCGTCGCGGAACACGGATTCGCCGAGATGCTCGACGAACACGCGCCCGATCGGGCTGCGGTTGTAGAACACGCCGCCATTGTGGCCCGGGCAGGTCCAAAGCTGGTTGCCTTCCTCGGCATAGTCGACCAGCGCGCCGAAGAACGGCGTCTTCAGCGTTTCGGCATATTGCTTGAGCCGGCTGATCAAGTTCTTGGCGATGAAGGTTGGCGTCTCCTCGGAGAGGAAGACATAGCCGTCGATGAAATCGAGCACCTCGACCGGCAGGTCCTCGAACCGCTTGCGGCGGATCAAGAGGATAATCGGGAAGTCGAGGCCGCGGCGGCGCATCAGATTGATCAGCGCCGAGGTCTTTCCTTCCAGGCCCTTCTTGCCCCAGTCCACCACCATGCAGCCGATCGCGGCATCGGTCTGCACCGCCATCTCGGCATCCTCCAGCTTGCGGGCCCGGACCACCTCGAAGCCGGAGCGCTGGATCTCCTCGATGATCTGGTTGAAGCGGACGCCTTCGAGATCGTCGGCATCGAACACAGGGGCGGCGAACAGGAAGTTGAAGCGCTTGAAATAGTCCATGGCGGGTTCCGAATGTGCAGGAAGATACAGCTCTCTGCACATTCGATGACATCTGGATGACATGCCCGAGTGCTGCGGCAAGGTTGGCTTGCGACTTCACTCCAGCAGCTTGTCCAGCGTGATCGGGAAGCGCCGGATACGCTTGCCGGTCGCATGATAGACGGCGTTCGCAATCGCGGCCGGCACGCCGACGATGCCGATTTCGCCGAGCCCCTTGATGCCCATCCGGTTGATGCGGTCGTCGGGCTCGTCGACGAAAATGACGTCTATGTCGTGGACGTCGGCGTTCACGGGAATGTGGTATTCGGCAATGTTCGCGTTCATGATGCGGCCGAAGCGGTGATCCATCACCGTTTCCTCGTGCAGCGCCATTCCAATTCCCCAGACCACCCCGCCCATGATCTGGCTGCGGCCGGTCTTGGTGTTCAGGATGCGCCCGGCCGCGACCGCATTCACGATGCGGGTGACGCGGATAATCCCCAGCTCCTCGTCGATCTTCACCTCCGCGAAGACCGCTGAATGTGTGTTGCGGGCATGCGATTTATCTTCCGCGAATTGGTTGAGCTTCTCCTTTTCGATCCGCTCGAGCTTGCTGTGGCGCATGACATCCGCAATCGAGACGGCAGCTCCGCGCCTGTCGTTATTGACGATCATGCCGTCAGTCAGGGTGACGTTGGCGGCGTCGAGGTCAGCGAGCGGCGAGCCCGGCATGGCCTTGGCGAGACATGCGAGCTCCCAGCGAATCTCTTCGGCCGCTCCCAAGACCGCATGCGCGCTCGATGCCGCCATCCAGGAGCCGCCCTCGACGGGGGCTTGCGGCAAGGTCGAATCGGCGAGCCGTACGCTGATATTCTCGATCGGCAGCCCGAGGGCATCGGCCGCGACCTGCGCCACGATGGTATAGGTGCCGGTGCCGATGTCGGAGGCGGCGCAGGAGACCTCGGCATGGCCGTTGGCCGTCAGCACGATGCGGACGGCGACCGGCATCTGCAGCGCTTCCCACACCCCGGTCGCCATGCCCCAGCCGACGAGTTCCTTGCCGTCGCGCATCGAGCGGGATGCGGGATTGCGGCGGCTCCAGCCAAAAGCTTCCGCGCCGCGGGCGTAGCATTCGCGCAGCTGCTTGCTGGTGTAAGGCAGGCCTTCGCTCTGGTCGCGATCCGAGTAGCACCTCAGGCGCAGCTCGACCGGATCGAGCTGTAGCGCGACGGCCAATTCGTCCATGGCGCATTCGAGCGCGCAGACGCCCGTTGCCGCACCCGGCGCGCGCATGTCGCAGGGTGTCGAAACGTCGAGATCGACCAGCTTATGCGCAAACTTGCTATTGGGACTCTTGTAAAGCTGCTCGGCCCAGCCCGTATCGTTGCGCGAAAAATCCTCATAACGTGAGGTCACGGCAATGGCTTCGTGGGTGATTGCATCGAGCGTGCCGTCCGGCCTTGCACCGAGCGCAACGCGCTCGATGGTCATGGGGCGATAGCCCAGGCCGTACATCTGCTGCCGCGTCAGCACGACGCGGACGGACCGCTTCAGTGCGAGCGCGGCAAGGGTTGCCAGCACCACCTGGTGCTGCGGCCGCAGGCCCGAGCCGAAGGCGCCGCCGACATAGGGCGAGATCACGCGGATGTCGTCCGGCTTCTTGGCGAAAACGCTGCAGAGAAACTTCTGGACGTTCTGGACGCCCTGCGTCTTGTCGTAGACCGTGAGCCCGCCACTGCCGTTCCAGACGGCCGTCGTCGCGAAGAGCTCCATCGGGTTGTGGTGCTCGGTCGGGATGACGTAATCCGCCTCGTGGCGCACGGCCGCGCGCGCCAGGGCTGCTGCGGCATCACCACGCGGCTTGTGCGGTTGATCCACTTTCTTGGCCTTGCCGCGTTCGGATTCGAGATCGGTCGCAAACGCCTCCTGCTCATATTCGACGCGAACGCGGGTTGCGGCGAACTTGGCGGTCTCCCAGTCCTCCGCGACGACCAGTGCAATCGGCTGGCCGTTGAACTTGATCCTGTTGTCATAAAGCGGCCGGAGCGGCGAGCCCTTCTCCGGCGCCACCTCATCCTTCCAGGCTTCGTCCTTGTCGGCGAGGGGCGGCCGATGTTCATGCGTGAGCACGTCGACCACGCCCTTCACCTTCAGCGCCTCGCTGGTGTCGAGACGAACGATGCGCCCACGCGCGATGCTGGCCTCGACGACGAAGCCGTGAAGAAGACGGTCTGCTGCGAACTCGCCAGCATATTTGGCGGCCCCGGTGACCTTGGCGCGGCCGTCGACGCGCGACGTTGATGTTCCGACATAGGCGTTCATCGAGCCCTCATGCGATCTTCTTGTGAGCTTGTGATTGCGGCGTGGCGCTTGCGGCCTGCATCAGCGCACGCACGACGGCTCGGCGCGCCAAGTCGATCTTGAACCCGTTGTGGGAGCGTGCCGTCGCTCCCTGCAGCAGCAGGTCGGCGGCGCGCCCGAAATGATCCGGTGTTGCCGCCTGACCGCGCAATGCGGCTTCGGCCTCGAGGCTTCGCCAGGGCTTGTGGGCCACGCCACCGAGAGCAAGGCGCGCTTCGCCGATCGCGTTGCCCTCCAGGTCGAGCGCGGCCGCGACGGAGACCAGAGCAAAGGCGTAGGACAGCCGGTCGCGGATCTTCAGATAGCTGTAGTTCCGGGCAAAGCCGTGCGGCGGCAGCTCGATGGCGATAATGATCTCGCCGCTGCCGAGATTGGTATCGAGGTGAGGCTTGTCCTCGGGAAGCCGATGGAAATCCGTCAGCGCGATGGTGCGCTGACCAGAGGGGCGTGCGATATGCACGAGCGCGCCGAGCGCGGCCAGTGCCACGCTCATGTCGGATGGATTGGTCGCGATGCAGGAGTTGCTGGTGCCGAGGATGGCATGGTTGCGGTTGAGGCCATCGAGGGCCGAGCAGCCCGAGCCGGGGCTTCGCTTGTTGCAGGGTGTCGTCGTGTCATAGAAGTAGGGGCAGCGCGTACGTTGCATCAGATTGCCGCCGACCGAGGCCATGTTGCGCAGTTGCGCTGAGGCGCCAGCCAGGATGGCGCTGGCAAGGAGGGGATAGCGCTGCTCGATCAACGGGTGGTAGGCAAGGTCCGAATTCGGCACCAAGGCGCCTATGCGCAGACCGCCGTCCGCTGTCTCCTCGACGTCGCGGAGCGGCAGGCGAGAGATGTCGATCAGCCGGGAGGGGCGTTCGACGTTCTCCTTCATCAGATCGATGAGGTTGGTGCCGCCGGCAATCAGCTTCGCGCCGGGATCGGCGGCGAGCAGGCGAATGGCGTCGGCAAGGTCGCTTGCGCGGGAATATCGGAAGTTGTTCATGACCGGCTCATTGCCTGCTCGATCGCAGCCACGATGTTGGGGTAGGCACCGCAGCGACAGAGGTTCCCGCTCATCAGCTCCCGGATCTCATCCGCATTGCGCGCACGGCCTTCGGCCAACAGGCCCGCGGCAGAGCAAATCTGTCCCGGCGTGCAATAGCCGCACTGAAAGGCATCGTGGTCGATGAAGGCCTGTTGCAGGGGATGCAACGTGCCGTCCTTTGCCAAGCCTTCGATGGTTGTGATCTCGGCGCCATCCTTCATGACGGCCAGGGTCAGGCAGGAATTGACCCGTCTTCCGTCGATCAGCACGGTACAGGCGCCGCATTGGCCGTGATCGCAGCCTTTCTTGGTGCCGGTCAGCTCCAGACGGTCACGCAGCGCATCCAGAAGCGTGGTCCACGGCACGACCTCGAGCGCGCGCCTTTCGCCGTTGACGACGAGGGTGATCGGAATGCGTTCGGGAATCGTAATGTCGGCCATATTGTGTTTCCCCGCGGAAAGGCCGAGCCGGGCAAATTGTGCAAATGACGCGAGACTGCGTTGCCGCCGCTGGCCGATAGCGCCCAACGGATGACGGGTTGCTTGGTTCCTGACCGGTTCTCCCGATTGGATTTACGAGATCAGCGCTTTGTCTCGCTGAACACCACGGTCGGCACCGCGCGGTTGACGATTTCGCGCAGCGCGAAGCTCGATTGCACCCGCGCGACGCGGGGCAGGCGGGACAGCTCGGTGCGATGGATGCGCTCGAAATCCTGGATGTCGCGGGCGAGCACGATCAGGATGTAGTCGTCCGTCCCCGACATCAGGAAGCAGCGCACGACAGAGGGGCATTTCGTCACCTCTGCCTCGAACGCCTTCAGCGCCTCGTCGCTCTGGCTCTCCAGCGCGATGCGAACCAGCACCGTGGTGGTGAGGCCGAACTGGGCCAGGTCGAGCGCGGCCTGGTAGGCCTGGATGTAGCCGTCATCCTCCAGCGCCTTCTGCCGCCGCGCCAGCGCCGTGCTCGACAAGCCGATCTTGTTGGCAAGCTCGGTGTGGCTGGCTCGCGCATTGGTCGTGAGTTCCGCGAGGATGGCGAGGTCTTTCCGGTCGAGGGCCAAGGTTTCGTTTCCAGCGTCAAAGGACCATTTCGCGCCGGAAACCGGCGCGGGCGCTGCCAAGGTAGCGGATATTTGCACGAAACCAAACCGACCCTCTCGCTACGATCAACAATGGAATCAAAGCATTGGCGAGGGAGATCAAGATGCGCGTCGGAGTCCCGAAGGAGATCAAGGTGCAGGAATATCGCGTCGGGCTCACCCCAGGCGCGGTCCGCGAATACGTTGCCGCCGGGCACCAGGTGACGGTCGAGAGCGGCGCCGGCAGCGGCATCGGTGCGTCCGACGAGGTGTACCGGCGGGCAGGGGCGTCCATTGCCGAGACCGCTCGCGAGATCTTTGCAAAGTCCGACATGATCGTGAAGGTGAAGGAGCCGCAGAAGAGCGAATGGGCTCAGCTTCGCGAAGGCCAGATCCTTTTTACTTACCTTCATCTTGCGCCGGATCCCGAGCAGGCCAAGGGCCTGCTTGCTTCGGGCTGCACCGCAATCGCCTATGAAACCGTCACGGACGCGAGTGGTCACCTCCCGCTGCTCGCTCCGATGAGCGAAGTCGCCGGCCGCCTCGCCATCGAGGCCGCCGGCGCCGCGCTCAAGCGTTCGACCGGCGGCCGCGGCCTGCTGCTCGGCGGCGTGCCCGGCGTGCAGCCGGCACGCGTCGTCGTGCTCGGCGGCGGCGTGGTCGGAACGCAGGCGGCACGCATGGCCGCCGGCTTAGGTGCCGAAGTCACCGTGATCGACCGCTCGATTCCGCGCCTGCGCGAACTGGACGATCTCTTTGCCGGACGCGTGCGCACCCGCTTCTCCACCATCGAGGCGGTCGAGGATGAGGTGTTCGCCGCCGACGTCGTCATCGGTGCCGTGCTGGTGCCCGGCGCCAGCGCGCCGAAACTCGTCACCCGTGCGATGCTGAAATCGATGCGGCCGGGAGCCGTGCTGGTCGATGTCGCGATCGACCAGGGCGGCTGCTTCGAGACCTCGCACCCGACCACGCACGCGGAGCCGACCTACGAGGTCGACGGCGTCGTTCACTATTGCGTCGCCAACATGCCGGGAGCGGTGCCGGTGACCTCGAGCCAAGCCCTGAACAACGCGACGCTGCCGTTCGGCCTGATGCTCGCCAACAAGGGATTTGCGGGCATCTTGGAGAATCCGCATCTGCGCAACGGGCTCAACGTGCATCGCGGCCGGGTGACTAACAAGGCGGTGGCGGAGAGTCTGGGGCTGGAGTTTGCGCCGGTGGAGAGCGGGCTGGCGGCTTAGGGGGGTGCCGACGCGGCGAGGGCATTGTGACCGGGACGGCGGTGTCCAAACAGGCAGAAAGAAGAAAACTATTGCCGCGGCTCTGTCAGGAGGAAGGAGTTTCCCCTTCCGAGGGCAAAAACGCCAATCGCTTCCATTGCTGTTTGGAGCCGAAACGACGACATTTCCGCCAGAAACTGGTGGATCGGCAGCCATGGAACGCACTGGATTTGAGCCCTTCGGCGAGCAACTGGTGTCCGCAACGGACACACAGCCGAAGTCGCGCGCCTCGAAGCTCCTGCTGCGGGCCGGCACCACCCTGTTCTGGTCGCTGGTCGCGGGCATCGTGCTGGCCCGTGCAGCCTTCTTCGAGCCCGGCATCTATGACGGTTTCAGCCGCGTCGCCTCGCTGGCCAAGAACCTGATCTTCTGAGTCCGTTTATTCCGGTCCGAGGACAGAACTTCTCTCGCCCCTGATATGTCGAAAACATATTTCCCAATCGGGTCGCGGTGCGTATAAATCTTTCTCCTTCGGGAGAGATTTGTGTCGCAGAATCAAGCATCCAGCCCGGTCGATAGCAAGCCGGTCACCGCCGCGGGCCGTATTGCGGCGCTGATTCCGGGCATCCTCCTCTGCATTCTCGTGGCCGGTGTGTCGGCCCTGCTCGAGCGGGCCGAACTGGGCGTGTTCGAGCACCCCTATGTCGAGGCGCTGGTCATGGCGATCCTGCTCGGCATGGCGGTGCGCAGCTTCTGGAAGCCGGCCCCGCGTTGGCAGGCCGGCATCGCCTTCAGCGCCAAGCAACTGCTGGAAGTCGCGGTGATGCTGCTCGGGGCCTCGATCAGCTTTGCCGCGATCGCAGCTTCCGGCATTGCGCTGCTCGCCTCCATTGCCGCGGTCGTCGTGGTCGCGCTCTGCGTCTCCTTCGGCCTCAGCCGGCTGCTCGGCCTGTCGACGCGGCTGTCGATCCTGATCGCCTGCGGCAACTCGATCTGCGGCAATTCCGCGATCGCTGCGGTGGCGCCCATCATCGGCGCCAGCAACGACGAGATTGCATCCTCGATCTCCTTTACGGCGATCCTTGGCGTGATGATGGTGCTGGGCCTGCCGCTGCTGATTCCGCTGCTGCAATTGTCCGCAACGCAGTACGGCATTCTCGCCGGGCTCACCGTCTACGCGGTGCCGCAGGTGCTTGCCGCGACGGTGCCGGCAGGTCTCGTCTCAACCCAGATCGGCACGCTGGTGAAGCTGATGCGTGTCCTGATGCTCGGCCCGGTCGTCGTCGGCCTGTCGCTGGTCGCTTCGCGCTGGCAGAGCGATGCCAAGAAAACCAGCGTCGGCTTCTTCCGCCTGGTCCCCTGGTTCATCCTCGGCTTCCTTGCGCTTGCGACCCTGCGCTCGCTGGAGATCGTGCCGGCGACAGTGGTTGGCCCTGTGACGAAGATCACGGGCTTTCTGACGGTGGTCTCGATGGCCGCCCTCGGCCTTGGCGTCGACGTGCGCGTGCTCGCCAATGTCGGCGGCCGGGTGACGGCCGCCGTGACGCTGTCGCTGATCCTGCTGCTGGGGATCAGCATCGCGCTGGTGCACTGGTTCAAGTGATTAGGGCAAAGCTGCAGTAGGGTAGGCAAAGCAGCGCAAGCGCCGTGCCCACCAGTTCTGTAAGAGACGGAGAATCGTGGGCACGCTTTCGCTTTGCCCACCCTACGAGGCCGTCATTGCTGCGAGCGGTAAGCTAAATCACGTCCGCGAGCGAGTGGCCGTGCAGCTCGATGTTCAACCCCTGCATGCCCAAGTCGTTGATCTCGCCGCCCATCGCCTTCAGGCTCTCTTCGCGGATCAGTGACATCAGCCCACGGCGGAGCGCCAAAAATTCCGACGACATCATCATCGATTGCTGCCGCGGCCGCTCCAGCGGGATCGGGATCTCCGCCTTGATCGAGCCCGGCCGCGCGGTCATGCAATAGACGCGGTCGGACAGGAAGATGGCTTCGTCAATGTCGTGGGTGACGAACAGCACCGAGATCTTCAGCCGCTGCCACATGTTGGTGAGGATCTGCTGCATGATGACGCGCGTCTGAGCGTCGAGCGCGCCGAAGGGCTCGTCCAGCAACAGCACTTTCGGTCCCGTCGCGAGCGCGCGGACGATGCCGACGCGCTGCTTCATGCCGCCGGAGAGCTTTTCCGGATAATGCTTTTCGAACGCTTCGAGTCCCGCAAGCCCCAGCAGCGTGCGCGCGGCGCGTTCGCGCTGCGAGCGCGGCATGCCGCGCATCTTCAGGCCGAACTCGACGTTCTCGCGCACGGTTTTCCACGGAAAAAGAGAATATTGCTGAAACACCATGCCGCGTTCGGCACTCGGACCGTTTACCCGCTCGCCGTCGACGGTAACTACACCGGTCGTCGGCTTGAGGAAGCCTGCGACTGCATTGAGCAGCGTCGACTTTCCGCAGCCGGACGGGCCGACGATCGACACGAACTCGCCGGGCCGCACATGGATCTGCGTGTCGGTGACAGCCTGCACCGCGCCCTCGATGGTCTCGTAGGCGAGGGAGAAGTTCTTGACTTCGATGTGGCCTTTTGGGCTGTTCGCTAGCACCTGGCTCATGTCGATCTCCACGGCATCACCAATTGCCCCGCGCCCCTGATCAGCAGGCTCGACCCGAGACCGAGCACGCCGATTGCGATCATGCCGAGCGCGATGTCGGCATATTGGACCAGCGAATAAGCTTCCCAGGTGAAGTAACCGATGCCGTACTGACCGGAGATCATCTCGGCCGCGATCAGCGACACCCAGGCGACGCCCATGCCGACGGTGAGGCCGGTGAAAATGTGCGGCAGCGAGGCTGGGAAATAGACCTCCCGGAAGATCGAGCGTTCGCGCGCGCCGAGACATTGTGCGGCGCGTACCAGCACGGGGTCGACCAGCGACATGCCGTGCAGGGTGTTGACGAGAATCGGGAAGAACGAACCGAGGAAGGTGATGTAGACGATGCTCTGCTCGTTGGTCGGCCACAGCATGATTGCCATCGGCACCCAGGCGATTGCCGGGATCGGCCGCAGCACTTCGGCGACCGGAAAAATCACCTCGTGCACCAGCTTGAAGCGCCCCATGATCAGACCGAGCGGCACGCCGACGATCGCCGCGAGCGAGAATCCGATGAAGATGCGCCGGCAACTGAGCAGGATGTGCATCAGGAATTTAGGATCGTGAATCGCCTTTATGAAGCTGTCATAGACCGCGAGCGGCGAGGGCACATTGGTGAAGCGCACGAAGAACACGACCCGATAGGTCGTGAGCAGATGCCAGACCAGCAGAAAGGCGAGCAGCGAAATCACGCCGATTGCCGCCGCGCGCAGACCTGCCCGATTGAGCCGGTACCAGCGCAACCCCAGTGTGGCGAAGGAAGGCGGCGTCGAAGGCCGGGTGATGGCGGCGGGCGCGGAGCCCGCCTCAGCAAGTGCTGTTGCCGGCATGCTGTCCTCGGGCTGTCTGACGAGGGCGGGGCTGCTCACGTCTTGCCTCCGCCGACGGCGGCCTTCATCGCATCATCGAAGCCGAGCACCTTGCCGCTGATCTTGGCAGCGTAGGCTTCGGCGTCCTTCTTCAGCAGGAACGGGGCGAGCTCGCTATTGCCGACCGCGAAGAAGGCCTGATCGGCGAACAGCTTGATGCCGCGCGTGGTGTCGAAGACGTAGGCGACGTTGATCTTCTTGCCCTTGGCCTTGTAGTCGGCATAGGCGCCGAGCGTGCAGCTGGCGGACGAGAAGGGCATGATGCCTGCACCGTCGACCCAGACCTCGCCCGCCTTGCGCGGATCGGTGATGGGCTTCTTGCAGAAGCTGTCCTCGCCCGAGATCTCATAGTTGTTGGTGCTCGCGAGCTGGGCGTCGTAGTCGAGCTTCATTTCAGCATAGGCCTTGCGGATGTATTTGTCGTCGACCCATTTCTTCGGATCGAACTCCTTCATGCGGCCGAGATTCTGCAGCACCTTGACGTCGGTCGTGGCCGCATCGATCAGCGCCGGCTTAATCGTCGGATCGGTCGTCATATTGCCGCTGGGCCCTAAGAAGATGTAGACGACCTCCTTGTTGATGCCGGTCCATTCCTGGATCTTCTCGGCGGCCAGCTTGGGATCGGCGCGCAGCCACTGGTTGGCGGCGATCAGCGCCTTGAAATAGGCGACGACGACCTCGGGATATTTTTCGGCGAAGTCTGTGCGAACCACAATGCCATGGAAGGTTGGCAGGTTCGTTTCGACGCCGTCGAAGATCTTCCGCGCGAAGCCGCGGAACGGCAACAGCTCGGCGAAGGGGACGAAATCGGCATGCCCGTCGATCTTCTTCTCCTGCAGATTGGTCGAGCCGACCTCCGGGCTCTGGCTGACGAGCTGGAAGAAATCGGACGCATAGCCGCGATCCTGCATCGCTTTCAGCACCATGCCGTGCGCGGCGGAGCCGAAAGGCACGCTGACGAGCTTACCCTTGAGATCGGCGAGGTCGTAATAGGGTGAGTCCTTGTGGACGACGAGGCCGTTGCCCGAGCCGGACAGGCTGTAGGCGGCGATGCCGACGAGGCGACTCTTGCTCTCCGGATTGCTCTCAAAGGTGAATCCGTTCACGATGAGCGGATAGTCGCCCATCATGCCGATCTGCAGCTTGTTCGCCATCATCGCGTTGGTGACGGGCGGACCGGAGGTGAAATTCTGCCATTCCAGCTCGAACTTGATGTTGGCGTATTTGCCGTCCTTCGGCAGGTACTTCTCGAGCAATTGCAATTGGCGGATGACGACGCCTGCGGTGACCGTGTTGGTCGTGGTATCCTGCGTTCCGATGCCGAGCTTGACGGTTTCCGCAGAAGCCGGCTGCGAGACGAGCAGCGCCAGCGACGACATCGCGATCGAGAGCGTGGGAAGATGGCGGACCATTCTCATCCTCATTCGGTTGGATGTGCTGTGGGTGCCATGATTGGGGGAGGGCGCAGGCAGGGCAAATCCGGAGTGGCCGCCGCAGTCGATTAGTTGCCGGGAAAAGCTGATTGCATACTCCTTGGGCAGTCCTGCACTATAAAGCCGCTTGCCTGTGCACCGGCCATGGTCGCGGGCCCCTTCAATCCGCCGCCTGGCCGCGCATCTCCTCCAGAATGTCGGTCCGGCAGACCACGATCTGCGACCGTTTGGTCAGCACGATTCCCTTCTCCTGCATCCGCTTCAGGCTGATCGTGACCCATTGCCTGGTGGCGCCGACCATGTGGGCGATGTCGGCGTGGGTGAAGGCCGCGGCGATCACGGTGCCGTCGGCATCCTCGACACCGTAGAGCTCGACGAGATGCAGCAACAGATGGGCGAGACGCTGCGTGATCGAGCGCGTCCCCAGCATCTGGGCCAGCGCCGAATAGCATTTGCCCTTGAACGTCAGGCCTTCGATCAAGCCAATCGCGAGGTTCGGGATCTCTGCGGCAAGGGACCGCAGTTCCTTTCCGGGCAGGTGCACGACGCTGCAATTACTGGAGGCAACGCCGGACCATTGATGTACGGTGCCTTCGAACACTTCGGGACCGCCGACGAAATTGCCAACATGCCAATAGGCCAGCGTGATCTCGCGTCCGAGTGGCGAGGTGTAGAACACACGGATGCGGCCGCTCTCGATCAGCCAGATGCCGTCATGCTTGCCGCCCTGGCTGAACAGCGTCTGGCCGCGGTTCAGCACCTTGCGGCGGCCCTGCTTCAGCACCAACTCCCGCTCGCGCGGTGAGAGCTTGTCCATCAACGGTGGTGGACCGCCGATCCATTGCTGGTTCTCGGTGAGCAGTAGCGAGGAGCTGCCGGCAGACCGTATCGCTGCGGGAACAGCCCCGCGCACCGCATTCGCCGCCTGCAACATCGCCTGCCTCCCGAACGTTCAAATCGTTCTAAAGAGGAGCAATGTCCGTGCCAGATGGGGGCAGACGCCTTGCGCGGGGAAATGACACCGAAGACCGGGTCACCGCCCCGCCAGGTTCAGCAGATACGACTTCGGATATATTCCCCGGTTGTGCCCATCCGAGAACGAGATGTTCAGCCCATAGCCGAGATCGCCGATGTCGGTGATCGCAATCCCCGGAAACGCTTCGGGGAAGCGGCCGTCGAAGCGGGCGCGGGTGCAATGGGCGCATTTGCAGGAGAGGCGGAGTGTTTCGGCGGAGACGCTGAGCGCGTCGTCCTGCGCGGTGCGGACAAGGAGCGAAGCGAGATCGGCGCTGGCTTCGTAGCCGGCCACGGTCGGTGCCACCAATGTCATTGTCATGACGAACCTCTGACTTCATTCTACGTCGAGGCGGGAAAGCACGAATAGCAACTAATTGCCGGTGCGGGCGGGATCGCGAGCCCGCTCTTCGAGCAACCCGCGCGAAATGTGAAACTAATCGACCGGGAACTTCACTTCCGAATTGCCGGACTCTCCTCTCTCCGAAACCTTGCGCGTCATCGATGACCAAGGAGAGACGATGAGTGCATTTCAGAAGGAAACGGTTCTGTCGGTCAGGCACTGGACCGATTCCCTGTTCAGCTTCACCGCGACGCGCGATCCCGGCTTCCGCTTCCAGAATGGCCAGTTTGCAATGATCGGCCTGGAGGTCGAGGGCAAGCCGTTGATGCGGGCCTACAGCATGGCCAGTGCCAATCACGAGGAGGCGCTCGAATTCTTCTCGATCAAGGTGCAGGACGGCCCGCTGACCTCGCGCCTTCAGAAGATCAGGGAAGGCGACAGCATCCTGGTCGGGCGCAAGGCGACGGGCACGCTGATCACCGGCAACCTCATTCCGGGAAAACGCCTGCTGCTGCTCTCGACCGGAACGGGCCTGGCGCCCTTCGCCAGCCTGATCAAGGACCCCGACGTCTATGAGAACTACGAGACCATCGTGCTCGCCCATGGCTGCCGTCAGGTCTCGGAACTCGCCTATGGCGAGCACCTCGTCGAGGGCCTCCGCAATCACGAATTCTTCGGCCCCTTGATCGGCGACAAGCTCGTCTACTACCCGACCGTCACCCGCGAGCCGTTCCGGAATCGCGGTCGCATCACCGACCTGATCGTCTCGAACCAGCTCTTCGAGGATATCGGACAAGCGAGCCTCGACATCGAAACGGACCGCATCATGCTGTGCGGCAGCCCGGCGATGCTCGAGGAACTCCACGCGATGTTCGCGGCGCGCGGCTTCGTCGAGGGCAATCATAGCCAGCCCGGCCATTTCGTCATCGAAAAGGCCTTCGTCGAGCGCTGAGCTACAAAACGCGTCCCAGCGACAACTAATTGCTATCGCGGCGACGCCCCCTGAACAAATCTGACGCAAAGGCGCCGGGATCGGCGAACCAGGAGCAAGCGATGGCACTAGATCAGATCGTCGACGGACTTTCGGAGGTTTCCTGCGATGTGCTGGTGATCGGCGGCGGCACAGCCGGCCCGATGGCGGCACTGAAGGCGAAGCTGAAGAACCCGAAGGCCAATGTCGTCCTGCTCGAGAAGGCCAACGTCAAGCGCTCCGGCGCGATCTCGATGGGCATGGACGGGCTCAACAACGCCGTCATCCCCGGTTACGCGACGCCGGAGCAGTACACCAAGGAAATCACCATCGCCAATGACGGCATCGTCGATCAGAAGGCGGTCTACAAATACGCCCAGAACTGCTACAAGATCATCGAGGAACTGGACAGCTTCGGCATCCGCTTCCTGAAGAACGAGAACGGCGACTACGCCGTCAAGAAGGTGCACCACATCGGCACCTATGTGCTGCCGATGCCGAACGGCGAGACCGTGAAGAAGGCGCTGTATCGTCAGCTCCGCCGCGCCCGCATCCTCATTTCCAACCGCTACATGGCGACGCGCCTGGTCAAATCGGCCGACGGCCGCATTGCCGGGGCCATCAGCGTCAATACGCGTACCGCCGAGATGCTGGTGATCAAGGCCAAGGCCGTGATCCTCTGCATGGGCGCCGCCGGTCGCCTGGGCCTGCCGACTTCCGGCTACATGTTCGGCACCTACGAGAACGCCGCCAATTCCGGCGACGGCTACGCCATGGCCTATCACGCCGGTGCAGCGCTCGCGAACCTCGAATGCTTCCAGATCAACCCGCTGATCAAGGATTACAACGGTCCGGCCTGCGCCTATGTCGCCGGCCCGTTCGGCGCATATACGGCAAACAACGAAGGCTCGCGCTTCATTGAATGCGACTACTGGTCCGGCCAGATGATGCTGGAGTTCTACAACGAGCTCCTCTCCGGCAAGGGTCCGGTGTTCCTCCAGCTCAAGCATCTCCACCCCGACACCATTTCCGAGATCGAATCCACGCTGCACAAGGTCGAGCGTCCGACGCGCGGCCTGTTCCAGCAGGGGCGCGGGGTCGACTACCGCAGCGAGTCCATCGAGATGCATATCTCCGAGATCGGCTTCTGCTCCGGCCACAGCGCGTCAGGCGTGTTCGTCGACGACAATGCCCGCACCACCGTACCCGGCCTCTATGCCGCCGGCGACATGGCGAGCGTCCCGCACAATTACATGCTCGGCGCCTTCACCAACGGCTCGGTCGCCGGCATCGACGCGATGGAGTTCGCCGACAACCATGATTTCGCGGAGTTCGACGCGGCCGACGTCGCCATGGAGCGCGACCGCGTGATGGCGCCGACCAAGCGCGAGGACGGCATTCCGCCGAACCAGATCGAGTACAAGACCCGCCGCCTGGTCAACGACTACCTCCAGCCGCCGAAGGTCACGCGCAAATATGAGCTCGGCATGCGGCGACTTGCCGAAACGCGTGAGGATATGCAGGAGCGCATGATCGCGCGCAACGCGCACGAGTTGCTGCGCGCACTCGAAGTGCAGTCGATCATGGACTGTGCCGACATGGCCGCACACGCTTCGCTCTACCGCGAAGAGAGCCGTTGGGGCCTTTATCACTGGCGAACGGACTTCCCGGAGAAGGACAACGAGAACTGGTTCTGCCACACGCTGCTGTCCAAGCAGGACGGCAGGATGACCAGCGAGAAGCGCGCAGTCGAGCCCTATGTCGTGCCGATCGCGGACGACGAGAAGGACCTCTACGACAAGCAGCGCATTCGCGCCTCGGCCTGATCCACCAGAACATAGCCAACAGGAGACATCACATGCCTCTCGCGTCCTATCAGACATCGGTTCCGGTGGTGGTCGACGACGCCAAATGCATCGCGGACAAAGGCTGCACGGTGTGCGTCGATGTCTGCCCGCTCGACGTGCTGCGCATCAGCGACATGACCAACAAGGCCTACATGGCTTATGACGAGTGCTGGTATTGCATGCCCTGCGAAGCGGATTGTCCGACCGGCGCCGTCACCGTCAACATTCCCTATCTGTTGAGGTGATCATGTCGAGCCCGTTCGAATCCTACGACGATCTCGAAGACGCCGACGAGCGGCTGCAAGCGGCCGATCCCGCCGAACGCCGCGTCGCCATCATCGCACTCGGCCATTCCGGCGATCCCGCCGCGGTCGCACATCTCGCCAAAATGGTCGCCGATCCCGATGCCGGCGTGCGCCAGCAGGTCGCGATGGCGCTCGGCGAGTTCGACGGCCCGGAGGCAGCAAGCGCGCTGGTGAAGCTGTTGGTCGATCCCGAGAGGATTGTCGCGGCGGCTGCGGCCGACAGCATGGCTGAATTCAAGGATCCCGCCTGCGTCGACGCCATCCTGCCGCTGGTCAGGCATACCCACGCTTTCGTCCGCTTGGGCGCTCTGCGCGCGCTGAAGGAACTGCGCCGCAGGGATACACTCAAGCCCGCGCTGGAAGCGCTCCAGGACGCTGACGCCGCCGTGCGTGTGCAGGCGATCGGCGTGATCGGCTTCCTCAAGCTGGAGGAATCCATTCCGGCGCTAACCGCGCTGATCAACGATCCCGATGCGCATGTGCGCCGCGCCGCCGTGAGCGCATTGGCCTTTTCGCAGATGAAGCCGGCGGCGGAGACCATCACCCGCGCGCTGAAGGATGCCGACTGGATGGTCCGCGAGATGGCAGCGGAGACGCTGGGTCTCAACGTGAATGGTGCAATCGCGGCTGATCAGCTCGTCGCCTGCCTCGCGGATGAGTACTGGCAGGTGCGGCTGAAGGCGATCCGCAGCCTTGGCAAGATGAAGATCGAACGCGCGGTGCGGCCGATCGGCAATTGCGTCAATCACGACCAGGCGAATTTGCGCAAAGAGGCCGCCGCCGCGCTAGGCGAGATCGGCCATCCAGACGGCGAGGCATTCCTGGCCGTGATCGCCGACGATCCTGATCCTGATGTCCGCAAGAATGCGCGCTGGGCACTGCACCAGATTGCGGCGCGAAAGGCGCGGGCAGGGGCATAACTGTACGCCGCACCGCCGCTCTGGACTTCCAGCGCCAGACGTTTATTGGTCTTCGCTAACGGGAACGGCCGCTGCGAATGCGGCCGTTCCTTAGAACAGCGAGGACGCGGCCATGACGACATTGACTGTAAAAGACCTTCTCCCCGAGGACGGCACGAAGGGGACGCTGGTCGGCCGCGTCTGGCTGCCGCAGGTCAACGGTCCGGCCGTCGTCGCCGTGCGCGGTGACGGCGTGTATGACGTCACAGCAAAATTTCCGACCATCAGCGCGCTCTGCGAGACGGACGATCCCGCCAAGGCGCTTGCCGCCACCAAGGGTGAACGCATTGGTGATCTCGAGGCGATGGTGGCCAACACCCCGCCGGACGGGCGCGATCCCCAAAAGCCCTGGCTGCTCGCGCCCGTCGATCTCCAGACGCTGAAAGCCGCCGGCGTCACCTTCGCGATCTCGATGCTGGAACGCGTCATCGAAGAGCGCGCCAAGGGTAATCCTGCCTCGGCCGAAGCGATCCGGAAAGAAGTGACGCGCCTGATCGGCGACGATCTGTCAAAGCTCAAGCCGGGCTCGGATCAGGCGATGCACCTGAAGCAGGTGCTGATCGATCAGAACGCCTGGAGCCAATATCTTGAGGTCGGCATCGGTCCAGATGCCGAGGTCTTCACCAAGGCGCCCACCTTGTCGTCGGTCGGCACCGGCATGGATGCCGGCCTGCATCCGAAGTCCACCTGGAACAATCCCGAGCCCGAGCTCGTGCTGTTCGTCTCGAGCCGCGGCAAGATCGTCGGCGGCGCGCTCGGCAACGACGTGAACCTTCGCGACTTCGAGGGCCGCTCGGCGCTGCTGTTGTCGAAGGCCAAGGACAACAACGCGTCCTGCTCGATCGGCCCGCTGCTGCGCCTGTTCGACGACACCTTCACGCTCGACGACGCGCGCAGGCTGGACATCAGCCTGAATGTCACGGGCGCGGACGGCTTCGTTCTCGACGGCCATTCCTCGATCAGCAAGATCAGCCGCGATCCGACCGATCTCGTCGCGCAGACCATCGGCAAGGTGCATCAATATCCTGACGGCTTCGTGCTGTTCCTCGGCACCATGTTCGCACCCGTGAAGGATCGCGATGCGCCGGGGCAGGGATTCACCCACAAGCGCGACGACATTGTCACTATCGCAGCGCCTCAGCTCGGCAAGCTCGTCAACCGCATGCGCACCAGCGACGAGTGCGAGCCTTGGACGTTCGGCATCGGCGCACTGATGAAGAACCTGGCGCAACGGAAGCTGATCTAGCTCGGGCCTGCTTCGCCTCTCCCCGCGCGGGCGGAGAGGCCTGATTGCATCGGAGATGCAATCAGGGTGAGGGGGACTCTCCACGAGTCAATCTGCTTGAGACACACAGCTCCATCCATATCGTCATTGCGAGCGTAGCGAAGCAATCCAGTCTTTACGCGGAGGGATTCTGGATTGCTTCGCTACGCTCGCAATGACAGGAGGGGTGAGGCTGCGAGTCCGTCTGACACCGTCCTCGCGGAAACTCCCTCATCCCAGCCATCCCATAATTTTTTCATCTCTTCGTTGCATCTCTGGAACAAAATCGCGCTGAGCGTGTCATAACTCGGCTCGCGCCGCCCCCTTCATCTCCCAATAGTCAAATAATATGACTAGTCGGAACTCTACTTCCGTGAAATAGTGCCCGCCGCTGGCCCGAAGGCCGGCCTGTGGGTGCCATGCTACCAATGGGCGCCCCGGATAAACATCTTGGGAGACACGCCTGATGACCCCCAAAGCTCTCTTTGCGGCGAGCGCAATGGCCGCCTTATTGCTCGCAACTCCTTCCGGCGCCGGCGGGCTCACCGGCTTCTCGCAGATCGGGTCGGAATCCGGCTGGCGTGCGGCCGAGACGTCCGTTTCAGCGTGAAGTCGACCTCCTGCAACGCGCGCACCGCGCCAAAGCTCTTGCTGATCCCCCGCACCTCGGGCGTGCTTCTGTTCGCCTTCATCGTCCTGCAGCACGGGCTGGTCGCGCTTGCACGCCGGCCGGCGGCGAAGCATGCGGGAGCGGCGTCATGACCTCGCGGATCGTCGTCATCCCGACGCGGCGCGCCCATTCCAATCATGCGGAGGTGGCGCGTTCGATCGGCGTCGACATCATCGCCGGCCGCTATCCGGAAGGCACGCGCCTGCCGGGGGATGCCGAGATGATCGCGATGTTCGGCGTGTCGCGGCCGGTGCTGCGCGAGAGTGTCAAGACGCTGGTCGCCAAGGGCCTGCTCTCCACCAAGGCGCGGGTCGGCACCGTCGTGCGCGAGCGCGGCGCCTGGAACATGTTCGACGCGGACGTGCTGGCCTGGCACCTCGACGCCGGCATCGACAAGCGCTTCCTCAACGACCTCGCCGAGATCCGTCTGGCCGTCGAGCCGCGCGCGGCGATGCTGGCGGCAACGCAGCGATCCGAGCAGGACATCAGCGAGCTGCGCCGCTGCATGGATCGCATGCGGCATGAAGCGTCCGACTCGGTCGGATTTGCCGATGCCGATCTCGCGCTCCATGTGGCCGTGGCGCGTGCCTCGGGCAATCTGTTCATGCGCTCGATCGGGCATGTCATCGAAGCCGCGCTACGCGCCTCGTTCCTGCTCAGCGCTCCGGTCGAGTCGGAGGACCGCGAGACCGTGCTGCTCTGGCATCAGAAGATCGTCGATTCCATCGTCGCGCGCGATGCCGGTGCCGCGTCCGAGGCCATGGTCTATGTCATTCACAACGGCATGCGCCGTCACGACAGCACGGCGATCGAGACCGCCCCGGCCAAGCCGCTGCCGTCGGCCGATACTGGAGAACAAGCGTGACAGACCTTCGCATCGCCATCGTCGGCTTCGGCAAGATCGCGCGGGACCAGCATGTGGCGGCGATCGCCGCCACACCGGGCGCAACGCTTGCCGCAGTGGCGAGCCGCAACGCCTCGCTGCAGGGGGTGCCGCATTTTTCGACCATCGAGGAATTGCTTCAGAAGGGGCCGCCGATCGACGCGGTCTCGCTCTGCACGCCGCCGCAGGTGCGACGGGCCCAGGCCGCGGCGGCGCTCGCCGCCGGCAAGCACGTCATGCTGGAGAAGCCGCCGGGCACCGGCGTTGCCGAGCTTGATCCGTTGATCGCGATGGCGGCGGGTGCGAAGCGGACATTGTTTGCGACCTGGCATTCGCGCCATGCGCCGGCGGTGGAGCCGGCCCGGCAATGGCTCACTGATCGGCACATCAAATCCGTGCACATCAGCTGGAAGGAAGACGTGCGTGTTTGGCATCCCGGACAGGGCTGGATCTGGGAGCCGGGCGGCCTCGGCGTGTTCGATCCCGGCATCAACGCACTGTCGATCCTGACCAGGATTCTGCCGAAGCCCGTGTTCGTCACCGCGGCCGAACTGGCCTTTCCAGCCAATTGCCAGGCGCCGATCGCGGCGAACCTGAACCTGACGGATATCAGCGGCCTGCCCGTGACCGCCGAGTTCGACTTCCGCCAGACCGGGCCGCAGAGCTGGGATATCCTCGCCGACACCGATCAAGGCCGGCTGACGCTGTCCAGCGGTGGCGCGCGCATGGCCGTCGACGGCAAGGTGCTTGCCGAAGGGCCCGATGAGGAATATCGCGGACTCTACCGACGCTTCGTCGCGCTCGCAGCGACCGGCGCAAGTGATGTCGATCTGACGCCGCTCCGTCTCGTCGCCGACGCCTTCCTGCTCGGCAAGCGCACGATCGTCGAACCGTTTGTGGATTGAGCATGGCCGTATCAACAATCACACAAGACGTGTTCGGGACGCTGCCCGACGGTCGCAAGGTCGAGCGCGTCGTGCTGCGCGGGGAGGGCGGCTTCGAGGCGCGTATCATCAGCCACGGCGCGGTGCTGCAGGCGCTGATCGCGCCGGATGCCAACGGCGGATACGACGACGTCGTGCTTGGCCATGATGCCTTCGCCGGCTATCTCGCCGAACGGAAGTTTCTGGGCGCCACCGTCGGCCGCTATGCGAACCGCATCGCCAGGGGACAGTTTTCGCTTCAAGGCGAGACGGTGCAGCTTGCCGTCAACAACGGTCCGAATGCGCTGCACGGCGGGCTCGAGGGTTTTGATCGCAAGCTCTGGGAGATCACGGACATCGACCAGGGCGCCGAGCCCGCCGTGACGCTCACCTATGTCAGCCCCCACGGGGAGGAGAATTATCCGGGCAGGCTCGACGTCCGCCTGACCTATCGCATCACAGGCCCGACCGAGCTGTCGCTGCTGATGGAAGCGCGGACCGACCGGCCGACCATCGTCAATTTGACCAACCACAGCTTCTTCAACCTCGAGGGTGCGACGTCGGGTACGTCCATTCTCGATCACCGCCTGATGGTGGCCGCCGAGCAGTTCCTCGCCATCGATCCCAGCGCCATTCCGCTGCCGGAGCCGCCGCGCAGCGTGGCCGGCACGCCGTTCGATTTCCGCAAACCGCGGCCGGTGGGCGAGCGCATCCGCGAAGGCGACCCGCAATTGCAGAACGGCAGGGGCTACGACCACACCTATTGCCTCGGGCGCGACGGCAAGCTTGCGCTCGCGGCGCGGCTGGAGGCGCCGCGCTCCGGGCGCATCATGGAGCTGCTCACCGATCAGCCCGGACTTCAGGTCTATTCCGGCAATTATCTCGACGGGACTATGTCCGGCAAGGGCGGCAAGCTGATCCGGCAATCGGACGCCATGTGCCTGGAGCCGCACATCTGGCCCGACGCTCCGAACCGGCCTGACTTTCCGAGCCCGCGCCTCGATCTCGGCGCGGTCTATCGCCATCACACGGTCTATCGCTTTTCGGTGAGGTCGCCATGATGGAGCAGGTGCCGACGACTGTCCTCTCGGACCATCCTTGCCATCTCGGCGAAGGTCCGACCTATGACGTGACCACGGATACGGCGTGGTGGTTCGACATTCGCGAAGGCAAGCTGTTCGAGGCCCAACTCGGCAGCGGTTCTGTCCGCATCCACGCGCTCGGCCGGATGGCAAGCGCGCTGGGGCGTATCGACGCCGAGCGGCAGTTGATCGTCGCCGAAGACGGCCTCTACATTCGCAAGCTCGCTGATGGTGCGATGACGCTGTTCTGTCCGCTCGAAGCGGACAATCCGGCGACGCGCTCAAACGATTGCCGCGTGCATCAATCCGGTACGTTCTGGATCGGCACCATGGGCAAGAAAGCCGAGCCGAAGGCGGGCGCGATCTACGCGCTCCATCGCGGCAAGATCTCGACGCTGTTTCCCGGCATCAGCATTCCCAATTCGATCTGCTTCTCGCCCGACGGCGCCACCGGCTACTTCACCGATACGCCGCGCGCGGTGCTCTATGCCGTGCCGCTCAATCCCGCGACCGGCCTGCCGCGTGGCGAGCCGGAGGTGCTGCTGCGCCACAGCGGCATCGGCGGTCTCGACGGTTCGGTGTGCGACGCCGACGGGCAGATCTGGAATGCGTGCTGGGGCGCGAGCCGGATCGACGTCTACTCGCCGCAAGGCGAGCGCCTGCGTTCGCTCAGCGTGCCGGCGAAGCAGGCGAGCTGCCCCGCCTTCGTGGGCCCCGACCTGTCGCGCCTGCTCGTCACGTCGGCCTGGCAGGACATGGACGCGGCGGCGCGCGCTGCCGATCCGCAAGCCGGCTGCACCTTTCTGCTCGAAGCAACCGCACGCGGACGCGCGGAACCCGACGTCAAGCTCGCATAGGAGGCCAAGCCGTACACGACCGTCGTTCTCGACACTACGAAGAAAGTCTGACACCCAAAGGGAGTGAAACATGCTGAAACTGAAGACCACATTTCTCGCGCTGGCGCTCGCCAGTGCCGCCACGATGGCCACAGGCGTCACTGCCTTCGCCCAGAAGGCGACGGTCGGCATCGCCATGCCGACAAAATCCTCGGCGCGCTGGATCGACGACGGCAACAACATGGTCAAGGTGCTGAAGGAGCGCGGCTACAACACCGACCTGCAATATGCCGAGGACGACATCCCGAACCAGCTCTCCCAGGTCGAGAACATGGTGACCAAGGGCGCCAAGGCGCTGGTGATCGCTGCGATCGACGGTACCACCTTGTCCGACGTGCTCAAGCAGGCGAAAGCAAAAGGCATCACCGTGATCGCCTATGACCGCCTGATCCGCGGCACGCCGAACGTCGACTATTACGCGACCTTCGACAACTTCCAGGTCGGCGTGCTCCAGGCGGAGTCGATCGTGCAAGGTCTCGGCCTGAAGGACGGCAAGGGCCCCTTCAACATCGAGCTGTTCGGCGGCTCGCCCGACGACAACAATGCCTACTTCTTCTACAACGGCGCCATGAGCGTGCTGAAGCCGTATATCGACAGCGGCAAGCTCGTCGTCGTGTCCGGCCAGATGGGCATGGATAAGGTCGCGACCCTGCGCTGGGACGGCGCCACTGCGCAGGCCCGCATGGACAACCTGCTCAGCGCCTATTACGGCAATAAGAAAGTCAACGCCGTGCTGTCGCCCTATGACGGCCTCTCGATCGGCATCATCTCCTCGCTGAAGGGCGTCGGCTACGGCAGTGCCGGCCAGCCGATGCCCATCATCTCGGGCCAGGATGCCGAGGTGCCTTCGATCAAGGCCATGCTGCGCGGCGACCAGTACTCGACCATCTTCAAGGACACCCGCGACCTCGCCAAGGTGACCGCTGACATGGTCGACGCCGCGCTCGCCGGCAAGCAGGTCACCGTCAACGACACCAAGACCTACGAGAACGGTGTCAAGACCGTGCCGTCCTATCTGCTGAAGCCGGTTGTGGTCTACAAGGACAATTGGGAGAAGACCCTGGTCGACAGCGGCTACTACAAGAAGTCGCAGTTCCAGTAAGTGAGTGCTCCGTCGTTCCGGGGCGATGCGAAGCATCGAACCCGGAACCTCGAGATTCCGGGTTCGATGCTCCAGGCCCGCTTCGCGGCCCCGGCGCATCGCCCCGGAATGACGGCGGAGAGATAAGCTTTTTCAAGGACACCAAAGCCATGACCGCCATGCTGGAGATGCGCAACGTCAGCAAGAGCTTTGCCGGCGTGCAGGCGTTGCGCGACGTCAACTTCTCGGTTCGCGCCGGGCAGATCCATGCGCTCGTCGGCGAGAACGGCGCCGGCAAGTCGACGCTGATGAAGGTGCTGAGCGGGGTCTATCCGCACGGCAGCTACGAGGGCACCATCGTCTTCGAGGGCGAGGAGCGCCGCTTCCGCGACATCAATGATTCCGAGGCGCTGGGCATCATCATCATCCATCAGGAGCTGGCCCTGATCCCGCTGATGTCGATCGCGGAGAACATCTTCCTGTCGCATCCGCCGTCGAAGTTGGGGGTGATCGACCGCGACGAGGTCTACCGGCGCACGCGCGAGCTGCTGGCGCAGGTTGGCCTGAAGGAATCGCCGGATACGCTGATCACCGATCTCGGTGTCGGCAAGCAGCAGCTGGTCGAGATCGCGAAGGCGCTGTCCAAGCGGGTGCGGATGCTGATCCTGGACGAGCCGACCGCGAGCCTCAACGAGGCTGACAGCGCCGCGCTGCTGGAGCGCCTGATGGCCTTCCGCGAGCAGGGCATCGGCTCGATCCTGATCTCGCACAAGCTGAACGAGGTCGCCAAGGTTGCCGACCACATCACCGTGCTGCGCGATGGCCGCACGGTGGACAGCATCGACTGCCATGCCGAACAGATCCAGGAAGACCGCATCATCCGCAGCATGGTCAACCGCGATATGGCGCACCGTTTCCCGGAGCGCAACGTGAAGATCGGCGAGCCCGTGCTCGACGTCGAGAACTGGTCGGTCTATCACCCCATCCATCCCGAGCGGCAGGTGATCAAGAACGTCAGTTTCGGCGTCAAGCGCGGCGAGGTCGTGGGGATCGCCGGGCTGATGGGGGCAGGGCGCACCGAGTTCGCCATGAGCCTGTTCGGTCGCTCCTGGGGCACCAATATCAGCGGCATTATCCGGCTCGAGGGCCGTGAGATCGCGCTGCCGAGCGTCGCCGCCGCGATCGATGCCGGCCTTGCCTACGTCACCGAGGACCGCAAGCAGCTCGGCCTGATCCTCGCCGACGACGTCCGCAAGAACATCACGCTGGCGAGCCTCGACCAGGTCGCACCCGGCAGGGTGATCGACGATATCGCCGAGCTCAAGGTCGCCAGCGACTACCGCAACCGCATGCGCATCCGCTGCTCCGACGTCTACCAGGAGACCGGCCAGCTCTCCGGCGGCAACCAGCAGAAGGTCGTGCTGTCGAAATGGTTGATGACCGACCCGAAGGTCCTGATCCTGGACGAGCCGACCAGAGGTATCGACGTCGGTGCCAAGTATGAGATTTACTGTATCATCAACGAGCTTGCGGAAGCCGGCCGCGGCGTCGTGGTGATCTCCTCGGAGATGCCCGAGCTGCTCGGCATCTGCGACCGCATCTGCGTCATGAACGACGGCGCCTTCGTCGGCGAGTTCAAGGGCTCAGAGGCGACACAGGAAAAGATTATGCGCGCCATCATGCGCAACGAACGAAGCATTGGGAACGCCGCGCCCGCGGCCGCGGAGATGGGAGGATCGCAGCCATGACCGACAAGACGGTTTCGCTGCCCGAGGAGCGCCGGCACGGCAGCTTCATCAAGAACAATTTGCGCAATTACGGCATGTTGATGTCGCTGGTTGCGATCATGCTGTTCTTCCAGGTCGTGACCGGCGGCACGTTGCTGCAGCCGCTCAATCTCACCAACCTGGTGCTGCAGAACAGCTACATCGTCATCATGGCGCTGGGCATGCTGCTGGTCATCGTCACCGGCCATATCGACCTTTCGGTCGGCTCGGTCGCAGGCTTCATCGGCGCCGTGGCGGCCTTGCTGATGGTGACCTACAAGGTCGATTATACGCTCGCCTTCATCGCTTGCCTCGCGCTCGGCGGCGCGATCGGTGCGGCGCAGGGCTATTGGGTGGCCTATTTCAAGATCCCCTCCTTCATCGTGACATTGGCGGGCATGCTGGTGTTCAAGGGCTTGGCGCTCGCCGTGTTGCAGGGCCAGTCGCTCGGGCCGTTCCCGGCGACCTTCCAGAAGCTGTCCTCGGGTTTCATTCCGGAACTGCTGCCCGAGGCCGGCACGCTGCATCCGACCTCCATGCTGATCGGCGCCGTTCTCGCGCTCGGGCTCGTCTATGCCAGTGCCAAGGGAAGGTCGCGCGAGCAGTCGCACGGCATCGAGGTCGAGCCCTATGCGTTCTTCCTCGGCAAGAGCATCTTGCTCGCCTGCGCCGTGCTCTATTTCACCTATCTGATCGCCTCGCATCGCGGCCTGCCCAACGTGCTGGTGATCATGACCGCGCTGATCGCGCTCTACGGCTTCGTCACCCGCCGCACCGTGATCGGCCGGCAGATCTACGCCGTCGGCGGCAACGCCAAGGCGGCGAGCCTGTCGGGCATCAAGACCGAGCGGCTGACCTTCCTCACCTTCGTCAACATGGGCGTCCTCGCCGCGCTCGCCGGCCTCGTGTTCGCCGCGCGGCTCAACACGGCGACCCCGAAGGCCGGCCTCGGCTTCGAGCTCGACGTCATCGCTGCCTGTTTCATCGGCGGCGCCTCGGCCTATGGCGGCGTCGGACGGGTCGGCGGTGCCGTGGTCGGCGCCATGATCATGGGCGTGATGAACAACGGCATGTCCATCCTCGGCATCGGCATCGACTATCAGCAGGTCATCAAGGGCCTGGTTCTGCTCGGTGCGGTGTGTATCGACGTGTACAATCAGCGGCGGTAGGTCGTAGGGTGGGTTAGCCGAAGGCGTAACCCACCAGCGCCTGTTACCGCGGATGCAGAAGTGGTAGATCAGGCCTCCGGCTAAGCCACCCTACGCGCGCATCCTATCGCTCGCGCCAGCCGAGCTATTGCTCACCGCGTGAGTATATGATCGAATGTCCGGATGGAGCAGGGCCGGCCAAATCCCGATCTGATCATCTTCGACTGTGATGGTGTGCTCGTCGACAGCGAGCTCTTGAGCTGCCGCTGCCTGTCTGAGGTCCTGGCGGAATTCGGCCTCGTGCTCAGCGAGGAGCAGGCGCTCGAGCTGTTTCTCGGACGCAGCACCAAGGCCGTCGAGCAGCATTATCGTGATCTCGGCCACTCGCTGACGGACGCCTTCATGTCCCGACTGAAGTCGCGTGTGCTGGAGAATTTTGCCGCCTCGCTCGCGCCGATCCCCGGGGTGGAGGCGGCGATCTCCGGACTGACCGTGCCGTTCTGCGTGGCTTCATCCAGCGACCTCGACCGCGTTTCGCTCTCGCTCGACGTCACCGGTCTTCGGGCATATTTCGGCGATCGGATCTACACCGCGCAGATGGTCAGGCACGGCAAGCCGGCGCCCGATCTTTTTCTTCATGCTGCCGAAAGCATGCGCACGCCGCCATCGCGTACGCTGGTGATCGAGGATAGCGTCAGCGGCGTGCAGGCGGGCAAGGCGGCCGGCATGACCGTCTGGGGATTTGTTGGCGGCGGCCATTATCGCAACCGCGATGGCCGGGCTATATTATCCGCCGCCGGGGCCGATCGGGTCTTCGCGCATATGAGCGATCTCTGGGAGGTGTGAGCGCGCATGGCCGCCGAGAACGACAAGTCGAGACTCGACGACGCCGCGCGCGCCGGCTGGCTCTACTTCATTGCCGGCCATACCCAGGACGAGATCGCGAAGATGCTCCAGGTGTCGCGCGCCTCGGCGCAGCGGCTGGTCTCGCTGTGCCTCGCCGAGCGGCTCATCACCTTCCGGCTCGAACATCCCATCGCAGCCTGCATGGAGCTGGCGGCGCGCCTGAAGCAACGGTTCAACCTCGTCCATTGCGAGGTGGTGCCGGCCGATCCGGCCGCGCCGCAGGCGACGGCGGGTATTGCCGAGCGCTGCGCCAATTTGCTCGATTCCACGCTGCGTTCGGAGACGCCCGTGATCGTCGCACTCGGCACGGGGCGGGCGGTGCGTGCCGCCGTCGAGCGCGTCACGCCGATCGAGCGGCCCAATCACCAGATTGTCTCGCTGGTCGGCAACATCTCCGCCGACGGCTCGGCGAGCTTCTACGACACGGTCGGCCGGCTCGCCGACCGCACCGGCGCGCGGCACTATCCGATGCCGCTGCCGTTCCTGATGTCGTCGGAGGACGAGCGCAACAAGATGGTACGCATCGAGCCGATCGCGAAGGTCAAGGCGGTCGCGGCCAGAGCTGATTTACGCCTCGTCGGCATCGGCCAGATGGACCAGAAGGCGCAGGTGCACGTCGACGGCTTCGTCACCCGCGACGAATTGTTCGAGATGATGCGACTGGGCGCCATCGGCGAGATCACCGGCTGGGCCTATGACGCCAAGGGTCGCCTGCTCAAGGCCGGCACCAACAAGCGCCTGACCAGCATTCCGCCGGAAGTGCCGGCGAAGACCACGACGATCGGTGCGGCGGTGGGCGCGGCCAAGGTTCCGGCCATCGCGGCGGCACTGAACGGTGGCCTGATCAACGGGCTGATCACCGACGAGGCGACGGCAATGGCCATTCTGGAGCGGTAAGGGCGAGCTCGTGCGGCAGCGCGACTCGGCTCCCTCTCTCGCTTGCGGGAGAGGGGTGGGGAGAGGAGAGGGTCTCTTCGCTGGCAAGACTCCCCCGGGGAGAAAGCCCTTACCCGCATCGCATCTGTCGATGCGATACGACCTCGTCCCCAAGCGGGAGAGGTGGGCCAAGCCGCTGCGTTTGTTCCAAACAACTGCGATCGCCTCCGCACCGCGCGACCTCCATCACTCCCGCACCGCAGCACTCATAAGTTGCTGGAACGCCCACGCGGCTGCTTGACAACGCGCCGCCCTTGCGTTGAACATACGCCCAACGCGTGGGCATATGCCCAAAACGCGAATTGAGGGGAGGTCACCGTGAAACACGTCCTGGGCGCCGTCTGCGGCGCGTCTTGCCTGCTGCTGGCCGTCCCGGCGATGGCCGAAACGACCCTGACGATCGCCACCGTCAATAATGGCGACATGATCCGCATGCAGGGGCTGACGGGTGAGTTCACCAAGAAGAACCCTGACATCACCGTGAAATGGGTGACGCTCGAGGAGAACGTGCTGCGCCAGCGCGTCACCACCGATATCGCCACCAAGGGCGGCCAGTTCGACGTCCTCACCATCGGCACCTACGAGGTGCCGATCTGGGCCAAGAAGGGCTGGCTGGTGCCGCTCGCCAACCTCGGCGCCGATTACGACGTCGCCGACCTCCTGCCCAAGATCAAGGACGCGGTCTCCGCCGACGGCAAGCTCTACGCCGCGCCGTTCTACGGCGAGAGCTCGATGGTGATGTACCGCACTGATCTGTTCGAGAAGGCCGGCCTGAAAATGCCGGAAAAGCCGAGCTGGGACGTCGTGATCGACGCCGCCAAGAAGCTGACCGACAAGAGCGCCGGCACCTATGGCATCTGCCTGCGCGGCAAGGCAGGCTGGGGCGAGAACATGGCGTTCCTCTCGGCGATGGCCAATTCCTATGGCGCGCGCTGGTTCGACGAAAAGTGGCAGCCGCAGTTCAACACGCCGGAATGGAAGACGACACTCACCACCTACGTCAACCTGATGAAGGAAGCCGGCCCTCCCGGCGCCAGCTCCAACGGCTTCAACGAGAATCTGGCGCTGTTCAACGCCGGCAAATGCGCGATGTGGATCGACGCCACGGTCGCGGCGTCCTTCGTCACCAACCCCAAGGAGTCCAAGGTCGCCGACAAGGTCGGCTTCGCGCTCGCGCCCAACACCGGGCTCGGCAAGAACGCCAACTGGCTGTGGGCCTGGAATCTCGCAATCCCGGCCGGCTCCAAGAAGACGGAAGCTGCCGAAAAATTCATCGCCTGGGCAACCAGCAAGGACTACACCAAGCTGGTGGCGTCGAAGGAGGGTTGGGCCAACGTGCCGCCGGGCACGCGCACCTCGCTCTACCAGAACGACGAGTACCTGAAGGTCGCGCCGTTCGCTAAACTGACGCTGGCCTCGATCGACGCCGCCGATCCCAACAAGCCGACGGTGAAGCCCGTTCCCTACGTCGGCGTGCAATACGCCGCCATCCCTGAATTCCAGGGCATCGGCACCCAGGTGGGCCAGCAGTTCTCGGCGGCGCTTGCGGGATCGATGACGGTCGATGCAGCGCTCACGGCTGCGCAGTCCGCTACCGAGCGCGAGATGAAGCGCGCCGGCTACATCAAGTGAACGGGCTCTCCCTGAGCTCAAACTTGCGGCCATCCATCCTTGCTGGATGGCCGCCCTTCTTCCTCCGAGCGGAGCGCCAAGAATGGCAACCCGGCAGACGCAGCTTCTTGCGCGGTCGCTCCTGACCCCGGCCGTCGGGTTGCTGTTCATCTGGATGATCGTCCCGCTGGCGCTGACGATCTACTTCTCGACGCTGCACTACAGCCTGCTCGATCCCGGCTCGGAATCGTTCGTCGGCCTTGAAAACTTCCGCTACTTCCTCACCGATCCTGCCTTCCTGGCCTCGCTCCAGAACACGCTGGTGCTGGTCGGCTCGGTGCTGGCGCTGACCATCCTGCTCGGCGTTCCCCTGGCGCTGCTGATGGACCAACCCGTGATTGGCCGCAATTTCGTCCGGCTGATGGTGATCGCCCCGTTCTTCGTGATGCCGACGGTGAGCGCGCTGGTCTGGAAGAACCTGTTGATGCATCCGGTGTCGGGATTGTTCGCCTGGCTCGCCTCGCTGTTCGGTCTGACGCCGATCGATTGGTTCAACGATGTGCCGCTGCTCGCGGTGATCCTGATCGTGACCTGGCAATGGCTGCCGTTCGCGACCCTGATCCTGCTGACCGCGCTGCAATCGCTCGACGAGGAGCAGAAGGAGGCCGCCGAGATGGACGGCGCCAGCGCCGTCTCGACCTTCATCTACATCACGCTGCCGCACCTCGCGCGTCCCATCACGGTGGTGATCCTGATCGAGACCATCTTCCTGCTCACGGTGTTCGCCGAGATCTTCGTCACCACCGGCGGCGGGCCGGGCCTGCAGACCACCAACATCGCCTTCTTGATCTATTCGCAGGCGCTGATCCAGTTCGACGTCGGCAGCGCCTCGGCGGGCGGGCTCGTCGCGGTGGTCATTGCCAACATCGTCGCCTTCTTCCTGGTCCGCATCGTCGGCCGCAACCTGGAGGCCTGACATGGCACGGATGGCGACGACGCGACGGGTGATGATATCGACGGCGGCGGCCTGGCTGTTCGGCTTCCTGATCTTCTTTCCGATCCTGTGGATGGGGCTGGCGAGCTTCAAGACCGAGCTTGAGGCCTTCGCGATCCCGCCATCCTTCCTGTTCTTCCACTGGACCACGGAAAATTACGCGACCGTGCAGGAGCGTAGCGACTACCTGCACCACGCGATGAACTCGATCATCATCGCCGGCGGCTCGACGCTCATTGCGCTGTTGATCGCCATTCCAGCCGCCTGGTCGATGGCGTTCTCGCCGACCAAGCGCACCAAGGACATCCTGCTCTGGATGCTCTCGACCAAGATGATGCCGCCGGTCGGCGTGTTGGTGCCGATCTACCTGATCTACAAGAGCCTCGGGCTGCTCGATTCCCGCATCGGCCTCGTCTTCATCCTGTGCCTCGGGAATTTGCCGATCGTCATCTGGATGCTCTTCACTTATTTCAAGGAGATCCCGCGCGACATCCTCGAAGCGGCGCGCATGGATGGTGCCACGATCGGCCGTGAGCTGGTCTACGTGCTGACGCCGATGGCGATCCCGGGATTGGCGTCCACGCTGCTGCTCAATCTGATCCTGGCCTGGAACGAGGCGTTCTGGACGCTGAACCTGTCCACCTCGAGCGCTGCGCCGCTCACCACGTTCATCGCCTCCTATTCGAGCCCCGAAGGGCTGTTCTGGGCAAAACTGTCGGCGGCGTCCACGCTGGCGATCGCGCCCATTCTCGTCCTCGGTTGGTTCAGCCAGAAGCAGCTCGTGCGCGGGCTCACCTTTGGCGCGGTGAAATAGGGGGCTGCCGGATCATGGGTCAGATCACACTTCAGGGCGTGCAGAAATCCTTCGGCCCCGTACACATCATCAAGGGCGCCGACCTCGAGATCGCCGATGGCTCCTTCGTGGTGTTCGTCGGTCCCTCCGGCTGCGGCAAGACCACGCTACTGCGGCTGATCGCGGGGCTCGAGGACGTCAGCGGCGGCAAGATCCTGATCGACGGCAAGAACGTCGTCGATACGCCGCCCGCCAAGCGCGGGCTGTCGATGGTGTTCCAGTCCTACGCGCTCTATCCGCATATGAGCGTGCGCGGCAATATCGGCTTCGGCCTCAAGATGGCGGGCTTGCCGAAGGACGAGATCAACCGCAAGGTCGAGGCGGCCGCCGCGACGCTGAATCTCACGCCCTACCTCGACCGCAAGCCGCGCGAGCTCTCCGGCGGCCAGCGCCAGCGCGTCGCGATCGGCCGTGCCATCGTCCGCGAGCCCAAGGCATTCCTGTTCGACGAGCCGCTCTCCAACCTCGACGCCGCGCTGCGCGTGCAGATGCGCATCGAGGTGACGCGACTTCAGAAGCAGCTCGGCACCACCGCGATCTACGTCACCCACGACCAGGTCGAGGCTATGACCATGGCCGACAAGATCGTCGTGCTCAACGGCGGCAAAATCGAGCAATATGGCTCGCCGCTGGAGCTTTACGAGCGACCCGCCAATCTCTTCGTCGCCGGCTTCATCGGCTCGCCCAGGATGAACTTCGTCACTGGCGAGCCCGCTTTGCAGAAGGGGGCGGCGACGATCGGCGTTCGGCCGGAGCATCTGAAGATCGAGCGCGACGGCGGTGGCGGCTGGCAGGGTACCATTGCGGTGGCCGAGCATCTCGGCAGTGACACCTTCCTCTACGTCGATGCCGGCGCGCTCGGCATGCTGACGGCGCGCTACATCGGCGAATTGAGCCTGCATGCCGGCGACCGGGTGTCGCTGATGCCCGACCCTGCGCGCATTCACCGCTTCGACGAGAGCGGCAACGCTCTTCGGGGCTGACAAGAAACGGCAAGAAGACGGAAAGACGACCATGTATCTGGAAAAATTCAGGCTGAGCGGCAAGACCGCGTTCATCACCGGCGGCGGCCAGGGCATCGGCCTCGCCTGCGCGGAGGCGCTGGCTGAGGCCGGCGCGAAGGTCATTATCGGCGACCGCGACGGCAAGGTCGCCGACGGCGCTAAAGCGAGCCTCAGGGCGAAGGGCTACGACATCGAGACCGCAATCATGGACGTCACTAACACCACACGCGTGGCGGAGGTGGCAAATGATCTCGTCGCCCGCCATGGCAAGGTCGACATCCTCGTCAACAATGCCGGCATCGCACGGAGCGAGACGCCGGCCGAGACCGTTACCGACGAGCACTGGCTCAACGTCATCGACGTCAATCTCAACGGCACTTTCTGGTGCTGCCGCGAGTTCGGCAAGCATATGTTGAAGGCTGGAAGCGGCGCCATCGTCAACATAGGCTCGATGAGCGGCTTCATCGTCAACAAGCCGCAGGAGCAGTGCTTCTACAACGCCTCCAAGGCCGCCGTGCACCATCTGACCAAGTCGCTGGCCGCCGAATGGGGCGCGCGCGGCATCCGCGTCAACGCGGTGGCGCCGACCTATATCGAGACGCCGCTCAACGCCTTCGTGAAGAGCAATCCGAAAATGTATGACGCCTGGATCGGTGGAACCCCGATGGCGCGTATGGGGCAGGTCGAGGAGATCGCCTCCGTCGTGCTGTTCCTCTCGTCCGAGGCCGCGAGCCTGATGACCGGCAGCATCGTGCTGGTGGATGGCGGCTACACTTGCTGGTAGGCTCACCGTCAAAACGGACGGACCGGGAGAGACCATGCCGCGAGCGTATATCGGCGTCGACGTGGGGACCACGAGCACGCGGGCAGGGGTGTTTGACGAGGCCGGCACGCTGCTCGCGACGGCCCGGCATCCGATCAGGATCTGGCACGAGGCCGGCGACATCGTCGAGCAGTCGTCAGAGGACATCTGGCAGGCCTGCGCCAAATCGGTGCGCGCGGCGATGGCGGAAGCAGCGATTGCACCTAGTAGCATCGGCGGCATCGGTTTCGATGCCACCTGTTCCCTCGTGGTGCTCGATCCGCAAGGCGCGCCGCTCACCGTCAGCGCCTCCGGCGATGCGCAGCGCAACGTCATCGTCTGGATGGACCATCGCGCCACGGCCGAAGCGCGGCTGATCAACGAGACCGAGGATGCCGTGCTGCGCTATGTCGGCGGCTCGATCTCGCCGGAGATGGAGATGCCGAAGCTGCTCTGGCTGAAGCGGCATCTGCGCGCGAGTTTCGATGCCGCCGGTCACTTCTTCGACCTGGCCGATTATCTGACCTGGCGGGCGACCGGCGCGCTGCAGCGCTCGACCTGCACCGTCACCTGCAAGTGGAACTATCTCGCCCATGACGGTGGCGGCTGGAGCGCGCCGTTCTTCAAGCGCATCGGCCTGTCCGACTTCGTCGCCGAAAAATACGCGCGCATCGGCACCGAGGTCGTTGCGCCCGGGACGCGCCTTGGCGTCGGGCTCACGCCGGCAGCAGCAGTCGAGCTCGGCCTTCCTCCCGGCACCCCGGTCGGCGCCTCCCTGATCGACGCCCATGCCGGCGGTATCGGTGCGATCGGCGGCCGTGACGGGGCGGGCGGCCCGAGCGATGTCTGCGATCGTCTTGCCTACATCATGGGAACGTCGGCCTGCATCATGGCGACGACGAAGGAGCCGTGCTTCGTGCCGGGCGTGTGGGGTCCCTATTATTCCGGCATGGTGCCGGATTTCTGGCTCAATGAAGGCGGGCAGTCCGCCGCGGGCGCTGCGATCGATCATCTCCTCAAGTCGCATCCCGGCCATGCCGAGGCGACCGCGGCGGCACGCAGCGAAGGCCTCGACCTCATCGATTTCCTCGAGCGCCGCATCATGGCGCGCGCCGGCGATGCCAGCCGTGCCGCGCTGCTGGCGCGCGACATCCACGTGCTGCCGGAATTCATTGGCAACCGCTCGCCCTATGCCGATCCAGACACGCGCGCGGTGATCGCGGGCCTTGATCTCGACACTGACGTCGCCGCGATGGAACGGCTGTTCGTCGCCGGCCTCTGCGGTCTTGCCTACGGGCTTGCGGAGGTCATCGAGGCTTTTGCCGCGCATGGGGTCCGCTCCAGCATCATGATCATGGGTGGCGGTGCCAGCCGCAGTCCTTTGGTGCGCCAGATCATGGCGGATACCACCGGTCTCACGGTCGCGTTGCCGCAGACCAGGGAGCCGGTGCTGCTGGGCGCCGCGATGTTAGGGGCGGTCGCCGGTGGCGCCTATGGCTCGATCGGTGAGACGATGGCCAAGATGTCGGCGCTGGGACGCAAGAGCGAGCCGACCGCGCCTGATATGGCCGCGTTTCACGCCCGCAAGCGCGAGGTCTACAAGCTGCTGCGCGAGCTCGATCGCGGCAGCCGTGCCGCGATGCGCAGCGTCGCGAGAGGTTGAAGGAGATGCTGATTGCCTGCGGCGACGCGCTGATCGATTTCGTGCCGACGCGAAACGTCGAAGGGCGCGAAGCGGTGATGCCCGCGGTGGGCGGCTCCTGCCTGAACGTCGCGATCGGCATGGCGCGGCTGGGCGCGCCAACTGGTTTCGTCGGCGGCATCTCGACCGACCTGTTCGGGCGCATGATCGCCGATCATGCCTCCGCATCGAAGGTTGCACTCGATCTCGCCACCCGCAGCGACCACCAGACTACGCTCGCCTTTGTCCGCATTGTCGCGGGTGAGTCGCACTACGCCTTCTACGATGCCGAGACCGCGACGCGGAGCTGGACTTACCGGCATGGGTCCATTCCGTTCGATACTGTCGAGGCCGTCCATGTCGGCTCGACCACGCTGGTCAACGACCAGGGTGCGGCCGAGACCAAGGCGCTAATCGCAGACGCACGGGACTCGTCCACGATCTCCTTCGATCCGAACTGCCGACCGGTTCTCGTCAAGGACAAGCCGGGCTATCTCGCGCGCATGGCCGGGTTCGCCGGAAGTGCCGATCTCATCAAGATGTCGGACGTCGATTTCGGCTATCTCTTCGGCGAGGAGCCCTATCAGCAGCGCGCGAGCACGTTGCTGGGGCAGGGCACCAGCCTCGTCGTCATCACCCGCGGCAACAACGGCGCCATCGCGTGGCACACGCAAGCAGGGCAGATCGAAGTGCAAGCACCAAAGGTCGAGGTGGCCGACACGATTGGCGCCGGCGACAGCTTTCAGGCGGCGCTGCTGTTCGCCCTGTACAAGCAGGGTCGCATCGCCCGACCGAGATTGCAGGACATCGGCGCGGACGAGCTCCGCCTGGCGCTGTCCTTCGCCGCCAATTGTGCCGGCCTGACCTGTACGCGTCCAGGCGCCGATCCGCCCTGGAGCCACGAGATCAATTGGGACTGGTAGTCCACGTCACATCCGCGCGACGGCCTTCTCGGCACATTTGAGGAAGGTTCCGATCAGCGGACTGTGGGAGTCCCGCCGCCAACAGACTGCGATATCGAGGGAGTCAGCGACGTCACGCAGGGGCCTGAACACGACGCCGCGTGGCGCGCCGAGCTGTGCGCAGGCCGGCAGGATGGCGAGACCTTCGCCGGCCAGGACCAGGCTCATCGCCGAATGCACCGTCTCCACCCGGCTGGCGATCGGCATCACCACCTGGTGCCGACGCAATAAAGGGACGACCGCGGAGGAGGCGGGCCCATGGTCCGGATGCGGGAGTGCGATCAGCGGACGGCCCTGTAGCCGGGCCATCGGCACGGAGCTCAAGCGGGCGAGCGGAGAGCGGATCGGCATGGCCAGCATGAAGGGCTGTGCACCGATCTTTGCCACCTGGATCTCGGGATGATTGATCGCGGGCATACACAGCGCGACTGTGACGCTGCGGTCGAGCACGCGGGCCTCGCGCGTCGAGGCGCTGAGCTCAACGAAGCTGAGGTCGACGCCGGGAACCGCGCGGCGCAGTTCGGGGATGAGCCGCGGCAGCATCGCATTCGCCAGCACGAACATGTAACCCACCGACAGGCGGCCGCGCCGTCCCGAAGCAACCGCGCGCGCGGCTTCGGCGCCATCGGCTGCCAGCGCCAGCGCTTCGCTGGCGCGCGCCAGCAATGCCTGGCCGGCCTCGGTCAGATCCATGCCACGGGTGCCGCGGCGGAACAGCGGCGCGCCGATCTCGGCCTCGAGCTTGCGGATCTGGACCGAGAGCGGCGGCTGCGCCATCCGGAGCTGCTCGGCCGCCTTGCCGATGCTGCGCGCCTCGGCGACGGCGACGAAATAGCGGAGCCGGCGAAGATCCATTGGCATACCGTCAGCGTATGGGTTGGCGACAAAAATCGTATTGGACGGCGAGTTAACAAAACTGTCAGTCTCGCTGTCAATGTCTTCGGGCCAATGGCGGCCCGCTTCGGAGCGTGATGTGACGATGAACGGCGATCCCTGTCTGTTGTCCGCGACCGAGCTGCGCGGTCTCATCGCGACAAAGCGGATTTCGCCAGTCGAGCTCACCCGCGCCGTGCTCGCCCGCGCCGAGGCCCTACAGCCCGAATTGAACTGCTTCATCACGCTGTGCGGCGACGAGGCGATCGCAGCGGCACGCGAAGCCGAGCGCAAAGTGATGGCCGGCGAACCGCTCGGCCTGCTGCACGGCATCCCCGCAACCGTCAAGGACATCGTCAATACCAAGGGGGTCAAGACCACCTTTGGCGCCGTTCCCTACAAGAACAATGTGCCGGCCGAGGATGCCGTCGCCGTCGCGCGGTTGCGCAGCGAAGGCGCGATCCTGATCGGCAAGACCACGACGCCGGAGTTCGGCAGCAAGTGCCTCACCGATTCACCTTTGTTCGGTCGGACCCGCAATGCGTGGGACGCCTGCCGTTCCTCCGGCGGCTCCAGCGGCGGCGCGGCGGTTGCTGTGGCGAGCGGCATCGCGCCGCTCGCTATTGCGACCGACGGCGGTGGCTCGACGCGCATTCCGGCGGCCTGCAACGGTGTGGTGGGCCTGAAGCAGAGCAACGGCGTGATCCCGCACAGCCAGGCTCTCGATGTGTTCGGCAACCAGACCTATGTCACGCCGACCACCCGCACCGTCGCCGACACCGCATTGATGATGCAGGCGATGGCGGGCGAAGATCCTATCGATCCCTGGTCGATCGCCGTGCCCGTGTCCGACTTCATCGGCACCGCCGCCCCGCGTGGTGATTTGCGCGGGATGAGGATCCTGTACTGCCTGACGCCGCCGGGCCGTCCGGTCTCAGCCGAGGTCGCCGCCAGTTTCAAGGCGAGCCTCGACCGGTTGGCCGGGTTAGGGGCCGAGCTCGAGGAATTCTCCGGCGAGGGATTCGACATCGAGCCGATCTGGCGCGCCATCAACCACACCGTCTGGCGGACGCGCTTTGCCAAGCTTGCGGCCGAGCATCGGGACGAGCTGAGCGAAGCCTTCCTCAAGCAGCTCGCGCTCGCCAGCGAGGTCAGCGGCATCGACTATCAGGAGGCGATGTTCGCGCGCACCGCGTTGTTCCGCCGCGTGCAATCGCTGCTTGCGCGCGGTCACCTGCTGGCGATGCCGACGCTGACGCGCACCGCGCTGCCGATCAACCAGGACCTGTTCGGCAGCATCGAGATCGACGGCAGACATTTCGACAGCGTCCGGCCGCATTGGTTTCCCTGGACCATGCCGTTCAACATGACCGGTCACCCCGCGATCAGCCTTCCCTCGGGCTTTGCGCGCGACGGCTTGCCGATCGGGCTCCAACTGGTCGGCCGTTTCCGGGCTGACGCGGAATTGCTACGCGTGAGCGCACTGTTCGAGGCGTCAAGCGACTTTCTGTCCCGCTGGCCGGCTTGAGGACATGGAGATGCAGCAAAGAGCTTGCTTAAGGCGTCCGGACATGTTGATCGTGGCCTGGGTGAGCCCTGAAGCCGAGCGCGCATGAGCGTCTTTGTCCTCCGACGTCTGTTGACTCTGCTGGCGACGCTGGTCGGCGCATCGCTGATCATCTTCCTGGTGCTCGACGCGCTGCCCGGTAACGCCGCGCAGATGCTGATGGGCGCCGACGCTTCGCCGGACGCGGTGCGCGCGCTCACGGTCAAGCTCGGGCTCGACCAGCCGCTGGCCGTTCGCTACGTGCAATGGATCAAGGGCCTCCTCGTCGGCGATCTCGGCAATTCCTATGTCTACGGCACCCCGGTCGCCAGCCTGATCGCCGAGCGGCTGGTATTGACCATTCCGCTCGCGATCATGGCGATGACGATCACGGTGACGCTGGCGCTTTCGGCCGGCATCTACACCGCCGCCAACCACAACAAGCTCGGCGACGTCGGCGTGATGTCGTTGACGCAAGTGGGTATCGCGCTCCCGAACTTCTGGTTCGCCATTCTGCTCGTTCTGCTGTTCTCGGTGCGCCTGCAATGGCTCTCGGCGGGCGGCTTTGCCGGCTGGGAGGACGGCATCTGGCCGGGGATCAAGTCGCTGCTGTTGCCCGCGATCTCGCTCGCGGTGGTGCAGGCCGCGATCCTCGCGCGCGTCACGCGCTCGGCCGTGCTCGAAGTGCTGCGCGAGGACTTCGTCCGCACCGCCCGCGCGAAGGGCCTCGGCAAGCGCGAGGTGCTGTGGAGCCACGTGCTGCGCAATGCCATGATCCCGGTGATGACCGTGATGGGGCTGCAATTCGCCAATCTGCTCGCCGGCACCATCGTGATCGAGAACGTGTTCTACCTCCCGGGCCTCGGCCGCCTCATCTTCCAGTCAATCGCCAATCGCGACCTGATCGTGGTGCGCAATTGCGTGATGCTGCTCGCCGCGATGGTGGTGATCGTCAACTTCGTGGTCGATGTGCTCTATGCCTTCATCGATCCCCGCATCAAGGTGCACGACCTGTGAGCGCGCCGATCGTCATCGACGCGCCCGTCGCAACGCGTCCGCTGCCGGCGCGCACGTTCTGGCGCCGCGCGCTGCGCCACCGCAGCTTCGTCCTCGGTGGCACGCTGAGCCTTCTGGTGCTGGCTTCGGCGCTATTGTCGCTGGTATGGACGCCGTGGTCGCCTTACGAGATCGACATCGCCGCAAAGCTTCGGCCGCCCTCGGCGGCGCATTGGCTCGGCACCGATTCCTTCGGCCGCGACATCGTCTCGCTGCTGCTTGCGGGCGCCCGGTCCACCATCATGGTCGGTGTCATTGCCGTCAGCATCGGTCTCACCTTCGGCGTCACGCTGGGCCTGATCGCCTCGGCCCGGCGCGGCTGGACGGAGGAGATCATCATGCGCTTTTCCGACTTCACTTTCGCCTTTCCAGCCGTGCTGTCCGCGATCATGCTCGCGGCGGTCGTCGGGCCCGGCATGGTGACCTCGATCGTCGCGATCGGCATCTTCCAGATCCCGACCTTGACCCGGCTGACGCGCGGCTCGGCCAATGCGATCTGGGCGCGCGAATTCGTGCTGGCGGCGCGGGCGGCGGGCAAGGGGCGCTTCCGCATCACCATCGAGCATGTGCTGCCGAACATCCTGTCGATCCTGATCGTGCAGGTCACCATCCAATTCGCGCTCGCCATCCTCGCCGAGGCCGCTTTGTCCTATCTCGGCCTCGGAACGCAGCCGCCGCAACCGTCCTGGGGGCGGATGCTGAACGACGCGCAGACGTTGCTGTTCCAGTCGCCGATGCTCGCGGTCTATCCGGGCGTTGCGATCGCAATCTCGGTGCTCGGCCTCAACCTGCTCGGTGACGGATTGCGCGACCTGCTCGATCCCCGGCTGGCGCGAGAGCGATGACGATGGCCGAGCGCTCCGACACGCCGCTGATCGAGGTCGAAAATCTCGGCGTTCGCCTTAACACCAGCCGTGGGCCGGCGCAGGCCGTGCGCGGGGTCAGCTTTGCGCTGAAGCGCGGCGAGACGCTCGGGCTCGTCGGCGAGTCCGGCTGCGGCAAGTCGGTCACGGCGTTGTCGTTGATGGGGTTGCTGCCGGACAGTGCCGTCGTCACCGGCAGCATCAAGCTGGACGGCGACGAGCTCATCGGACTTGCGGATGCCGACTATTGCCGCCTGCGCGGCAACCGCATCAGCATGATCTTCCAGGAGCCGATGACTGCGCTCAACCCGATGCACACGATCGGCAACCAGGTCGCCGAGCCGCTGCGGCGTCACAAGAACTATTCGGCGGCGCAGGCTCGTAAAGAAGCAATCGCCTTGCTCGACCGCGTCGGGTTGCCCGACCCGGCGCGGCGCGTCGATGCCTATCCCCATCAGTTCTCCGGCGGGCAGCGCCAGCGCATCACCATCGCGATGGCGCTCGCTTGCGAGCCGGACCTCTTGATCGCGGACGAACCGACCACCGCGCTCGACGTCACCATCCAGGGCCAGATCCTCGACCTCATCGCCGACCTCGTCGAGGAGCGCGGCATGTCGATGATCCTGATCTCGCACGATCTCGGCGTCATCGCCGAGAACGTGCAGCGCATGATGGTGATGTATGGCGGCACCGTCGTCGAGAGCGGGCCGACCGACGAAGTCTTCCGTCGCATGGGCCATCCCTACACGCAGGGCCTGTTCCGTGCCCGGCCCAAGCTCGGCGCGCGCAAGGGGACGCGGCTGAAGACGATCTCGGGCACGGTGCCGGAGCTTGCCGATCTGCCGTCCGGCTGCACCTTCTCCGATCGCTGTCCGCTCGTGATCGACCAGTGCCGCGCGGCGCTGCCGCCGATGGTGGACGTCGGCCCGGGCCATTTTGCGCGCTGCATAAGAACGGACGTGTCGATGGCCGAACGCGTCGGAGCGCTGACCGCATGAGCACCGCGCCGCTTCTCGACGTCAGGGATCTCGAACAGCGCTATACGCTGCCGCGCGAGAGCCTGTTCCGTCCGCCGGGACAGGTGCGCGCGCTCAACGGTGTCAGCGTGCAGGTCCGGGCCGGCAGGAGCCTTGGCATCGTCGGCGAGTCCGGCTCCGGCAAGTCCACCTTCGCGCGCGTCGTGATGGCGCTGGAGCGGCCGACCGCAGGACAGGTCGCGCTGCTCGGGCGCGATCTCAACCGCTTGCCGGCCGACGAGCTGCGCCGCGCCCGGCGCGATTTCCAGATGGTGTTCCAGGATCCCTATGGCTCGCTCGATCCGCGACAGACCATCGCGCGGATCGTCGCCGAGCCGCTGACCGTGCTGGAAGGCGCCGACCGCACCACGTTCCGCGACCGCGTCGCCGCCGTGCTGCGCCAGGTCGGCTTGCGCGATGCGGACATGGAAAAATATCCGCACGAGTTCTCCGGCGGCCAGCGCCAGCGCATCGCGATTGCGCGTGCGCTGATCACCCAGCCGAAGCTGATCGTTGCCGACGAGCCGGTCTCGGCGCTCGACGTCTCTGTGCAGGCCCAGGTGCTGAACCTGATGCAGGACCTCCAGGAGCAGTTCGGTCTGAGCTACATCCTGATCAGCCACGACCTCGCCGTCGTCGACTATCTCTGCGACGAGGTCGCGGTGATGTATCTCGGCCGCATCGTCGAGCAGGGCCGGCCAGAGGATTTGTTCGAGCACGGCGCCCATCCCTATACGCGGGCGCTGCTGGATGCGGTGCCGCGGGCGCGCGCCGGGGGTGGCCGGCGCCGGCGCGGGGCCCAGGCGATCGCCTCGCAATCGGCGGCGGCGGCCGGATGCCCCTATGCATCGCGCTGCGTCCTTGCCGACCAGCATTGCCGAGAGGTTCCGCCAGAGTTACGCAAGGTGGGCGAGGGGCACCTTGCCGCCTGCCACAAGGCCGAGGCTGTGATGGCGTTGCCGCAGGCGGCCATGGAAGGTTAGTGTTCAGGGCAGGATTGGCGTTAAGCTGGAAACAGGATTGGCAGGGGAGTTTGCGCATGTTCAGGAAATTATCGATCGTCGCCTTTGCCGCTGCGCTCGTCGCGGCGCCTCTGCCGGTGCTGGCGCAGAGCAAGAAGGACAGCGTCGTCATGGCGATGGCGCTGGAGCCACCGGGGCTCGACCCCACCAACGCCGCCGCGGCGGCGATCGCCGAGGTCACGCTCTACAACATCTATGAGACGCTGACCAAGATCAACGAGGACGGCTCGGTCTCGCCGCTGCTGGCGGAGAGCTGGACCGCCTCGCCCGATCTGAAGACCTATACGTTCAAGCTGCGCAAGGGCGTCAAATTCCACAATGGCGAGCCGTTCAATTCCGCCGCGGTGAAGTTCTCGTTCGAGCGCAACGCAGCCCCGACCAGCACCAACAAGGACAAGAGCCTGTACCAGGCGTTCGAGAAGGTGGAGACGCCCGACACTGAGACCGTCGTGATCACCATGAAATATGGCGAGCCGAATTTGCCGTTCCTGCTCGGGCAGGCGGGCGGCTCGATCGTCGAGCCGAAGAGCGCGGCGACGAACATCACGCAGCCGGTCGGCACCGGGCCTTATCAGCTCGCGGCCTGGGCCAAGGGCTCCTCGATCACCCTGAACAAATGGGCCGACTACCGCAACGCCGCTGCGGTTAAGCTGTCCAAGGTGACGATCCGCTTCATCTCCGAACCGGCGGCGCAGACCGCCGCACTGCTGTCGGGTGACGTCGATGCATTCCCGCGCGTCGCCGCGGCGCGCGCCTTGGCACAGTTCAAGGCCGATCCGCGCTTCACGGTGCTGGTCGGCGGCTCCCGCGCCAAGACCATCGTCGCGATCAACCATCGCAAGAAGCCGCTGGACGACGTCCGCGTCCGCCGCGCCATCCTTGCCGCGATCGACCGCAAGGCCATGATCGACGGCGCCGTCGACGGCTTCGGCACGCCGATCGGGAGCTTCTACGTGCCGGGCGCGCTCGGTTATGTCGACACCACCGGCATCAACCCCTACGACCCCGAGAAGGCCAAGAAGCTGCTCGCGGAGGCCGGCGTCACCACGCCGCTCGAACTGTCGCTCAAGCTGCCGCCGCCGTCCTATGCGCGGCAGGGCGGGGAGATCGCCGCGGCCCAGCTCGCCAAGGTCGGCATCATCGCCAAGATCGAGAACGTCGAATGGGCGCAATGGCTGTCCCAGGTGTTCGCCGGCAATGGTCCGCACAATTTCGATCTGACCATCGTCAGCCATGTCGAGCCGTTCGACCTCGTCAAGATCACCGAGCCGGACTATTACCTCGGTTACAACAACGAGAAGTTCAACGCGCTCTACAAGCAGATCGTCTCGACGCCGGATGAAGCCGGCCGCGCAAAGCTGCTCGGCGACGCCCAGCGCATGCTCGCCACCGACGCGGTCTCCGCCTATCTGTACCAGCCGCAGCTCATCACCATCACCAACAAGAAGCTGAAGGGCGTCTGGAAGGACGTGCCGCAATTCGAGAACGATTTCTCCACGTGGTATTGGGAGTAGCCGGCGTCCGTTGCTGTGCCCTCTCCGAGTGCAGGAGAGGGCAGCTCCAAACAAAAACCTGAAAAACAACCCCATGCACAGTAGCCGGGGTCAGTCATTTCAATGGTTTGCACGTTGCGCCTGTGTGATCGAGGCGATTCGCCCGAAAGTTGAACCGTCGGGCAAAACACTGGCATGATGGCATGCTCGAGTCTCGTGGTGGAGACGCGCGCCGTCGGGCGAGGCAGCCGTGCAGGAATCATCCCGCCGCGATGCCGGCATTGCCGCGGCGGCCGTCAGCGCCGAGGCGCCGATCTCCCCAGAGCTTGATCATGCAAAGCTCGATCATGCGTCGATGAGCGATATCGCTCATGCTTTGGCCGATGGGCAGGCCACCGCCACCGCGCTGGTCAAAGCCTATTTCGCGCGCATCCAAGCCTATGACCGCGACGGGCCTAAGCTCAACGCGGTCCGCGCGCTCAATGCCGACGCGCTCGCGATCGCGGGCGGGCTCGACGGCGTCAAGCCGTCTGCCGAGCGACCGCTGGCCGGCATCCCGATCCTGGTGAAGGACAACATCGCGACCGGCGACGCGCAGCCGACCACGGCGGGCTCGCTGGCGCTGGAAGGCGCGCGCGCACGGGCCGATGCGACGCTCGTCAAGCTGCTGCGCGAGGCCGGTGCGGTGATCCTCGGCAAGGCGAACCTGACCGAATTTTCAAACATGCTCGCAATCGACATGCCCGCCGGCTATTCGTCGCTGGGCGGCCAGGTGAAGAACCCCTATGCGCCGGCGCTGGCCGACGACCACGGCATCCCTGTCGTGTCCCCGGGCGGCTCGAGCGCGGGTTCGGCGGTCGCGGTGGCGGCAGGTCTGTGCGCGGCCTCGATCGGCACGGAGACTTCGGGGTCGCTATTGTGGCCCGCCAGCCAGAATGGCCTGGTCACCGTGAAGCCGACCGTCGGCCTGATCAGTCGTGCCGGCATCGTGCCGATCGCGCATAGTCTGGACACCGCGGGGCCGATGACGCGGACCGTGCGCGACGCGGCGCTGCTGCTCAACGTGCTCGCTGCGAAGGACCCGCTCGATCTCGCGACGCAGAAGCAGCGGCGGCCCGCCGATTTCACCGTCGGCCTTGCTGCCGACGCGTTGAAGGGCGCGCGGATCGGCGTCCCGAGCGATCCCGCCGATCCCCTGAACGATCCCTTCTTCCGCAAGCTGCCCCCCAAAGGCGCGAAGGTGGTGGCCGAAGCGATCAAGGTGCTGGAGGATCTCGGCGCCGTGATCGTGCGCGCCAGCATGCCGACAGCCGGCTGGATGAGCGGACCGGGGACGATCATGGCCGTGCTCAACCGCAATCCGCTGAGCGCCAACAGGGGCAATGCAGTCACGCAGCGGATCGTCTTCCTCTACGAGTTGAAACGAGACCTCAACCTCTATCTGAGGGATTGGGCGACCAACACCGCCATCAAGACCATGACCGACATCGTGGCCTTCAACGAAGCGAATGCGGGCAAAGCGCTCCGCTTCGGCCAGGACAACCTCCTCGCCGCCGACCTCACAAGGGCCGACCTCAGCGAGCGCGAGTACAGGGCGGCACTTGCCATGGACCTGCACTGCGCCAGGACCCGCGGCATGGATGCGTACATGAACCAGCACAAGCTCGATGCCGTGCTGTTCCCAGGCAGCGAAGGCGCCGCGATCACCGCCAGGGCAGGCTATCCCAGCGTCATGGTGCCGTGCGGCTTCGTCGCGGGCGTCGACGGCAAGGACACGCCCGACTATCCGCTCGGCGTCACCTTCGCAGGTCGCGCCTGGAGCGAGCACAAGCTGCTGCGCCTGGCCTACGCGTATGAACAGGCCTCCGCCAAGCGCAAGCCACCGCCCGGTTTGCCGGCGCTCTAGAGTGCACTATGCGTGCGCAGGTCTGTGCCGATGGCATGTGCCGACAAATCCGCTGTCTGTTCTCGGCGATCCAGCGGAAGCGCCGTCCTGCTTCCGGCGCGTCGCCTGACGCTATAGGCCACCTCGCCCTTCCCAGTAAGTGGGCGTCCCATAATACCGGTGGGTTCGCGTTTCCCAGTCTCGATCCTGCCAGGAGTCATCGCTGAACTCGGGCGCGTCCTTTAGCTGTTGCTCTGTGATATTAGTTCGGAAGCCCTCGAGCGACGTATCATACCTCAGAGCGCCCCAGGGAATGGGGTAGTGGCTGTGACCCAAGCCAACAAATCCGCCGAAGCTCATGACGGCATAAGCTACGCGGCCTGACACCTTGTCGATGATGAGGTGATCAATCTCACCGATATTCTTTCCATCCGCTCCGTAGACCTCGGTTCCCTGAATGTCTTCGCTTGAGATACAGTGATGATCCGGGTGGGCTGTTGCGCGGGCCATGACTTTGTCTCCTTCACAGGTGGTTTTGCCCGCTTAACTCGGCGGCTACGAAGGCGTTCCTGCGTTAAGCGCCCGTCGCACCGCCAAATCGACGCGATTGGCCCGAGGGCAAAGTTCCTGTTTGGCTCAGCTATGGTCTGCTGACCAAACACTCCGGAAGTGACACGGCGCCGTTTCAAGCCGGCGCTGCTGGACCCGAAGCGGACAGAAAATCATGCGCCTCGCAGCTAGATCTCTTTCAGCCGGTGATACCTCTCTCGGTCGCGAGACTTACAAGCCGTTTCCCAACGGCACGGACAAAATAACTTGGGCAATAGCAACCAAGCTCGTTCGGGTCCATTGTCGAGCGATGATTGATCCGCTTTTCGCTCGCGCTCAGCTCGCTATTGAAGAGAGCAAAGCTCTTCAAGAGGAAAAGCGCGCATTGCAAGCTCGTCAACATCATACTCGGGAGACGCTTCGTATCTCCGTAGTTGAGAGCGCAATGTGCCGGACAGAAACCAAGGCATACCGAGACGACCGGCGATAATGGATCACTCAGCTATCGCAAAGCGCCCGCGACCAAGCCTAAGAAAATGGCGGAAAATCAGGACATCATAGCTCTGCATCAAAAGCCAGTTAGATCGCCCTCACTACAAAGCTCAGAACTGAAACCGATGGTCCCGCTCCTACGGCATCGGAAGCAGAACTAAGGCTGCAGATGCCCTAGAAGCCGCTGCCGGTCCTGTTCAAGAATACGCTGATCCTTGCGCATGGCGTCGAGCTCTGCTTCAGCTTCCGTTGTGTCCTGTTTGCTACGCTTAAGCTCAACAATGCGCGCCTCGCACGCGGCCATCCGCCGCTCTCCTTCAATCACTTGTCGTTCCACGTTCCTGAGTTGATCTGAAAGAGCTTCTCTAGACATAAGACGCCACTTCCGCGCGGGAACGCCTCTTGGCAAGATGCGCGACCAGGAGAATGCCGAACATCCAGAGCGGGAAAGTCGCGGCACTCATCTCGATGCTTCCGCGGCGTTTCATCGAGCGCTGGTTATTGAACATGTGGAGCTGAACGAGCCAATGCATGCAGACGTTCCTAATGGCCTAGGATAATCTCGGCGACCGTTATGGATGACCGCTTCTGGACCCTCAGCGGAAATCGATGGCAATGCGGCCGATAGCGACTTTTGCCCCATGGCCAGCCTTGATCTATCTCAAGGAGTTGTTGTTCCGCGCTTGGACAGTGCAGGGTAGAAACGACGTGCGCCAGAAAGACCCGCTGACCTATTGAAATTCCGCAGTCTAACCACCTGCTAACCGTTCCCCTCGGCCGAGGAGATCACTATGCGCTTTTCCTTTCTTGCCTTCGCTTTTGTCGCAGTAGGCTTCGGGGAGGTCGCCTCAGCACAGCACCTTATCGGCCATGTCGGTGGTGGCGGTGGTCCCATCGCAAAGTCGATAGTGACGCTATGGGCAGCGAGTGAGGCAGCGCCTGTCAAGCTGTCAGAAGCAAGCACGGATGACGACGGCGCCTTTCGCTTTCAGTTCGACACCGAAAAGGCTGGCGGCGGCGTGCTTTACCTGACCGCCAGAGGTGGGGAGCCCAAGATGGGCGGCTCCGGAGGAGCGAACCCGGCCATCGCGTTGATGACAACCTTGGGCACCGGTGCGCCGACAGAAGTGACCATCAACGAACTCACGACCGTGGCATCGGTATGGACTGCCGCGCAGTTCTTGAGGGGTGAGACGCTCAGCGGTCATGCGCTCGGATTGAAGATAGCCGCCGGCAATGTGCCTAATCTGGTGGATCTCACGACCGGCGGATTGGGTCCAGTGATCCAAGATCCATTGAACAGCACGCAGACCACCACTCTGGCTACGTTGAACACGTTGGGCGCCTTGCTGGCGGGCTGCATCACTCGCGTGCAGGCCGACGCCTGCGAAAGGTTGTTTCAGGCTTCCACGCCGCCAGGAAAGTCCGCTCCGACCGATACGTTGACTGCGGCCGAGGCTATCGCGCTGCATCCATGGAATGAGCCCGCGAAACTCTTTGCATTGTTGGACTATTTCTATCCGGCCCGGCAGGAGGCGGGCTCGCGCGCCGTCCCATTCCGGCCCTACCTTTTGTTCGCTCCCGGCACATGGACCATCGCGCTGCGTTACGCCGGCGGCGGTTTGAACGGCCTCGGCGGCATCGGCATCGATGGCGATGGCAACGCCTGGGCGGCAAACAACCAGATGGCAGGCTCGCAATCGACCATGTTCGGCGGGATCGGCGGCACGCTCTCCGCACTCGCTCCGAATGGCCGTCCAATCTCGCCGATGACCACCGGCTATACCGGGGGCGGCGTGGACTTTCCCGGCTGGGGCCTCACCATCGCGGGCGACGGCAAGGTGTGGGTGACAAGTATCGGAGGCAAGACGATTTCGGTGTTTGACAAGAAAGGGAAGCCGCTGTCCCCATCGACTGGTTACAACTTGAATGGGCAACTCGGTGGAATGCAGGGCGTCAATACGACCCCCGATGGCGATGTCTGGGCGCTGGATTCAAGCAAGAGCCAAATCGTCCACTTACCAAAGGGCGATCCGGCACAGGCACGCATCCTGTGCCGCACTGTTAACGACAAGCCAGTCGACGGCACGTGCCAGGTCAAGGGACCGTTCCACGTCGCGTTCGACCTGCAAGGCCGAGTCCTGGTTTCCAATTCCAACTCCAACACGGTAACCCGCTTCCCGGCGAATGATCCCGGCAAAGCCGAACAATTGAAGGTCGGTTACAGCCCCCATGCCATCGCCATCGATAGCCAGGGCAATGCATGGGTCGCAAATACATTGGGCGAGCCAAGCATCAGGGAAAAGCTGGACTTGCTCCGGGCCAAGATGCGGAGCGCGCTGGAAAGCAAACTGACACCCGCGAGCGGTGGTGACGAGACGGTGGAAAAATTCATCGCCCTGGTCCGCATCATCGAGGAATTCCCCGGCGGCAGCGTCAGCATGATACGCCCGGACGGCAGCCAGGCGCCCGGCTCGCCGTTTGATGGTGGCGGGAGCATCAGCGGGCCTTGGGGCATTACAATTGACGGCAATGACCACGTGTGGGTCGCGAATGGTTTCGGCAAAACGCTTACCGAGCTTTGCGGCGTGCGCACTGAGACATGTCCTCCTGGCTTCAAGACGGGCGACGCGATCTCTCCCCCCAAAACCGGCTACGCGGGGAAAGGGATGCAATTTCTGACCGGTGTTGTCGTCGATCCGGCCGGGAATGTGTGGGCTGCCAACAATATCGATCTCATGGATGAGGTTTGTCTAACGAAGACCCCTGACGAAACCCTCTCGACCCGCTGTGGCGGCAACGCCTTCGTAGTATTCTTCGGCTTGGCGAAACCCGTGCGGACACCAGTGGTCGGCAGCCAAGTTCGACCATGGTAAGCCGGCTTGTAGCTTGGGGGTCACCAACGATAGAGGGAGTCCAAATATTGAGGCTTGGCCGTCGTTGGATATAGCAGCCAGCGCCGCTTCTACGCGGGAAGAAGGTGATCGGATGACATGACCGCTTATGGCCCATCGCTTCCGTTAGGACGTGGCGACGGGTTGTCCGGAAACGGGGCTAAACCGGCAGCGCCCGACCGCCGGGCAAGCCGGCAGCTTTGTGGCCCCTTTCCAGACGCCGAAGACTCAACGGAACGAGCCGACTTCCGTCGTCGCCGAAGGGGCGAGATCAGCGTTTCGAAAGCGATCAGCCGAGCGCAAAGACGTCCGCACGTTCGATGATCAGATCGCGAAACAGTCGCGCCCGGTGCGACATCCATTGCGGATCGGGATAGACGACATGCATGGGCAGCGGCGGTACGACGAAGTCGGGCAGCACATGGATGAGACGGCCGGCCGCGATGTGCTCGAGGGTGCACCAGTTCGGCAGCACGGCGACGCCGATCCCCTCCAATGCAGCCAGCGTCATCACGTCCGCATCGTCGCAGGTCATCGCCGGCGCGATGTCGACGACGTAACGGCCGGTTTCGGATTCGAACGTCCACTGATTCTTCTGCGACAGCCGTGAATAGGTGACGCAGGGCATGCGGCGCAGATGGTCCGGCAGCGAGGGCACCTGATGGCGCGCAAGCAGTCCGGGCGCCGCCACCAGCAGCCGTTTGATGGTGCCCACCCGCCGCGCCACCAACGAACTCGAATTGAGGCTGCCGATCCGTATCGCAAGCTCGGTCCCGGTTTCGATGAGGTCGACGAACTGTTCGGTAAAACTGACGTCCAGCCGGACATCGGGATAGCGGCGGGTGTATTCGGCGAAGATCTCACGGAAGAAGAAGCGGCCGAACGAGGTCGGCACCGTCATCCGCAACGTCCCCGACGGATTGCCGATCCGGCTCTGCGTCGGCGCGCCGGCGCTTTCGAGCAGCGCGACAATGTCCTTGGCGTATTTCAACACACGGTCGGCTTCCGGGGTCGGCCGCAGCTTGCGCGTGGTGCGCACGAACAGGCGGCAGCGAAACTCGGCTTCCAGCAGCGCGATCCGCTTGCTGATCGCCGGCTGACCCAGACCGAGGTCGTCGGCGGCTTGGGTGAAACTCCCTGCCTCCATCACCCGGATGAAGGTCTGCAGCGCCTCGATCCGGTCCATTCATTCCTCGCCGGAATTTATATTATTCTGGCCATTCCATATACGGCATGGCTGGTCCGGTCTAGCCTTCCTGCGTTCAGGGGAGGAACGCGAATGAGCAAATCGATCGGCATTCTCGGGGCCGGCATCGGCGGCCTGCATCTGGCACTCTACCTGCAGAAGCAGGGCATCATGGCAACCGTGCTGACGGATCGCGCCCCGGAGCAATATGCGGCGACGCGGCTGATGAACACCGTCGCGCATCACGGCGTCACCATCGCGCGCGAGAACGAGCTCGGCGTGAACCACTGGGACGATCCCCGCGTGGTCTATCACCACCACGATCATTACTTCAATTTCCCGAACGGCGGGCTGCTGTTCCGCGGTGCATTTCAACGGCCGAGCCGCGCGGTTGATTATCGGATCTACCTGCCGGCCCTGATGAAGGATTTCGAGGATCGTGGCGGCCTGATCGAATATGCCAGCATTCAGGATGACGACATCCCCGCGCTGGTCTCGCGCTTCGACCTTCTCGTGGTCTCCACCGGCAAGGGCGCGCTCGGGCGCATGTTCGCTCACCGGCCCGAACTCTCTCCGTACAGTCGGCCGCAGCGCCTGCTTTGCGTCGGCCTGTACGACGGCGTCGATCACGGCAGCCCGGATGGCGACGATCCGCGTGGCGTCACCCTGTCCGTCTCGCCCGGCCACGGCGAGATGATCGTCATTCCCACGCTGACCTTCGGCGGCATGAAGACGGCGCTGTTGATGGAAAACATCCCCGGCGGCGACATGGCCGACCTGGTGTCGCTCAGCTACGATGCCAACCCGGCAGCATTCCGCCAGACCCTTCTGGACAAGCTGGAAAAGCATCATCCGCACACCTACAACCGGATCGACACCCACCGCTTCGGGCTGGCTCAGCCGCTCGACCTGCTGCAAGGCGCGGTGGTGCCGACGGTGCGGCAATCCTGGGTGGCTTTCGACGGTGACAAGCTCGCCATTGCCCTGGGCGACGTTCACTCCGTCGTCGATCCCTTGATGGGCCAGGGCGCCAACATGGCCTCATATGCCGCCTTCGAGCTCGGCAGGGCGATCGCCGACGCGGTGGCATTCGATGCGCGCTTCGTCGAGGATGTCGACCGCGCGCGCGAGAACCGCGTGCTGGCCGCTGCCCGCTGGACCAACATGATGTTGCAGCCGCCGTCGGAGGCCATGGGCCGGCTGATCTTCGCCATGTCGCAGGACCGGGAGCTTTGCGACGAGTTCACCGAGAACTTCAATTATCCGGAGCGCCAGTGGGATCGTTTGGCGAGCGACAAGCGCATCCACGCCTGGATCGATAGCCGCGGCAGGATCGCCGCCTGACGCCGAACCGCCATACGGAATCGATCCTGTCCTGGGCGGTTGGCTGAACCATGTCTGAGAGGAGCACCAATGCACTGCCTGACCGTTCTCTACCCGACGCCCGACGATCCATCGGGCTTCAGGGCCTATTACGTAGACAAGCACGTCCCCCTGGCCGCGACGCTCCCTGGTCTGGTGCGTCATCATTACGCTTTCCCCCAACGACTCGGACCGGGGGAGGCGCCTTTCTGCATCTTCCAGGCCTTCTTCCCCGACGCGGCTGCGATGGACGCGGCGCTCGGTTCGGAGATCGGCCGGAAGGTCGCAGCCGACGTGCCGAACTATTCGCCCAGGGGGGCGACACTCTGTCATTTCACGATCGAAGGCGCGTAATGGGCCATCATGCCGAACCGGCCGGTTTTCGGGCAGCCGCATCGCGGTTCGCGACGGGCATTGCGGTCGTCGCGACGGTCGATGAGGATGGCGCGCCGCTCGGCATGACCGCCAACAGCTTCACGACCGTTTCGGCAAACCCGCCGACGGTGCTTGTCTCTCTCATGCACGGGCGGACGTGGCAGGCTGTGGCCAGGTCCGGCGTCTATTCGGTCAATGTCCTGCATGCGGAAGACGCTGCGCTCTGCGCGCACTTTGCCGGAAAGCCCTTGTTGCGCGACGCTCCGCCGCTCGTCCTTCGCCAAGGATTTTTCGTGCTCCCGCAGGCCATCGCGCAGTTCGCCTGCGAGGTGGTCCAATCGATCGATATCGCCGACCATACGCTCTTCATCGGCGAGGTGCGCTGGTGCCGGCAGAACGAGGGAACGCCTCTCGCATTCTACGCCAGCCGTCTTCGAAAGGGCGTGGGGATGGAAATCTCTTCCGCGGATGCTGTTGCCTATCCCAGTGACGGATGGTGGACCTAGACCTACATTGCGCCAGGCGCCAAATCGTCAGTCTTCTTCAATCCGAATTCCAGCCTCGCTCACAGCGCTCAGAATACGGTCGATGTCTTCGGGGCTCAGTACACGGCTGTCACAAATCTGATTCAACTGATCGAATGTGATCTTGCCGCTCCGTTCGCCAATTTCGATGGCGCGTCGTATGATGTCCGGCACGAGCATGTTCTCACCGTTTGTCCTGCTGGGTTCGCATTGAGAGCCTTCGCTGCGGCCATCCTTCGAGACGCCCGCTTTGGGCGGGCTCCTCAGAGCCTGACCGAAAAAGGTGAGCGGCTTTAGCGGGCTTGTGATTCCTTCGGATTTGCAAAAATTCGAGGGAGGACACCATGCCGTGGACCAAAGCCGCTCGTATCAAGTATCAGCGCAGTGGACTGCGTTACGCAAGCGATCTGACCGATGCCGAATGGGCGCTGATCGCCCGGAAGATGCCCCCGCG
>NZ_JARFML010000034.1:7500-85891 GCF_029167105.1 Bradyrhizobium yuanmingense | reverse complement strand
GGGTCGGGCAGGACTTCGGGAGCCAAAAAGCCGAGGGACCGTGGTTTGACCAGCCCGTCCGGCTCGCCCAGGCGAGCCGAGGGGAATTGGCCGCGATCGTCGCTACCCGTTCCGAATGACGCCTCCCGTGATTTGCTTCGTCGGGCAAAACAGGAGCATAGTGGCATCATCCCAGGAGGTCGGCAGGCCGGGGTCTGGCTGCGCCTTCGGCGGCGAGCGAGTTGCGCTTACTGAGGCTTCTGGGCGGCGCCGAACAAATTCGGATGCTAAAGAACATCAATCAAGAGGTCGACTGCCGCACTCCAACCTCAATGACCGCGCTTGACCAGCGGGCATTCACTGTCAGCCAGCGAAGCGTAGACTTCGCCGCTTGGCACCTTCTCCAGCACGTTATAGTACTCCCAGGGTGCCTTGACCTCGGACGGGTCCTTCACCTTCACAAGGTAGAAGTCGTGCACGAGCTTGCCGTCCTCGCGCAAGCGCGCGCCGCGCGCGTAGAAATCGTCGACGGGCGTCGCGCGCATTTTCTCCAGCACTGGATCCGTTGCATCCGTGCCTACGGCAGCGATAGCCTTCAGATAGTGGCTGACACCGGAATAGACCGCGGCTTGCGGTGCCGTGGGCATGGCGTTGCGAAGCTTGAAGAAGCGTTGGCCGAACGCCCGGCTCTCGTCATCCAGCGCCCAGTACCATGCCGTCAGCGTGGTCAGGCCCATGGCGATTTTCGGGCCCATGGCATGAACATCGGTGTCGAACATCAGTTCGGCCACGGGCTTCTGGTTTCCCGTGTTCATGCCGAACTCGTTCCACTGCTTCATCAGGTTGACCAGCTGATCGCCGGCATTGGCGAAGGCGATCGCCTTCGCGCCAGACGCCTTCGCCTGCAGGATGAACGAGCTGTAGTCCGCGTTGCCAATCGGGTGATACACCGCGCCGAGCGACTTGCCGCCCGCGGCCGCCAGCACGCGCTGCGATTCCGACACCATGTTCTTGCCGAATGCGTAATCGGCCGCGATGAAGAACCAGGTGTCGTAACCCTGGCTGACCAGGGTGCGGATCGGCCCCGACACCAGATTGTAGGAATCGTGCAACCAGGCCAGGCCGTTTCGCGAACATTGCTTGCCCGTCAGTTCGGTGGTCGCCACCGCCGAATAGACCGCAATCTTGTTCTTGTCGCGCGCCAGCGACTGGATCGCCAGCCCCACGGCCGAATTGGAGACGTCGGCGACCATGTCGACGCCGTCGACGTCGAACCATTTGCGGACAATGCCGACGCCGATATCGGGCTTGTTCTGGTGATCGGCGGCCAAAATCTCGACCTTGATCGACGGCACCAATTTCTGAAAATCTTCCGCCGCCATCCTGGCCGCGGTGACGGAGCCCGATCCCGACAGGTCGGACAATGGTCCGGTCTGGTCATTGATGATGCCGATCCGGACCACGCTACCGGAGAGTTCGGCGGCGCGGGTGGGCGGAAAAGATGCGATGAAAGTCCCAACGACGAGAAGGGTAGCGATGCGGCCGTGCCAGTTCATGCGAACACCTTTCTAACAGCGTTTGTGGCTTTCCTCCCTGGTCCGAACGAGCTTAAGCCGCCGTTGCTTTCGCCTTGAGTTTAGAAACCGCCTTCTGCACCGCGGCTGCGCGCTTTTGCAGCCAAGGTTCGGCCTCGCGGCGCATGCGGGAAATCAGCTCACGCGGCGCATTCTGCACGGTGATGTCGAACGGCGGCTGCGGCTGATATTCCAGCATCAGCTGGAGGTTCTTTGCAACGTCTTCGCCGCAGAGTTCGGCGGCGACCTGAAAACCGAAATCGATACCGGCGGTAACACCGCCGCCGGAAATGCGGTTGCGGTCGACCACGACGCGTTCGTCGACGGCGATGGCGCCAAAGGCAGCAAGCTGGTCGCTCATCAGCCAATGGCAGGCTGACCTGTATCCGTCGATCAGGCCTGCGGCGCCGAGGATCAGACAGCCGGCGCAAACCGAGGTGATGTAGCGCGCCGATCCACCCTTGTCGCGAACGAAGGCGATCACCTCGTCATCGTCCATGGTGGCGACCTGTCCCGGACCGCCGCCGATGCAGAACACGTCCAGATCCGGGCAGTCGGCAAACGTCGTGGTTGGCAGCAGTGGCAGACCGACGTCGCTGACGACAGGCTCGATACGCTTCCACAACAGGTGCATGCGGACGTTCGGCAGGCGGGCAAACACTTCGAAAGGTCCGGTGACGTCCAGTTGCGTCATCCCCGGATAGTACAGAATTCCGATTTCGATCCGCTTGCCAGACATCGAACCCTCCTACGATGGATGACCCATGTTGACAGCGGAGGGCATTTGCCGAAATGTCATAACACACGCAATTCCTGCCAAGCCGTCCCTGCTCGAGGCGCTGCCAATGGCCCGTTCCGCCCCCCGCCGCGTTGTCTTCGTGCTGTTCGACGACTGCCTCTTGCTCGACTTCGCCGGGCCGCTACAGGCCTTCGAGCTGGCCTGCGAAACGTCCAAAGCGGGGCAAGCGCCCTATGTCTGGCAGATCTGCTCGTTGAAAGGCGGGCCGGTCAAAACCTCGTCCGGTCTGGAGGTGATGACGACCGCCCTCGCTGACTGCGACCACAAGCACATCGACACCCTCATGGTGGGTGGCGGTCCCGGCGTCCATCGCGCCGCTGCAGAAGCCGCGCTGGTCGATTGGTTTCGCCTGGCGGCACCGAAGGCAAGGCGCGTCTGCTCGGTCTGCACGGGTACATTCGTTCTGGCTGCGGCCGGGCTGCTGCGCGGGCGGCGCGCGGTCACCCATTGGGGTTCCTGTGACCTGCTGCGTGCCAAACATCCCGACGTTTCGGTTCAGGTCGATCCGGTCTTTGTGCATGACGGCGGCATCTGGACTTCGGCAGGCGTGACGGCCGGCATCGATCTGGCGCTCACGCTGCTGGAAGATGATCTCGGCCATCGCGAGGCCATGCGCATCGCGCGCCGGCTCGTCGTTTTCCTCAAGCGGCCCGGCGGGCAGGCGCAATTCAGCGTGCCGCTGTCAATGCAGGCCTCGGAAGACCGCGCTTTCGAAACAATTTCGAGCTGGATGCAGGAAAATCTCGGCCGCGATTTGCGCGTCGAAAGTCTCGCCGAACGAGCCGGCATGAGCCCGCGCACCTTCGCGCGCGTGTTTCGCCGGAAGACCGGCCGCACCCCGGCCAAAGCGGTGGAAGAGCTTCGCGTCGAGGCCGCCCGACGCGCGCTGGAAGAGTCCGCCTCCCCTATCAAGGAAATCGCCGCGCGCGCAGGCTTTCAAAGCGAGGAGCATCTGCGCCGCGCGTTCCGCCGCCGCCTGAACGTCCTGCCGCACGACTACCGGATTCGATTCCATCAAGGGTAAAGGCAATCAGCGACAGGCCGGCGGCGGCTCCGCGTTTGCCGGCCTCGAGAAAGCTAGCTTTCCAGAATCGCGACCGCGCGCGTCCATCCGGCCGAGGCGCGCTCGATCTTGACCGGGAAGCACGACACCTTGAAGCCGGTTGCCGGCAGTAGTTCGAGATTGTGCAGCTTCTCGAGATGACAATAGCCGATATGGCGTCCGGCCTTGTGGCCTTCCCAGATCAGGCTGGCGTCTTTCGTCTCGGCGTATTTCTTCGCGGTGTGAACGAACGGCGCGTCCCAGCTCCAGCCGTCGGTGCCGGTCAGGCGCACGCCGCGCTCGAGCAGGTACATGGTTGCTTCATAGCCCATGCCGCAGCCCGACGTGACGTAGTCCTGCCGGCCATATTTGGCGCCGGCGCTGGTGTTCACCACGACGATCTCGAGCGGCTTCAGCTCATGGCCGATGCGCTTGAGCTCGGCCTCGACGTCCTTGACTGTGGCGACATAGCCGTCCGGCAAGTGCCGAAAGTCGAGCTTCACGCCGGGCTGGAAGCACCATTCCAGCGGCACCTCGTCGATGGTCCAGGACCGCTCGCCGCGATTCATGGTCGGGTGAAAATGCCAGGGCGCATCGAGATGCGTGCCGTTGTGGGTGGAGAGGCTGACCTGCTCCACCGCCCAGCCCTGACCATCAGGCAGATCCTCGGCCTTCAGCCCGTCGAAGAACTGCAGCATGCGCGGCAGGCCCTGCTGGTGATTGATGTACTGGATCGTCGGATGATTGCCAGGCGGATCGGCCGGCACGTCGTTCTGGAGCGGGACGGAGATGTCGATCAGCTTGCTCGTCATGGCGCTTCCTCGTCGATTGGTCTCGTTGGCGGCGTCAACCGCGCCTTCAGACGTCCCCTTCAGGTGTCTTGCTGCTCGACGCGGTTCTTCAAGATGCCGATCTTCTCGACCTCGAGCTCGATCGTATCGCCATGCTCGAGAAACCAGCCGAGTTCGAGGCCGCAGCCATTGCCGACCGTGCCGGAGCCGATGAATTCACCGGGCATCAGCGTCTCGTCCTGGGAGACGTGGGCGATGATCTCCTCGAACGAAAACAGCATGCCCTCACTCACACCTTTCGAGCGGGTCTCGCCGTTGACGCGCGCTTCCATCTTCAGCTTGTAGGGATCACCGATCTCGTCCGGCGTCACGATCCAGGGCCCCATCACGTTGCCGCCGTCAAAACTCTTGCCCTTGGCGGGGCCGAGCCGTCCCTCCATCTCGATGCGCTGGGCGTCGCGCGCGGAGAAATCGTTGAAGATGGTGTAGCCGAAGATGTGATCCCCAGCCTTCGCCGGCGTGATGTTCGCCCCCTTGTTCTTGGTGATGATCCCGAATTCGAGCTCGTAGTCCATCACCTTGCTGTAGCGCGGCCATTTCACCGTGGTGTTGGTGCCGCGGACGCTGAAGCGGTTGGTGATGTAGAAGATCGGCTGCTTGCGATAGACCTCGGGCAATTCGCCGAGCGGCTCGGCGTCGATGCGCGCCAATTCCGCCATGTCGCCTTTGGCACGCGCGGCGAGCTTTTGCTGCCCGCGCGGCGCCTGCAGGATGTGCAAGGGAAACGACATGCCGTCGCGCATTTGCCTGGGCTCCGGCACCGGCGCGAGGATGTCGACGGCGCTGACCGCCGCCGACAGCGTCGCATCCTGGCCGTGCTTGTCCAGCAGAGCCCGGGCCCGATCGAGCGCACGGGGCCCGGCGTCGATCAGCGCCAGCATCGAGCCGAAGGCGGGGTCAGCCCCGCCGTCCCGCGCGGCCGCGACGGCGAGATCGAACATTTGGCTGTCGTTGCTGTGGACGGCGCCGATCTTCTCCTGACCGGCCGATCTGAAAGTTGCGAGTTTCACCTTGGGCACCCCTTGTTATCGTTCGAAATATATGATCAGATAAAATATCGATAAACAAGATAGAAAAATACAAATCGGGAGAGCGCGGTGAGAGGGACACAGGTCAGGGCGGTATTGGCAGGTCTCACGGTGGGCCTTGGGGTGTCCGTTGCTTCCACGGCGCCCGCGCTGGCGCAGGCCAAGATCCAGATCGGCTGCACGGCGACCTCCGACTGCGCCTCGGCCATGGTCGCGGTCGACGAAGGCATTTTCAGAAAGCACGGGCTGGAGGTCGAGATGACGCCGATCGCCATCAACTCCAACATCCCGGCAGCGATCCTGTCGAACTCGATTCAGGTCGGCGGCCCCACCTCCACCGTCTTCCTCCAGGCCGTCGACGGCGGCCTCGACCTCGTCGCGATCGCCGGCGCCTCGGTCATGAACCCGACCTCGAACACCGCGATCGCGGCCTTCGTCCGCAACGGCATCACCATCAAGGATCCCAAGGATTTCATCGGCAAGAAGGTCGGCGCGCCAGGCCTGAACGCCTTCCTGCACGTGCTCTTCGTGAAATGGCTGGTCGAGAAAGGCGTCGATCCCCGAAGCGTCAATTTCGTCGAAGTCACCTTCCCGACCATGGCCGACATCATCAAGTCAGGCGGCGTCGATGCCGTGCTCACGGCCGAGCCGTTCGTCACGCGCATGAGCAATGCGGGGCTCGGCTCGGTCGGCGCGCGGTACGGCGCCGAGCTCGGCCGTACCGATCCGATCATCTTCTATGCCGCATCGCGCGACTGGGCGGAGAAGAATGTAGCGACTGTGAAGAAATTTCGCGAAGCCGTCGCGGAGGCCGCCGCGATCGTCAACAGCGACCGCGAGAAGGCCTCGGCTTCGATCGCCAAGTTCACCAAGCAGCCGCTCGATCTCGTCAAGGCGACGCCGCCGAACCAGTCCGAGCCGAACCTCAAGCCGCAAAACCTCAGCTGGTGGATCGAGGTGATGTCGTCGCAGAAGATGCTGCAATCGAAGCTCGACACCGCGAAACTGGTGCTGAACTAAGGGATATCGACGATGCCAGCTCCCGAGCGCACTCTCGAACGTCCGCCGACGGAAGCCGGCACCTTGAGCGAGCGTGCCGCAAACCTCATCGAGCAGGACATCCTGGCCGGAGATCTCGCACCGGGATCGCGGCTCGGCATCGTCGACCTCGTGCACCGTTACGATATTGGCGCCACGCCCCTGCGGGAAGGCCTGTCGCGGTTGATGTCGCGCGGCCTGATCGTCGGGATCGGCCAGCGCGGCTTCCGCGTCGCCGAGGTCAGCCGCGAGGATCTCGCCGACATCACCTGCATGCGGACGGCGGTCGAGATCGAGGCCGTCAGGCTCGCCATCCTCCACGGCGATGCTGCCTGGGAGGCCGGAATCATCAGCGCGCTGCACCAGATGCGCCGACACATCGAACGCACCGGCAATGAATTCCGCGAGGGCGCGGCGGAGTTCGACCGGCTGCACAAGGGCTTTCATACCGCGCTTCTCGCCGCCTGCGGCTCGCGGCGCATGCTGGCCGCCCACTCCGACCTCTACGACCAGGCCTACCGCTACCGCCGCGTGATGATGAGCGCCATCGATAGCGGCGAGAGATTCATCCGCAGTCACCAGATGCTCGCCGACCACGTGCTCGCCCGCGACGTGGCCGCCGCGCAGAAAATGCTGGCGGCGCATCTGCACTCGACCATCGATTTCGTCTATCCGCAGGTGGGCGAGGAGCAATCATGAGCGTCGTTGCAAGGCTCATTGAGGCGCGCGCCGCGCGGCGGCAGAAACCGTTGATCGCGTTCAACGCCGCGACGCTGCGGCTCGGCGGCAAGACCATCATCGAGAATCTCGACCTTCAGGTGCGGCCGGGCGAATTCCTCTGCATCGTCGGCGCCTCCGGCTGCGGCAAGACCACGGCGCTGCGGCTCGCCGCGGGCCTCTATCGCCCCACGAGCGGCGCGGTAACGTTTGAGGGCGAAGAGATCACCGAGCCGCGGCGCGAGGTCGCGATCGTGTTCCAGGATTACGGCAAGGCGCTGTTGCCGTGGCGGACCGCGGCCGGAAACATCTCGCTGGCGCTGGAAGCCTCGCGTGTGCCGGCGCGCGAACGCGGTGCGCGCATCGAGGCGCTGCTGCGCAAGGTCGGATTGCCCGGCCATGCCGACAAATATCCGACGGAAATGTCCGGGGGGATGCAGCAACGCCTGCAGATCGCGCGCTGCCTTGCACAGGAGCCGACCACGCTGCTGATGGACGAGCCGTTCGGCGCGCTGGATGCGATGACGCGGCAGGGCTTGCAGGACGAGGTCCTGTCGCTGACGCAGGCAAGCGAGACCACCGTGATCTTCGTGACCCACGATCTCGACGAGGCGATCTATCTCGGCGACCGCGTCATCGGCCTCTTGCCGCATCCGGGCCGGATCGGGATCGAGCTCGACGTCGACCTGCCGCGTCCGCGCGACCAGCTCGCCACCCGCGAGCATCCGGAATTCCTGCGGCTCCGCCGGCAGTTGTTCGACTTCATCAAGGCGACCGAACATTGAGCCTCGACCGCGCGAAGCCCTTGCTGCTGCCGCTGGCGCTGATGCTGGCGTTTGAGCTGTGGGCGCGCCTCACCCATCTTCAAAGCGACAGCCTGGCACCGCCGAGCGCAATCCTCGCGGCGCTGGCCACGGCGCTCGCCGATCTCTCGATTCCGATCGCGACCCGCGACACGCTGTTCGCTGCCTTCGCGGGTCTTTCCATCGGCAGCGCCATCGGGCTTGCGCTCGGCATTGCCTTCGGCATTTCGCGTGCCCTCGACCGGCTGATGGAGGTGACGGTCGAGGCGATCCGCCCGATTCCCTCGATCGCGCTGCTGCCGATTGCGCTGATCGCGCTCGGCTTCGGCTACCGCATGGAGATCGTGATCGTGGCGTTCGCCTGCGTCTGGCCGATGCTGATCATGACGCGCAGCGCGGTGCGCAGCATCGAGCCGCGATTGATGGAAGTGTCGCGGGCCTTGCGGCTGAGCGCGCCGCAACGGATCGCGAAGATCGTGATCCCGGCCGCGCTGCCGCGGATCTTCGTCGCCTTCCGCCTGTCGGCCGGGATCGCCCTGATCGTCGCGGTCACCGTCGAGATCGCCATCAACCCGATCGGCTTGGGTGCCGGCATCATGCTGGCGCAGCAGGCGCTGCGGGCCGACCTGATGCTGGCCTATCTCGTCTGGATCGGCACGATCGGCTACGCGCTGAACATCCTGTTGATCGCGGCCCAGCGCCACCTGTTCGGCCGCGCCGCGCTCGCCGGAGACAATCCATGAACCGTGCGGCGATCCTCTGGCGTGTCGCAAGCGTCCTCGTCGCGGCCGGCTTCATCGCGGCGTGGCAGCTCGTCACCAATCTGAAGCTGGTGTCGCCGGTGTTCCTGCCCGGTCCGGACCGCGCCTGGGCCGCTTTGGTGCGCGGCTTTTCCAGCGGCGATCTCGCGGGCAAGCTGATCGGCACGCTGGAGCACATGACCTATGGCTGGTTCGCCGCCTCGATCGCCGGCATCGCGCTTGGCGCGCTGATCGGTTCGTCCAAGATGATGCGCGCCTATGTCGCGCCGTCGCTGGAATTCTTAAGGCCCCTGCCGGTCTCGGCGATCATCCCCGTCGCGATCGCGATGCTCGGGCTGACGCAAGGCATGGCGCTGTTCGTGATCGCGTTCGGCGCGATCTGGCCGATCATGCTCGCAACCATTCACGGCTTTGCCGCCGTCGAGCCGCGGCTCTATGAGGTCGCCCGCTCGCTGCAGATGTCGCGCACCGCCATCATCGGCAAGATCGCCCTGCCCTCGGCATTGCCGGATATCCTCGCGGGCATGCGGCTCAGCCTGACGGTCGCGCTGATCCTCTCGGTGGTCTGCGAGATCCTGGCCGGCCTCGACGGCCTTGGCCACTGGGTGCTGCTCTCGGCGCGCGCGTTCCGATCCGCCGACCTCTTCGCCGGCGTCATCCTGCTCGGTGCGACCGGATATTTGACGTCGATTGCGATGTCACTGGTCGAGCAGCGGCTACTCGCCTGGCAGACCGCGGCGAGGTAGCGCGGCGATCCCATCGCCAAACAAAAATGGCCCGCATCGCGCGGGCCATTTTCGTGTCCTCGGATCCGGTCAATCCGAATTTGGTTGCGAGGAGGCACAACCACCGATACCGACAATCGGTTCAAGCCGCAATTTGAGCGGAAGGCCTTGAGCGCTACCCCATCGCGGCCACCACCTCTCGACAAACTCGGCAATCTGCCCGAGCCCTGACGACCCCTTCCTCTCGCCGACGCGGTCCGCCTCTTGCGAATCTATTGCAACTAATTCGCATTTGCATTACTGATGCAAATCATTCTCACTCGCATCGGTTCTAGGGAGGCACATATGCGGGGGCTGCGACCGACTTGGCCAACCGAGTTTCGCCCAAAGCAGAACCCTTTCGACTTTGACGACGGGCCCGGCGCGTTCCTCTGGGCTGGCTTCCAAAAGCCGAGCGGCAGTCATTCAGGCGAGGTCCACTGGGCTATCCAGGGCCATCAGGTTGGGCATGGGTGCCCGCAGCCGCCCCTGCCGACGCTCCAGTTCCGCAGCTTCGACGGTTCGGGAAACAATCTCACGGACCCTGACCTCAACGCCGCCGGTACGGCGGTCGACCGCATTGGCTCCGCCCATTTCGGCGACGGCATTTCCGAGCCGCTCGATGGCCCCAACCCGCGGACCATCAGCAACGTCGTTGTCGGCGAGGGCGACGCGAACGTCCCCAACGAGCAAGGCGTGTCGGCATTCATGTACGCCTGGGGCCAGTTCATCGATCACGATCTGACGCTGACGCGCAGCGACGGCATCAATGACATCAGCATCGTGGTGCCCAACGGCGACCCCGTGTTCGGCGACGGTGCGATCATGCCCATGACCCGAGCGATTATCGATCCGTCGAGCGGAACGAGCGCGGACAACCCGGCCACTCCCCTCAATTTCAGCACCGGCTGGCTCGATGCCTCTATGGTCTACGGCTCCAACGTGGCGACGGCGACGAGCCTACGCCTGCCCGACGGACACATGAAGGTTTCGGAGGGAGGCAATCTGCCGATCGTCAACGGCATGTTCGCCGCCGGCGATCCGCGCGCCGCGGAGAACTTTGCGCTGACTTCGCTGCAGACGCTGTTCGTGCGCGAACACAATTATCAGGTCGACAAGCTGCACAATGCGCACCCGACCTGGAGCGGCGATCAGCTCTACAACTATGCGCGAGCCATCGTCACGGCGGAGATCGCGAACATCACGTATAAGGAATTTCTGCCGAACCTGCTCGGCGACGATGCGATTGCGCCTTACAGCGGTTACGACGCAAGCGTGGACCCGCGCCTCTCGCTTGAGTTCAACATCGCCTTCCGCTTCGGGCATTCAATCGTCTCCGCGGAAACCGAGAGCCTGGCGGAGAACGGCGAGGTGATCGAAGGAACGGAGCGTGAGCTCAAGGATATCTTCTTCGCACCACCATCGGACTTCGTTGCGTCCGGCGGCGCCGACGGGCAGTTGCGCCATCTGGCGGGCGACCCGTCGCAGGCTATGGATGTTCGCATCGTCGAAGACCTGCGCAATTTCCTCTTCGACCCGCCGGTGAGCATGGATCTCGCCGCGATCAACATCCAGCGTGAGCGCGATTTCGGTGTCGGATCCCTCAACGACGTACGCGAATCGCTCGGCCTCGCCCGGTATACGGAGATCGACCAGATCACCAGCGATCCGGGAACGCGGGCCGCCTTGAAGGAGGTCTTCTCGAACAACGTCGACCTGATCGACCTTTGGACCGGGGGGCTGGCCGAGAATCATGCCGCTGGCGCGCTCGTCGGCGAGACTTTCCAAACCGTCATCGCCATGCAGTTCGGGGCCTTGCGCGATGGCGACCGATTTTGGTTCGAAAATCAGGGCTTCGACGCCAAGACATTGCAGCAGATCGAGCAGACGACGCTCGCCGACATCATCCTCCGCAACACCGATACCCAACACATTCAGGACGATGTCTTCATCGCGTACACACGACACACCGGGTTAAAGGGCGGCGTGGAGTCGGAGGATCCCGATGAGCGACAGCTCGTCATCGGATCGAACGGCAAGGACACGCTCGTCGGCGGCCCACAGGGAGATTTCCTGTTCGCCGGCACTGGAAAGCAAACACTCACGGGATTGGGCGGTGCCGACTATTTCGTCTTCGACAAGGGCGGGACCAGAGCCACGATCACCGACTTCCAGCCCGGCGTCGACAAGCTCGAGTTCAAGCACGCAGAAAATCTCGGCTGGAATGATGTCCGCATCTCATCTGTGCAAGGCAATGCCGTCGTGTCGGTCGGCGATGACCACATCGAACTGATTGGCGTTCGTCCCTCCGCCATTCACAAATATGATTTCATTTTCGACGTCTGAATGCGGAGCAGCAGATACCACAACGGCCGCGAGCCGTTCATGGACTTCTATCTTTGACGGGATTGAAACGGATGAAGCGCCAACCAGGCGAGCAAGGAGGATGACGATCATGCGCAGATTTTCTTTCACCTCGACACTAGCTGTCGTTGGTCTGTTGTCGATGGCATTCGCGAGCGGCGCGTGTGCCGCGGGTAACCTGGCGGGGCAGGAGCCGATCGAGGTCACAATCGAGCTCGGCAAGCCAGGACAGCACGTGTTCGTGCCAAACAAGCTGAGGTTCGAGACCGGCAAGCTCTACAAGCTGGTGCTCAAGAACCCGAGCAACGACGCGCATTACTTCACCTCGCAGGGCTTCGCGCAGCTCATCTACACGCGCAAAGTCCAGGCCATGGGGACACGCGACGGCAAGTTGGCGGCGCTCGCCGAGTTCAAGGGGGCGATCCGCGAGATTGAGGTCTATCCCGGCCAAACGGCGGAATGGTGGTTCGTGCCGGTGGCGACCGGCCGCGTTACCGACCTGCGCTGCGGCATCGTTGCGGCTGACGGCCGCACGCACGCCGACCACGGCATGATCGGCGAGATCGTCATCGAATAAGCAGTTGCTGCGGCGCGCTGCTGGTCCGCGGATTGTGAGTTACGATGACAGTGCCTCAGTTTGCCTCACCGACCCGGCCAGATTCGGCACGGTTCACAGACGTGCCGTATTGCTGACCGACTCAAGCGGATTGGCACTAGCCACAACCTCGTCCCGGCTTGAGACGGCTCGCGATCCTTCCCCAAAATCACGAATGGCCCGCGCGAAGCGGGCCATTTTCGTCTCATCGGAGCCGGCAAAGTCCGAAACTGGTTGCGGGGAAGCGCAACCACCGATACCGCCATTCGGTTCAAGTTGCGGGCGAGATCGAGGACTTTCGGGTCACCTCCTCGGCCCTTCATTTCGGCAACGCCGTGCTGCTCGAGGCCCGGACCAGTGCGCTTCGCTACGACCGCACGGCAGAGCATGTGTCACGCGGCGGCATCGATCATTTCCAGGCCGCGATGTATCTCGCCGGCGGCACCGAGATGGTCGCCAATGGTCGCGCATCGATGCAGCGCGCTGGCGACATCTGCCTGATCGACATGACGCAGCCTAACCAGACCCACATTATCCCGGCCGACGGCAGCGGCCTTGCCCATGTCATGACCTTCATGCTGCCGCGCATGCTGTTCGAACCGCTGTTTCCCGCTCGCGGCTCGTTTCCCGCGCTGACGGTGATCTCCCGGCGCCGGCGCTGGTGTTGACCACGACGATCTCGAGCGGCTTCACTCGCTGTTGTCGAGCTGTCGAAGCAGTACGGAAGATGATGATCGTGAGGGAATGCGGCAAGCTCCGATGTCAGCGGACCATCCTGCTCGCCCGCCTCCGCGCAACTGGACCCGCCCAAAATAGAGGCAGTACGCTGCGTCTGATCTGCATCAAGTTGCGATGCAAAATTCGCTGCAATGTTGAGGCCGCCCCGTCCGCGCACTCAGCGGCCGGACAGATGTCTCAACAATGGGCGCCGCCGCACGGCGTTATGAACCGATGAACTTTACTCCCGGTCGCGTGGTCGCCGCGCTCGCCATTCTGCTCGCCGGCAGCGGCTATTACTTCTGGCAGCACCGAGATTCGAACGCGCTGCCAGGGGGCTTCGCCCGCGGCAATGGCCGCATCGAGGCGGTCGAGATCGACATCGCCACCAAGACGCCTGGCCGGATCCGCGAGATCCTGGTCAACGAAGGCGATTTCGTCACTGCGGGTCAGGTTTTGGCCCGCATGGACACTGAGCAGCTGCAGGCGCAGCGCCGCCAGGCCGAAGCGCAGCTGCAACGCGCAACGATCAATGTCGAGACCGCGAAGAACCTGGTGAACCAGCGCGAGGCCGAACGCAAGGCCGCCGAAGCCGTGGTCGACCAGCGCATCGCCCAGCTCGACACCGCCAGCCGCAAGCTCGACCGCTCCGAGCAATTGATCAGGACGAGTGCGGTGTCCCAGCAGGTCCTGGATGACGATCGCTCCGCCAACGCCACGGCGAAAGCGGCGCTCGCCGCGTCCCAGGCCCAGGTCGCCGCCTCGGAAGCCGCGATCAGCTCCTCACGCGCAATGGTGATCGATGCCGGCGCCGCGGTCGACGCGGCAAAGGCCGCGATCGAAAGCATCAACGCCGACCTCAACGACAGCGTGCTGAAGGCGCCGCGCGACGGCCGCGTGCAGTATCGCGTGTCGCAGCCCGGCGAGGTGCTCGCCGCCGGCGGCCGCGTCCTCAACATGGTCGATCTCGGCGACGTCTACATGACGTTCTTCCTGCCGACGGCCGAGGCCGGCCGCGTCGCGATCGGCGCCGAGGTCCGCCTCGTGCTCGACGCCATCCCGCAATATGTGATCCCCGCCAAGGCCAGCTTCGTCGCCGACGTCGCACAATTCACGCCCAAGACCGTCGAGACCGAGGAGGAACGCCAGAAGCTGATGTTCCGCATCAAGGCGCATATCGCGCCCGACCTGCTGCGCCAGCACATCGAGCAGGTGAAGACCGGCCTTCCCGGCATGGCCTATGTGCAGCTCGATCCAGCCGCGCAATGGCCCGACAACCTCAAGATCAAGTTGACGAGATGAGCACGACTGCCGCAGCCGAAGCACCGGCTGCCGTCGGCAGCGTGGTGCATCTGGAAGGCGTGGGCCTGAGCTACGGCAAGACCCGGGCGCTCGAGTCCATCACGCTCGACCTGCCGTCCGGCTGCATGGTCGGGATCATCGGCCCCGACGGCGTCGGCAAATCAAGCCTGCTCGCCCTGATCGCGGGCGCGCGCGCGATCCAGGAAGGCCGTATCCACGTACTCGGCGGCGACATGGCAAGCGCGCGCCACCGTCGCAATGTGTGCCCCGACATCGCCTACATGCCGCAGGGCCTCGGCAAGAACCTGTATCCGACATTATCGGTATTCGAAAACATCGACTTCTTCGGCCGCCTGTTCGGGCACGGCAAGGCGGAGCGGCACAGGCGGATCGCCGGCCTGCTGCGCGACACCGGCCTCACGCCCTTCGCCGACCGACCCGCAGCAAAACTCTCCGGCGGCATGAAGCAGAAGGTCGGCCTGTGCTGCGCGCTGATCCACGATCCCGAGCTCTTGATCCTGGACGAACCGACCACCGGGGTGGATCCGCTTTCGCGGCGCCAGTTCTGGGAGCTGATCAGCGCGATCCGCAGCAGCCGGCCCGGCATGAGCGTGATCGTCTCGACCGCCTACATGGAAGAGGCTGCGCAGTTTGATTTCCTGATCGCGATGAATGCCGGCCGCGTGCTGGCGACCGGAACGCCCGCAGAACTGAAACGGCAGACCGGCGCCGATACGCTTGATGAGGCCTTCATCCGTCTGTTGCCGGAAGCAGATCGCAGCAGCCATAGCGATGTCGTCATCCCGCCGCGCGGACCGGATCACGACGAGATCGCGATCGAGGCTGACCACCTGACCCGACGGTTCAATGATTTCGTTGCCGTCGACGACGTCAGCTTCCGCATCAGGAAGGGCGAGATCTTCGGCTTTCTCGGCTCCAACGGCTGCGGCAAGACCACGACGATGAAGATGCTGACCGGTCTCCTGCCCGTCAGCGAAGGCACCGCGCGGCTGTTCGGCAAGACGATCGACGCCGGCGACATGTCGGTGCGGCGGCGCATCGGCTACATGTCGCAGGGCTTCTCGCTCTATTCCGAGCTCACGGTAGTGCAGAATCTCGACCTGCACGCGCGCCTGTTCGAGCTGCCGGCGGACACCATCGCCGCCCGCGTCGACGAGATGATTGCCCGGTTCGATCTTGCCGACATCGCGGACGCCCTGCCTGATGCGTTGCCGCTTGGATTGCGGCAGCGACTGTCACTGGCGGTCGCCATGATCCATGCGCCCGATATCCTCATCCTGGACGAGCCGACCTCCGGCGTGGATCCCGTGGCCCGCGACCGCTTCTGGCAGATCCTGGCTGAGCTCTCCCGCAAGGACAACGTCACCATCTTCGTCTCGACCCATTTCATGAACGAGGCCGAGCGCTGCGACCGGATCTCGCTGATGCATGCCGGCAAGGTGCTGACTTCGGACTCGCCCGCAGCCATCGTGGGGGCGCACAGCACCGCTACGCTCGAGCAGGCCTTCATCGCCTGCCTGGAAGAGGCGATCGCAGACACGGCAGAGCCGGCGGGCGAGCCGGCAACCGCCTCGCCGCCCGCATCCGCGAGCCCAACGCCCGCCCGGCGCCGCAGCGCTGGGTTCAATCCGACGCGCATGCTCGCCTATTCCCGGCGCGAGACGCTCGAGCTGCGGCGCGACCCGATCCGCGCCACGCTCGCGATCCTCGGCAGCGTGCTGCTGCTGTTCGTGCTCGGCTACGGCATCAGCATGGACGTCGAGAATTTGAGCTTCGCCGTGCTCGACCGCGACGACACCGCGATCAGCCGCGACTACAGCCTCCAGATCGCGGGCTCGCGCTATTTCACCGAGAAGCCCCCGATCAGCGACTACGCCGATCTCGACCGCCGCATGCGCGCCGGCGAGATCGGCCTCGCAATCGAGCTGCCCCCCGGCTTCGGCCGCGACGTCAGCCGCGGCCGCCATGTCGAGATCGGCGCCTGGGTCGACGGCGCCAATCCGACGCGGGCCGAGACGCTGCGCTCCTATGCGCAGGCGATCCACGCGAACTGGCTCGCGCAGAAGGGCCGCGAGCTCTATGGCGAGGCGGCGATCGCCGGCAGCTACCAGCTGGAAGTGCGCTACCGCTACAATCCCGACGTCATCAGCGTCGTCGCGATGGCGCCCGGCATCATCCCGCTGCTGCTGGTCCTGATTCCGGCCGTGCTCGCCGCGCTCGCCGTGGTGCGCGAGAAGGAGCTGGGCTCGATCGTCAACTTCTACGTCACGCCGGTGACGCGGCTGGAGTTCCTGCTCGGCACGCAGCTGCCCTATGTCGTGCTGGCCTTCGCCAATTTCCTGCTCCTGGTCGGCTTCGCGCTCACCGTCTTCGGCGTCCCCTTCACCGGAAGCTTTGCGACCTACGCGCTCGCCGCGCTGCTCTACGTCACGGCCACCACCGGCATGGGGCTGGTGATCTCGGCCTTCATGAAAAGCCAGATCGCCGCGCTGTTCGGCACCGTCCTGATCACGCTGATTCCCGCCATCCAGTATTCCGGCCTGATCGATCCGGTATCATCGCTCCAAGGCCTGGGAGCTGCGATCGGCCGGCTCTATCCCACCACCTATTTCGTCACGATCTCGCGCGGCGCCTTCTCCAAGGGCCTCGGCTTCGACACGCTCCACAACGATCTGCTGGCGCTCGCCGTCATGGTGCCCATCCTGGTGATTGCCGGCGCGATGCTGCTGAAGAAACAGGCTCGGTGACCATGCGCTTCGACAACGTGTTTCAGCTCGGCGTCAAGGAACTGCGCGGCCTGGTGCGCGACCCCATGCTGCTCGTGCTGATCGTCTACTCCTTCACGCTCGCGATCTATGCCGGTGCCAAGGCGCTGCCGGAAACTCTGAACCGCGCCGCGATCGCCATCGTCGACGAGGACCGCTCCCCGGTTTCGAGCCGCATCGACCTGGCATTCACGCCGCCGTACTTTTCCGAGCCGCACCTGATCTCGCAATATGAAATGGACCGGCGGATGGACGCCGGGCTCGACACCTTTGCGCTGAACATCCCGCCGGACTTCCAGCGCGACCTGCTGGCACGGAAGTCGCCGACGATTCAGCTCAACATCGACGCGACGCGGATATCGCAGGCCTTCAACGGCGGCGGCTATGTCGAACAGATCGTCAGCGCGGAAGTCGCGGAGTTCCTGGCGCGGACGCGCAATGCGCAGACCGCGCCGATTGAGCTCACCTTGCGGGCACGCTTCAACCCGGAGCTGAAGAAAGCCTGGTTCGGCGCCATCGACGAGGTCATCACCTCGATCACCATGCTCTCGATCATCCTGACGGGCGCGGCGCTGATCCGCGAGCGCGAGCACGGCACGATCGAGCATCTGCTGGTGATGCCGGTTACCCCGCTGGAGATCATGGTCAGCAAGGTGTGGTCGATGGGCCTGGTGGTGCTGGCGGCCTCGGCGCTGTCGATCGTCTTCGTGGTGAAGGGATGGCTGGCGGTCACGATCGACGGCTCGGTCGCGCTGTTCCTGCTCGGCGCGGCGCTGCAGCTGTTTGCGACCACCAGCATGGGCATCTTCCTCGCCACCGTCGCCGGATCGATGCCGCAGTTCGGATTGCTCCTGATGATGACCCTGCTGCCGCTGCAGACGCTCTCGGGCAGCATGACGCCGCGGGAGAGCATGCCGCAATTCGTCCAGGACATCATGCTGGCGGCGCCCAACACCCATTTCGTGATGCTGGCGCAGGCGATCCTGTTCCGCGGCGCGGGCCTGGAGGCGGTGTGGCCGCAGCTCCTCGCGCTCGCCGTGATCGGCAGCGCCTTCTTCGCGATCGCGCTGCGGCGGTTTCGGACGTTTCTGGCCTAGCGTGAGGCGCGGCTCAGAGCTCATACCCGGGACGGATTCGATCAGATCCCAAAAGAGGCGGAAAACAACCCCATGCAAAGTAGCGATCCCATTGTGTTGGCTACTGGATTTGGTTGACCCGTCGGGCAAACGAAGAGCCATCGCCCGTACTGCCGGCGTCCTGCGCCGATCGAGCGCAGAAGTGCGCCAAACGACAATGTTTGGGCAGATTCAGAGTGACTACGAAACGCCTGCGTCCTGACTAGCCTTGATGGGCCGGCGTAATATTCCCTCGGAGTTTCTCTTCGCGACGGTCGTGCAATTCGCGAGAGCCTTCAATCTCGCTCATGTGATCCACCACCCAGGTCGCCAGCTGCATCAACGGTACGGCAAGCGACTTTCCGAGATCAGTCAGGCTGTACTCGACTTGAGGCGGGACGCTCGGATGAACTTTCCGCGTCACCATCCCGTCGCGCTCGAGCGCCTTGAGCGTACGGGTGAGCATCTGCTGCGAAATCCCACCTATCGAACGCTTCAACTCGTTAAAGCGCCGTGGCTGCTCGACCAGCGCCGTGATGGCGAGAATGGTCCACTTGTCGCCCATGCGCCCAAGGACCTCTTTGACGGGCCCGCAGCCGGGATACGTTCCGGGCTGGAGTGGAATGGGGTCGGTCATACGCATGTGACTAGGCCTCAAAAATCTACGTTCTTGTCTGTCGGGCAGTCTACTCCAATCATCTAGTCAGCAAAACATACCAACCAAAGGAATGCATGCATGGCTGACAAGAATGACACTTTCCAACCTTGGTCCCAGCACCATTGTCGGTGCGGCTCCGCCTCGCAGCAGTGATTTCGCGAGGAAGAGCAATGAAGATTTCGCTATTCGGCGCAACCGGTCCGACCGGACGGTACATCATCGAGGAGTCGCTCAGGCAAGGCTACAGCCTGTCGGTCTATACGCGCGATGCCAGCAAACTGAAGGACTACCAAGGAAAAATTGAAATCGTCGTCGGCGACCTGACGAACGTGAAGGCGATGGCCGAGTGCATCCGTGGTTCTACGGCGGTCATCAGTGCACTGGGACCCAACAGTCTCAAGATCAAGGGCGACCGGCCGATCATGCACGGTGTCGGCAACATCGTCTCGGTCATGAAGAAGCTGGGTGTTCATCGCCTTATTCAAATCTCCACGGCGAGTTATCGCGATCCGGAAGATAGCTTCGACCTCAAGGCCCATTCGTTTTTGATGCTGTTCAAGCTGATTGCGCGCAAGGGCGTAGACGACATCAGAGCAACTGCCGAATTGGTTCGGGATTCAGGGCTGGACTGGACGCTGGTGAGGATTCCGAACCTCAGGGATGGCCCGGCCAGCGGGACCATCGACGTCGGCTGGTACGGAAAATCCAAGCTCGGCACGAAACTATCGAGAGGAAATCTCGCGAAGTTCCTCGTCGAGCAGGTTTCAAACAAGGAGTTCGTTCGCGCTGCTCCTGCAATCGCCAATCACTGAGAGACCTGGAGCAAGCATGACCAGCATCCTTCTCATCACTTCGAGCCCACGCAGTGCCGAAGGCCTGTCCAGCCGTTTCGCGGCTGAGATCGCCGAACGGCTTAAGGCCCACTCGGGCGCCACGCTGACGACACGCGATGTTTCGGCGGAGCCGCTGCCGCATATCACACCGGCCTTCATCAATGGCCGTATGGCGTCGCCGGAAGCACGTACGCCGGAACAGGCGCAAGCCGTCGGGCTCGCCGAAGCGCTGGTCAATGAGATCAAGGCCGCCGACACAATCGTCATCGGTTCGGGCATGATCAATTTCGGTCCGTCCTCGCAACTCAAGGCATGGTTCGATTACATCACATGGCCGGGCGTCACGTTCAAATACGACCAGAACGGCCCCAAGGGTCTATTGTCCGGCAAGAAGGTCTATCTCGTCGTGGCGAGCGGCGGCGTCTTCTCTGAAGGACAATACGCGTCGTTCGACTTCCAGACCGGCTACCTCATGCACCTGCTGCGCTTCGTCGGCTTGACCGATATCGAGCTGATCCGTGTCGAGGGGACTGCTTACGGCCCCGACGCCGTAAAGGCGGCTACGGCCTCGGCTGAAGCGCAGATCCGCACTGCGCTCCAAGGCGCTGCCTGAGTGCGGTTTTCAGGAGCGACAGACCCAAACGCGTGTCGAGAGAGAGAAGAAACCTGTGCCATCCAAGGGATTTACGACGGCCGATGTGCCCGATCAGTCAGGCAAGTGCTTCATCGTCACGGGGGCCAATACCGGCATAGGCTTCGAAGTGGCGAGCGCGCTGGCGGCGCGGCATGCGCGGGTGCTGCTCGCCTGCCGCGACGAAGCGAAGGCGAGAGCCGCGATGAGCCGGATTCGTCAAAAGACTCCGGGGGCTGAACTCGCGTTCCTGCCGCTTGACCTGGCGGATCTGACGAGTGTGCGACGCGCGGCCGAACTGGCCGTCAAGGAGGCGCGTGTTGACGTGCTGATCAACAATGCCGGCGTGCAGGGGCCGACGCTGAAGCGCACAGCACAGGGCTTCGAGCAGACATTCGGCGTCAATCACCTTGGCTGCTTCGCGTTGACCGCGCTGCTGCTGCCCAAGCTCATGGAAACGCCCGGATCGCGCATCGTCGTCACGAGCAGCGGGCAGCACAAGGACGCGAAAATCGAATGGGAAGACCTTAACGCGCAGAAGACCTACAATTGGCTCCCGCGCTATGGCGCCAGCAAGCTCGCGAACCTGCTCTTCGTCTTCGAGCTGGACCGGCGGTTGAGCGCGGCAGGAGCGCCGGTAACGGCAGTAGCCTGCCATCCGGGTCTTGTCGGAACGAACCTCGCCCGCGGCAGCTGGTGGGGCAACATAGCGATGTCCCTGATCGGGTTGCTATTCGCCACGCCCGCCATGGGCGCCTGGGGCGCGCTGCACGCAGCGACCGGACGAATAAAGCCTGGCGGTTACTACGGGCCGACGGGATTCTCCGGGCTGCGCGGCCCTTCCGGTGAAGGTGTTCCCTCTGAGGAGGCGAGGAATCCGCAGTTCGCCAAACGACTGTGGGATGTGTCCGTAAAGATGACCGGGATCGATCCCGGCTTGCCTCCCGCCGATAGCCCGTCCTGACTCACGGATGAAAGGCGCCGCAGCCGCCGCCGAGTGGCTCAGATTAACCCACGACCGCAAGCTCAACGATCAGAGGGATGACATAATGCTCCAAATCGACCTTTACACCGAGATCACCTGTCCTTGGTGCATCATCGGACATCACCGCCTCGATAAGGTCCTGGCGGAACGGTTCCCTGAGCTGGACGTGGATATTCGACAACATCCTGTCCTTTTGCTTCCCGATGCGCCAGCGGAGGGCCTCTACATTCCGGATCTTCTCCGCTCGCGGTATGGTGTGACGGATCCGAAGGCTTCGTTCGCCCGGCCTGAGGCGGAAGCACGGGCGTCCGGCCTTGACCTCGACCTAAGCCGCCAGCTCTGGACTTACAGAACGCAAGCGGCGCACGGGTTAATCCTTGCGGCGCGAGCACGAGGTACGCAGCATCAGCTCGCGGTCGCGATCACCGGTGCCCATTTTCTGGAAGCAAAGAACATCTCAGACGCCGATGTCCTCGCGGATATCGCCGTGGCCTATGGGTTCGAACGCGAAGAAGCTCGTGCGATAGCGCTCGATCCCGAGCAACACAGACGTGTCGAGCACGAGGCGGTCCTGGCTGCGGAGGCAGGCGTCCGCTCGGTGCCCCATTTCATCTTTGGCGGACGCGCCGCGATCAACGGTGGCCGCAGCGAAGACGAGATCGCTCTGCACATCCAAGAAGCCGTGCGCTCAGGTGAACCAGCATCAATAGACTAGGAAGATTGGTTGCGGCTTCAACAGGAGCCTGAAATACAAAGCCCCTGAAATCTCACGATTTCAGGGGCTTAGGTTTCCTTGGTTGCGGGGATAGGATTTGAACCTATGACCTTCAGGTTATGAGCCTGACGAGCTACCGGGCTGCTCCACCCCGCGTTAAACCTTTGCGCGCCTTCGGTTGCATCCTGGGGACGGTCGGTTGAGGCCGGCGCTGGTCGCGCTGGCTCTCCGCTTCCGTCCCAAAGGCTTCCTTGGAAGGCGACCCCAGGGGCAATGCCCGTCGGGTGCGGGCGGTATGTATCAAGGCGGGCTGCCTTTGGAAAGGGCTGCGGGAACGTTTTTTTCGACTTTATGACAGGGGAATCGACCAATTTCCGCACCAATCCGCGCGCTCTTGCCAGAAGTTCCACAAAACGCCAGCCTGGGGCAACAAGATTAAGGGCGAAACGCCCGGAGTGTCATTCAGGGGCGATGCGCAGCATCGAACCCGAAAATCCATCTCACAGCACGTCATGCGGCTGAATGGATTCCGGGTTCGCGCTTCGCGCGCCCCGGAATGACGGTGAACGGGGGGGAACAACATTGACCGACACATTCGATTTCGTCGTCGTGGGCGCCGGCTCGGGCGGCTGCACAATTGCGGGGCGGCTGTCGGAGGATGCGCCGACATCCGTTGCGCTGCTCGATGCGGGCGGACGCAATGACACCTGGCGGATCACGACGCCATTCGGGCTCGCCTTGCCTTACGCCGCGGCCAACTGGGGGTTCGATACCGTGCCGCAGAAGGGATTGAACGGCCGCATCGGCTATCAGCCGCGCGGCAAGGGCCTCGGCGGGTCCTCGGCGATCAACGCCATGGTCTATATCCGTGGCCACAAATGGGATTACGACCACTGGGCCGCGCTCGGCAATTCCGGCTGGTCCTATGCGGACGTGCTGCCCTACTTCAAGCGCTCGGAAGACAACGCCGATTTCGACGGCGAATATCACGGCAAGGGCGGACCGCTGCATGTCAACCGGCTGCGCTCGGACAACCCGATTCACGACATCTTCCATCAGGCCGCGCGCGAGGCGCAGTTCCGCATCCGCGAGGACTTCAATGCCGAGGACCATGAAGGGCTCGGCAGCTACCAAGTGACCCAGCGGGGCGGCGAGCGCTGGAGCGCGGCGCGGGCTTATGTGGCGCCCCATCTGGGCAAGCGGCCGAATCTGCGGGTCGAGACCGGGGCGCAAGCAACGAAAATCATGTTTGAATCAGGGCGTGCGGTCGGCATCGAATATGTGCAGGGCAAGCAGACAAAGCAGCTGCGCGCCCGCCGCGAGGTGATCCTCGCCGCCGGCGCCTTCCAGTCACCGCAGCTCTTGATGCTGTCGGGACTAGGTGCCGGCGACGCGCTGGCCGCGCACGGTATCGGCGTCGTGCATCACCTGCCCGGCGTCGGGCGCAATCTGCAGGACCATCCGGATTTCGTATTCGTCTACGCCTCCGATTATCCGCACTTCGTTCACGCCTCGATCAATCGGCTGCCATCCTTGCTGCGCGGTATCCAGCGATATCGCCGCGAGCGGCGCGGCGTGATGACCACCAATTTCGCCGAGTGCGGCGGCTTTCTGAAGACCCGGCCCGATCTCGACATACCGGACATCCAGCTCCACTTCGTCATCGCGATGCTCGACGACCACGGCCGCAAGAAGCACAAGGAGGCAGGCTTCTCATGCCATTTCTGTCTGCTCAGACCGAAGAGCCGCGGCAGTATTAGGCTGAAAAGCGCCGATCCGCTCGCAGCACCGATGATCGACCCGAACTTTCTGGGCGAGGCGGAAGATCTCGAGGCGATGGTGGCCGGCTTCAAGACGACGCGGCGGCTGATGGAGACGCCTGCGCTGCGCGCGCTGCAGAAGAAGGACATGTTCACATCCGGTGTGACAACGGATGACGACATCCGCGCCATTCTGCGCGCGCGTGTCGACACCGTCTATCACCCCGTCGGCACCTGCAAGATGGGCACGGACGCGATGGCCGTGGTCGATCCCGCGTTGAAGGTGCATGGCGTCGGAGGATTGCGCGTCGTCGACGCCTCGATCATGCCGACGCTGATCGGCGGCAACACCAATGCGCCGACCATCATGATCGGGGAGAAGGCGGCGGATATGATCAGAGGGGAGATGCGGTAATTGATTCCCGTGGATAGGGCGGCGAATACCGTTCAACTCAGCAAGAACCCGCCGTCCACGGTCACCACGCTGCCCGTCATGTAGCGCGACGCATTCGATGCCAGCAGCAGGATCGCGCCGTCGAGATCGGACTCGGCGCCGACGCGGCGTTGCGGGATGCGCTTGGCGAGGCGCTCGCCTGCCGGCGTCGACCAGAAGGCGTGGTTCATCTCGGTATCGATATAGCCGGGCGCGAGCGCGTTGATGCGGATGTTCTGGCCCGCGAGCTCAAGTGCCATCGCTCTCGTCGCCTGGATGATGCCGGCCTTGGAGATCGCGTAAGGCGAGAGCGCCTTCAAGACGCCGGTGCCGAGCACGGAGGCGATGTTGACGATGTTGCCCGGCTGCTTGCGCGCGATCATGCGGCGCGCCACTTCGGTTGCGAGGAAATAGGCGCCCTTGAGATTGGCGCCGACCACCGCGTCCCAATCCGCCTCGGTCTGCTCGGTCGCGAGCTTCTCGATGGCGATGCCGGCATTGTTGATCAGCACCGTGACCGGGCCGAGCGCGGCTTCGACGGCATCGACGGCCCTGGCGATCGAGGCGGTGTCGGTGACGTCGAGCGAGACTGCCGCGGCACGGCCGCCCTTGCCGCGAATTTCCTCTTCCAGGCTCCTCAATTTGTCGGTCTGCCGCGCAGCGAGCGCGACGGCCGCACCATGCGCCGCCAGCACCCGGGCAAATTGCCGGCCGAGCCCCTGGCTCGCACCCGTGACGAGGATGGTTTCTTTACTGACGTCGAATAGGTCTGACATGACGCGTTCCTTGCGCGGTTCCCTTAAGCTTTGGAGCCACCAATACAGACGATTTTAGCGATCTGAAACCGGAATGATCGGCTCGGCGTTCATTCGTTCCGTCGAGGCAGGGCTTTTTCGCATGAACAGTTTCGATCTCGCCGTCTATGCCACGCTGGCCGTCGCGGTCGGCTTGGGGTTCAGGACCGGGCTGCTGCGCAGCGCGATGACCATCCTCGCTTATCTGCTCGCCGCGCCGATCGCGGTGGCACTGATGCCGCTGATCGCACCGCAGATCGCCGGCAATCCGAACTCGCCGCTGCTGCAGAACTGGATCTGGTTCTTCGCCATCTTCGTTGTCGTCGGAATGCTGTTCGGCCATATCGGCCGCATCGCGCTGAACGACACGATCGGCGAGGCCGGCATCGGCGACCGGTTCGGCGGCGCGGCGCTCGGCGCCGCCAGGGTGGGCCTCGTCGCCACCACCTTGGTACTGGTGTTCGACCAGATCGTGCCGGCGAACCGCCAGCCGCCCTTCCTCGCCGGCTCGCATCTGCGGCCGCTGTTCTCGACCCTGGGCCAGATGGGCTTCAAGTCGCTGCCGCCGGAAGCCGCCGCCGCGATCGACCGCCTCAAGCAGGAGCGGCGCATCTAGTCCGGATCATGCCCGCGCATTTGCATCACCCAGGCGCGCGCCATGCATTTTGATGCGAGCCCGTCTCTTATCAGCAGCATCGCATTTGGCTAGAGTGCGGCCTGTCCAAAACCTGCCTGACATATACGGGAGTGAAACAGTGGATCTTGGGATCAAAGGTCGCCGCGCCATCGTCTGCGCATCCAGCAAGGGCCTCGGCCGCGCCTGCGCCGTCTCGCTGGCCGAGGCCGGCGTTCACGTCACGCTGACCGCGCGCGGCGCCGAAGCACTGAAGAAGACCGCCGACGAGATCCGCAAGGCCTATCCCGACGTGACGGTCACCGAGATCGTCGGCGACATCACGACGCCCGCGGGCCGCGAGGCGGTGCTGAAGGCCTGCCCCGAGCCCGACATCCTGATCAACAATGCCGGCGGCCCGCCGCCCGGCGATTTCCGCAACTGGACCCGCGATGACTGGATCAAGGCGATCGACGCCAACATGCTGACCCCGATCGAGCTGATCAAGGCGACGGTCGACGGCATGATGGCGCGCAAGTTCGGCCGCATCGTCAACATCACCTCGGCCGCGGTCAAGGCGCCGATCGATATCCTCGGCCTCTCCAACGGCGCGCGCGCCGGGCTCACAGGCTTCATCGCCGGCCTGTCGCGCAAGACTGTCATCAACAACGTCACCATCAACGGCCTGTTGCCGGGCCCGTTCGAGACCGATCGCTTGACCAGCACCGCGAAGGGCGAGGCCGACAAGCGCGGTGTCACACCGCAGCAGATTTTGGCCGAGCGCGCCAAGCTCAACCCCGCTGGCCGCTTCGGCCAGCCCGACGAGTTCGGCTATGCCTGCGCCTTCCTATGTGGCGCCAAGGCCGGCTTCATCACGGGCCAGAACATCCTGCTCGATGGCGGTGCTTTCCCGGGGACGCTGTAACTGGTCCTCTCCCTCTCCCCGTTCTTACGGGGAGAGCGTTGGGGTGAGGGGCTGCTTCGACAAACACGGTGAGAGCTGGACTCGTGGAGAGTCCCCCTCACCCGGCGCTTCGCGCCGACCTCTCCCCGCAAGCGGGGCGAGGTAAGATCATCACCGCTGCTTGGTCGGCTCGTCCTCATCCTGCTGGCTCGGAGCGGAGGAATCGGCGGTGGTGCGCTCATCGGTCCAGTCGATGCCGAATTCGTCGAGCCCGTCTGCGAGCAGGTCGCCCAGCATGGGCTCGCCGAGCAGATAGTGCACAGTCTCGCGGCGCGGGCTGCGATACTCACGCCTCGCCTCCACCGCGCGGGCGCGCAGATCGTCCCATTCATCGATCGTGCCGTCGCCGCGGCCGAGCCAAGTCAGCGCGACGAGATCGAGCTGCTCGTCCTCGTTCAGCGCGATCATGAAGCTGCCGAGCTCCTGGACGACAGGATCGGAGCCGTCGTCGTCGAGGACGTCCATCATATCGTCGTCGGCGGCGTTCGAGCCGGAGTCGGGATCAGAAGCCCCCTCCTTGACGTCGAATTCGCGCGCCTTTTCGATAATGAAGGCGACCTTCTCCGCGGAAATCGCAAGCTCTGGCATGGCGTCCTCTTCGGCTACTGTCCAGTTCCCCGCGATAACGCCACATCACCTCAGATGATCCATTGCGCTCGATGGCAGAAAATGGGCATGTTCCAGCGCAAGAGCAAGAATGCGGGGGAGGCGCCGGATGCAGTGGAAAGTCGGCAAGGTCAGGATCACGAAATTCGTCGAAATGGAGACGGTCGGCTCGACCCGCTTCATCCTGCCGGCAGCGACCCATGACGAGATCCAGAAGCTGCCCTGGCTGATCCCGCATTTCGCCACCGCAGAAGGGCGTCTGAAGATGTCGATCCACTCGCTGGTGGTGCAGACGCCGACGCGCCGGATCGTGGTGGACACCGGCCTTGGCAACGACAAGCAGGGCCGCGGCGTCCCCACCTGGAACAACCGCAGCACACCCTTTCTGGAGACCGTGACAGCAGCGGGGTTTCCGCCTGACAGCATCGACACCGTGCTGTGCACGCATCTCCACGTCGACCATGTCGGCTGGAATACGAAGCTGGTCGACGGCTCATGGGTGCCGACCTTTCCGAAGGCGCGCTACATTTTCGGCAGGACCGAATACGAATATTGGCGCGACCATTCGACCGAGCCGGACAAGCAGGCCGTGTTCGGCGATTCCGTCCAGCCGATCGTCGATGCCGGCAGGGCCGATTTGATCGCGAGCGACCACAGGATCTGCGAGGAGATCAGCATGATCCCGACCCCGGGCCACAGCCCCGGCCATATGAGCGTCCTGATCCGGTCCGACGGCGAGCAGGGCCTGCTCACCGGCGACGTCGCCCACCACCCCTGCCAGATGGCGCATCTCGACTGGTCCTCCACCGCCGATTCCGACCAGGGGCAATCCGCTACGACCAGGGCGGCGCTGTTCGGCCGCTTCGCCGACACGCCGACGCTGGTGATCGGCGGGCACTTTTCGGCCGGGCACATCGAGCGCGACGGCGACGCGTTCAGGTTTATGGCGCTGGGGTGATCTCCGTTTTGAGCGGTTGAATTTCCCGCCGCCCTGTTCCAAGAAGCTATTCAACCGATCGGTCCAATCTCCAGGGAGAAACGAGAATGAAGCTTGTTCGTTATGGCGAGAAGGGGGCGGAAAAGCCCGGCCTGATCGACAGATCCGGCCAGTTGCGCGACCTGTCGGCGCATGTGAAGGACCTCACCGGCGAGGCCTATTCGCCGGAATCCCTGAAGAAGCTGGCGGCGCTCGATCCCGCCTCGCTGCCCGCCGTCTCCGGCAAGCCGCGGTTCGGTGCCCCCGTCACCGGCATCTCGAAATTCGTGGCGATCGGCCTCAACTATTCCGACCATGCCAAGGAGACCGGCGCCGAGATCCCGAGCGAGCCGATCATCTTCATGAAGGCCAACACCTCGCTGTCGGGCCCGAACGATCCGGTCGAGAAGCCGCGCGGCTCGACCAAGCTCGACTGGGAGGTCGAGATCGCCGCCATCATCGGCACCCGCGCCAAATACGTCTCGGAAGCCGACGCGCTGAACCACGTTGCCGGCTATTGCGTCTGCAACGACGTCTCCGAGCGCGCCTTCCAGATCGAGCGCCTGGGTCAATGGACCAAGGGCAAGTCGCACGACACGTTCGGCCCGCTCGGACCCTGGCTTGCCACCAAGGACGAGATCAAGGACGTGCAGAACCTGTCGATGTGGCTCGACGTCAACGGCCAGCGCCGCCAGACCGGCTCGACCAAGACCATGATCTTCTCCATGGCCAAGTGCATCTCCTATGTCTCGCAGTTCATGACGCTCCTGCCCGGCGACGTCATCACCACGGGCACCCCGCCCGGCGTCGGCCTCGGCATGAAGCCGCCGACCTTCCTCAATGTCGGCGACGTCGTCACGCTCGGCATCGAAGGCCTCGGCGAGCAGCGCCAGGAGGTCGTGGCGGCGTAAGGCCTCCGTCTCTCGCCGTCATTGCGAGCGAAGCGAAGCAATCCAGAATCCCTCCGCGGCGACACTCTGGATTGCTTCGTCGCTTCGCTCCTCGCAATGACGAAAACCAGTTGCCGGTCACCGCCCAGGGAATTCCCATGAAGCTCACCTTCTCCCCCGCCTCGCCCTTTGCCCGCAAGGTGCGCATCGCCGCGATCGAGCTCGGGCTGATCGACAAGATCGAGCTCGTGCCTGCGAGCGTCGTGCCGGGCACGGCCAACGAGGACTATTCGAAGATCACGCCGCTGAAGAAGCTGCCGGTGCTGATCAACAACGACGGCGAGGTGATCCTGGATTCCTACGTCATCGTCGAATATCTCAACGAGATCGCCGGCGGCAGCCTGGTCCCGGATTACGGCCCGCGGCGCTGGAAGGCCAAGACCAATCACTCGCTGATCAACGGCATGCTCGATTCCATGCTGCTGTGCCGCTACGAGAAGATGGTGCGGCCGCAGGGCCTGCAATGGCAGGCCTGGTCGGACGATCACTGGAACAGGGCCTGGACCGGCATGGCGCGCTTCGAGAACATGCCTGACGTGCTGAACGGCCCGTTCGACATCTCGCAGATCGGCCTCGTTTGCGTGCTCGGCTATGCCGACTTCCGCTTCGCCGATTGCGGCTGGCGCAAGGCCTTTCCCAAGCTCGACGCCTTCCACCAGAAGATGCTGGAGCGGCCCTCCGTCAAGATCTCGGTGCCGCCAGCGGCATAAGTCTCAGGAGTCCTCATGAGCCTCAAGTTCTCGGTCGGCGATCTCACCATCCATCGCGTCATCGAGCAGGAGACCTCGTTCGTCCCGGCGCTGGAAATGCTGCCGGGGCTGACGGCCGAGGTGCTGGCCGAGAACCGGGCCTGGATGCGCGAGGCGAAGGCGCTGGACGAAGAGGACGTGCTGCTGCTGTGCTTCCAGTCCTACGTGGTGAAGACGCCGCATCACACCATTTTGGTCGACAGCTGCATCGGTAACGACAAGCCGCGGCCCAATCGTCCGAAATGGAACATGAAGACGGACGATACCTACCTGCGGGGACTCGATGCCGCGGGGTTTTCGGTCGACGACATCGACTTCGTGATGTGCACGCATCTGCATGTCGATCATGTCGGCTGGAATACGCGTCTGGAGAACGGCCGCTGGGTGCCGACCTTCCCCAAGGCGCGCTATGTGTTCGCCAAGCAGGAGTTCGATCACTGGTCCGCGCAGAACGCGAAGACGGAGATTCCGCCCTTCGTCGATAGCGTGTTGCCGGTGGTCGAGGCCAACAGGCACGAGCTCGTCGGCAACGACCACGAGATCGGCGACCACGTCCGCATCCTGCCGACACCTGGCCATACGCCGGGCCATATCGCCATCGCGATGGGCCGCGGCAAGGACGATGCGGTGTTCTCCGGCGATCTCATGCACTCGCCCCTGCAGACGCTCTACCCGGAGCTGTCGATCAAGTTCGACGTCGATCCGGCCGCAGCCGCGAAGACGCGCCGCAGCTTCCTGGAGCGCTATTGCGACACCGACACGCTGTGCTGCACGGCGCATTTTCCCTCGCCGTCAGTGGGGAAGATCCGGCGCAAGGGCAACGCGTTCGTTTGCGCGGCGGTGTCGTAGGATGGGCAAAGCGAAGCGTGCCCACGCCGTCTCGCGTTGAAAACGGTGGGCACGGCGCTTTGCGCCTTTGCCCGCCCTACGATACTGCCCGTGTGGAGAATACCATGACCGCACTCGCCGACATTCCCCTGCCCGCCGGCATCCGCTCGCGTACCGTCGACGGCATCAACGGCTTGCGGATGCATGTGCTGGAGGCCGGTTTCGAGACCAAGGGACGACCCTGCATCCTGCTGCTGCACGGCTTTCCCGAGCTCGCCTTCTCCTGGCGCAAGGTGATGCCGGCGCTTGGCGCGGCCGGCTACCACGTGATCGCACCGGACCAGCGCGGCTACGGGCGCACCACGGGATGGAGCGCGGAGTACGACGGCCCTCTCGCGCCGTTCTCGCTGTTCAATCTCGTGCGCGATGCGCTCGGGCTGGTGTCGGCGTTCGGCTACAGGCAGGTCGATGTGGTCGGACATGATTTTGGCAGCCCGGTCGCAGCCTGGTGCGCCTTGATCCGGCCCGACGTGTTTCGTTCGGTGACGATGCTGAGCGCGCCATTCGGCGGACCGCCGCCGCTGCCGTTCGGCACGGTCGACAATCCGGCGGAGCCCGCGGTGGAGGACCCCGTGCATCGCGAACTCGCCGCGCTGCCGCGGCCACGCAAGCACTACCAATGGTACTATTCGACGCGCGAGGCGAACGCCGCCATGCACCGCGCACCGCAGGGCGTGCACGATTTCCTGCGCGCCTATTATCATCACAAGAGCGCGGACTGGACCGACAACAAGCCCTATCCGCTGCAAGCATGGTCGGCACAGGAGCTGGCGAAGCTGCCGACCTATTACGTAATGGACTTGCACGAGACCATGGCCGAGACGGTCGCGAAGGAGATGCCCTCGCCGGCCGCGATCGCCACGAACAAATGGCTGCCGGACAGCGACCTTGCCTATTACAGCGCCGAATACAGCCGCACCGGATTTCAGGGCGGGCTGCAATGGTACCGCTACGGCACGTCGGGCATGCTCAACAACGAGATGCAATTGTTTGCCGGCCGCAGCATCGACGTGCCCTCCTGCTTCATCTCAGGCAAGCAGGATTGGGGCACTTATCAGCGGCCCGGCGTATTCGAGACGATGCAGCGCAGCGCGTGCACGAAGATGCTCGGCTGCCATCTCATCGACGGCGCCGGCCATTGGGTCCAGCAGGAGCAGCCGGCCGCCGTGAGCAGGCTGCTGCTCGACTTCCTCGCCAAGGCGGGCGTGGCCTGATTTGGACAGGGGAACCACGGCTGGGGGCGGCGTAGCTCGTATCACACTCGCTGTCTACGGCTAGCAGCACATCAATCTCCATCAAACAGCCGTTGCGAGATTCGGCCAGACTGCGCATCATCCTTCAGCAACCAGAGCGGGAGAAGCGCCGTGGCCGGATCGGAATGGAGTTTCAGGAGTGCGGTCGAACTGTCGGCCGCGTTGCGTGCGAAGAAGGTCTCGGCGGTCGAGCTCGCGCAGGAGGCGATCGCGCGTATCGAACGGCACGACGGCAAGATCAACGCGGTGTGCGTGCGCGACTTCGATCGCGCGCTCGCTGCGGCGCGCGAGGCGGATGCGGCGCTGGCACGCGGCGAGCGCAAGCCGCTGCTCGGCCTGCCCACGACGATCAAGGAATCCTTCAACATCGCCGGCCTGCCGACGACCTGGGGATTCGTGCCGCAGAAGGACTTCAAGCCCGTAGAAGACGCGCTGGCGGTGACCCGCATCAAGCAGGCCGGCGGCGTGATCCTCGGCAAGACCAACGTGCCGGTCGGGCTCGGCGACTGGCAGAGCTACAACGACATCTACGGCACCACCAACAACCCCTACGATCTCGGCCGCACGCCGGGCGGTTCGTCCGGTGGCTCGGCGGCAGCTCTCGCTGCAGGCTATTGCGCGCTCGCCACCGGCTCGGACATCGGTGGCTCCCTGCGTGTGCCGGCATTTCATTGCGGCGTGTTCGCGCACAAGCCGACCCTCAATCTCTGCGCGGCGCGCGGCGAGACCCCGCCGCCGTTTCCAGCCATTCCGCGCGAGGGCGACCTCGCCGTCATCGGGCCGATGGCGCGCACGGCGGCGGATCTGTCCTTGCTGCTCGACGTCATGGCGGGGCCCGATCCGCTCGATTCCGGTATCGCCTACAAGCTCGATTTGCCGGCCGCGCGGCATCAGTCGCTGCGGGATTTTCGTGTCCTGGTGATCGACAGCCATCCCCTGCTGCCGAGCGACCGGGATGTCCGCGCCGCAATCGACAGGCTCGCGGCCGATCTTGCGACGGCCAGCGTCACCGTCGCGCGCGAGAGCGCGCTGCTCCCGGACTTCGCGGAGACGTCGCGGCTTTACATGCGCATGCTGCTGGGCTTCCTCGGCGCGTTCCTACCTCCCGACGAGCTGGCGGATGCGCAGGCGCGGGCAAGTCAGCTCTCGCCGGAAGATCGCAGCCTCGTCACGGAGCGACTGCGCGGCATCACCGCGAGCCACCGCGCCTGGGTGCTCGATGCGGGTAGCCGCGCCGTCCTGCGCGCGCAATGGCGGGCGTTGTTCAAGAGCTTCGACGCGGTGATCTGCCCGATCATGCCGACGCCGGCCTTTCCGCACGATCATTCGCCGGAGCAGCGCCTGCGAACGATCAGCATCGACGGCGAGGATTACCCCTATTCCGACCAGCTCGCCTGGCCGGGCATCGCAACGCTTCCCGGCCTGCCGGCAACGGCGGTTCCGCTCGGCCTGTCGAAACACGGCCTGCCCGTCGGCGCTCAGATCGTGGGTCCCTTCCTCGAGGACAGGACGCCACTCAAGCTCGCCGAGCTGATCGAGCGCGAGTTCGGCGGCTTCGTGCCGCCGAAGATGTTCGATGATTGATTCCTTCACGTCATTGCGAGCGAAGCGAAGCAATCCAGACCATCTCCGCGAAGACTGCTGGATTGCTTCGTCGCGAGGGCTCCTCGCAATGACGGAGAGAAAACAGCGATTCTGGAATCAACTATCGAACACGATCACGCTGCGCAGCGTCTTGCCCGCTTTCATGTTGGCAAAGCCCTCGTTGATCTCGGAGAGCTTCAGCTTGGCCGAGATCCAGTCTTCCAGATGCAGCCGGCCGCGCAAATAGAAATCGACCAGGCGCGGCATGTCGCCGCGAAAGTGGTTCGAGCCCATCGAGGAGCCCTGGATTTTGCGCTCACGCAGAAAGTCGAAGCCGTGCAGCTCGATCTTCTGGCCGAACGGGATCATGCCGACGATGGTGGCGGTGCCGCCGGAGGCGAGCATCGCAAAAGCCTGCTCGGCCGTCTCCTTGCGGCCGAGCACCTCGAAGGCATGGTGCACGCCGCCGTTGGTGAGGTCGCGCACCTGCTTCACGACATCGCCCTCGGCCGGGTTGATGATGTCGGTCGCGCCCAGCTTGGTCGCGAGCTGGAGTTTTGCGGGATTGGTGTCGATGGCGATGATACGGCCGGCGCCGGCGATCTGCGCGCCGTTGATCGCGGCCATGCCGACGCCGCCACAGCCGATCACCGCCACGGTCTCGCCGGCCGTCACCTTCGCCGTGTTCACCACCGCGCCATAGCCGGTGATGACGCCGCAGCCGATCAGCGCGGCGAGATCGAGCGGCATGTCCTTGCGGATCTTCACAATGGCGTTCTCGTGCACCAGCATCTGCTCGGCGAAGGAGGAGAGGTTGAGGAACTGGTGCAGCTTCTCCGGCTTCGACCATTGCATCCGGTTGGAGACGCCCGGCAGCATCTTCACCGTGGCGTCGGTGCAGAGCACGGTGCGGCCGGTGGTGCAATTGTCGCAGGTGCCGCAGAAGACGGACAGACACGTGACGACGTGGTCGCCAGGCTTGACGTAGGTGACGTCGGAGCCGACCTGTTCGACGACGCCGGCGGATTCGTGCCCGAGCACCGCCGGCAGCGGATGCGGATAGAGCCCTTCCATGAAATGCAGATCGGAATGGCAGAGGCCTGCCACCGCGGTGCGGATCAGCACTTCGCGCGGGCCGGGCTTGGGCAGGCTGATGTCCTCGATGACGAGCGGCTGGTTGACTTCATAAAGGACGGCGGCCTTCATCGAACACTCCCTATCGCGCTTTTTGTTTGATCGCAGTCGCGCAGCCTACGCCGCCAGGACCAGTTCGCCAACCTCGCTCATGCCGGCGGCGCGATCGCCGAGCAGCAGTTCGCCGATCTTCGCCTGCGCGGTATTTTCCGTCAGCCGGAACGGATCGCTCGGCGTCACCCGATGGTCGATCACGAGGCGCGACAGCAGCAGCCGGCGTGCATCGCCGCGCATGCCGTGGATGCGATGTGCTTCCCAGGCGAACGCGACTGCGCTGGCGACGTGATAGAGCGCGCTGGTGGCGCGGCGCGCATCGGCTTCGTTCTCGGACTTGGCCGCAACTTCACGTGCGAAGCTGACGGCGCGGTCGGTGAGGCCACGCAGATGATCGCGCCAGGCCTGCGGTACCGAGCCGCTGTCGTCGAGCCGGGCGTGCAGATCGGCCGCGAGCGCGGATTCCGCGCCATGACGACCCACAGCCCGCCGCAGCGCATCGATCGCGACAATGTTGCCGGTGCCTTCCCAGACCGAGCCGAGATGCGCATCGCGCAGCAGGCGGGCGGTGGCGAATTCCTCGATATAGCCGATACCTCCGCGCATCTCGAGCGCATCGCCGCAGACCTTGCGCGCATCGCGCGTGGCGCGGAATTTCAGCGTCGGGGTGAGAATGCGCAGCAGCGCCGCGGCGTCCTGGCTGCCGGCCTCGGCACGGTCGAGGGCATCAGCAGTGAGGAAGCTCATCGACAGACCCTGCTCCACCGGCAGCATGATCTTGAGCATCTGCCGCCGTCCCAGCGGCAGATCGATGATGCGCTGGCCGAACACGACCCGGTTGGTCGCCACCGTCATCGCATCGTGATAGGCGCGGCGCATCAGCGCGGTGGACTTGACGCCGTTGGACAGCCGCGAGGAGTTCACCATCTCGGCCATCTGCACGAAACCACGGTCGAGCTTGCCGACGGCGTAGGCGATCGCGCCTTCGAGCTTGATCTCGCCCGAGGCCATCGAGCGCGTCCCGAGCTTGTCCTTGAGGCGCACGATCCGGTAATAGTTCTGCGTGCCGTCGTCGAGGAAACGCGGCATCAGGAACAGGCCGACGCCGCGCGTGCCGGGGCCGGCGCCTTCAGGCCGCGCCAGCAGCATCACGACTTTCGCATCGGCATTCGAGCAGAACCATTTCTCGCCATAGAGGCGCCAATGGTCGCCCTCCTGCACCGCGCGCGTGGTCAGCGTGCCGACGTCGGAGCCGCCCTCCTTCTCGGTCATGAACTGGCCGCCCTGGGTCAGCTTGCTCATATCGGTCGAGGTCAGGCTATCCAGATATTTCGCCTTCAGCGCCTCGCTGCCGAAATTGGCGAGCAGCTTGGCGCAGCCGTCGGTGACGTTGATCGGGCAGCCCATGCCGAATTCGGTCTGGTTGAACAGGAAGGTGAAAGCATGCTTGGCGACAACAGGATATTTGTCCGGCCAGCCCATGATGCCCTTAGCGTTCGAGAGCGCATGGATGCCGAACTCGCCGAACGCGGCGTTCTCCAGCTCGCGATAGGCCGGGTGATATTCGATCCACTGCACGTCGCGGCCGAACTTGTCGCGCTGGTGCAGAATGGGCGTGTGGCGGTCGGCGAGCCGCGCGCATTCGTCGAGACGGCCGCCGGCGAGCTCACCGAGGCGGTCGAGATGCGGCTCGATGTGACGGAACAGGTTCTCCGGCAGATGAATGCGCAGCAGGTCGGTGAGCGCGGGATCGGCGCGGTAGAAATTCATGCCCGACGTATCGGGCGCGAGCAGGCCGGAGGGTGCGGCCGCGACATCTTTTGGCTGCGCTGTGACCGGTCCGGGCATGATCTTCCTCTTCGTTTCCGTCCGACGGCAATTCTTTGCGCTTGCCGCTTTGGATGATGTCGATCATGCTCCAGCCGCGGACAACGATAAAGCCGCAAAATGTCAGGCCGGCATGATCGCCGCGAGGGAGCAATTCGCCCTGCGGAATTGTGATCGCCCCGCTGGTTGTCCGCAGGGACCATGCATAGATCAACGGCTCCCTTCTTCCGAGAGATCACGCCATGGAACACCCGAAATACAGGATCGCCCTCATCGTCGGTGCCGGCGAAGGCCTCAGCGCTTCGCTGGCGCGCTTGCTTGCGGCGCAGGGCATCCGCATCGCGCTCGCCGCACGCAAGATCGAGAAGCTTGGCGCGCTCTGCACCGAGACCGGGGCCAAGGCCTATGCCTGCAACGCCACCGAGCCCGACGAGGTGGAGCGGCTGTTCGGCCTGGTCGAGCGCGAGATCGGCACGCCCGATCTCGTCGTCTACAACGCCTCCGGCCGCACGCGCGGGCCGTTCGTCGATCTCGTGCCGGCCGACGTCGCGCAGGCGATTGCGGTCAGCGCCTATGGCGGCTTCCTGGTGGCGCAGCAGGCGGCCAAGCGCATGCTGCCGAACCAGCACGGCGCGATCCTGTTCACCGGCGCCTCGGCCAGCGTCAAGGGCTATGCGCAGTCCGCTCCCTTCGCCATGGGCAAGTTCGCGCTGCGCGGACTTGCCCAGAGCATGGCGCGCGAATTGTCGCCGCAGGGTATCCATGTCGCGCATTTCGTCATCGACGGCGGCATCAGGAGCGCGACGCGAAGCGAGCCGGCGGACAAGCCGGATTCAATGCTCGATCCCGACGCGATCGCACAGAGCTATTGGAACGTGCTACAGCAGCCGCGCAGCGCCTGGAGCTGGGAGCTGGAGCTGCGGCCCTGGGTGGAGAGGTTTTGACGGCAAGCTGACAACAACACCCGTCATTGCGAGGAGCGAAGCGACGAAGCAATCCAGACCGGCTCCACGGAAAGATTCTGGATTGCTTCGCTTCGCTCGCAATGACGAACGAGGGAGGCGACATGACCACGGAAACCACCATCGATACCGGCACCAGCGAGCTCCTCTGCACGATCCGCGACCGCGTCGCTGTGATCACGCTGAACCGGCCGGAGGCGCGCAATTCACTGTCGGATGCGCTGACACCGGCGCTGCGCACGATGATCCGGAGCTGCGGCGAGAATCCCGATGTCGGCGCGCTGCTGCTGACCGGCGCGGGCGAAGCCTTCTGCGCCGGCGGCAACGTCAAGGGCATGGGTGCGCATCGCGACAAGGCCAAGCTCGACATGTCCTTTGACGACAAGGTCGCCGACCTGCAGGAGCGGCAGCGGCGGCTCACCGGCGCGCTGGTGTCTGTGCGCAAGCCGACGATCGCCGCGCTCCCCGGCCCCGCGGTCGGCGCCGGGCTCGCCATCGCCATGGCCTGCGACATCCGCATCGCCGCGCAATCCGCCTTCGTCGCCACCGGCTATGCCCGCATCGCGCTGTCAGGCGATTACGGCATCGCCTGGCTGCTCACTCGGCTGGTCGGCACCGCGCGGGCGCGCGAATTGATGTTCACCGGTGATCGCGTCGATGCGGCGCGTTGCGAAGCCATCGGCCTCGTCAACCGCGTGGTGCCTGATGACAAGCTGCAAGCCGAGGCCTTCGCGCTGGCCAGATCGCTCGCCGAAGGCCCGCGCCTCGCGCTGCGCTACATGAAGGACAATCTCGACGAGGCCCTGCTGTTCGACTTCGAAACCGCGCGCGACCACGAAGCCGAGCGGCTGGTCCGCCTCACCACGACCGCCGACCACAAGGAGGCCGTGCAGGCCTTCATCGACAAGCGCAAGGCGGTGTTCACGGGGAAGTAGGCGCGCCTAACATCTACAGCGTCATTCCGGGGCGATGCGCAGCATCGAGCCCGGAATCCATTGGGCCGCAAACGCGCGGTGAAATGGATTCTCAGATGCGCAATTGCGCATCATAGCTCGCGCTCCGCGCGCCCCGGAATGACGTTGAAAAGAGACCGCGCAACAAAAAAACGCCCGGCTCTGGCTTGGCCAGGCCGGGCTGCAGTCATGTCAAGCCGAGGCTGAGGGGCTGTCGGCCTGACGGGAAAGGGCGGCGAGGCGCCAGCTCGCGCAGGGAATGTCTTGCGGAGCGAGGTTGATCTCCTTGTCGAAGCGCACCAGCTTCCAGTCATCAGGATGGTTGGCGAACGTGAAGCCGGATTTGCGCGCGAGCGAGACCATGGCCTCGTTGGCGCGCAGCGTGTCGCCGTAGATGTGCTCCGCACCGAGCGCGGCCGCGCGGCATTCGAGGTTCTTCATGAGCGCGGTGGCGATGCCGTGGCCCTGCCAGCGGTCATCGACCGAGAGGCCGAACTCGAGCGTCGCGGTCTCGGCATGGAAGGCATAGCGCGCTTCGGCGACGATGGTGTCGAAGCCGTCGACCATCATGGTCGCCACGACGGTGAAGCGCTCGCGCTCGCCGACCTCGAGGAAATCGTGCAGCAGGCCCTTGGGCAATTCGCTGATCGCGCCGAAGAAGCGGTTGTAGCGGGAGCGGGTCGAGAGCGAGCGGAAATAGTGCTGCAGCTCATCGGTGTCGCGCGGCTCGACGAAGCGGACATTGAGCCGCTCACCGTGCCTTGTGCGCAGCACGTCCGAATATTGCTTGAGGTCTTCGAGGCGAAGCGAGCTCATGACACATGCCTTGCGGAAAAGGGACCGCCGGCGCCCCTGTGCTCAGGCGGCGCCGGCCTGGCGGCCTGTCAGGCCCGCCAGAAGGGTTTCTCGGCCTCGTAGGCAATGTCGGACCACGACAGCCCGACGTCCTGGAGATCGCGGGCGGTCCAGTGGGTCAGCTCGCGCCGGGTCCGGTACCGCTCGTGCCAGACGTGGAGAACCTCGCCGATCTGGTAGAGGAGGCCGTGTGCATGATGATTTGTCATCGAATTGTCGGTCAATGTAGACATTTTCAGCTCCTGGAGCTAAGTTGACCGCTAATATCTGCCTTCTGCTGCGCCGCGACAAACGACAATTTGTACCTTTTCGCATGAAATAACGTCATGCATCCTGCTGCCAAATGACTGCCAGATTGCCCTCCCTGAACGGATTGCGGGCGTTCGAGGCCGCCGCGCGCCATCTCAGCTTCACGCTCGCTGCCAGCGAACTGAACGTGACCCAGACCGCGATCAGCCATCAGATCCGCAGGCTGGAGGAGGAGCTCGGCATCCGCCTGTTCATCCGGCAGAACCGCGCGCTGGCGCTGACGCCGGAGGCGCGCGATTATTTGCCGGGCGTCCGCGCCGCCTTCAACGATTTGCGCCTCGCCACCGACCGTCTGCTGCGCAAGGACGACGACAAGGTGCTGACAGTGTCGACGCTGGCCTCGCTCGCCGCCAAATGGCTGCTGCCGCGGCTGACCGATTTCCAGGAGCAGCACCCCGGCATCGATGTGCGCATCACCACCTCGACCAGCCTCGTCGATTTCCAGCGCGACAATGTCGATGCCGCGATCCGCTATGGCCGCGGCCAATGGCCCGGCCTTCGCGCCGACTGGCTGATGGCGGACGAGCTGTTTCCGGTGTGCAGCCCGTCGCTGCTGCGCGGCGACAAGCCGCTGCGCCGCCCCGAGGACCTGCGCAACCATCCGCTGCTGCACACGTCGAGCACCAACAGCGACGACTGGCGGCTGTGGCTGACCGCGGCGGGCCTGCCGGCCGATATCGCAAGACACCCCGGCATCACCTTCGACATGATCTTCATGACCATCCAGGCGGCGATCGACGGCATCGGCGTCGCGATGGGACGGACCTCCTACGTGCAGGACGACATCGCCAAAGGCCGGCTCGTGGTCCCCTTCAAGATCGCACTGCCGGCGGACGCCGGCTTCTACCTGGTCGCGCCGGACGGTCGTCGCGAGGCGCCGAAGCTGGCTGCGTTTCGGCAATGGGTGCTCGCGGCGGCGCAGAACAAGGTGTGAAAAATCGGTAGCTTCTTCCCCCTGGAATGTCATTCCGGGGCGCCTCGAAGAGGCGAGCCCGGAATCCATTTCTCCGAGCATTCCTGTCGCACGATGGATTCCGGGCTCGCGCTATGCGCGCCCCGGAATGACGGCGAGAGGAGTTACAGCTCCACCACCACGTAGTCGCTCTCGATTCTGACCGGGATGGTCTCGGCGACATAGGGCCCCTTTACCACGCTCGCGCCCGGCTCGACATGGGCGGGATAGGCCTTCACGCGGAAACGGCGGGGATCGCAATAGGATTGGCCGGTGCGGATGTCGAACTCCCAGCCGTGCCAGGGGCAGCGGATGATCTCACCGAGCTTGGTGTATTCGATCTCGCCGGGATTGCTCGACTGTGCGAGACCGATCAGCGGACCCTCGCACAGTGCCGCACCCTGATGCGGGCAGCGGTTCATCAGGCCGAAATATTCGCCCTTGATGTTGAAGACTGCAATCGGCCGCCCCTCAATCTCCAGGAATTTTCGCGTGCCCGGCGGAAGCTCGTCGACCGCGGCAATCACATGCCGCGCCATCAATTTAGTCCGTACAGCTTCTTTGCATTGCCGAGATAGAACGCCTCGCGGTCGGCCTCGCTGACGCCGGCCGGCAGCACGCGCGACGGCTCGTCATAGTCCCAATGCGGATAATCCGTTGCGAACAGCAACTTGTCCCAGCCGATCCATTTGATGACATCGAACAGATCCTCGCGCCTTTCAGGATCTTCCATCGGCTGCGTCGTCCACCACACCTGCTCGCGGATATATTCCGACGGCGGCCGCTTCACATGCGGCACCTCGCTCCGGAGCCGCTGCCAGGCCTTGTCGAGCCGCCACGCCAGCGACGGCGCCCAGCCGAAGCCGGCCTCGATCATCACCATCTTCAATTTCGGGAAGCGCTCGAACACGCCCTCCAGAACCAGGCTCGCCAGCGCCGATTGCTGGCACTGCGAATGCCCGACCATCTCCTCGATATAATAGGACGGCCAACCCGAGGGCGTGATCGGATTGCCGCCGAAGCCGAACGCGTGAACGCCGACGGGAAGACCCGCTTCTTCCGCAGCCTGATAGATCGGCCAATAGCGACGCTGGCCGAGCGGCTCGACATTGCGGCTGAGCAGCAGCACCTGCACGAAGTTCTTGTCCCCGGCGCGCTCGCGGATCTCGGCGGCGGCCGACAGCCCGTCCTCATTGCCGACCACGATCGAGGCCTTCAACCGCTTGTCCTTGCTGGTCCATTTGTCGATCTGCCAATCGTTGATGGCCGAGCACAGAGCGGCCGAGAGCTCGTGATTGCGGATGCCCTGTCCGGTGTTGAGCGGATTGAGCACGCCCAGCTGCACGTTGTTGGGATCGAGCAGTTGCTTCTGCATGAAGGCGAGCGAGGAACCTTGCGGGCCGCCTTCCGGCGGATAGGCATCGCGGCGCGAGGCGTTGGGCTGGGCCTTCGGATAGGGCGGGCCTTCCATCATGCCCTGATAGGCATGGACGCCGTAGACTTCGAGGTGATGCTGCCAGCGTTTGGCGAGGTAGGGATAGAGCTCGGTGTGGGTCGTGCGCGCCGGATGGATGTCGCAGTCCGCGATTGCGGTCTTGACGGTCAATGGCGAAGCGGCTTCTTGGTTCTCGCGGAACTGGATATTCATCGCCTTGCCTCCTTTGGCAGCGGGCTCATTTCAGGCGGGGATAGGTTGCATGCGGATTGTCGATCATGATCTTGCGCACGAGATCGGGGGACAGACCTTCGGGCAGCGCGTCCTGGCCGTCGAACTGCCAGTGCGGATAGTCCGTGGAGAATAGGACCAATTCGTCCGACTGCATATGATCAAACAGGCGAATTAATGTCTGAGGTTCCGGCGGCGCATCAAATGGCTGTAACGAGAAGCGGATGTTGCTGCGCACAATCTCCAGCGGCGCGCGATCGACCCACGGCGTCTCCATCCGTACCCCGCGCCAGAACTTGTGCAGGCGCCAGAGATAGGGCGCGATCCAGGATACGCCGGACTCCAGCATCACCATTTTCAACCGCGGATATTTGGCGAATACGCCCTCGACGATCAGGCTGGTGAGCTGGGTCTGGAACGCCTGGGCCTGCCCGACATAATCTTCGATGTGATAGGACCCCCAACCCACGGCGGTCGGCGGATTGTGATAGGCGGAACCGGCGTGGATGCCGACCGGGAGTTCCAGGCGTTCCGCGGCCTCGTAGATCGGCCACAGCGCGCGCTTGCCGAGCGGCGTATCGCCCATGACAAGCATCAGCACCTGCACGAAGCGCTTGTCGTGTGCACAGCGCTCGATCTCGGCAACGGCTTTCTCGACGCTTTGCGTCGGGATCACGATGGAGCCGCGCAGCCGCGGGTCGCGATCGAGCCATTCCTTGGCCAGCCAATCGTTCAGCGCGCGGCAGAAGGCGGCCTGCATGTCTTCCGAAAAGACCATCTGCACGCCGTAGAGCGGGTTGCAGATGGCGCATTCGAGCCTGAATGCATCGAGCACGTGGCGCTGCATGGCCTCCAGACTCTCGCCGGGCTTGCCGGTCTCGGGACGCCAGTCCGGCCGCGCGGTGATCGGCGAGTTCTGCGGATAGGATTGCGAGATAAGGTCGACCATGCCGCGCGTCGTCACCTGATCGCGCCAATAATCGTTCAGGTACGGCAGCAGGCTGGTCAGATGCGGCACGGCCGGATGCACGTCGCAGTCGATGCCGCCGGCGATCAGGGACGCCATCACGTCTCCCTTCTCACGTTTCCTCGCATGTCTCTACTTGTCCCCGCCATTCAAGCAGGCCTGCCCGCCGCCCGCAACTCGGCCAAGCGTCCTGTCGTATGCTAGGAAGGCCGAGCTCGGTTGCGAAGGAATGAGAGGTTACGATATGAAAGAGCTCGTCGGCATTGCGGAACAGGTCGCCGCTAAACTGATCGCGCGCAAACAGACCATTGCGGTTGCCGAATCCTCCGCCGGCGGCCTGATCGCGGCCAGCCTGCTCGCGGTGCCCGGCGCATCCGCCTATTTCCTCGGCGGCGCGGTGGTCTATACGCGCGATGCCAGGCGCGTGCTGATGGATATTTCGGACGAAGGAATGAAGGGCTTTCGATCCTCGTCGGAGCCCTACGCGCAATTGCTGGCCGAGCAGATGCGAACGCGCTTCGGCAGCGACTGGGGCCTGTCCGAGACCGGCGCCGCCGGCCCCACCGGCAATCGCTACGGCGATGCGGCGGGCCACAGCTGCATGGCGGTTGCGGGACCCGCGTCAGAGGTGATGACGCTGGAGACGGGAAGCAACGACCGGTTCGGCAACATGGAGGTATTCGCGGCGACGGCGCTGAAGCTGTTGTTGAGAAAGCTTGAGGGATGAGCGGAGCCCACGCTCATCTCACCATCGATGCCCCTGCTCAGGGGCAAGACAAGCTATTACCGGGTTCGCGGCACAGCTTCGCGCGGACCTCGACGACATCGATTTTGTTATCCCTGGCTCGCCGCAGGCGCGAGGCGTAAGCCGAGTAAACTCTGTCTGCTGACAGCAGATTGAGCTGCTTCTTGATGGCCGCGCTGCACATCAAAGCGGGGTTGCCGTCGAGGTATCTCGACTCTGCCCCGAGCTCCTGCCGGGTGAGCTCCGCGAAAGGCCCCCGACGCAATTGCATCTCGATCGCTCCGAGCTCCTCGTCGTCAGCCTGCGCCCGGGCGACACCCTTTGTCTTGCGTTCGAATCCGTTCGCGATCGCCGCCCCGTGAGCCGCCCCTAGCTCCGCAAGCTCTTGTGCTGCGTCCGAAAACTCGCCGCGTTGGGAACCCGCCATGAGGAAGGACTTGCATGCCAATGGGTCGCTCATGAGCGTCAGAAGGGCTGTCAGCTCTGCGCGGTCCACCGCATTGATGTGTTCGTCATCGGCATAGGCTTCCATCTCGTTCGCCAGAATGATGTTGAGCACGCCATTTGCGGCGGGCCATCCGCCTTCATTGAACGCCGCCTCGGTCTTTCGGAGCAAGACCTCCCGGAGGGCGGGATCGCTGCGGGCGATAGACGCCGCCATTGGGAATCGCGCGAGGTTCCGATCGAAATCGCGTGCAAACCCGCTGGGCCCGGAGAGGCCGGCATATGCCAGATTTCCGGCCAGCAGGGCGACGGCGACGAGCAGCAGGAGTGATCTTCTGGTCATGCGAGAATGTCGGGCGTGAATAACCGCGAGACATCATCGCACGCCGGGGTCGGCGCCATCCATTGCAACTACAGGCTGCCGTTAACGAATCCTTTCGCAACCTTTCACCGCCTGGCGGATCGCATGCAGGCTGGCTTATTTCGCCAAATGCCGCATGAAAATGCGCACCACATAGCCGTGAAAGCGCGGCGCTTCGTCGTAGAGATCCGACGCGATGCGCTCGATGGTCTCGCGCAGCGACAGGAATTGCGCCTGACGCGCGCTGCTTTCGGTGCCCTGCATGCCCGCGAGCTCGTCCATCGCAGCGTCGCTGATCTGGCACTGCACGACCTCGCCGTCGTTCAACATGGTGAAGCGAAAGGCCAGCCGTTCCAGATCATGGCCAATGATCTTGTGGCGCATGAGCGGCATCAAGTCGTCCCGGTCGAGCCCCGCGCCGGACAATGCTGAAAATCGCTGCGCTTGTCAGCAGCAAAGTGCGGCTTCGGCCCTACTGGAACGCCACCTCGGCAAAGCTGCGGAGCTTGCGCGAATGCAGCCGTTCCGACTCCTGCTGCTTGAGCCGCTCCAGCGCCTTCAGGCCGATCTCGAGATGCTGGCCGACGCGGCGGCGGTAGAATTCGCTGGCCATGCCCGCGAGCTTGATCTCGCCATGCAGCGGCTTGTCGGAGACGCACAGCAGCGTGCCGTAGGGAACGCGGAAGCGGTAGCCGTTGGCGGCGATTGCAGCCGATTCCATGTCGAGCGCGACCGCGCGCGATTGCGACAGGCGGCGGATCACCTCAGGCCCGGAAATTTCCCAATTGCGATTGTCGACGCTCGCGACCGTGCCGGTACGCATCAAGCGCTTGAGCTCGAAGCCTTCGAGCCCGGTGACGTCCTCGACCGCCTCCTCGAGCGCGACCTGCATCTCGGCCAGCGCCGGGATCGGCACCCACAACGGCAGCTCGCGGTCGAGCACGTGATCCTCGCGCACATAGCCGTGCGCGAGCACGTAATCGCCGAGCCGCTGCGTGTTGCGCAGGCCCGCGCAATGGCCGAGCATCAGCCAGGCATGCGGCCGCAGCACCGCGACGTGGTCGGTGACATTGCGCGCATTGGACGGGCCGGTGCCGATGTTGATCAGCGTGATGCCGCGATAGCCTGACACGACCAAGTGGAAGGCCGGCATCTGCGGTGCGCGAGCCGGCGCGGTGCCGCTGATCGCGCCGCCGCTGTTCGTGATCAAATTGCCGGGCGCGACGAAAGCTTCGAGCCCGGCTTCGCCGGACTGCAGCCGCTGCTGGCACGCTTGCGCGAAGGCGTCGACATAGAACTGGTAATTGGTGAAGATGACGAAGTTCTGGAAATATTCGGGATCGGTGCCGGTGTAGTGATAGAGCCGGCGCAGCGAGTAATCGACGCGGGCGGCGCGGAACAGAGACAGCGGCTCGGGTGCGCCGGGCTGCAGCTCGAAGGTGCCATCGGCGATCGAATCGTCCATCGTCGCCAGAACGGGCACGTCGAACGCATCGCGCAGCGAGCGTGTGACGGGCGAATTCTCGCTGGTGGTGATGGCGGCTTCGATATTGATGTCGCGCCGATAGGCGAAGTGGATCGGGATCGGCTCGGCGGACTCGCCGATCTCGACGGGCACGCCGTGGTTCTGGATCAAGAGGCCGATCTGCTCGGTGAGATAGCTGCGGAACAGATCCGGCCGCGTTACGCTGGTTTCATGCACGCCGGGTCCGGCGACGAAGCCGTAAGCAAGACGCGAATCCAGCCGCGCATGCGTCGCGGTGGTGATACGGACGAAGGGATAGTAGGCGCGAACCCGCGTCGTGATCGCCTCGCCGCCGACATAGGCTTCGAACCGGTCGCGCAGGAATTTCGTGTTGCGCTCGTAGATCTCCTCGAGGCGGGCAACGGCGAGGTCCGCGTCGGAGAAGGATTCAGTGGGGATGGGGGGAGGAGATTGCATTGTTCGACCGCCGGATTATTTGGGCTTGAGTCGACTATAGCAAAGAAGGCGGTGTTGTGGGGTTGGTTAGCGCAGCGTGCCCACCATCATGCTGACCGTGCGCGGAACGGTGGGCACGGCGCATCGCGCCTTTGCCCACCCTACGAGACCTGACAGCCAAGTCGTCATTGCGAGCGCAGCGAAGCAATCCAATAGTCCCTCCGCGGGAACAGACTGGATTGCTTCGCTGCGCTCGCAATGACGGATGAAGGTGACGCGCTGTCGCGCGTCACTTCTCGCGGAACGCGCGCATCAGCTGGTCGTGCAGCGGCTTCATCAGATAGGACAGCATGGTGCGGTCGCCGGTCTGGACGAAGGCTTCCACGGGCATGCCGGGGATCATCTTGACGTCGCCGAGCCGGGCGATCTCTTCCGGCGGCATCGAGACGCGGATGGTGTAGTAGCTCTGGCCGGTGCGCTGGTCGGTGGTGACGTCGGGCGAGACGCGGCTGACGACGCCGTTGAGCTCGGGCGTGGTGCGCTGGTTGAACGCGGACAGGCGCAGCAGCGTCTTCTGGCCGATCTGGAGCTTGTCGATGTCGACCGGATTGACCTTGGCCTCGACCTGGAGATCGTCGGCCTGCGGCACGATCAGCATCAAGGTATCGCCGGCGGTGACGACGCCGCCGATCGTGTGCACGCTCGATTGCAGCACCATGCCGTCCTGCGGCGCGCGGATGTCGACGCGGCGGAGCTGGTCTTCGGCGGCGACCTTGCGCTCGATCAGCTCGCCGATCTTGTCGTTGGTCTCGCGCAGGTCCTTGGAGACCTCGCTGACCACGTCCTTGTCGATCTGGATGATCTGGAGCTCGGTCTCGGTGATCTTGCCCTTGGCCTGGGCGCGCGCGGCGATGTACTGCGCGCGCTCGCCGTTGAGACGGGCCGAGTCGCGTTCGAGCTGGGTCAGGCGCGAGATCTGCACCAGACGCTTCTCGTAGAGCTCGCGCACGCCGGTGAGCTCGTTCAGCACCAGCGCGATCTCCTGGTCCTTGGCTTTTTCCTGGGCGCTGAGACCGGCGATCTCCTCGTTGAGCTGCGTGATGCGTTCGCGGAGCTGCGCCTTCTGCCCGGTGCGGCCATTGACGCGGACCTCGAACAGCTTGGTTTCGGCCGCGAGCAGCACCTTGACGTCGGGATCGCCCGCCCGCTCGATGAGGCCTTGCGGGAACTCGATTCGGTCGAGACCGCGCTGCTCGGCCTGCAATCGCGCCGCACGCACCTGCGCCGCATCGAGATTCTTGGTGACGATGGCAAGATTGGCCTTGGTGACGGTGTCGTCGAGCCGCACCACGATGTCGCCGGACTTGACCAGGTCGCCGTCGCGGGCGCGCACCTCGCCGACCACGCCGCCGGTCGGATGCTGCACCTTCTTGACGTTGGATTCGACCACGATCTGGCCCGGCGCAATCAGCGCGCCCGAGATCAGGACGGTCGAGGCCCAGCCGCCGAGGCCGACGACCAGGACCACCACGATGGCGAGGCCGAGCATCAGGTGGAACCTGATGGAGTCGCGTACGGTCTTCGCGGCCGCCTTGGGGCCGCCGATGGCCATCGTGCTCATGGCTTCGTGCTCATGGTTTGGCCACTCCGCCTTCGCTGACGATCTTGATCGGCGCCGGCGGCGTCACGCGTGGCTGCAGCACCTGGGCGAGCACCTGCTCCTTCGGTCCAAAGGCCTGCATGCGACCGTCGCGCAGTACCAGGATCTGGTCGACCGCCTCGACGCCGATCGGGCGGTGCGCCACCACGACGACGATGGCACCGCGCTCGCGCGCCGAGCGGACGGCGCGGGTCAGCGCCTCGTCGCCTTCGGTGTCGAGATTGGAATTGGGCTCGTCGAGCACGATCAGGAAGGGGTTGCCGTAGAGCGCGCGCGCCAGCGCCACGCGCTGGGCCTGACCTGCGGAAAGCGCGGCGCCCTGCTCGCCGACTTGGGTGTTGTAGCCCTCGCGCATCTTGATGATCATCTCGTGCACGCCGGCCTCCTTGGCCGCGGCGATGATCGCCTCGGAGGTGGCCTCGGGATCGAACCGGCTGATGTTCTGCGCGATGGTGCCACCGAACAATTCGACGTCCTGCGGCAGATAGCCGATATGGCGGCCGAGCGCGTCGCTCGTCCATTGATCGAGCGCCGCGCCGTCGAGCCGCACCTTGCCGCGCACCGGCTGCCAGACCCCGACCAGCGCGCGGATCAGCGACGACTTGCCGGAACCGCTCGGGCCGATCACGCCGAGGCCGTTGCCGGCGGCGAGCGTGAAGGTGACATCCTGCACCACGAGACGCTGATCGCCGGGCGGCACCATGGCGACGCCCTCGACCGAGAGCCGGCTGGTCGGCGCCTGCAGCTGGGTTGGCATCGTTTGCGCCGGCATCTGCTCCAACAGGCGCGTCAGGCGCTGCCAGCTCTGGCGCGCCGCGACGAAGGATTTCCAATGCGCGATGGCGAGATCGACCGGCGCGAGCGCGCGGGCGGACAGGATCGAGCCGGCGATGATGATGCCGGCGGTCGCCTCCTGGTGGATGACGAGATAGGCGCCGACCGCGAGCACGGCCGATTGCAGCATCATCCGCAGCACCTTTGCGACCGCGCCGAGACCACCGGCGACGTCGCTCGCCCGCTGATTGCCGGCGAGGTATTTTTCGTTGGCCTCGCTCCAGCGCTGGTTCATCCGGCCGGCCATCCCCATCGACACCATCACTTCGGCGTTGCGGCGGCTGGCCTGGGCGAGATCGTTGCGCTGGGCGGCGAGGCCCATCGCCTCCTTCGCCGGCTGGCGGGACATGAACTCGGTGACCAGCGTCAGCCCGACCAGGATGATGGCGCCGACCAGCGCGGTGACGCCGATCAGGACATGGAAGGCGAAGCAGATGGCGAGATAGAGCGGCAGCCAGGGCAGGTCGAAGAACGCGCTCGGGCCCATGCCGCCGAGGAAGGAGCGGACATTGTCGAGATCGCGCAGCGGCTGCAGGCCCTCGTTGCGGCTGCCGACCAGCAGCGGCAGGCGCACGATGGTATCGAACACGCGCTTGTTCAGGGCCTCGTCGAGCGCGGTGCCGATCCGCCCCAGGATGCGGTTGCGGATCATGTCCAGCACGCCCTGCGCCATGTAGAGGAAGCTGGCGAGGATGATGAGGCCGACCAGGGTCGGGATGCTGCGGCTCGGCAGCACCCGGTCATAGACCTCCAGCATGAAGATCGACCCGGTCAGATAGAGCAGGTTGATCATGCAGCTCATCAGGCCGACGCCGATGAAGGCCGTGCGACAAGCGCGCAAGGCGTCACCGAGCTCCGAACGGCGGACGCCAGGGATGGCTGCCATCAGTCTGATCTCTTTCGGCTAACGGGCAAAGCCCTGATTTCAAAGGCGATTCGAGGAGTACTCGCCTCGGATTAACATCTGTTTTCCGGCCGTCCAACGCGGTCGAATTTAATCCGAGGCCTCCTGGGCCACATCTACCCCCGACAGCCTGCCGCGCAAGTCCGGAATTTCACAGGCATGCGGCTTTTTCTTGCAGGCTTTCAGCCGCTTCCGCGAAAAGTGCGGCTCGAGTTCCGCTCAGCCGAATGCGGGGGCTAGAGCCGGCCACCGCCGCGCACCAGGCGCACCACCAGCAGCAGGATGACCGCGCCGATGGCAGAATAGACGATCTGGGAGATCAACCCGGTGCCGAGGCGGATGCCGAGCTTTGGAAACAGCAGGCTTGCCACCAGCGCACCGCAGATGCCGATCACGATGTCTCCGATGAGGCCGAACCCGGCGCCCCGCACGATCTTGCCGGCGAGCCAGCCGGCGACGAGACCGACGAACAGGATGACGAGCAGGCCTTCGTTGGAAATGTACATCGGGTGAGGTCCCTCTCCGTAAACGGAGCCATGGAACGGGAACCGGAATGAATGGGGTGTGAATGCTGGAGGCTCGCTCAGCCCGGCTCAATTCATCCGAACTATGACACCACGGCGACCGGTTCTGCCAGCACGCACCTCGCCGTCCGACCCGGTCCGACCTCGACATTGGCAGGCAATTGCTCCAGGCAACGCGGCTCGGCGAGCTTGCAGCGGGGGGCGAAGGAGCAATTGTGCGGCTTTTCGGCGAGCGAGGGCGGCGTGCCGGGGATGGTCTCCAGCCGCTGGCCGCGCTTGGCGCCGTGGATGGTGGAGGCGAGCAAGCCCTTGGCATAGGGATGCACCGGCGAGCGGACGATGTCGCGCAAGGTCCCCTGCTCCACGATCTGGCCGGCATACATCACCGCGACGCGGTCGCAGATCTCGATCGCGACGCCGATGTCATGGGTGACGAAGATGACGGACATGCCGAACTCGCGCTGCAGCTCGCGCAGCAAGAGCAGGATCTGGATCTGCACGGTGGCATCGAGCGCGGTGGTCGGCTCGTCCGCGAGCAAGATCTTGGGCCGGCAGGCCAGCGCCAGCGCGATCATGGCGCGCTGGCGCATGCCGCCGGACATTTCGTGCGGATAGGCATCTAACCGGCGCTTGGCCGAGGGAATGCGCACCACCTCGAGCATCTCCAGCGCCCTCGCCCGCCCTTCCGCAAAGCTCTTGCCTTCGTGGCGCACCACGCTTTCGGCGATCTGCGCGCCGATCGTGTAGACCGGATCGAGCGCGAGCGCCGGCTCCTGGAAGATCATCGAGACGGTCTGGCCGCGAAATGACGACAGCTGCTCGTCGTTCATGGCCAGCACGTCCTGTCCCATGACGTTGACCGTGCCCGAAATCTGCGTGCGCTTCCTCGGCAATAGCCGCATCAAGGCACGCAGCGTCACGCTCTTACCCGAGCCGGATTCGCCGAGCAGGCCCAACACCTCGCTGTTCCCCAGCGAGAGGCTGAGATCGTTCACGGCATAGACCGTGCGCTCGCCGGTGAAGCGGATGTTGAGGCCTGAGATCTCGACGAGGTTTGTCATGACGGCAGCTTCGGCAATCGGTCGTGATAATCGGTGACGCGCTGGAACGCGGCGCCAATGGTCAGCAGGGTGGCTTCGTCGAAGGAGCGGCCGATCAGCTGCATGCCGACCGGCAGGCCGGTCGTGGTGAAGCCCGAAGGAATGGTCAGCGACGGCAAGCCCAGGAAATTCACCGGGCGGGTGAACAGCGTCAGCCGCTGCAGCAGCGCCGGCGCGTTCGGGCCGCCGCCGACGTCGCTCTCCTCGATCGTCGGCGCCGGCACCGGGGACGCCGGCGCGATCACCGCATCGACGCCTGAGGTCGCGGCATTATGGGCCGCGAGCGCCGGCCCGCGCCAACGCATCGCCTCGAGGTAAGTGATGGCAGGGACCGTGAGACCGTTCTGGAGCCGCATCAGAACCTGCGCGCCGTAATCCTGTGGACGCTCGATCATCCAGCGCTTGTGGAAGGCGGCAGCTTCCGCGGCGAGCACGAGCTGGCTGGCCGAGGACAATTGCCGCTGGTCCGGCAGCTCGACCTTGACGATGTCGGCGCCCTCGCGCTTGAGCACCGCGATGGTCTCGTCCAGCACGCGCGCGACCTCGCTGTCGAGATCGTCGACGTAGAACGAGGCGGGCACGCCGATCTTGAGACCCCTCAGCGAAGCCTTGGTGGCTGCGACGTAGTCCGCGAGCGGCTCGTGGCTGCAGGTCGAATCGGCGGGATCGGGGCCGGCCATCAGCGCCAGCAAGAGCGCGCAATCCTCGGCAGTGCGGGCCAGCGGGCCGACGGTGTCGAGCGATTGCGACAGCGGCATTGCGCCGGCGCGGCTGACGCGGCCGACCGTGGTCTTGAGCCCCGTGACGCCACAGAAATGTGCGGGCATGCGGATCGAGCCGCCGGTGTCCGATCCGAGCGCCGCATAGGTCAGGCGCGCGGCAACCGCCGAGCCGGAGCCCGACGAGGAGCCGCCGGTGATATGGGCGACGTTCCAGGGATTGCGCACCGGACCGTAATGGGCGTTGTGCCCGGTCGGGCCATAGGCGAATTCGGCGAGATGCAGCGTGCCGAGCCGGACCTGGCCGGCGTCCTTCAGCCGCTGCAAGGCGGTGGACGTGACGTTCGGCACGAAGTCGCGGCGGATCAGCGAGCCGCAGGTCGAGACGTGGCCGGCATCGTAATACATGTCCTTGTGCGCGAGCGGCACGCCATGCAGGGGACCGCGGAGATTGCCCTTGGCGAGCTCGGCATCGGCGGCATCCGCCGCTTTCAATGCAGCCTCGGCCTCGATCGACATGAAGGCGTTGAGATGCGGCTGCCACTGCGCGATGCGCTGCAGCAGCGCACGCGTCGCCTCGTGCGAGGACACCTGCTTCATCGCGATCGCGCGCGCGACCTCGGTGAGCGTCATCAAGGCGGGCTCACGGCTCATTTCGACACCTTCTGCGTCTGCGCGAGCACATAGGTGGCGGGCTCCAGATCGAACGGCAGCGTGCCGGCGATCGCGGCGAAGCCTTCGAAGGCGGGGCCGATGGCATTGGAGATGCGGATCGCGATCTCGTCGTCCACGGGCACGCCGGCGATGTGCGCGATCGGCTTGATCTCTTTCGGTGTCGGTCTCGTCATGCGGTGTCTCCCCTGGGGGCGCGGCTGTGGCCTGAACCCGGTATCGCCATGTAGCACGCGGCCTCGTGGCCCATATTATCCAGCGCGCTGAGCTTTGGTGTCGCATTTGCGCAGAGCGGCTCCGCAAACGGGCAACGGGTGTGGAAACGGCAGCCCGGCGGCGGATCGATCGGATTGGGCGGGTCGCCCGTGATCGGCGGCGTCTCGGTGCGCCTGTCGGGATCGGAAGACGGCATCGCCGCGAGCAGCGCGCGGGTATAGGGATGCGCCGGGCTGTCCCAGACCTGGTCGACCGGGCCGAGCTCGACGACCTCGCCGAGATACATCACCAGCACGCGGTCCGAGATGTAGCGCACGACGTTGAGGTCGTGGCTGATGAAGAGATAGGTGAGGCCAAATTCGCGCTTGAGATCTGCGAGCAGATTGAGCACCTGCGCCTCGACGGATTTGTCGAGCGCCGAGACCGCCTCGTCCAGGATCACCAGCCGCGGCGACAGCGCCAGCGCACGGGCGATGTTGACGCGCTGGCGCTGGCCGCCGGAAATCTCGTGCGGATAGCGGTTGGCGAAGTTTTCCGGGCGCAGGCCGACCTTGCCGAGCAGCTCGCGCGCGAGCGTGCGCGCCGCGCCATCGGCCATGCCGTGGACCTTGGGCCCGAAAGCGATCGACTCCTCGATCGTCAGGCGCGGATTGAGCGAGGCGTAGGAATCCTGGAACACCATCTGCATGCCGCGGCGCAGCTCGCGCAAGCTCAGCGACTGGCCCACGGACATGCCGTCATAGATGATGTCGCCGTCATCGCGCGGCATCAGGTGCATCAGGAGCCGCGCGGTGGTGGACTTGCCGCAGCCGGACTCGCCGACGATGCCGACCGTCTCGCCCTTGGCGACGGAGAAGGAGACATTGTCGACGGCACGCACCGTGCGCTTGGCGGCGAACAGGCCGCCGCGCACCGGAAAATGCTTGGTCAGGCCGTTGACCTGCAGTAGCGGCTGCGCGAGCCCACCGCGGTCCTCGACCGGCTCCAGCATGGCGACAGATGCGTTGATCTCGCTCATGGCCTAGTTCCTGATGTCCATGGCGCTGCGCAGGCCGTCCGAAAGGAGATTGAAGCAGATCGAGACCGCGAAGATCATCGCGCCCGGCAGGGCTGCGACCCAGGGATTGACGTAGATCGCGGTGCGCAGCGTGTTCAGCATCAGGCCCCATTCCGGCTCCGGCGGTTTTGTCCCGAGGCCGAGGAAGGACAGACCGGCGGCCAGGATCATCGAGACCGAAATCAGGCTGGTGGCATAGACGAAGATCGCGCCGAGCACGTTGCCGAGGATGTGGACGCGCATGATGGTGAAGGCGCCGGCGCCGGAGGCACGGGCGGCCTCGACGAAGTCCATGTTGCGCACGCCGGTGGTGACGCTCTCAGCGACGCGGGTGATCTGCGGCACGAACACGATGGTCAGCGCCACGATGGAGTTGAGGATGCCGGCGCCGAGCGCGCCGGAGATCGCGATCGCCAGCAGCACCGACGGGAAGGCGTAGAACACGTCCACCGTGCGCATGATCGCGGTGTTGAGCTTGCCGCCGACATAGCCGGCGATGATGCCGAGCGAGGTGCCGATGCAGAAGGCCAGGATCACGGGCAGGATGCCGATGACCAGCGACAGGCGCCCGCCATAGATCAGCCGCGCCAGCATGTCGCGGCCGAGCTCGTCGGTGCCGAGCGGATAGCCTGTGGTGCCGATGTGGCGGAGCCGCCGGATCATCGAACCCTTGTAGGGATCCTCGAGACCGAGCCACGGCGCGAGGATCGCGGACAGGAAGATCAGCAGCAGCACCAGCGCGCAGGCCATGCTGACCTTGTCGCGCATGATGCGGCGGCCGACGGTCGCCCAATAGCCGCGCGCCTTGGTGGCGGGCGCGGCCTGCAGCGCAGCATCGGCGGTGGCGGACAACGGGAGCTCGCTCATCGGCTGGCTCCCGTCGCGTATGGGTGTAGTCGGTGCGAATTGCGGGCTCCCTTAACCTCTCCCGCTTGCGGGAGAGGTCGTCGCGAAGCGACGGGTGAGGGCTTTCGCCTCTTGGGGGTTCTCGCGAGCGGAAACACCCTCTCCCCAACCCTCCCCCGCAGGCGGGGGAGGGAGCGCACCGTTTGCCTGGCAACAGCTGGGCTCATTGCATCAGCCCCGCTTGATGCGCGGGTCGATCGCGGCTTGGGCGATGTCGACCAGAAGATTGAGGAAGACGAAGAACAGCGCCAGGATCAGGATCGTGCCCTGCAGCAGCGGCAGGTCGCGCTGGAAGATCGCGGAGTTGAGCAGGAAGCCCGAGCCCGGCCAGGAGAACACGGTCTCGATCAGGATCGATCCACCGAGCATGTAGCCGAGCTGCAGCCCCATCACCGCGAGCGCGGTGGGCGCGGCGTTCTTGATGACGTGGCGGAACACGCCGCGCTCGTGCAGGCCTTTTGCGCGCAAGGCCTCGACGAAATCCTGCGAGAGAATGTCGCCGGTGAGCGCACGCACGGTGCGGGTGACGATGCCCATCGGGATCACCGACGTCGTGATCGCGGGCAGCACGAGATATTTGAGATGCGCCCAATCCCAGGCCCAGGAGTTGGAGCCACTGGGCCCGGCGCCGACCGCAGGCAGCCAGTTCAGCTGGACCGAGAAGATGATGACGAGCAGCATGCCGAGCCAGTAATGCGGCACCGAGACGCCGGCGATGGCAAAGGAGGTCGCGACCTTGTCGACCCAGGTCTCGCGGAAATAGCCGGCGATCAGGCCGAGCAGGACGCCCATGGTGAAGCCGATGATGGCGGCGGCAATCGCGAGCGTGACGGTGTTGCCGACCGCGCGCATGACCTCGGCCAGCACCGGACGGCCCGTCGCGATGGAATTGCCGAGATCGCCGTGAAGGGCACGCAACAGCCACAGGCCGAACTGAACCGGCAACGGCCGGTCGAAGCCGTAGGCGGCGCGCAGCTGCGCGGCGAGCTCCTGCGACGCGTCGGCCGGCAGCACGGCGACCAGCGGATCGCCCGGCGTGATGTGCACGAGCAGGAAGCACACCAGCGCGACGCTGATGACGATCGGGACGACGTAGACAATGCGTCTGGCGATATAGGCGAGCACGTTGGGTTACTCAGGTTAGTGCGTAGACTTCGCGGATCGTCATGGCCGGGCTTGACCCGGCCATCCACGCGCCGCTTGCGCCGTCATTCCGGGGCACCCGAAGGGTGAATCCGGAATGACGGAAGAAAGACGTGGATGCCCGGGTCAAGCCCGGGCATGACGCGTCGATAGAGCGTGCTCACCTTACTGCGCGATCGACACCGGCGAGAAGTCGATGAACCAGCTCTTCGGCTGCACGACGCCTGTCACCTTCGGGCTCATGGCGCGCGGGCCGACGTCATGGGCGACGTAGAGGAAGGCGGCGTCATCCACGGAGGCTGCGTGCAATTCGGCGAGTGCGGCGTCGCGCGCGGCGGGATCGAAGGTCTGACGCGCCTTCTTCACCAGCTCGTCGAATTTGGGGTTGTTGATGAAGCCCCAATTGTTCGAGACCGGCGGCGCCATGCCCGACTGCAGGAAGCGCACCAGCGCGAAGAACGGGTCCATCGCCGCGTAGGTGACGTTGGTCGCGTGCGAGCCGTTGGCGCTGGGATCCTTGGCGCCGCGGCGCCAGTTGGTGAACAGTGTATTCCATTCGATGACGTCGAGCTGAACGTCGAAATAGCATTCGGCCAGCGCCTGCTGGAGATACTCGTTCATCGGCAAGGGCTGCATCTGGCCCGAGCCGGACGCCGACGTCTGCGTCTTCACGGTCAGCTTCTTGTTAGGACCGTAGCCGGCCTCCTGCATCAACTTTTGCGCAGCCGCCTTGTCGTACTTGATCTGAAAGGTGGGATTGCCGCGCCAGGGATGGCCGGGCTCGAAGGTGCCGGACGCCGGCACCATCAGCCCCGCGAGCAGACCGTCCCTGAGGCCTTCGCGGTCGACGCAGAGGTTCGCGGCCTTGCGCACCCGGATGTCGTTCCAGGGCGAGCCCTCGACGCGCGAGAACTGCCACGGCCAGACGTGCGGCTGCTCGTTGGAGTAGAGCTTGAAGCCGCGCTGCTTGAGCTCGGGCAGCGCGTCCGGTGCCGGCGCCTCGACCCAATCGACCTGGCCGGACAGCAGCGCCGCGGTGCGCGCGTTGGCTTCCGGCATCGGCAGCAGCACCATCTTGTCGACCTTGGGCACGCGCGCCTTGTTCCAGTAGTCCGGGTTCTTGACGAGCTCGAGCCGCTCGCGCGGGGTGAAGCTCGCCATCTTCCACGGGCCGGTGCCCGAGGCGCTCTTGGCGAAGGCGGTCCATGCGGCCTGCGACTTCGCCTTGGCGTCGGCGCCTTCGGCCTTGTCGTAGAAGGACTGCCACTTCGCAGGGCTCGCCATGAACAGATTGGTGAGGTTGATCGGCAGGAAGCTGTCGGGCTCCTTGGTGGTGAGCTCGACGGTCATGTCGTCGATCTTCTTCGCGGAGGCCAGCGTCGGCATGCGCGAGGCCGTGACGCCGACCTGGCTGGCGTCGAATTGCGGCGCATCCTGCTTCAGCACCTTCTCGACATTCCACACCACCGCATCGGCATTGAACGGCGAGCCGTCATGGAAGGTGACGCCGGGGCGCAGCTTGAAGGTCCACTTGGTCTTGTCGGCATCGTCGACCTTCCATTCGGTGGCAAGGCCGGGGATCACCACGCTCGCCTTGTCGGCAGAGGACAGGTCCCAGCTGGTCAGCGCATCGTACATGGTGAGGCCGGTGAAGCGGTTGCCCTCAAAACCCTGATCGGGCTGGCCGAGCGTGCGCGGAATATCGGCAGCAGTCATGCCGATGCGCAGCACAGTTTCGGCAGCCGCCACCCGCGGCCATGCGGCCGCGCTGCCCAGCGCCAACAGCGCGATCAGCGCCGCCCGTGTGTTGTTGTTCTTGATAAACATCGCCTCAGTCCCTTTCCGGCTTCCGATGATTAATTTTGATGCAATCGTATGCAATGGCTATGCCAAGGGAAAACTTTTTCTGCGAATTGCCCCTGCGACGACAAGTCCTTGTGATGACGCACGGGCGAAATCGGCGCGCTGCCTATTCTGGCATCAAGATTGCAGGTTTGGTCCCAGATCCCCCTGGAGCTTTAGGCCATGCGTATTCGTCTATCGACCTGTCTCGCCGTGCTTGCACTGGCGGTGTCCGCAATCACGGCGCACGCCGAAACAATGGTGCGCTACGGCATCTCGATGGCGGATATTCCACTCACCACCGGCCAGCCAGATCGTGGCGCCGGCGCCTATCAGTTCACGGCCTACACGATCTACGATCCGCTGGTGGCCTGGGAGATGGACGTCGCCGACCGCCCCGGCAAGCTGGTGCCGGGCCTCGCCACCGAATGGAAGGTGGACGACGCCGACAAGACGAAGTGGCGCTTCACGCTGCGCAAGGGCGTGAAGTTTCACGACGGCAGCGATTTCAACGCCGATGCGGTGATCTGGAATCTCGACAAGGTGCTCAACGACAAGGCGCCGCAATTCGACAAGCGGCAGAGCGCGCAGGTGAAGACCCGCCTCCCCTCCGTCGCCAGCTACGCCAAGATCGACGACTTCACCGTGGAGATCACCACCAAGACGGTGGATTCCTTCTTCCCCTATCAGATGCTGTGGTTCCTGGTCTCGAGCCCGGCGCAATATGAAAAGCTCGGCAAGGATTGGGACAAGTTCGCCAGCCAGCCCTCCGGAACCGGCCCGTTCAAGCTGACGAAGCTGGTGCCGCGCGAGCTCGCCGAGCTCAGCAAAAATCCGGACTATTGGAACAAGAAGCGCATTCCGAAGGTCGACAAGATCGTGCTGGTGCCGATGCCGGAAGCGCTGACGCGCACCAATGCGCTGCTCGCCGGCCAGGTCGACCTGATCGAGACGCCGGCGCCGGATGCCGTGCCGCAGCTGAAGGCGGCCGGCATGAAGCTGGTCGACAACGTCACGCCGCATGTGTGGAATTATCACCTCAGCGTGCTGCCGGGCTCGCCCTGGACCGACATCCGCCTGCGCAAGGCGCTGAATCTTGCGATCAACCGCGACGAAGTCGTCGGCCTGATGAACGGCCTCGCCAAGCCCGCCAAGGGCCAGGTCGACCCGTCGAGCCCGTGGTTCGGCAAGCCCAGCTTCGAGCTGAAATATGATCTCGCCGCCGCCAAGAAGCTGGTGGAGGAAGCGGGCTATTCCAAAGCAAAGCCGCTGAAGACCACCTTCATCATCGCGCAAGGCGGCACCGGCCAGATGCTGTCGCTGCCGATGAACGAATTCCTGCAGCAAAGCTTCAAGGAGATCGGCATCGAGATCGACTTCAAGGTGGTCGAGCTGGAGACGCTCTATACGCATTGGCGCAAGGGCGCCGCCGACGAGATGAACGCCGGCATCACCTCCAACAACATCGCCTACGTCACCTCAGATCCGCTCTACGCCATCGTCCGCTTCTTCCATTCCGGCCAGATCGCGCCGGTTGGCGTCAATTGGGGCGGCTACAAGAATCCGAAGGTCGACGCGCTGATCGACGAGGCCAAGCAGACTTTCGATAGCACCAAGCAGGATCAATTGCTGGCGCAGGCGCATGCGCTGATCGTGGACGATGCCACGCTGGTGTGGGTCGTCCACGACACCAATCCGCACGCGCTGTCACCGAAGATCAAGCAGTTCGTGCAGGCGCAGCACTGGTTCCAGGACCTGACGACGATCGGGGTGGAGTGAGCAACAGGCAAGGGTGGGCACGGCGCCGTGCGCCTTTGCCCACCTGGGATAGCCACGCGGCGCGCGATCACCGCCCCTTTGTCGGGATCTTGTTGAACGGCACGTCCTTGTCGACGCGGATGTCGCCGGGCAGTCCCAGCACGCGCTCGGCGATGATGTTGCGCAGGATCTCATCGGTGCCGCCGGCGATGCGCATCGAGGGCGAGGACAGCAGCATCTGCTGGAATTGGCCCTGGGCCGTTTCCTCGTCGTTGCCGGTGAGAACACCGGCCGCGCCCTGCAGGTCCATGGCGTAAGTCGCGATGTCCTGCAGCATCATGCCCGAGACCAGCTTGCCGATCGAATTCTCCGGACCCGGCCGCTCGCCCTTCGACAGCGCCGAGATCGTGCGGTAGCTGGTGTATTTCAGCCCGTTCGACTTGGCCGCCCAACTGGCGAGCTTCGAGCGCACGGCGGGATCGTCGATGGCGAGGCCATCCTCCAGCATCAAATCGGAGCAGAACTCGAACATTTCAGGCACGCCGGTCGCGAGCCGCGCGCCGATCGACATGCGCTCGTTCATCAGCGTGGTCAGCGAGACGTTCCAGCCGTCGCCCACAGTGCCCAGCCGCTGGCTGTCGGGAATCACCACATCGGTGAAATAGACCTCGTTGAACTCCTGCATGCCGTTGGCCTGCTTGATCGGCCTGACCTCGACGCCCGGGCTCTTCATGTCCAGGAAGAACATGGTGAGGCCCTTGTGCTTGGGCACGTTCGGATCGGTGCGCGCGATCAATAGACCGTAGTCGGAATAATGCGCGCCCGAGGTCCAGATCTTCTGGCCGTTGACGACCCAATTGTCGCCTTTCTTCTCGGCACGGGTGCGAAGCCCTGCGACATCGGAGCCGGCGGACGGCTCGGAGAACAGCTGGCACCAGATCTCCTCGCCCGATGCGAGCTTCGGCAAGTAACGGCGCTTGGCCTCCTCGCTGCCGAACGCCATCACGGTCGGGCCGCACATGCCTTCGCCGATCTGGAACGGCTGCGTCAGCTTGCCGTAGACGCCCTCCTCCTGCTGCCAGATCACCTTTTCGATCGGCGTCGCGCCGCGGCCGCCATACTCCTTCGGCCAGTGCAGGCAGGCCCAATTGCCCTCGAACTTCTTCTTCTGCCAGGCCTTGCCGACATCGACGATGTCGTGATTGGCAAGGCGGATGCGGCCGAGGGAGGACTTTGACAGCTCGCCATGCAGTTCCTTCGGCGCATTGGCCTCGATCCATTTGCGCGCGGTCTCACGGAACGCGGCTTCCTGCGGGGTGTCATCGAAATTCATGGCGCTTCCCTTTCTTGTCATTCCGGGGCGCGCAACGCGCGAACCCGGAAGCTAGAACTTGCATCTTTCACTTCGAGATTCCGGGTTCGGCTCTTCGAGCCGCCCCGGAATGACGGCTAATTTCTTCCCTTCGTCGGGATCTTGTTGAACGGCACGTCCTTGTCGACGCGGATGTCGCCGGGCAGGCCCAACACGCGCTCGGCGATGATGTTGCGCATGATCTCGTCGGTGCCGCCTTCGACCCGCGTACCCGGCGCACGCAGCAGCATGGCCTGGAAACGGCCGGCCAGCTCGCCATCCTCGCCGCTGACGACGCCGGACGCGCCCTGCAGATCGAGTGCATAGGTCGCGACGTCCTGGATCATGGAGCCGGCCACCAGCTTGCCAATGGAGTTCTCCGGCCCCGGGCGTTCGCCCCTCGACAGCGCCGAGATCGCGCGCATGCTGGTGTATTTCAGGCCGCTCGCCTTCACCGCCCAGTTCGCCAGCTTGGAGCGGACCGCGCGATCCTCGATCGCCGGGCCGTCGTCGAGCATCAGGCTGGAGCAGTACTCGAACAATTCGGGGAAGCCGGTCGACACGGCCGCGCCGATCGCGCTGCGCTCGTTCATCAGCGTGGTCAGCGAGACGTTCCAGCCGTCACCGACCTCGCCGAGGCGCTGATGGTCGGGGATGCGGACATTGGTGAAATAGACCTCGTTGAAGTCGGAGGCGCCGCTCGCCTGCTTGATCGGCCGCACCTCGACGCCCGGGCTCTTCATGTCCAGGAAGAACATGGTGAGGCCCTTGTGCTTGGGCACGGTCGGATCGGTGCGGGTGAGCAGGATGCCGTAGTCGGAATAATGCGCGCCCGAGGTCCAGATCTTCTGGCCGTTGATGATCCAGTCGTCGCCGTCCTTCTCCGCGCGCGTGCGCAGGCCAGCAACGTCCGAGCCGCCGGCGGGCTCGGAGAACAGCTGGCACCAGACCTTCTCGCCGGAGGCGAGCGGCGGCAGATAGGTGCGCTTATGCTCCTCGCGCGCGAACGCCATCATGGTCGGCCCGCACATGCCGTGGCCGATGATGAACATGCGGGAGAGCTGGCCGAACGGCCCCTCCTCCTGCTGCCAGATCACGCGCTCGATCGGCGAGGCGCCGCGGCCGCCATATTCCTTCGGCCAGTGCAGGCAGGCCCAACCAGCGTCGGCCTTTTTCTTCTGCCAGGCTTTTGCGACCTGGAGGATGTCAGCGTTCTTGAGCACGGTGCGGCCGAGCGAGGATTTGCGCAGCTCCTCCTCGTATTGCTTAGGTGCATTGGCGCTGATCCAGGCGCGGGCGGTGGCGCGGAACTCGGCTTCCTGCGGGGTGTCGTCGAAGTTCATATGTTCTCTCTCTTCCGTCATTCCGGGGCGATGCGAAGCATCGAACCCGGAATCCAGAGGTTACGGCCTCATCTCGAGATTCCGGGTTCGCCGCTTTGCGGCGCCCCGGAATGACGACAGGAACTACGCCGCGTTCTTCTTCCGCATCCGATCGATCAGCTGATCTTCCCAATAAGTGAGGCTGCCCAGGCCCAGCGCCATGGCGTTGGCGCGGCGGTAGTACATGTGGCAGTCGAACTCCCAGGTGAAGCCCATGCCGCCGTGGACCTGGATGTTGTTCTTGGCGCAGTGCTGGAACGCCTGCGTCGCGCTGATGCGCGCAGCAGCGGCGGCTTCCGGCAGCTCGGCCGCATTCGTCGAGAGCGCCCAGGCGCCGTAATAGCTGTTGGAGCGCGCCAGGGTCGCCGAGACGTACATGTCGGCGAGCATGTGCTTGACGGCCTGGAACGAGCCGATCTGCCGGCCGAAGGCGATGCGGTCCAGCGCGTAGTCGCGCCCCATCTCGAGCGCGCGATCGGCGCCGCCGACCTGCTCGAACGCGCACAGCACCGCGGCGCGGTCGAGCACCTGGGTGAGGATGCTCCAGCCTTCGCCCGCAGCGCCGAGCGGCTCGGCTTTGGCGTCCTTGAAGGTGATCTCGGCCTGCCCGCGGGTCGGATCGAGATTGGTGAGGTTCTTGACCTCGACGCCGCCGGCTTTGAGATCGACCAGAAACAGCGAGATGTCGGCCTCGCGCCCGCTCGATCCCGCGCGCGCGGCAACCACCGCAAAATCGGCGATCGCACCGTCGGCGACCGGCTTCTTGACGCCGTTGAGCACCCCGTTCGCAGCCGTCAGCTTGACGTTCTTCGGAGCCGGATTGCCCTTGCCCTCGAACAGCGCCAGCGTGCCGATGGCCTCCCCGGAAGCAATCGCCGGCAGCCATTTCTTCTTCTGCGCGTCGCTGCCCGCGATCAGCAGCGCTTCGGCAGCGAGGTACACGGTCGAGGAGAACGGCACCGGCGCATTCGCCCGGCCCATTTCTTCCGCGATTACGCACAGCTCGAGATGACCGGCGCCGGCGCCGCCGAACTCCTCCGGAATGGCGACACCGAGGAAGCCCATCTCGGCGAGGCCTTTCCACAGCTCCTTGTCATACGGCGCCTTGCCGTCGAGCACGACACGCACCGCCTTGGGCGAGCATTTTTCAGTGAGGAACTTGCGCGCCTGGTCGCGGAGCTGTTTTTGATCGTCGGAGAAATCGAAGTTCATGGCGGGCTACCTTTGTTTATTCGTTGTCAATTATTGGCACCGTCATTCCGGGGCGCGCGTAGCGCGAGCCCGGAATCCATAGCCACAAGCCGGGGTTATGGATTCCGGGCCTGCGCCTCGCGGCGCATCCCGGAATGACGAGGTGAGAGAGTTGAGCGCTCATTTCAGCACGATCACATCTTCATCCGGCGCGTCCGCATAGAGCCGCTCCACCAGCGCCGCGCGGCGTTCCAGGCCGGCGCGCTGGTTGATGTAGCCCTTGTCGGTGAGCTCGTTGCCGTCGATCGAGGGCGGCTCGACCATCAGCATCGCGCGCGCGATGATACGGCTGCTGGCGCCTTCGCACTCCCGGTTGTGGGCTTCCAGGCCGCGCTTGAAGCAGGCGATCACCTCGGGATGTCTCACCGCATCGGCAAAACTCAGATCGGGATTGCCGACCAGCTGGCGGCAGGCGTGCAGGTTCGGCCAGGCCAACAGACCAATGAAGGGACGATCCTGCCCCGCGACCAGCGCGTCGTGCACGACAGGCGTGGCGGCCGCGATCGCATCGGTCCGCAGCGAGCCGACATGCACGAATGTGCCCGTGGTGAGCTTGAAGTCTTCCACCACGCGGCCGGCAAAGATGATGCCTTGCACCGGATCGGCATCGTCGACGAAGATGCCGGCATCGCCGATGCAGTAGAAACCTTCCTCGTCGAACATCTTCCTGGTCAGCTCCGGCTGGCCGAAATAGCCGGGCGTGACGTTGACGCCGCGCAGGCGCAATTCGTACTTCGAGCCGCAGGGCACCATCTTCAACTCGACGCCGGGAAACGGCAGGCCGATCAGGCCGACGCGCTCGGTGTCCCAATAGGTGCCGGTCGAGGTCGGCGCGGTCTCAGTCGAACCCCAGCCCGTGTAGAACACGATGCGCTCGCCGGTGGTCTTTACCGCCAGCGTCTGCATGCGCTCATAGAGATCGTCGGGCAGCCGCGCACCGCCATAGGCCATGATCGCAAGGTTCTTGAAGAACGAGCGGCAGAGCGCGTCGTCCTTCTCCATGGCGGCGGCGAGAGCGGCGTAGCCGGCCGGCACGTTGGCGTAATAAGTCGGCGAGATCTCGCGCAGGTTTCGCAGCGTCTCCTCGAACTGGCCCGGCATCGGCCTTCCGTCATCGATATAGAGCGTGCCGCCGTCGACCAGGATCGGGTGGAACGCGGCATTGCCGCCCATGGTGTGGTTCCAGGGCATCCAGTCCAGCATGGTCGAGATCGGCCCGTTCGGATCGCGCGGCCGCACCTGCATCATCATGGCTGCATTGGCGCACATCATCTCCTGCGTGTTGATGACGGCCTTGGGCATGCCGGTCGAGCCCGACGTGAACAGCAGCTTGCCGACGGTCTGCGGCGTGATCTTCGCAATCGAGGCCTCGACATCGGCCGTGACAGGCGTTGCCGCGAGCTCGGCGAAGCTGACGCTCTTGATGCCCTCGCAGGGCCGCGCAACGTGAACCACGGTGACGCCGCTGAGATCGAGCGCCTTCAGCGCCCTTTCGAAGGTCGGGCCGTCCTGCACCATCAGCACGGCCGGCTTGATCAGGTCGAACAGGTACTTGAGCTTGACGTGATCGTGGCTCATCAAGGAGTAGGCCGGCGACACCGGCGCTGCCGGGACGCGCGCCTGCATTGCGGCCTGCGTCATCAGTGCATGCTCGATCGAATTGCCGGAGAGGATCGTGACGGGCCGGCCCTCGAGCTCGAGATTGAGCAGGCCTTGCGTCAGCGCGTCCACGATGCGCTTGGCTTCGCCATAGGACACCTTGCGCCATTCGCGGTTCGCACCGCCGCGCTGTGCCAGCCAGATGCGTTCGGGCGCTTCCTTCGCCCATTTCGCCAGCGACGCCGGGATGTGCTTCTCATAAGGCTGCAGCGGAATGCGCGATTTCAGCACCACCGTGCCGTCGCCGCGGCGCTCGACGTCGATGTCGCGCGCGAGCCACTGGACCTTGCGAAAGGCGGGCTTCGTCATCACCGCCGCCGCGCTTCCACTCATTTTGCGTCTCCCGGAATTACTGTCCTTTGCGGATCTTCATCGTTCAGCGCCTGATATAGACAGGCTTTCGCTTCTCAAGGAAGGCCCTGATGCCTTCCGAAAACTCTTCCGAGCGGCTGCACAGGACCTGGTTGCGATCCTCCATCGCGATCGCAGCTTCCAGCGAGCCGGCATCGACGCTCATGTTGAGACATTCCTTGGATAGCCGCAGGCCCACGGGCGAGGCCGTCAACATCGCCTCGACGTAAGGCGCGGCCGCGTCGTCGAGCTTGTCCTCGTCCACGACCTCCGAGACGAGACCGACCGCGAGCGCGCGCTCCGCTCCGATGAAGCGCCCGGTGAGGATCAGCTCGGATGCGACGGAGACGCCGACGAGGCGCGGCAGAAAATAGCTGGTGCCGATGTCGCAGCCGCCGAGACCGAGCTTGATGAAGGCGCAGTTCATCCGCGCTGACTTGGTTGCGATACGGATGTCGGACGCCAGTGCCAGCGCGAAGCCGCCGCCGGCGGCCGCGCCCTGCACCAGCGCCAGGATCGGCTGCGGACAGCGCCGCATCAGCATCACGATGTCGGCGATGCGCCGCTGCGAATCCAGCGACTCCGTGACGCCGGGTGGCTCCTGCTGTCCGGCCCGGCGCGCCATCGCAGCCTTGAGATCGAGGCCGGCACAAAAATTCCTGCCGGCGCCCTTGAGCACGACGACGCGGGTGTCGCGATTGCGTTGCAAGCCTTGGAAATAGTCGTTGAGCGCTTCGATCAGCGCGGGATCGAGGGCGTTGAGGTGCTCGGGCCGATTGAGCGTCACCCGGTCGACGCCGTCGTTGTGTTCGATCAGCAGCGGTTGGGACATGGGGGCCTCGTGCTTGCCGCGGGTCGCGGCGCCGATTGGCTGCGCCCTCTCCCCCTTGTGGGAGAGGGCATGTAAATCGCTAGCCGCACACTCGCTTGGGTGAGGGGTCTGCCTCCACAGATGAGATTGTGGAGACAACCCCTCATCCGGCGCCATAGCCGAAGCTTCGCTTCGGCGTCCTTTTAAGGACGGCGGCCGAAGGCCGCTTATGCCACCTTCTCCCACAAGGGGAGAAGGAAGAAAGTACCTACCTTGGCGCCATGCGGATGGCACCGTCGAGGCGGATGGTCTCGCCGTTCAACATCGGGTTTTCGACGATGTGCACCGCGAGCATGCCGTATTCGTTGGCATCGCCGAGACGCGAAGGATGCGGCACCTGGGCGCCGAGGCTCTTGCGCGCCTCTTCGTTCAAGCCCATCAGCAGCGGCGTGAAGAACAGGCCGGGTGCAATGGTGTTGACGCGGATCTTCTGGCTGGCGAGATCGCGCGCGGCCGGCAGCGTGAGGCCGACGACGCCGCCCTTTGACGCCGAATAGGCGATCTGGCCGATCTGGCCTTCGTAGGCCGCAACCGAGGCGGTGTTGATGATGACGCCGCGCTCTTCTCCGATGGGCTCCGCAGTGACGAGGCGCTCGGCGAACAGACGCAGGCAGTTGAACGTGCCTATCAGGTTGACGTTGATGATGCGCGCGAACTTTTCCAGCGGATAGACACCGTCACGACCGACGATGCGCTGCGAGCCGCCGATGCCGGCGCAGTTCATCAGCACGCGGGCGACGCCGTGTGCGGCTTCGGCCTTGGCGATCGCCGCCTTGATCTGCTCCTCGCTGGTGACGTCGGCATGCAGCGCGACGCCCTTCACTTCGGCAGCCACCTTCTCGGCGTTTTCCTTGCTCTGGTCGATCACGCCGATCTTGGCGCCCTTGGCCGCCATGGCGCGGGCGGTCGCGGCACCAAGGCCCGAACCACCGCCGGTGATGAGAACGGCTACGTCTTTCAACTGCATCGCGTGTACCTTTCCTTGGGCGTTTCTTCTCTGGACTTGTGAAGTGACGGCCGGACTATCCGGCCGCGGCCGCTTCCCCGGCTTGCGTGAGGATGCCGCCGCAGATCAGCGTTTCCATGTGCTTGATGTATTGCCGGCAGACATCGTCGGTGACCGGGCCGACGCCCGTCGCGCGGGACATCGCGTGCCGGCCGAAGAACAGGTGATCGCAGGCGCCGATCAGGCTGGTGTAGAACAGCACCGGATCGGTCTGGCGGAATTCGCCGCGGCTGACGCCTTCGGCTAGTAGGCGGCGGTGGAAATCCAGCAGCGGCGCAACGAAGAATTTCGAGACTTCGTCGGCAGAGCTCGCACTGGTTTCGTGCAAGAGATAGTGGATCAGCCGGTTCATATAGGGGAACCGGTGATAGGCACGGATGATGCCGGCGATGTGCAGCTTCAGCTTCGCCGTCGACGTGATCGGCTGCGCCAGCAGATATTCGAGGTTGGTCATCTCGGTCGCGGCATCCCGCGCCAGCAGCGCCAGCAACAGGCCGTCCTTGTTGCCGAAGTGGTATTTGACCAGCGCGGCGTTGGCGCCCGACTTCTGCGCAATGTCGGACAGCGAGATCTCGATCGAGGAGCGTTCGATCATCAGCTCGCTCGCGGCCACCAGCAATTTCTCTGCCGTGGAATTTTTCCCGCTGGGGAGCCTGTTCGGTACGCTGGTCGACACGGAGATCCCTGTTTGGCCGCTGGAAGCGGGGCGCAGATAAGCGCATGCAGCGCCTCATCACAAGAGTTAATTGATCGATTGACTAAACGATGGTCCGCCCCTTAAATCCGCCCCGACAACCCAATCCAAAACAATCATGGGAGAGACCGAATGGCCGAGGCTTACATCGTCGCCGCTGCGCGTACCGCCGGCGGGCGCAAGGGGGGCCGCCTCGCCGGCTGGCATCCGGCCGATCTCGCCGCGAAGGTGCTGGACGAGCTGGTTGACCGTACCAAGGTCGACCCGGCCCAGGTCGAGGACGTGATCATGGGTTGCGTGATGCAGGTCGGCGAGCAGTCCAACAACGTCGCGCGCAACGCGATCATGGCCTCGAAGCTTCCGGAGAGCGTGCCGGGCACCTCGATCGACCGCCAGTGCGGCTCCTCGCAGCAAGCGCTGCACTTCGCCGCGCAGGCGGTGATGTCGGGTGCGATGGACGTCGTGATCGCCGCCGGAGTGGAATCCATGACGCGGGTGCCGATGGGCCTGTCGTCGCAGCTTCCGGCCAAGAATGGCTTTGGCAATTACAAGAGCCCGGGCATCGAGAAGAAGTATCCGAACATCGTGTTCAGCCAGTTCACCGGCGCGGAGATGATGGCCGAGAAGTACGGCCTCTCCAAGGATGAGCTCGACCAGTACTCCTACGACAGCCATCAGCGCGCGATCGCGGCGACGCAAGGAGGTCACTTCAAGAAGGAGATCGTGCCGCTCGAGATCACCCGTGCCGACGGCAGCAAGGACACCCACCACATCGACGAAGGTATCCGCTTCGATGTCACGCTCGACGGCATCAAGGGCGTCAAGCTGATCGCCGAGAACGGCAAGCTGACTGCGGCCAGCGCCAGCCAGATCTGCGACGGCGCCTCCGGCGTCATGGTGGTGAACGAGAAGGGCCTGAAGCAGCTCGGCGTCAAGCCGCTCGCCCGCATCCATCACATGACCATGACGGGCGGCGATCCCGTGATCATGCTCGATGCTCCCCTGCACGCCACCAAGCGCGCGCTGGAGAAGGCCGGCATGAAGATCGGCGACATCGACCTGTTCGAGGTCAACGAGGCCTTCGCCTCGGTGCCGACCGCCTGGCTGAAGACCACCGGCGCCGACCCGGAGCGTCTCAACGTCAACGGCGGCGCCATCGCGCTCGGCCATCCGCTCGGCGGCTCCGGCACCAAGCTGATGACGACGCTGGTCCACGCCCTGCACCAGCGCGGCAAGCGCTACGGCCTGCAGACCATGTGCGAGGGCGGCGGCATGGCCAACGTGACGATCGTGGAGCGGCTGTAAGAAAAACAAAAGCGAGCAGTGAGTGGCGAGTAGCGGATCGTGAGTAGGAGAGGAGCGGTTTGCCCTTCTTCCCTATTCGCCACTCGCTACTCGCCATTCGCGTTTTGAGGAAACGCCATGACCCACCCCTGTATCCACGCCAAGACGACGCCCGACAAGATCGCCTACCAGATGGCCGGGACCGGCAAGGCGATCACCTATCGCGAGCTCGACGAGCTTTCGAACCAGGGCGCGCATCTGTTCCGCTCGCTCGGCCTCAAGGCCGGCGACCACATCGCGCTGTTGATGGAGAACCGCCTCGCCTTCATGGAGCTGTGCTGGGCGGCACAGCGCAGCGGGCTCTATTACACCGCGATCAGCCGCTACCTGAAGCAGGACGAGATCGACTACATCATCGCCGATTGCGGCGCCAAGGTCGTGATCACCACGCCGAAATGCGCCGATCAGATCAAGGGCCTGATCAGGGGCGCGCTAGGGGAGCCGATCTTCTACATGATGGACGACCCCCTGCCCGGCTTCCGCTCCTACGACAAGGAAGCCGCCGCGCAGCCGACGACACCGATCGCCGACGAGGTCGCTGGCTACGACATGCTGTATTCGTCGGGCACCACCGGCCGCCCGAAGGGAATCAAGAAGGCGTTCGAAGGCAACAGGATCGACGTGCCGAACGCCTTCCTGCGCGTGCTCTGTGCCGACATGTGCGGCGTGAACGCGGAGAGCATCTATCTGTCGCCGGCGCCGCTCTATCACGCGGCGCCCTTGCGGTTCAACATGATGGCGATCGTGCTCGGCGGCACCTCCATCATCATGGAGCACTTCGATGCCGAAGAGTTCCTGAGGTTGGTCGAGAAGTACAAGGTGACGCAATCGCAGCTGGTGCCGACCATGTTCGTGCGCATGCTGAAGCTGCCGGACGAGGTGCGCGCCAAATACGACGTTTCCAGCCTGAAGGGCGCCATCCACGCCGCAGCGCCCTGCCCGGTCGACGTCAAGGCGAAGATGATCGAATGGTGGGGACCGATCCTGATCGAGTATTACGCCGGGTCTGAAGGGAACGGCGTCACCGTCTGCAACTCGCAGCAATGGCTGGAGCATCGCGGCAGCGTCGGCCGCGCCGTGGTCGGCAAGATCAAGATTCTCGACGAGAACGACGAGGAGCAGCCGGTCGGCGAGATCGGCACCGTCTATTTCGCCGACGCGCCCGCCTTCACCTATCACAATGATCCCGAGAAGACGAAGAAGGCCTACAACGCCAAGGGATGGTCGACGCTCGGCGATGTCGGCTATCTCGACAAGGACGGCTTCCTCTATCTCACCGACCGCAAGTCCTACATGATCATCTCCGGCGGGGTGAACATCTATCCGCAGGAGACCGAGGACGTGCTGATCACGCACCCCGAGGTCGCCGACGTCGCGGTGTTCGGGGTGCCGAACGAGGAGATGGGCGAAGAGGTCAAGGCGGTGGTGCAGCCGCACGACATGAGCCGCGCCGGCAAGGCGCTGGAGGCCGATCTGATCGCCTATTGCAAGAGCCGCCTCTCCGCGATCAAGTGCCCGCGCTCGATCGATTTCGAAGCCGAGCTGCCGCGCACGCCGACCGGCAAGCTGGTGAAGCGGCATTTGCGCGACAAATACTGGCCGAAGACGGCGGCGAAGATTTAGGGCGAGCGGCCGCTCCCAACCCCCTCGTGCCCGGGCTTGTCCCGGGCATCCACGTTCTTTGTACTGCGAGGGAAGACGTGGATGGCCGGGTCAAGCCCGGCCATGACGCCGAGCAAGCTTTCGCATCCTCAATCGAACAAACTCGGCGTGTGGTTCACCAGCGCGCCTTCGATCTCGAGCATCTTCAGCTTCGTGACCACGCCGCCATTGGCGGAGAAGCCGCCGGGCTTGTTGCCGGCGGCGAGCACGCGGTGGCAGGGCACGACGATCGGGCACGGGTTGCGGCCGAGCGCCTGGCCGACGTCGCGCGAGAGCTGGACGCCGCCGAGCTGCTTGGCGATGTCGCCATAGGTGATGGTCTTGCCGGGTGGAATGGCACGGGCGATCTCGTAGACGCCGCGATTGAACTCGGGCACGCCGTCGAGGTCGAGCGGGATATCCGTGAGATCATCCGGCTCGCCCGCGAGAAGTTTTGTCATGCGGTCGATCGCCTGTTGCACCTCGGCGGTCGGCTCGGTCTCGACGGCGTCGGCGTGACGCTGGCTGATGCGGGTGCGGATCTTCTGCTCGCCGCCCATCGGCAATTGCGTGCCGTTGATGCCCCGCGGGCCCCAGGCGATGGCACACAGGCCGATCCTGGTGTCGAACAGGGCAAAATGCTGGTCGGTCATGGCTTGGTTCCTGGATTGCTTTCGTTGCAGGCCCCACTTTCTTCTCGCGCCAAATCTAGGCTTGGAAATAGTTGCGATCCACCCGGTTTCCGGGAATCTTGCACAGGCGTTCCAATCCTCTCCCGCGAGTCCATAATGCAGAGCCTCCACGTCAACGGTTACGACATGCCCTATCTCGACGTGGGCGAGGACAGGGGCCGCCCGCCTCTGGTCTGCGTGCATGGATCGCTGAATGACTTCCGCGTCTGGGGCTGCGTGCTGGGGCCGTTGACGCAGCGCCACCGGGTGATCGCCGTCAGCCTGCGGCATTTCTTCCCGGAGCGATGGGACGGCGTGGGTGCCACCTATTCGATCGCGCAGCACGCCAGCGACGTCGTCGCCTTCATCGACAAGCTCGATCTCGGACCGGTCGACCTGATGGGCCATTCCCGCGGCGGGCACATCTGCTTCCGCGTGGCGCAGCAGCGACCCGACCTGCTTCGCCGGCTGATCCTGGCCGAGCCCGGGGGCGAGCTCGATGCGAGCCTTGATCCGGATTACGTCGGCGGCCCCTCGCCACTGCTGGCGCGCTTCACGGCCTCGGCCGAGAAGATCGCGGCCGGCGATGTCGACGGCGGGCTCGCCGTCTTCGTCGACACGCTGGAAGGCCATGGCACCTGGCCGCGATTGCCCGCGATGGTGAAGCAGAATCTGCGCGACAACGCCTATACCCTGATCGGCCAGGTCCGCGACAGCCGCCCGCCGTTCTCCAGGGCGGACGCAGAGGCGATCAAGATGCCGACGCTGTTCATCCTGGGCGCGCGAACCAAGGGCCTCTTGCCGAAAGTGCTGCATGCGCTGGCCGCGCATGTGCCCTATTCCAAGACGGCGATCATCCCGAACGCGACGCATCCGATGTTCGAGCAGGCGCCGCAGAAATTCTCCGAAGTGGTTTTGGATTTTCTGGCAAGCTGACCATGCAAAGCTTCCGCGTCACCGGTTACGACATGGCCTATCTCGAAGTCGGTGAGGGCCCGCCGCTGGTCTGCGTACACGGCACACTCGGCGACTTCCGCACCTGGTATTCGGTGCTCGGTCCGCTGTCGAAATCCCATCGCGTGATCGCGGTGAGTCTGCGGCACTTCTTTCCCGAGCATTGGGACGCCGTCGGCGACGACTACAAGATGGCGCAGCACGTTGCCGATACGATCGCCTTCATCGCGCAGGTCAAGCCCGGCCCCGTCGACCTGATGGGCCATTCGCGCGGCGGACACATCGCCTTCCGCGTGGCGCAGGCGCGGCCTGATCTGTTGCGCAAGCTGGTGCTGGCCGAGCCCGGCGGCGATCTCGACGCATCGCTCCCTGTGCCGGAAGGCACGCCCGCGCATCCGCCCATCGCGGCCCGCACCGCGCGATCGGTCGAGATGATCCGCGCCGGCGATATCGAAGGCGCGCTGCAGAATTTCTACGAAGGCATCGAGGGCGACGGCTCCTGGCGGCGCGTGCCGGCTGCGGCCAAGCAGCAACTGCGCGACAATGCGCTGACCTTCCTCGGCCAGATCAACGAGCAGCGCCGGCCCTACACGCTCGGCGATGCGCAGGCGATCAGGACGCCGACGCTGCTGATCGGCGGCAGCGCCACCACCGGCAGCCTGTCGGTGATGTGGCGCGTGCTGGCCGCGCACATCGCGGGCGCCCAGACGGCGGTGATCGCGAACGCCGGCCACTGGATGTTCGAGCAGGCGCCGCTCGAGTTCGGCGAGGTGGTGAGCAGATTCCTGACGGAGTAGGCGCTCTCACGGCAGCCTCTGGAGATTCGTATTCTCTCGAAAACAACCCCATGCACAGTAGAGGGCGCCAGCAAAATCAATAGCTTGGCCGGGCAGTGAAGGAGTTTTCTGCGGTTTCATGATACCACTTGAAACTCTTGGCGCTTTCACGTAAGCTCGAATACGGAATTCCGTATTCCTTCGTTCTTCTGGAGCTGCCGGCGTGATCCCTCTCGACCCGCTCCCGAACCTGATCGACCAGGTCTATGCGCGGATCCTGGAGGCGATCTCCGACCGCACGCTTCAGCCCGGCCAACGCATCCGGCAGAACGAGCTCGCCGATCGGCTCGGCGTGTCGCGCCAGCCGGTGTCGCATGCGCTGCATCTGTTGCATCGGCAGGGCCTGGTTGCAGAGAGCGGCCGCCGCGGCTTTGAGGTGACGCAGCTCGATCCCGCGCGCATCCGCCAGCTCTACGAGGTGCGCGGCGCCATCGACGCGCTCGCGGCCGGGCTTGCCGCTCCGCGCGCGGCCAGCGACGCGGCGGGACGCGCGCGACTGGAGGCAGCGCTCGCCGCCGGGCGCCGCAGCGACCGCAACACGATTCTATCCGAGCTCATCACGCTCGATGTCGATTTTCACCGCGCAATCTATCAACTCGCCGGCAATCCAGTGATCGAGGAGACCATGGCGCCGCAATGGCCGCACATGCGGCGCTCGATGGCGACGGTGCTCTCCGAGCTCGATTATCGCGCCAGCGCCTGGGCAGAGCATGCCGATATTGCCGGACACATTCTCAGCGGCAACGCGAAAGCGGCCGAACGCGCCGCGCTCGCGCACGCGCAGACGGCGGGACGGATGACCGAGGAGAGATTGCGGGCGACGGAAGAGGCGGCGTAGCCATTTGCACCGTCATTCCGGGGCACGCGAAGCGTGAACCCGGAATCCATTGAGCGGCAGAGACTGTAGATGAATGGATTCTCAGGTGCGCAATTGCGCACCGTAGCTCGCGACTTCGTCGCGCCCCGGAATGACAAAAACAATGCAACAGGAGGACGACCCATGAAACTGTCTCAGGAGCAATTGGAGTTCTTCCACCGCGAGGGCTGGCTGTTCCTGCCCGAATTGTTCGCCCAGGAGGAGGTCGACCTGCTCGCGCGCGAGGCGGTCACTATTTACGAGGCCAACCGGCCGGAGGTCTGGCGCGAGAAGAGCGGCGCGCCGCGCACGGCCTTTGCCGCGCATCTCTACAACGAGGCGTTCGCAATCCTCGGCGCGCATCCGCGCATGATCGAGCCGGTCGAGCAATTGTTCGGCGAGCCCGTCTACATGCACCAGTTCAAGATCAACGCCAAATCGGCCTTCACCGGCGACGTCTGGCAATGGCACCAGGATTACGGCACCTGGAAGCGCGACGACGGCATGCCGGAGCCGCGGGCGATGAACATCGCAATCTTCCTCGACGAGGTGATGCCGATCAACGGTCCCCTGATGCTGGTGCCGCGCAGCCAGAACGCCGGCGATCTCGAGGCTTCGCATGACCTCGCCACCACCTCTTATCCGCTATGGACGCTGGACGAGGACACGGTGACGCGCCTCGTCAAGCAGGGCGGCATCGTCGCGCCCACCGGCAAGCCGGGCGGCATGCTGATGTTCCACGGCAATCTCGTGCACGGCTCCAGCGGCAACATCACACCCTATCCGCGCAAGATCGTGTACCTGACGCTGAACGCGGTTTCGAACCATATCCGTACACCGACGCGGCCGGACTACATCGCGCATCGCGATTTCACGCCGATCAAGACGGTGGACGACGACGCGCTGCTGCGGCTGGCACGGGCACCGCGCCAGGCGGCGGAGTGAAACAGGTCTCGTGCAACATTCTCAGTCGTCATGCCCGGGCTTGACCCGGGCATCCACGTCTTGACGTGTTCGCCGGCAGGAAGACGTGGATGGCCGGGTCAAGCCCGGCCATGACGAGCTGATAGAGACATGCCTCTCACGACTTCCGTATCACTGGAAAAATAAACATGAACCTCTTCCGCCTCCTGCAAGCCCGCGCATCCGCCGGCAAGCCCGTTCGCGTCGCGCTGATCGGCGCCGGCAAGTTCGGCTCGATGTTCCTCGCACAGGTGCCGCACACGCCGGGGCTGGAGGTGCCCATCATCGTCGACATCGACCGCGACCGCGCGCGCGAGGCCTGCCGCACCGTCGGCTGGGACGCCGAGCGCATCGCCGCGACCGTGTTCACCGATGACGGCGTGCGCGCCGTCGCCGGCGGCGCCATGGACGTGGTGGTGGAAGCGACCGGTAATCCCGCCGTCGGCATCCGCCACGCGCGCGCCGCGATCGCGGCGGGCAAGCATATCGTGATGGTGAATGTCGAGGCCGACGTGCTGGCGGGCCCGCTGCTCGCCGAGGAAGCGCGCAAAGCCGGCGTGGTCTATTCGCTCGCTTATGGCGACCAGCCGGCCCTGACGGCGGAGATGGTCGATTGGGCCCGCGCCACAGGATTTCACGTCGTTGCCGCCGGCAAGGGCACGAAGTACCTGCCCGCCTATCACGACGTGACGCCCGACGGGGTCTGGCAGCATTACGGCCTGACCGCGGGCGAAGCGCAGTCGGCCGGCATGAATCCGCAGATGTTCAACTCTTTCCTCGACGGCACCAAATCGGCGATCGAGATGGCCGCAATCGCCAATGCCTGCGGCCTCGACGTGCCCGCGGAGGGCCTGGCGTTTCCGCCGTGCGGCGTCGACGATCTGCCGCACATCATGCGGCCGCGCTCGCGCGGCGGCGTGCTGGAGCGGTCCGGTGTCGTCGAAGTCGTCTCCTCGCTCGAGCGCGACGGCAGGCCGGTGTTTCGCGACCTGCGCTGGGGCGTCTATGTCGTGCTGGAAGCACCGAGCGACTATGCCGCCGACTGCTTCCGGCAATATGGACTGAAGACCGATGCCAGCGGACGCTTCGCCGCCATGTACAAGCCGTATCACCTGATCGGGCTCGAGCTGAACATCTCGGTGCTGTCGGCCGCGCTGCGGGGCGAGCCCACCGGGCAGCCTTACGGCTTCCGCGGCGACATCGCCGCCGTGGCCAAACGTAACTTGCGTGCCGGGGAGATGCTCGACGGCGAAGGCGGCTACACGGTATGGGGCAAGCTGATACCGGCGGCCGCGAGCCTCAAGGCCGGCGCCCTGCCGATCGGGCTCGCACATCGCCTCAAGCTTAAGCACGACATCGCCCATGGCACGTTGGTACGCTGGAGCGATGTCGAATTCGACTCCGGCAACGAAACGGTGAAGACGCGCAAGGCCATGGAAGCCGCGTTCGCACCGCAGCATTGATCGACCGTTGGCGGCTCCACAACCAAAGTGCGCTTGATTTGCGGTTCCCCTTTGGTCATCCTGACCACGATCCGGGAATACTGAATTTCGGACATCAAGAAACGTCGGCCACCGGCGGAGACGAAAGCGGCAGCAAGACCGCCATCCCTCGTCGAGGACACGACATCACAGGAGGGATACCATGGAACGTCGTAAATTCCTGACGGCAGGCGGGCTGGGCCTTGCCGCAAGTGCAGTCGCTGCGCCGGCGATCGCGCAATCGATGCCCGAGGTGAAATGGAGGCTGGCGGCGAGCTGGCCGAAGTCACTCGATACGCTCTATGGCGGCTGCGAATATTTCTGCAAGCGCGTCGCGGAGATCACCGACAACCGCTTCCAGATTCAGCCGTTTGCGGCCGGTGAAATCGTGCCGGGCCTGCAGGTGCTCGACGCCGTCTCGAACGGCACGGTCGAGATGGGCAACACCGCGCTCTATTATTATTGGGGCAAGAATCCAGCCTTCACCTTCGGCACATCACTGCCGTTCGGCCTCAACACACGTCAGCACATCTCCTGGCTGTTGTGGGGCGGCGGTCAGGACATGCTCAACGATCTCTTGAAGGAGCACAAGGCGATCGGCGTGCCGACCGGCTCGACCGGGGCTCAGATGGGCGGCTGGTTCCGCAAGGAGATCAAGACCGTCGATGATCTCAAGGGCCTGAAATTCCGCGTCGGCGGCTTCGCCGGCACGATCATCGCCAAGGTCGGCGGCGTGCCGCAGCAGATCGCGGCCGGCGACATCTATCCGGCGCTGGAGAAGGGGACGATCGACGCGGCGGAGTGGGTCGGTCCCTATGACGACGAGAAGCTCGGCTTCGTGAAGGTGGCAAAGTACTATTATTATCCCGGCTGGTGGGAAGGCACCGGCCAGGGCCACAACGTCATGAACCTCGAGAAGTGGAACGCGCTGCCGAAGCATTATCAGGCCGCGATCAACACGGCGTCGC
>NZ_JARFML010000034.1:0-2500 GCF_029167105.1 Bradyrhizobium yuanmingense | reverse complement strand
GAGCTATGGCCCCGTAACCAGAAGACGAATGCTCGTTTGATTAGCCCGCCTTCGCCAAGGCTACGGCGTGGCAGCCTTCGTTTCGAAGGGCTTGCCTAGCCGAAGCAGCGAAGCGCGAAGGCTGGTGGGCCTGGGAAGACTTGAACTTCCGACCTCACGCTTATCAAGCGCGCGCTCTAACCAACTGAGCTACAAGCCCCTAACGCCTATCCCGTCAGGGACCGTGGGATCCTGCCGTTGCAGGCCCAGCGCGTGTTCGTCCGCGAAGAAAGAGAAACGAAGACGGCGAAATCCCGCCAATGCAGCTCAACGATCTGGCGATCTGTTGGCCACTGATGTTTCTAAAACAGCTCGATAGAAGCAAGCTTCTGAAGAGCCATCCTTAGAAAGGAGGTGATCCAGCCGCAGGTTCCCCTACGGCTACCTTGTTACGACTTCACCCCAGTCGCTGACCCTACCGTGGCCGGCTGCCTCCCTTGCGGGTTAGCGCACCGTCTTCAGGTAAAACCAACTCCCATGGTGTGACGGGCGGTGTGTACAAGGCCCGGGAACGTATTCACCGTGGCGTGCTGATCCACGATTACTAGCGATTCCAACTTCATGGGCTCGAGTTGCAGAGCCCAATCCGAACTGAGACGGCTTTTTGAGATTTGCGAAGGGTCGCCCCTTAGCATCCCATTGTCACCGCCATTGTAGCACGTGTGTAGCCCAGCCCGTAAGGGCCATGAGGACTTGACGTCATCCCCACCTTCCTCGCGGCTTATCACCGGCAGTCTCCTTAGAGTGCTCAACTAAATGGTAGCAACTAAGGACGGGGGTTGCGCTCGTTGCGGGACTTAACCCAACATCTCACGACACGAGCTGACGACAGCCATGCAGCACCTGTGCTCCAGGCTCCGAAGAGAGGGTCACATCTCTGCGACCGGTCCTGGACATGTCAAGGGCTGGTAAGGTTCTGCGCGTTGCGTCGAATTAAACCACATGCTCCACCGCTTGTGCGGGCCCCCGTCAATTCCTTTGAGTTTTAATCTTGCGACCGTACTCCCCAGGCGGAATGCTTAAAGCGTTAGCTGCGCCACTAGTGAGTAAACCCACTAACGGCTGGCATTCATCGTTTACGGCGTGGACTACCAGGGTATCTAATCCTGTTTGCTCCCCACGCTTTCGTGCCTCAGCGTCAGTACCGGGCCAGTGAGCCGCCTTCGCCACTGGTGTTCTTGCGAATATCTACGAATTTCACCTCTACACTCGCAGTTCCACTCACCTCTCCCGGACTCAAGATCTTCAGTATCAAAGGCAGTTCTGGAGTTGAGCTCCAGGATTTCACCCCTGACTTAAAGACCCGCCTACGCACCCTTTACGCCCAGTGATTCCGAGCAACGCTAGCCCCCTTCGTATTACCGCGGCTGCTGGCACGAAGTTAGCCGGGGCTTATTCTTGCGGTACCGTCATTATCTTCCCGCACAAAAGAGCTTTACAACCCTAGGGCCTTCATCACTCACGCGGCATGGCTGGATCAGGGTTGCCCCCATTGTCCAATATTCCCCACTGCTGCCTCCCGTAGGAGTTTGGGCCGTGTCTCAGTCCCAATGTGGCTGATCATCCTCTCAGACCAGCTACTGATCGTCGCCTTGGTGAGCCATTACCTCACCAACTAGCTAATCAGACGCGGGCCGATCTTTCGGCGATAAATCTTTCCCCGTAAGGGCTTATCCGGTATTAGCACAAGTTTCCCTGTGTTGTTCCGAACCAAAAGGTACGTTCCCACGCGTTACTCACCCGTCTGCCGCTGACGTATTGCTACGCCCGCTCGACTTGCATGTGTTAAGCCTGCCGCCAGCGTTCGCTCTGAGCCAGGATCAAACTCTCAAGTTGGACTTGAACTTTGAACCGGCTGATCACAACGTTTGACGAGGTCCCACCATTATCGACCGAAGTCGATGTGCTGCCCGCGATTCACATCGCTGGCAACGATGGTGTTTCCTTTAAAACGTGTACCGCCGAAGTCTTTCGTCCGGTCTCGATCAGAAAAGCCGAAGCTTTTCGGAAGCGAGACCCGCAAGGACTCCGCCGTCCACGTTTCTCTTTCTTCATCTTCACTTGTCAAACAGCCCGAGACCGTGGAGGCCTCAACCTTCCTGAGAGGAAGGGTTCCGACACCCTTACCGACGATGGATGAACTCCAACCGACTGGTGTCGGCTGTTGTGTCACTCAACAAGGTGAGGAGCATCAGTGGCGCGTTCGCTCGCCTTGGTCAGTGACCCGGCGGCGCCGCGCTCAGTGGTTGGGGTTATAGGCCCCACCTTCCGGCCTGTCAACGCCAATCGTCAACAAATCGTCGCACAGTGGAGCGTCGACAAAACATCCGCGATTCCAGGCAGTTAGAAGGCCATCGGTCGCGTCGGACAAGCCCACCCGGCAAAAAATCTGAAAAAAAGTTTGCCCGCCGGCGGGCTCCGGAGGGCGCCCTGGAGCCCTCCTTGGCGACCTCCCCCGGGC
>NZ_JARFML010000033.1 GCF_029167105.1 Bradyrhizobium yuanmingense | reverse complement strand
GCGGCTGGGGCGGTGCAGCCGCCGGCGGCGGAGCCGCGGGGCGTGCGGGTGCTGCGGGCGGCGCGGCCGCAGGCGGTCCCTTCGGCGGCTGCGTCGGTCTTCCGTCAGGGCCCGCGTCCTGCGGCTGGGCCTGAGCGACGACGAACGGCGCAGCGTCTTGCGCATGCGATGCGGTGTTGGCCAATTGCATCGCGGTGAGAGCCGTCGTCGCAAGCAGCATGAAACGAAGGTTGGTCATGTGGTGAACTTCCCCGGAAGGTTCTTTGTCGAAGTGTCGGGATGAACGGCTAAGCGTTAGGCCGCATTGTGGCGGGCGATGCAACTGCGACCCGATTTATTTCTGCACGCAAATCATCTCACTATGGCAACGTTCATTGCGCATTCAGACGCTGGTGGCAATCGCCTGATATTGCTTCGCCGCTTCACGCGTGATCGCGCGGCGGAATCGCATCCGTCGCAGGATTGGGCGTGAGCGGCCCGTTCGGTCCGCGCGATGGGATCTCCTCAGGCATGCGGCCCGGCAATTCGTCGGGCCGCGGCGGCGAGCCGGGCTCGCGCACCGGCGGCGTGATTTCGGGCTGCGGATTGCCGGGCGGGATTCCGGGCGGCGGCTCAGTTGGCGTACCGGGCGTCGACGGCGGAATCTCGGGCGGTTCAATCGGCATCGGCATCATCGGGATCGTTGTCCAGAGAACAACAACGAAGGTGCAGCACCGATGTTCCGCGTCACGTCGCTTCGAAGACCGGATTATTCCGGCGTGTGGCAGACCGCTTCGATATTGTGGCCGTCGGGGTCGAGCACGAAGGCGCCGTAATAGTTCGCGTGATAATGCGGGCGGATGCCGGGCGGGCCGTTGTCGCGGCCGCCGGCCGCCATCGCCGTCTTGTAGAACGCATCGACTGTGGCGCGGTCCTTGGCGCGGATGGCGACATGCACCGGCTTGTTCATCGCGCCTTCGCCCCCGATCCAGAAATCGGGCGTGCCCTCGGCACCGAAGCCTGCAGCCGCAGCGTGTCCGGTCTGCTCGGCAGTGACCTCCATGATCAGGCTGTAGCCGAGCGGCGCCAGTGCCTTCGCATAGAACGCCTTGGCGCGCTCATAGTCGGAGACGGAGAATCCCAGATGATCGATCATCGCAACCTCCCTTGTTCGTACCCGTCAGCGGGACAGGAACGTATTGCTTCGTGTCTTGCGTGCGATCGTAAAGCCGCGTCCGACCATGTCGGCAATACAATCCTGCTGCCATTCGTTTTGTGACAGATGCTCGATCACGACAGCACGCGGCCACAGCGATTGCGGCGCGTCGCGGAAGAAGCCGATCAGCACGCGGTCCTCAAAGCCCTCGACGTCGATCTTCAGCGAATCGACCTGGCCGACGCCGGCCTCCTCCAGAATGCGCACCAGGCGCAGCGACGGCACCTTGATGGCCTCGGCACTGGCCGTGCCGGTGACGACATGGGTGGCGCCGAGGTTGCCGCCGCCGCTCTCGATCATCAGCTCGCCGTCGCGCTCGCCCGCGGCGACCTGCACCAGGCGCACCTGCGGCGTCTTCGATGCGGCGTGGTTGAACGAGAGCCGTCCGAAGGTCAGCGGATGCGGCTCGATCGCCACCACTTGTCCGGATGGCCCGACCTGATGCGCCATCACCAGTGCGAAAGTGCCGACATTGGCGCCGACATCGACGAACGTGCCGCCCGCAGGGGTGTGCTGGCGCAGGAAGTCGAGCTCGTCGAGATTGTAGTCAGGATTGAACAGCGCGCCGCGCTCGGTCGCGCTGCCCTGGTGATGGAAGCGGAACGAGGCGCCCTGATATTGCACGTCGACCGGGCCACTGCGCACCAGATTGACCAGCCGCGACATCCACGGCCGGAACGCGCCGCGCTTCAGCCCCGACCGTTGAGCGAGGCGGATGATCGCAGCCTGCGCCGCATTGGGCGCAAACGCACCAAACGGCGCGGGCGAAGGGGCATTGTCGGACGTCAAGCAGCAGATCCTCGTTGCAGGCGGCGCATGCATAACCGGTTTTACCGAGGACTCCAACGCTCGATCACAGGTGTCGTCCCGGCTCTGCGGGCGCTTGTCCGGGACGACGGAGAGAGCCTCACGCCGCCTTCTTTGGCGCCTTGCGCTGCCGCAAGAACCGCCCGAGCAGCCGGCGCCGGCCCTTGCGCGGAATCAGGTCGATATCGCTGACGAGCTTGGCGCCGCCCTTGCGCCGCTCCAGCACGATCTTGCGGCTGTGGAAAGCCTCCAGCTCGGCGCGATGGGCGACGCTGACGATGGTCGCCTTCGGCAGCGCCTCGGTGATGATCTGCATCATCTTGTCCTGGCTCTTCTCGTCGAGCGCCGAGGTCGCCTCATCGAGCACGACGATGTCGGGGTTGTGCAGCAGCAGCCGCGCAAAAGCGAGGCGCTGCTTCTCGCCGCCTGACAAGGTCTGGTCCCACGGTGCTTCCTCCTCGATCTTCTCCTTGAGATGATCGAGGCCCACCTTGTGCAGGGCTTCGCCGATTTCGTCCAACGTCCAGTGGTCGGCCGCGCCGGGATAGGCGACCGCCCGCCGCAAGGAGCCGGAGGGCACATAGGGCCGCTGCGGCAGCATGAACAGCCGGCGATCGGGATGGAAATTGACGCTGCCGCCGCCCCACGGCCACAGGCCGGCGATGGCGCGCACCAGCGTGCTCTTGCCGGTGCCGGATTCGCCGGCGACCAGGAGCCGCTCGCCGGGCTCGATCACCACTTCGGTCTCGCCGACCACGGCGGTGCCGTCGTCGAGCGTGACCGAGAGATCCTTCAGCTCCAGCATGGCCTCATTGCTGGTTTCGCCGCGCTTGATGCGGCCGAGGCCATCGCCCTGCTCGGCGCGCTCGAGGCCGTCGAGCGACATCATCAGCGAGGCGATGCGGCGCGCACAGGCGTTCCAGTCGGCGAGCCGCGGATAATTGTCGACCAGCCAGCCGAACGCGCTCTGCACGATGGTGAAGGCGGACGCGGCCTGCATCACCTGGCCCAGCGTCATGCTGCCGTCGAGGAATTTTGGCGCGCAGAGCAGAAGCGGCACGACCGGTGCGACGAGGCTCGATCCTTGCGACACCAGCGTGGTGCGCATGTGCTGGCCGGCGAGCCGCGCCCATTGCCGCAGCACGTTGGTGAAGTTGCGATCGATGCCATCGCGCTCCTCCTCCTCGCCGCCGAGCAGGGCGATGCTCTCGCCGTTCTCGCGCACGCGCGTCAGGGTGTAGCGGAAGTCGGCTTCGGCCTGGTTCTTGCCCTCGGAGACCTGCACGAAGCGGCGGCCTATTACCAGGATCGAGCTGGAGGCGATCGCGGCGTAGAGCATCGCGGCGATCACCAGGAAGCCCGGAATGGTCACCGACGAACCGCCGAGCGTGACGGTAAGTGCCCCGCCGATGGTCCAGAGCACGACGATGAAGGTCGCGGCCGACAGCAGCGCCGACGTCACGCCGGCGAGGAAGTCGACGGGGGAGTCGGTCGCAATTCGCAGATCCTCCGCGATCCGGTATTCCGGATTCTTGTGATCGCCGCCGACAAGGTTGAGCTGATAGTAGCGCCCGTTCTTGAGCCACCGTGTCAGCACGCTCGACGCCAGCCAGGCGCGCCAGCGCCGCTGGATGCCCATGCGCGCGAACACCTGCACGACTGCGAGCACGATGCTGCCGATCGCGAGCGGGAAGAACATTGCGGTGAGATGGAAGACGCTCGCTGCATCGCGCTTCTCGATGGCATCGAAGATCGCGCGATTCCAGACGTTGATGCCGTATTGGAAGCCGACGGTCAGCACGATCAGCAGGCCGAGACCAATCGAGAACGGCCAGGCGAGGCGGTCGCCGTTGCGACCCCAGAAGCCGCGGGCGCTGATCCAGAACCGTGTCAGCAGATAATCCTTGCGGACCTGCTCGGCTTCCTCGGGTGACAATTCGGGGTCGGGTTCGACCAGCTCGGGCGGCGGCGGTGTCACTTCATCGCCGTTCTCGCCCTGGATATTGACGATGGGCGGCTTCTTGCCCTGTTCACGCGTCGCGGCCGGCTTGTACATGACCGGACAACGCCAAGGGAACTCGGCCGGTTCCCGCGAGGTTCCGCGACCCCTATTCGGCGGCGCCGTCCCTGACGCGCCGGATCCGCGCCGCCCGATGCAGAACGCGCGACAATTCCTCGATCGAATAAGGCTTTTGCACGAGGTCGGAGCCGCCGGTACCCTCCTGCGCCAGGGCCTGGCTGTAGCCGGTGGTCAGCACGACCGGCACACCGATGCCGCGTTCGCGGATCGCCTGCGCCAGCTCGAGCCCGGTCATCCCGGGCATCACCACGTCCGAGAACACGACATCGAAGCGATCGGCGTCCACCACGAGCTCGGCGAGCGCGTCGGTCGCGTTGTCGACCAGCGTGATGCTGTATCCGAGTTCGGTGAGCCCGTCGGCGGCGAAATTGGCCAGCTCGATATTGTCCTCGACCACCAGCACCGACATGCCGCTGCCGGCCACCGCCGGCGCCGTGCTGGGCGCTTGGCGCTGCGGCAGCAGGCCCGGCGGCACGCGCGGCAGATAGAGCGAGAAGGTGCTGCCGTGCCCCACCTCGCTCGACACGGTCACCTCGCCGCCGGATTGTCGGGCGAAGCCGAACACCTGGGACAGGCCGAGGCCGGTGCCGCGGCCGACCTGCTTGGTGGTGAAGAACGGCTCGAAGATGCGCCCGAGCCGCGCTGCGGGAATGCCGACGCCGGTGTCGCTGACGGTGACGCGGACGAAGCCGTGGTCCGGGCTGGCCGAAAGCTGCACCAGCGCGTCCGGAACGGTCGTCGTGGCCTCGACCTTGAAAACGATTCGCCCCTGGCCCTGCATGGCATCGCGCGCATTGGTCGCCATGTTGATCAGCGCCGTCTCGAACTGGCTGGCATCGGCATTGACGAGGCACGGCTCCGCCGGCAGCTGCATGACGATCTCGATCGCGGGGCCCAGCAGCGTGGCGAGCATGTCGTGCAGCGACTGCACCCGTGCGCCGGCGTCGAACACTTCCGGCTTGAGGGTCTGGCGCCGCGCAAAGGCGAGCAGTTGCGAAGTCAGCTTGGCCGCACGCGCCACCGAATCGGCAATGGCCGTGATGTAGCGCTGTCGCCGCTCCTCCGTCAGCTGCGGACGGTTCAAGAGATCGACCGAAGCGCGGATCACCGTCAGGAGGTTGTTGAAGTCATGCGCGACGCCGCCGGTGAGCTGGCCGAGCGCTTCCAGGCGCTGGCTGTGCTTGAGCGCCTCCTCGGCCTCGCGCCGCTTTGCAGCTTCGGCCTGAAGGTGCTGGGTGCGCCGCAGAGCGAGCGCCAGCAGCAGGAACAGCAGCGCGGTGGCGGGAATGCCGAACACCAGATGCTGGCCGATGGTGGCGAGCCAGCGTGCGCGGATCGCAGAGGTCTCCAGCCCGGCGCTGACATAGATCGGATATTCGGCGACGCGCCGGTAGGCGATGCGCCGCTCGATCCCGTCCGAGGGCCAGGCGACCGTGATGAGGCCGTGCACGGGCTGGGTCGCGATCTTCTGGCCCACCGGTCCAGTCGGATCGAGCCGAAGCTCGTGGTCGAGCCGGGGAAAATGCGCGAGCATTGCGCCGTCGGTGCGCCCCATCGCGAAGAAGCTGCCGGGATCGGTGCCGATCCTGGCATAGAAGCTTTCGAAATATTCCGGCAGCACGGAGGCCTGGATCACGCCGATGAAGCGGCCGTCGTCGGAGTCGCGGCGGCGGCTGACCCCGAAGAAGCGGGCGCCTTGATAGGGCGGTCGTGGCGTCAGCGCCGTGCCGATGAACCTGCCGATGCTCTGGTCGACATGGGCATAGAAGTAATCGCGGTCGGCAAAGCTCAGGTCCGGCGGCGGCGAGACGAGACTGTTGACCAGCGCCTTTCCGTTCGCATCGAAGATCCAGGCCGATTTGAGCTGCGGCAGCGAATCGGTCAGCCGCTTCAGCCGGCGATGCAGCGTCGGCTCCCGGTCGCGGATGATGTCGTCGGGCAGGCCGCGCACCACCTCGTTGAGCTCGGCGAGGCTGCGGTCGATGGTCTCGAAGACCTTGAGCGCGTGCTCATGCGCGACGTCGACCGTGCGCTCGATCTCGCGGTCGGCAGTATCGTTGGTCGATGTGTAGGAGATCGCGGCGGCGACGGTGAACAGCCCAATCGGCAGCGCCAGGGATGCCGCCATCATCCACTGCAACAGCCTCAGCGAGTTGCGTTGCGCCCTCTGCACAGTCGCTCCGTCCCTGACGGGAGCTTAACTGAATCTCGCGCAAGGAAGGAAGCAGCTTGTGCTGGAACCGCTGGTTGCGAGCCGGAAATTTGCGCGTCGAGCGGGTCAGAGAAAAATTCTGCTCGAATTGACGGCAAATGCAGAACACCCCGGCCGGTTTGGCCGGGGCGGAAGAGGGACTTCGCCTCAGATCTGGCGTTCGACCATCTTGAGCTTCAGCTCGGCGATGGCTTCGGCCGGGTTGAGGCCCTTCGGGCAGGCCTTGGCGCAGTTCATGATGGTGTGGCAGCGGTAGAGCCGGAACGGGTCCTCGAGATTGTCGAGCCGCTCGCCGGTGGCCTCGTCGCGCGAATCCGAGACCCAGCGGTTGGCCTGGAGCAGCGCGGCGGGGCCGAGATAGCGTTCGCTGTTCCACCAATAGCTCGGGCAGGAGGTCGAGCAGCAGGCGCAGAGGATGCACTCGTAGAGGCCGTCGAGCTTCTCGCGGTCCTCATGGCTCTGACGCCACTCCTTCTGCGGGGTCGGCGAGGTCGTCTTCAGCCAGGGCTCCACAGAGGCGTATTGCGCGTAGAAATTGGTGAGGTCGGGTACGAGGTCCTTCACCACCGGCTGATGCGGCAGCGGGTTGATCTTCACCGCGCCGTCCTTCACGTCGTGCATCGACTTGGTGCAGGCCAGCGTGTTCTGGCCGTCGATGTTCATCGCGCAGGAGCCGCAGACGCCTTCACGGCAGGAGCGGCGGAAGGTCAGCGACGGGTCGATGTGGTTCTTGATCCAGATCAGGCCGTCCAGCACCATCGGGCCGCAATCATTGGTGTCGATGTAATAGGTATCGACGCTCGGATTCTTGCCGTCGTCCGGATTCCAGCGATAGACCTTGAACTCGCGGAGCTCGGTCGCGCCCGGGGGCTTCGGCCAGGTCTTGCCGCCAGTGATCTTGGAGTTCTTCGGAAGTGCGAATTCAACCATAAGTCCTGCCTCTGGTTTTCGTCGTCATTGCCGGGCTTGACCCGGCAATCCATCCTTTTTCGAAAGATGGATGCGCGGGTCAGGCCCGCGCATGACGAGTCTTGATCAATACACGCGCGCCTTCGGCGGGATGTACTGCACGTCGTTGGTCATGGTGTAGTTGTGAACCGGGCGATACTCGATCCTGACCTTGCCGGCATCGTCCAGCCAGGCCAGCGTGTGCTTCATCCAGTTCTTGTCGTCCCGCTCGGAGAAGTCCTCGCGGGCATGGGCGCCGCGGCTCTCGGTGCGGTTGGCGGCCGAGTTCATCGTCACCACCGCCTGCGAGATCAAGTTGTCGAATTCCAGCGTCTCGACGAGGTCCGAATTCCACACCAGCGAGCGGTCGGATACGGCGATGTCGGTGATGCCGCTGTGGACCTTCGCGATCAGGTTCTGGCCTTCGCTCAGCACTTCGCCGGTGCGGAACACCGCGCAATTGTTCTGCATCACGTGCTGCATGCCTTCGCGCAGCTTCGCGGTCGGGGTGCCGCCTGAGGCGTAGCGGTAATGGTCGAGGCGGCCGAGCGCCATCTCGGCCGAGTTCGCCGGCAGCTCGGGCTGCTTGGCGTTGGGCGTGAGCTTTTCGGCGAGGCGAAGCGCGGCGGCGCGGCCGAACACGACGAGGTCGATCAGCGAGTTGGAGCCGAGGCGGTTGGCGCCGTGCACGGAGACACAGGCGGCTTCGCCGATCGCCATCAGGCCGGGGATTACCGCGTTGTCGTCGCCGTCCTTCTTGGTCAACACCTCGCCGTGATAGTTCGTGGGGATGCCGCCCATGTTGTAATGCACGGTCGGCACGATCGGGATCGGCTCGCGCGTCACGTCGACATTGGCGAAGATCTTGGCCGATTCCGAGATGCCCGGCAGGCGCTCGGCGAGCACGGCGGGATCGAGATGGTCGAGATGCAGGAAGATGTGGTCCTTCTTCTTGCCGACGCCGCGTCCCTCGCGGATCTCGATGGTCATCGCGCGCGAGACCACGTCGCGCGAAGCGAGGTCCTTGGCCGACGGCGCATAGCGCTCCATGAAGCGCTCGCCTTCGGCGTTGACGAGATAGCCGCCTTCGCCGCGCGCACCCTCGGTGACGAGACAGCCCGAGCCGTAGATGCCGGTCGGGTGGAACTGCACGAACTCCATGTCCTGCATCGGCAGGCCGGCGCGCAGCACCATGCCGCCGCCGTCGCCGGTGCAGGTATGCGCCGAGGTGCAGGAGGCATAGGCGCGGCCGTAGCCGCCGGTCGCCAGGATCGTGGTCTGGGCGCGGAAACGGTGCAGCGTGCCGTCGTCGAGCTTGAGCGCGATGACGCCGCGGCAGGTGCCCTGGTCGTCCATGATCAGGTCGATGGCGAAGAACTCGATGAAGAACTCAGCCGCGTGGCGCAGCGACTGGCCGTACATCGTGTGCAGCATGGCGTGGCCGGTGCGGTCGGCGGCGGCGCAGGTGCGCTGCGCCTGGGCCTTGCCGAACTCGGTGGTCATGCCGCCGAACGGACGCTGGTAGATCTTGCCGTCCTCGGTGCGCGAGAACGGCACGCCCCAGTGCTCGAGCTCGTAGACCGCGTCGGGCGCATTGCGCACCATGTATTCGATCGCGTCCTGGTCCCCGAGCCAGTCCGACCCCTTCACGGTGTCGTACATGTGCCAGCGCCAGTCGTCCTTGTGCATGTTGCCGAGCGAAGCGGAGATGCCGCCCTGCGCCGCGACCGTGTGCGAACGGGTCGGAAACACCTTGGTGATGCAGGCAGTGCGGAGGCCCGCCTCGCTGCAGCCGACGACGGCGCGCAGGCCGGCGCCGCCGGCGCCCACCACGACGACGTCATAGGTGTGGTCTTCGATCGGATAGGCTTTTCCGTTGCTGGCGGGAGCGCCGTTGCCCTTGCCATTGGTCTCAGCGGCCATGGGTTACACTCCGGAAGAAAGCTTCAGGATCGCGTAGGTCGAGGCGAGCGCCACGGCGACCGAGAAGAAATTGTTGAGCATGATCGCGGTGAGCTTGAGCTTCTCGTTATGGACGTAGTCCTCGATCACCACCTGCATGCCGATCTTCATGTGCCAGGCGCTGGCGAAGATGAAGAGCAGCAGGATCACCGCAACGGGAATGGAGCTCAGGGTCTGCGCCGCATAGACCTGGTTGCGGCCGAGCAGCATCATGATGATCACCAGCGCGGGGATCATCAGCAGCGTCATGGCGACGCCGGTGATGCGCTGGCGCCAGAAATCGGACGTGCCGGAATGCGCGGCGCCGAGATTGCGGACGCGCCCGAGCGGGGTGCGCATCGAGGGACGCTTCGGAGAGCCGTGGGATTCGTCGAAGCTCATCGGCCGCCTCCGTTCGCATAGGCGATGATCCAGATCAGCACCGTCAGCGCGATGCCGCCGATCAGGGCGCCCCAGGTCAGCGCTTCACGCTCATTGGCCTTGAAGCCGTAGCCGAGATCCCAGACGAAATGCCGGATGCCGCTGAGCATGTGGTGCATCAGGGCCCAGGTGTAGCCGAACACAATCAGCCGGCCGATGATGCTGCTGGAGAAAGCCTGGACATGGGCATAGGCGGCCGGGCCGGAGGCCGCGGCAACCAGCCACCAGACCAGCAGCAGGGTTCCGACGTAAAGGGCGATACCGGTGGCGCGGTGCACGATGGATAGAGCCATCGTCAGCGTCCAGCGATAGGTTTGGATGTGCGGCGAAAGCGGTCGTTCGATCCGTGCGGTCATGGGTGGCTTTTGATGTTTGTTGCGGCCCAGCATGGGGCGCGCGGGGATCGCGAAAGGTGGGCTCTATTTACGGAGTCGATCTGGCCTGCGCAATCACCAAATCGCCATAAACCGAACTGTGGTTCAGCTCTATGGCCTTGATGAACCAAGGCCAATCAGGGTCTTGGTATACCAGCCTATCGGTCCGCCAACGAACATAGGAATCCAAATTCATCTCTTTGGCGCGCGCGTACGGCGCATTGAAATCGCTATTGGAACGCCTCTAAGCCGCCGCGAGCCGCCGGCGTCACAACTCGCGAACGAACGATGCCGCGGGCGACCGGCCCCGCTGTTGACGCGGCGTGGTCTCGGAACGCGCCCCGGTTCCCGCAACGCGGGCGGATATGCGCATCCTGCATCCCACCCCAGCCGGGCCGCGCGGCGTGACGACCGCCCCCAATCGGACCGCCTCGAGCTACCGATGGCCGGCGCTCGTGGTGTTGATCTCCATCCCGGCGCGCTCGGCTACATCTATCGCGGTCGGTTACGTCTCGCTGATCGGCGCCGTGCTGGTGATGCCGATGAGCCTCGTCACTGCGCCGCTCGGCGTGCGAGCCGCGCATGCGATGTCCAAGCGCACGCTGGAGGCCGCGTTCGGGTGCTATTTGCTGATCGTCGGCAGCCGGTTTGTGCTGAGCCTGGTGGGCGGGCTGTAGCTGCCAAATGCGCCGTCATTGCGAGCGCAGCGAAGCAATCCAGAATCATTCCGCAGAGGCAACCTGGATTGCTCGGTCGCAAGGGCTCCTCGCACGACGCCGACAGAGCGGAGCTCCCTCACTTCTTCGCGTAAATGTCCTTGTACGTCTCCCGCAAGATCTTCTTCTGCACCTTGCCCATGGTGTTGCGCGGCAGCTCGTCGACCACGAATACCCGCTTCGGCATCTTGAATTTCGCGAGGCGCCCGTCGAGGCCCTTCAGCACGGCCGCTTCATCGATGCTCGCGCCGGGCTGGCGCACCAGCACCGCGGTGACGCCCTCGCCGAAATCGGCATGCGGCACGCCGATCACGGCGGATTCGACCACGCCGGGCATGGCGTCGATCTCGCTCTCGATTTCCTTCGGGTACACGTTGAAGCCGCCGGAAATCACGAGATCCTTGCCGCGGCCGAGGATGTGCACGTAGCCCTTGCCGTCGATCTTGCCGAGGTCGCCGGTGATGAAGAAGCCGTCGGGCCGGAATTCGGCCTTGGTCTTCTCCGGCATGCGCCAATAGCCCTTGAAGACGTTCGGCCCCTTCACCTCGATCATGCCGATCTCGTCGCGCGCCAGCTCTTTCCCTGTCTCGGGATCGGTCACGCGCACCGAGACGCCCGGCAGCGGAAAGCCGACCGCGCCGGGCACGCGCTCGCCGTCATACGGGTTCGACGTGTTCATGTTGGTTTCGGTCATGCCGTAGCGCTCGAGCACGGCATGGCCCGTGCGCGCCGACCATTCGCGATGGGTGTCGGCAAGCAGCGGCGCCGAGCCCGAGATGAACAGCCGCATGTGCTTCGTCGTCTCATGCGACAGCGCGGGGTTCTGCAGCAGGCGGGTGTAGAAGGTCGGCACGCCCATCAGCACCGTGGCGCGCGCCATCAGCTTGATGATCAGGTCCGGATCGAGCTTCGGCAGGAAGATCATCGAGGCGCGCGCGAACAGCGTCACGTTCGTCGCCACGAACAGGCCGTGGGTGTGGTAGATCGGCAGCGCGTGGATCAGGACGTCCTTGTCGGTGAAGCGCCAATAATCGACGAGCGAGAGCGAGTTGGACGCGAGATTGTCATGCGTCAGCATCGCGCCCTTGGAGCGGCCGGTGGTACCCGAGGTGTAGAGGATTGCGGCAAGATCGTCGTCTTCGCGCGGCACTGTCGTGAATTCGCGGCTTGCTTTGTCAGCGGCCTCCGTCAGCGAGCCCTTGCCGTCCGCCCCGAGCGTCTCGACCGTCGCCTTCACCTTGGCGGCGATGGGCGCGAGCCCTTCCGCCTTGGAGGGATCGCAGATCACGAGCGACGGCTCGGCATCGCCGATGAAATAGTCGAGCTCGTTCAGCGTATAGGCCGTGTTCAGCGGCAGATAGACCGCGCCGGCGCGCACCGTGCCGAGATACAGCACGATGTTGGCGACCGACTTCTCCACCTGTACCGCGACGCGGTCGCCCGGCTTCACGCCGCGCGCGACCAGCACGTTCGCCATCTGGCCCGCGTGCGCGATCAGGTCGCCATAGCTGATATGGGCGCCGTCATGCGTCTCGATCGCGAGCTGCTTCGGATCGGCGAGGCCCTCGAACAGGCGGGAAAACAGGTTGGCGTTGGCAGCTTGGTTCATGCAACATTCCTCGCCGGCATAGGCCGGTCAAAACCGAGGGCTGGATTAGCAAAAACCGCCCCGATGAAGCAACGGAGACAGTTTGCATGTCAAAAAACGGGAAACGCGTGGCCTGGGTCACGGGTGGTGGCAGCGGAATCGGGGAGGCCGGCGCCGAGGCGTTAGCTGCCGACGGCTGGACGGTGGTGGTCTCGGGCCGGCGGCAGTCAGCCCTCGATGCCGTGGTGGCGAAGATCACGGGGGACGGTGGGGCGGCCGAGGCCATTGCGCTCGACGTCGCCAACGCGGCCGCAGCTCAGAAGGCGGCCGATCAGATCGTCGCGAAGCACGGACGCATCGACCTGCTCGTCAACAATGCCGGCATCAATGTCCCCAAGCGCAGCTGGAAGGACATGGAGCTGGAGGGCTGGGACAGACTGGTCCAGGTCAATCTCAACGGCGCGCTTTATTGCATGCGCGCCGTGCTGCCGACGATGCGCCAGCAGCAGGACGGTTCCATCATCAACGTCTCGTCCTGGGCCGGCCGTCACGTCTCGAAGATGCCGGGCCCGGCCTACACCACCACCAAGCACGCGGTGCTGGCGCTGACCCATTCCTTCAACATGGACGAATGCGTCAACGGCCTGCGCGCCTGCTGCCTGATGCCGGGCGAGGTGGCGACGCCGATCCTGAAGCTGCGCCCGGTGGTGCCGAGCGAAGCCGAGCAGGCGAAGATGCTGCAGCCCGAAGATCTCGGCCGCACCATCGCCTTCATCGCGAGCATGCCGGCGCGGGTCTGCATCAACGAAGTGCTGATCAGCCCGACGCATAATCGCGGGTTTATTCAGACCCCGAACAACAGGGATTGAGGCGTAGAGACCGCGCGGCAGAATCTCCTCGTCGTCCCGGGGCGCGACGCAGTCGCGAACCCGGGACCCATAACCACAGGGAGTAGTTTGGCGAAGTCTCGGAGTGGCCATCTCGTGGAGCGCGAGAGGTTCGCCCCCACGAACATCCCCGCCGATAGTTTCACCCATCACAAAGAATTTTTCCCCGAAACCGCACCTGAAACCCTCCCGTAGTTCGGTTCAACGACGGCACTGCTGCATCACCCTCAACTGTCGCAGGCGCCGTTGTTGCTCAGCTCAACGCCGGCCATCGCCGGTCTCAATTCAATCGGGAGACTCCCTCATGTCGAAGCGCATTGCCTATCTCGCTGCCGCCGCCTTCAGCGCCCTGGCCCTCACCGCGACCGTGGTCGCGCCCGCCAGTGCCGAGGAAAAGACTGTCATGGTCGGCGGCGCCGCGATGTACCCGTCCAAGAACATCGTCCAGAACGCGGTCAACTCCAAGGATCACACCACGCTGGTGGCGGCGGTGAAGGCGGCCGGCCTGGTGCCGACGCTCGAAGGCAAGGGCCCGTTCACGGTGTTCGCGCCGACCAACGCCGCCTTCGGCAAGCTGCCGGCCGGCACCGTCGACAACCTGGTCAAGCCCGAGAACAAGGCAACGCTGACCAAGATCCTCACCTACCATGTCGTGCCCGGCAAGCTCGCGGCTTCCGACCTCACCGACGGCAAGAAGCTGAAGACCGCCGAAGGCGAGGAGCTGACGGTGAAGAAAATGGACGGCAAGGTCTGGATCGTCGACGCCAAGGGCGGCACCTCGATGGTGACGATCACCAACGTCAACCAGTCGAACGGCGTGATCCATGTGGTCGATACCGTGCTGATGCCGGCGACGTAACACCGCGCGGTCCTGTTTCATCCCCGAACAGGACGTCCTCAGACCGCGAGCCGGGGATACCCGGCTCGCTCTTTTGTGACCACAATAGCCTCACGACATCGATTCGATGACGAACGGGATGTAACGAAAGCCGAAACACCGGCGTATAATCGCTGTCACACGACCTCAGGATGGAACCCGCCATGGCGAGCCTCACAGTCACCGACGAGCAGGTCACGGCCACCAAGTCCAAAGTGATCCAGCCGGCCTGGGTGCGGGTCATGCATTGGATCAACGCGCTCGCCATGATCCTGATGATCCTGTCGGGCTGGCAGATCTACAACGCCTCGCCGCTGTTCGACTTCCGCTTTCCGCGCGAGTACACGCTGGGCGGCTGGCTCGGCGGCGGCCTGCTCTGGCATTTTGCGGCGATGTGGCTGCTGATGATCAACGGCCTCGCCTATCTCGTCACCGGCATCGCCACCGGCCGCTTCCGCAAGAAGCTGCTGCCGATCACGGCATCGGGCGTGCTCCACGACGTCAGGGCGGCGCTGACCTTCAAGCTCGGCCATGACGATCTCACCGTCTACAATTACGTGCAGCGGCTGCTCTATGCCGGCATCATCGTGGTCGGCGTGCTGATCGTGCTGTCGGGCCTTGCGATTTGGAAGCCCGTGCAGCTCTATTATCTCGTGATGCTGTTCGGCGATTATCCGGCCGCGCGCTATGTCCACTTCTTCTGCATGGCCGCGATCTGCGCGTTTCTGGTCGTTCACGTCCTGCTTGCGCTGCTCGTGCCGAAGAGTCTGCGCGCGATGATCATCGGTCGCTAGAGCATGATCCGGAAAAGTGTGAAGCGGTTTTCCGACAAGATCATGCTCAAAATGGATATGTGAGGAGAACATGGCCAAACGTCCGTTCCTGATCCCCGGCGTCGACAAGCGGCTGCTGATCAAGGATTCCATCAAGACCATGCCTGATCTCGCCCGGCGCCGCTTCATCGCGGGCGGCGCCAGCCTCGGCGCGCTGACGCTGCTCACGGGTTGCGACGTGATCGATTCGTCCTCGGCCGAGACCATGTTGGCGAAGGTCTCAAAGTTCAACGACGCGGTGCAGGCCTGGATGTTCAATCCCGACGCACTGGCGCCGACCTTTCCCGAAAGCGCGATCACCAAGCCGTTCCCGTTCAACGCCTATTACGATCTCGACGACGCGCCCGATATCTCGGCCGCGGATTGGAAGCTCGAGGTGCGCGGCCTCGTCGACAACAAGAAGTCCTGGACGCTGGAGGAGCTCTACAAGCTGCCGCAGGTCACGCAAGTGACGCGCCATATCTGCGTCGAGGGCTGGAGCGCGATCGGCAGCTGGACCGGCACGCCCTTGCGCGATTTCCTCAAGCTGATCGGCGCCGATACGCGCGCGAATTATGTCTGGTTCCAGTGCGCCGACAAGGACGGCTACAATTCACCGCTCGACATGCGCAGTGCGCTGCATCCGCAAACCCAGATGACGTTCAAATACGCGAACGAAATTCTTCCGCGCGCCTACGGCTTCCCGATGAAGATTCGCGTGCCGACCAAGCTCGGCTTCAAGAACCCGAAATACGTGGTCTCGATGGAAGTCACCAACGACTACAAGGGCGGCTATTGGGAAGACCAGGGGTATAATTCGTTCAGCGGGAGCTGATTGAGGCAGTCATTCCGGGGCTCGCGAAGCGAGAACCCGGAATCCATCGAGCTGCAGCGCCGGTAGATAAATGGATTCCGGACTCGCGCTATGCGCGCCCCGGAATGACAGTCAAGCACTCGGCCCCACCTTCCGCTGGCACAACGCCGCCACCGCGCCTAGCGCCAATAGCGCCGCCGACACATTCAGCGCGTAACTCAAGCTCCCCAGCGCATCGGTGATCGCGCCGACTACGATCGGCCCGAGCGTCTGGCCGACGCCGAACGAGATCGTCATCGCCGCGATCGCGGTCGGCCACACCTCTGGCGGATAGTTGAATCGGACGAAGGCGGTGGTCGAGCCGACCACGGCGAAAAAGGCGACGCCGAACACGATCGCGGAGACCGCGAGCCAGGCCGGCGAATGCCCGAGCATCGGCAGGGCTGCGCCCAGCGCGTTGGTGCCGAGGATGATGGCGGTGGCGAGCCCGCCGCGATCGAGCGCCAGCACGCCGCGCCAGGCCCAGGGCGTCACGAACGCGGATAGACCGATCAGGCCCCAGAACGCCGCCTGGGCCGCGGCCCCGCCGCCGCCGTCGCGCACATAGGCGATCATGAAGGTCATGTAGGCGATGTAGCCGGCGCCGAACAGGAAATAGCCGGCGAGATAAATCAGCACCGGCAGGATCGCGAACGAGGCATGACCGCCTTCGGAGAAGCGTGCGCCGCTCTCGATGCGGATCAGGAACAGCGGGATCGTCATCAGGGCCGACAGCAGCGTCAGCGCCCACCACACGATCCACCACGAGCCCGGCCCGAAATATTGCAGCGTGAACGGGGCGATCAGCCCCGAGGACAGGATGCCGATGCCGGGTCCGGCATAAAACAGGCTGAGCAGGAAGTTGGCCCGTTCGGGCCGCGACTGGGCGATGGTGGCGGCGAGCGCGCCGCCGGCGACGAAGCCGGCCGCCGCGCCCAGGCCCAGCACCAGGCGCGCCAGGCTCAGCGCGACGAAATTCCCCGTCAGCGCGCAGGTGGCGAGCGCGGCAACGCAGGCAATGGTTCCGCCGCGGATCGCGGCGGCCCAGCCGACGCGCCGGATCAGGCGGGACGCCACCAGCGCGCCCACGAGATAGCCGACGGCGTTGATCGTGTTCATGAAACCGGCCGCCGAGTAGGACCAGCCGAGGTCCTCCCGCATGTCCGGCAGCACCAGAGCATAGGCGAAGCGGCCGATGCCGAGCCCGACCGTCGCTGCCAGCGACAGGGTCAGGATCAGCCGCGCGGGGTGTGCGTCGGGCAGGGGGCGATCAGGTGCGTGCAAGGGGTACTCCGGCCCACCCAGTGTGGCAGGCCCCGCCGGCCTTGCACAGCCGCGGCGCGGCAATGGTGTCTTGCCAAGCGCGCAACGCCGCTCTAGCACTCCGGCCGAAATTCATCCCGCTCGTCATGCCCGGGCTTGACCCAGGCATCCATCCTTCAAAAAAGCTGGATTGCCGGGTCAAGCCCGGCAATGACGAGAAAAAATCTGAGGTGACCACCATGGCGACCCACAAATTGCTGCTGCTTCCCGGCGACGGTATCGGCCCCGAGGTGATGGGCGAGGTGAAGCGGCTGATCGACTGGCTCAATGCGGCCGGGATCGCCAGGTTCGAGACCGACACCGGCCTCGTCGGCGGCTCCGCCTATGACGCGCACAAGGTTTCGATCTCCGAAGGCGACATGGCCAAGGCCAAGGACGCCGACGCCGTGATCTTCGGTGCGGTCGGCGGCCCGAAGTGGGATGCCGTGCCTTACGAGGTGCGCCCCGAAGCCGGCCTGCTGCGCCTGCGCAAGGATCTCGCGCTGTTCGCCAACCTCCGACCCGCCGTGTGCTATCCGGCGCTGGCGGATGCATCGAGCCTGAAGCGCGAGGCGGTCGAGGGCCTCGACATCGTCATCGTGCGCGAGCTCACCGGCGGCGTCTATTTCGGCGAGCCCAAGACCATCACCGATCTCGGCAACGGCCAGAAGCGCGCCATCGATACCCAGGTCTACGACACCTATGAGATCGAGCGCATCGGCCGCGTCGCCTTCGAGCTTGCCAGGAAGCGCAAGAACAAGGTGACGTCGATGGAGAAGCGCAACGTCATGAAGTCGGGCGTGCTCTGGAACGAGGTCATGACTCAGGTCCACAAGCGCGAATACCCGGATGTCACGCTCGAGCATCAGCTCGCCGATTCCGGCGGCATGATGCTGGTGAAATGGCCGAAGCAGTTCGACGTCATCGTGACGGACAATCTGTTCGGCGACATGCTCTCCGACATCGCGGCGATGCTCACCGGCTCGCTCGGCATGCTGCCCTCGGCCTCGCTCGGCGAGGTCGACGTCAAGACCAAGAAGCGCAAGGCGCTGTACGAGCCCGTGCACGGCTCGGCCCCCGATATTGCCGGCAAGGGCCTCGCCAATCCCATCGCGATGATCTCGTCGTTCGGCATGGCGTTGCGCTATTCCTTCGACATGGGCGATCTCGCCGACAAGGTCGACCAGGCCATCGCCGCCGTGCTGGCCAGCGGCCTGCGCACCGCCGACATCAAGTCGGAAGGCACCACGTCGACCTCGACCACGCAGATGGGCGACGCGATCCTGAAGGAATTGCAGAAGCTGCACGCGTAAGGTTCATGTTGTCATTCCGGGATGGTCCGAAGGACCAGACCCGGAATCTTGAGATTCCGGGTTCGGCTCTTCGAGCCGCCCCGGAATGACAGGCGGCCATTTTCCTGCGATTTCATCGGAGCTACCTCATGGACGCACCCCGCCCCAAGATCGCGGAAACCGTCATCCATGAGACGGTGCGCCTGCGCGAGGCGCAGATCGGGCGACGCTGCGAGGTGCTCGCGGGCACGCGCATCGAATATGCTTCGCTCGGCGACTATTCCTATCTCGGCGAGAATTGCGACGTCGCCGATGCCGCGATCGGCAAGTTCACGGCGATCGCCAATTCGGTGCGGATCGGTGCGCCGAACCATCCGATGGGCCGTCCCTCGCAGCACCGCTTCACCTACGTTCCCGAATATTACGAGGCCGGCGCGACACGCGATCGCGACTTCTTCGCAGGGAGGCGCGGCGACCGGGTGATCGTCGGCAACGACGTCTGGATCGGGCACGCCGCCATCCTGCTGCCGGGCGTGAGCGTCGGCGACGGCGCAGTGATCGCCGCAGGCGCCGTCGTCAGCCGCGATGTCGAGCCGTACACCATCGTCGGTGGCGTTCCCGCCCGTCCCATCCGCAAGCGCTTTGACGATACCGTTTCCGCAAGCCTGCGCCGCATCGCCTGGTGGGATTGGCCGGATGCGCTGATCTTCGAGCGCCTCGGTGATTTCCGCTCCGAGGCCATCGAAGAGTTTTGCCGGCGCTATGACCCGGCAGCCAACGCGTAAGGCGGACGCATCTCGCGAAAACAAAAATGGCCGGGCGTGAGCCCGGCCATTTTGATTCGGATCGTTGCCCGCCTCAGTACAGCGGGAAGTTCTGCGGATAGCCGCCGACATCCAGCGGCGGGGAGAGCGGCTGGCGGTCGATCGGCCGGTTGAGGTTCTCGCGGGCGAAGGACGGATAGCCCACGGCCGGGGGGAAGGCGTAGTCGGTGAACTTGCGGTCGCCCGGATTGACCTCGGTGCCGCCGTCCAGCCAGGAGCGCTTGCTCACATAGATGCGGGTGCGCCCCTGCTGGTAGACCGTGTTGGGTCCACCAGGGCCGTAATAGGGCCGGCCGCGGTCATCATAGCGCTGCTTGGTCCTGGTGTCGGCGGAAGCCGGGGTCGCGAACGCAACGGCAATTGCGGCGCCCGCCGCAAGCAATGTCGCCAGTTTGTTCGCGGCCAACTTGTTTACACCAGCAAATTTCAAGCTCATCACGTCCCCTTCAGGCGGCAGGCCGCCAGTCGATTTCACCCCATACTAGCCCGGCCGGGGCGGACGCAACTAGGTCAATTGGGTCACACCAGCTCGGAATAATCGTGCGCGCCGGCAAAAGTTGCATGCAAACCAGCCACTTGAGCTTGATGCAGATCCTTGATGCAGGTCAAAGCGCTCCGCGCAATTGCGCGTTCGCTGCGCCCAGCAGCCAGTCCGGCGAGCCCTGGGGGTCACAGCCGCGGCGCCTGAGCTCGGCATGGGCGAACAATTCCGCCAGCCTCGGCTCGTTGCCTGAGGCCAGCAGTGTCAGCCGGTTCAGCGTGCAGGCGACCGCCGCGCGGCGGGCGGGCAAGCTGTCGCCCTGGCAGGAGAAGCCGGAGATCTGCAAGGCGGGCTCCTCGTAGCGCTTGAGATAGCCGAGGCAGGCTCGCGTCCCCTCTGTCGCGCCGACCGGCCGGAACAGGGCGACGGGGCCGAATTTGCTGTCGATCAGGCCGGCCTGCTCGAGCGGGGCATCTGCAGCCAAACCCATCCGAGCGGCCAAGCCCGCGGCCGCCGGCCGTGTCACGTCGAATTCGGCGCTTTGGCGGTAGATTTCGAGTTCGGCCACCGGCTTGTCCGCCATATCGGTCCAGCGCAGCACATCCCTGCGGCCGCCCTCGGGATGCCTAAAGATGATGTAAGATGCTGTTTTTTCTGATGAATCGATCCGGCTGACGGCGAAGGCCGGATGCGAGCGGTCGGCGATGCTCCAGTCCGGTCTGTCCGTCGGACCATCGCCACGCAGGTCGGGCAGCTGTCCCAGGCCTGCGAGGGCGAGGATGGCAAACAGGGCAAGCGCCCCCACATAGGCGACCAGATGCGCCAGCGTGCCGACGATCTCGTCGGCGACGGCCAAGAGCGTCAGCTGGATCTGGGTAGGGCTAACGGCCGTGCTGGCCTCAGGCGACTGCATCCACGGCCTTCAGGCATGGTCTTAACGTTGTCTTGAGGCCGGTTCTCGCATAGAAGCGCTGCTCTTCCTGTTTAAGCGTCAGCTTCGGGAACGGGCTTTTTCATCGGAGAGTGAACGATGGGTTACAAAGTCGCAGTCGTCGGCGCGACCGGCAATGTCGGTCGGGAAATGCTCAACATCCTGGATGAGCGCAAATTCCCCGCGGACGAGGTCGTGGCCCTGGCGTCGCGCCGCAGCGTCGGTGTCGAAGTCTCCTATGGCGACCGCACCCTGAAGGTCAAAGCGCTCGAGCATTACGACTTCTCCGACGTCGACATCTGCCTGATGTCGGCGGGTGGGTCGGTGTCGAAGGAATGGTCGCCGAAGATCGGCGCCGCCGGCGCTGTGGTGATCGACAATTCCTCGGCATGGCGCATGGATCCGGACGTGCCGCTGATCGTGCCCGAGGTGAACGCGGCCGCGACCGAAGGCTTCAAGAAGAAGAACATCATCGCCAACCCGAACTGCTCGACCGCACAGCTCGTGGTGGCGCTCAAGCCGCTGCACGAGAAGGCGACGATCAAGCGCGTCGTGGTCTCGACCTATCAGTCGGTGTCGGGCGCCGGCAAGGACGCGATGGACGAATTGTTCTCGCAGACCAAGGCCGTCTACACCAACGACGAACTGGTCGCGAAGAAATTCCCCAAGCGCATCGCCTTCAACGTCATCCCCCACATCGACGTCTTCATGGAGGACGGCTACACCAAGGAAGAGTGGAAGATGATGGCGGAGACCAAGAAGATCCTGGATCCCAAGATCAAGCTCTCCGCCACCTGCGTGCGCGTGCCTGTGTTCGTCGGCCATTCCGAGGCCGTCAACATCGAGTTCGAGAATCCGATCACCGCCGATGAAGCGCGCAACATCCTGCGCGTGGCGCCCGGCTGTCTCGTCATCGACAAGCAGGAGCCCGGCGGCTACGCCACGCCCTATGAAGCGGCCGGCGAGGACGCCACTTACATCAGCCGCATCCGCGAGGACGCGACGGTGGAGAACGGCCTCGTGCTCTGGTGCGTGTCGGACAATCTGCGTAAAGGCGCCGCCCTCAACGCGATTCAGATCGCGGAAGTCTTGATCAACCGCAAGCTGATCACCGCCAAGCAGAAGGCGGCGTAAGGGGCTTACATCGGGCGGACTTCGACCACGTCAGGCACGAAGTGCTTGAGCAGGTTCTGGATGCCGTGCTGGAGCGTCGCCGTCGATGACGGGCAGCCGGAGCAGGCGCCCTTCATGTTGAGATAGACGATACCGTCCTTGAAGCCGCGGAAGGTGATGTCGCCGCCGTCATTGGCGACCGCCGGCCGCACCCGGGTCTCGATCAGGTCCTTGATCATGTCGACGGTCTCGGCGTCGGCCTCGTCGAAGAACTCGTCCTCGTCGTCGAGATCGGCCTCGCCGGTGGCCGCGCCGCCCGCAAGCAGCGGCGCGCCGGACATGTAGTGCTCCATGATGGCACCCAGGATCGCCGGCTTGAGCTGCTGCCATTCACCGCTCGCCTTCGTCACGGTGATGAAGTCCGATCCGTAGAACACGCCGGTGACGCCGGGCACCTCGAACAGCTTTTCGGCGAGCGGCGAACGCGCCGCCGATTCGCGGCTCGAAAATTCCATCGGGCTGCCGTCGACCACGACGCGGCCGGGAATGAACTTCAGCGTGGCGGGATTGGGGGTGGCTTCGGTTTGAATGAACATGGTTTTCTCCAGACGTCGCCGGTTCAAGGCCGGCGCGTGCTCTATCCCCTAGCAGATGGCGACGGCGAACGCACGGTCAAGGGGAGGGAACGGCGTTCGAGTGTTATATCAGTGAGTTAGGGGCGTTCTTACCCTCCCCTGGAGGGGGAGGTCGGCTCATGTCGAGCGAAGCGAGGCGTGAGACGGGGTAGGGTGACGGTCTCTCCTCACGCCACAGTGCCCGTGTGGAGAGACCACCCCACCCCGCTCGCGCTGCGCGCGATCGACCCTTCCCCTCCAGGGGAGGGTAAGAGGCATCGGCGCTACGAAAGCGAATCCACGCTTTCATCGCTCAGGGCACCCGAGATGATCGTCACCGGCACCGGGAATGTGCCGAGCGCATTTGCGAGCAGCGAGACCAATGGTCCGGGCCCCTCCGCGCCAGGATTGGCGGCGAGCACCAGCATGGCGATGTCAGGATCCTCGTCGATCACTGCGAGCAGCTGTTCCATCGCGCTGCCCTCGCGGATCACCCGCTCCGGCGTGATCGCAGCGATGCCGTTGGCTCTGCCGGCGGCGCGGTCGAGCGCGGCTTCGGCGGCTTCCTGCGCCTCGGCCCGCATGATGTCGGCCACGCCCAGCCATTCCTGGCTCTGCTGTTCCGGCTCGATGATGCGCAACATGACCACGCCGCCGCCGGCGCGCATCGCCCAGCGGCTGGCGTAATAGACGGCGCGATCCCATTCGGCGCTGTCGTCGACGATGACGAGGCATTTGGGCTTGTGACCCGGCTCGTAGCAAAGTCGCTTGCTGGTCATGCATGTCCCGGATTGTGCACGGGACGCATGCTGCCACACTCCCGCGATGTTTGGGAGAGGCGAAGCGGCCGGCGCCGTGGCGCCAGCCTGTGTTGCGAACCGCGCCTTAGCGCCGGCGGATGAAACCGACGATGTCCTTGGAGAGCTTCATGGTCTCGTCAGCGATCGCGCGCGCCCGATCGGATCCCTCGTTCAGGATCGCGTCGATATGGCCGGGATCGGCGACGAGGCGCTTCATCTCGCCGGCGATCGGCGCGAGTTTTGTCACGCACAGCTCCGCCAGCGCATTCTTGAAGCTGGAGAACTGGCCATTGCCGAATTCGCGCAGCACGTCCGCCTTGGAGCGGCCGGACAGCGCGGCGAAGATGCCGACGAGATTGTCGGCCTCGGGCCGCGCTTCCAGGCCCTTCTCCTCGGTCGGCAGCGGCTCCGGATCGGTCTTCGCCTTGCGGATCTTCTGCGCGATAGTGTCGGCATCGTCGGTCAGGTTGATGCGCGAATTGTCCGACGCATCCGACTTCGACATTTTCTTGGTGCCGTCGCGCAGGCTCATCACGCGCGTCGCCGGACCCGTGATCAGGGGTTCGGGCAGCGGGAAGAACAGCCCGTCATTGGTGCCCTGCGCGCGGATCGAGTCGCCGAAGTCGTTGTTGAACTTCTGCGCGATGTCGCGCGAGAGCTCGAGATGCTGCTTCTGATCCTCGCCCACGGGAACGTGGGTGGCGCGATAGAGCAGAATGTCCGCGGCCATCAGCACGGGATAGTCGAACAGGCCCACGGAGGCGTTCTCGCGGTCCTTGCCGGCCTTCTCCTTGAATTGAGTCATGCGACCGAGCCAGCCCATCCGCGCGACGCAGTTGAAGATCCAGGCGAGCTCGGCATGGCCCGAAACCTGGCTCTGGTTGAACACGATGTGCTTCTTCGGATCGATGCCGGCCGCGATGAACGCGGCGGTCACCTCGCGGGTGTTGCGCGCGAGCTCGACCGGCCCGCCCCAGACGTCCACCCCTTGCGTGATCGCGTGCATGTCGACGACGCAATAGATGCAATTGTGGGTTTCCTGCATCTTCACGAAGTTGACGATGGCGCCGAGGTAATTGCCGAGGTGCAGATTGCCCGTCGGCTGGACGCCCGAAAAGACCCGTTCAACGAATGGCATGGTCAGCCTTCCCATAGGTATTCGGCCGTCGTTTCCAACAGCGGCGCTGCCCCGTCAAGGGTCTTTCGCGGGGGCCGTGGTTCAGCCGGTTCGTTTCAACGCGTTTACCGCCTCGCGCCAGGAGGCGGCGCCGACGGTTTGCAGCAGCAAGCCGTAGACGACGATCCCGGCCGCGATCTGTACACCCAGCGCAATGAAGTGGATGAGCCCATGGGCGCCGGCAGGCACCAGACCCGTTGTCAGCCAGAGCAGGGCGGCCATGGCGATCGTGGCCAGCACGATCCGCGGCAATCGCGTGCGGGCACTCGCATCGATCGAGAAGCCGAAAGCGGCCGTGCCCTTTCGGATCAAGGAGAGCGCGCTGCTCCAGGCGCCGGCCGCGATACCAGCCGCGATACCGCTCGCGCCAAAGACATGACCGAGCAGAACCGCGAGCACGACCGTCACCACGAAGCCTTTGGCTGTCGCGAGCAGCGGCGTCATCGTGTCGTTGCGGGCATAGAAGGCCGGCGACAGCGCCTTGATCAGCACATGCGCCGGCAGGCCCAGCGCCAGCCACATCAGCGCACGCGCGGTGGCCGCACTGTCCGCCGCACCGAATGCGCCATGCTCGAACAAGAGTCGCACGATCGGCTCGGCGAGCACGATCAGGCCGGCCGTCGCGGGCAGCGCCAGCCCGGCCGCAAGCTCCAGCGCGCGGGATTCGGCATGCGCCACCGCGTCGCGATCGGAGCTAGCGACGGCGCGCGTCAGCTCCGGCACCAGCACCGTCCCCATGGCGACGCCGACAATGCCGAGTGGCAGCTCGATCAGGCGGTTGGCGAAATAGAGCCAGGACACCGCGGACGGCGTTGCGGAGGCGATGATCGCGCCCGCCACCATCAGCCATTGCGGCCCCGAGCTTGCGATCATGCCGGGGATCGCCTTGGCGAAGAAGCCGCGCATCTCCTTGCCGAAACTGGCGCGCAGCGGCGTCGCCAGGCGCGCGCTTCGCTGCGACAGCAGCATCAAGAGTTGCAGCAGGCCGGCGAGGCCGACCGTTGCCGCCAGAATCCACGCGGCGAAACTCGCCTCTGTATGCCAGACCAGCAGCGCCGCGATCGCGGCGATCAGCGCAATGTTGAACAGCAGCGGCGAGAACGCCGTCAGCGCGAAGCGTCCCTGCGCATTGATCAGCCCCATCAGCACGGTGACGGGACCGGCGAAGGCGAGGTAAGGCAGCATCAGCCGCGCGTTCTGAACCGCGAGATCGAGCGTGCCGCTGCCGAGGAATCCCGGCGCGATCACCGTCATGATCAGCGGCATCAACAATGCGATCAGCAGCGAGCTCGCGATCAGGGCAACGCTGACCGTGCCGAGCACGCGCCCGGCGAACGCCGCGGCTTCCGCCACCCCGTCGCGGTCCCGCACCCGCAGCCAGGCCGGGATCAGCGCCGCGTTCAGCGCGCCCTCGCTGAGCAGCCGCCGCACCACGTTGACGAGCTGGAACGCCGCCAGAAACGCATCCGCCACGGCGCCGGTGCCGAGCAGCGCCGCAATCAGGGAATCGCGGGCGAAACCCAGCAGGCGCGAGGCCAGCGTTCCCGTCGAGACGGTCAGGAAGGAGCGGATCATGCTCTCGAAAATACCGTTGCTTGCCCGCCAAGGCCCGGTCGTGATAGGCCGCGAGCTTGGATTTCAGGCCGACAGGAAGCGGATTTCCGGTTAGATCGCAATCCGGCAAACAGGATCAAGGTGAATGGCTGACGTGAAATATGACGTTCTCGGCATCGGCAACGCGCTGTTCGACGTGCTGGTTCGGACCGACGAGGCCTTTCTGGCCAAGCATGGCATGGCGAAGGGCAGCATGTCGCTGATCGACGAGGCCCGTGCGGCCGCCATCTACAAGGACATGGGTCCGGCGACCGAGGTCTCGGGCGGTTCGGCCGCCAACACCATCGTCGGTATCGGCAGCCTTGGGGCGCGCGCCGCCTATGTCGGCAAGGTCAAGGACGACCAGATCGGCAAGCTCTACGTGCACGACATTCGCGCTGCCGGCGTCGCCTTCAACACGCCCGCTGCCAAGGACGGCCCCGCCACCGGCTGCTCCTACATCCTGGTCACTGGCGACGGCGAGCGCACCATGAACACCTATCTCGGCGCGGCGCAGGACCTGTCGCCCGCCGACATCGATCCGGCCGAGATCGCGAGCGCCGGCATCGTCTACCTCGAGGGCTATCTCTGGGACCCCAAGAACGCCAAGGAGGCCTTCGTCAAGGCGGCCAAGATCGCCCATGACGCCAAGCGCAAGGTGGCGCTGACGCTGTCGGATTCCTTCTGCGTCGATCGCTATCGCGACGAGTTTCTCTCGCTGATGCGGGGCGGCACCGTCGACATCGTGTTCGCCAACGAGTCCGAACTGCACTCGCTCTACATGACCTCGGATTTCGACACCGCGCTGAAGCAGCTGCGCAACGACGTCAATCTCGGCATCGTCACCCGCAGCGAGAAGGGCTGCATGGTGGTGTCGTCGGAAGACGCGGTCGCAGCGCCGGCCTTCCCGGTCGAGAAGGTGGTCGACACCACCGGTGCCGGCGATCTGTTCGCCGCCGGCTTCCTCTACGGCCTCGCGCGCAACTTCGGCTACAAGCAGTGCGGCGAGCTCGGCGCGCTCGCCGCCGCCGAAGTCATCCAGCACATCGGCGCGCGCCCGCTGGTGTCGCTGAAGGAGCTGGCGGAGCAGCGCGGGTTGACGGCGTAAGAAGTTATCTCTGCCTCCCACGATGCGGTCGGCATAGCGACCGCACTTTACCGGCGTGCCGCGTAGAACGAGGCGCTCTCTCTGGCTCCCGATCAAAAAAACGGCTCCGAGCCGAATGGCCGGAGCCGGGATCTTGGCTTCTTCGCTTCTCAGTACTTGGCCATCACCGGCCCGCCGAACTTGTAGTTCAGGCCGGCCCGCACGGTATGGAAGGTGAGGTCCTGCGAGATGCGTTCGACGTAGTTGGAGCCGGGCGGAGCAAACGTGCTGCCGGGCACGTAGGTCGACGTGTAATCCACGCCGCCGAGATCGGTATAGAGATATTCGAGCTTAACCGTCCAATTCGGCACGAAGGCGTGCTCAACGCCGGCGCCGACCGTCCAGCCGACCTTCGTCTCGGACACCGAACCCGTCTTGGTATAACCATTGGACGAGGTGAGATCCCAGCTTCCCTTGACGCTGCCGACGGCCAGACCGCCGGTGACGTACAGCAGGGTCTTGTCGACCGCATAGCCGGCGCGGCCGCGAACGGTCACGAGCCAATCATTGCGGATGCTTTCGTCGAAGGTGCGGATCACCGGCGGATTCGCTCCGGTGAAAACGGTGCGCGCACCGATATCTGTTGCGTTGGCGTCGGCTTCTACACCCAGAACCCAAGCACCGGTCTGCCAGTTCGCGCCGATCTGAAGACCGCCGAGTGCGCCGGCCGGATCGAGGCGGCGATTGCTCAGCGCCACAAACTCGTTCCTGAACGCTACGGGTTCGACGGCCCAGCTGCTGGTGGGATCGAGCACGGTGCCGAGATCCGACTGCCCCCAAGCGTAACCCGCATTCACGCCCACGTAAAAACCGGTCCAGTTATAGACGGCTACGGCGGTCGCTGGTGCCTTGAAGGGCCGGGCCGCGAGATCTGCGGCGCTTGCCGAATTGAAGGTTGCAAATCCAATTTCTGCAACCAGGATGGTTCTCCAAGCGGATTTCACGGCATTCCCCCTAGCTCAACAATCGATCAAGTCAGGACACGACAGTAACATTGTACTGCCGCGATGTCTGTGCCGGGCCTGCCACAGCTGATTGACATTGAACGCGCGTGCGGGACGCGACAGGCAGAGTTAATGGCGCGCCTGTCCAAAGGCTGGAGCTATGCGTGCAAGCGCAGGGGCTGACCGCGCAAGGCTCTCTCTACTCTTTCCGTCATTGCGAGCGTAGCGAAGCAATCCAGCCTGTTTCGTCGGAAAGACTCTGGACCGCTTCGTTACGCTCGCAATGACGATGCACCTCACGCCGTCTTTGCCGCCTTCAATCCCAAACGCTGCTCGACTGCCTCGCGCATCAGGAATTTCTGGATCTTTCCGGTCACGGTCATCGGAAACTCGTCGACGAACTCGACGTAGCGCGGGATCTTGTTGTGGGCGATCTGGCCTTCGCAGAAGGCACGCACTTCCTCAGCCGTCAGTTGCTCGCCCGCTCTGACGCGAATCCAGGCGCAGAGCTCCTCGCCGTAGCGGATATCGGCGACGCCAAAGATCTGCACGTCCTGGATCTTGGGGTGACGATACAGAAATTCTTCGATCTCGCGCGGATAGAGGTTTTCGCCGCCGCGGATCACCATGTCCTTGATGCGGCCGACGATGTTGCAATAGCCTTCGTCGTCGAGGGTGGCGAGGTCGCCGGTATGCATCCAGCCGTTCGCGTCGAGCACGTCGGCCGTCTTCTCCTTCTCTTCCCAATAGCCGAGCATGATGCTGTAGCCGCGGGTGCACAGCTCGCCGCGTTCGCCGCGCTTGACGATCCTGCCCTCGAGATCGACGATCTTGACCTCGACATGCGGATGGATACGTCCGACCGTGGAGACACGGCGCTCCAGCGGATCGTCCACCGCGCTCTGGAAGCTGACGGGGCTGGTCTCGGTCATGCCATAGGCGATGGTGACCTCCCGCATGTTCATCTCGGTGTTGACGCGCTTCATCACCTCGATCGGGCAGGGCGCGCCGGCCATGATGCCGGTCCGCAGCGATGTCAGGTCGAAGCCGGCGAATTCGGGGTGATCGAGTTCGGCGATGAACATCGTCGGCACGCCGTAAAGCGCCGTGCATTTCTCCTGCTCGATCGTGCGCAGCGTCGCGAGCGGGTCAAAACCCTCGCCGGGATAGACCATTGCGGCGCCGAGCGTCACGGAGGCAAGGTTGCCCATCACCATGCCGAAGCAATGATAGAGCGGCACCGGAATGCAGATGCGGTCCTTCTCGGTGAGGCGCATCGCGCGGCCGACGAAATAGCCGTTGTTGAGGATGTTGTGGTGGGTCAGCGTCACGCCCTTGGGCGATCCGGTCGTGCCGCTGGTGAACTGGATGTTGACGGGATCGTCGAACTGCAGCTCCTGGCCGAGCGCGGTCAATTGCTGACGGTGCCGGTCGCCGCCCATGCGCGCGACCTCGTCGAAGGCAATCGTGCCCAGCGCGGCAGGGCCGCCGATCTGGATGACATTGCGGAGGGCCGGCAGCCGTGCCGCATGGAGCTGTCCGGGCCGGGCGGATGACAGCTCCGGCAACAGCGTGTTGAGCATCTCCATGTAATGGCTGGTCTTGAACGCCGTCGCGGTGACGATCGCCGCGCAGCCGACCTTGCGCAGGGCGAATTCCAGCTCGCTCAGGCGATAGGCAGGATTGATCGTCACCAGGATCAGGCCGGCCTTGGCGGCGGCGAACTGGGTCAGCGTCCATTCCGGCCGGTTCAGCGACCAGATGCCGATCCGCTGGCCCCGCTCGAGCCCGAGCGCAAGAAAGCCGGCGGCGAGCGCATCAACCCGTTCGGCGAATTCCGACCAGGTCCATCGCACGCCGTGGCTGGGCGAGACCAGTGCCTCGCGGTCGCCCCAGCGCTGTGCGGCCTGGTCGAGACTCCGGCCGATCGTGTCGCCGAGCAGCGGCACGTCCGAGATGCCGCAAACGTAGCTGTCCGCCTTATCCGACACGTCAAAATCCTTTCGTCATGGAATGAGCTTGATCCTCTTCGGTCGGCATGGCCGGGACGAGCCCGGCCATGCCGCGTGGCGAGAGCACCGAGACCCTCACGCCGCCTTCCGCCCGCTTCCGGCAGCATCGAGCCCGGCATAAACGCCGCGCTCGAAGCCTGCGAACGCCTCCAGGCATTTCGCATCCGCGAACGGCAGCAGCTGCATCAGGATGACGCCGGTGACGTCGCGCGCCGGATCGATCCAGTAATAGGTGTTGGCGAGGCCCGCCCAGGCGAGGCTGCCGGCGCTGCGGCCTTCCGCGGTCTTGGCGGTGTTGATCATGAAGCTGAGGCCCCACTTCTTCACCTGCTCCGGATAGAGATCGACGTCGTTGGTGTACATCGGCGCCGCCGTCGTCATCTTGCCCATGGCGAGATCGCCGATGTGGTTCTGCCCCATCGTCGCGACCGTCTCGGCTTTCAACACCTGGTTGCCGTTGCCGCGGCCCTTGTTGAGGATCATCTGCGTGAACTTGATATAATCGCCCGCCGTCGAATAGAGCCCGCCACCGCCCATGTGGAATTCCGGCTCCTGCTCCAGCTCGAACGGGATCGCTGCCAGCTGGCCGTCCTCGCCGCGCGCATGCATGCCGACCAGGCGCTTGCGCATGTCGTCGCTGATCTTGAAAGCGGTGTCGCGCATGCCGAGCGGCGCGAACAGATTGTCGCGCAGGTATGCGTCGAGCCGCTTGCCGCTGGCGGCCTCCACGGCCTTGCCGACGAAATCGATGTTGGTGCCGTATTCCCAGCGCGTGCCGGGGTCGGACATGATCGGCGTCTTCAATGCCGCGTTCTGGCAGGTGGTGATGGCGGGAATGCCGTTCTTGTCCAGATAGATCGCGAGATCTCCGTTCCACATGTTGTAGCAGAAGCCGGCGGTGTGGGTCATGAGCTGGCGCAGCGTGATCGGTCCTTTGGCCGGCCGCAGCTTCGCCTCGCCCTTGGCATCGAAGCCTTCGAGCACCTGCGGATTGGCGAGCTCGGGCAGGACATCGCCGATCGGCGCATCCAGCGACAGCTTGCCCTGCTCGACCAGCTGCATGGCGCCCGCTGTTGTCACCGCCTTCGTCATGGAGGCGATCCAGAACACGCTGTCGACGCTCATCGCATCGGGCTTGGACAGATCGCGCTTGCCGAACGCGCCCTGATACAGCACGTCTTGACCGCTGGCCGCGATGGCGACGACGCCGGGAATCTCCTTGGTCTCGCTCTTCTGACGCAGAATCTCATCGATCTGGGCTTGGCTTTGCATGGCGTTTCCTCGGGTTTGATTATTGTTGGAAGTGATCGATTGTCCTCCGGCATGCCGGGCGCGGCAAGCGCATCCATGCCTCTGCGCCGGTCGCGATGTCGTGACTTGACGGCTCTGGTCCCAGGCACGACGACAACGGGACTGAACCGCTGCCTTGCTCACAATCTGCGGTGGATTGCCGGACTTCGTCCTCACCCTGGATGGGCTCGAGGCGATATGGTTCGTGTGTTTCCGGACGCTTGAAACATTTCGTGAGCTGCCGCGTTCAGCACCCGGTCCGGTTCATGGACCGATCGAGATTGATGCAAATGTTGCCGGCCGTGGATGGGCGGCGAGGGGGACCTCAGATGATTTCGACCTGGAGCGAATGGAAGCGCTATCCCCGTCCCGGACGGGGCGAGAACCTGGAGGCGCCGATTTCGCCCGGCATTTACGAGGTGCGCATCGCCGGCACCGGCGCGCTCTATTCCTTCGGCGCCGTCGACAATCTGGCGCAGGCGCTGGCGCTGCTGCCGGTCGGCTCGAAGTCGTGGTTCGGCCGTCGCGACACCTCCCACGTTCCCGATCTCGAATACCGGACCTGCGCGACCTCCACGAAGGCGGACGCCAAGGCCGCGGCCGAACGCATGATCGGACGCCGCGAGACCTATATGAGCGGCGCGGCCTGACCGTTTCCTCGATCGCGAGGCCAACCTCTCCCTTTGGAGAGGCGAGCGACCTGAGGCTCCCGGCCTACTCCCAGCAGATGTGCGTTGCCGGGCGGTGCATTGCGCATCGCTTGCACCTATATTCCGGGCCGATCCGATCGCCCAGGGAGAAACGCCATGACACCGACCGCCGCCGCACGCGCCCCGCAAGCCACCGCCACTCTGCGCGACCGGTTGAAGGACCCGTCGCTCTTGAAGGATGCCTGCTACATCGACGGCGCCTGGGTCGGCACGCCGGTCTTTGCCGTCAACAATCCCGCCACGGGCGTTGAGCTGGCGAAAGTCCCACAGCTTGGTGCGGACGAGACCACCAAGGCCGTCGAAGCCGCCGAGCGCGCCTTCCCGGGCTGGGCCAAGCACACCGCAAAACAGCGCTCCAATATCCTGCGCAAATGGTTCGAGCTGATCACCGCGAACCGCGAGGACCTCGCGCTGATCCTCACCTCCGAGCAGGGCAAGCCGCTCACCGAGGCGCTCGGCGAGGTCGATATCGGCGCCGCCTATATCGAGTTCTTCGCCGAGGAAGCGAGGCGCGTCTATGGCGAGACCATTCCGACCCAGCGCGCCGATGCGCGCCTGCTCGCCATCAAGCAGCCGATCGGCGTCTGCGGGGCGATCACGCCGTGGAATTTCCCGAACTCGATGATCACGCGCAAAGTGTCGCCGGCGCTGGCGGCCGGCTGCGCGGTGGTGCTCAAGCCCGCCAACGAGACGCCGCTGTCGGCGCTGGCGCTGGCCGTGCTCGCCGAGCGGGCCGGCATCCCCAAGGGCGTGCTCAACATCATCACGGGTGACGCACCGCCGATCGGCAAGGTGCTGTGCGAGCATCCAGCGGTGCGCTTCGTCGGCTTCACCGGCTCGACCGCGGTCGGCAAGATCCTCTATCAGCAGGCTTCCGTCGGCGTGAAGCGGCTCGGCCTCGAGCTCGGCGGCAACGCGCCCTTCATCGTGTTCGACGACGCCGACATCGATGCGGCGGTCGAAGGTGCCATCGTCTCGAAGTATCGCAACATGGGCCAGACCTGCGTCTGCGCCAACCGCATCTACGCCCAGGACAAAATCTACGACGAGTTCGTGCAAAAGCTCTCGAAGAAGGTCGCGGCGATGAAGATCGGCGACGGTACCGAGAGCGGCGTCACGCAGGGCCCGCTGATCAACATGAAGGCGGTCGACAAGGTCGAGCGCCACATTGCCGATGCCGTCAAGCGCGGCGCCAAGGTCGTCACCGGCGGCAAGCGCAGCGAGCTCGGCCGCTCCTTCTTCGAGCCGACGGTGCTGGCCGACGTCAAGCCCGACTCGCTGGTGTCGCAGGAGGAGACCTTCGGTCCACTCGCGCCGGTGATCCGCTTCAAGGACGAGGCCGACGTGATTGCGATGTGCAACGCCTCGCCATTCGGTCTTGCCTCGTATTTCTATTCCCGCGATATCGGCCGGGTCTGGCGTGTCGCCGAAGCGCTGGAATCGGGCATGGTCGGCGTCAACACCGGCCTCATCACCACCGAGGTCGCGCCCTTCGGCGGCGTCAAGGAAAGCGGCCTGGGCCGCGAAGGCTCGCGTCACGGCATGGAAGAATATGTCGAGATCAAATACGTGATGATGGCGGGGGTGTGAGAGCCGCCGTTGTCGTCGCAAATGTGAGCCAGGCAGGAATGCTGGAGAGGCCGACCGGCCTCTCCACGTCATTGCGAGCGCAGCGACATGTCCGCCGAAGCCTTTCGGGGAAGGCGGAAGCAATCCAGAATCCCTCCGCGGCGGCAGCCTGGATTGCTTCGTCGCAAGAGCTCCTCGCAATGACGAAGCGCGGAGGCAAGGGACCCTAAATCTTCAGCTCCGTCCCCGTCACGCGCCGATACGCTTCCAGGTATCGCTTGCTGGTCGCATCCACCACGCTGGCTGGCAGCGGCGGCGGCGGCGCGTCGCCGTTCCAGCGGCCGGCGCGGCGTTCGACGTCGAGATAGTCGCGCAGCGGCTGCTTGTCGAAGCTCGCCTGCGGCTGGCCCGGCTTGTAGGCGTCCACTGCCCAGAAGCGAGACGAATCCGGCGTCATCACCTCGTCGATCAGGATGATGCGGCCGTCCTTGTCGCGGCCGAACTCGAACTTGGTGTCGGCGATGATAATGCCCTGTTCGCGGGCGAGCTCCTCGCCGAGCGTGTAGATCGCCCGCGTCATGCTCTCCAGCGTGTAAGCGACCTCGTCGCCGACCACGGCGCGCATCCTCGCGATGGTGATGTTCTCGTCATGGCCGCTCTCGGCCTTGGTCGCGGGGCTGAAGATCGCGGGCTCCAGCTTCTCGCTCTCGACGAGGCCCGGCTTCAGCTTCTCGCCCGCCAGCGTGCCACTGGCCGCATATTCCTTCCAGGCGGAGCCTGAGAGATAGCCCCGGATCACGCATTCGATCGGAAACACGGTGGTGCGCTTGCACAGCATGGCGCGGCAAAGGATCTCCGCGCGATGCGGTTGCAACGCCGGCACGGCCGCAATGATCTCGTCGGTATCCGCGCTGATCATGTGATGCGGCACCACGCCTTCGAGCTCGTTGAACCACCACGCGCTGATCTGCGTCAGCACCGCGCCCTTCATCGGGATGGTCTCGCCCATCACCACGTCGAAGGCGCTGATGCGGTCGGTGGTGACGAGCAGCAGGCGGTCGTCGTCGACGGCGTAGATATCGCGCACCTTGCCACGTCCGATCTTGGCAAGCGGCAGGTCGCTGGAGAGCATGGTGGTCATCGGCAAGGCCTTCGCACAGGACATCTGGCCGCGTCTGATCGCGCGGCCGGACACCGGATTAGCCTATTCCGGCAGCGGAATGAACTCGTGTTCCTGGGGAACTGCCGCGAAGCGGCCGGTTTTCCAGTCCTGCTTGGCCTGCTCGATCCGCTCCTTGCTGGAGGAGACGAAATTCCACCAAATGTGGCGCGGGCCCTCCAGTGCATCGCCGCCGAGAAACATCATCCGCGTCGCCTTCAGCGCTTTCACGGTGATGCGGTCGCCGGGCCGGAAGATCAGCAGGCGCGGCCCTTCGTAGCGCTCGTTCGCGATCTCGACCTCGCCGTCGACGACATAGATTGCGCGCTCCTCATGGTCCGGATCCAGCGGCACGCTCGCGCCTGCCACCGCCGTGACCTCGGTGTAGAACCAGGGCGAGACCATCGAGACCGGCGAGGTGATGCCGAAGGCGGAGCCCGCGATCACCCGCGCGGTGAAGTCGCGCTCGGAAATCATCGGCAAATCGCCTGCCGCATAATGCTGGAACGACGGCGCGATCTCTTCGGAGCCCGCCGGCAGCGCGATCCAGCTCTGCAGGCCGAGCATCTTCTGGCCCGAGGCGCGCTGCGCATCCGGCGTGCGCTCGGAATGCGCGATGCCGCGCCCGGCCGTCATCAGGTTCATCGCCCCTGGCGCGATCTCCTGGACGTTACCCTCGCTGTCGCGATGCATGATGGCGCCGTCGAACAGATAGGTGACGGTGGCGAGCCCGATATGCGGATGCGGCCGCACGTCCATGCCCTTGCCGGAGACGAACTGTACCGGGCCGAAATGATCGAAGAAGATGAAAGGCCCGACCATCTGCCGCTTGCCGTGCGGCAACGCCCGCCGCACCGCGAACCCGTCACCGAGATCGCGCGTGCGCGGCACGATGACGAGATCGAGCGCATCGCAGGACATGGGATCGCCGAGCACGGGATCGTTCGAGGGCTGCCAGCTCATGAGTGGACTCCTTTTGGCTTTGTTGGGCGCGACGCTAGCAGACTTTCACATCAGCGTCGCGACAAAGCGCGGGCCACACACTCCGCTGTCATGCCCCGGCTTGACCGGGGCATCCAGTACGCCGTGGCCTCACGATTCAATCACAACCGCCTCGGAGTACTGGATCGCCCGGTCAAGCCGGGCGATGACAGCGGTGGATGCCGCCGCTAAGCGTTCCATGCGGATGGACCTTGAAAAAGCGAGCCTGACGAACGATGTTCGGCTGCCTTCAACTGCGACCGTTCGACCCAGCCGATGACCCTTGCCGCAACTGAGCTTGCCTTCCGCGCTGCCAGCGTCGCGCTGCTGCTTGTGCTCGCGGCCTCGCTCGCCTCCGATTTTCGCAATGGACTCACCGCCCGGCTCGGCGCGGCCTTCGCGCTCGGCTCGGCGGCGCATGCCGCGAGCTATTCCATCGGCGCGTCGTCGCCCGTTCCGGTCTGGCACGCGCCGCTGATTGCGCTGTCGACCGGAAACATCGTCGTATTCTGGCTGTTCACGTGCGCGCTGTTCGACGACGAATTCCGGTTGCGCTGGTGGCATGGTTTGATCTGGGCGACGGTGACCGCCTTCAGCTTCGTCGGATGTCTCTGGATCGCGCCCGGCGGCAACGCGCGGTTCTCCGTGACGGCAGTGAATCTCATCGTGCTCGGCTTCATCGCGCTCGCGGTGGCGCAGACGATCGGATCGTGGTCCGCCGATCTGGTCGAGCGTCGCCGCCGCCTTCGCATCTTCATCGTATGCGCCGCCGCGCTCTATGGCGGGTTGAATGCGCTGCTCCAGATCCTCGTTGCCTTCAGCGCGAGCGATGTCGCCGACACCATCAATACAGGCGTGCTCGCCTGCATCGTTGTCGCGATCGCCTACGCGATGTTGCGCGTCGATGGCGCCGATCTGTTTCCGATTGCGCCAGAGCCCGCACTCGCGATCGCGCCGATCCAGCCTTTGGCCGAGGACTACGACCGGAAACTCATCGATGCCCTGATGCGCCTGATGGCGGACGAGCGGATCTATCGCCAGGAGAATGTCACCATCGGTGTGCTGGCGGGCCGGCTGAAGATTCCCGAATACAGGCTGCGCCGGCTGATCAACCAGCGGCTCGGCTATCGCAATTTCAATGTATTCCTGAACAACCACCGTATCGAGGAAGCCAAGGCCGCGCTCGCCGATCCCGCCCAAGCCGAGGTCCCCGTCATCACCATCGCCATGGACGCTGGCTTCCAGTCGCTTGGCCCATTCAACCGCGCCTTCAAGGCGGTGACAGGCGTGACGCCGACCGAGTACCGGCGGCTGAAGACGAGTGCGGCGTGATTTCCAAGCCGTTCTGATCACATCGAAATTTTGGAATCGGCGAGGTCGGTTCGATTTCAACCAACCCATTTTCCAAATCCGGCAAGCATCCCCCGCCCGCATCCCGCTTCCTCCCGGCATACGCCCCAGCCGGAGAACGCCCGTGACCCGCCGCCGCAAGATCCTCCTCGTCGCCTCCGCCATCGCCACAGCCGGCCTCGCGCTCGGCGCGGCCCGGGCTCGCGACGTGCCGAAGGTCGCGACCGGCTTCGTCGCCGACATCCTGTGCGCCGAGACGTTCGTCTCCGGCCTCGATCCCAGGCGCAACTTCGCCGAGACCACGGATGCCATGCCAGGAGCGAGCCTGATCGACTGGGCGATGGAGTACAGGGTCGACCGCGTCCGCAAGGATGTCACGGTGACGCTGTTCGGCATCGGCCGCAGCCATGCCGTCTATCGCGAAGGCCTCGGCTGCACGCTCGAGCACGGCGCCGGCATCGTCCCGATCGAGCCGCCGCCTGACGACAAACGGCCCACTTTGCTGCCCGCGATCGCCGGCCCCGCGATCGTGCCGCCGCAGAGCCCCTCACTCGGCGCCGCGCTCGACCGGGCCTTCGCCGAGCCCGCTCAGCCGCCTCACCGCCACACCCGCGCCATCGTCGTGATGAAGGCCGGCCGCGTCGTCGCCGAACGCTACGCCGACGGCATTGGACCCGAGACGCCGCTGCTCGGCTTCTCCATGACCAAGTCGGTGGTCTCGGCGCTGATCGGCGTGCTGGTGCGCCAGGGCAAGCTGAAGCTCGACGGCCCCGCACCGGTCGCCGCCTGGAAAGATCCCGACGATCCGCGCCATGCCATCAATGTCGATCAGTTGCTGCGTCACACCGCGGGCCTTGCGCTCGGCAGCTCGTTGCAGGCCTCGCTCGGCTCCGCCTTCGAGCCGGTCAACCGGATGAAATTCGTCGAGAAGGACATGGCCGCCTATGCCGAGAGCATGCCGCTCGCAACCGCGCCCGGCACCGCATGGAATTATCACGACGGCAACACCCTCATTCTCTCGCATCTGATCCGCGATGCGGCCGGCGGCACACCGGAAGACGCGCTACGCTTTGCGCGCCGCGAATTGTTCGCCCCGCTCGGCATGCGGAATGTGGTGCTCCAGCTCGACGGCGCCGGCACGATCGAAGGGTCGAGCGAGATGCTCGCCTCCGCCCGCGACTGGGCGCGCTTCGGCCAGCTCTATCTCGATGACGGTGTTGCCGGCCGCAAGCGCATCCTGCCGGAAGGGTGGGTCACCTATTCGGCGACGGCCTCGCCGAATGCCTGGGTCGGCATCGGTGCCGGTTTCTGGACCAACCGGGGCGACAGCTTTGGCGCAAACTTTCGCGTGGAGCACGGCTGGCCGCGCGATGCCTTCTTCGCCAAGGGCACGATGGGGCAGTACACCATCGTGATCCCGTCGGAGCAGCTGGTGATCGTGCGGCTCGGACGTTCCCCAAACGCACCGCCGCAAGCGGACGGCGTGTTCGACCTCGTGCGCGATGTGGTGGCGGCAACGCGCGCCGCCTCTTCTCCCTTTCCCCGCTTGCGGGGAGAGGGTCGGGGTGAGGGGGAGTCTCCGCAAGGGAGGTGAGAGTTGGATTCGCGGAGACTATCCCTCACCCGGAATCCAAGCTGCGCTTGGATTCCGGCCTCGCCCCGCAAGCGGGGAGAGGCGAAGATGCTCCTACCTCCCCAATTCCGTCGCCTGCGCCACGCGGTCGAAGCGCTCCAGCGTCATGATCGCATCCGCGAACTTCTCCGCGCGCGCGTTCAGCACGGGGCGGGCCAGCGTCAAAAACTTCTGCTGCATCGCCTGCGTATCCGGAAACGAGGTCGGCTCTCCGGACGGATCGGCGTAGAGCCGCTCGTGCACGCCGTCGTCCGTGGTGATGCTCACGCGCGCGCCAAACGGATGGGTGCGGCCGATCTCGAGCCGGTCGTCCTGCACCACGTCGAACTTGTCGGCGAGCGCGTCGATGGCGGCATCGCCGAGCCGGTTGTAATCGTCCCAGCCGAATGAACCCTGGTCGAGTGCGAGCGCGCCGGTGAAGAACATCGAGAACTGGCCGCCGACGATCGAGCGCGGGTGCCGCTTGGTCGCGGCGTCGCCGGTCAGCGTGATGCCGTTGCGGTGCAGGCCGATCTCGACGCGCTTGACCTGCTCCGGCGTCAGATTGTGCTCGCGCCGCATCGCGATCAGCGCGTCGATCGCGGCATGGGTGTAGCGGCAGCTCGGATAGGGCTTCACGCCGATCTTCATCGTTTCATAGGTCTTGCCGAGCTCGGCCACCGCCTTGTCGGGATGCGCATCGTCGGTGTAGCCGGCGAGCAGGCCGTGCTTGCCCTCGACCGACTCGGTCGCGCCGATGAAATCGTTGCGCGCCAGCGTCGCGGCGATCACGCCGTTCATCGCGGCGGCGCCGACTTGGTAACGCTTGTTCCAGGCGCCGTTGACCAGAAATTGCAGCGAGCCCGCGGCCTGGCTGCCGGAGACACCGAACGCGGCGATCAACTGCTTCTCGCTGAGGCCGAACAGCTTGCCGGCCGCGGCGGCAGCGCCGTAGGTGCCGGCCGTCGCTGTGGGGTGGAAGCCGCGTGCGTAATGCGAGGTCGGGTCGAGCGCGTTGCCGAGCCGGCAGCAGACCTCATAGCCAGCAACGATCGCCGTCAGCACGTCGCGCCCGGAGGCGCCGACCATCTCGCCGACGGCGAAGGCGGCCGGCACCACCGGTGCGCTCGGATGCAGCGAGGAATCGGCGTGGGTGTCGTCGAAATCGAGAGAGTGGCCGAGCGCGCCGTTGAGCAGCGCCGCCACCGCCGGCGTCCAGGTCTTGGCATCGCCGAACACGGTGGATTCGCCCCTGGCGTCGAGCGCCAGCGCTTCCAGCATCTTCAGCATCGACGGGGTCGATTCCGCCTCGCGCCGCGCCCGGATGGCGCTGCCGAGGAAGTCCAACGTCAGCACTTTGGCGCGCTCCAGCACCTCGGCCGGAATATCCTGGTATTTCAGATTGAAGACATAAGCGGCGAGCGTTGCGGTTTCGTGAGCCATCGTGTTTCCTCGTTTTGGCGCGCAAGTTAGGCGGGCTGATTTGGCCTTTCAAGCGGCCTTGCGTCGGCGGGGATCAGCCATGCTTTTGCTTAGGCGAAAAGGATCAGGATATTCCGTATGACGCGCGCAAGGCAGCTGTTCGACCGGGTCCGGGCGCGGCGGACGCAATTGGGGCTGGCGATCCGGGTCACCGTCGCCGCGACCGCGGCCTATGCGATCGCGACCGCGCTGCATCTGCTGCTGCCGCTCTGGGCGGTGCTGACCTCGCTGATCGTGACCCAGATGAGCGTCGGCCGCTCGCTGAAGGCGACGCGCGACTACATGCTCGGCACCATCGGCGGCGCCCTCTATGGCGGCGCCATCGCCATCCTGATTCCCTATTCCAGCGAGGCGGGCCTGCTCGGCCTCTTGGTCCTCTCCGTCGCCCCGCTCGCCTTCATCGCCGCGATCAATCCGAGCCTCAGCGCCGCCACGGTCACCGCCGTGATCGTGCTCCTGGTTCCGACCCTGCATCATGCCGATCCTCTGACCTCGGCGATCGATCGGGTCAGCGAGGTCGGTGTCGGTGCCGTCACGGGATTGCTGGTCTCCTTCCTGGTGCTGCCCTCGCGCGCGGTGCGGCAGATCCGCGCCAGCGCGGCGGTTCTGCTCGAATTGATCGCCGATGCCCTCGCCGAGCTGCTGGCAGGCCTCACGCGCGGCCGCGACAACGACGCGCTGCACCGGATCCAGGACGGCATCGGCACCGCGATGGTCAATCTGAATGCGATCGGCTCCGAAGCCGAGCGTGAGCGCGCGGCGCGGCTGTCGAGCGGTCCGGACACCGGCCCATTGCTGCGAACCATCCTGCGGCTGCGCCATGACGTCGTGATGATCGGCCGTGCCACGGTGGTGCCGTTACCGGTCGAGGTGCAGCTGCGGCTGGCTGCTCCGCTGACGGAAGTGTCGACCGTGATCGCGCGCTTCCTGCGCTCGGCCGCCGCGGCGTTGCGTGAAGGCGCCGGCGCGCCGCCGATCCATCCCGTCCATGTCGCGCTCCAGCACTACGCCGAGGCGGTCGCGTCCGTCCGTCAGGACGGCCTGATCCGCGGCCACGCGAGCGATACCGCCGAGCGCTTCTTCGCGCTCGGCTTCTCCCTGGAGCAGATGCACCAGAATCTCGGCGATCTCGACCGCGTGGTCGGCGAATGGTCCGAAGCAGCAAGCGACAAATCGGTGCGCGTTGCCGAGTGAGTTGAGCGTATCCTCGTAGACTCGTTTCGACAGCACTAGTTCAGCGGTCGTCGCTGCCTGCGTGTTCTGGCGCTGCATGCACAAGGTTCCATCGGGTCATGTTGCTGACGCAATCTCTGTCTTAATCGGCGGGAAGCTAAACACGACGTGAGGACCACTGCGGTTCACACAACGGTTCCGTAGCCAGGGGCTGGCTCGAATCCGCAAAACGATCGGCGCAAGTTGATGAACGCTGCTGCGTTCGCTTGACCACGTTTGCGTTTTTGGAACCGGGCAATCTAAAAAATCACAGGACTTATGATGCTCTTCCGCTCGAGCGCCGCAGTTTGCGGCGCCCTGGTTACGCTTGCATTCTCTGTTGCCGTTGCTCGAAGTGAAACGCGTGGGGATCACTCAAGTGCCGTCGTCGATGCCGCCTCCGGCGATGCGATTATTGGCGCGGCGTCCACCTATAATCCGTTCAAGCCTGGCAAGGAGGAGGGCGGTCCGAACACGGCTTCCGGCGAACGTTATGATCCCTCCGCCTGGACGGCTGCCATCAAGACGAGTCTGCGCCGGAAATTTGGTGGGGTCGAATTTGGCGCGAGGCCGAAATATGCTCTCGTCGAGGCCGTGGGCAAGAAGGTCATCGTCAAGATAAACGACGTGGGACCACTAAGATCTGGCCGCATCATCGACCTCAATGAGCGAACGATGCGCCATTTCGATCCGAGCATGGACCTCGGTGTCATTCCTGACGTGAAAGTCAGTCCGCTCGCTGGCGACAATTGGACTGCAGGGCCGGTGGGCTGAACACGGCGTGTTCGTTCAATGTCGGCCCGCACAGTTCATCGGACAGGCTCCACGATCCGTCCCATCATGCTGCGGACCACGAGCTTGTGGAAGGGCATGATCAGCGCAAGATAGGTCCGGCCGAGCAGGTTGTGCGTGCGCACCAGCGTGGTCGAGGTCACATGGCGGCGCGCGGCATTGCCTGAAACGTCGACCACGAGGCGGAAATCGAGGTGCGAATCATCGAAGCCCGCGACCAGCTGCTCCGGCGTCTCGCTCAGCACCGGAAACAGGCCGATCAGGCCGTACGGCGCCGGGGCGCCTTCGCCCGATGTCTTCAGCCCGAACGGCCTCACCAGAATGTTGCGCAGGCGCAGCAGCACATCGATCCAGCGGGCCCGTGCAGCACCATCCTGGTGCAGGCTTCGCGGGCATTCACCGCCGCGGCGCCGATGTCCACGCAAAACGCGTCGATGAACTGCGCGCCGGCGAGCAGCGCATCGGCATCGACTTCAGGCGCGACTTCGCGGACCGTTCCCTTCATCCCGCCATTTTGCGCGTAGCATCCGGAAGCGCAAGATCAGGAGCCCGGCATAGACGAACGTGCCGATCGAGAATCCGATCCAGACGCCGACCGCGCCCAGCCCTGTGTGGAACGCCAGCAACCAGCCGATGGGAAAAGAGACGCCCCAATAGCCGATCGCGGCGAACAGCAGGGTCATCTTGGTGTCGTTGATGCCCCGCAGCGCGCCGCCCATGATGGTCTGCAGGCCGTCGGCGATGAAGAAGCTGGCCCCGACCAGCAGCAGCGTTGCCGTCAGCTCGACGGTGGCCGTACTTTCGCTACCGGCGCCGAAGAACAGCCGGCCGAGCTGATAGCGACCGATCACGATGGCGATCGTCAGCGCGGAGACCAGCGCGAGGCCGAGCACGGCTGCGACGAGCCCTGCGCGCTTCACCGCCGCCGGATCATTGCGGCCGAAGGCATGGCCGACCCGCACCGTCGCCGCCATGCCGATGCCGAGCGGCACCATGAACAGCACCGCGGTGACCTGGAGCGCGATCTGGTGCGCGGCAATCGCGGTGGTCGAGATCAGGCCCATCAGCAGCGCGGCCGAGGAGAACAGGCCGTATTCCAGCAGCAGCGAGAACGAGATCGGCGCGCCGATCGCGATCAGCTGGCGCATCAAGGGCCAGTCGATCCGCCAGAGGCGGGCGAGCGGATGATAGTCCGCGAACGGCTTGCGCAGCCCGGCGATCGCGAGCGCGGCGAGGAAGGTGCCGAGATTGACCAGCGTGGTCGCAAGCCCCGCGCCGAACAGGCCGAGCTCGGGCAGACCGAACAGGCCGTGGATCAGGGCATAGACCAGCGCGGCATTGACCGGGATCGCCGCCAGCGTGATCCACAGTGGCGCCTGCGGCCGGTTCACCGCGCTCATCATGCTGCGCAGCGCGATGAATCCGAGCGCCGGTGCGATGCCCCAGGCGAGGCCATTCAGGTAGTGCTGTGCCATCGCGGCCGAGTGCGGCATTTGACCGAGCGTGAGCAGGATCTGCTCGCCATAGAGCGGCGAGGCCATCATCGGCAGCGAGATCAGCAGCGCGGCCCACAGACCGACACGCAAGGAGCGGCGGATCAGCCTGACGTCGCCGGCACCGAACGCCTGCGCCGCCAGCGGCGACACCGCGGACGTCAATCCGAGCCCGAAGGTGAAGCTGACGAAATAGACCGTATGGGCCAGCGCCGCCGCGGCCACCGCGTCCTCGCCGAGCCGCCCGATCATCGCGAGATCTGTCGTGATCATCGCGATCTGCCCGAGCTGGGTCAGCATGAGCGGCACGGCGAGCCGCAGCGTCTCGCCGAATTCCTCGGCAAGGTGGTTCTGCGTTGCGTCCAGGCGTGCCCGGTACGGCTGTTTGGTATCCAAAAGCTCGGTCATGCCGGGGACATAGCAGCCTCGATCGGCGAAGTAACGGCAAAGAAATGTGAGGGCGGGGCCGCTGAAAAAAAGACGTGCTCAGGCGAAGGAAAGTTCGGGTCGGGCCGTATTCGTCATGTGCGGCGAATCTGGGCCGGTCTCATATTGGGAATTTGAGCATGACAACGAGATTTAGGCTGACGTTCGCCGCGCTGTTGATCGGTTCTGCCATCCCGGGTGCCGGCGCCGCTGCAGCGGCCGACCTGAGGCTGCCCGCAGCGCCGCCCCCGCAGGCGGCCTCGGTAGCCCTGCTGAGCTGGGCAGGGCCCTATTTCGGCGTTCAGGCCGGCTATCTTTCGGGCCGCTCCGAGATCTCGCTGCCGGCGACGGGTGAATTCCACTTTGTCGATCCGAAGGGCGCGATCGTCGGTGCAACGGCGGGCTTCTCGGCGCAATGGGGCCGGATCGTCGCCGGGCTCGAGGGCGACGTGAACTTCGTCGGTGCGCGCGCGACGATCGATACCGGCTTTGCGCCGACCCCGGCGGTCACGCAGCTTCAATCCGCGGTCAATTGGAACAGCCACCTCCGTGGACGGATCGGCTATGCTTTCGACCGCACGCTGCTGTTCGCCGCCGGTGGCCTTGCCGTCGCAGGCGTCGAGAGCAAGGCGTTCGACAATGGGATCGGGGCCGTCGCGAGCTGGAGCGAAACACGAATCGGCTGGTCGATCGGAGCCGGCGGGGAATTCCGCTTCGCACCGCAGGCCTCGGTCCGGCTCGAATATCTCTATGACAATTACGGCTCGAAGACGCTGGCCGCACAGACGGTCGGCGCGACGACTTTCGGCGCGCGCGAGTCCAGGCTCGACACGCACACGGTGCGCGCCGGAGTCTATTGGCGCTTTTGATCGCTGGTTGGAGGCGGCTGTTGCCCGGGAGGATCGGTTCGCAATTCTCGGCTACGATGTCCGCAGGCCAGAGCAACAGATCGATGTGATGGAAGAGCCATCGGATGAGGCCTTGATGGCGGAGGTTTCGGCGCAGCGGCAGCACGCGTTTCGCGTTCTCATGCGGCGCCATATGCCTCGGGCGCTGCGGGTCGCGGAGCGGATCGTGCGCGACCCGGCCGAGGCCGACGACATCGGCCAGGAGGCCTTCATGCGTGTCTGGACTCACGCAGCCTCTTTCGACCCAGAGGTTGGGAAATTCACGACCTGGCTCTACCGCATCGTCCTCAACCTGACGTTCGATCGCACGCGGCGCCGAACGTTCCAGGCCCTCGAAGAGGCTGGCGATGTGCCCGATACGGGACCGCACGCCGTCGAACGGCTGATCGCCGATGAGGAGCTTCGCCTTCTCAACCGCGCGATGGCCGGCCTGTCGGACCGGCAGCGCGGCGCGATCGCCCTCTTCCACATGGAGGGATTGAGCGGTGAGGAGGCGGCGAACGCGATGAATCTCAGCGCCAAGGCGTTCGAATCGCTGCTGGGCCGCGCCCGCTCGGCGCTCAAGGCAAATGTTCAGAAAATACAGCAGACGGGGAGCCACGTATGACGCCCGAACAGTTCAGACAATTGGCCGAGACATGGGGAGGTGACATCGAGCGCTGGCCCGCGCCGACGCGCGAGGCCGCGCGGCGGATTGCGGCGACGGCGGAAGGTGCTGCGGTCCTGGACCAGCAGTCGCGCTTCGACCGGCTCCTTGCCATCGCCCCGGAGATCGAGACGGCGAGGGCGGATCGTTCGAGCTTTCTGGTCCTGCAAAGGCTCGCCGCCATCCCGCAGCAGCATCGGCTGGCATGGCATCAGCGCCTGCTGCGCTGGCCGGCGCTCGTTCCCGCCGCAAGTCTCGCCTGCTCTGTGATGGTGGGTGTGTGGCTGGCGGGAGCGCTGCCCTATGCCCACGCGCCGTCGGACCCCCTGTCCGTCATGAGTGGCGTCTTCGACATCTACGCAATCGGCTATGGATCGGTGCAATGAAGTTCTGGCGAGAATGGTCCACCCCCTGGCGGGCGCTCATGCTGCTGTCGCTGTGCGTCAACGTCGTCCTGTTCACCTATGTCTCGGCGCAATGGCTGCTGCCCGGCGGCTTTCGACCGGGCGCGGTCGTGCCGCTGCGCATGATCGAGCGTGTCGCCGAGAGACTTCCGGCGGAAGACGCGGAGATCCTGTGGAGCATCTATCGCGGCAAGGAGGCGGAGCTGGCCCCGCTCCAGGCCGAGTACCGGCTCGCATTGATGAAGGCGATGAAAACGGCGGCGCAGACGAACCTCGACAAGGCCGAGCTGGAGGCAGCCGTGAAGGATGCCCGCGATAAGCGCGTGAAGATTGGTGACCTCGTCGTCACGACCTTCGTCGAGATGCTGGAACGAATTTCAGCGAAAGGACGCCGACAACTCGTCGGCGGCTATTTTCGCTGAGCCGCGCAGAGTGAACGGGGGATTCGGCCCGTCCAGACGTATCACCTACATCGATGTCTGCGAATTGATGGAGGTGACATGGTGCAACGATTTGGCCGGACGGCAAGCGGACCGGTGGTGAGCTTCTCGCGGCGGGCGCCGGTGTATGTCCGTGCGGCTCTTGCGGCGGCGAGTTTGATCGCGCTTCTGGTTCTGTTCCTGTCGCAAGCCTCCGCGGAGGACGCGCGCAGTGAGGCAAAGCAGGCCTGCAAGGCCGATTATCAGCGCCTCTGCGCGGGAACGATGCCCGGGGGCGGCCGCATTCGCAAATGCTTCAGCGACCATTACGCGGAATTGTCTGCGGCCTGCAAACAGGCCCTCGACGCGCGTCCGCCGAAATAGGATGGCCTAACTCCGCTCCGGCACGCGCCGGATCTTCGCACCAAGCGCGTTCAGCCGCTCCTCGATGCGCTCATAGCCGCGCTCGATCTGGTCGGCGTTGTTGATGGTCGAGGTGCCCTCGGCGCAGACGGCCGCGAGCAGCATCGCCATGCCGGCGCGGATGTCGGGCGAGGTCATCGTCGCGCCGTGCAGGCGGCTGGGGCCGGCGATGATGGCGCGATGCGGGTCGCACAGCACGATGCGCGCGCCCATCGCGATCAGCTTGTCGACGAAGAACATCCTGGATTCGAACATCTTCTCGAACATCAGGATCACGCCCTCGCATTGCGTGGCCGTGACGATCGCGATCGACATCAGGTCGGCGGGAAAGGCCGGCCAGGGCTGGTCCTCCAGCTTCGGCACATGGCCGCCGAAATCGTCCTGGATCTTCAATGTCTGGTTGGAGGGCACGATGAGATCATCGCCCTCGATCCGGCAGACGATGCCGAGCCGCTCGAAGCCCATGCGGATCGAGCGCAGATGCTCGACGCCCGCGCGCGCGATGCGCAAGGGAGAGCGCGTCACGGCGGCAAGCCCGATCAGCGAGCCGACCTCGATGTGGTCGGGCTGGATCCGGTACGTCGTCCCGCCGAGCGTCGCTTGACCATGAATGATCATGGTGTTGGTGCCGATGCCTTCGATCCTGGCGCCGAGCGCGACCAGGAAATTGGCGAGGTCCTGCACATGCGGCTCGGAGGCCGCGTTGCGCAAATAGGTGATGCCGTCGGCGGCGACCGCCGCGACCAGCGCGTTCTCGGTGGCGGTGACGCTCGGCTCGTCCAGGAACACGTCCGCGCCCGCGAGCTTTGGCGCGCGGAATTCGAGCCGGTCGGTCGCGGTGACCTTGGCGCCGAGCTGCTCCAGCGCGAGCACATGCGTGTCCAGCCGGCGGCGGCCGATGACGTCGCCGCCGGGCGGCGGCAGCATCACTTCGCCGCAGCGGGCGAGCAGAGGCCCGGCGAGCAGGATCGAGGCGCGAATGCGCACGCACAGCTCGGGGTCGAGGTCGGCGGCGCGGATGCTCTTGGCATGGATATGAAGCGTGTTGCGCGCGGACCATTCGGCCGACGCGCCGACCGACCGGACCAGTTCGACCAGCGTCTCGGTGTCGCGGATCCGCGGCACGTTCTCCAGCACGACCGGATGCTCGGTCAGCAGCGCGGCGGCGATGATCGGCAGCGCCGAATTCTTGTTGCCGGACGGCTCGATCGAGCCCGAGAGCCGGTGACCGCCCTCGACGATGTATTGGATGGGCGCCACGGGGTTCTCGCTGTCCTGTTGATGGGAGGGCCTGTTTCGGGCGGAAACTACAGAGATTTGAGCGCGGGAGCAATTGTAGTGGGCGGTGGTTCGTGGCCGGTCCGTGAGCCCAGGCGAGGCTGCTGATCCCTCATGGTGAGGAGCGCGGAACGCGCGTCTCGAACCATGCAGGCCCCTATGTTGCCGGTGGCCATCCTTCGAGACGCCCGCTTCCGCGGGCTCCTCAGGATGAGGACGGGAGCTTGTGGCAAGCGGCCCTCAAAACAGCCCGATGATATTCCCGATCACGTAGAGGATCGCGATCAGGATCAGGACCCCCATCATGACGAAGGAGATTTCGATGGCGATGGCGCCGGTGCCGAGTGTCGCGGCGACGGCGGCAAGGAGCCGTTCCTCCCGGAAGATCAGGGAGAGCACCGAAAGCAGGATAGCGAGCAGGCCGAGCGAGATTGCCGTGACCGACGCGGTTTCACTCCAGCTTCGTCCAGCCGATTTCTCAGGCCTGGGGGACTGATACTCCACGCCCTTCACCTTCGCGACGATGCGGTCCTTGATGCGGTGTCCGGTGTCGACGATCACCTTGTCCGCCGGCGGCGGCGGAAACACGATCGGCACGACCCAATGCGGCAGCACCGCCGCCATCAGCGCCAGCACGCCGACAATGCTGCCGATGATGCCGAGACGGCGTGAGGGCGCGGCGGAGCTGGTCGTTGCAGAGGCGGTCATGGCGCGACATTTCCCGGCCGGAATTGGCCTTGCGGGCTCATGCCGTTTCGTCGCGACGGCGGGTGGAGAGGTTCAGGGCAGTTGTTGCCGCGAAGGTGGTGCGCTCCCTCCCCCGCTTGCGGGGGAGGGCTGGGGAGAGGGTGTCTCCACAACGGGACAATCCCCCAGAGGAGAAAGCGCCTACCCGCCGCTTCGCGTCGACCTCTCCCGCAAGCGGTAGAGGTTGCAGAGCGTGCGCGGCTAGCAGATCAGACCAACCGCCCTCAAATATCGATCGTCGCGCTCAGCGAATGTTCCTGAATGAAATCGCGGCGGGGCTCGACGACATCGCCCATCAGCTTGGTGAAGATGTCGTCGGCCTCGTCGACCTCCTTGACCTTCACCTGCAGCAGCGAGCGTGCCTCGGTGTCCAGCGTCGTCTCCCAGAGCTGCTCCGGGTTCATCTCGCCGAGGCCTTTGTAGCGCTGCAGGCTGATGCCCTTGCGGCCCGAATCGGTCACGGCCTCGAACAGATCGACCGGGCCGTGGACCACGTGCTCCGAATCCTTGCGCCGCAGCTTGCCGGAGCGGGCGTAGACGTCCTGGAGCTTGGTCGTATACTCGTCGAGCTTGCGGGCCTCGGCCGAGCCGAGCAGCGCATCGTCGATGACAGCGGCTTCCTTGACACCGCGCACGGTGCGCTCGAACAAATAGCCTTGGCCCTCGACGAATTGTCCGACCCAGCCGCGCTCGACCTCCTCGGCCTGGTTGTCCAGCCGGCTCGCGATGTACTGCGCGGCGGCGGCCGCCTTCTCGGGATCGCCGTAGATCTCCTTGTTCAGCACGCCGGTGATGGCGGCCTGCTCGACCACCTTGCGGTTATAGCGGCTGTGCAGGTTGCGCAGGATGCTGCGGACCACGCGGGCGTCGTCGACCAGCGCACGCAGATCGCGCCCGGAGCGGTCGCCGCCGGTGCCGGGGATGTACACGCAATCATCGAGGCCCGCGTCGATCAGATAGTCTTCCAACGCTCGCTCGTCCTTCAGGTACTGCTCTGACTTGCCGCGCGAGACCTTATAGAGCGGCGGCTGGGCGATATAGAGATAGCCGCCGTCGATGATGTCGCGCATCTGCCGGTAGAAGAAGGTGAGCAGCAGCGTGCGGATGTGGGCGCCGTCGACGTCGGCATCCGTCATCACGATGATCTTGTGATAGCGCAGCTTCTCGACCGAGAACTCGTCGCTGATGCCGGTGCCGAGCGCGGTGATCAGCGTGCCGATCTGCTCGCTCGACAGCATCTTGTCGGGACGGACGCGCTCGACGTTCAGGATCTTGCCGCGGAGCGGCAATACGGCCTGGAACTCGCGGTTGCGGCCCTGCTTGGCGCTGCCGCCTGCCGAGTCGCCCTCGACGATGAAGAGCTCGGACTTGGCCGGATCCTTTTCCTGGCAGTCGGCGAGCTTGCCCGGCAGCGAGGAGACCGAGAGCGGGCTCTTGCGCGTCAGCTCGCGCGCTTTTCGCGCAGCTTCACGGGCCGCCGCGGCCTGGATGACCTTCCCGACGATCATCTTGGCTTCGCTCGGGTGCTCCTCGAACCAGGCGGCAAGCGCCTCGTTGAGCACGTTCTCGACCACGGGGCGCACTTCCGAGGACACCAGCTTGTCCTTGGTTTGCGACGAAAACTTCGGATCGGGCACCTTCACCGAGAGAACGGCGGTGAGACCTTCGCGGCAATCGTCGCCGGTCAGCGCGATCTTTTCCTTCTTGGCATTGGCCTCGGCATAGCCGTTGACCTGGCGCGTCAGCGCGCCGCGGAAGCCGGCGAGATGGGTGCCTCCGTCGCGTTGCGGGATGTTGTTGGTGAAGCACAGCACGTTCTCGTGGTAGCTGTCGTTCCACCACAAAGCGGCCTCGACGCCGATGCCGTTGGCTTCCGCGCGCACCATGATCGGCGCCGGCACCAGCGCCTTCTTGTTGCGGTCGAGATATTTGACGAACTCCTCGACGCCGCCGGAATAGAACATCTCCTCGCGCTTCTCGACCGCGTGGCGCATGTCGGAGAGCACAATGTTGACGCCGGAATTGAGGAAGGCGAGCTCGCGCAGCCGATGCTCGAGCGTGGCGAAGTCGTATTCGACGTTTTTGAACGTCTCGGTCGAGGCCAGGAACGTCACCTCGGTGCCGCGCTTGCCCGGGGCATCGCCGACGACCTTCAGCGGCGCCACGGCATCGCCGTGGGCGAACTCGATATAGTGCTCCTTGTTGTCACGCCAGATGCGCAAGCCGAGCTTGCTCGACAGCGCGTTGACGACGGAGACGCCGACGCCGTGCAGGCCGCCGGAAACCTTGTAGGAGTTCTGGTCGAACTTACCGCCGGCGTGCAGCTGGGTCATGATGACCTCGGCCGCCGAGATGCCTTCGCCCTTGTGGATGTCGACGGGAATGCCGCGGCCGTCGTCGCGCACGGTGACGGAATTATCCGCGTTGAGGATCACCTCGACGCGCGAGGCATGGCCGGCGAGCGCTTCGTCGATGGCGTTGTCGACGACTTCGTAGACCATGTGGTGCAGGCCCGAGCCGTCGTCGGTGTCGCCGATATACATGCCCGGGCGCTTGCGGACGGCATCGAGTCCCTTGAGCACGCGGATAGATTCCGCGCCGTAATCGCTCGCGTTGGAGGGCTCGTTTTCGGCAGCGTGCTGCCGAGCAGGTTCTGTCATGAGAGGCCTTCGAGATGTCGCCCGAATCAGCGGCGCAAAAGGCGCTGATTTGCGAGGCTATTTGTGCCATGAAAGACCGCTTGCGCCTAGCGTAAAGTATCTCCCGGCAACCTATTGAGCAGATAGGGTTTTTTGGCCGGTTTTCAAGGCGCAGGAGGGCCGATTCTGGGCGCCGCAAAAAGCCCGATTCGAGGGCAGTTTTTTGCCTCGAAAAGCCGTGGATTTTGCGGGGGGCAGGAAGAGTGGTTTTGGGCACCTGAAACTGATTCATCGGTCGCCGTCATGCCCGGCCATGGCGACACCGCGAATCTGAAAGCGTGCAGCCTCAATACATCTGCAGCGGCAGCACGTCGCCGCTCGGGCCCACCAGAAGGCCCCAGGCCTCGCCGGCGTCAACGGTCAGGGACTCGCTACGCGCAGGGCGGCCGGGCAGGCGCAACGCGTACACGTATTTGCCGGGCGGCAGGTCGAGCATCGGGCCTTTCGGTGATTGCGGGCCGCCGGCGCCGGCTGCGATCTTCACCGTCTGCTTGTTGATCGTCAGCGCGGCCTCGTTCGCTGCCATGTTTCCGAGCATGAGCCGCGCTTGTCCCGCCTTCGGCATGATCTCGGCCTTGGCCGCGGCATCGGCATTCTTCTGCGCCAGGCTGACCGTGGTCTCGCCCTTGGCGCGGCCGAGCTTGAGCACGGCGGGACCTTGCGGCGAGGTGAATTCGATCTGCGCGCGTTCTGCGGACGCGGCTGCGCCGTCGGTCTTCTCCTGCCAGCCCAGCTTTGCAAGCTCGGCCCGGTAGAAGGCGAGGACCTCGTCGAGCGAAGCGGGGATGCGGGCCTCGAGCTCGCGGCGGAGCGGCGCTTCGCCTCCGGGTATCTTGGTGGTGGCGAGCGATTTCGACGAACGCTGCGTCGGCACCGGCAGCGGGGACTCAGGATCGGGCTTGAGCGGCTCGGCGGATTTGGCCTGAACCTCCACCTCCGCGCCGGCCGCAGGCTTGGCCGCTTCGGTCACCAGGCCCGATCCGTCGGCGCGGACATTCACCTTCGGGCCCATCTGCATCACGGTCATCGAGATCGACTTGCCACCCTTCGAGAACGCCATCACCGCCATGTTCGGCTGGTTGATGACGGAGGGCTGCTCCTTCCAGCCCGAGCTCTTCAGCGCGGTCCGATAGAAGCTGCTGAGCGCCTTCACGCTCGACGCCGAGGAGAATTCCAGGTGGCCGTCGCCGCCTTCGAATGTCACGGCTTCGGCGTTTTCGGGCAGCGGCACCGGCGTCTTGCTGTCAGCGAGCGCATTGAGCGGGGCGTCCGACAGGGAGGCGGCCTGCGTCTTGCGCCTGATATCATCGGCCGCAATGAGCTGCTGAGCCGTACCCAAGGCATCGCTCAGGAACCTCGCGTCGGCCTCCTTCTTCGCCTTGGCGCGGGCGGCGAGCGCGGATTCCTTCACCTGCGCGGTCAGGCTGACCATGGTGAAATCATACTTGCGGCCGAGCCGCAGCACGCCGGTTTCATCAGTGTTGGAGATCTTGATCGCCACCTCGTCGCCGGGCGCGAGCGGCGCGCTGCCATCCTCCTGCCAGCCGCGCGCGGCGAGCTCGCGCTGATAGAAGGCGCGCACGGCGGGCAGCTCGGCGATCGCGGCGGCCGAGATCTCGCGTTTGTTCGAGCTGGCGCTGCCGAGGCCCCGCGCAGATTTGGTTGGCTTCGGCCGCGGCAGGCCGGCCATGTCGTCGTCGGCCTCTAGCACCTCCGGCAGCGCGAACGGCGCGACCCGGATCTCGACATTGGTGCGGCCATCGTCGCGGCGCGTCAGGGTCAGCATCACCGGCTTCTGGTAGACGTGCGTCCCGTCGCGATCGGGGTGGTCGTAGAAGACGCGAACGCCGTTCGGAACGGCCCCGCCAAGATCGGCGTTCGGCCAGCGCGATGCCGTATCGGGGTTAAGCTTGTGCCATCCCATCGCCGCCATGTCCTTGGTAAAGAATGCTGCGGTCGCATCGAGCGCGCCGGGCGCAATGCAGCTGAGATAGGGCCGGGTCTCGTCGAACACGAGATCGATCGCGCCTTCCGGAAAGGGCACGTTCGCATAGATGCGGTTCGGCGTGTAGAACACGGCGGACTGGTCGGGTCGCCCGCGCGCCTGGGTGAAGGAAACGCGCAGCCCCTGCCGTCCCTTCTTGAAGGTCAACGCTGCGCTTTTCTCATCCAGCGGATACACATAGGGCACCCAGCCGTCGGCGCTCAGCAGCTTCCTGGTGGCGTCCGACGTGGCGGCAAGCGGGCTCGGCACGGTGTAGATCACGCGATAGGTGTCGGGACGCGAAGTGTCCTCCACCGCGCCGTCGAGCCGCGGCAGCGTATGGACGTCGACGATGCCGTCGTCTGCCGCGCCGGCGGGACGCGAGGGGATCACCACCGCGAGAATGCCGCAGGCAAGCAGCAGCCATCTTGCTGGGACTTGCGCCCCGCGCCGGATCATCGGCATCGTCAAAAAACTCCTGGATGTCGCGCGGGTCGTCATGCCCTTGCGCATTGGCGGGCTGCGGCGCCGTCGGCGCGGCCTCAGACGAGAAGTCGCGCCGGGAACCGGAGAGGTTCAACAGGCTCAGTACAGCTGGAGCGGCGGCCAGGCGTCACCGTCGCGCCCGACCGTGAGCTCCCAGGTGTCGCCGGCGGCGACGGTGAGGATGTGCGTGGTGGCGGATTGGCCCGGGACGCCCAGCCTGTACGAATATTCGCCCGGCTTAAGGTCCAGCGCGACGGCGTTGGCGCCGGCCGGGCGCGGGATGGTCCGCTCGTTGATGGTGAGGACCGCTTCCTTGTCGCCGATATTGCTGAACACCAGCTTCGCCTGGCCGGGCTCGGGCAGCACGTTCGCTCTGGTCGCCATGTCCGCGTTCTTCTGCACCAGATGAACCGAGGTGCCGGAATCCTTGCGGTCGAGCTTCAGCGCGGCCGGCCCCAGCGGCGAGACGAAGGCGAGCCGGACGTGATCGGCGTTGACCACTGCGCCATCATGCTGCTCTTGCCAGCCGAGCTTGCGAAGCTCGGTCCGGTAGAAGGCGAGCACGTCGCTGAGCCCCGCGGGCACGGTGGCCTCCAGCCTGACGCGGAGCGGCGCGTCGACGCCTTGCATCAGCGTGGTGTGGATCCCTCTGTAAGTGTAGCGGGTCGGTGCGGGCAGCTTGGCATCGGAATCCAGCGTGAGCGTCGTCGGAAACAGATGCGGCAGCGAGGCACCGGCGCTGGCCGCGAGCATGCACATCGCAAGCAGGGCGAAGCCGCACGCAAACAACTGCCATCGTGCCGGGGCTTGCGCCCCATGCCTCACCGCCGTCATGCTCATGCTCCAAGGATATCGCGCATGTCCGAGTGCTGCGCGATGGCCGCTTCTTGCTGCCTCAAGCAGCTAGTCGCGATCTGAAACAGGCGGGTTCAATGCGGCGGCCTAGCGGCGGGCCGAGACTCGTCCGCTCTCGACGTCAAACACTTCGCTCCCCGCGCCGATCTCGGCGAAGGCAGCAGGATCCGCACCGGTCAGCCACACCTGCGCGCCGAGCTTCTTCAGCTCATCGAACAGCGCCGCCCGGCGGTTCGGGTCGAGATGCGCAACCACCTCGTCGAGCAGCAGCAGCGGCACGATGCCGGTCATCTCGGCGACCAGGCTCGCATGCGCCAGCACGAGGCCGATCAGCAGCGCCTTCTGCTCGCCGGTGGAGGCATCGCGCGCCGGCATGCTCTTCGGCGCGTAGATCACCTGGAGGTCGGTGAGATGCGGGCCGTCGGTGGTGCGGCCGGCGATCGCATCGCGCGGACGGTTGTCGCGCAGGATCTGGCGGTAGCGGTCCTCGACCGAGGTCGCGGTCTCCTCGAGCAGCGCATTCTCCATCCAGCCGTCGAGCGCGATTTGAGCGGACGGAAATGCGGAGGCCTGCGCGCGCGCGTTGAGCATGCCGGTGAGCCTTGCCGCGGTCTGGCCGCGCGTGGCCGCCACCGCAACGGCGAGCTCGGCCGTCTCGCGCTCGATCGCGTCGCACCAATGGTCGTCGTAGTTGCGCGTCTCCAGCAGGCGGTTGCGCGAGCGCAAGGAGCGCTCGAGCGCGTTGATGCGGCTGGAATGCTCGCTGTCGATGGCGAGCACCAGGCGGTCGAAGAAGCGCCGCCGTTCGGACGCTGCGCCCATGAACAGCCCGTCCATCGCCGGCGTCAGCCACACCATGCGGATGTGATCGCCGAAGGCGCTGGCCGAGCCCACCGGCTCGCGGTCGATGCGGCAGCGCCGGCTGACGGTGGTATCCGCGCGCGGCGTATCGATGCCGGTGCCGAGCGTGGCGAGCCCCAGCGCGCCCTCGACCTGCGCCGACACCGCCCAGGAGCCGTCGCCCTGGTTGTCGGCGACATCCTCCAGCGTCGCCCGGCGCAGGCCGCGGCCCGGCGACAGGAATGAGATCGCCTCGATGCAATTGGTCTTGCCCGCCCCGTTCGGCCCGACCAGCGCCACCAAATCAGCCGCCGTCTCGAGCCCCGCCGCCCGGTAATTGCGAAAATGCGTCAGCGTCAGCCGATGAATGCGGGAGGGGGTCATATCACTCTGTCATTGCCGGGCTTGACCCGGCAATCCATCGCCCGCGTCAGCGGGCTATTTCATCATATAGGTCTTGCCACGCGGCATTGCTTTTCACGATCAGGTCGATCTTCCACTCGCGTGACCAGTGCTTCATGTTCTTTTCGCGCTGAAGGGCAGCGGCGATCGTGTCATGTGCCTCGAAATAGACCAGGGTCTTCACGCCGTAACGCTTGGTGAAGCCGTCCGCCAGGCCTTCGCGATGTTCGTAGACGCGCCTGACGAGGTTGTTCGTGACGCCGATGTAGAGTGTCCCACCGGGCTTGCTGGCGAGGATGTACACCCAATAGGTCATCTTGTTCGATGGATGGCCGGGTCAAGCCCGGCCATGACGAAAGGGAAAAGCAACCTCACACCCGCATCGGCATCAGCACGTACAGCGCGCTCTTGTCGTCGCGGTCCTGCACCAAGGTCGGCGAGCCGGGGTCGGCGAGGCGGAGCGTGGCGACGTCGCCTTCGATCTGGGCGGCGATGTCGAGCAGATAGCGGGAGTTAAAGCCGATATCGAGCGCGTCGGAGGCGTATTCGACCTCGAGCTCTTCGGTCGCGCTGCCGGAATCCGGATTGGTCACCGACAGCACCAGCTTGCCCGCCGACAGCGACAATTTGACCGCGCGGCCGCGTTCGCTGGAGATGGTGGAGACGCGGTCGACCGCGTTCTCGAAATCCTTCTTGTCGACCACGAGCTCCTTGTCGTTGTTCTGCGGAATGACGCGGCCGTAATCGGGGAAGGTGCCGTCGATCAGCTTCGAGGTCAGCACGACGTTGCCGATGGTGAAGCGGATCTTGGCCTGCGACAGCTCGATCGTCATCTCGGCCTCGGTGTCCTCGATCAGGCGCTGCACCTCGCCGACCGTCTTGCGCGGCACGATCACGCCGGGCATGCCCTCGGCCCCCTTGGGCTGGACGAGGTCGAGCTGGGCGAGGCGGTGGCCGTCGGTGGCGACGCCGCGCAGGGTGGCGGCCTTTGGCGTGCCGGCGGCATGCAGATAGATGCCGTTGAGGTAATAGCGCGTCTCTTCGGTGGAGATCGCGAACTGGGTGCGGTCGATCAGCCGCTTGACGTCCTTGGCGGCGAGCGAGAACGAATGCGACATGTCGCCGGCGGCCAGATCCGGGAAATCGTTCTCCGGCAGCGTCTGCAGCGTGAAGCGCGAGCGGCCGGCGCGGATCGCGAGCACCGCGCGGTCGCCGTCGGCCTCCAGCACGATCTGCGAGCCGTCCGGCAGCTTGCGCACGATGTCGTAGAACATGTGCGCCGGCACGGTGGTGGAGCCCGCGGTCGCGGTTTCCGCCGGCAGCGTCTCGGTCACTTCGAGGTCGAGGTCGGTCGCCTTCAGCGACAATTTCGCGTTCTCGGCGCGCACCAGCACGTTGCCGAGGATCGGGATCGTGTTGCGGCGCTCGACCACGCGGTGGACATGGCCCAGCGATTTCAGGAGTTGCGCGCGTTCGACCGTAACCTTCATTGCACTACTCGCCCGATCCCTTAGGAAAACACAGCGTTGAGAAGGCCGGGCGGCGGGACGCGCGCCACGGCACCGAAGACCCCGCAAGGCCGGATCATTCCTGCCGATATGACCAAAGCCGTCTGGGTCGCGCAAGGTGGCGCGGATGGCCCGCAGATTCAAGGGATTGGGGCCAGTTCCCCCACGATTTACCGCCCCAAAACGCAGACCGCCGCCCAGGTGTAGGTGCGCTCCCTCGCCCCGTTTTTACGGGAGAGGGGGTGAGGGGCTTCTCTCCGCGGGCGAGCCTGCCGTTGGATCGGTACCCCCTCACCCGGATCGCAAGAGCGATCCGACCTCTCCCCGCAAGCGGGGAGAGGTGAAAGAAGAAATAGGCCTTTATTCCTGAAGCTGGCGCTTCAGCGACTCCACTTCCTCCGACAGCGCGGTGTCCTTGGAGACCAGCGCCTCGATCTTTCGCACCGCGTGCAGCACGGTGGTGTGGTCGCGTCCGCCGAAGCGGCGGCCGATCTCGGGCAGCGAGCGCAGCGTCAGCGTCTTGGCGAGATACATCGCCACCTGGCGCGGGCGAACCACATTGGCGGTGCGGCGCGAGGACAAGAGGTCGGAGCGGCTGACATTATACTGCCGTGCCACCACGCGCTGGATGTCCTCGATCTTGATCCGCTTCGGCTCCTGCGGCCGCACCAGGTCGCGCACCTCGTGCTCGGCCATCTCCAGCGTCACCGGCCGGTTGTTGAGCTTGGAATGCGCCAGCAGCCGGTTGATCGCGCCTTCGAGGTCGCGGCCGTTATGGGTGATGGTGCGCGCCAGATAATGCAGCACCTCCTCGGGCACCTCGAACGTGGCGTGATGGGCGCGGGCCGCCGCGACGCGCGACTTCAGGATGCCGTGGCGCAGCTCCTCGCCGAGCGATCCCATCTCGACCACGAGGCCGCCGGCGAGCCGCGAGCGGACGCGATCGTCGAGGCTTTCCAGATCCGACGGCGGACGGTCGGCCGCGATCACGACCTGGCGGCCGGCGTCAATCAGCGCGTTCAGCGTGTGGCAGAACTCGGCCTGGGTCGACTTGCCCTGCAAGAACTGGAGATCGTCGATGACAAGCACGTCGATACCGCGCAGCGCTTCCTTGAAGGCCAGCGCCGTCTGCGTCTTCAGCGCGGCGACGAAGCCGTACATGAATTTTTCGGCCGTGAGATACAGCACCTTGCGCTCGTTGCCGGAATTGCCGGCCCAGGTCACGGCCTGCAAGAGATGCGTCTTGCCGAGGCCGACGCCGGCATGGATGTAGAGCGGGTTGAACATCACGGGATCGCCACGACGCCCTTCGGCGACCTGGCGCGCGGCCGCATGGGCCAGCGTGTTGGAGCGGCCGACGACGAAGCTGGCGAAGGTCAGGCGCGGATCGAGCGGCGAGCCGCCGAGCGCGTCGTGATTGGCCGAGACCGGCGCGGTCGCGGTCGACCGCAATTCCGGCGTCGGCGCGCGGCGCGCCTCGACCGGCGCGGGCGCTTCCTTCGGCTGCGCCGAGGGGCGCACGGCGGACCGCACCGTGAGGTCGATGCGATGCACTTCCGGCATCTCTGCCTGCCAGCACGACAGCACGCGCTCGGCATAATGGGCCTGAATCCAGCTCTTCAGGAACCGCGTCGGCACCGAGAGCCGCACGCTCTCGTCCTGCACGCCTTCCAGATCCATGCGTGCAAACCAGCTGGTGTAGACGTCCTCGCCAACGCTCGAGCGCAGCCGACCCTTCACGCGTGACCAGCGATCCTGTTCCATTGTCATCGTCAGAAAACTTCTCTTGAGAGATATAGTTGCGTTTGTGAGCGCCATGCAGGGTTCCTGCCACGGTCCCTGAAGTGGCGCGACCTCGAGCGAGTCCATCGTCGGGCATGGCTCGACCGTTCGGCGCGAACGCCGCGGGTCAGATCAGCGATGTCAGAGATGGAGGAGTCGCGAGGTCAGCGCGTACTCGGCGCTCCGTCACGCGCGGGAGGCTGGAGATCCGACGGAGCTGAAACGGCATCGTTGGAAAAGGAAACGTGCTGCAATACCGCGTTGAGTCCGTAAGACATGATACCTCCCCGTCCTGCCGTGATCGCTCACGACAAGGTCCTGCGTGTCCTGAAGACAACCGCGCCGTACTCCTGTCGCGGATGCCTGCCCAAATGTACTAGTCGTCCGCTCGACTTCGCCACCTTGTGTGCCGGGATAGCTTCGCGATGTCTCTCTTGTACGCCTTGGCGCGACGGGATGGATAAGATCCCGCTTGGAGACATTCAGACAAAGAGCTACCCTTCCCACATTGCTGTGGGTTCGTCCGACAATCACTTGTTGAAGCGTCGCCTACGTGCACATCGCCGCCGATTTGCACGCTCGCCCCGTTTCCTAAACCGCGCTGGTCTGAAGATCGTGGGCGCCGCTGACTGGGTTAAGGAATACACTAAGCGGAAAGACTCGCAACGAAATTGATTCACAGTTGAGCCGTCAAAAAACTTGACCTCGGTTAACGCGCGCACGACTTGTGCACAGGCTGAGAAGCAAGTTTTTGAATCCGTGCACAGAATCGAGAAGGTGGCGTGTCATGTGACATTTCTCGTTCAGCGCCAAAATTTTTTTATAAATCCGTCATGCGCCCGACGTGCGGGCGAATTTTCCAAATGCTTGTCGCTGCTATGTTGATAAGTGATTATCGAGTCATCGCTTTTCGAGACTCGTTTTGCAGGGTAACTCCACACGCACACGCGTTCCGGTGAATCTACGGTGTGCAGAACTCTTGCGCGCGCGAATTCATCTTAGCCCCGCGGCACAGGGATTTTTGCAACGCAGTGAAGTTTCGGCTGTTGCAGAACGTCGGCCGGTAGAATTACGGAATGAAGACTGACGCAGGCGATGTAGATCGTCCAAGCGACGCATGAGCCTCGCCTGACTGCTTGCGCAATATGACAGCCAATAAAAAAGCCCGGCGCGAGGCCGGGCTGTTTGACGCGCTGACCGGATCGACCGATCAGGCGATGTCGCCAAGATGACTTAGCAAGATTTACTTCGCGAGCTTGGCGATCTGCGCGGTGAGGCGCGAGACTTTGCGGCTGGCGTTGTTCTTGTGAATGATGTTGCGCTGGGCGGCGCGCATCAAGGCGGGCTCGGCTGTCGCGAGCGCCTTCACGGCAGCGGCGCGGTCGCCGCTCTTGATGGCTTCCTCGACGTTGCGCACGGCGCCACGCATCTGGGTGCGGCGCGACTTGTTGACGGCGGTGCGGCGGGCGATCTTGCGCGTCGCTTTCTTGGCGGAAGTGGTATTGGCCATGGTCTCAATGTCCTTTGCGGGTACCGGTCGCGTCTTGGTCGGGTAGCGCCGGCTTGCTTGACCGCGGAATCGACGCTCGGATTTAGGGTGTTCGGTTGCTGGGCCGTTCCCGGAACATGAGCGACCGCCTTGCGGCTGTCTCTGAGGCTCCAAGGTGTCTTCAAGCTCGGATGAGTCCTGAAGCCCAGGGTGCCTGCAACTGCTCAAAGAACAGCGGCGGCGGGATTGCGCCCACCGCCAGTTGGCGCCCTTATAGAGAGGGTCTTTCGCACCGTCAACGCTTTCGGGCGCCGGAAACGCGCCTTTGGCGGCCTGGATGAGTGCCGTAACGCCCTGAAGAGGTTGAATTTCTGCCGTCGCCCGGCTATTGGCTGGCATCGTTCCGAAAAGGTCGTCCGCTCGGACGGCTATCGTAGGTGAGGCATGATCCGCGGCTTTTTCCGACTGATAGGGCTGTTGCTGCTCGCCGGCGGGTTCATCTTCATGGTCTATGACGGCGCCCGCTGGGTGGCCGACCAGAGCCTCAAATTCACCCGCTTCGGCCAGTTCTGGAACGACATCAATCAGGCCAGCCAATCGGCCTTCCGCACCTGGGTCGAGGCCAAGGCGCCCTGGCTCTGGACCTCGGTGATCCGCCTGGTGCTGGAGCAGCCGGTCTTCGCCGTCCTCGGCATTTTGGGCATCCTCCTGATGATCCTGTTCCGCCCGCGCAAGCCTTTGATCGGCTATTCCCGGGATTGAGCCTGGAACTGGCGGCTACGTGACACTGCCTCTTACCCTCCCTTGGAGGGGCTTCTCATATTTCGCTGCGCTCCATATGAGCCGACCCTCCCCCTCCCGGGGAGGGTAAGACACTCAACGCTTTATTAACCATAACCGGTGCATCACTGGAGCCGTCTCGTTTCGAGGATGGGTCCGGTGCCGGTTGCACGCGCGTTTCGATGGTCGAACTTGGCGTCCTTGGCAGCGTCCGCCGCGCTCGTCCTGGGCGGCTGCATGCAGACCGCAACTCCCGTCGCGATGGTGCAGCCTCGTCCCGATCTCGATGCCATGGCCTATGGCCAGCCCTATAATGCGCCGCGGCCGGTCGTCGTCGCCAACAACGGCGGTGGCGCGATCGCCGCGCTCAGCAATTCCTTTACCGCTTCGCCCGCGCCGATGCCGGTCGGCTACGCCGCGCCGATGGCGGTGCCGGTGCGTAATGGCGCCTCCTACCATCTCGACGCCGGCGACAAGCTCCGCGTCGTGGTCTACGGCCAGGAAGGTCTCACCAACAGCTATGCGATCGACGCCGGCGGCTCCATCACCATGCCGCTGATCGGCGCGGTGCCCGCCCGCGGCCGCACCACGGCAGGGCTGGCCGGCGAGATCGCCGCACGCCTGCGCAACGGCTACATCCGCGAGCCTTCGGTGGCGGTCGAGATCGAGACCTATCGTCCGTTCTTCATCCTCGGCGAGGTCCTAGCGCCCGGCCAATATCCCTACGTGCCGAACATGACGGTGGAGAGCGCGGTCGCCATCGCCGGCGGCTTCTCGCCGCGCGCCAAGCGCGACATGGTCACAGTCACGCACACCGAGAACGGCGGCGCCATGCGCGCCGTGGTGCCGCTCGGCACGCCGCTCGCGCCCGGAGACACCGTGTTCGTCGGCGAGCGCTGGTTTTAGTTTCAGCTCGACGTTCTCTTTCGTCATTCCGGGGCGCGCGTAGCGCGAGCTAAGGTGCGCAATTGCGCACCAGAGAATCCATAACCATGATCGGGAGTATGGATTCCGGGCCTGCGCGGCGCATCCCGGAATGACGGTGGAGAGAGGCGGGGCTCTATTTCAAATGCTTCGCGAAAAAATCCATGCTGCGCGGCCAGGCGATGTCGGCGCTGGCCTTGTCGTAGCTGGCGCGCTCGTCGCAATGGAAACCATGCTGGGCGCCTGGATAGATGAAGACCTCCACATCCGGCCGCTTCGACTTGATGGTCTCGACGTCGGCGAGCGGAATCCCGGCATCCTTCTCGCCGAAATGCAGCTGGGTCGGCACCTTCGGCGTCTCGTCGGCGAAGCGCACGACGGCGCCGCCGTAATAGCCGATCGCGGCCTTCAGGCCGGTCAATCGCGTCGCCGCGACGAAGGCGATGCTGCCGCCCAAGCAAAAGCCGATGATGCCGACGGGCCCGATGCTCTTCACCGCATCGATCGCAGCTTGCGTGTCGTGCAGCATTGCCGCCCAGTCCGGATTGGCCACGAACTTGCGCGCCTCCGCGATCTCGTCGGGCGAATAGCCCGACTGGAAGTTCGGCGCCGTCCGGTCGAAGATCGACGGCGCGATCGCGACATAGCCTTCCCCGGCAAGGCGGTCGCAGACCGAGCGGATGTGGTGATTGACCCCAAAGATCTCTTGGATCACCACCACCGCGCCCTTCGGCGTGCCGGCGGAATCAGCGCGATAAGCGCCGAGCTGGAAATTGTCCGAGGCCGTCAGCTTGATGTCCTGTCCCACGCGGGTTGTCCTTCTTGTTGCTACTAACTCCAATCTCTCCCCTCATCCTGAGGAGCGCGCTCTTCGCGCGCGTCTCGAAGGATGCAAGGCCGAGATGCGAGAGCCGGGCCTTCATCCTTCGAGACGACCGCTTCGCAGTCTCCTCAGGATGAGGGGTAACACCTCACTCCCACATCCAGTTCTCACCGTAATCCTCCTTCCATCCGGCCAGCCGGCCGTGGCGGAATTGCAGGAACAGGCGATGACGGTAGGGGATCAGGCCGCTGCCGCCGATGTTGCGCAAGGCGAGATAGATCTCGTGGCCGGGACGGCCCCGCACATATTGCAGCTTCTGCCCGAGCGCGCGCGCGGTCTGCTCAGTATCCATGCCGAAGGCGAGCGGAATGTTGTTCGACAAGGTCGTGACGAAGGGCTGGCGCTGCGGCACGGCGCCGATCGGCTCGGCCTGCGCAGATAGCGACAGCAACATCGTGCCCGCAGCCAGCATCATCAGCTTCATCGCTTATGTCCCCGCTCGATCGGCCTATGCCGGCAAGTTCTTCAGGAAAGGCGCGACCGCGTCAACAAAAGCCTCGGGCTGATCGATGTTGACGGCGTGGCCGGCCGCGGGGATCACGACCTTTTGCGCGCCAGGGATCTTTGCGGCCATGTAGTCGGACGCGGCGAGGAACGGGGTGTCGTCGGCGCCGACAACGATCAGGCTGGGCACCCGGATGTCGGGCAGCAGTTCCATCACGCGCGCATCGCGCTGGGTCAGCATGCCGCGCGCGGCGAGCGCCAGGCCCCTGGCGCCCCGATGGTTCGCGGTGGCGCGCTCGCGCGTCGCCGATTTCAAGACATCGAGGCCTTCGCGGTCGAGCCGGTCGGCGGTTTCAAGCGCCCGCGCGTTCCAGGCTTCGCGCGCATCGTCCTTCCTGAAGCCGGGGCCGGTGTCGATGATCAGCAGCGCGCGGGCCCGCTCCGGATGTGCGCGATAGAACGCCAGCGACATGTAGCCGCCGAGCGAAAGCCCGCCGATGATGGCGCGCTTCGCGCCGACCGCATCGAGGATCGCCGCCATGTCACCGACCGTGAGCTCTTCGCTATAAGCACTCGCATCGTCAGGGTAATCGGACTGGCCGTGGCCGCGCATGTCCCACAGGATCAGCGTGTGGTCCCTCGCCAGCGCGTCGACCTGCCCATGCCACATCGCCGACGTCGAGGAATAGCCGTGCGTGAGCAGCAGCGGCGGGCCGTTGCCATGAACCTCGTAGTAGATGTTGACGCCGTCGCGATTGATCTCCGCCATTGTTCCTGCCCTTTCTTTTTTCTTTCAACCCAATGACGACGACGGTGGACCCTTCTCACCAGGGGAGAAGGGACGCCTGCGGCTGCGTCCGCACTCTAACGCGCCAAGTTACCTCGAAGAAACTGCCCGAATGCGATGGCACGCATGCCGGAGGCACGCGCTGTTGTGTCCAGTGGCTGCGTCGCCGCCCTTGGCGCGGCGCACAACGAGCGAGTGTGGCGGTCGGTTTTTCGACTCGTTCCAGATTGCATTTGCCTCGGCGCCAGAACGCGATCATGCTTGCCGGCAAGGCTGACGTCAGCCCGGTGGGCGTCCGCCATTCAAGTTGCCGCCGTAAGCGGCTTCATGCACCGGCAGGGGAAGACGCCTATGCCAACTCTCACCATCAACGGGCGGAGTCTGTCCGTGGATGCGGCGAACGACACGCCGCTCCTCTGGGCGATCCGCGAGCAATTGCAGATGACCGGCACCAAGTTCGGCTGCGGTGCCGGGCTGTGCGGTGCCTGCACCGTGCACGTCAACGGTGAAGCCGTGCGCTCGTGCCAGACCATGCTCAGTGACGTCGCCGGCAAGAAGATCACCACCATCGAAGGCCTTTCCGCCAAGGGCGATCATCCCTTGCAGAAGGCCTGGATCGCCGAGCAGGTGCCGCAATGCGGCTATTGCCAGTCCGGCCAGATCATGCAGGCAGCTTCGCTGCTCGCCAAGAATCCCAATCCGACCAAGGAGGAAGTGGTCGCGCACATGGACGGCAATCTTTGCCGCTGCATGACCTATTCGCGGATCCAGAAGGCGATCATGCGCGCCGCATCCGAGATGCGCACCGCCTCGGCCACCTCGAGCGAGCGGAGGCCCACATGAACGAGCATGTGAAGAACGCAACACCTGAGACGACCGATCTCAGCCGCCGCTCCTTCCTCGTCGGCACCGCCGCGACCGGCCTCGTGCTCGGCTATGCCGGCGTGCCCGGCATCGAATCAGCCGCCGCCGCGCCCGCCAATTTCGAGCCGAGCGTCTGGTACGCGATCTCGCCGGACGGGCTGGTCACCGTGACCTGCGGCAAGGCCGATATGGGCCAGCACATCGCCTCCACCCTGGCGCAGATCGTCTGCGAGGAATTGGGCGCGAAATGGAGCGACATGCGCGTGCAGCTCGCCTCCAACGATCCCAAGTTCAACGATCCCGTGCTGGGCGCGCAGATCACTGGCGGCAGCTGGTCGACCATGATGAACTTCGAAGCGATGAGCCGCGCCGGCGCCGCCGGTCGCATCGCATTGACCGAAGGTGCCGCCGCCGCCATGGGCGTGCCGGCATCGGAGCTTGTGGTGCGCGATTCCATGATCGTGCATCCGAAATCGAAGAAGCAGATGTCGTTTGCCGATGTCGTGAAAAGCGGCAAGGCGACGAAAACCTTCACGCCCGACGAGCTGAAGGCGATCAAGCTGAAATCGCCGGACCAGTACACCATGATCGGCGTCTCGGTTCCGCAGCTCGACATCCCCTCAAAGACCAATGGCACGGCGAAGTACGGCATCGATGTGATGCTGCCGGGCATGGTCTACGGCGCGCTGGTCACGCCGCCGGTGCGGTTCGGCGCCACGGTGAAATCGGTCGACGACAGCGCGGCAAAGAAGGTGCCAGGCTTCATCAAGGCCGTCACGCTCGACGACAAGACAGCAACGACGTCGGGCTGGGTCGTCGCCGTCGCCAGCACCTATGCCAACGCCAAGAAGGCGGCCCAGGCGCTGAAGATCACCTATGACGCGGGTCCGAACGCGAAGCTGTCGAGCGAGTCGCTGCTCGACGAGGCCAAGCGGCTCCAGAAGCTGGACGATTCCGGCCAGTTTTTCGTCAAGGACGGCGATCCCAATGCGGCCTTCGGTTCGGCGGCCAAGGTGGTGGAGGCCGAATACACCACCAGCATCAACATCCACGCGCCGCTGGAGCCGATGAACGCCGCTGCGGAGTTCAAGGCCGACATCCTGCACATCTATTCCGGCAACCAGTTTGCGACGCGCTCCGGCGCGATCGCGGCGGGCGCTGCCGGGATCGATCCGAAGTTCGTGGTCATGCACCAGATGTGGCTGGGCGGCGGCTTCGGCCGGCGTCTCGATGCCGACATGATGATTCCGGCGGTGCAGGCGGCCAAGGCGGTCGGCAAGCCGGTGAAGGTGATCTATTCGCGCGAGAACGACATGACGATGGATTTTTCGCGTCCGCTCACCTACCAGAAGGTCAAGGCCGGCGTGGATAGCGATGGCAAGCTCATTGCGATCAGCCACGACGTGGTCTCGGCCTGGCCGACCGCGCGCTGGGGAATACCCGACTTCCTGACGCCCTCGGTCGACAAGAAGGGCCCGCTCGATTCCTTTACGGTGAACGGGGCGGACTTCTTCTACACCGTGCCCAACCATTATGTGCGCGCGATCAAGAACGAGCTCGCGCACAACGCCACGCCCTCCGGCCAGCTTCGCTCGGTGGCGCCGGGCTGGACCTTCTGGGCGGTCGAAAGCATGATCGACGAGATCGCGGCGGCGACGGGCAAGGATCCCGCCCAGTTCCGCATCTCGTTGCTCGACGGCGCCGGCAAGAACGACGGCGGCGCGCAGCGCTTGCGCAACACCCTGCTCGCCGCGATGGGGCTGTCCGGCTACGGCACCAAGCAATTGCCGAAAGGCGAGGGCATGGGCGTCGCCTGCGTCTCGTCGCAGGAGCGGGCGACCGCGAGCTGGACGGCGTGCGTGGCTCACGTCGCCGTCGCGCCGTCGGGGGCGGTGACCGTGAAGAAGCTCACGGTCGCAACCGACGTCGGCACGCAGGTGCATCCCGACAATGTCCGCGCCCAGGTCGAGGGTGCGGCGCTGTGGGGCCTGTCGCTGGCGATGTACGAGAAGGCGACGCTGAAGGACGGTGGCATCGAGCAGACCAATTTCGATGGCTACACGCCCTTGCGCATGAGCCAGACGCCGGAGGTCGCGATCGCCGTGATCGCCAATGGCGAGAAGGCCACCGGCGTCGGCGAGCCCGCGGTCACCGTGGTCGCGCCGGCCATTGGCAACGCCATCTTCAACGCCACCGGCGCCCGCGTCCGCGCCCTGCCGATCACGGCGGAGGCCGTGAAGGCGAGCATGAAGGCATAAGTCGAGCCGTGATTGCCAAATGAGCTGATCCGCCGGAGGGCAACCTCCGGCGGATTGTTTTTGGGTGCGCTCAATATTTCGCTGTCATGCCCGGGCTCGTCCCGGCCATCCACGTTCTTCTCACGTCCGGGCCAGGACGTGGATGGCCGGGACAAGCCCGGCCATGACGGAGAAATTCCCCTTATCCATCAATGCCCGTTCTACTGTGCATGGGGTTGTTTTCGCCGGTTGTGAAATTCCCCCCGGGAACCCCAATACCTAAAATTGCGTGCAATTCCCCAAGGCTCCATTGAGCACGCCTCTTAAGGGCCAGAGAACCTGAACCGGCTTAGGCTGATGGGCCAATACGCCCGAGTTCCCGGTACTTGTGGGGAAGCCATGAACGCCTCAGCCAAACCCGCCGCCAAACGCCGGCTCCTGCTCGCCTCCGATCGGAGCGACGGGAGCAGCGAGCTCGCCAGCATCCTGAAGGCGGTCGGCGACGTCTCCACGGTGAAGACGGACGAGATCCCCGCCCAGCCCTCGCGCGATCTCTCCGGGCTCGTGGTCGACATCAACCTGCGCTCGCCCGAGAGCGTGCAGCGGGTCCGCAACAAGCTGCGCGGCGATGCCTATCGTTCGATGCCGCGGCTGTTCGTGCTCGCGGACGCCCTGCATCACGGCACCATGCAGGCCTGGGCGTTAGGAGCCACCGACACCATTTCACGGCCGCTCCAGGCCGACGCCATCCTGCAGCGCATTCGCGCCGCCTTCCCGGACACCGCGGCCTATGACGCGACCGATCGCGGCAAGACGCTCAACCGCGGCGTCGAGGCGGCGCATGCGGTGCTGACCAAGATGTTCGAGAAGCTGCCGCTCGGCGTGCCCCTGAGCTTCGACGACGTCATCGCCGCCGAGAGCAAGATCCTGAAGGCGATCAAGCATTCCTCGCTGCGCGAATGGCTCACCACGGTCGGCTGTCACCATGTCGGCAGCTACCGCCATTGCCTGTTCGTCACCGGCTTCGCCGTCGCCTTCGCCCAGCATCTCGGCATGCGCGAGGACGACCAGCGCCGCCTGACACGCGCCGCGCTGCTGCACGACGTCGGCAAGGCCTTCGTTCCGGCCTGGCTGCTCGACAAGCCCGGCAAGCTCACCGACGAGGAGATGGCTGAGGTCCGCCAGCATCCGCGCCGCGGCTATGATGCGCTCGCCGCACAAGGCGGCTTCCCGCCGGAGATGCTGGACGTGGTGCTGCATCACCACGAATTCCTCGACGGCTCCGGCTATCCGAACGGCCTGTCGTCGAACCAGATCAGCGACATCGTGCGCCTGACGACGATCGTCGACATCTACGCCGCGCTGGTGGAGAAGCGCGCCTACCGCATGCCTTTCACCCACTCCCGCGCCTTCACGATGATGGAAGGCATGGGCGGCAAGCTCGACCAGCAGCTGCTGCAGGCGTTCCGCCCGGTCGCGCTGGGGTCGTTCTAGCCGGGATGCCGTAGGGTGGGTTAGCCTCGCGGCTGCGCGAAGCGCAGGCGCCAGGCGTAACCTACCATGCCTCCGCAATTGCCGAACGAAGTTGGTGGGTTACGCCTTCGGCTAACCCACCCTACAAGATCACCCCACCAGCTTCCGCAGCTCCGCCTTCGCCACCTTCTCCAGCGTCGAGCGCGGCATGTCGTCGACGAGCCTGATCTCGCGCGGCAGCTTGAAGTCGGCGAGGCCCTTGCGGCAGGCTTCCATTACGCGATCCTGCAGGTCGGGCGCAGCGCCTGCGACGCCGCCTTGCGGGATGATGAAGACCACCGGCACCTCGTCCAGCATCGGATGCTTCTTCGCCACCACCGCGGCCTCGCGCACGCCCGGCACGAGCGCGATCACCTGCTCGATCTCGGAGGCCGCAACGTTCTCGCCGCCCACCTTCAGCATGTCCTTGGCGCGGTCGCCGAACTTGATGAAGCCGTTCTCCAATCGCTCGACGCGGTCGCCGGTGAGAAAGAAGCCGTGCTCGTCAAAACTCTCGCGCGTCGCCTTCTCGTTGTGCAGGTACTCGGCAAACAGCGACAGGCCGGGGATGCCCTTGATTGCGAGATTGCCGGTGTCGCCGACCTCCGTCGGCCGTCCCTCGTCGTCGGTGATGCGGATCTGATATTCGGGCGCGGCGCGACCGATCGACATCGGGATGTTGGGCTGATCCACCTCGCCGACGATGCCGTGGGTGATGGTCTCGGTCATGCCCCACCAGCCGATCATCTTGACGCCGAAGGCGGCAAAGGCCGGCGGCTCGTTGATGGCGGTGCCCCACAGGCGGAACTTATGGTCCTTCGGGATCTCCTGCTCGAGCAGCGCCTTCATGCAGAACGGGATGGTCGAGGTCCAGGTTGCGCCGTGCTCGCGCGCGACGCCCCAGAACCGGCTGGCGGAGAAGCGCGGCTGGATCACGCAAGTGGCGCCGACCCACAGCGTCGCCAGCATGGAATAGGCCAGCGCGTTGGTATGGAACAGCGGCAGGTAGGCCTGGTGCACGTCGCCGGCGTGAAGGTCCTCGTGCGCGGCGTTGATCTTGGCGCCCCACAGCGCGTTGGCATGGGTCCACAGCACTGCCTTCGGCCGCGACGTCGTGCCCGAGGTGTATTGCACGCTGCATGGCGCCAGCGGATCGGTCGCGCGCTTCGGACGATCGGCGCTGTCGGCGAACAGCGATTCGAAGCTGTCGCCGCGCGAGACGCCCCGCGCTGGCGCCGTGCCCGCATCGTGCGAGGTCACCGCCAGCCAGCGGATGTTATGGCAGTTCTGCGCGACGGCTTCCGCATAGGCCGGCTGCGTGATCGCGGCGACCGCGCCGCAATGATCGGCGAAATACGCGATCTCGGCCGGCGCCGAGCGCGTGTTCGTGGTGACGGCGACGGCCCCAAGCTCGACGCAGGCGAACCAGGCCAGCATCGCCTCGATGCAATTGTCGAGATGAATGAGCACATACTCGCCCGGCTTGACGCCGCGCCTGGCGAGGCCGGCCGCGAGCGCGCCGACGCGCTCGTGAAATTCGCCGTAGCTCCAGCGCCGCGCTGGCGCGTCGAACGCCGCCCAGATCAGGAATGGATGATCACGCCGGACTTCGGCGCGCAGCTTGAGCAGCCAGGGCACGTCGAGCCCGTCGAACGGGCCCACGATTCCGGCTGTGGTCTGTTGAAGTGGCATGGCGGCCTCCCGTGCAGCCTGCATCCTGCTGGCGGCTGCCTTTTGATTATTGCGTCTTCCTGCCATTGGACGACGCGGGACGCAATCGGGGGTATGCGTGAGCGCGCTCTCTCCGCCGTCATTGCGAGGAGCTCTTGCGACGAAGCAATCCAGACTGGTTCCGCGGAGGGATTCTGGATTGCTTCGCTGCGCTCGCAATGACGGGTCGGGCTGGGGGCGCCTCAATCCCCGTACGACGAGATCTCGATCAAACTGCCATCGGGATCGCGGCAATAGACCGAGCGCAGCGTGCCGCGGGCGCCTTGCCTCGGGCCCGGACCTTCCTCGATCGCGACGCCATGTGCCCGCAAATGCGCCACCACCTCGTCCGGCGTGGCCGAGGTGAGAAAGCACAAATCTTCGCTGCCCGCCGTCGGTTGGTCCGCGGTGAACCACTCCACCTTGTCGGCATCGCGGTGTCGGACGTTGATCCTCTGGTTACCGAATTCAAGGAAAGTCCGCGGCGCTTTGCCGCCGCCGGGATCGAACACCTTGACATCCATGCCGAGAATCTTGCCGTACCACGCAGCACTTGCCGCGACGTCGCTGACATTGATCACGAGATGATCCAGGGCATGAACCTTGACCGGCATGTCTCATCCTTTCGTCGTGATGTGCCCCGCGCACTTTCCGCACTCCGCAAGCTTTGTTACAACCTCGCCGGCGTTCCTTTCAAGCTATCGAACTTTCAAGAACAACACTGGGAGAACCCTCGAGATGATCACTCGCCGTACCGCGCTGGGCCTGCTCGCCGCCAGTCCACTTGCAGCCACCCCGCTGTCGAAGGCGTTTGCCGCCGATTATCCGGCCCGTCCGGTGAAATGGGTGGTGGGCTATCCGCCGGGCGGCGCCACCGACATTCTGGCGCGGTTGATCGGCCAGAGGCTCTCGGAGAAGCTCGGCCAGCAATTCGTGATCGAGAACAAGCCGGGCGCCGGCAACAACATCGCCACGGAATCGGTCATCAACGCGGAACCCGACGGCTACACGCTGCAGCTAGTCAACCCGGCCAACTACATCAACGCCTCGCTCTACAAGAATCTCAAGTTCAACTTCGTGAACGATATCGCACCGGTCGCCTCGTTCCAGCGCGTTCCGAACGTGATGACCGTCAACAAGGACGTGCCGGCCAAGAACGTCGCCGAGTTCATCGAGTACGTGAAGGCCAATCCCGGCAAGGTGAACATGGCCTCGTCCGGCAATGGCACCTCGGTGCATCTGTCCGGAGAGATGTTCATGGCCATGACCGGCTGCAAGATGCAGCACGTGCCCTATCGCGGCGCCGCGCCCGCGATCACCGACATGCTCGCCGGCCAGGTGCAGGTGATCTTCGACAACATGCCCTCGATCATCCAGCACATCCGCTCCGGCAGCCTTCGTGCGATCGGCGTCACCACGGCTGAGCGCTCGCCGCAATTGCCGGACGTTCAGACAGTCGCGGAGACCGTCAAAGGTTATGAGGCGAGCGCGCTGTTCGGCATGGGCGCGCCGAAGAACACGCCGAAGGAAATCATCGCCAAGCTCAACGCCGAGGTCAACGCAGTGCTCAAGGAGCCCGACATGGCCAAGCGCCTGGTCGAGCTCGGCGGCGAGCCGCGGGCGCAGACGCCCGAGGCGTTCGGCGAGGAGATCAAGGCCGAGACCGAGAAGTGGAGGAAGGTCGTCGACTTCGCCGGCCTGAAGGTCGAGTAGAAATCTCGTGATGACCAGGAAGAGAGCCCTGCCGTTCGGCAGGGCCTTTTTTCTTGGCTGCATTGCCAGCAACCCCATCACGCTCTCGTGCGGATCCGCGCCTTCGCCTTCCGGCTTGACGTTGCCGCGCTCGCGTCTATACTAAACCACATGGTTAAGTATCAGGACGAGACGCTGGACCGGACTTTTGCGGCGCTGTCAGACCCGACGCGTCGTGCCTTGCTGGCGCGCCTCGGCGAGCAAGACGGCCTGTCGGTGAGCGAACTGGCGGCCCCGTTTGCGGTATCGCTGCCGGCGATCATGAAGCATCTCGACGTGCTCACCGATGCCGGGCTGATCGTGCGCGAGAAGACCGGGCGCACGGTCGCCTGCCGGCTGACCGCGCAGCCGATGGAGCAGGCGATGAACTGGCTCAATCGCTATGCGCAGTTCTGGTCCCACAATCTTGATCGCCTTGCCGCCTTCGTGGAGGAAGAGACATGGCCAACGCAGCCGCCAACGCCGCCGAACGCCCGGCAGAACGACCAAGCCTCACGCTCACGCGCCGGCTCCGAGCGCCGCCGCAAAAGGTCTACGCCGCCTGGACGCAAGCCGCGCAGCTAGCGCAATGGTTCGGGCCGCCGAACATGAAGCCGGCGACGCTTCAAGCCGAGCTCGACGTTCGCGTCGGCGGCCGGTTTCGCATCAGCTTCACCGGGGACGACGGCGAATACTTCGAGGCCGGCGGCCGCTATCGCGAGGTGGTGCTGAACGAGCTTCTGGTCTTCACCTGGGCCTGGCACTCGACGCCGGAGCGTGAATCGCTGGTGACGATCTCGCTGAAGCCGGACGCTGCCGGCACCTTGATGATCTTCCATCACGCCCAGTTCTTCGACGAGACTGCGCGCGACAACCACCAGCGCGGCTGGAGCTCGATTTTCGACAAGCTCGATGCTTTCGTCGCCTGATCCCAGAGGAGACCGCCATGCAGCAACATCAGATCGTTTCGCGCGAGCAATGGATCGTCGCGCGCAAGGCCCTTCTGGCCCACGAGAAGGAATTGACCCAGGCCCGCGAACGGCTTGCCGACGAGCGCCGTCGGCTCCCCTGGGTCAAGGTCGACAAGGCGTACGAATTCGAGGGGCCGAACGGCATTGTGTCCTTGGGCGATCTGTTCAAGGGCCGGCCGCAGCTCATCGTGCAGCACGTGATGTTCGCACCCGATTGGGACGCGGCCTGCAAGAGCTGCTCGTTCTGGGCCGATGGGTTCGAGCGCATGGTGCCGCATTTGGCCGCGCGCGACACCGCCATGGTTGCGGTCTCGCTGGCGCCAAGCGCAAAGCTCGAAGCCTTCAAGAAGCGGATGGGCTGGACCTTCGACTGGGTTTCCTCAGGCCGCAACGACTTCAACCGCGATTACGGCGTGACGTTCTCACAGGAAGAGGTCGCGACCGGCAAGCCGATGTACAATTTCGGGACCACGCCGTTCTACGGCCCCGAGCTGCCCGGCATCAGCGTGTTCTTCCGCGACGAGGCCGGCGCGATCTTCCACACCTATTCCTGCTTCGCCCGCGGCCTCGACATGATGAACGCTGCATATCAATATCTGGATCTCACCCCGCTCGGCCGTCACGAGGAAGGCCTGCCCTATCCGATGGACTGGGTCCGCCTGCGCGACCAGTACGAACCGCAGCCGGCAAAGGCGGCGTGCTGCCACGGGTGAGGGGAGCGCGCGACGCACATCAAAGGTGCCATCGCCCGGCTTGCCGCCTTCGCTGAAGCTTCGGCGCGCCGAGCATCCGTGTGAGCCTCGGCCTAGCCTTGGCGGAGCCGGGACCGGGCGATCCAGTACTCCGAGACGGCAGTGATGAATCGAGAGGCCGCGGCATACTGGATTCCCCGCCTGCCGCCTACGCTAAAGTGTCGGCGCCCCTGGACCTCAACCCCGGCGAAGCCTTGGCGTAGCCGGGTCGCGGGGAATGACAGCCGAGGGTGAGGTGCAGGGTGTGCCTTGCCCCGATCGCTACCGCTTCGCTTCCGCCTGCTCCGCCGCGTTGCACGAGATCAGCATCGTGTAAGGCCGGGCGTTGGCGGCGATGTCGGTGGTCTTGAGCTCGGCCTTTGGCTCGGCGGTCTGATAGGACACGACGGAATTGTCGAGGAAGTCGCGCAGCACGCCGGTCTTGATGGCGAAGTTGATGTTTTCAGGAATATTGCCGGTCGCGACCGCGATGCGCAGTGCCGGGATCTTTGCGGTGACCACACCCACGACCTGACCTGTGTTGTCGAACAGCGGCCCGCCGCTATTGCCTGGCTGCACGGGTGCGCTGATCTGCAGGAAGCGCGAGTCGTTGCGCATGCCACTGAGCGAGCTCACGATGCCGGTGGTCACGGTGAAGTCCGAGGTCAGGATGCCGTGATAGGGAAAGCCGATCGCGATCACGGAATCGCCGGAGCGGATCGAGCGGTCGCGGATCCGGGCAAAGTCCTTGAATGTCGTGGTCGACGGCGCCTGCAACAGGGCGAGATCGTTGTTGGCATCGCTCGAGACGACGCGCAGCACCATTGCGGCCTCGCCGGTGAGATTGCCCTTGATGTCGCCGACGCAGCCGTCGATCACATGGTGGTTGGTGACGATGTGCCCGCTCGCGCTGACGACGAAACCGGTGCCGCTCCTGGCCCGGGCAGGTTTGCCGCCGGCCGGCGCTGCCGCCTGCTTCTCCGCCGTGGCCGCCGGCTTGGTCGCACCCCTGGTGAAATCGCCTGCCTTGCTGAGCCCGTCTGCCTTCACCCGCGTGACGCAGTTCGCCAGCGCCGCGATCAGGGGCGCCGTCGACGTCAGCACGAATTGGAGTGGCTTGCTGCCGTTGGTCGTCACCACCATCAGGCTTGCCTTCTGGAAGGTGCGAGCGACGTTGGGGGGCAGGATGGTCGTCACCATGTTGGTGGTGCCGGCGGTCGCAAACAACCTCGCCTGCTCCTGGCCGTCGAAGATGAAGTCGATGGGCGCGGTATCGCCCTTGTTGAAGCGAAAGCTGGGGCTGGCAAAGCTCAGCAGCCAGGAGCCGGCCGCATTCTGCGCGACGAAGAGACTCACGCCGTTGGCGTAAGGTGCGGTCGCCGCGCAATGGGAGAACGCGCCCGTCTCGTCATTGCTGAATGCGCCGCCGGCCCAGTTGCCGACATTGACGGTGCCGAACGGCCCCGCCGCGTTCGCCCCGAACACACTCACCTGCAACACGAACGCAACGACCAACGACCTCAGCCACATACCAGCCCCCCGGCAAACGCACTTGCATCCATCTTATCCGCGAGGGCAGGTGAGGCGCAACCGTCAGTTGTCTGCTCTCGTCCGGTTGGCCGCGACAATTCGGGCTTGCATATACTTTGCAACGCCGTATACTTTGCAGTACAAAGTAACGGGGCCGTTGCCTCGTAATGTCCGGGTGGAACGAGGTTTTGGCGTTGCCGATGCGCGATCTCGACAAAGCGCTGGCCGACATCGTGACGATCCGCAGCCAGATCGCGGCGGGCACCGCCTTCCGCGGCTATGGCCCGGCGACGATGGCGGCGACCGGCGCTGTTGCGCTCATCACCGCCGTCCTGCAATTCTGGTTGCTGGATGATCCCACCGGCGAGCCGCTCGTTTTCTTCATCGGCTGGTTCATCGCCGCCGCGCTGTCTGGATTGATCATCGGCATCGAGATGCGCGCGCGGTCGCGGCGCCATCATTCCGGCCTCGCCGACGCGATGATCCACCAGGCGGTCGAGCAGTTCCTGCCGGCGGGCGTTGCCGGCGTTCTGCTCGCGGTGGTGATGTGGAAGTTCGCGAGCGAGACGCTGTGGCTGCTGCCGGGCCTGTGGCAGATCCTGGTGTCGCTCGGCATCTTCGCCTCGGTCCGCTCGCTGCCGCGCACGGTCGCGCTCGCCGGCGCTTGGTATTTCGTGTCCGGCTTCGCGGTCGTGGTGCTCGCGAGCCGAACTCACACGCTGTCGCCATGGACCATGGGCCTACCTTTCCTGATCGGCCAATCGCTGATGGCGGCCATTCTGCATTTTGCGTCGGGAGACAACGATGTCGAAGACTGACAGCGCGCCCTTCTCCTATGAAGGGCTCGACCGCGTGATCCACGAGAAGGCGAGGCTCGGGCTTCTGACCTCGCTGATGGCGCATCCCAAGGGGCTGGCGTTCGGCGATCTCAAGCAGCTCTGCGGCCTCACCGACGGCAATCTCAGCCGGCACCTTGCCGTGCTCCAGGAGGCCGGGCTGGTCGAGGTGACCAAGGGCTACGAGGGCAATCGCCCGCACACCACCTGCCGCCTCACCAAGGCCGGCCGCCGCCGCTTCCTCGACTATCTCGCCGTGCTCGAGCGGCTGGTGCGCGACGCGGCGAAGGCCGCCGGCCGCGAAGCGCCGCCGCTCGGCCGTCTCGGCATCGCCTCGACCTGATCTCCCCTTTTTGACCGGAGACTTTGCAATGCAAAGTGACATCACGTCCCATGACGAGAAGCTCCATGTCGGCATCATCATGGACGGCAACGGCCGATGGGCGACGCGGCGCGGCCTGTCGCGCGTGCGCGGCCACGAGGCGGGTGTCGAGGCCATCCGCCGCATCGTCGAGGCCGCGCCCAAGCAGGGCATCGGCACGCTGACGCTTTACGCCTTCTCCACCGACAATTGGCGGCGGCCGACGGCCGAGGTCGCAGCGCTGATGACCTTGCTGCGCTTCTACCTCGCGAACGAAGTGCAGAGCCTCGTCAAGAACGGCGTGCGCCTCTCCGTCATCGGCCGCCGCGATCGCCTGCCCGACGGCATCGCCGCCGCGATCGCGCGCGCCGAGGCGGCCACCGCCGATGGCCGCGCGCTGCATGTGCGCATCGCCGTCGATTATTCCGCGCGCGACGCCATCCTCAATGCCGCGGCGAAGGCGGCCGCGCTGACCAGCCTGACGCGCGAAGCCTTCTCGCAACTCGTCACGGGCGAGGCTGGCCTTCGCGACGTCGACCTCATCATCCGCACCTCCGGCGAGAAGCGGCTGTCGGACTTCCTGCTTTGGGAAGGCGCCTATGCCGAGCTGCACTTCACCGAGCGGATGTGGCCCGAATTCGATGCTGGCGATCTTGCCGAGGCGCTCGCCGCCTTCCATGGCCGCCAGCGGCGCTTTGGCGGACTGCAGGCCATCCTGCCAGGCGAAGTACCTTCGCTCTCCCAGGTGTGAGGCCCCTCGCGCGCCAGCCGGCCCCCGCCGATTGCCGCCTGGCCTGGATCGTGCTCTAGTCTCCCGGCGTTGGGTACCCCCGCGACGGGAGCATTCGCACCATGCGTGCAGTCCTCGATTATTGCACCGGCGGAACGGAGCGGCAGCTTGCCGCCGGCACCATCATCGTCGCCGAGGGGGGCACCTCCGGCCATCTCTTCGTGCTGATGCAAGGCAGGCTCGAGGTGCTCAAGGGCGAGATGGTGGTCGCCACCGTCACCGAGCCCGGCGCGGTTCTGGGCGAGATGTCCGTGCTGCTGGGCCAGCCCCACACTGCCACCGTACGGGCCTGCTCCGACGCTATCGTCTACGAATTCGAGGATGCCGCCGCGTTCCTCGAGAGGGAGCCGGGCGTGGCGCTGCTGATCGCAAAAATGCTGGCGCAGCGGCTCAACGTCGCCAACACCTACCTCGCCGATCTCAAGCGGCAATATGCCGACCACGGCACGCATCTGGCCATGGTCGGCGAGGTGCTCCAGAGCATGATCAACCTGCCGCCGCTTGAGGTTTCGCCAGGCTCGGATCGGCAATCCGATCCAAGAATGTGAGCCAGTCGGGCGGCGCCTCGATGGGGGCAGCGGGCCGCTGCAGCGGCGCCTTCAGGTCGATCCATTGCGCCTCGCCGGCCGCCAGCCAGAATGCCTTGTCGGCGTCGAGATCGAGCACGATGTAGGTCGGGGGGCGTCCGGGTTGCAGGCCCGTGTTGAAGACCCAGCTCTGCCCCAGCCGGTCGAACCATGATCCGTTGCTGATGAAGGGTGATTGATGCACATGGCCCGAGATCACCATCGACGGCTGGTATTGCATGATCCACTGCACCAGCTCGACGTCGCCGAAGAAACGCTTGCCGCCCCAGCTCGTCGGTGAATCCGCCGGCGGCGCATGATGCACCCAGATCCAGCGCGGCGGCCTGACGGCCGCAGCATCGCGCAACTGCTCGATGAGGCGTTGCTTGACCTGGGGTCCATCCCACCACGGGCACACCGTGAATAGGGTATCGCCGACCGTGAGGCTGTCGCCGTCGCAGGCGATGCCGAGCTCGCGCACCTCAGAGATCCAGCGCGAAATCTTCTCACCCTCGGCGTTGCGCTCGTCGAGATCGTGATTGCCGGAGCAGAGGATCACGCGGGTCGTCGCGGCCAGCAGCGCGAGATACTTCTTCACCACCACGATCTGGGCGCGGAAATCCACCATCGAGCCGATGTCGAGCGCGTCGCCGGCGAAGATCACGAGGTCGAATTGCGGCGCCGCGCTGACCAGCCAGTCGAGCTGCGGCAGCGAATAGTGCAGGTCGGCCACGACCAGGCAGCGCATGGAAAATCCGACGGCCAGAGATCAAAATGTCAGGGAATTCCAAAACGGCATAAAGCAAGAAGCAGACCAGCCCGGCCGCCCCTTTGCATCGATCCAATGAGCGACAGCATGCTGCGTCCCGTCGCAGAGTGCAAGGGGCGGCAATGCGGGGGCTGGACCGGATCGCCGAATTCTGGTGTCGTGACCTGCCCTCAACACCTGTGTTCACATGACCCCCTTCAAGACCATTCGCGCCCGCGCCGAGAAGCGCAAGGGCGGGCCCAAGGCGCTGGACAAGTTGATGCCGGCCAAGCCGGACCTCAAGCGGCTGGCCAAGCTCGGCGACGATCGTATCCTCGCCGAAATGACCAAGCGGGTGTTCTGCGCCGGCTTTGCCTGGAGCGTGATCGATTCCAAATGGGACGGCTTTGAACAGGCCTTCCTGCATTTCCAGCCCGCCAAGCTCAGCTTCCAGCCCGAAGATTATTGGGAGGGCCTGTTGCGCGACGCGCGCATCGTGCGCAACGGCGCCAAGATCATGTCGGTGCGGGACAATGCCGCCTTCGTGCAGGAGATCGCGAAGGAGCACGGCACCTTCGGCAAGTTCCTGGCGAAATGGCCGTCCTCCGACGAGATCGGCCTGCTCGACCTGCTCAACAAGCGCGGCAGCCGGCTGGGCGGCAACACCGGCCAGATGCTGCTCCGCTTCGTCGGCTGGGACGGCTTCGTGACGTCGCGGGACGTCGTGGCCTGCCTGCGCGCTGCCGGTCTCGACATCGCCGAGGAGGTCAAGTCGAAGGGCGATCTCGCCAAGGTGCAGGCGCAGTTCAACGCCTGGGCCGAGGAGTCCGGCCTGCCGTACACATATCTGTCACGCATCTGCGCGCTGTCGGTCGGCGAGAACAGCAGCGAGTAGCGTGCCAATCGACCGATCGTGTGCATCCTGTGGCGATCTTGTGCCGCGAACGCGGCCGATGAAACCCGCGATCACGAAATACATTTCGCAGGAACATTTGTCCGCAGCACCTGTTCGGGATCAGAGCCAGGCGCACAAGGGCGCAGGGAATGCTCGCTCCCGCCTGGCTCGATGAAACCGGATACAACAACGGAGCAGCTCATGAAGCTCACATCTGAACAGGTGAAGCAGACCGTCAACCAGCTCGGCGCTCAGGTGCTGCCCGACGAACATCCGGCGATGCCGCAGCTCAACAGCATGTTCGGCGAGCACACCTTCTTCGTCGACGAGATGGGCCTCAAGGTGCTCGAGCCGACGGGATCGCTCGGCAGCGACCGCCAGAGTGGCGAGGTCGTCAGCCTCGCCGATTGGGGCGATTCCGACCTGACGCGCCTGATGGCGCATGAGCCCGAACCGACCGGCGTGATCGTGGTGTTCGAGCATATGAAGCATTGAGCGGCCCCGAGCGCGACCGACCTCCATCCGTGGCGGATCGAAATATCCGCCACGGTCCATCGCGCTTGGTGCGCTCCGTCGCCGAAGCTCGAGCCGCGTTCAGATGCCCAGCGTCAGCTGCGGCTCCGACTCGCCGGCGGCATGGAGTGACGACAGCGAGATCCCCAGCAGCCTGACGCGCTTGGGCAGCGGCATCTCGGCTTCGAGCAGGCCGCAGGCCAGCCGCTCCAGATCGTCGCGTCCGGCAATTGCCGCCGCGACGGATCGGCTGCGCGTGATGATCTCGAAGTCGGCGAACTTGATCTTCAGGGTGACGGTGCGGCCGCGATTGCCGGTCGTCTCGCAATGCCGCCAGACCTTGTCGACGAGCGGCCTGAGCTCGGCGGCAAGCGCGTCGAACGCGTCGAGGTCGGTCGAGAACGTGTTCTCCGCGCCGACGGATTTGCGAATCCGGTTGGCGCGCACGGGCCGCTCGTCGACGCCGCGTGAGATCCAGTAATAATACGCGCCCGACTTGCCGAAATTCGCGTTCATGAACTCCAGCGACTGGTTGCGGATGTCGCGGCCGGTGAACAGGCCGAGCGCGTTCATCTTCGCAGCCGTCGCCGGACCGATGCCGTGGAACTTGCCGACCGGCAGCGTCTCGACGAAGGCCGGCCCCATCTCCGGCGAGATCACGAACTGGCCGTTGGGCTTGCGATGATCGGACGCGAGCTTGGCCAGAAACTTGTTGTAGGAGATACCCGCCGACGCGGTGAGGCCGGTCTCGGCCTTGATCTTCGCGCGGATCTCGAGCGCGATGTCCCGCGCCAGCGGGATGCCTTGCAGGTTCTCCGTCACGTCGAGATAGGCTTCGTCCAGCGACAGCGGCTCGATGACGGGCGTGTGCTCGGCAAAGATGTCGCGGATTTGTCTGGAGATCGCCTTGTAGACCTCGAAGCGCGGCCTGACGAAGATCAGGGCGGAACATTGCCGCTTCGCCGTCACCGACGGCATGGCCGAGCGAACGCCGAACTTGCGGGCCTCGTAGCTCGCAGCAGCAACGACGCCGCGTTCCGCCGAGCCGCCGACCGCGACCGGCTTGCCGCGCAGCTCCGGATTGTCGCGCTGCTCCACCGACGCATAGAACGCATCCATGTCGATATGGATGATCTTGCGCACGGGCGAGGGCTCGCCGGTCGTCGGGTCGGATTCGCGCATGGAGAGATGATACAATCGGGTGGGGAAATACGCGAGCCGAGGGATGCTTCCGTCTGGCGGCTGAATCGAGCTGCAGAATCGCGGCAGGGTCAGAAGCCATCTCAGCTTGTGAAGATAGACGCTCGTCAGTTCCGCTCAGTGCCCACGGATGAACTCGAGGAGCTGGTTTGAGGCTCCGTCGCCAACGCGCTGCGCACCTGCGACCGTGAGGTGATTGACGTCCCAATAGAGCCAGAGCCCGTCCATGGCGGTCGGACACTCGGCTTCTCCGCACAAATAGCGCTCCGGATAGAGCAGGAACACCTGGTTCGGGTAGCGAATCCGGATCTCCTCGAGCATGGCATGGAATTCGCGATTGTCGGCCTGCACGCGATCGAGAGGCACAGCGGGACAGGGCTTACTTGGTGCGTGCCAGAGGGGGCCCGGTGCGAAGCGGGACATCGGACTGCGGCAGCCTGGCTCGACTCCTGGCGCGATGATCAGGATGCGCCGTCCGCTGCCGCCCAGCTCACGGATCGTGTTCTCGATGCCGGCCCGCCAGACTTGAAGGGCCGGTGCATCGACCTCCGGCGCGAACTCGTTGCGGAGCGCATTGCCGTAAGTCATCCAGGATTGACTGAGCACGATTGGAGCCTGGTTCTGCCTGATCGCGGCGAGGTAGGTATCGCGCTGGCGTTTGCAGTCCTGCGAGCCGTCGAAAGCTGTTCGCACGAGGCCGACGAGCAACGGACAACCTTCGGCCGTATAGGCCTCTCCCCGGACGGCGGCGCGCTTTGCCGCCGGGTCCAGCGCAGCGACATAGTGCTCGGCGAAGGAGTCGCCGAGCACTTGCACGCCGACGGGATCGCTCAACGAACCGAAGGCACATTTAGATTGTGCGCTCTTGGCGCACGGCCAGAAGCCGAAACGCTGCAGATCGGCGATCTCGCGGGCCTCTGCCGGGAGCCGCCATGGCCAGCCATCTTGACGGTTGGCCACAAATGCAACAACCGCGAGCGCGATGATCGTCGCGGCGGCGGGGCCGGCGACTCGCAGCAGCGACGAGCGACCCGCGCGATACGGCTTCTCGATCAGCCGATACATCAGCACAGCCAGCGCCATTGCGAGGGCGACGATCAGCACTTTCGCCGCAATCGACTTGGCGTCATCGCCCAGGATGTAGCCCGCGTAGACGATCAGGGGCCAGTGCACGAGGTAGAGCGAGTAGGATACCAGCCCGATCCCCGCAGCCAGCGGATTAGTCAGGACAGGCGAAAGGACGTGACGGTCGCCCGCCAAAATCACGCAGGCTGCACCCAGACATGGGACGAGGGCCGTCGCGCCAGGGAAGGAGGTCGCATTGTCAAAGCTGACGACCGCGTAAGCGATCAAGGCGAATCCGGCGGCAGCCAACAGCGAGCGCGCTCGGGCCGAGAAGGTCAGCCTCTGCTCCGCAAAGATGACCAGGGCTCCGATCGCAAATTCGAAGGCGCGACAGGTCGGCAGGTAGAAAGCACCCGAGCTGTCTGTTGCGAGTGTCGCTTGCGCGACGCCAAGCGAAAGGATTGCAATGCCAAGAATGAGCAAAGGCAGTGCGCGACCGAGTAGTCTGCGTCCCAGCAGAATGAAGACGGGCCAAAACAGATAGAATTGCTCCTCGACGGCCAGCGACCAGAAGTGAAGTACGGGGCTGGGATCGGTCGAGCTGGCAAAATATGCGTGGCTACCGCGCCAGAAGTAGAAATTCGAGACCGATACCAGGGTAGCCACGACGTCTTGAGTCAGGCCCTTGAAAAGCTCCGGGGAGAACCAGAGGCCGCCGACGGCCAAAATGCCGATGATGGTGACGATTGCTGCGGGAAAGAGGCGCCGGATGCGGCGCTCGTAAAATCGGGGAATCGAAAATTCGCCGCGATCAGCCTCGCTGAGAATGATCCGAGAGATCAGGTAGCCGGACACGACGAAAAACAGGTCGACCCCGACAAAGCCGCCGCCGAACGGCGGAACGTCCAGGTGATAGAAGAATACGCTCAAGACGGCGATCGCCCGGAGCCCGTCAATGTCGCGTCGATGGGATAGCTTTGTAACCAAGTGCTGGATCCACTGGCGGCGGTTCGTCCGACTGCGGATACACGCGCGCCGCTTGCCTTTAGCGCGCCTGCATGCGTTCCTCAACTGCGGAACGGGCTGAGTTCTCCCCCGATCGGCCCGTCGCAGTCGGGCCGTCTCCGTCAGAGCCGGCAACCCATCCGGCGCTGCTGCGAAAAGCAGGACGTTGCCATGCCGCTCAGCGCATCGCTTCTCGTCGCTCGGCCGCAGCGGCGCCAGGCATCGTGTAGGATTCGCTCATGGCAAGATGATACAATCCGGTGATGAGAAGCGCGGGGTGATGGATGTTTCAGTTGTTGATTTTCGTCGCGGGTGTGGTCGGCATTGGCTGGCTGATCGGCGCGACCAATCCCCCCGGTGCGTGGTATGCGAGCCTTGCCAAGCCCGGCTTCGTTCCGCCGAACTGGGCGTTCCCGATCGCCTGGACGATCCTTTACGTCCTGATCGCTGTTGCGGGATGGCGAACCTTTCGCCGTGAACCCAGGGGCAAGGCGATGCTGGCCTGGGCGGCGCAAATGGCGCTGAATTTCGTCTGGTCTCCCGTCATGTTCACGATGCACCAGATCGGCGCCGCGCTCGTCATCCTCATCGGCCTCTTCGTTGCGATCATGACCTACATCGGCCTGGAGATGTCACGCGACAGGCTGGCCGCCGCCTTGTTCGTGCCCTACGCCGCCTGGGTCGCGTTCGCCGGCGTGCTCAATGCGGCGATCTGGCGATTGAATTGAGGCGTTCACTTGAGAGTTCTTCAAAGAAGAATCTCAGGCTTGTGAGTGGCAAGCATGGCCGCGAAACCTAATATGTGCCCGCGGAGGACAAGGCCCATGCAATACAGCTCCGAGCTCATTCACACGATGCGTCAAGCGCTGGAGACCGTGATGGCGAGCGTACCCGCCCATCAATCGGTGTTCGGTCTGAAAGCTGCCGTCGCTGAATGCATCCTGAACGCCGCCGCACACGGCCAGACCTCATATGACGGGCTGGTGACGTCCGCCTCCGACCAGATCCAGGCGATCGTTGCGATGCTGACGTGAGGGCGAGGCAGGTGGTACTTGGCCAGGTGGTACTTGGCCGTGATGCCTGGCAACCTCTGCCTGTCTGAGCGCGTCACGTCGGCGCTGACGTAAGCTGGTCTGCAACATGCTGGCAACTATGCCCGCCGCCGCGCCGACATCCGCCAGGTACGCGGTGATAACTTGCTGCGTCGTCCGATCGGTCGGCGGCTTCTCCAGCATCTCCATGACCTGAGCGAGCGAAATCGGTCACGCGAAGTGGACGGTGCAGCCTGCAATGGGAACGCAGCAGGAAGCGCAGCGGCGAAGGTGACGAGGCGACCGCGAATTTGGTCGGACGACGGGACATGAGCTATGAATGCGTGCATGTACACGGGTCAGGCTTGGCGCAGGAGTCTCTGCAACGGGTCCATCGGCGACGAGCGTGCACGTTGTCGATCCGAAGCTTCGAAAACGTGCAGCGAATATCAAAAAGGGCAGATACCAATCGCGAAACGTGAGTTGACTGATGGAAAAACCAACAGGCCTTGCGGCGTCCTGCGAGCGGGTCGTTGTCGAAGACAAGGCGGCCGGCCGAAACCCGGTTCGAATAGCGTTCGCGGCTGTCACTCTCATCGGTAGGCTCAGGGCATTCGCCGATCCCGCGTCCGCTACGCCGACTGCAAAAGGAGTTATCTATGAGCACCGCGAGCGACGCCCGTTTCTGGGACAGGTCGTCACGGAAATATGCCAAGAGTGCGGTCGCGGATCCGGCTGGATATGAGCGCACGCTCGATCGGACCAGTGCCTTGCTAAAGCCGGGCGACCGGGTGCTTGAGCTGGGCTGCGGAACCGGGACGACGGCGCTGAGGCTCGCAGCCGATGTGCAAAGCTATCTTGCGACGGACTTTTCCGCCGAGATGATCGAGATCGCCAGGGAGAAGCACGGCGCCCCCTCCATCCCGGGGCTTGCCTTCCAGGCCGTGACGGCGGAGACGCTCGCCCCTGAGGCCGGGCCGTTCGATGCGGTCCTGGGCTTCAACTATCTCCACCTCGTCCGCGACCTGCCCGGCACCTTGCGCCGCATCAATGCGCTGCTCGCACCGGAGGGCCTGTTCATTTCGAAGACGCCGTGCCTCGGGGACATGAACCCGCTCATCCGGCTAGCGTTGCTGCCTGCAATGCGCGCGATCGGCATGGCGCCTTATGCCGGTGCTTTCCGGGCATCGGAGCTGGGCGAACTGATGGAGGCCGCGGGCTTCGAAATTCTAGCCACCGAAAACCACGCGACCAAAGGCAATGAGGCCCGGCCATATATCGCGGCGCGCAAGCGCCAAGGCAGGATGCGATGAAGCTGCCGAGCGGGCCGGTCTGTCGACGCTGCGATCCACGCAGTGCCGCTCGACCAGGATGTCTGGCAATGATCGCATGGGAGACCGCTGCCGGACCTACGGAGAGCCGTCAAGGCTCGCGCTGCGTGCGACCGACTTCGTCGGCTCGCGGTCTTGACTGCGCTCCGCTAGTCCGGCTCTCTTGCTGCCGCTGGATTGCGCGCCACTTGACGACTATGCGCGTGCAAGCATGCACCCTGCGATCTTGACTCAGATCGCCTGGCGCTGCTTACCGGACCGAACTAGGAATTGGCGCACCCGACACGATTCGAACGTGTGACCTTTGCCTTCGGAGGGCAACGCTCTATCCAGCAACACAAAAATTCGCTGCAAAATCAATGGTACGGCAAAAGGCTTCGGACCGCAACCCGCTGCGCAGCAGCGGGGCTGTGACAGGAGTGTGACAACCGCTCAAGGGTAAGCCGTACCAAACGCAGTTGCTAACCCGCAGAAAGCGGTCCCTCAAGTTGGCCACGCCGGTTACCGACACGCCAACTTACCGCTTAGGTTTCAGCTTCAGGCTCAAGCGTTCAGCGGTGCGCTCGTCCATCGACACCCAAGCGCTTCCAACTCTGCGCCCGTCGTTGATGATGCTCTTTACCGTACGCTCGGTAACACCCGTTTCGGCCGCCACGATTGCGCGTCGGTCCGTACCCTTGAGAGGAGCACCCTCCTTACGCCTGAGTTGCGTTATCCCTCGCTTCGTTTTGAAGACAAATTCCAAGCGTCCGCTCCTCATAACTCTCTGACACTTCCAACCGGTTCGCCGAGCGATTTCGTCCGCCAAATCGACGCTCATGTTTGTGTTCAATTCTTCAAATCGAAGAACCACCTCCGCGAACCGTTGTAGTGGAGAATCCCGAACGATCTTTAGTCGCTCGGTGATTTCCACATAGACGCCCGGCTGGTCTTTCAGCGGCACCCTAAAGACGAGCGCCATCTCGTTCTGCAAATTAGCGTACACGTCTTCAAGCACTACTTCGCTTAGTTCGAAGTGCAGCACGGCAATTCCTTTTTCGCGGAACCTTCACCTTGGACAATCGGGCCCAGATCAAAAATTGTCCAGTCCGTTTTGGCCAATTTATCGACCTCAACAATTTGTCCAGTTTCCGAATCGTCTCCAGCGTATCGATTGGGCGAAAGCATTTTGCGAGGACAAGGTGAACGCGAATTCTGCAAGCGAATCTGGCTGCCTAGATCGGCTAGAAACTGAACAATACGTTGAGCTTCTACATCGATCCGCCGATGGCGTCAGAGGGAAGCTGATCGTTTGCTGCTTCCATGACGATCATCCTGGCGTCGTGACGCACCACAATGTCGGGGACATCAATAGCACCGTCGAAGCTATTGCAGTGCATTTTGAAGTGCCCGGCGCAAATGTTTACATGCCACTCTCTGTGATGCGCCACGATCTTCCGCGCGGAAAGAAGGGTGGAGAGGCGGACGTCATCGCGGTGCTTGGACTCGTCGCGGATATGGATGCCGACACAGGCAAAATCGGTGAAATGCCGATCGAGCCGAGCTATGTGGTCGAGACCTCACCAGGCAATTCTCAACGGGTCATCCTTTTCGACAAGCCTCTTTCGCCCGTCGAGGCTAAACCACTTGCCGTTGCGCTAAAGAAGGCCAGCGGCTCCGACCACGGCACGGCTGATATCTCCCATGTGTGGCGCATCCCCGGCACATTGAACTGGCCAACGAAGACAAAGCTTGCGCGCGGGCGGAGTGTTGAACCGTTCCCCGTAACGATCAAGGAGCCATTCAGCGGCTTGATCTATGATTCCGCCACATTGAATGAACGTCTTCGGAGCGAAACTCATCAGTCCGCAACGAAATCGGACGCCGTTGGTTTGGATGGTCATATCGATACGACCGTGCTGTGGGCTGGGTTGACTGACATTGCACGCGCTCACCTTACGAGCGATGGGCAACCCAATCGCTCGGACCATCTTGCGCGCATCGTCGAGCAGCTTCATTTCGAAAAGCGCTCCTTGGATGAGACAAGAGCAATCTGTTGTGAACGGCCGGGGGCGTGGGCAGAAAAGTATGAAACTGACGAGCGCATGATCAAAGACATCGAGCGCATCTGGCGGAAGTACCCGGCTGAAAAAGAGAGACAGCACGCGAGAGACGCTGCCGCTGCGGAAGCATTTGTCGCTGCGCAGGTTGCGAGCCCGGCCGTTCGGACGGCGTTCCTGACGCCTCCCGCATTCGATGCAAAGCCATTCGACCTGGTGAGACCCGGTGGCCTAATTACCGATGTGGCAGCTTTCGTTCATGACACGTCGCCGTCGCCAATCCCAGAGTTCGCAATCGCATCCGCTGTTGCGTTGCATGCAGCGATGTTTGGACGCAGGTTTCTCACGCCCGATGGGTTGGGTTTGAACCTATACATTGCAAACGTCGCCGGGTCTGGCTTCGGCAAAGACCGGCCATTGAAGGCGCTTGGGCAGATAGCTGACGCAATCGGCATGGGACATATCGTCGGTCCCAATGACGTGGCTTCGGACTCTGCGATCGAAGTCATTCTCCGCCAGTATGCGTGCCAAGTATTGCCCATAGATGAAATGGGCATCTTTCTAAGCGCATCAGGTCGGGGTTCTGATTCTTATTTGCGCGCTAGACGCAAAACGCTGTTGGAACTGTACTCCTCAGCCACATCACCATGGGTGGCTAAGGTACGAGCATCCGACGCTGCAAACGGCAAAGATCCTAAGCCAAAAATCATATGGCCCACGCTATCTATTCTTGGCGCGACCACACCGCCGACATTCTATGAAGGGTTGGAGGATGATGCTTTTGCGAGTGGCTTTATGGCTCGGTTGATCGTCGTCGCGGTCGATCAGCCACCTAAACGCCAGCGCATCAATGGTTATCCCGAGGTGCCCCGGCAGCTTGTTGATCGTCTTTTGGAAGCCGTCAGTGTGGACGGAGGTCCTTTCGCCGGAAAGATCATTGTGGACCCCTATAAGAAGCCAAGCTACGCGGTTGCGCGTTGGTTCGACGAAGAGGCTGCACTCCGTTTAGATCAGATAAGGGATTGGGCACTTCAGGTGGCGCTCGCTGATGAACGGCGTGGGCAAATCGTCAACCGTGCCGGCGACCACACCAGCAAGCTGGCCACGATCCGGGCGATATCGCGAGACCCACGATCCCCAACGGTTACTGTAAACGACCTCGAATGGGCTTTTGGGATCGTTTGGAGGTCTATCCAAACGGTTGAAGACGGTGCCGAACGCTATATGTCCGGCAGCCCGTTCGAAGCTCTTTGCAAGGCAATCGTGGAGGCGGTCAGGCAGTGCAAGGACGAAGATGGGTTGAAGAACGCTGAGCTACTGCGGAAACCGGGAGTGAAGCAAGCTGATACGCGCACCGTGGACCAAGCACTGACGCGACTGATCAGCGGTACGGGACAGATCGTCAACGTTGGCAAAGAGCGATTAGGTCCCGGCGGAATGGGAGGGCGCTACAAGCTGGCCACGCTGCACTGATCCAACACCGGGTGAGCCCATGAGCCCGGCTGAACACTGCGTTCGGCCCTTCTGGTGTTCACCGGGCGTAGGATCACGTCACCCAGATCAACGCCTAAGCAGTCGTTCGTGAAGAACCGCCGCGGCGCCGGGCTTAGGCGATATTTAGCGCCGGGATGATCTCGAGGAAGGCTCGGATGATGGCACGAAAGAGCTCTGCGAGCCATCGCAGGAGCAAGCCGAAGTTG
>NZ_JARFML010000032.1 GCF_029167105.1 Bradyrhizobium yuanmingense | reverse complement strand
GCCTCCATCGCGTTCAATATGAGGCGGTGGGCCACGATCACCGCCTGAACTGCCCGCCGAGGGTGGCAATTACAAACTCGGACCGCAATCCACGCGACTGCGGCCCTCTATCCTGACGTCTTCGGCCTCAAAAAGCAGTAGCGCAACAGGCCCCTTGTGGGAGAAGGTGGCGCGAAGCGCCGGATGAGGGGTTCTCTCCGCGCGCACCAATGCGTGTGGAGACATACCCCTCACCCAAGCGAGCTTGCGTTTGCTGTTGACATGCCCTCTCCCGCAAGGGGAGAGGGCGCAGCAACGGGCATCTCGCTCGCTGCGAGATCAGAGATCCCGCTCCCACGTCTCGCCGACCAGATTCTGCCCGAAGCTGTGATGCGGTTCGGTGGCGACGAGCTCGAACCCGGCACTCTTGTAGATCCCGCGTGCGGCGACCAGGATGCTCTGCGTCCACAGTGTCATCTTGCTGTAGCCGCGCTCGCGGGCGCCCTGGATGCATTGCTCCACGAGTGCGCGGCCGACGCCGAGGCCGCGCGCCTTCTTCTCCACCTGCAACAGGCGGAGTTTTGCGATCTCGTCCGTGGTCTTGACCAGGAACACCGAGCCGACCCGCTCGCCGCCGGCCTCGGCGATCCAGCAGTGCTCGCGCGCAGCGTCGTAGTTCCTGATGAATTGCGCGCAGATTTCGGCGACCAGCGCCTCGTAGCTGATGTCCCAATTGTAGTCCGCGGCGTAGGCGGCAGCCTGGCGGGAGACGACCCAGCCCATGTCGCCGACGCGATGGCTGCGCAGGATGAAAGAAGCGGGCGGGCTTCGGCGCTGCTCCAGCACGGCCTCGATGGTCGCCATGGCCTGCGTGAGCCGGGTCGCATCGCCGGGCGAAAGCTGCGCCAGCATCGCGGCGACCTCGTTTTGCGAGCTCAGGTTCAGCTTGGCGAAAGCCTGCCGGCCCTTGGCGGTCAGGCTGAGCCGGTATTGCCTGCGGTCCGCGGGCAGCGGCTTTCGCGTGATCAGCCCCTTTTCGTCGAAACTCTGGACGATGCGGCTGAGATAGCCGGGATCGAGACCGAGCTCGTTTCCGATCTCTTTTGCGGCAAGGTCGTCGCGATGGGCGAGCTCGTAGAGCACCCGCGCCTCGCTGAGCGAGAACGGGCTCTTGCCGAGGTGCTGGTCGAGCACACCGAGCTTGCGGGTGTAGAAGCGGTTGAAGGCCCGGACCGCTGCGACATGGTCGTCGGCAGCCTGTTCGGCCACGGCGCTTGACGGCGAAGCTTTCGACAGCATGGGATCACCTCGATATTTGCCATAGTCAATTAATTGCTTGACGTTGGCAAGTATCTTGGGTCTCAGCCGACCATGACGATGCGGCTGCGCAGCATGGTGCGGGACGACCGGCCGAGCCGCCGCAGCAGCCGCGCCTCGGAATGCCGGGCGTGGGGCGGGTAGCCGCCGATCCGCTCGTAATGGTCACGCGCGATCAGCAGCCCTTGATCGCCGAGCGGACCGACGAGCCTGCGCGCCACCGCCCAGAGGACGTCGCGCACTGCGGTATTTGCGTAGGGCGACCGGGCATAGCGGAACACCGCGGCGCGATCCCGGCCGCTGGTGGCGACGGCCTGGATGAACTGGGTGGTTTCGTCGATCCAGCCGGTCTCCAGCACGGCGCCCGCAGGCAGGAACATCAGCCAGGGCGATCGGGCCTGGCGCGCCCCGGCCGCGAGCGCAGCACCTTGCGAATGCCCCTCGAAGCCGATGAAACGGCAGCCCGCGACGTCGGCAACGCGCTCGATGACACCGTTGCGCGTGCCGTCGACCAGAAGCACTTCCCGGATCACGCCGGCGGCGGCGCCGGGGACCAGCGCGGCGAGGGTCGCAACCGCCGTCTGTTCGACACCTTCGGTCGGAATGATGACGCTCAGCATGATTGAGGCTTCGGGGTCTGCACTTCGGGATAAGCGTAGCGTTGCATGATGTTGTCATAAACCCGTCGCGCTGCCGAGTGCAACTTTCGGAAGGGGCTGCGGCGTGCGATGGTAAACTGCGGCAAGTTCATCGCGGCCATAATGTGTCAGGTGCGGGCTGGTAAAATTGCCGAATGTTTCGGCACAAGCCGATCCTGACGGTATTAACCCGAAGCTTCGTGGCGACGTTTCGTTGCCCGGGAGAAACCTTGCATGAACGCCGATCATCTCGCCGTTGGCACGGCGCCAACATCGCCGAAGCAGGAGGCCGCGCCGACCTTGCGGATCCGGGCGCTGATGCTGGGCGACCGCATCAATGCGTCGGGCCTGGAGATCGGCACGCTGGTGTCCTCGACGCCCGCCGCCTTCCGCGTTCATGCCGGCCTTGCCGTGATCTTTCGCTACGGCGTCGTCGTCCTGATCGGGCTGTTGCCGTCGGAGGAGAAGGTTCTCGTCGACAACCTGAAATCGCGCGTGACCGGAGAGCTCAGCCCGTACGAGGAGGAGATCGCTCAGGCGCAGCTCTGCAACGAGGAAGCCGGCGAGACGATCCAGCCGGGCGGGCCGATCTGTCTCGCCAAGTTCTCCGACGACCGGCTGCTGCTGGTTGCGGACGCGCTCGCCAAGAGCACGTCGCTGGCGCGCGACGAGCGCCGCGTCGCCGCGGTGTTCGACGTGATCGAGCCGTTTGCACGGGAGCTCGCCGAACACGGCCGCACGCCGCAACGGCGCAAGGGCATCCTGCAATTGATCGGTAACGCACTGCTGGTGCAGCAGCGGGTCGCCGGCCGCGTCGCGGTGGCGGAGAAGCCCGACGTGCTCTGGGAGAAGCCCGAGCTCGACCGGCTCTATTCCCGTCTCGAGGACGAGTACGAGCTGAAGGAGCGCCTCGATACGCTCGAGCGCAAGCTCGCCGCAGTGTCGGAGACCGCCAACGCGCTGACCGACATCATCGACACCCAGCGCTCGCTCCGCCTGGAGATTGCCGTCGTGGTGCTGATCCTGATCGAGGTCGCGATGGGGACTTTTCAGCTCCTGACCGGCCGCGGTCACTAAAGCACGATGAGATCAGGTTTGATTGCTACTACGTAAGTGCACACCCTCTCGGCCTGCGGAGAGGGTGTTTCCACAATGGCATAACCCCCTAGATCAGAGCAGCGCAATGGCGCGCGATCATGATCTCTTCGTTGGTGGGAATGACGAAGACCTCGATCATGCTGCCGCTGCCGTTGATGCGCTCGCGCGCGGCATCGTTGCTTGCGGCATCGATGCGCACGCCCATCCAGGCGAGGCGCTCGCCGATCGCACCGCGGATCTCCCTGGCATGTTCGCCGATGCCGCCGGTGAAGATCAGACAGTCCAGGCCGCCGAGCGTGGCCGCCATCATCGCGACCTGCTGCGCCGCACGGAAGGTGAAGAGGTCGATGGCCTCACGCGCCGCAGCCTCGCGGCTCGCCAGCAGCGTGCGCATGTCCGCAGAGATGCCGGAGATACCGACGAGGCCTGACTCGTGATAGAGCAGGTGCTGGACCTCCTCGACCGACATGTTCTCGTGCTGTTGCAGATAGAGCAGCACGCCCGGATCGATCGCACCGCAACGCGTGCCCATCACGAGGCCGTCGAGCGGTGTCATTCCCATCGTGGTGTCGATGCTGCGGCCATCGCGCAAGGCGCAGAGGCTCGCGCCATTGCCGAGATGTGCGATGATTGTGCGCTTGGCGACGAGCTCCGGCGCGATCTCGGCCAGGCGTCCCGCGACATATTCGAACGAGAGGCCGTGAAAGCCGTAGCGCCTGATCCCACGCGCCGCGAATCGCCGGGGAATGGCGAAGCGGCTCGCCGGCGGCGCGAGGCCGTGGTGGAAGGCGGTGTCGAAACACGCGATCTGCGTCAGCCCGGGCCGGATCGCCGCCAACGTGCGCACCGGCGCGAGGCAGCGCGGCTGGTGCAGCGGCGCGAGCGGCGTCAAGGCCTCCAGCTTCGCGATGATGTCGTCCGTCAGGACCACCGGGCCTGAGTAATCCGGCCCGCCGTGAACGATGCGATGGCCGACGGCCCGGAGGCTGCGTCCACCGAACCGGTCCTCGATGAAGGCGAGCACGTCGGCGAACAGATCGCCGCCGGCTGCCTCCGGAGCCTGCTTGCTTGTCTCGAACAGGTCTTCGCCCGCGGGGGCCTTCACCACCAGCCGGGGTTTGGCCTCGTGCTCGTCCAGCAGGCCCTTGCAGAGCAGGGCAGGTTCGGTTGCCGCGACATCGAACAGGCCGAACTTAATGCTCGACGATCCCGAGTTGAGGACGAGGACCGTGTCCGACATCGTTAGTCGCCGGCCTCGGCCGGCGTGTTGCCGCCGGCGCTGTTTTGCCAGACCCAGTCGCGGATCTCAGGCATGTCCTCGCCACGCTCGCGGACATAACGCGAGTGTTCGATCAGTCTGTCGCGGAACTGCTGCTTCACCTGCGCGGCCTTGGTCGCAAGGCCCGGCACGCGTTCGATAGCCTCGATCGCGAGATGGTAGCGATCGAGCTCGTTGAGCACGACCATGTCGAACGGGGTCGTCGTGGTGCCTTCCTCGGCAAAGCCGCGCACATGCATGCCGGCATGGTTGGTGCGGTTATAGGTCAGCCGGTGAATGAGGTAGGGATAGCCGTGATAGGCGAAGATGACGGGCTTGTCGCGCGTGAACAGGCTGTCGAAGTCGCGGTCGGGCAGCCCGTGCGGATGCTGCTCGCTCGGCTGCAGCGTCATGAGGTCGACGACGTTGACGACGCGGATCTTCAAATCCGGCAGCGCCTTGCGCAGGAGGTCGACGGCGGCGAGCGTCTCCAGCGTCGGCACATCGCCGGCACATGCCATGACGACGTCGGGCTCGCCCTTTCCATCCTCCGTTCCCGCCCAGGTCCAGATGCCGATGCCGGCATCGCAGTGGGTGGCGGCGTCCTGCATCGAGAGCCATTGCGGCGCCGGCTGCTTGCCGGCGACGATCACGTTGATGCGGTTATAGGTGCGCAGGCAATGGTCGGCGATCCAGAGCAGCGTGTTGGCATCCGGCGGGAAGTAGATGCGGACGATGTCGGCCTTCTTGTTGGCGACGAGATCGACGAAACCGGGGTCCTGATGGCTGAAGCCGTTGTGATCCTGGCGCCAGACATGCGAGGTCAGGAGATAATTGAGCGAGGCGATCGGACGCCGCCACGGCAGCTCCCGCGTCACCTTCAGCCATTTGGCGTGCTGGTTGAACATGGAATCCACGATGTGGATGAAGGCCTCGTAGCAGGAGAAGAAGCCGTGCCGTCCCGTGAGCAGGTAGCCCTCCAGCCAGCCCTGGCAGAGATGCTCGCTCAGCACCTCCATGACGCGACCGTCCTGGGCGAGGTGCACGTCGTAAGGCTCGGTCGGCTCCATCCAGACGCGTTCGGTGGCTTCGAACACGGCGTCGAGCCGGTTCGATGCCGTCTCGTCCGGGCCCATGATGCGGAAGTTGCGCTCCTTCTCGTTGAGACGGATGGCATCGCGTAGAAATTTGCCGAGCTCGCGTGTCGCTTCCGCAATGACTTCGCCAGGCTGCGGCACGTTCACCGCGAAGCTGCGAAAGTCCGGCAGTTTCAGCTCCTTCTTCAACAGGCCGCCATTGGCGTGCGGGTTGGCACCCATGCGTCTGACACCGTCGGGCGCGAGCGCCTGAAGCTCGGGAATGAGCGCGCCGGTGCCATCGAACAGCTTTTCCGGCTCGTAGCTGCGCATCCAGTCTTCGAGCACCTTGAGATGCTCCGGGTTCTCGCGGCAGCCTGCGACTGGCACTTGATGCGCGCGCCAAAAACCCTCGACCTTCTTGCCGTCGACCTCCTTCGGGCCGGTCCAGCCCTTCGGGCTGCGCAGCACGATCATCGGCCAGCGCGGCCGCTCAACGCTCGTGCGGCCGTCGCGGGCATGCTGCTGGATCGAGCGGATGCTGGCGAATGCGACGTCGAGCGCATCGGCCATGGCTTGGTGCATCAGTTTGGGATCGTCGCCCGTGACGAACAGCGGCTCGTGGCCGAACCCGCGGAAGAGGTCGCGGATCTCCGCGTCCTGCATCCGTCCGAGCACGGTGGGATTGGCGATCTTGTAGCCGTTGAGATGCAGGATCGGCAGCACCGCGCCGTCATGGGCGGGGTTCAGGAACTTGTTGGAGTGCCAGGACGCGGCCAGCGGCCCGGTCTCGGCCTCGCCGTCGCCGACCACGCAGGCGACGATCAAATCCGGATTGTCGAATGCGGCGCCATAGGCGTGCACCAGCGCATAGCCGAGCTCACCGCCTTCGTGGATCGAGCCCGGCGTTTCCGGCGCGGCGTGGCTCGGGATGCCGCCGGGGAAGGAGAATTGCCGAAACAGCTTGCGCAATCCGTCCGCATCGCGCGCAATATCGGGATAGATCTCGCTGTAGCTGCCTTCGAGATAGGTGTTGGCGACCATGCCCGGACCGCCATGGCCGGGACCGCAGACATAGATCACGCTGACATCGAGCGCGCGGATGACGCGGTTGAGATGGGCATAGATGAAGTTCAGCCCGGGCGTCGTGCCCCAATGTCCGAGCAGACGCGGCTTGATGTGCTCGGGCCGCAGCTTCTCGCGCAGCAGCGGATTGTCGAGCAGGTAGATTTGCCCGACCGAGAGGTAGTTGGCGGCGCGCCAATAACGATCGAGCAGATCGAGGTCGCTGCTCGCTTCGGCCGTTTTTTGTTGGATTGTCATGTTCCTGCCGACCTTCACTTCGCGATCGTCACCAACCCGGTTCCGGGGCGATCGATCCTTCGGGCATGAAACGGGATGGTCGTGACGGCCGTGTTGCGTGAGGTCAAAGGCGGGCGCGCGAAGTTTGGGCAGCTCTACTGTGCATGGGGTTGTTTTCACGTTTTTTGTTTGTGTTCTTGATTTGTTCCTGTGCCGTGCTATCTTGGCTGCATGAGTCCAGCATCCTCTCATGCTCTCAAGCACCCGCCGGTCACGGCGCCCTCCGAGCCGGCGGGTGCGCCTTCAGATTTCCCCGAGCTTGGCATCGCGATCGACCGCGCGCGAAGGCGAGGGCGGGGCGCACAATCCAATGCCAGCGGCCGCTACGAGGCCGAGGCGCGCGTCGCTTTCGATGACGGCTGGCAGAGCCTGGACGAGCTGCCGCCGTTCAAGACGAGTGTCGCCATCGACACCTCGCGCAAGGTGATAACCCGCAACGATTCCCCCGACATCGGTTTCGACCGCTCGATCAATCCGTATCGCGGCTGCGAGCACGGCTGCGTCTATTGCTTCGCGCGGCCGACCCACGCCTATCTCGGCCTGTCGCCGGGGCTCGACTTCGAGTCAAAGCTGTTCGTGAAGCCCGAGGCGCCTTCGCTGCTCGAGAAGGAGCTTGCGGCGCCCGGCTACGAGCCGCGGATGATCGCGATCGGCACCAACACCGATCCCTACCAGCCGATCGAGCGCGAGCGCAAAATCATGCGCGGCATTCTGGAAGTGCTGGAGCGCACCTCGCATCCCGTCGGCATCGTCACCAAATCGGCCCTGGTGCTCCGCGACATCGACATTCTGCAGCGGATGGCCAAGCGCAACCTCGCCAAGGTCGCGATCTCCGTGACATCGCTCGATCCGAAGCTGGCGCGCACCATGGAGCCGCGCGCCTCGACACCGCCGAAGCGGCTGGAGGCGCTGAAGACGCTCTCGGAGGCTGGCATTCCCACCACGGTGATGGTCGCGCCCGTGATCCCCGCGCTGAACGATTCCGAGATCGAGCGCATCCTCGATGCCGCCGCCCATGCGGGCGTCAAGGAAGCCGCCTATGTGCTGCTGCGGCTGCCGCTGGAGGTGCGCGATCTCTTCCGCGAATGGCTGATGGCGAACTATCCGGACCGCTATCGCCACGTCTTTACCCTGATCCGCGACATGCGGGGCGGGCGCGACTACGACGCCAAATGGGGCGAGCGGATGAAGGGCACCGGACCGATGGCCTGGACCATCGGCCGCCGCTTCGAGATCGCCTGCGAGAGGCTCGGCCTCAACAAGCGGCGTTCCAAGCTGACCACGGATCACTTTGCGCGGCCGAAGCGGAACGGCGATCAGCTCAGCCTGTTTTGAGCGGACAGGTGCAAGAGGTGTCGCATGCTTAAGGAACTCGCCGCGCCGGTGCCGCGGCTGACGGTCATCACGCTCGGTGTCAACGACATCCGCGCGAGCATCGCCTTCTACGACGCGCTCGGTTTCTCGCGTCGGCTGAAGGCGACCGGCGAGGCGGTTGCGTTCTACGATACCGGCGGTCCGGTGCTCGCCCTTTATCACTGGGATCGGCTCGCGGCGGACGCATCCTTGGAGGACCAGCCGAGGCCCACGACGTTTCGCGGCATGACGCTCGCCTGGAATTGCGCGACCCGCGAGGAGGTCGAGGAGGTGCTGGCCTTCGCCGTCCAGAAGGGGGCCACCTTGCTGAAAGCGGCGCACGCGACCGATTACGGTGGTGGCTATTGCGGCTATTTCGCCGATCCCGATGCACATGTCTGGGAAGTCGTGGTCGCGCCGGGAATCGAGGTGGGCGATGACCGGCGGGTGCATCTGGCGGAGTAGGCGGGCGGCCTGAATAACGGGAATATCCCGGGTTCCGGGTTGCGCCGGCACCGCCGCTTGCGCACGATCCCGTGCATGATTCGGGACCCCTCCGCCAAGACCTCAGCCAAGGCCGCGCCGAAGAAAGCGGCCGCGAAGAAGGCTGCGCCCATCAAGGCGGCAAAGATCTCTGCGGCCGATGTTGCGAAGGTTCCTGCCGGCAGGAAGGGCATCATCGCCGTTGCTCCCCCGAGCTTCCGCCGTGAGCGCGCGCTGATCAAGCGCGGCGTCTGGCCGGTCGCGGGCTGCGACGAGGCCGGCCGCGGCCCGCTCGCAGGTCCCGTAGTGGCCGCCGCGGTGATTCTCGATCCCGACCGCATTCCGCGCGGCATCGACGATTCCAAGCGCCTGACCGCCGAGGAGCGCGAAAAGCTGTTCGACAAGATCTGCGCCACCGCGCAGGTCTCGGTCGCCGTCGCCTCGCCCGCGCGAATCGACCGCGACAACATCCTGCGCGCCTCGCTGTGGGCGCTGAAGCGCGCCGTGATGGCCCTGCCCGAGGCGCCCAGGCACGTCTTCGTCGACGGCCGCGACCGGCTCGATACCGCATGCGATTGCGAGGCGGTGATCGGCGGCGACGGTATCGTGCTGTCGATCGCCGCGGCCTCCATCGTCGCCAAGGTCACCCGCGACCGGCTGATGTGCGCGCTGGCGCAGGACTGCCCGGGCTACGGTTTCGAGCAGCACAAGGGCTACGCCGTCCCCGAGCATCTCGACGCGCTCGATCGTCTCGGCCCTTCCATCCACCACCGCAGCTTCTTCGCCCCCGTCGCCGCCGCCCGCGCCAAGCACATGCCCTGGACCGTCGAGCCGGTGCAGGACCTGTTCTCTGTGACCGAGGTCGAGGTGCAGGTGGAGGCGAGCGTCGAGATCGACGCTTCCGTAAATCTCTAGCGATCCTCTTACAGCCTTCCCATCCGTCATGGCCGGGCTTGACCCGGCTTCGCCTCGCCGAAGCGGCTTCGGCCGCGCAGGCGGGACAAGCGCGGGCATGACGAGCAGACCGAAGTTGCCACGACGCGCAGCGCCCTTTATCAAAACAGACGTGAGCGAATAGGGCCGGCTGGACGGGTTGGCTGCACCTTCGGACGTTGCATGCGGTTTACCTCCCTGGTCATCGAGCTCATTCGCGCCCGGCCGCGGCTGATCGTTTGGATTGCCGTGCTGCTGCAGGCCGCGATGTGGCTGTTCGTGGCGCTGGTGTTCTACCGCAGCCCGCCCGGCAATCTCGCGACCCTTCTGGCCTTCGGCAGGGAATACCAGGTCGGCACCGATCTCGGCCCGCCGCTTGCCATCTGGCTCGCCGACATCGCCTATCGCGCCGCCGGCGGCCACATGCTCGGCGTCTATGTGCTCGCCCAGCTCTGCGAGATCGCGACCTTCATCGCGCTCTATCATCTTTCCCGTGCCGTCGTTGGCTCGCAGCAGGCGGTGCTCGCCGTGCTCCTGACCATGACGGTGTTGGCCTTCTCCTCCTCGGCGCTGGACTTCGGCCCGCTGATCCTGGCGCGGCCGCTCTGGGCGCTCTTGCTGCTGCACTCCTGGCAGATCATCGGCCAGCGCCGAGGCAATGCCTGGTTCGCCTGGTCGATCGAAGCCGGCCTCCTGCTGCTGACGACGCCCGCCGCGATCTTCCTGTTGTTGCTGATCGTCGTCTTCGCGGTCTCGACCGCCGGCGGGCGCCGGACGCTGCGCGGAGTCGATCCGCTGTTCGCGCTGATCGTCGTCGCCGTGCTGGCGCTGCCCTATGCGGTCTTTCTGATGCGGGCCGAGACGCTGACGCTGCCGGCCTTGCCGCCAGTCGCCGAGCTCGACGCCCGCGCGCTGCATGCGGTCTGGCTGCTCGGCGGGCTCGTGCTCGGGGCGGCTGCGATCCCGGCGCTGACCTTTCTCAACACCGGAATGTTCGCCGGCAAGGGCGAGGAGCCGCCGATCATCTACCGCCCGCCGGTCGCGCCGCTCGCGCGCAACTTCGTCTATTTCTTCGCGTTCGCTCTGCCGCTCGGCGCGGTGCTGATTTCCGGGCTGCTCGGGCTCGATTCCGTGGTCGGCGGCCCCGGCGTCGTGCTGATCATGTCGGGGCTTGCCGTGGTCGTCGCGGCCGGCGATCTCATTGCGATGCGCCGCGCGCGCATGCTGCGCATGGTCTGGGCCGCCGCCGTCGCCGCGCCCGCCGCCGGAGTGGTGCTCGCCGTCCTGTTTCTGCCTTGGACGGGCACTAGCGAAATTGCGACCTCGATGCCGGCGCGCGCGATCTCGGACTTCTTCGACGAGAGCTTCGCCCGCCGCACCAACCATCGCCTGCGCGCCGTCGCCGGCGAGACCCAGCTCGCTAGCCTGATCGCGCTGCATTCCGGCCGGCCACATCTGTTCATCGACGCCGCCCCGGCGCGGACGCCGTGGATGAGCCAGACCAAGTTCAGCGAGACCGGCGGCGTCGTGGTCTGGCGCGCTTCCGATACTGCCGGCACCCCGCCGCCGGAGATCCTCCAGCGCTTCCCGGGCATCGTGCCGGAAGTGCCGCGCGCCTTCGAATGGCTGGTGACCGGCCGCCAGCAGCTGTTGCGCATCGGCTGGGCCATCGTGCGGCCGAAGGGGACGTAGGTAGGTGTCATTCCGGGGCGCGGCGAAGCCGCGAGACCGGAATCCATTCATCCACCAACTCTGCCGCTCGATGGATTCTCAGGTGCGCAATTGCGCACCATGGCTCTCGCTCCGCGAGCCCCGGAATGACGGCGTGGGTGTCGTTACACGGCGCCCTGCGCCAGCACCTTCGCGATCGCCCGCAGATCCTGCCAGGCCAGCCGCTTGTAGGCCGGCGAGCGCAAGAGGTAGGCGGGGTGAAACGTCGGCAGCGCGCGGATCACCCGCTGGCCGGTGTCGTAGTCGAACCAGCGCCCGCGCGTGCGCATGATGCCTTCGCGCGTTCCCAGCAGCGTCTGTGTCGAGGGATTGCCCAGCGTCACCAGCACGTCGGGGTTCACCAGCTCGATCTGGCGCTGGATGAAGGGCAGGCAGATTTGCGTCTCCTGCGGCGTCGGCGTGCGGTTGCCGGGCGGCCGCCAGGGAATGACGTTGGCGATGTAGGAAGTGGTGCGGTTGAGGCCGATGGCTCCGATCATCAGATCCAGCAGCTTGCCGCTGCGCCCGACGAAAGGCAGTCCCTCGATGTCCTCGTCGCGGCCCGGCGCCTCGCCGACGAACATGATGCGCGCCTGCGGGTTGCCGTCGGCAAACACCAGCCGCGTCGCGGTGTGCTTCAACGCGCAGCCATCGAAGTTCTGCATCAGCTCGCGCAGCGCCTCCAGGGTCGGCGCGGTGCGCGCGGCCTCGCGTGCCGAGGCGATGGCGACGTCCGGTGCAGGCGCGGCCTCGCCGCGCATGACCGCGGGCGCGGCGACCGGGCGCGGCGCATCGGCTGGCGGGGCCGCGCGCTGGCTGGGTGGCGGCGCATCGATTTCCGCCAGGCGGTCTATCGGTTCCTCCGCGAGCGCGCAGTCGACACCGGCCTCCAGATAGAAGGCGAGCAGCTCTCGGACGGTGGGTGCGGGTTCGGGGATCATGGAAAGTCTGACTTTTATATCACCTTGGACGGCCTTGCATCCCGGCGGAACGCGATTCCGAGGTTGTCCTACCCGGAAAAATCGGAAACAAGAGGGCGCAAACGACCGAGGACCGTCTCAAGGGCTGAGATCAAATGAGCACCGAAGAACTTCCCCCGCGCGAATCCATGGAATTCGACGTCGTCATCGTTGGCGCCGGCCCGTCGGGTCTGTCGGCCGCGATCCGGCTCAAGCAGCTCAACGCCGAGCTCAACGTCGTCGTGGTGGAGAAGGGCTCCGAGGTTGGTGCGCACATCCTCTCGGGCGCCGTGATCGATCCCGCGGGCCTCGACAAGCTGATCCCGGACTGGCGCGAGGATGCCGACTGCCCGCTGAAGACGCAGGTCAAGGACGACCGCTTCTACTGGATGACCGGTGGCGGCGCGATCAAGCTGCCGAATTTCATGATGCCGCCGCTGATGGACAATCATCACTGCTACATCGGCTCGCTCGGCAATGTCTGCCGCTGGCTGGCGCGCAAGGCCGAGGCGCTTGGCGTCGAGATCTATCCGGGCTTTGCGGCGGCGGAAGTGCTTTACGACGAGGCGGGTAACGTCAAGGGTATCGCCACCGGCGACATGGGCATCGGCCGCGACGGCAAGCCGAAGGATTCCTTCACCCGCGGCATGGAATTGCTCGGCAAGTACACGCTGTTCGCCGAAGGCGCCCGCGGCAGCCTGACCAAGCAGCTGATCAACAAGTTCGCGCTCGACGCCAAGAGCGAGCCGCCGAAATTCGGCATCGGCCTCAAGGAGGTCTGGCAGATCGATCCCGCCAAGCACCAGAAGGGCTTGATCCAGCATTCATTCGGCTGGCCGCTTGACCTCAAGACCGGTGGCGGCTCGTTCCTTTATCACTACGACGACAATCTCGTCGCCGTCGGCTTCGTCGTGCATCTGAACTACGACGATCCCTATCTGTCCCCGTTTGACGAATTCCAGCGCTTCAAGACCCATCCCTCGATCCGCGGCACCTTCGAAGGCGCCAAGCGGCTCGCTTACGGCGCGCGCGCCATCACCGAGGGCGGCTATCAGTCGGTGCCGAAGCTGAGCTTCCCCGGCGGCGCGCTGATCGGCTGCGCGGCCGGCTTCGTCAACGTGCCGCGCATCAAGGGCGTGCACAATGCGATGGGCACCGGCATGTTGGCTGCCGAACACGCTGCGGCCGCGCTCGCCGCCGACCGCGCCAATGACGAGCTCGTCGAATACGAGAACGCCTGGCGCTCCTCATCGGTCGGCAAGGACCTGTTCCTGGTCCGCAACGTCAAGCCATTGTGGTCGAAGTTCGGCACCGTGCTCGGCGTCGCGCTGGGCGGCTTCGACATGTGGTGCAATACGCTGTTCGGCGCCTCACTGTTTGGCACCCAGTCTCACGTCAAGCCTGACCGCGCCACGCTCGATTCGGCCAAGGGCCACGCGCCCAGGAACTACCCGAAGCCCGACGGCAAGATCACGTTCGACAAGCTGTCCTCGGTGTTTTTGTCCAACACCAATCACGAGGAGGACCAGCCGATCCATCTGAAGGTCACCGACATGAACCTTCAGAAGACGTCCGAGCACGACGTCTATGCCGGCCCCTCGAACCGCTATTGCCCGGCTGGCGTCTATGAATGGATCGAGGAGGGCTCCGGCCCGCGCTTCCAGATCAACGCCCAGAACTGCGTCCACTGCAAGACCTGCGACGTGAAGGATCCCAACGGCAACATCACCTGGGTTCCCCCGGAGGGCGGCGGCGGCCCGAACTACGAGGCGATGTGAGGGGCGCATCGCACGGGTGACCAGGCGCACGTTCCCGTGAGGACGAGGCTGCGGCGACCCGCCGCGGCCACGATAAGGCCATAGTGGCGGCGTCTTGGGGCGCTGGCGCGGTTTCAATGGGCGGGTTTGGGCGTGCGGAGGGGATCTTCTCGGGTCCGAATCCTTGCGGCGAAGCGCCAAAAGCGGCATTGTCGGCCTGACGGTTCCGGGCCCGGATGTCACCGGCTGCGTTCGCTTGCGATACGGCCTTCTGCTGCAAACCCAGGCACCACCAACTCAAGGCGAGCCCTGATGTTTTCAAATCGTTTCAACCGCTGGACTGCTGCCGCCATCGCCCTCATGGGCACCGCGATCGCGACGGTCCCCGGCGCGGTCCTGGCGCAGACGCCGGATCATCCGGAGAACACGGCGGCGCAGTTTCCGACGCGAAACGATCTGAAGTCGCTCACCGGCGCCGGCAGCTATCTCGCCGCCCGCCACGCCAGCGTCGAGCGCGACGCGGCCTCGGCCGCCGCATTCTACCGTTCGGCGCTCCGCACCGATCCCAAGAACAATGAACTGCTCGACCGTGCCTTCATCTCGTCGGTCGCCGACGGCGACATCGAGGAGGCGGTCAAGCTCGCCGAGCGCATCCTCACCATCGACAAGACCAACCGCGTCGCCCGTCTCGTCGTCGGCGTGCACGATCTCAAGCTGAAGAAGTACGTCGCGGCGCAGACCAACATCAACCAGTCGATCCGTGGTCCGATCACCGATCTCGTCGCCACGCTGCTGTCGGGCTGGGCCGCCTATGGTGCGGGCGATGCCAAGGGTGGTGTCGCCACCATCGACAAGCTGACAGGTCCGGAATGGTATCCGCTGTTCAAGGATCTCCACACCGGCATGATCCTGGAGCTCTCCGGCAAGGAGAAGGACGCTGGCGCGCGCTTCGAGCGCGCCTACAAGCTCGACGATTCCATGCTGCGCGTGACCGAGGCCTATGCGCGCTGGCTGTCGCGCAACAAGGATTCCGCCGCGGCCACCAATATCTACCTGGCCTTTGACAAGAAGCTGGCACGCCATCCGCTGATCCAGGAAGGCCTGCGCGAGACCAAGGCCGGCAAGAAGATGCCGCCGCTGGTCGATTCCGCGCAGGCTGGCGCCGCCGAAGCGCTCTACGGCATCGGCGCGACGCTGACCCGCCGCGGTGGCGAGGATCTGGCGCTGGTCTATCTCCAGCTCTCGCTCTACCTGCAGCCGACGCATCCGCTGGCACTGCTATCGCTCGCCGATCTCTACGAATCGGTCAAGCGGCCGAAGATGGCGATCAAGGTCTACGAGCGCGTGCCCGCCAACTCGCCGCTCAAGCGCAACGCGCAGATTCAGCTCGCCATCGATCTCGATTCCGCCGACCGCACCGACGAGGCGATCAAGATCCTCAAGGGCGTCACCTCGGAGGATCCCAAGGACCTCGAAGCCATCATGGCGCTCGGCAACATCGAGCGCGGCCGCAAGCGGTTCGGCGATTGTGGCGCGACCTATTCACGAGGCATCGAGGTGCTGCCGCCCGGCAACGACAAGGCCAACAGCGTCTGGTACTATTATCGCGGCATCTGCCAGGAGCGCTCCAAGCAGTGGGCCAAGGCCGAGGCCGACATGAAGAAGGCGCTGGAGCTGCAGCCCGATCAGCCGCACGTCCTCAACTATCTCGGCTATTCCTGGATCGACCAGGGCGTGAATCTCGACGAAGGCATGAAGATGATCAAGCGGGCCGTCGAGCAGCGTCCCGACGACGGCTACATCGTCGATTCCCTCGGCTGGGCCTATTACCGCATCGGCAATTTCGAGGAGGCGGTGAAGAACCTCGAGCGCGCGATCGATCTCAAGCCCGAGGATCCCACCATCAACGACCACCTTGGCGACGCCTATTGGCGCGTCGGCCGAACGCTGGAGGCAAAATTCCAGTGGTCGCATGCGCGCGATCTCAAGCCCGAGCCGGAAGAGCTGCCGAAGATCGAGGCCAAGATCGCCAACGGCCTTCCCGACGACAATTCGAACTCTTCTGCGGCGCAGGCCGAAAAGAAGAAGGACGACGGCAAGGGCGGCTAAGAGAGCGCATGATCCGGAAAAGTGTGTAGCGGTTTTCCGATCAGATCATGCGCAAACAAGTGAGTCTTTGGGGGCTGATCGCCAATGGCGGCGTTGATTGAAGAGGGGCGGGCGAAGGTCAATTTGAGCCTTCGCGTCGTCGGCCGTCGTGCCGATGGTTATCATGATCTCGAAAGCGTGGTCGCGTTTGCCGACTGCGCCGACCGGCTCGCGCTGGAGCCGGGCAACGAGCTGAAGCTGACCACGACCGGGCCGCTGGCTGCTGCTTGCGGTGATACCGCCGACAATCTCGTGCTCAAGGCCGCCAAGCTGCTGGCCGAAGCCGTTCCTGGCGTGAAGCTGGGCGCCTTCGCGCTCGACAAGGTGCTCCCCGTTGCTGCCGGCATCGGCGGCGGTTCGGCGGATGCCGCGGCCGCGCTGCGGCTCCTGGCGCGCCTCAACGATTTGTCGCTCGATGATCCCCGCATTCAGAAGGTCGCGCTCGCAACCGGCGCCGACGTGCCGGTGTGCCTCCTCTCGCGCGCCTGCGACATGACCGGTGTCGGCGAGCAGCTGCTGCCGCTCGCGCTGCCGAGCATGCCTTGCGTCATGGTCAATCCGCGCGTGCCGGTCGCCACCAAGGACGTGTTCCAGGCGCTGGGCCTGCGCAACGGCGAACTCCTGGTCGGCGTCACCGACGTCATCCGCGCGCCGGCCTGGCCGGAGGAGGGCGCCTCGATTTCCGATTGGGTCGAGGTTCTCGAGACCGTCGCCAACGATCTCGAAGCGCCCGCGCTGCGGATCGAGCCTGTGATCGGCGAGGTGCTGGACGCCTTGCGCGATTCCGCCGGCGTCAAGCTCGCCCGCATGTCCGGCTCGGGCGCGACGTGCTTTGCGATCTACGGCGCGCCCGCGGAGGCCCATGCCGCGGCCGAAAAGATCCGCCGCGATCACCCCGGCTGGTGGGTGCATGCGGGCACGTTGAGCTAGTTCTGATCGTCATTGCGAGCGCAGCGACGTGCCGTAGGGCGGGCAAAGCGAAGCGTGCCCACCACTTCAACGTTGCAATCGGATCCTCGTGGGCACGGCGCTGTTGCGCCTTTGCCCACCTACGGCAGCGGAGCTAATCCGCGTCGTCCTCGTCGAGCTCGAGAAATCTCCGGATCTCACCCAACACCTCCTGCGGCTTGTCATGCTGCAGCCAGTGTCCCGCCCCGGCAATGGTCTTAACGCGCGCGTTCTGGAAGTACCGCTCCAGGCCCGCGGCCCTGGCGCCCGCCAGAAAGCTTTCGCCGGCATTGAGCAGCAGCGTCGGGCACGTGATCCGCGACCACAGCTCGATGTGATCGTCGGGCCAGAGCCGGTGTGGCGCGGAGGCGCGCTGGTAGGGATCGAACTTCCAGCTGTAGCTGCCGTCCTCGTTCTGCCGCGCGCCGTGCCTGGCCAGATGCAGCGCGAGGTCGCGGGCAAGGCGCTTGTTGTGAAGCATCATCTGCGCGGCGGCGTCTTCTAGCGTCGCATAGCGGCGCGGGGTCCGGTCGTGCAATCTGTCGAGCTGGCCGACCCATCTGCCGATGCGCTCATGCGCCGGCGGCTTCGGTGTATCGGGCAGCATGGTCACGCCGTCGAGGACGACGAGCCTCGTGACCTGTTCGGGGAATGCACCCGAAAAGATCAGGCTCACCATGCCGCCCATCGAATGGCCGATCAGGGTGACCTGAGACGTGGCTAAGGTGCGAACCAGCTGCGCGAGATCGTACACGTATTCTGTCAGCGCGTAGCTGCCGCCTTTCGTCCAGTCGGAATCGCCGTGACCACGCAGGTCGGGCGCGACGACGCGAAAATGCGGTTGCAGCGAACGCGCGATGTGATCCCAGCTGCGGCAATGATCGCGACCGCCGTGCACCAGGATGGCGACGGGTGCGCCCTCGTTGTCCCAGTCGGCGTAGTGCAGCCGCAGGCCGTGCGATTCATAGAAGCGGCTTTGCGGGGCGCTAGCCATTTGCCGGCCGCCGCGCCAGGGCGAGCGAGAGGCCGAGGCCCGCGATGAAGACGCCGGAGCCCTGCGTGAGGCGACGCATCAGCTGCTGCCGTCCGGTCAGCTGCGCGCGCGTCGCGGAGGCCATCAGCACCACCACGACATCGGCGAGCGTGTTCAGGGCCACGGAGATCGCACCCAGCAGGATGAATTGCAGCGTCGGGCTCGAGTCCGACGGATCGAGAAACTGTGGAATGAAAGCGAGGAAGAATGCCGCGGTCTTCGGATTGAGCGCTTCGACCAGCACGCCGTCGCGAAACGCGCGCTTGTCGCCGATCGGCTCGCTCCCGAACGACAGGTTGTTGCCGGCGCTGCGAAAGGTCTTGATGCCGAGCCAGACCAGATAGAGCGCGCCGACGAATTTCACGGCGGCAAACAGCTCCGCGCTGGCCAGGATGATGGCAGAGATGCCGAGGCTGCCCGCGACCACATGAACCAGTCCGCCCAGCGCCGTGCCCGCGGTCGAGGCAAAGCCGCTGGTACGCCCCTCCGACAAGGTTCGCGCCGCGACGTAAAAAATGCCGGGGCCGGGAATGGCGGCAATGAGGAGAGCTGCGGCCAGGAACAGCCAGATATTGGTTTCGATCATCCCCGTTTTCGTAGCGGAGCGGGCGGCGATTGCAAGGCCTCTCGTTCAGCCCATCCGGCGCAGGATCACGCTGGCATTCACCCCGCCGAAGCCGAACCCGTTGGAGATGGCATGCTGCATCGACATTGGCCGCGCGCTGCCTGCGACGATGTCGATACCGTCCGCGCCGGGATCGGGGTTTTCGAGATTGAGCGTGGGGCGGCGCGATCTGGTCGCGTAACGCGAGCACGGTGAAAACCGCTTCCAGCCCGCCGGCGGCGCCGAGCAGGTGACCTGTGGCCGATTTGGTCGCGCTCACGGCAATGCCGCGGTTGCGGCCGAACAGCGCACCGATGGCGCCGAGCTCGCTTTCGTCGCCGGCCGGTGTCGAGGTCGCATGCGCGTTCAGGTGCTGCACATCCGCGGGCGCAAGCTTGGCCTGCCGAAGCGCGATCTCCATGGCGCGGCGGGCACCATCGCCGTCGGACGGCCCCGAGGTCATGTGATAGGCGTCCGCGGTTGTGCCGTAGCCGACGATCTCTGCGATCGGCGTCGCGCCGCGCGCCTGCGCATGCTCCAGCGCCTCGATCACCAGGATGCCGGCGCCTTCGCCCATGACAAAACCGTCGCGGTTGCGATCGAACGGACGCGAGGCGCGCGCGGGCTCCTCGTTGAAGCCGCTCGATAGTGCCCGCGCCGCCGCAAAGCCGCCGAGGCTGACGATGTCGATGCAGGCTTCCGCGCCGCCGCAGATCGCAACGTTCGCTTCGCCTGACCGGATCATGCGCGCGGCATCCGTCTCCGCGGCGGGCTTCTGGATCGCTTCGCTACGCTCGCTATGACGGGTGGAGGGAGCGCGCAAAGCGTGAGCGTCAGTCGCCTAATGCGACCGTGCCAAGCAGAACGCCACGACCTGCTCCAGCGCGCTCTTCATCGGCGAGGGCGGGAACAGCGCCAGTGCATCCACGGCCATGGCGCCGTAGTGCTGGGCACGAATCAGCGTGTCCTCCAGCGCGCGATGCTTGTTCATCAGGCCGATGGCGTGATCGAGATCGGAATCGCCGATCTCGCCGCGCTCGAGCGCCCGGATCCAGAAGGCGCGCTCGGTGTCGTTGCCGCGGCGGAAGGCGAGCACGACGGGCAGCGTGATCTTGCCTTCGCGGAAATCGTCGCCGGTGTTCTTGCCGAGCTTGGCGCTCTTGCCGCCATAGTCGAGCACGTCGTCGACGAGCTGGAAGGCGATGCCGAGATTCATGCCGACCGAGCGGCAGGCGGTCTGCTCCGCCTTCGGGCGGTTCGCGATCACGGGGCCGACCTCGCAGGCGGCGGCGAACAATTCGGCGGTCTTGCCGCGGATCACGGCGAGATATTCGTCCTCGGTGGTCGCGGTGTTCTTGGCGGCGGCGAGCTGCATCACCTCTCCCTCGGCGATGGTGGCGGCCGCCGCGGAGAGGATGTCGAGCGCGCGCAGCGAGCCGACCTCGACCATCATGCGGAAGGCCTGGCCGAGCAGGAAGTCGCCGACCAGCACGCTTGCCTCGTTGCCCCAGAGCATGCGCGCCGACAGCTTGCCGCGGCGCATCTCGCTCTCGTCGACCACGTCGTCATGGAGCAGGGTGGCGGTGTGCATGAACTCGACGCTGGCAGCCAGCTTGATGTGGCCGTCGCCGCTGTAGCCGGCGAGGTTGGCCATGGCGAGCGTCAGCATCGGGCGTAGGCGCTTGCCGCCTGAGGAGATCAGGTGGTTGGCCACTTCAGGGATCATGGTCACGTCGGAGCCGGTCCGCGACAGGATCGTGGCATTGACGCGCTCCATATCGGGAGCGACAAGGGCAACCAGCTCTTCGATCGACGCGCCGGGGGTTTCGAAAGGTACGATGACGGCCACGCCGGTCTCCAATATTTGCCCCGGAAGGGCTATTCTGATGGAAATACAATAGAAACTGGCGGCGGATGCGGCAAGGGCCGCGGAACCATTGACATTTGCCGCGTTAGCCACTTTCAGGCAGGAGACCTCCGTTTTGCGTGAACTGGTTCGGACCAACGATATGGTGCTGGTGTCGGCGATTGGCGCACTGCTCGACGGTGCCAACATCCATCATCTGGTGCTGGACCAGAACATGAGCATCATCGAGGGGTCTCTCGGCATTCTGCCGCGGCGGATCCTGGTTCATGAGGACGACGCCGAGGAAGCCAGGGCGCTCCTCACCGAGGCAGGCCTCAGCCACGAACTGCGCGGCGATGATTGAGGCCGCGGATATTACCGAGGACGCGTTTCTCGGCGGGCAGTTGCGCTTGATGCAGAAGCGGTCAGGCCACCGCGCCGGGCACGACGCCGTCCTGCTTGCAGCGGCGACCGACGCCAAGGCGGGTGACCGCGTGGTCGAGCTTGGCGCCGGCGTCGGCACGGCGGGCCTTGCGCTGGCGCGGCGCGTCGAGGGGATCAGGCTGAGCCTCGTCGAGATCGATCCGGAACTGGCGCAGCTTGCGCGGGCGAACGCCGCCGCGAACGCGATTCCCGCCGAGGTCATCGTGCTCGACGTCACCGCCGATGCGCCGGCGTTTGCAGCGAACGGACTTCTGCCCGACAGTTCCGACGCCGTATTGATGAACCCGCCCTTCAACGATCCCGCACGCCATCGCGGCTCGCCGGATCAGGCGCGTCACACCGCGCATGTGGCGAGGGAGGAGACGCTGCATGCGTGGGTGCATGCAGCCCGGCGCATTCTCCGATCGAGCGGCGTGCTGACCCTGATCTGGCGCGCGGACGGACTTGGCGACGTCATGGCAGCGCTGTCACGCGGCTTCGGCAGCCTTGCGATCCTGCCGGTTCATGGCGAAACGGGAAAGCCTGCCATCCGGGTGCTGGTGCGCGCAGTCAAAGGCGGCCGGGCACCGACGCAATTGCTGCCGGGCCTCATGCTCAACGAGGAGTCAAACGTGCCGAAGAAAGAAGTGAAGGATATCCTGGAGGGGAGGGCGGCGTTGCCGCTGGCGAGGCCGTGACGGCTTATTGCGGAAGCGATTCCGTCTGCTGCTCTTGCGGCGACGTAAAGTGAATCGCCGTGAAAAGCGCACCGATCAGCAGCAACAGCAGATAGATCTTCATGGCGTTTCCTTCCGCTGCCTATTGCAGCTTCCCAACGCGGATTCTGCAAAACACGTTCCTGGCACTTTCAATGACACTCGCGTGATAAGAAATGGTTAATCAGAGGTAAGGCCATGGCCGAACAATTGAACGATCGTGAGAGTTCCGGCCTGGCCGACAAGCTCATGCAATATCTGCCGGCGCGCTTTCGTCCCGGCACGGCGGTCGTGCCTGTGGTGCGGCTGTCCGGTGTGATCGGTGCGGTGACGCCGCTGCGTCCGGGCCTGACGCTTGCCGGCGTCGCGCGGGTGCTCGAGCGCGCGTTTTCCCATCGGCACGCCAAGGCCGTGGCGCTGGTGATCAATTCGCCCGGCGGCTCGCCGGTGCAGTCGCGCCAGATCTACTTGCGCATCAAGCAGCTCGCCGCGGAGAAGAAGCTGCCCGTCCTCGTGTTCGTCGAGGATGTTGCGGCCTCCGGCGGCTACATGATCGCCTGCGCGGGCGATGAGATCATCTGCGATCCCTCCTCGATCCTCGGCTCGATCGGCGTAGTCGGCGGCAGTTTCGGTTTCCAGGAGGCGATCAGGCGGCTCGGCATCGAGCGGCGCCTCTACACCTCGGGCGAGCACAAGGCGATGCTCGACCCGTTCTTGCCGGAAAACCCCGATGACGTGGCCCGACTGAAGGCGATCCAGCGCGAGATCCATCAGATCTTCATCGCGCTGGTCAAGCAGAGCCGCGGCGCCCGGCTGAAGGGAGCCGACGACACACTGTTCACGGGCGAATACTGGGCGGGGGAAGGCGCGATCGCGCTGGGGCTCGCCGACAGCATCGGCGATCTCCGCTCAACTCTTCGTTCCCGCTACGGCGAGAAGGTTCTCACCCCCGTGATTGCGCAGCCGACCGGGCTGCTGTCAGGCTTCTTGGGCAGGAAATCGCCCGGCGCGGGGCAGCTTTCGGCTTTGGAATCAATGGCCGGGCTGCCGGACGAGCTGATCTCGGCAGTGGAGACGCGGGCGATCTGGGCGAAATTCGGGTTCTAGGGCTCGCGCTCCCGCGCCATTTCGCCCGGGCGGTGCCGATTGCGGCGCAGGTCCATCTGCGCCAGAATGTCCGTGGGGGCTGAGCATAGACGAGGATCGACCGATGCCGCCGTTCGTCGCTTTCGCGGGCGTGCTGGGCGGGCTTGCCGTGGTCCGCTGGGCCTACAAGACCGCCATCCGGATCAACCAGGAGCTTGAGGAGATGCGCCTGTCGCGCGTCGCCGAAGCCGCCCGCATGGGGGATATCCAGACGCTGAAGCGTGACCCTGTGACCGGAGCTTACCGGCCGGGTTAGGACAAACCTCCACACGCTCGTCATTCCGGGGCTCGCGAAGCGAGAACCCGGAATCCATCGAACCACGGAGTGAGCGGCGCAGTGGATTCCGGGCTCGCCCTGCGAGCGCCCCGGAATGACGCCCGAATCCGCCCCTTCGCCTTGATTCCCATCCCCGCCGTCGATACGGTCCCGCGCGATTCAAACCCCCCGCGAGAGCCCGATCTGACGATGGACGCCTCATTGCCCGCCCATATGCGCCCGGAACGCTCGTTCCAAGGCTTCATCCTCGCGCTCCAGCGGTTCTGGGCCGAGCAGGGCTGCGTGATCCTGCAGCCCTACGACATGGAGATGGGCGCGGGCACCTTCCATCCGGCGACCACGCTGCGCGCGCTCGGGCCAAAGCCCTGGAACGCGGCCTATGTGCAGCCCTCGCGCCGGCCCAAGGACGGCCGTTACGGCGAGAACCCGAACCGGATGCAGCATTATTACCAGTTCCAGGTGATCATGAAGCCGTCGCCGCCGAACCTTCAGGATCTGTACCTGAAGTCGCTCGCCGCGATCGGCATCGATTCCGCCGTGCACGACATCCGCTTCGTCGAGGACGATTGGGAGAGCCCGACCTTGGGCGCCTGGGGTTTGGGGTGGGAATGCTGGTGCGACGGCATGGAAGTCAGCCAGTTCACTTACTTTCAGCAGGTCGCCGGCTTCGAATGCGCGCCGGTCGCGGGTGAGCTCACCTACGGGCTCGAGCGCCTCGCGATGTATGTGCAGGGCGTCGACCGCGTCTACGACCTCAATTTCAATGGGCGCGACGGTGATGCCAAGGTTACCTATGGCGACGTGTTCCTGCAGGCCGAGCAGGAATATTCGCGGCACAATTTCGAAGTCGCCGACACCGCGATGCTGTTCGAACAGTTCAAGATGGCGGAAGCAGCTTGCAGAAAATATCTCGACGCCGGTTGGCGCGACGGCGGCAACAAGAAGCAGCATCTGATGGCGCTGCCGGCCTATGACCAGTGCATCAAGGCGAGCCACGTCTTCAACCTGCTCGATGCCCGCGGCGTGATCTCCGTGACCGAGCGGCAGAGCTACATTCTGCGCGTGCGCGAGCTGGCAAAGGCTTGCGGCGAGGCCTGGATCCATACTGAAGCGGGCGGAGCGGCCTGATGCCCGATCTTTTGCTTGAACTGTTTTCCGAAGAAATCCCCGCGCGCATGCAAGCCAAGGCGGCCGACGATCTGCGCCGCATGGTCACCGACAAGCTGGTTGCCGAAGGCCTGGTCTACGAGGGCGCGAAGGCGTTTGCGACGCCGCGCCGCCTTGCGCTCACCGTGCACGGCATCCCTGCGCGCCAGCCTGATCTGAAGTCCGAGCGCCGCGGACCCAAGGTCGGCGCGCCCGATGCGGCCGTGCAGGGCTTCCTCAAGGCGACGGGGTTGAAGTCGCTGGACGAGGCAAAAATCCAGCGCGACCCCAAGGGTGATTTCTACATCGGCTTGATCGAGAAGCCCGGCCGCGACGCGATCGACGTGCTCGCCGAGATCCTGCCTGTCATCATCCGCACCTTCCCCTGGCCGAAATCGATGCGCTGGGGCGCGCGTTCCGGCAAGCCCGGCTCGCTGAACTGGGTGCGTCCGCTGCACGCGATCACCGCGACCTTCGGCCCCGAGACCGAAGAGCCCGATGTCGTGAAGTTCGAGGTCGACGGCATCGAGAGCGGCCAGACCACTTACGGCCACCGCTTCCTCGCGCCGGCCCCGATCTCCGTGCGCCGCTTCGAGGACTACGAGGCGAAGCTTCTTGCCGCAAAAGTCGTGCTCGACCCCGAGCGCCGCAAGGACGCCATCCTCACCGACGCCAAGCAGCTCGCCTTTGCGCAAGGTTTTGAGCTGGTCGAGGATCAGAACCTGCTCGATGAGGTCGCCGGCCTCGTCGAATGGCCGGTCGTGCTGATGGGCTCGTTCGAGCCGGAGTTCTTGCGGACGCCCGACGAAGTCATCCGCGCCACCATCCGCAACAACCAGAAGTGCTTCGTGGTGCGCGACCCCAAGACGGGCAAGCTCGCGAGCAAGTTCATCCTGGTCGCCAATATCGAGGCGACCGACGGTGGCAAAACCATCATTGCCGGCAACGAGCGCGTGATCCGCGCGCGGCTGTCGGATGCGAAGTTCTTCTACGAGACGGACCTCAAGACCAAGCTCGAGGACCGGCTGCCGAAGTTCGATCAGATCGTGTTTCACGAGAAACTCGGGACGCAGGCGGAGCGGATCAAGCGCATCGAGCGCCTTGCTGCTGAGATCGCGCCGCTGGTCGGCGCCGATGTCGGCAAGGCAACGCGCGCGGCGCATCTCGCCAAGGCGGATCTGCTGACTGAAGTCGTCGGCGAATTCCCTGAAGTGCAGGGCCTGATGGGCAAGTACTACGCGCTGGCGCAAGGCGAGGACACCTCCGTCGCCGCGGCTAGCGAGGAGCACTACAAGCCGCAAGGGCCTGCTGATCGCGTTCCGACCGATCCGGTCAGCGTCGTGGTGGCGCTCGCGGACAAGATCGATACCCTGGTTGGGTTCTGGGCGATCGACGAGAAGCCGACGGGCAGCAAGGACCCCTATGCGCTGCGTCGTGCGGCGCTGGGTGTGATCAGAATTGTCTTGGAGCAGAGCGATCGCATTTCCCTGACGCCGATTTTCCAGGCTGGAATTGCACTTCACGTCATCCGTGGCACCGACGCCACTTTCGAAGACATTGTTCGTGTTGTTCGCAATCCGACCCCCAATCCGACATTCCTTCGAAAAAGGGGGGCAATCGCAGCCAATAACGTTGTCTCACTGATCGGTGATCTCCTCGCCTTCTTCGCCGATCGCCTCAAGGTCCAGCTCCGCGAGCAGGGCGCGCGCCACGATCTCGTCGATGCCGTGTTCGCGCTCGGCGGCCAGGACGATCTCCAGATGATCGTCCGCCGCGTCGAGGCGCTCGGGAAATTCCTCGACACTGACGACGGCAGGAATCTGCTCGCCGGCACCAAGCGCGCCAGCAACATCCTCTCGATCGAGGAGAAAAAGGACAAGCGCAGCTTCGACGGCGCGCCGGATGCTGCGCTCTACAGCCTCGCTGAGGAGAAGGCGCTGGCCAAGGCGATCGGTGAGGTCAAGGCGGAAGCCAGCGCTGCGGTGGCCAAGGAAGACTTCGCCGCCGCGATGAGCGCGATGGCAAAGCTGCGTCCGCCGGTCGATGCCTTCTTCGACAAGGTGCGCGTCAACGACGACGATCCGAAGGTGCGCGAGAACCGCCTGAAGCTCCTCAACGAGATCCGCAGCGCCACGCGCGCGGTGGCGGACTTCTCGAAGATCCAGGATTGAGGCCGCGGTCGCGCGGCAAACACCGCTGTCATTCCGGGGCGCGCCACTTGGCGCGAGCCCGGAATCCATTTCTCCTCTTCACGCGCGGCACGATGGATTCCGGGCTCGCGCTCCGCGCGCCCCGGAATGACAGAGCGAAAAAATGCCCCGCCCGGCGGGGGGAGAACCGGGCGGGGCCTGATGTCCGATTTAACACTGCTCGCGCCAGCCTGATGTGACGCGCCGGACATCGAATGGAGCGGCTGCGTCTTTAGTCCAGCACCTCGACGATGCGGCGCGAGCGCGGCTCGACCAGCACGGTTTCGCCGTTCACGACGGTGTAGCGATAGGTCGTGGCGCCGAAACGTTGCGGCACGTCATAATAGGTGACGCCTGCCTCGGGTAAGGTGGTGCCGACCACCACGCGATCCGGAATGCGGAAGGGCGGCACACGTTGTTCGACGACATATTCGCGGAAGGCGGGCCGCTGTTCGACGGCAATCGTCGGCGCGCCGTCGACCATGGCGGGCGCGCGTCCGATCGTGACATCGCTTTGCGCCTGCGCCGCAAGGGGCGCGCCGGTTGCGGCCGCGAGCGCTGCGAGAGCAAAAATCCTGTTCCGCATGGACAACTCCTTCGACGTGATTCTGCGGACGCGCCAGCGGCGCGACCGGTTGCCAATGCATGCCTCAAGCCAATGTTCCGGGAAAATGACTGCCGTAACAGCGGCAATTTCGGGCAGTTTTCGTGAGGCCGGAACTCGCAGCAGCCCTTGCGCATCTCTACTCCCGGAACCCAGCGGGTTATGATCCGCGCGATTCGTCTCACCTCACAGAAAGATAATTCATGCACATCACCGTCGCCCACATTTCGCCGATCCTGTCGTTGATTGCGGGCGTGCTCATCCTGATCATGCCGCGGCTTCTCAACCTCATCGTCGCGATCTTCCTCATCGTCAACGGCGCGATCGGGCTCGGGCTCCTGAAGTGGCTCCGCTTCTAGGCGTTCACTTTTCGGAACTGTCCGTCTTGCGCGGGCCCGCCCAAAGTGGTGTAAGGCCCGCGATTTCCCATTCCTCTCGCAGGTTGTGTGCAAGCTATGGCCAAAGCCGCCTCGAAGCCCAAGAAAATGCCAGCGAAAATCCCAGCGAAATCAAAGCCCTCCGCCGCCGCAAAGGCAGCGCCGCCAGCCCGCAAGGCACTGGCCAAGAGCGCGCCGAAGCCGGTCGCCAAAGCCGCCGCAAAGCCCGCGGCCAAGGCCGTGACCAAGGCGGCTCCGCCAAAGGTTGCCGCGCAGCCCGCGCCGAAGAAGGCTGCACCCGCCAAGACGGCGCCGGCGGCGGCTAAGGCCGGCAAATGGGTGTACACGTTCGGTGACGGCAAGGCCGAGGGCCGGACGGAAATGCGCGACCTGCTCGGCGGCAAGGGCGCCAACCTCGCCGAGATGGCCAATCTCGGCCTGCCGGTGCCTCCGGGCTTCACCATCCCGACCTCGGTCTGCACCTATTTCTACGAGCACGACAAGACCTACCCGAAGGAACTGAAGCCGCAGGTTGAGAAGGCGCTCGACTATGTCGGCAAGTTGACCGGCAAGGTGTTCGGCGACACCAGGAACCCGCTGCTCGTCTCGGTACGCTCCGGCGCGCGCGCCTCGATGCCGGGCATGATGGACACCGTGCTCAATCTCGGTCTCAACGACCAGACCGTGGAAGCGCTGGCCGAGCTGTCGGGCGACCGCCGCTTCGCCTATGACAGCTATCGCCGCTTCATCACGATGTATTCCGACGTGGTGCTCGGCTTCGAGCATCATCACTTCGAGGAGATCCTCGACACCTTCAAGGACAGCCAGGGCTACACGCTCGACACCGATCTGTCGGCCGAAGATTGGGTCGAACTGGTCGGCAAGTACAAGGACGCGGTCGCACGCGAGACCGGCAAGGAATTCCCGCAGGATCCGCACGACCAGCTCTGGGGCGCGATCGGCGCGGTGTTCTCATCCTGGATGAACGCGCGCGCGGTGACCTACCGCAAGCTGCACGACATTCCGGAATCCTGGGGCACCGCGGTCAACGTGCAGGCCATGGTGTTCGGCAACATGGGCGAGACCTCGGCCACCGGCGTTGCCTTCACCCGCAACCCCTCGACCGGCGAGAGTAAGCTTTACGGCGAATTCCTGATCAACGCGCAAGGCGAGGACGTGGTCGCGGGCATCCGCACGCCGCAGGACATCACCGAGGAAGCGCGGAAGGAGTCGGGCTCCGACAAGGCGTCGATGGAAGCAGCGATGCCGGAAGCGTTCAAGGAGCTGACGCGGATCTACACGCTGCTCGAGAAGCACTACCGCGACATGCAAGACATGGAGTTCACGGTCGAGCAGGGCAAGCTGTGGATGCTGCAGACCCGCGGCGGCAAGCGCACCGCGAAGGCGGCGCTGCGCATCGCGGTCGAACTCGCCAATGAGGGCCTGATCTCGAAGAAGGAAGCGGTGACGCGGATCGATCCGGCCTCGCTCGATCAGCTCCTGCATCCGACCATCGATCCCAACGCCAAGCGCGACGTGATTGCGACCGGCCTGCCGGCGTCCCCGGGCGCCGCGTCCGGCGAGATCGTGTTCTCCTCGGACGAAGCGGCCAAGCTTCAGGCCGACGGGCGCAAGGTCATCCTGGTCCGCATCGAGACCAGCCCGGAAGACATCCACGGCATGCACGCCGCCGAAGGCATCCTGACCACGCGCGGCGGCATGACCTCGCACGCGGCGGTGGTCGCGCGCGGCATGGGCAAGCCCTGCGTCTCCGGCTGCGGCACCATCCGCGTCGATTACGGCCGCGGCACCATGAGCATCGGCTCGCGCACCTTCAAGACCGGCGATGTCATCACCATCGACGGCTCGCTCGGCCAGGTGCTCGCCGGCCGCATGCCGATGATCGAGCCGGAGCTGTCCGGCGAGTTCGGCACGCTGATGAATTGGGCCGACCAGGTCCGCAAGATCGGCGTCCGGGTCAACGGCGACACGCCGGACGACGCGCGCACCGCGATCAAGTTCGGCGCGGAAGGCATCGGCCTCTGCCGCACCGAGCACATGTTCTTCGAGGAGACGCGCATCCGCACGGTGCGCGAGATGATCCTCTCCGAGGACGAGCAGTCGCGCCGCGCCGCGCTGGCAAAGCTGCTGCCGATGCAGCGCGCCGACTTCGTCGAGCTGTTCGAGATTATGAAGGGCCTGCCCGTCACGATCCGGCTTCTGGATCCTCCCCTTCATGAATTCCTGCCGCACACCCATGCCGAGGTCGAGGAAGTGGCGCGCGCCATGAACACCGACCCGCGGCGCCTCGCCGACCGCGCCCGCGAGCTCTCGGAGTTCAACCCGATGCTCGGCTTCCGCGGCTGCCGCATCGCGATCGCCTATCCCGAGATCGCCGAGATGCAGGCCCGCGCGATCTTCGAGGCGGCGGTCGAGGCGCAGAAGCGCACCGGCAAGGCCGTCGGCCTCGAGGTGATGGTGCCGCTGATCGCGACCAAGGCCGAGCTCGACCTGGTCAAGGCACGGATCGATGCCACCGCACAGGCCGTGATGCGCGAGACCAACACCAAGCTGGCCTATCAGGTCGGCACTATGATCGAGCTGCCGCGCGCCTGCCTGCTTGCGGGCGAGATCGCGCAGTCGGCCGAGTTCTTCTCGTTCGGCACCAACGACCTGACGCAGACGACCTACGGCATCAGCCGCGACGACGCGGCGAGCTTCCTCGGTCCCTACGTCGCGAAGGGCATCCTCACGGTCGATCCCTTCATCTCGCTCGATCAGGAAGGCGTCGGCGAGCTGGTCAAGATCGGCGTCGCCCGTGGCCGCAAGACCCGCACGTCGCTCAAGGTCGGCATCTGCGGCGAGCACGGCGGCGATCCCGCCTCCGTCGCCTTCTGCCACCATATCGGTCTCGACTACGTCTCCTGCTCACCCTACCGCGTGCCGATCGCGCGGCTTGCAGCGGCGCAGGCCGCGCTCGGCAAGGCGATCGCGAGCCAGGCGTAAGCCGAAACACAGACTTGAATTGAGAGAGGCGGGGCCCAGCCCCGCCTCTCATTTTTGGCACTGCTCTCTCCGCGTCGTCATTGCGAGCGTAGCGACTTGTCCGCCGAAGCCTCGGCGAAGGCGGAAGCGATCCAGAATCGTTCCGCAGAGGGACTCTACTCGGCGTCCCTCACATCATCCCCGTCTCATCCTCCTCGGCCTGCCCGATCAGCGCCTCGCTCGCTACCGCCTCGCGGCGGGGCACGACGAACATCATCACGCAGGCGCAAAGGATCGAGATCGCGAGCACCGCTGAGATCAGCGGCAGCGTCGTTGCGGAGTGGCCGCCGAGATAGGCGCCGAACTGCGACATCAGCGCGCCAATGCCTTGCTGCAGGAAGCCCATCGCGCCCGAGGCGGTGCCCGCCGCTTCGGGACGGATGCTGATAGCGCCGGCGGCGGAATTCGCCATCACGAAGGCGTTGCCGGCCATCACGATCATCTGGGTGCCGAACAGCCAGGCGGGCGCCTCGTTCCAGCCGACGAAGCTCCAGAGCAGGTTCGCAAGACTGCCGCAGAGCTGCAGGGCGAGCCCGAACCAGATCAGCTTCTCCAGCGAGTGCCGCGGCGCAAAGCGCACGCAGAGCAGATTGCCGACCAGAAACGCAAAGCCCGTCGTCGCGAACCAGGCGCCGTATTCGGCGCTGCTGCGGCCCATCTGCGTCACCACGATGTAGGGCCCGCCGCCGGCGAAGGTGAAGATGATCTGGGACGCCAGCACTTGGCACATCACATAGCCGACGAAGGCGCGATTGCGGATCAGCATGCCGAGATCGCCGCGGAAGCCGCTGCCGGCGGCGCGGCTGCGGCGGGTCTCAGGCAGCGCCAAGGCGATTGCGACGGCAACGACGATGGCCGCTATGGTGATGGCATAGAAGATCGCGCGCCAGCCGAACGCGGTCTCGATCAGGCCGCCGGTGAGCGGCGAGACCATCTGCCCGATCATCAGCGCCGCGACCACGAGGCTGATCATCGAGGCGACGCGGTCGCGCTCGTAGATGTCGCGGATGATGGCCCGGCTGATCACCATGCCGGATGCGCCGCCGAGCGCCTGAAAGAAGCGTGCGGCAATCAATTGCGGCAGGGTCTCGGCGAAAATGCAGGCGACGCTAGCCGCCGCCATCAGTGCAAGTCCTCCGAGCAGCACCGGACGCCGCCCGAACCGGTCCGACAGCGGGCCCATGATCAGCTGCGACAGTGCGATGCCGACCATGTAGAGCGACACCGTCATCTGCGCGATCGAGATGTCGCTGCCGAAATCCGTCGCCAGCACCGGCAGCGCCGGAACCAGGATGTAGAGCGAGATCGGTGCGACCCCGGTCATCACCACCAGCAGCAGCAACACCAGGCGCGAGGTCGCGATGTTTTTCGTCGCCGTGTCCGGCGGCCTGCTGATCATGCCGTGCATAGGTCGTCCGTCGTCCGAATTCGAATCGACTGTAGCGTTCCCGCGCAAGATCGATATCAGCGATTCGGAATGCGGCTATTCGGATTTCGGGACGGTTATGATGAGGGCACGATGGCGACCGTTTGGGCGCGCTGCTCGTGCCACAAAGCAGGTGTCATTTCCCGCGAAGGCGGGGAATCCAGTATTTCAGAGCCGGGAGTGATTGAGCCGAGATGGTGCGGCGTAGTGGGATGCCCCGCCTTCGCGGGGCATGACAGCTGTAATGCGGAAAGAGCGTTGCGCAAATCGCGTAGCGCTATGCACAACGACGAGCCTACGCCCTCAGCTCCGCCGTGGCCTGATCGAGCCAGGCCTTTGTTGCCTCATCCAGCGCCGGCCGCACGTCGTCCCTGACGCGCGCATGGTACGCGTTCAGCCAATCGAGCTCGTCGCGGCTCAGCATCGCGACATCGATCAGGCGACGGTCAATCGGTGCCAGGGTCAGCGTCTCGAACGCGTTCATCGGCTTCTCGGCACCCTTGATGTCGGCGGCGACGACCAGCTCGAGATTCTCGATGCGGATGCCGAAGCCATCGGTCTTGTAATAGCCAGGCTCGTTGGACAGGATCATGCCGCGCTTCAGCGGCGTGGTGCCGAGCTTCGAAATTCGCGCCGGTCCTTCGTGCACCGAGAGATAGCTGCCGACGCCGTGGCCGGTGCCGTGCTCGAAATCGAGCCCGACGGCCCAGAGATGTTGCCGCGCCAGCGTGTCGAGTTGCGCGCCCGTGGTGCCGTCCGGAAAGACGGCGCGCGCGATCGCGATGTGGCCGCGCAGCACGCGGGTGAAGCGGTCGCGCATCTCATCCGTCGGCTCGCCTACCGCCATGGTGCGCGTGACGTCGGTGGTGCCGTCTTCATATTGCGCGCCGGAATCGATCAGCAGGAGATCGCCGGGCGCGATCCGCCGGTTGCTCTTGCGGGTGACGCGGTAATGCACGATGGCGCCGTTCGGGCCGGTGCCGGAGATGGTCGGGAACGAGACGTCCCTGAGCGGGCCGGTGTCGCGGCGGAAGGTTTCCAGCGCCTCGACCGCGTCGATCTCGGTGAGCTTGCCGCTTGGCGCCTCGCGATCGATCCATGCGAGGAAGCGCGCCAGCGCCACGGCGTCGCGCAGGTGAGCCGTCTTGGTGCCCTTGATCTCGGTCGCGTTCTTGACCGCCTTCAGGAGTGCAACAGGGTCGCTGCCGCGCACCGGCTTGCCGCCGGCGCCGGTGATCAGCCGGCTGAGCGCGTCGGCCGCGGTGGCGTTGTCGAGCGCGATCGATCCACCGCTCTTGGCCAGCGCCATCAGCGTCGGCGCCATCGCGTCCGGTTCGCGCACGTCGGCGGACTGCTCGAGATGGTCGCGCGTGAGATTGGAGAGCTTGCGGTGGTCGATGAAGATAGTGGGACGGCCGTCCTTCGGCACCAGCGCGTAGGACAGTGGCAGCGGCGTATGGGCGACGTCGGCTCCGCGGATGTTGAAGGTCCAGGCCACCGCGTGGCTGTCCGACAGCACCAAGGCATCGGTGCCGAGCTTGGCAATCTCGGCCCTGATCTGCGTCAGCTTCTCCGCTTCAGCGACACCGGCATGCTGAAGGCTGTGTACCGCGACGGGGGCGAGCGGCGGCTGCGGCCGGTCCTGCCAGATCGCGTCGATCGGATTGCTGTCGACCGCGACCAGCTCGGCCCCGGCCTTGGCGCAGGCGGCGGACAATCGTTCGGCTGCCGAAAAAGTGTGCAGCCACGGATCAAATCCGAGGCGGTCGCCGGTTTTCAGATGCGCCGCCACCCAGCTCTCCGGCGGCGGATCGATCAGCGATTCCACCGCCCATGCCCTGGTATCGACCTGCTTGGCGGCTTGCAGCGTGTAGCGGCCGTCGACGAACAGCGCAGCCTCATGCGGCAGAACCATTGCTAGTCCCGCCGAGCCGGTAAAGCCGGTCAGCCAGGCGAGCCGCTCTTCCGATGGCGGTACATATTCGTTCTGCTGCTGATCGGCACGTGGCACGACGAAGCCGATCAACTTGCGACGGGCAAGTTCTTCGCGAAGTGCGGCCAGTCGTGCCGCCAAGGCGACGCCGGCCTCCGGCTCCTCGAATGTCTGGAAGTGCGCTTCGAACATGGTGGATCACTTTAGGATCATGGAGATCAGTCCGCAATGTAGACGCATTTGCGTCGCATCTGGCATGGACCGTGCTTGAAATAGTTCCATTCGAATTGAGTGGAGTAAAGGATGCGGCAGTTGCGCTTCGTCCGGATAACAGGGAAATTCGAGCGGGTGGTTCATCTCAACGGCGAGGGGACACACGATGCCAGCGTTCACCTTTGAGAAGATTTCGCCGCCGGCGCGCCGCGCTCCGACAGCGGCAGTACCGAAGAAGCGGCGCGGCCTCATCAGCCAGATGATCGACCGTTTCGCCGAGCGCCGCGCCAGGCGCGCTTTGCAGGGGCAGGGCGCGTCACGCCGCGACAAGAAGCCGGCGGAATAGCGGGGCGAGGGATCGCACCGCCGTCGCGACGCGGTTAGTTCATCCGACCTTCCTCAGCAACAGACTGCTCCACCCCTCGATGCGCAGATGCTTCACCGGCACGAGGCCGCGGGTGCGGTAGGCGCCGATCACGGCGGGCGCTTGGTGCGTCAATAGGCCGGAGAGGATGATGCGGGCGCCAGGCGCAAGGTGCCGCGTCATCGGGTTCGCCAATTGCCGCAACGGATTGGCAAGGATATTGGCGAGCACCAGGTCGAACGGGCCTGCACGCGCAAAATCCGGCGCGGCAAAGCCGGTGGCGCGGATCACCCGCACATGGTTGCCAACTTCGTTCAGCGTGGCGTTCTCGGCGGCCACCCGGACCGACGGCGGATCGATGTCGGAAGCCAGCACCGCGCGATGCAGCGCCTTCGCCGCCGCGATCGCCAGCACGCCCGTGCCGGTGCCGAGATCGAGCAGGCTCCTCGGGCGGGAGCTCTTCAGGACATGGTCAAGCAGAAGTAAACAGCCGCGCGTCGTGCCATGGTGACCGGTGCCGAAGGCGAGCGCCGCCTCGATCTCGATGGCGAGTTTGTTCGGCGCCACACGGTCGCGATCGTGGCTGCCGTGCACGACGAAGCGGCCGGCCGGCACCGGGACGAGATCTTCAAGGCTGGCCTTGACCCAGTCCTTGGCTTCGACAGTGTCGAAGACGAGCGTCGCCGCGATCTCATTTCCTGCTGAAGTTGCAACGAGTTCGCGCAGCCATGCCTGATCGGGCGCTGCGGCGAAATGCAACGTGACGTCCCAGCGTCCGTCGGGCCGCTCGAACGCGGCGACCGCCGCATCGCCATCGAAAAACACCTCGGTGAGCACGTCGACGACGTGCTTGGCGTCGGCTTCGCTGCCGATCGCAAAGCTGGCGCGATGGGTCGGGGAAGGCTGCATTCAGGGGTCCGTTGAGTTCAATTTTTGGAACTTTTAACGCCCAGTTTCCGGACAAGTTAAGGGTTCCGCGTTAACGCGCCTGTAGCGGGTGCCCACGTATATTTTCGGATGTACAAGCAAGCCCACGCAGCTTGCAATTGAAACGGAGGCGAGTCTTGAAGCGCATGGTTCAGAAGTTCTGGTCGGACGAGTCCGGTGCAACCGCAATCGAATACGGCCTGATTGCCGCGGGTATCGCCCTGGCGATCATTACCGTGGTGAACGGCCTGGGCACCACCATGAACGAGAAGTTCACTTCGATTAGCACCTCCTTGAAGTAATTTCCGCCGCCATTTCCCAGCGGGGGCTATTTTCTTCAAAGGCTGTTCCTGATCACCGCCCGCTGGGGTTTCCCCTGGCGGGCGAGGTCGTTTTTGCCGCCCGATTTCACAGCTTATCCTCCTGCTTGTCCGGACCTTGTCCACCACTTTTCCCCTGAGCGCCCCGCCGATTTCCCACCGGCTTTCCCAGGATCGCTCCTGGCGGTATCGCCCAGGCCTCCTCTGGCCGCTCACAGGCCTTTCGACAGCCTGTCCACAACCAATCCACAGGCCTATCCACGGCTTCCGAACAGGGCGCGGTGATCCCGCAGGATCGCCTGCGCGGCGTTATGGCCGGGCGCGCCGGTAACGCCGCCGCCGGGATGGGCGCCCGAGCCGCAATGGTAGAGGCCTCTCAGCGGCCCGCGATAATCGGCGTGGCCCAGCATCGGCCGGGCCGAGAACAGCTGGTTCAGCGTCAGCGCGCCGTGGAAGATGTCGCCGCCGAGCAGCCCGAACTGCCGCTCGAGATCGAGCGGAGACAGGATCTGGCGGCCGAGCACGCTCGCCGCGAAGCCCGGGGCGTACTTGTCCACCGTCGCGATCATGAGATCGGCGACCTCGTCGCGATGGTCGTCCCACGATTTTCCGTCGGGAAGCTCCGGGGCGACATGCTGGCAGAACAGGCTCGCGACATGCTTGCCGGCCGGGGCCAGCGTGTCGTCGAGCGTCGAGGAGATCAGCATTTCCACCACGGGCTCGCGGCTCCAGCCCTGCGCGCGCGCATCGCTCCAGGCGCGGTCCATATAGCCGAGACTCGGCGCCAGGATGATGCCGGAGCTGAGGTGATCGCCCCCGCCTGAGAGCGCCGTGAAGGACGGCAGGCGGTCCAGCGCCACATTCATCCGGAAGGTGCCGGAGCCGTTCTTCCAATGCCGCATGCGGGCGAGGAAGTCCGCAGGCAGAGCATCGGCCGCGATCAGTTGCGTGTAGAGCAGCTTCGGATTGACATTGGCCGCCACATACTTTGCGCGGATCGCAGAGCCGTTCTCCAGCACGACGCCGACGGCGCGATCGCGCTCGACGATGACCTCGCGCACACCGGCATCCGTTTCAATCATGACGCCGCGGTCGCGTGCCGCGCGCGCCATCGCCTGCGTGATCGCGCCCATGCCGCCGATGGCGTGGCCCCAGACCCCCTTCTTGCCGTTCACCTCGCCGAAGGCGTGATGCAGCATCACATAGGCCGAGCCCGCGGCGTAGGGGCTGGCATAGTTGCCGACGATGGCGTCGAAGCCGAACAGCGCCTTGACCAGATCATGCTCGAAACGTTCATCCAGCATCTCGCCGGCCGAGCGCGTGAACAGATCCAGCAGGCTGCGGCTCTGTTCCAGCGTCAGGCCGCGCAGAATGTTGGCGCTCTGCAAAGCGTTCACGGCCTCGCGGATCGCGTTGGTGCCAAAACCGTCGAGCAGGTTCGGAGGCGCGCGCAGCACGAACCGCCTGAGCACGTCGGCGATGTCTTCCAGCTCGCGGGCGAAGCCGTCGAGCGCTTCCGCATCATGCGCGCTGAGCCGCGCCACCGAGGCTTTCGTCCGCCCCTCGCCGGTGAGGAGATAGCTGCCATCCGGCGCGGGCAGAAAATTCTGCGCACGCCGCTCGACGATGCGCAGGCCCTGTTCGGCGAGCCTGAGGTCACGGATCACCTGCGGATTGAGCAGGCTCACGGTGTAGGCGGCGACAGAATTGCGAAAGCCGGGGTGAAACTCCTCGGTCACCGCGGCACCGCCGACCACCTTGCGCCGCTCGACCACGCGCACGCGCAGGCCCGCCATCGCGAGATAGGCCGCGCAGGTGAGGCCGTTGTGGCCCGCGCCGATGATGATGACGTCGGTTTCTGACATGAAGAATGCAAGGCCCGGTCTACTGTCATTCCGGGGCTCGCGAAGCGAGAGCCCGGAATCTCGAGGTTCCGGGTCGATGCTGTGCATAGCCCGGAACGACTCTCTTATATCAGGCATTCCTTGCTGCAACATCACGCCACGCTTTATTGCCCGTGCAGGCGCCTTGTGCTCCATTGCGCGCGGTCCGGCGCCCGCCGGGTTTGAGCCGGAGCATTCATGGATTCGATCGTGCAACCCGCCGCCACGGAGCAGCCGTCGTCGGCGCGCAACCGGCTGCTGCTGGCGGTGTACACCGCTGCCATCTTCGTCAGCGCGCTGCTGCTGTTCTCGGTGCAGCCGCTGTTCACCAAGATGGTGCTGCCGCGGCTCGGCGGCTCGCCGGCGGTGTGGTCGGTGGCCATGGTGTTCTTCCAGTCGCTGCTGCTGGCCGGCTATGCCTATGCGCATCTGCTGATGCAGGCGCGGAACCGGATCGTCCCCGTCGCGGTGCATCTGGTGCTGCTGCTCGCCGCCTTCGCGACGCTGCCGCTCGGCATCGCCTCCGCCTATGGCGAGCCGCCGGCTTCGGGCTACGCCTTCTGGCTGCTCGGCCTGTTCGCGGTCTCGATCGGGCTGCCGTTCTTCGCGCTCGCCGCCAACAATCCGCTGCTGCAGGCCTGGTTCGTCCGCACCGGCCATCCGGCCGGCCATGATCCGTATTTCCTCTACGCCTCCTCCAATATCGGCAGCTTCCTCGCGCTGTTGTCCTATCCGTTCCTGCTGGAGCCGATGTTCACCCTGCAGATGCAGAACCGGTTCTGGACCGGTGGCTATGGCCTGCTGATCCTCCTCATCGGCGCCTGCGGCGTGCTGTTGTTGCGTTCGCCGAAGCTGGCGCTGACCGACACGCGGGCCGAAGACGTGAATGCACCCGCGCCCGGCCTCTTGACGCGGCTGCGCTGGATCTTCCTCGCCGCCGTGCCCTCGGGCCTGCTCATCGCCGTCACCGCGCACATCTCGACCGACGTCGCGGCGGCGCCGCTTTTGTGGGTGCTGCCGCTGTCGCTTTACCTCTTGACCTGGGTCGTCGTGTTTCAGTCGCGGCCGCTGCTGCCGCACAAATGGATGCTGATGCTCCAGCCGGTCGCGATCGCGGGTGTCGTCGTCCTGCTGGCTTTCGGCGGCGAGCAGAATCTGCTGCTGACGCTCGGCGGGCATCAACTCTGCTTCTTCGTCATCGCCATGGCCTGCCACGGCGAGCTGGCGCGGACGCGGCCTGCCGCCAGATATCTCACCGGCTTCTATGTCGCGCTGTCGTTCGGCGGCATGGTCGGTGGCTTGTTCGCGGGACTCGTTGCGCCCTTCACCTTCTCCTGGATCGCCGAATATCCGATCCTGGTCGCGCTTGCCGCGCTGTGCCGTCCGTCCGCGAACGAGCGGCTGGCCGCAATCGTCAAATGGTACTGGCTGGCGCTCGCGGCGATCGCGGTGGCGCTCATCGCGCCGTCATATACGACCGGCGGCCTTTTGACCTGGTTCGAGGATCATCGTGTCTGGGTCGCCGGCGCCGTCGGCGTGCTCGCCGCGCTGCTCGCGCTGATCCTCAATGCCGGGCGCTGGAAGATCTTTGCCACCGTCGCGCTGGCGCTGGCGTTGATCCGCGTCTATCCCGCTGACGAGGGTCGCGTCACGACCGTGCGCAGCTTCTTCGGCGTGCACAAGATCGTGGTGACGCCGGGCGGCTATTTCCATGTGCTGATGCACGGCACCACGATTCATGGCGCCGAGCGTTTCCGCAACAATGACGGCACGCCTGTGACCGGCCGGCCCGAGCCGATCACCTATTATCACAAGGACGGCGGCATCGGTCAGGCCGTCAGCGCGATCCGCGAGCGCAAGGGCGCGCCGCTGAAGGTCGCCGCAATCGGCGTCGGCTCCGGCACGCTCGCCTGCGCCGCCGAGCGGGGGGAGGACTGGACCTTCTTCGAGATCGACCAGTCCATGGTCGACGCCGCGCGCGACCCCAGGAATTTCCGCTACATCTCGAGCTGCATGCCGGACATGAAGCCCGTCATCGGCGATGCGCGCCTCACCTTCGCCAAGGAGCCCGACGGCGCCTATGATCTCGTCATCGTCGACGCCTATTCGTCCGACGCGATCCCGATCCACCTTGCGACCGAAGAGGCGATGAAGATCTACAAGGACAAGCTCGCGCCTCACGGCGCCGTGGTGATGCACGTCTCCAACCGGCATCTGGATCTCGAGACCGTCGTCGTCGGCATTGCGGACGCCAACGATCTCAGGAGCTGGGTCTTCAACGAGGATTCCGGCCGCGATTCCGACTACATCTTCTCGACCGACGTCGTCATCTCCGCGCGCGAGGAGGCCGATATCGGCAGGCTCGCATCCTCCAAGCAATGGGAGCAGACCGAAGCCGACGACAGGGCGCGGGTCTGGACCGACGATTATTCCAACATCCTGGGCGCGCTGTATCGGCGCTGGAAGGACGGCGAGTAGGGGACGCGAGCGCGGCCTAAGGCGCCACCGGCGTCCCCGCCGGCAGCGCAATCCCCTTCTCGCCGGCGACCTGCCGCAGCAGGTCCGGCCGGTCCGAGATGATGCCGTCGACGCCGATCTCGATCATCCGCGCCATGTCTTCACGCTTGTTCACCGTCCAGACCACCACGCGCAGCCCGAGCGCGTGAGCCCCCGTAACGAGCGCTGCGGTCACGTCGCCGAAATAGGGCGACCAGATCGCGCCGCCCGCAGCCTTGATCGCCCGCGGCAGCGAGCCGCCGTGATCGGCCGGGCTGAACCCCGCCGTCCACTTCGTCGCCTTGTCGAGCGCCACCGTCGGAGCCGAGCCGCGCTGGATCGTCAGGTACACGGTTGGGATCTTCGGCGCCTGCTGCTGGATGAGCAGCAGGGTCCGCCAGTCGAATGACTGGATCATGACGCGATCCGAGAATCCTTCCGTCTCGATCACCCCGAGCAGCGTCGCGACGAACGCCTGCGGATCAAGCGTCTCATCCGGATGGTTCGGATCGATCTTGGTCTCGATGTTGAAGCGCACCTTGGTGTTGCCGGACTTGCGCACCAGCGCGAACAGTTCGCGCAATGTTGGAATGCGCGTCCCCGGCAGCGCATGCTGGTCGGGGAATTGTCGTGCGTAGGCGCTGTCGGGGCGGATCCGGCCGACGTCATAGGTCCTGACCTCGTCGAGCCGCAGCTTGACGAAGGGCGTGCCGGGCGGAGCGATGTAGGCGCCATCGGGCCGCCGTGCCAGATCGGGATTGAGTCCGCGCTCATGCGCGACGATGACTTCGCCGTCGGCGGTCACGCCGACGTCGAGCTCCAGCGTGTCGACGCCCATCGTCAGCGAATGGGCGAAGGCGGGCAGGGTGTTTTCCGGCAGCAGCGCCCGCCCGCCGCGATGCGCCTCGAGGTCGAAGGCCAAATCAGATCCCATGGCTTGTCCGGCAGTGAGCAGCGAGAGCAGCACCGGGATTGTCGTGGCGCGTGATGGCATGGTGCGTCGACGGTCAAGGGCGGTCGATGGTCGCCGCGTCAGTTCTGATAGTAGTAGCCGCGCGGCTGATAAACCTGCCGCGGCTGCGGCTGATAGTAATAGCCCTGCTGGCCGTAGCTCTGGTCGTAATAGGGCCGCGGCTGCTGCTGATAGACCTGCGCGTCGTAGAGCGGGCGGGTGGCCGAGCGCGGCGCCGGATAGCGCGCGCCGGTGTCGCTGCCGTCGGCCGGGTAGATGTAATTGTCGTCCTGCGGCATGTAGCGCCGCGCGGGCTGCGCCGGCGGGGTCAGGTCCACGGGGGCGCCGGTGATGGTGTATTGGTCTTCAGCCGGCTGCGGGGCGCGGGCCACCGCAGTGTTGTTGCGGCCGCGCGGATTGCGCGCCAGCGCCACCTGTGCCGAGCCGGTCAGCGTCACCGTGGTGTTGAGCACGCCCTGCTGCTGCACCAGCGCATAGAGCGTCGAGGCATTCTGGCGCGACAGGCGCACGCAGCCATGAGATGCCGGCGAGCCGAGCCGGCCGACCGAGTCCGTGCCGTGGATGGCGTGCCCGACCTTGGTGAAGAAGATCGCGTGTGGCATCGGCGCGTCGTCGAATTCCTTGGAATAGTGATCCTCTTCCATGCGGAAGGCCCGGAAGGCGCCGTTCGGCGTCTCGCGCGAGGGGAGGCCGGTCGACACCGGCCAGCGGTAGCGCGCGACCCCGTCGACGGCGACGGTCATCTGCTGGTTGTCCTTGTCGACGGTGATCTCGACCTTGGCCTGCGCGGTGCCCGCGCTCAAAAGCATCAGGGATGTGAAAGCAATAAAAAACGAACGCATCTGACTTCTGGCCTCCGGCCTGTTCATGCTTAGCGCCGCGGCTCTCCGTCCCCCGGCGTGCATTATGCCTGCAGCCCGGCGTTGGTTCCAGCGGCCAGCCTGTCCATCGTTAACCCAGCGCCAGGCGTAAGCAAGGCCGCTTTGTGCCGCGCCGGCCGGCGGCGCTGACATTTTCGCGAGCGCCGCGCGATCAGTTCTTGAGCCGGTATCCGGTTCGGAAAATCCACCAGATCACGATCAGGCAGATCACCAGGAAGGCCAGCGTCATGCCGATGCTGATGGACACGCTGACATCCGCGATCTCGTAGAAGCTCCAGCGGAAGCCCGAGATCAGATAGACGACCGGGTTGAGCAGCGCCACCGTGCGCCAGGTGGGCGGCAGCATGTCGATGGAATAGAAGCTGCCGCCGAGGAAGGTCAGCGGCGTCACCACCAGCATCGGAATCATCTGCAGCTTCTCGAAGCCGTCGGCCCAGATGCCGATGATGAAGCCGAACAGGCTGAACGTCACCGCTGTCAGCACCAGGAAGGCCAGCATCCAGACCGGATGCTGGATATGCAATGGAACGAAGAGCCCGGCGGTTGCCAGGATGATCAGGCCCAGGATGATCGACTTGGTCGCGGCGGCGCCGACATAGCCGAGCACGATCTCGAAATAGGAGATCGGCGCCGACAGGATCTCGTAGATCGTGCCTGAGAATTTCGGGAAGTAGATGCCGAACGAGGCGTTGGCGATGCTCTGCGTCAGCACCGAGAGCATGATCAGGCCCGGCACGATGAAGGTGCCGTAGCTGACGCCCTCGACCTCGGTGATGCGCGAGCCGATCGCCGCGCCGAACACCACGAAATAGAGCGAGGTCGAGACCACCGGCGAGACGATGCTTTGCAGCAACGTGCGCCAGGTGCGCGCCATTTCGAATAGGTAGATGGCACGGATGGCGCGGTGGTTCATGACGTCCTCACGAGGTCGACGAAGATGTCCTCGAGCGACGATTGCGTCGTGTCGAGGTCGTTGAAGCGGATGCCGGCGGCGCGCAAATCGCCGAGCAGGCTGGTGATGCCGGTGCGCTCGCCCTGGGTGTCGTAATCGTAGACCAGCGTCGCGCCGCCGTCACAGAGCTCGAGCTCGTAATGGCTTAGGCTTTCCGGCAACGCCGTCACCTTGTTCTGCAGGTGCAGCGTCAGCCGCTTCTTGCCGAGCTTCTGCATCAAGGTCGTCTTGTCCTCGACCAGCACGATCTCGCCCTTGTTGATGACGCCGATGCGGTCGGCCATCTCCTCGGCTTCCTCGATGTAATGCGTGGTGAGGATGATGGTGACGCCGGACTGCTGAAGCCCGCGCACCACCTCCCACATGCCCTTGCGCAGCTCGACGTCGACGCCGGCGGTCGGCTCGTCCAGGAACAGGATCTGCGGCTCGTGCGACAATGCCTTGGCGATCATCACGCGGCGCTTCATGCCGCCGGAGAGCGTGATGATCTTGTTGTCCTTCTTGTCCCACAGCGAGAGGGCCTTCAGCACCTTCTCGATGTGATCGGGGTTCTTCGGCTTGCCGAACAGGCCGCGGGAGAAGCTCACGGTCGCCCACACGCTTTCGAAGGCGTCGGTGTGCAATTCCTGCGGCACGAGGCCGATCAGCGATCGCGCCTTGCGGTAGGAGGTCTGGATGTCCTCGCCACCGACCAGGACGCGGCCCTCGCTCGGATTGGCGATGCCGCAGATGATCGAGATCAGCGTGGTCTTGCCGGCGCCGTTGGGGCCGAGCAGCGCAAAAATTTCGCCGCGCTTGATGTCGAGATTGACGTTCTTGAGTGCCTTGAAGCCGGACCCATAGGTCTTCGACAGATTGGCGACGGAGATGATGGAAGACATGATGGCCGCGAGGCTGAGGAGCAAAGGCTGGGGGAAGGGGGCCGGACCATCCAGGAGGGCAGGTCGGCGGAGCCCTGAAATAGGAACGCCATTGTCCCTCCGCAATTCCCCGGAGAAAAATGGTCTCAAAACAGGCGCTTTAGTGGCATGTTCCGGGCAAGTGTTGCGCGATGGTCACGGCTTGCCGCTAAGATTGGCGCTCACGCGCCTCTTTGTTGCGTCTGCGAGCGCGCCGTGGCTACGATTCCGGCCAATCGCGAAGCGTATTGTCTCCAGGGAAAAGATCGATGAGACCGAACGGCCGTCACACCGCCGGCGCCAGCCAATTGTCCGCCCTCCGTGTTTGGGCGATGGGCCTGCTCCTGCTGTCAGCTGTTGCCATCAGCCCGACCACCGCCAACGCCGCGCCGAGCCAGGCCGCTGTGGCAACCACGCATGTCTATCTGCTCCGCGGCGTGCTCAACATCTTCTCGCTCGGTCTTGACACGATTGGCGCCCGCCTCCAGGCGCAGGGCATCCCGGTGACCGTCGCCAATTTCGTGTCCTGGTCCTCGCTCGCCGATGAAGCGGCGGCTGCCTACAAGGCCGGTCGGCTCAAGACCATCATCCTGGTCGGCCATTCCTCCGGTGCGACCGCGCTTCCCGACATGATCGCCAAGCTCAATCAGCTCGGCGTGCCCGTGAAGCTCGCGATCGGCCTCGACTCCGTGTTCAAGACCAAGCTCTCGACCGGCGCGGAACGCTACATCAATATCTATATCGGTGACGGCCCCGGCGAGCCGGTGCGGGCCGCGGCCGGGTTCCGCGGCAAGCTCGACAATGTCGACATCCGCGGCACTGGCGTCGGCCACATCTCGATCGACAAGAACGAGGCGATCCAGCGCCGCGTCATCGCCGAGATCGACGCCGCGATCATGCGCTCGCGCGCCCCGGCTGCTCCCGTCGCCGAGCCCGGCGCACCGCGGCCCGCGCGCGCGGCGGCGGCAACGGCGCCGGCACGGAACTGAGCCGTCGCGCATCCTCCAGCGTGATGCCGCCTAAGCTGGCGTCACGCGGACCGGCATGCTCTCCAGCCCGCGCAAGGAATTGTTGAGCCTGCGCTTCGGCTCTGCCGTGAGCTCGATCGTCTTCACGCGCCTTGCGAGCTCGCCGAAGATCAATTCGCCCTCCAGACGCGCGATCATCTGGCCGACGCAGGCGTGGATGCCGGCGCCGAAGCCGACATGGCCGGTCGCGGGCCGCTCGACCTCGAAGCGATCGGCTCTGTCCCACCGCGCGGGATCGCGATTGGCGGAGGCCATGAACAGCAGCACCTTGCGGTGCGCCGGGATCACGTCGCCGCCGATCCCGACATCGCGCGAGGTGGTGCGAAAGAACGTCTGCACCGGTGAATCGTAGCGCAGGCCTTCCTCGAAGGCGTTGCGCGCCAGCTCTGGTTTCTCGTGCAGCTTGCGATATTCGTCCGGATGGGTGGCGAGCGCGAGCAGGGTATTGCCGATGCCATTGACGGTGGTGTCGATCCCGGCAGTGAGGAACGGCCGCACCAGATGCGTCGCCTCGTGCTCGGTGATCTCGCCCTCATCGGCCGCCTGGTAGATCATCATGCCGAGGCTGTCGGGCCGTAGCGCATCGCGCGCACAACATTCCATGATCCAGCTCTGCGCCGCGAGACCTTCCTTCCGCGAAGTTGCGAGGATCTCGTTCTCCGGGCCGAAGCTGTTGAATACGAACGTGCTCCAGGCGAGCAGCTTCTCACGCCCATCGGGGCGGATGCCGATCGCATCCGGAAACACTTTCATCGGATAGGCCTCCGCAAGATCGGTTACGGCATCGAACGTGCCTTTGTCGATCAGCTCCGATACCTTCTTCTCCGCATCGCGCTGGAACGTCTCGCGCAGCTTCCTTGCGACGCCCGGAGATAGCGTGCGGCCGAGCACGCGGCGGCCCTTGTCATGGTCGGGCGGATCGATCTGCAGCGTCAGCGGCTTTGGCAGCGCAGGGTTCATGCCGTGGAGGCCGACACCTTCGCCGCTGATGAACGTCTTCCAGTCTTTCAGCGCTGGCTCGACCTCGGCATAGCCGGCCATCGCCCACACGCCGTAACGCTCCAGCGCGAATGCGGGTCCCAGTGCGCGTAGCGCCGCATAGGCAGGATAGGGATCGATCAGGAAGTCAGGCGCAAACGGATCGACCGGGCTGGATGCGATGCCGCTCATGCTCCGCCTCTATTGCTTGCTGAGCGGGCACTGGCCTTCGCTCTCGGCGCGGAATGCGTCCTCGCCTCTGATGGTGGCGACGACCTTCAGCAGATCCCAGGTGGAGGTCGACTCATCGGGAGCCTTGACCTGCAAAAGATAGAGCGGATGAATCTTGCGTCCATCCTTGCGGATATAGCCCTTGCCGAACAGCGGATCGTCGGTCGGCATCGCCTTCATCGCAGCGACGACGGCCTTGCCGTCCTTGGCACTGCCAGCCTTGTCGACGGCCTTGAGATAGTGAATGACCGAGGCATAGACGCCGGCCTGCATGTCGTTCGGATAGGCCTTCGAGGGAATGCGTTCGGCGAAGCGCTTCGCGAAAGCACGCGTGCCGTCGGTCAGATCCCAGTAGAACGGGTTCATGATCTGCGCGCCTTGCGCAAACTTCAGGCCGAGCGCGGGCAGGCCGTTCATGCCGAGGATCAATCCGACCAGCTTGCGATCCCTGGTCAGCCCGAACTCGGCGGCTTGCTTCATCGAGGTGATGGTGTCGTCTCCGGCATTGGCGAAGCCGATGACGTTCGCTCCTGACGCCTGGGCCTGGAGCAGGAACGAGGCGTAATCGGCCGTTCCAAGCGGATGCCGCACGCTGCCGAGCACCTCGCCGCCGGATGCTTTCACGGCCTCCGCAGCCTGCTTCTCCAGATCGTGGCCGAAGGCGTAGTCCGCAGTGATGAAGTACCACTTCTTGCCGCCTTGCTGCACGATCGCTTTGCCGAGGCCGCGCCCGTAGGAATAGGTGTCGTAGGTCCAGTGCACGGTGTTCGGCGTGCATTTCTCGCCGGTCAGCAGCACCGTGCCGGCGCCGGATCCGACGAACACCTTGTTCTTCTCGGCGCTCATGCCGGCCACCGCGAGCGCGATCGACGAGTTCGGGATGTCGAAGATCGCGTCGACGCTCTCGTTCTCGTACCAGCGCCGGGCGATGCCGATCCCGATGTCGGTCTTGTTCTGGTGATCGGCCGCGACGACTTCCACCGGCTTGCCGGCGGCCTTTCCGCCATAATCCTCGACGGCCATCTTGGCGGCGACGACCGAGCCGATGCCCTGATAGCTCGCGAACGGCCCCGATTGATCGTTCAGGATGCCAATCTTCACGACGTCCTGGGCCAAGGCCGGTGCGGCGGTCAGCACTGCGGCCACCATGCATAATTTATGCAGGAATTTGCTGTTCATTGTCTCCCTCCCATGGGCGGTCTTTGGGCCGCTCTATAATAGTTATATTTTATAGCTATTTTTGAGAGTGTCAATTCGGCCGACGTGTGGCCGCCGGATCGAGGATCATGAGCCCGAGAGCAGTCAGACCCGGAGCGAAGTCCGCTCAGCCATCGGAGACGTCACTGGACTTGCGCGCGCTGCAGCGCACGCCCGGCTTCATGCTGCGGCTCGCGCAGCTGAAATTCTTCGAGGGCTTCTACGAGGAGTTCGCCGCGCTGGGCCTGACGCCGGCGACCTTCGCGATCTTCGTCGTGATTCGCGACAATCCGGGCGTTCCCCCCAGCAGCCTTGCCAGCCTGCTCCGCCTGCGCCTGCCGAACCTGATCAAGATCCTGAACGAGCTGGAATCGTCCGGCTTCATCAAGCGCAACCGCTCGAAGTCCGACCGCCGCGCCGTCGAGCTGATGCTCACGCCGAAGGGCGCCAAGCTCATTGAGGACGGGGCAGGCCTGACGGGGCCGTATAACCGGAAGATGCTGGCCCCGCTCACCGAGGCCGAGCAGCGCACGCTGCTCGAATTGCTCAACCGGTTGCTGCCGCTCTAGCCCCCGGGAGAGGCCCGCCTGAGGCCGACGCTCGCAAACCACGTCCTGCGGCGCGACAGTGGGAGCGGGTGCCGGACGGGAGATGGTCGGTTCCGTGCCCCAAAATCTACCCAATCGGTGGTCACTAAGCCCGGCAGGGGAGGCCGCTGCCTCCCGTGGTGGGACTGCTGGACTGATGATTCATTCGAGGCGACTCCTCGCGCTGGCAGCGATCGTGCTGCTCGCCTTGAGCAGCGGCACGGCCGCTGCCTCACCGCCGAAATCCAAGACCACCGCGGCCGCACCCGCCGCGCCGCCGCCTCCGCCGTTCGAGCCGTTGCCGCCGCCAAAAATCTACCTGTTCCGCGGCGCCATGGGTCCCATCTTCTCGACCGGCATGGATCGGCTCGAAGAGAAGCTAACGAAGGCCGGCTTCTCGGCCAACGTCTACGAATTCACCATCTGCCGGTGGATCGGCGATCGGGCCATCTCCAGCTACAAGGAATCGCCGGCGCCGATCGTGCTGATGGGCCATTCCATGGGCGGGCTGTGCTCGATCGTCATCTCCGAGATGGCGGCCAAGGAGAACATCCCGATCAGCCTCGTCATCGCCATCGATCCCGCGCAAGCGACCGGCGATGTGCCTCTCAACGTCGAGCGCTTCATCAACATCTTCCTGTCCGACAGCGTGCTCGGCGGCGGCGACGTCGTGGCTGTTCCCGGCTTTCGCGGCCATTACGCCAGCTATGACCTCAAGCAGAACGCTCGCGTCACCCACATCAACATCGAGAAGTCCGACGATATCCATCGTCAGATCGTCGAGATGGTGACGCAGCTGCCGCGCATTCCGCCGCAAACGCAGGCCGATGCCGTGCCGCTGCGCTATCTCGTGCCGGCGGATACGCTGGTCGAATTGTGGGATAGTGGCGTGCGGGTGCCGGTGCGCCGCGGCGACACCATGGAGAGTATCGCCGCAGCCAACCGCGTGCCGCTGTGGACGCTGGCGCAGAGCAACTCGCTGCCCGAGAACGCGCAGCTGACGCCGGGCCAGACCATCATCGTCCCCCGCCATCTGACACCGCCTGAACCGGCCGCCGCGATGGCCACGCCGCCGGCGTCACCGGCGGCGCGGAGGTAGGGCCGTTATCTTGCCGCAGAAGGCGGTGCGCTCCCTCTCCCGCTTGCGGGAGAGGTGCAGCGAGTCCTGGGCGACACTCGATCCGATAAGACTAAACATTCGATCCGTGGATCGCATCGATCACGGCGTCCGTGACCTCCTTCGTGGTCGCCTTGCCTCCGACATCCGGCGTCAGCACGCCCGCGGCGCAGACACGCTCGACGGCGGCCATCAGCCGTAAGGCGGCATCCTTCTCGCCGAGATGCTCGAGCATCTGCGCGCCGGTCCAGAACGTCGCGACCGGGTTGGCGATGCCCTTGCCGGTGATGTCGAAGGCCGAGCCGTGGATCGGCTCGAACATCGAGGGGAAGCGGCGCTGCGGATCGATGTTTCCGGTCGGCGCGACGCCGAGGCTTCCCGCCAGCGCGCCGGCGAGATCGGAGAGGATGTCGGCGTGGAGATTGGTTGCGACGATGGTGTCGAGGCTCTTCGGATGCAGCGTCATGCGCACCGTCATGGCGTCGACCAGCATCTTGTCCCAGGTCACGTCAGGGAATTCGCCGGCGACCTCGGCCGCGATCTCGTCCCACATCACCATGCCGTGGCGCTGCGCGTTCGACTTGGTCACGACGGTCAGCAGCTTGCGCGGGCGCGACTGCGCGAGCTGGAACGCATAGCGCATGATCCGCGTGACGCCGACGCGGGTGAAGACGGCGACTTCGGTGCCGACCTCTTCCGGCAGGCCCTTGTGGGCGCGGCCGCCCATGCCGGCATATTCGCCTTCCGAATTCTCGCGCACGATCACCCAGTCGAGATCGCCGACGCCGACATTGCGCAGCGGCGAGGCCACGCCCGGCAGGATCTTGGTCGGCCGCACATTGGCGTATTGGTCAAACCCCTGGCAGATCGGCAGGCGCAGGCCCCACAGCGTGATGTGGTCGGGCACGTCGGGGGCGCCGACCGCGCCGAAATAGATCGCGTCGAACGTCTTCAGCTCGCTGAGACCGTCCGCCGGCATCATCACGCCGTGCTTTTTGTAATAATCCGAGCCCCAGTCGAACGTCTTGACGTTGAAGGCGAGATCGCCGCTGCGTCTTGCGAGAGCCTCCAGCACGCGGACGCCGGCCGAGATCACCTCGGGGCCGATGCCGTCGGCGGGAATGGCTGCGATCGAATGGGTGCGCATGGGGAAGGCTCCGTTCGGGGGAAATCGGCGAATTGCGTCGGTAGAAGGCTGGCTTATACAGAAAACGATGCGGTATGACATCGGTCAGCGAGAAAGCAGGGTGTGATGACCGAACGGAATGTATCGGGTGAATTGCGGGTGGCCGTTGCCGGGCTGGGCTCGATCGGCACCAAGATCGCGACCGCGCTCGATCAGGGCATCGAGGGCCTGTCGCTCGCGGCCGTGGCCGTGCGGGATCCCGCCAAGCATCAAGCCTTCATCGACGGCTTGCGTCGCCCACCGATAATCCTGCCGCTCGACCAGCTCGGCGAGGCCGCCGACATCGTCGTCGAATGCGCGCCGAGCAGCCAGCTGCGTGCGATCGTCGAGCCGGCGGTGAAGCGCGGCAAGGCCGCAATCGTGGTCAGCGTCGGCGGCCTGCTCGACAATTTCGATCTCGTCGATCTCGCCCGCGCCAATGGCGGCCGCATTCTCGTGCCGACCGGCGCCCTGATCGGCCTCGATGCCGTCAACGCCGCCGCAATCGGCACCATCCATTCCGTGAAGATGGTGACCCGCAAGCCGATCGACGGCTTGAAGGGTGCGCCCTTCATCGTCCAGAACAACATCGACATCGACAATCTGCGCGAGCCGCTGAAACTGTTCGAGGGCAGCGCGCGCGAAGCGGCAAAGGGCTTTCCGGCCAACGTCAATGTCGCCGTTGCGTTGTCGCTCGCGGGCATCGGGCCTGATCGCACCCAAATCCAGGTTTGGGCCGACCCGACCGTGACGCGCAACGTTCACCGCATCGAGGTCGAGGCGGATTCGGCGCGCTTCTCGATGGGCATCGAGAACATCCCGTCCGAGAATCCCAAGACCGGCTTGATCACCGCGCTGTCGGTGATCGCGCTGCTCCGCAAGCAGCGCGCCACGCTGTGCGTCGGGACGTGAGCTCCTACGCCCCCGTCACGCGCCAGATCACGTTGCCGACGTCGTCGGCCATCAGTAGCGATTTCCTGTCGGGACCGATCGTGACGCCGACCGGGCGACCGTAGGATTCCCTCTCGTCCGGCGACAGGAAGCCCGACAGGATGTCGCGACCGGGGCCGGACGGCTTGCCGTTCGCGAACGGGATGAACACCAGCTTGTAGCCGGACAGCTTGCTGCGATTCCACGAGCCGTGCTGGCCGATCACCATGCCGTCGCCGAAGCCGGGCAGGGTGCCTGCGGGCATCCAGCACAGGCCGAGCGAGGCTGTGTGGCCACCGAGCGCATAGTCCGGTTGAATCGCCTTGGCGACCATCCCCGGGTCCTGCGGCACGCGGTCGTCCACCGTCTTGCCCCAGTAGCAATAGGGCCAGCCATAGAAGCCGCCGTCGCGCACGGACGTGAGATAGTCGGGCGGCGTCTCGTCGCCGAGCCCGTCGCGCTCGTTGACGACGGTCCAGAGCACGCCGGTCGTCGGCTCCCAGGCAAGGCCCACGGGATTGCGCAGGCCTGCGCCAAAGATGCGGTGCGTGCCGGCGACGAGATCGAGCTCGTAGACCGCGGCGCGGCCTTCTTCGACCTCCATGCCCATCTCGGCGATGTTGCTGAGCGAGCCGACGCCGGCATAGAGCTTCTTGCCGTCGGGACTGGCGAGCAGGCTGCGCGTCCAGTGGCCGGCAGGCTTGAACGTCGTGAGCCGCTTGCCCGGCGCCGTGATGCGGTTGGCATCGGCAACGTACGGGAAAGCCATTACGCCGTCGGTGTTGCCGACATAGAAAGTGTCGCCGACCAGTGCCATGCCGAACGGCTGGCTAAGGTTCTCCATGAACGTGCCGCGCACTTCGGCGACGCCGTCGCCGTCCTTGTCGCGCAACAGCGTGATGCGGTTGGCGGAGACGCCGAGCGCGGCGGCGCGGCGCATCGTCGCCTGCATCGCATAGTGGAACACGCTGCGCGGGGCGCCCGCGATCTGCGTTGCCTCCGCGATCAGCACGTCGCCATTGGGCAGCACCTCGATCCAGCGCGGATGGTCGAGGCCGGTCGCGAACGCATCGACCTTGAGCCCGGGTGCAGCGATCGGCTTCTGTCCGTCGCGCCACCCGCGCGCGGTCGGCATCTTCAAGGTCGGGATCGCACCTTGCGATTTCGCTTCGGGGATGGCGGGCTTCTCGCCCCAGGCCGGCGCGGGCTCGGTGCCCGTCATCTTGCGCCATTGCAGCGCGATGCCGCCGATGAAGGCGACGAACTGCGCGAAGATGCTGGAAAACGTCATGACAAGCCCCCGGTTGCGGGCGCATCCAACTGGCTGACGGGGCCGACGTCAACCTGTGCGGAGCTCAGCAGGGGCCTATTCCCGTGGAATGGCAGCCGATCGAATTTGCATGGGACAGCTTGCGGCGTCGGCCCGGAGATCAACGGCCGATCTGCCGCTCCAGCCGTCGTGCCGCGCGAAAATCATCCAAGTGACGGATGTTCGGCGCCAGCGCCGCTTCCCTGGAGAGCAGATGATAGACCCGCGCCACCGTGCGCTGCTTCTGCTTTGTACGCCCGGGGGGCAGCGCCCGCGCCTTGCGGACGGCGGCGACCGCGTGTGCGCGAAAATAATCGTAGGCGTCCGACATGGCTCGATGCTCTGCGGCCGTTGACAGATGTCGAGGGCTAACGGACCAGCGGAGGTGTGGTTCCTTGGCGAGCCGGATCGTGCGCTCGTGCCCCGGACGCAGCGCCGCGCGTCCGGAACACGAGAGTGAGGCGAGTTGCTACGCGGTCACCGCGGCGACGTGAACGGAATGATCATCGGAACGCGGCGGCAATAGGCGCCATAAGCGTGTTCGCCGAGCTCCTTGGACAGGAACACCTCCTCCATCCGGCCCTTCTGCCACATGCCGAGCGAGATCAGGATCGCGCCGAGGATTGTCGTCACCAAGCCGATCGCGACCCCGGTCACCAGCATGCCGAAGATTAGGCCGGTGTAGATCGGGTGACGGACGATACCGTAAGGGCCGGTGTCGATGACGCGGTGGTCTTCCTTGTGGGTGATGGTGTTGGACCAGAATTTTCCGAGATGCAGCCGCCCCCACCATGCGAAAGCGATGCCGGCGACTGAGAGGACCGCAGCGATGATGATGCCGGTATTGCCGAGCACCCAAAGCGGCTTCCACCCCATGGCTTCCGCAATGAACGGCGTGTACAAGATGCCACCGACCAGGATCGGCAGGCGATAGCGCTGCGACTCCAGCGTCATGACCTGCTTCTTGGTTCGCCCCTGCCAGAACGAGGCGCCGACCCAGCTGACCAGAAAAGCGAGCCAGATCAGGGCGAGCAGTTGCGTCGGCCAGGTCGTGGTCCAGCCACCCCAGGCGACAGAGAGAAGCTTGCTGAAATCGAAAGACATGAAGGTTCTTTGCGTTTGAAGCGGCGTCAGCTCGCGCGCGAGGACAGCGCGTGATGCTTGAGGGCGCCGGAGGGCTGCTGGCCGTTACGGGCGAGCAGGTGGGTGATGGTTTCGCGCAAGACCGGCTCGATCGGACGCGGCGAATAGCCGAGCTCGGTACGGGCTTTGCCGATCGAGAGATCGCTCGCGGCGAGCGCGATCCGCACGCCCTCGGCGGTGCCGTTGGGCGGCCGGCGCGTGATGTGGTCGGCGATGTATTCGAGCATGATCGCGGAGAGCTCGGAGATCTTGCCGGGTACGACGACGGGAAATTGCCGGCGTCCGCTCATCGCCGACATCATGCGCAGGATGTCGCCGAGCGGGACGCAGTCGCCGCCGAGGATGTAGCGCTGCCCGAGGCGGCCGCGTTCCATCGTCAGGACCAGGCCCATGGCGACGTCGCGGACGTCGACCAGGTTGACCGGAAAGTTGAGATGCGGCTGCACCTTCTTCTGCAGGAAGTACCAGAGCATCGCAGTCGGCGGGGTGAGATTGTGGTCGGCGGCGCCTATGGGCATGGTCGGCGTGCCGATCACCAGCGGAAAGCCCGCCTCTGCCGCTTTGGCGGCATGATGCTCGGCGAGCGATTTCGACCGGGTGTAGGCGCCGGGCATCGCCTCGGCCGGCTGCAGCGCCTCTTCGGCGGGAACGCCGTTGAGGTCGGAATAGGGGAACAGGATCGATTCGGTCGAGCAGTGCAGGAAGCGCGAGACGCCGCTCTTCATCGCCGCCGCCAGCACGATTTCGGTGCCGCGGCAATTGACCTCGTGAAAGTCCTGCTTGTTGGCGACCCACATGCCGGGCAGGCCGGCGAGGTGATAGACCTGATCGCAACCGGCGATCGCCGCATCGACCGCGGCACAGTCCAGCACCGAGCCGTGGACGTGCTCGACATCCGCGTTCGCCGCGCTCGGCACACGGACATCGAGAACGCGGACCCGCTGCCCACGGGCGCGGAGCGCTTCTACGAGGTGATGTCCGATGAAGCCACTGCCACCGGTAACCAGGACGAGAGCCATGCAGAAGGTTGCTGTTCGCTTCGAGCGTTATCGGGTTGAAAGGGAATTGGCCGGAAGAGGCGCCAGAATCGCGGCAAGGTCGCGACGGAAACCCAGTGCAATGAATAATTTTGCCATGACGAACATCGGTCCAAGCAAAAGATGCGAGGGGAACGTGAACAACGAGGCCTCGCGCCCCTCAAAAACCTTGTGGCCGATGGCCTGTGCGGCGAGGCCGAGCACCACCAGCGTGGCGAAAATCGCCCACATCGTCGCGGTGCTGACTTGCGCCGCGATGGTCGTCGCAACCGAAAACAACACGACGGAGACGGCCAGAATGCCGAGCCCGAGCGCCGCGTCGAGCAGCAGCCAATAAATCAAGACCGGCAGGGCCAGGATCAGCGCCAGGCTGACGTTGAAACCGAACAGCGGAAGCTTGACCAGCGTCAGCGGCAGCACGGCGCCGGTGAACAGCAGCAGGATGCCGACCACATGCATCGCCGTGTTGCGGGGATCGCGATGGTACTCGACATAAACGGCAAGTTGGCGCTGGAAAAAGCCACCCATTTCGGTCTCATGCAGCACGGGGTCGGGAAGGGCGAACAGAGGCTATAGCACTGGACCGAGCGGTGCACAAACCGGCACTTTTGTCGCGTGAAACCGTCTGCGCGCGCCCGGGACAGGCTGCAAAATAGTCCGCACTTCAAGGGGTTCCGTCAGCCGCGGAGCCGCCTTCGCTCAGCGCTTCTTGGCGGGCTTTTTCGCCGCAGGCGCAGGGGCTGCGGTCGGACGCGGCTCCTCCGGCAGCTTGGCATAAGTCAGGATCTGCAACTGGCCGTTGACGGCGGAGGTCGGCTTGGCCCGATCGAGAAACTGCTCCTCGCCGAGGCCGATCGGATGCAGCCGCTTGGTCGAGATCTTGAAGGTGTTCACCAGGACGTCACGGATCGCATCGGCCCGCCGCTGGCTCAGGATCGCATTGGCCTCGCGCGTCTTCGAATTGGATTCGACGTGGCCGACGATCAGGAAGGTGTAGGGCAGCAGCGAGGCATGAACCAGCGCGTCCGCAATGCGGCCGACGGTCTGGTAGGATGTCGGCTGGATGATCGGCGTGTCGGCGTCGAACTGGATCTGCGCGTTGAAGGCGGGCAGCTTGGCGAGCTCCGGCGCGATCAGCGGCCGGTTCACCGGCCCCGGATCGTTCTTGATCCTGGTCTTGGCGCGCTCCATCACCTGCTGCTTCAGCGCGGGCAGATCGAGCTCGGCGGCCTCTTCGAAATGGTTCAGCTTCGCGACGATGTCGTCGCGGGTCGGCGCCGCCGTCTGCGCGGCGGCGGGGCCCGCGAGCAAAGCGAGGCCCAGCGCGAAGCCCAGTCCCAAGGTGGCGAGTCCGGTCGCGCGCATCAGCGGTACCCCGCGTCGTCTATGGCCCTCAGGCAGTTGTTGCTGATGCCCTTGGGCGTCGAGACCAGGCAGGGGACCGACTTGCTGGTCTCCTTGGTCGAGCCGCCGCAGACCTTGACGATTTCGCGCTGGCAGGCATTCGCCACGGTCACGCGCGCGGCGACGCGCTTCTGGATGGCGTCGAAGACGCCGAAATAGTCGCTCGCGCATTGCGGCGAGAGCACGTCGCGGTTGCGCGACAGGCACTCTTTCAGCCGGTTGGAATCCGGGTTGACGCCGCGGCAATTGGCGACGATCTCAGCGCCGCAGCTCGCCGCCAGCTTGCCGATCGAATCGCCAAAGCTCATGGTCTCCGCCGCCGCAAGCGACGGCATCCCCAATGCCAGCACGATCAATGTGATGGAGCCCCGGACCATGGGGTTTATCTGATACGGGGAAGTTCGCGGTGGTCAAGGGGCGTTCGGCGGAGAACCGTCGAGAGTTGCGCAGTGCGGCGAACAGTCCTCACTCGGCCTCAGCGAGGGGCGGCCAGTCGACCAGGGCGATGGTATGGTTCCTGAGGTCCTCGGCAAACTCCGGATCGGCCTTGAGCTGGTCCAGCGTCCGCGGCGGGGGCAGCTGGCGGCCGTCCTCGATCAGCTCCTGCGCATAGAGCGCCAGCGCCTCGGGCGCATTCTCAAGGGCTTCGTCGACATCGTCGCCGCCGGAGATGCAGCCGGGCAGGTCCGGAAACCACACGCCGACGGCCTCGTCCGGGTCGGTGTTCTCGATGATCGCGACGTACTGAGGCATATCGGGCCTCACGCCCGCTGCACAAAACTGTCCACGACCTTCTTCTCGCCGGCCTTGTCGAAGGCGATGGTGAGCTTGTTGCCGTCGATCTTGGTGACGCGGCCATAGCCGAATTTCTGGTGGAAGACGCGGTCTTCCAGCGAGAATTCGGACGTCGTGCCGGTCGATTTGGCGACCAGCTCGCCTTCAATCGTCAAGGGCCCGCGCCGGCGCGAGGCGAAGCTGCCGAAATCGGGGCCGGATGACGAGGCGGACGAGAACGCTGCGGCCTCTTCCTCGAAGCCGCCGCTTCGGCCGCCGCCGCGATTCCGGTTCGCCTGCGCGCGCTGCCAGCCCGGGGTCGAATAGCTGGAGCCGAACGCCTCCATGTCGTCGAAGCGCGAGGCGCCGTAGCCGCCGCTGCCGCCCCATCCGGAGCCGCCCTTGGATTCGGTGATCTCGACATTGGCCGCCGGCAATTCGTCGAGGAAGCGCGACGGGATCGTGGTCGACCAGGTGCCATGGATCCGGCGATTGGTCGCGAAATAGATCTTTGCACGGCGGCGGGCGCGGGTCAGGCCGACATGGCCGAGCCGGCGCTCTTCTTCCAGGCCGGCGCGGCCCTGTTCGTCCAAGGTGCGCTGGCTCGGGAACAGGCCTTCCTCCCAGCCCGGCAGGAACACGTTGTCGAATTCGAGCCCCTTGGCCGAATGCAGCGTCATCAGCGACACCGCGTCGTCCTCGGCGCCACCCTCGCGGTCCATCACCAGCGAGATGTGCTCCAGGAACCCTTGCAGGTTCTCGAACTCCTCCATCGAGCGCACCAGCTCTTTCAGGTTCTCCAGCCGACCCGCGGCATCCGCCGAGCGATCCTTCTGCCACATCTCGGTATAGCCGCTCTCGTCGAGCACGATCTGGGCGAGATCGGTGTGCGCGGTGACCTCGCGCTGGGCACGCCAGCGGTCGAACTGCGCGACGAGATCGCGAAGCGAGCCGCGCGCCTTCGGCTTCAGCTCGTCGGTCTCGACCACGGCGCGCGCCGCCTCGAACAGGGGAATGCGGCGCTTGCGGGCGTGGTCGTGCAGCTTCTGCACGGTGGCGTCGCCGAGCCCGCGCTTCGGCGTATTGACGATACGCTCGAAGGCGAGATCGTCGGCCGGCGAATTGATGACGCGCAAATAGGCCAGCGCGTCGCGGATCTCGGCGCGCTCGTAGAAGCGCGGACCGCCGATGACGCGATAGGGCAGGCCCAGCGTGACGAAGCGGTCTTCGAACTCGCGCATCTGGTAGGAGGCGCGCACGAGAATGGCGATCTCGTTGAGCTTCTCGCCCTGGCGCTGCAGCTGCTCGATCTCCTCGCCGATGCCGCGGGCTTCCTCTTCCGAATCCCAGGAGCCCGTGACGGTGACCTTCTCGCCGTCCTGGTCCTCGGTGCGCAGCGTCTTGCCGAGCCGGCCTTCATTGTGCGCGATCAGGTGCGAGGCGGCGGCGAGGATGTGACCCGTCGAGCGATAGTTGCGCTCCAGGCGAATGACCTTGGCGCCCGGGAAATCGTGCTCGAAGCGCAGGATGTTGTCGACCTCGGCGCCGCGCCAGCCATAGATCGACTGGTCGTCGTCACCGACGCAGCAGATGTTTTTGGTGGGGGGCCTTTCGTTCGCAGCGGGCAGCGCAACATGATCATTCTCGTCATCAACGGGCCGACGCGAAGCGTCGAGACCCGGTGATCCCTCTTCTGAAGAAGCGATGGATTGCCGGGTCGAGCCCGGCAATGACGAGCTGGAAGAAGGCGCCTGCGACAAGAGCCGCAGCCACAGATATTGCGCGACGTTCGTATCCTGGTACTCGTCGACCAGGATGAACTTGAAGCGCTGCTGGTACTGCCTGAGAATATCCGGGTGCTCGCGGAAGATGCGGATGTTCTCCAGCAGGAGATCGCCGAAATCGGCTGCGTTCAGGATCTTCAGCCGCTCCTGATAGCTCGCATAGAGCTTGCCGCCCTTGCCGTTGGCGAACATCGCGGCCTCGCCCGACGGTACCTGTGAAGGCATCAGGCCGCGGTTCTTCCAGCCGTCGATCAGGCCGGCCAGCATCCGCGCCGGCCAGCGCTTCTCGTCGATGTTCTCGGCCTGCAGCAGCTGCTTGAGCAGCCGGACCTGGTCGTCGACGTCGAGCACGGTGAAGTTCGACTTGAGCTGCGCCAGCTCGGCATGGATGCGCAGGATGCGGCCGCCGATGGAGTGGAAGGTGCCGAGCCATGGCATGCCTTCGACGGCGTGGCCGAGCATCTGGCCGAGCCGGTGCTTCATCTCGCGCGCGGCCTTGTTGGTGAAGGTCACCGACAGGATCTCGGCTGGGCGGGCGCGGCCCTGGCTCAGAATGTGGGCGATGCGCGTGGTCAGGACGCGGGTCTTGCCGGTGCCGGCGCCGGCCAGCACCAGGACCGGGCCATCCAGCGTTTCCACCGCCTCGCGCTGCTCCGGATTGAGCCCGGCGAGATATTTCGGGCCCACTGAGGCGCGCGCACGCGCGGCGATGCCGCCGGCTGCGGGCTGGTGGTCGGGTACGGCTGTGATCTTGCTCGGCTCGGTCATGCGAATCATCGGCCCCACGATGGCACCGCGGGGTGGTGGAAGGGAGCCTTCTTAACAGGGATTGGTGCCTATATGGGGCGCCGGACCGGGTTTTCCACGTGCGCGGCAGGCCGATTTGTTCCAGCTGAGCCTGCGAATTTCGCTCCGGTCGGGACCGGAACTATCGTTCCCGCGTCGAGATTGTCAGGACAGGTGGCGCGGCCAGCCGCGTCGATCGCAGACAACATCAAGACGAGGGTTTGACCATGCTAGGCTGGGTTGTGACGTTTCTGGTTATCGCATTGATCGCCGGCATCCTGGGCTTCGGCGGCGTCGCCGGCGCTTCGATCGAGATCGCCAAGATCATCTTCTTCATCGCGGTTGTTCTGTTCCTGGTCTCGGCCGTCTTCGGCCTCGTGCGCGGCCGCAACAGGATATAGTGCGCCGGATCATGCACTAACGCTTCGAGGGCATCGTCACGCTGCGGCCGATGCCCTCGGGCCGCGTCAAGGCGCTGTGGGACTTGGCGACCCCGGCAATGCGTTGCTGGATGTCGGTCGGAAAAGGCGCGACGCGGCGCGCCTTCATGTCCATGTGCAGCGACATGTTCTCGGACGTCGCCGACAGCCAGCCCTCGGTGCCGTGCCGCATCTCCTCGAATGTGTGCAGCCGCTTGTCGTCGGCGTTCAGCAGCCACACCAGGATTTGCACGGGATCGCCGAGATGGATCTCTCGCAAATAGCGCACGTGGCATTCGGCGGTGAAGGTCGAGCCGTGGCGCTCTGTCTTGTAGACCGGGCCAATCCCGAGCTCGAGCCAGAACTCGTCGATCGCGCGGTCGAACATCACGTTGTAATAGGCCATGTTGAGATGGCCGTTATAGTCGATCCATTGCGGCTCGACCTGCATGATCGAGGAGCGGAACGGCCCCGCATCGGGCGCTGTGGCGGCAGTCTCCGGCATGTTTCCTTCCCAAGCTATGCGTCCGGTCGCTTGACTTGACCGGCTTAATGTCCTTTGCCACGGTCTCTTCTCGTCGGGAGGAATTCCGTGGGTACGACCATCACCAATAATCCGCCGCGGCCGGAGCCGAAAGCCCTCGGGAGCGCGCTGGAGCAGCTTGCCGCGCGCTTCGGCAACCGCCTGATCACCTCGCAGGCCGTGCGCGAGCAGCACGGCCATACCACCACCTGGATTCCCAACCAGCCGCCCGACGGCGTGGTGATGGCGCAGGAGACCGCCGACATCCAGGACGCGGTGCGGATCTGCGCGAGACATCGCGTGCCCGTCATTCCCTTCGGCACCGGCACCTCGCTGGAAGGGCAGGTCAACGCGCCCGCCGGCGGCATCTCGATCGACCTGCGCGACATGAACAAGGTGCTCGCGGTGCATGCCGAGGACCTCGACTGCGTGATCGAGCCCGGCGTCACCCGCAAGGCGCTCAACGAGCATCTGCGCGACCAGGGCCTGTTCTTCCCGATCGATCCCGGCGCGGATGCCTCGCTCGGCGGCATGGCCTCGACCCGCGCCTCCGGCACCAATGCGGTGCGCTACGGCACCATGCGCGACAGCGTGCTGGCGCTGAAGGTGGTGCGCGGCGACGGCGAGATCATCACGACGGGCACGCGCGCAAAGAAATCCTCGGCCGGCTACGACCTCACGCATCTGTTCGTCGGCGCCGAGGGCACGCTCGGCATCATCTCCGAATTGACCATCCGCCTGCGCGGCATCCCCGAGACGATCGCGGCCGGTGCGGTGTCGTTCGAGACCGTGCACGGCGCCTGCCAGGCCGTGATCCTGGCGATCCAGACCGGCATTCCCGTTGCGCGCATCGAGCTGCTCAATGCCGCGCAGGTCAAGGCCTGCAACGCCTATTCGAAGCTGACGCTACCGGAGACGCCGCTGCTGCTGATGGAATTCCACGGCAGCGAGATCGAGGTCGCCGAGCAATCCAAGGCCTTCGGCGAGATCGCGAGGGAATGCGGCGGCGGGGATTTTTCCTGGACCACCAAGCCGGAGGACCGCACCAGGCTGTGGCAGGCGCGGCACGATGCCTATTGGTCGGTGAAGGCGCTGCGGCCCGGCGACAGCATCGGCGTGGTCGCGACCGACGTCTGCGTGCCGATCTCGCGGCTCGCCGACTGCGTCAGCGAGACCGAGGAGGATCTCAAACGGCTCAATTTGCTGTCGCCGATCGTCGGCCATGTCGGTGACGGCAATTTCCACTGCTCGCTGGTCTGCGACACCAATGATGCCGAGGAGATGGCGCGGGGCGAGGAGTTCATGCATCGCCTGGTCGAACGTGCGCAGGCGATGGACGGCACCTGCACCGGCGAGCACGGCATCGGCCAGGGCAAGCAGAAATATCTGAAGGCCGAGCTCGGCCCCGAGGCGCTCGATGCGATGCGGGCCCTGAAGCAGGCGCTCGATCCGCTCAACATCTTCAACCCCGGCAAGATCGTGCCGGCCTACTAGTAGGTATCGATTGCCGCGCCCAAGATGCCTACGTTTCTAACGATCAGGCCGCCGTCGGCCTTGGATAAGGCAGCCGCAATGCCTGGGTGCGGGGCTTTCTTTCGAATTGATCGGCGAGCGCGCTATCGCAGATCAAATAACCGAGATTGATCAGGTCGAACTTGTCTACCGCATCTACCTTCGCGAAGCGCGTGGGCAATGCGGCGAGGTGGGCGGCGCGCTTAGCGTCGAAGCCTTCGCCGTACTCAGCGATGTTGCGAATGGACCAATAGGCGCCGTTCCTTGTTTGCGACAGGAATGCATCGATGACCTGCCGTCGTCGTAGGCTACGCAATTGATGATCGATCACTTCGACCGTGCGGATGGACTGTCTGGCCCAGTCCGTGTCCGGCTCTGGGTCGTCGGCAGACTCCACCGCGCCATCGCAGATGAAGATGGTTTGATGGCGCCGCCAGGCTGCTTCGAGCCCCAGGTTGTCGATGATACTGCCCGTCGCCAGATAGACGCGTTCGCGGAAGCGGGCGTCCTTCGTCTCTGATGGCTCCCATTTAGCATTCTCCAATTTTAGAATAAGAGGCGAAAGCACGGGGGGAAGCGCATTGGATGCCGCCACCGCAGTAGCGAGCTTCACTTTGGGGGTGCGGATCAGGCCGGTGTTGATGTCGCCCATATAGGCTTTGGAAAAGCGGAAGAGCGAGACGCGTTGTAGATTTGTCGCGCTCAAGACCACGATGGGCTCGTCCGGAAGATCCTGAAGCGTCTGATTTCCGAACAGGACCTGCAACTTGTCCGCCATGAGATCCGCCGCGTTCGACCAGGGCGTTGTCAGACCGAGCAGGATCGCGCTAACGTCAATGTTGTAATCGGCAAACTCAAGCAGCGGATTGACAATCATGTCGGCGAAGTTGCTGGCGACACCCCGGCTGTCAAAGCTAAGATCCTTCCAGCGCATACCTAGAAAGCCCGCTACGACCGCGCCGCCGGCGACACCCGAGAAGCGCCCGACCTGCGTGAGATATCCAAGTTCGTTCAGCCGCCATACGGCGCCGACACCGAACAACATTGCCCGGTAGCCTCCTCCCGAGAGGCACACCGCTATGTCTTTGCCTGGCAGTGACGGCGCTTCCTCGAACTCCACGTGCTGGGAAAGAACGGGAGAGGACGATCTCGTCTGCTCGCGCCGAGACTTCCAGTTCCACAGCACCAAGCCGACGGTGTCGTGGCCGATTCCAAAGCAGGGCACGAGATTGCCGAAACCGTCGACCACATTGATCGGCTTCAGCAAGCCTGCGGCGAGTAGGCTCGCCGTTGTGCGTTCGAAGTCCAGCAGTGAGCTTGCGAGGCGCTCCCTGAGTTCGGAGACGGCCTTGATGTCCGTCGTCACGGTGCCGTCCGGCTGACGGCGGATTAACTCGCAAAGCACCTCTTTCCATCGGCTCGCTTCTTGCTCCGCGGCTACCGGCGAGAGGCCAGAGGCTGTTCCTTGCTTATAGAGCGCTTTCTGGACAAAACGCTCGATTGATCCTTCGACGTCTCCGAGTTCGGCCAGATCGGCGCGAGTGATGATGTTGGCAGCGCGCGAACGCATGAGCTCGTAGAGTTCATTGAAAGCGATCTGCAGTGCGCCGAGTCGCCCGAGCGGCGCGTGGCTCAGTTGATCGATGGCTGCATCGACGACGCCATCTTCGATCGAAAAGCCATACTGCTCCGAGGGGCGAATCAGCGCTTCTTTGATCTGTGTCTTGTCCAATTCGCTGAGATAGTAGTCACCGATAGCCGATCCCGTTAGGCCAAGGGGCAGATGTGACACAAACCGACCAAGATATTCCGTGCGCAGCGACACGAGCACCTTCATCGCAAATTGCGCCAGCGAGAATTCGGACAGGAATTCGAAGAACAAGTTCCTTTGTGGTGAGTCAAGCGCCGGATTGGTCAGCGTGAGGATCTCCTCACCCTGATCGACGATCAAGACAAGCGTTTCGGGAACGATAAGGCTGAGCCGTTCCAGCACTTCCAGAAGCGTGCGCGGTTGGCGGCTCGCGGCGCGAACGAAGGCAGCGGCGTCCTTCTCTTCGGGATTAGGGAGCGCCGAGCGTAGGTTCAATGTCCGCGAACCTGCCGGCGTTTCGACGCTGATCTCGTTCGATGTGAATTCGAATATGGCGTTCGCAAGCTTAGCCAGGGGATCCGCGGTACAACTGATAAACACGTCACGGCTCTTGCCTCTCCGTGCGAACGCCAATCGGGTATCGTCTTGTTCGAGGAACGGGATGATACCGGCACGCAGGAATGAAGATTTACCGCAACCTGTGAGCCCATGAAGAATCAGAATTCGTGTGCTGCGGTCGGCCAATTTGGCACCGCAGCGGCGTATATCCCGATCGCGGCCTGCAAAGAGGGCAGTGTCAGCTTCCGTGTAGGATGACAGGCCCTTGTAAGGGGACAGTGACTCAGGCGTCATCTACGGTCTCCAAGGCGGCCGGAGCCGATGATGCCGGTTGAGTAATTGTCGTTGACGTCGCTCACGGCGGGGACGTCGTCTTTTAGCATCCGGAAGCTCGGATGAGCGTAGATCGCATAGATCAGACTGAGCGGGAAGTGATCACGATAGAGACGGTGCATGGCCTCGCCGAGCGTTACACCATCACGAAACAGAAGATGAAGGAGCGATGTGCTGAAGCGCAGCGCGAACACGTCGGGGACGTCAGTCTCCGTTCCGATGAAGCCGACAAGGCCAGTCGTGCTGGATGGCAACAGGAACGTGCCCCTGGCATCTCCGGCTCCAGTCCGGCAACCGTTGATGAAAATGAGACAGCCAGCCTCGGTCTCGCGCTTCGTCCCGGCGAGCAGCACCAGCAACCGAGTTGCCGTGATTGTCTCATCTGGCCCGAGGGCAAGCTTATTGGGGCTCGCGTGGCAGTAGAAGTAAAGCAAGCCGATCTGCGAGGCGTGCGCACGCCATGCCTGCTCGAGCGAGGCGGCCGTGTTGATCGGCGTGCCGTAGCGCTGGTCTATCCAATCGAAGAAGCTGCGTTCGTGCTCAGATGTGACCTGCTCTCGAGCCTTGTCGAACACCGTTTGATGAGCCACACGGAGGACCCCCAGTGACGAGGCATTGCCGATCTGGTCGGGTCGTATGCCGATGTGGCGGACGGTTGCGTCATGCGCGAAGCACCAGAAGTCGCCGTAAAGCTCCCACCGCTTACGTCGGTCGAATCCCTGCCAGTCCTCCGGAAGGAGTTCGGGATCGGCCGGGTAGATCAGGCCCCAGGGAACCAGAACATTCTCCGACACGCGGAATTCGAGGCGGAACGGTTCTCGCAGATTCGCATAGTGAGCTTTGACACGACCGGCGTCTTCTTCACCTCCGACTTGGATGAACAAAACGTCGTAAAGCTGTCTTCCCTTTCGGGCTAGCTTCTTCAAGATTGGCGCCGCTGTCTCGATTTCCGATTTCAGAGAGTGATTGACCAGCTCGAGCAAGACGCTGCGGATTTCTTCCGCGGATTCGTCCACCGCCTGCCGGCTGATGGTGTACGGGGTCCATTCGCTCCAAACGACGCGGAGCTGACCGGCGACGTGATCGCTGATCTCGACGTAGACGGTCTTCACTCTCTTGCCCTCTCGCGCCACAGCTCCATAGTCGCGGTCATCTCTCCCGGCTTTACCAGCACATAGCGGAGCGAGTAGGGAAAGGTCTCGTACGACCTCTGTTGCAGAATGCGCCATGGGCGCGACGGCTCCTCCTTCGCAAAACGGTAGTAGCGCGTCCAAGAGCCCGTGTTGAAATAGGTCAAGCCATGCTGCGCACGTTGGAACGGTTCATGGGTGTGTCCCATCACCGCGGTGTTGATGCCGCCGATCGCGGCATTCGCGGCGCCGTCGTAAAGATCTTCGGTCTCGTTGATGCTGTAGGCTTCCTTCAAGCTCAATGTGCCGGGTTCGGTCCCGAGCAGGGCTTGGTCGTGTTCGCCCAGGTTGGCAACGAGAGCCGGTTCGCGGGCCAGATGGTCCAAGAGGGGCGCGATCGCTGCCGGATCGTCGGCGAGGAAGTCGAGCGAAGTATCGAGCGCGAATCCGCTGTCTTGTAGTCTCCTGGCAAGCTCGTTGCGTTCTGGATCAGTAGCGGACCTAATCCACCTCACCAGGGGATTGGATGGGCCGACGTTTGCCGGAGGATCAATTCCAAGCAGATCGTCCGAACGCGTGAAGGCAGTGTGCGTGACGTATCCCAGCATTTTGGTCACGGCGATTGCGGCATCGAGCGGTGCCCAGCCCGGCGTCAAGGCTGAGGCCCCGAAGATGCGCAGGAAGCGCGAGAATGGTTTCACGTTGTCGACGTAGGGATAGCGCGCATCCAAGCCGTTCAAAAATCGAATCAGAAAACGCGTTCCGACGCACTCGACGAGCCGGTGGTCGCCATTCCTGGCTGCCAAAATCGGAGGCTCGTCGATGCTCCAGCGCTCGTGGCCGTTGACGCGGAATGAGTTGACTTTGTCGTAGCGATGGCCATGCTCGATCAGGAGCCATTCCAGTCCCGCCGGTCGATAACCGCGATCGAGGCAAAAATGGATCCGATTGGAATCGGCGTGCAGGCCCAATCTCCCAATAATGCGAGATCGAACGGCTGGCCAGAAGAAATCAGGGTCGTGATTTCCCGGAAGGATCGTCAGGCGGTGGCTCTGGCTCGCCAGAAACTGCTTCAGAGCATCGAGCGTTCGTGGATGAGCACGTTCGATGTTCGCGAGTTTTTCGAGCGATTGCGCTTGCGTGAAACAAAGCGGAGTTCCGTCAATTGCTTCGTCTTCCAGCGCGGAACCCTCCCAGGGAGATGCCTGCACGAAATCGAGGAAGTCGCCATTGAGAACAAGTTCAGCCGGCCCATGCAGATTTCCGAACCAATCAAGGAATTCAATGAGCTGTGTCTCCAGCTCGTCATCGAAGTCGTCGAGCATTCCATCGCTGATGTGAAGATCGCTGATAATGGCGAGCCAACGGTGCATCTTAGTAATTGCCCGCACGGCGCTGAAAAATCGCCGGCCATTCATGAAAGCCAAATTCAATCACAAATTGTTAGAAAGGTCCATACCGCGGTGCGGCGGCAACCAATGGTTCGGACGTCCGGCGTTGAGATGGAGCGAACCTGATACGTGCCTTTAGACGTCGGTTGCGCCTGGTTGAGCGCGCGCAGGCGATGGACGGCACCTGCACCGGCGAGCACGGCATCGGCCAGGGCAAGCAGAAATATCTCGAGGCCGAGCTCGGCCCCGAGGCGCTGGATGCGATGCGGGCGCTGAAGCAGGCGCTCGATCCGCTCAACATCTTCAACCCCGGCAAGATCGTGCCGGAGGCCTAAGGGCCGGGTGCATCTTTGACCGGGAACTTTCGGCAATCCCGCCGGTTCCAATTCCCGCCAATTTCCGATGCTCAATGGCAGGGCTTTGCGCGGGAGGGTGCGATGGTGCGACCGATCATGGGAATTGCCGCAATGGCCTTTGCCTGCATGCTTGCGGGGGCCGCGTTCGCGAAGGGCGGACACGGCGGCGGCCATGGAGGTGGCCATGGCGGCGGGCGCGGCGGCGGTCACCACGGCGGCCATTTCCGCGGCCACGGCGGCGGGCATGCGCATGGCGGGCATCAACGCGCCATCCGGTTCACAACCGGTGCCCGACGTGGCGGCCCGAACTTCGGTCAGATCCGCAATGCCGCGATACGGCCGGCGAACTTCCGCAACGCCTGGAACGCCAGCGCCTTCCGCAACGGCCGGCTGATCAGCAATCCGGCGGCTCGTGCGCAGATCGCCGCAGCGGCGGCACTCGCCGGCTGGAGCGGTGCAAGCAGCGGATGGTGGCAACATCCCGGCGGCGGCTACGGTTGGGTCGGGCCGCTGTTCTGGCCGTTCGCCTATAACGACCTCTACGATTACACGATCTGGGGCGACGGGCTCGCCTTCTGGGGCTACGGCTATCCGGACATCTATGCCGGCATTTTCGGTCCCTATGGCTATGATCGGCTGTCGGCTTATCTGCCGCAGCAGCCGCAGGGACGGCGGCGGGCGCGCAGCGCGCCGCTCGATCAGCTCTGCGGCAGCGAACGGCGCGCCATCGTCGGCCTGCCGATCGATCAGATCGCGGCGGCGGTGCAGCCGACGGCTGCACAAGGCGCCGCTCTCGATGCGCTCGGCAATGCTTCGATCGACGCGGCGGCGCTGATCCGCACCTCCTGTCCGACGCAGGCCGCAGCGACGGCGCCCGGCCGGCTCGCCGCCATGCAGCAGCGGGTCGAGGCGATGCAGAAGGCCGTCGATCTGGTTCAGCCTGCGCTCGACACGTTCTACGGTTCGCTCAACGACGAGCAGAAGGCGCGCTTCAATGCGCTCGCCGACGATCAGCGTCGTGCCACCGCATCGAACAATGCGGCGCAGACTTGCGCTGTATCCGCCGCGTTCGATTGGCCCGGCGCCATGATCGAAGAACGGCTTCGTCCCAACGACACCCAGCGTGCGGCGCTCCAGGTGCTCCAGGACACCAGCGCCAAGGTCGGCACATCGCTCAAGGCGTCCTGCGAGCCCAATGAGGTGATGACACCGCCGGCCCGCATGGCTGCGATCCGCAAGCGCCTCGATGTCATGCTGGACGGGATCAAGTCGGTTCGGGCGGCGCTCGATGATTTCTACGCCACGCTCAACGACGAGCAGAAGGCGCAGTTCGAGGCGATCGGCCCGCGCCGCATGTCCTGAACGCCGCGAGCAATTGAAGACCATTGGTGGGGCAATGAAGTGGTTCGCGAGGCGAGAGCCGGCAGACGTCTGGGACGAGCCGATCGGGGGGCCGCTCGGCGACATCGAAGCAGCCGACCGGATTCGCAACATCTGCCAGGCTGCGCGGGCGATCGCCGAAGCCGCCGCAGCTTCGGCGCCGACCAGCACGCGCGAGCGCTATGAGCGCGCAGCCCGCGCTGCGATGGAGATCGCGATGAAGATCTCCGACGATCTGATGCGCGACGACGCCGTGAGCCGCATCGTGGATCTCTGCATGAAGGCCGAGGACATCAAGACGGCGCAGATCTTGTCGCGTGCGATCCAGGCGGGCTGGATTCGAGAAGCCGTGCTCCGGGACCATCCGGCCCTGTCGCAATGAGTTCGGCTCGCGCGATTGGCGCGAGCCGAATGCTGCCGGTGCCGGACCGGCTCAGTATCTGCGGTAGCCGCCGCTATTATGGTCGCCGCCGCGGCCGCCCATTCCCATGCCGAGGCCGATTCCCACGCCGATGCCGATGCCTTGCATCACGGCCTCCGGCGGCGGGCCGCGATCCGGCGGCGGCGCGCGCTCGTAGACCACTTGCTCGGACGGCGGCCGTCGCTTGGGCGGCGTCTCGACCACCTTGCGCTTCGGCGGGGTCTCGTCGACGCGCTTCTTGATCACGGGCGGGACCGACGGGTTGACCGGTGTTGCCGGTGTCGCGGGCGTCGAGCACGGGCAGGTCGGCGCCATCGCGACCGCGACGGGCGTCGCCGCGGCGGCGACGGGCACGGCGTAGTTGCGGTTCTGCACGCGCAGCAGCAGCCGGCGCGCGGTTGCCGCGAGATCGCTGCTGCCCCAGTTCGCGAGATATGCCTCGAACGAGGCGCGGGTGTTGATGGCGGTGGCACGCTCCCACGCCAGCATCTGGCGACGCCGCTCCAGCACGGTGCGAAGGCGCGGCGTGCGGGTGTCCTGGGCGTACAGCTCGATATAGGCCTGATACGCCTCCACGGTGTCCTCGGTGATCACGAGCTCATAGGCGACCATGGCCGGCTTGCCCTGCAATGTCTTGCGCCAGTCTTCGACGCTGCGCGTACCGCCGGCGAGCGCCATGGCGGATGCGCCCGGAAGAGCGGGCGTGCTGCCGCCGCTCTCGCCGAAGAACCTGAAATCGGTGGTCAGCGAGGAGCTTTCCCAAGGGATCTGCCGGCCGTCGGTCGACTGCGCCACCGCGACGCGAATGCGCTTGAACATCTCCTCGATCGGCAGGTTCGGTTGCTTGGCGACCGTCAGCACGGCCGTCGTGTAGGGGCTGTCGATGCCGTTGCCGTCCTCGGCCTCGGCGCCGGGCGAGGTCGAATAGGAGATGAACGAGCCGGGCGCGCCGGCCTTGGTATCGACGATCGCAAGCCCGTGGCCGGCGCCGCTGAGCGCGGGGAACGGGTTGTTGCGGCAGGCATCGAGCATGAAGATGCGCGCCCGCGTCGGCAGCGCGCCGAGCGTGTTGAGCATGTCGTTCAGCCGCACGCCCTGCAGCGGGATGTCGGCCTCGCGCTTGGGATCGAGATCGATGGGAACCAGATAGTTCTCGCCGTCGATCTGAAGGCCGTGGCCGGCATAGAACACCAGCGCGACGGTTTCGGGGCCGCTGGCACTGACCTTGCCGGCGAAGTCCGAGATCGCCGCGCGCATCTCGGTCTGCGCCAGATTGGCCGCCGTGGTGACGGTGAAGCCGGCACTGCCGAGCAGCTCCGTCATGCCCTTGGCGTCGTTGGCGGCGTTCGGCAGCTCCGGCACGGTGCGATAGGCCGATTGGCCGATCACCAGCGCAAGCCGCGCTTCGGCGGCCGCGTCCGTGGGCGTCACCAATTGAGTAAGTGCGAGAAGACCGGACGCAAGAAGAAAATTCGAAAAGACTGGACGGCGCATGATGTCACCTCCAACGGCAATGCGCACGATGATGACACCTTTTCTAAGTCCGCGCCATGAGGGCGTCTGTGCGCTGGATCACGTTACCCCGTGCGACAAATCGGGCAGTGGATCTGGCCGGAGCTGCGCCTCAGACCTTGCGCCGTCACGGCAGTCCGCGGTCCCAGGGCGTCACCGGCGCAAAGCGCGCGGCGAGAAAGTCGATGAAGGCGCGCACCTTGGCCGGCGGGCGGCGATCGGGCAGATAGACCGCATGCACGGCCGACGTCTGGATCTCTGGCTGGTCGAGCGAGAGCGCGACGAGCGCGCCTGAGCGCAAATCGTCGGCGATGATGAAGGTGGGTTGTCGCGCAAGGCCGAGGCCGGCCAGCGTCGCCGCGCGCAGCGCATCGCCATTGTTGGCACGCAAGGTGCCGCTGACCTGGACGCGGATCTCGCCCTCGACGCCGAATAGCCATTCCGCCGCGCTCGCCTGCTGCGAAAGCGTGTAGCCGAGGCAATTGTGCCGGGCGAGGTCGGCGACGGTGCGCGGTGTGCCGTGCCTGGCAAGATAGGAAGGTGCGGCACAGACCACGAGGCGGTTCGGCGCGAGCTTTCGGGCCACCATGCTGGAGTCGCGCAAGCTGCCGATGCGGATCGCGAGGTCCCAGCCTTCCTCGGCGAGGTCGACGAGGCGATCGTTGAGACCGAGCTCGACGGTGACCTCGGGATGGATTGCCGAGAACTCCGCGATTGCAGGTGCAATCTGCCTCGTACCGAACACGACGGGGACGTTGACCCGCAGCAGCCCGCGCGGCTCGACGCGTTCACGCGATATCGCCGAGTCGGCGGCCTCCATGTCGGCGAGAATGCGCTCGGCGGATTCCAGATAGTTCCGTCCGGCCTCGGTGATGGAGAGCCGCCGCGTGGTGCGGTGGAACAGTTTTATGCCGAGCCGCGCCTCCAGCGAGGCGACATGCTTGGTCACCATGGTCTGCGACAGCCCCATGGCCCGTGCCGCGCCGGAGAGGCTGCCGGCCGCGGCAACCTTCGCGAAGACCTCCAGGCTGGTCAGGCGGTCGAGCAAGCCGATCTCACTCTGTTGGTGTGAGGTATATTTCAAAAATACCAGATTATCGCCCAGATGAGAATAGATCATCTTGCGGCGCAAAGGAGACCGCCATGATCGATTCCCGTACCGCCCCTTACGCCGCGCTGGTGCTGCGCGTGACCCTGGGCGCGCTGTTCCTGGCCCATGCCAGCCTGAAGCTGTTCGTGTTCACGCCGGCTGGTACCGCAAAATTCTTCGGTAGTCTCGGCTTCCCGCCCGAGCTCGCCTATCTCATTATGACCGTGGAAGTGCTCAGCGGTGTCGCGCTGATCCTCGGCGTCTGGACTCGCTATGCGGCGCTCGCGGGCATTCCGATTCTGCTCGGCGCGATCTTCTCGGTGCACGGCGCGGCCGGCTTCTTCTTCACCAATCCGAAGGGGGGCTGGGAATTCCCCGCCTTCTGGGCGATCGCGCTCGCCACGCAAGCCCTGCTCGGCGATGGCGCCTATGCGCTGCGTCCCTCGCCTGATGTCGCCGCGGCGGGCGGCCAGCTCAGCGGCGCGCATTCGCGCTGACATCACTGCATTCGCTCAAATGTTGCGAGCCGCGGGATCACGATCCCGCGGCTTTCGTTCGTCGTCTGCCTTGTGCAATCCAATCGATATGCGTTCTGCATCATCGGCGTTCACGCTGATCTTGCGGCGGGTGGGCGCCTGCTGATCGGCAACGTGCCGATCGAGCAGACGGTGAAGCCGATCCTGGGCTGTCCTGGCCTCCTGTTCCTCTGCCTGCTAGTCATTGCCTTCGTACCATGGCTCTCGACCGCGCTGCCGCGGGCATTCGGCCAGTGAAGGAGTCTTGTCATGAAGGTTCTGCTCGCGCACACCCCGGAGATGCGGCGCAACTATTACGGCGATCGCAGCCTGAACGGCCTTCGCGCGGTCGCCGAGGTAATCCTGCACGAGAAGGATGAGCCGCTGGACGCAGCCAGCCTGGTGCGCGCCGCCAAGGACGCCGACATCATCATCGCCGATCGCATGACCGAAGGCCGCGGCGAGATTTTTTCGCAATTGCCGCGTCTGCGGGCGTTCGTCCGCTGCGCCGTCGACATCCGCAACGTCGACGTGGATGCGGCCTCGCAGGCCGGCGTGCTCGTGACCCGCGCCGGGCCCGGCTTCGTGCAGGCCGTGGCCGAGCTCGCGCTCGGCTTCATGGTCGATCTCTCCCGCGGCGTGTCGCGGACCACCGCAGATTACCAGGCAGGCCGCAAGCCGGAAGCACGGATGGGCCGCCAGCTCGCCGGCAGCCGGATCGGCATCATCGGCTATGGCAGCATCGGGCGCTACCTCGCCGAGATCGCAAAAGTGCTGCGCATGGAGGTATTGGTCTCCGATCCCTTCGTAACCGTCAGCGATACCGCGATCCGGCAGGTCGGTCTCGACGAGCTCCTCGCCGCATCGGACTATGTCGTCTGCCTCGCCGTCGCCAATGCGCAGACGGAGAACCTGATCGGAGAGGCGGCGCTGGCGCGCATGCAGAAGCACGCCGTCTTCATCAATCTCTCGCGCGGCAATCTCGTCGACGAGACCGCACTGGCGCACGCGCTGCGTGAGGGCCGCATCGCCGGCGCCGCCATGGATGTCGGCCGCGCACCGGACCAGATGCCGACGCCCGAGCTAGCCAGGCTGCCGAACGTCATCGCGACGCCGCATGTCGGCGGCCTGACGCCGCAGGCCATCGAATACCAGTCGCTGGAGACGGTGCGACAGGTCGAGGCCATCGCGAGGGGAGAAATCCCGCAAGGCGCCGTCAACGCCGATCGCTGGACGCGGCGGCCGTGAAGGGTCTCAGAGCCGGTCCACCGCCTTGAACGTCCCGTCCTTCTGGATCACCGTCAGGAACACCTTCGGCGGCGTGTCGAGCATGCGTGTGCCGACGGTGACGATGCTGCCGCTGATGTCGAAACGGCCGGTATCGTTGATGGCGCGCAGCAGGCTTGCGCGGGTCGGATGGGGGCCGGCCTTTTCCAGCGCCGCGGCCGCAAGCCGGCCGGACAGATAGCCTTCCAGCGACACGAAGTCCGGCGTCAGTGCCGGGTCGAACGCCTTTTGCGCTGCCTGGTAGTCGGCGACGAGCTTGAGCGAGCGGTCCCAGGGAAACGGCACCACCTGCGAGACGATGACGCCCTCGCCCTCCGGGCCGAGTTCCGCGGCGAGCGCAACGGCGCCGACGAAGGAGATGTTGACGAAGGTTGGACGAGCGCCGCTGCGGCGGGCGAGCTTGATGAACTCCGCGCACGGTCCATAGGTCCCGACCATGACGATGGCTTCGGGGTCGGCGCGCTTGATCATGCGCCAGGCCTGGCCGACCGCGCGGGTGTTGCGCTCGTAAGTGCCTTCGGCGGCGAGCTCGAGCCCGCGCTTGGCGAGCGCCCGCTTCACGCCGACAAGCCCGTCGCGGCCGAAGGAATCGTCCTGGTAGAAGATGCCGATGCGGGTGAACTTGCGATCCTCGGTGAGATGCTTAATCCAGGCTTCCGCCTCCGCGCCGTAGCTGGCGCGGATGTTGACGACGTTCGGAAGCTCGGGATCGCGCAGGAACTCGGCGCCGGTGAACGGGCCGATGAAGGGCACGTTCCGGACACTGGTGATCGGTATGGTCGCCATCGCGGTCGGCGTGCCCACCGCGCCGATCAGCGCGAACACCTTGTCCTCGTCGATCAGGCGCAGCGTCTGCGCCACCGAACGGTCGGGGTCGTAGCCGTCGTCGCTGCTGATGAGCCGGAGCTTGCGGCCATGAACGCCGCCCTTGGCGTTGACCTCGGTGAACGCGGCGACGACGCCTTGCCGCATGCGCTGTCCCAGCGCGGAGGAGGGGCCTTCCAGCGCCGCGGCCTGGCCGAACAGGATCGCATCCTCGCTGATGCCGGCCTCGTCGCCCCTCGCAGCCGGCATGGTCGCAGCCAGAAGCGCGATGGCCAGGACGACGGATCTCGCCGATCGAAATCGATGCATCGGAAGGCTTTGCCGGATCATTGAAGAAACCCTGCGCCACATTAGCCTTGCGAGCCTGAATAGCTCGCTAAGCGGCGCGACGCAGGTAGCCCGTAGTACACCGGGGAAAACCGGTAACTTATGTCCAGAATGCCGGGATCGTTCGCTCACTTCGTTAACTAATTTCCGCATTGCGAAACGACCGTTTTCCAAAATTGTGCAGTTCTTAACCGCCGTCTTGTTCCGATAGCGGCGCCGGCACCTCAACCAGAGGTTCGGTTCGTCGCGGATAGGGGACGGCGGCTTCAAGATGGGCGGTCGCGATCAGAACGATCAGGATCGGAGACGCAGAGGCGGATGGTGGCGTGCCGCGCCGCTGCTCGGGCTCTATCGTCCTGCGCTCGTCGCGGTCTGCGTCGGCCTGCTGTTCTCGATCGTGGGCGCTGCCGCCGTGGCGCGGTGGGAACATCGCGTCAACAGGATCGAGTTCGAGAACGCGGCCGAGACCCAGGCGATCGTCCTGCAGAACGGCATGAACGAGTACATATCGAGGCTTCTCGCGCTGCGCACGCTGTTCGAATCGACCAACGAAGAAGTCACCCGCAGCGAATTCGAGACCTTCAGCGCCCGCCTGTTCGAGCGTCACCCCGGCATGCTGCGCATTTCCTGGTTGCCGCGGGTCAACCGCAAGGAGCGCGCGGAATACGAGGCCGCGGCGGTCCGGGATGGTATGTCGAGCTATCACATCAAGGCGCTGCAGGGCGAGGGCTTCGTCACCGCGCCGCAGAGCGACGAATATTTTCCGGTGTTTTACTCGACGCAGCCGAAGACCTCGTCGGTGTACGGCATGGACTACACGACCGTTCCGGAGCGACGGGCGGTGCTGGAGCGCGCGCGCGACAACGATCGCGTCGCAGCCATGCGCACGCGCCTGTTCGGGCCGAAGGACAGCGACCGGCCGTCCTATGTCCTCGTCGTCGTTCCCGTCTACGCCAAGGGAACCTCGCGCGAGGAGATCGCGGACCGGCGCCGCAATATCGCCGGCGTCGTGGTCGGCGTCTTCGACCTGCCGCTGCTGATCCAGTCCATCCGCGTGACCACCGGAGCCAGCCCCGCGGTCAGCATGACGGTCTTCCCGCCGTACACGGCGCAGATCGTCAGCCTCGAGCAGATGCTGCCGGACTATGCGTCGGCCGCCTCGGCGCTGCGGTCGATGCGGGACATCGCGCGGACCCTGCACTGGTCGGGCAGTCTCAAGATCGGCGACACCGATTGGCAGGTGCGGGCGGTTCCGACCGCAGGCGGTCCGCTGGCAACGTCTTACGACCGCGCGGTTGCGGTCCTCGTCGTCGGCATGCTGCTGACGCTGTCGCTGTCGACCTATCTGATGCTCGCCAGCCGCAATTCGCGGCGGCTGTCGCTGGCGAACCGGCGGGTGCTCGAGCTTGCCCAGACCGACATTCTCACGGGATTGCCGAACCGCGCCTTTTTCCTCACCCGCCTCGACGAGATGAACGGCAAGTTGAGCGTGAGGGGCGAGCCCTTCGCGATCCTGATGCTCGACCTCGACCGCTTCAAGAACGTCAACGATTCCCTCGGCCACGCGGCCGGCGATGCGCTGCTGCGCCAGGTGGCGCAGCGGCTGCAATCCGCACTGCGCGCCAACGACGTGCTGGCGCGGCTCGGCGGCGACGAATTCGCCATCATCCAGCAAGCCGGCGAGCACCAGCGCGCCTGCTCGACCGATCTGGCGGCGCGGATCGCCAAGCTCGTGAGCGAACCGTTCCTGCTGCCCGGACACCGCGTCGAGATCGGCACCAGCATCGGCATCGCGATCGCGCCGGATCATGGCAGCGATCAGGAGCAGCTCCTGAAGAAAGCGGATCTCGCGCTCTACCGTTCGAAATCGGCCGGCCGCAACTGCTTCACTGTTTATGATGAGGCGATGTCGGCCGAGCTGGAGGCCCGCAACACGCTGGAAGGAGATCTGCGCGACGCCATCGCGCGCTGCCAGCTGGAGGTGCACTACCAGCCGTTCGTCGATGCCCTCAGTGGCGAACGACGCGGCTTCGAGGCGCTGGTGCGCTGGCGGCATCCGACGCGCGGCCTGATCCCTCCGGACCAGTTCATTGCGCTTGCGGAGGAGACCGGGCTGATCGTGCCGCTCGGCGAATTCGTGCTGCGGCGCGCCTGCGCGGACGCAGCCGGCTGGCCTGCCGATCTCATGATCGCCGTCAATCTGTCGCCGATCCAGTTCAAGGAAGCCGAGCTGTTCGACATGATCTGCGCGGCGCTCGCCGATTCCGGCCTGCCGCCGCAGCGGCTCGAGATCGAGATCACGGAATCCGTGCTGCTGGAGCGCGGCAGCGAGAATCACGCCTTCATGGAGCGGCTGAAACAGCTCGGGGTCGAGCTCGCGCTCGATGATTTCGGCACCGGCTATTCCTCGCTCAGCTACCTGACCGCGTTCCCGTTCGACAAGATCAAGATCGACAAGTCGTTCATTCGCAACCTGACCCAGCAGCCGCGCTCTTCCGCCATCATCTCCTCGATCGTGACGCTGGCGCGCGGACTGGACATGTCGGTCACGGCCGAAGGCGTCGAGACGCGCGAGGAGTTCGACCGGCTGAAGGCGCTCGGCGTCAATTTTGCGCAAGGCTATCTGTTCGGCCGGCCGCATCCGATCGAGCGGATCCTGTTCGACGCGCCGGTCAAATCCTCACGGCTCGACGCCGCCTGAGCGCACGCCTCGTCCTTCGAGACGACCGCTTCGCGGTCTCCTCAGGATGAGGCTGAGCGGCATCCGTGCCCGTTGAAACGGCTGCCGCGCATTCGGTCCTCATCCTGAGGAGCCCGCCTAAAGCGGGCGTCTCGAAGGATGGCCGCGGGGCCGCTCTCATTTTCAACGGCGTTGCTGCCCAGCGGGCATGCGCGAAAAGCGCTTGACCCGGACATCCCCGGATGGTCCGAAGAACCGTCTAGGGATGAAACAAGCAAATATGCGGCTTCCGTTCTTCTACGGCTGGATCGTCGTCGCCGTGACCTTCGTCACCATGGCGATCGGCGTCAACGCGCGCACCGCCTTTTCGCTGTTCTTTCCACCCATCATCTCCGAGTTCGGCTGGGAGCGCGGCGTCACGGCGGGCGCATTCTCCTTCGGCTTCGTGGTGTCGGGTGTGGTCAGCCCGCTGATCGGCCGCCTGATGGATCGCGCCGGCCCGCGCGCGGTGATGGAACTCGGCGTCGTGCTGATGGGCGGCGGGCTGCTGCTGGCGCCGTTGACCAGCGCGCCCTGGCATCTCTATGTCACCATCGGCGTCATGGTCGGCGCCGGCAGCGTCTGTCTCGGCTATTCCGGCCAGTCGCTGTTCCTGCCGAACTGGTTCATCCGCAAGCGCGGCTTCGCCATCGGCATCGCTTTCGCCGGTGTCGGCATCGGCTCGGTGACGCTGCTGCCATGGGTGCAGCACATGATCGAGCAGACCGGCTGGCGCACCGCCTGCACCGCGATGGGCCTGCTCGTCCTGATCGCGCTGGCGCCGATCAATCTGCTGCTGCACAAGCGTCCGGAGGACATCGGGCTCCAGCCGGACGGCGATGCCGCCCCGGTCGCGGGCGCGGCAAGGCCGGTCTCCAACGTGGTCGATCCCGACTGGGTCAACACCGACTGGACGCTGGCGCGCGCCGTGGCGACCGCGCGGTTCTGGTGGATCTCGCTCGGCTATTTCTGCGGCCTGTACATCTGGTACGCGGTACAGGTGCACCAGACCAAATTCCTGCTCGATATCGGCTTCAGCTCCGGCGTCGCCGTGTGGGCGCTCGGCATCGTCAGCCTGCTTGGCATTCCCGGCCAGATCCTGCTCGGCCATGTCTCCGACCGGATCGGGCGGGAATGGGTCTGGACGATCAGCTGCGCGGGTTTTGCGATCTGCTTCGCCGCACTGATGGCCCTGAAATTCTCGCCGTCATCGTGGCTGGTCTATCTCATGGTGTTCACGCAAGGCGCGCTCGGCTACGGCCTCACCTCGATCATGGGCGCGGTGGTGTTCGAGATCTTCCAGGGCAGGCACCAGGGCAGCATCTTCGGCACGATCATGCTCGCGGCGCTGGCGGGCGGTGCCGCCGGACCGTGGGTCACCGGCTTGCTCTATGATCGCGCCGGCGACTACACACTGGCTTTCGCCGTCGCGATGGTCGTGAGCGGAATGTCGGCGCTCGCGATCTGGCGGGCGGCCCCCGGCAAGGTGCGGGCCGTGGCCGGCCGGCTGCACAAGCTCAAGACGGAATCCGAATAGGTCCAGTATGCATCAAGACATATTCGGCGTATTCGCGAAACGTTAATCATGCCGCCTCATCGCGCGAAGCGAGGGAACTGCAAAAACGTCTTGGACACCATCGGAGCGTTAACCTCTCGCAGATCGCTGCATTTCCCGATGCCGTTGGTTCAGACGATGCCTGCCTCCGATCACCTTGTGACAGAATTTCCTGACGTGCTGCGCACCGCTCTCGAACGCGCCGACGACGGCATCGTCATCGTCGATGAGGCGCATCGCATTACGCATTTCAACCCCGCCGCAGAGCTGATCTGGAAGCTCGCCGCCGCCGAGGTGCTCGGCCGCGATGCCGCCGTCCTCACCCTCAAATGTCTTGAGGCCCGTGCGACTGCGGATGTCCGCGAGGAGATCAGCCTCGTACGACGCGACGGCAGCCGTATCAAGGCGCAGGTCGCGATGTCGTCGGCGACGGTCGACGGCGAGGCCCATCACATCGTGTTCGCGCGTGACGTCACCCTTGATGCTGAACGCCGCGCCAGGATCGGGCTTCTCCACGCGGTGTCCGACCAGACCAACCGCGCGGTGATCATCACCGACGTCGAGCAAAAGATCGTCTACGTCAATTCCGCGTTCACGGCGCTGTTCGGCCATACCAGCGAGGAGGCCGAAGGCGCCCGCGCGGGCGAGCTCATTGCCGGCCGCCACACCGATCGCAAGGCGGTTGCGAAGCTCGTCAAGCGGCTGATGCGTGGCGGTCACGGCGCCGAGGCCGAGGTGCTCGTCTACGACAAGGATGGTGAGGAGATCTGGGTCTCTGCCCGGATCGACGCCTTCCGCGACAAGAAAGGCCGGGTCAAGCACATCTTCGCGCTGCTCGAAGATATCACCGAATCCAGGCAGCTGCGCTCGCTGCAGCAGCTGATCATGGCGGCGCTCGCCGACGAGGCGCCGATCACCGAGATTGCCGATCGGCTGTGCCGCCGCGTCGAGCAGATCGCGCCCGGCGTCGTCTGCTCGCTGCTGCACGTCGATGCCGCCGGCCTGCTCCATCCGCTGGGCGGTCCGAGCCTGCCCGAGGACTATTCCCGTTCGCTCGACGGCATCGCGATCGGTCCCGAGGTCGGCACGTGCGGAACCGGAGCCTTCTACGGCATTCCGGTTCTGGTCGCCGACATCGATGCCGATCCGCGCTGGCAGCCCTACAAGGCGCGGCCGCTCGAAGTGGGCTTGCGCGCCTGCTGGTCGACGCCGATCAAGGCCAAGGACGGCCGCGTCATCGGCACCTTCGGCTTCTATTATCGCGAACCGCGGGCGCCGAGCAGATGGCACCGCCAGATCGTCGATGCCTGCGTCAACCTCGGCGCGTTCGCGATCGAACGCAAGGAGGCGCGCGCCGAAATCGCGCGGCTCGCCTATCACGACATGCTCACCGGCCTGCCGAACCGCGCGCAGCTGCGCCGCCTGATCACGACCGCGATCGATGCCTGTCCGGCCGGAGGCCATGTCGCGCTCGCCTTCCTCGACGTCGATCATTTCAAGGACGTCAACGACACCCTCGGCCACGCCGCTGGCGACGAGCTCTTGATCCTGCTCGCGCAGCGCCTGCGCGAGCAGATCGGTCCCGAAGACATGCTGGGACGACTCGGCGGCGACGAATTCGTCATCCTGCTGCCGCAACGCAATGCCGAGGCCGCCGAGCGGATCGCGGCCGGGATCACCGAGGCCCTGTCCGCACCGTTGCGGCTCGGATCGAAGCTGATGCCGATGTCCGCCAGCATCGGAATCAGCCTCTATCCCGATCACGCCACCGACATCGACACATTGATGCAGCAGGCGGACGCCGCCATGTACATGGCCAAGCAGGCCGGACGCTCGACGCATCGCCTCTTCAGTGCCGAGATGAACGTGCTCGCGGAGCAGCGGCTGGCGCTGATCGCGGCGTTGCGCCGAGCGGTCGTGGAAGGTGCGCTGAGGCTCAGCTACCAGCCGCAGATCCGCAGCCGCGACGGCGCGATCCACGGCGTCGAGGCGCTCGCGCGCTGGCGCGACGCCGAGCTCGGCGACGTCTCGCCGGCGAAGTTCATCCCGCTCGCCGAGGAATGCGGGCTGATCGAGCAGATCGGCCTGTGGTCCGTGCGCGAGGCCTGCCGCCAGATGGCGAGCTGGCGCCGCGCCGCGCTCAACATCCCCTGCGTCTCGGTCAACCTGTCGCCGATCAATTTCCGCAACGTCACGCTGGCCGCACGGCTCAAGGACATCCTGGCCGAGCATGATCTGCCGCCGGACGCGCTGATGCTGGAGATTACCGAAGGCGCGTTCATGCAGGACGGCGCCGCGGCGCTGGAGACGATGAACGCGATCCGCGAGCTCGGCGTCGGCCTCTCGGTGGACGATTTCGGCACCGGCTATTCCAGCCTTAGCCGGCTTGCGCATCTGCCGATCCGCGAGCTCAAGATCGACCGCAGTTTCATGCGCGACATCGAGCAGGACGCGGGCGCGCTCGCGATCGCCACCGCCGTGGTTCGGGTCGGCCAGGGTCTCGGCATGAGCGTGGTCGCCGAGGGGGTCGAGACCGAGGGGCAGCGCAACACGCTGGCCGAGCTCGGCTGCGACATCGTCCAGGGCTTCCTCTACGCTCCGCCGCTGCCGCCGGTCGCCTTCGAGCGTTGGCTGATCGAGCATTGCGCCGAGCAGGCGAGGGCGATGCTGGGGCGGCTTGACCTTGTGGCGGTCAAGGCTGCTGTGAAGCAGTCGGCGTAGCCGCCTTTGAGCAATATTGCCGGACGCTAGGAACGCATCAGTGACCGGCGGCTTGGTCCTTAGCCGGGGGCACGCGCCATGTTCTGTTTGCAAACTGCACGGGCCCAATGAAAAGACCGGAAAGCAGCGCCACCGCACGAGCGGCAGGGTTTCGACCTTCACAACCGCAGCTCAAGGCCATCGCGGCATGGATGGCTTGGCAGAGCGACAGGCTCAGCCTGTCCGAGGCAATCGGCCGCTTGGTGGAACTGGGGCTTGCGGTGAGCGCTGATCCGGATCGCCAGAAGCAGCGCGCTCGCAAGATGGCCGGCGATGCGATCGATCGGATGGGCGACACAACGACGACGGCGGAGGATAGGGCAATGCGTAAGCGCGATCTGCTCGATGGGCCCAAGGAGTTCGATCGGGTACGAATAGATCGGTCCAGGCGCAGCAAGCCAATCCCGGAATAGGACGGACAACAAAGCCGCCGGCACCGGCGGACTTCGAAATCACCAGCGATAGGAGGACGAGCAATGCGACGACATTCCCAATCGCGTGCAGCGACCGAGGCAAACAAGCTCTTCAGGCAGACCGCGACCAAGCCAGCGACCGACTATGAGAAGGCAGAACAGGCCTTCCACGCAAATCGGGAGCGACTGAAGGCTGAACGGCTGGCGAGGGAGGCTGAAAGGCGGAGCCGGTCCGAGAGGACGAGTTAGTGTCGCAATTCTACTTTGACATCTGGGACGGTGAAGCGCTGGTCGTAGACGAAGAAGGTCTCGATTTGGCCAGCCGGCGGGCCGCGGAGATCGAGGCGGCGCTGTCTCTTGCCGACATTGCCAAACAGCGCGAGCCGCTCGCCAGCAGCGACGGCCTCGCCATCAATGTTCGGGATGCGGATGGCCCTGTCCTGACAGCGACATTCGTCTACGAGAAAGTCAGGCCGGTCAATTGAGATCGCCAATGAGATCGCCAGGAGTGCTCGCGCTCACGTGTGAGGCTGGAGCATCGAAAGCACGACAATGCCTTCCTCGAGCTCTCCTGAAGCCAGGCGCTCCCGCGCCATGCGCTCGAACTCCCTGCGATGCTTCTGTAGATAGCTGAAGGCCTGCTTCTGCGTGTTGAATGTCGTTGCAAGCCGGCACATCTGACGATTTGCGCCGGCCGCGAGAAAGAATGTGATGGTTCCGTGATCTGGCTTTATGCGAGGCACGATCTGCACTCTCCGGCATGGGATCGGCACTTCAGATTTCGCCGGCGGCGTCGAAGACGGCTATCGCGCCAGCTTCCTTGTCCGCTTCCTGAGCTTAGGCACCGGCAAAGTCGATCGAAGAGTTTCATCGGCCGCTTCCCTCGCCTGGCGCGCCTCTCGGAGCCGCGCCATGTTCTTGCGAACCTCGATGGCTTGCCTTTCCACGTCCGCCAATGCCCGCGCGCCCTCTTCAGCGGCCAGGCGCTTGCGATCGGAACGCGCAATGCTTTCGGGTGACGGCTCTGCCGGCTTCTTGCTGCTCATCGTTCACCCGGATCCGCAAAGACTAAACCCGCTCAATCCAGGGATTGAGCGGGCAAAGCGACCGTTTCAGTACATCCGTGAAACGGCGCAACAATCTCAAGCCAGCGAGAGGTTCTCGGCGCTGGTCTTGCCTCGCATCTTGTCGGTCTTGATCTCGAAGTTGACCTGTTGGCCTTCGCCGAGACCGGCAAGCCCAGCCCTTTCAACGGCGCTGATGTGAACGAACACATCGTTGCCACCGTCGTTTGGCTGGATGAAACCGAATCCCTTTTGGCCGTTGAACCACTTGACCGTACCAGTCGTCATTGTCTTCTCCAAAGCGCGCAAGCGCATCCCGCGCGACAATCGCGCGGTTATCTTCAACTTCGTCGATGTCTTTGGAAAAGGAGCCCGCAGGCGCATTCAACAAGGCACAGCGGCTAATCGAACGAGCGGAATATATATGATATTCACGCATTTGCAAGGAGCAAAGCCAGTTTGTTTTCCGCGAAGTGGTTCTTCTGTTCCGATCGCGGCGCCTTGCGTGTGTCCGGCGATCCGCGAGCAAGACGTTATCGATTGACACCGCAGCGCGACGGTGGTCACGTGACGCCACCAAGCTGCTCGCTGTGACAAGCAGATCGGCTCGTCCGAAGCCGCGACCAATATCGCGGCTCACTATCCTCACACATCGCAATGAAGCTCCTGCGCAATTGGCTGCCCTGCAGGATGTGTCGCATTCGCAGCCCGAGCCAGGAGGATCAATTGCAGGTACTCGTCAGAGACAACAATGTTGAGCAGGCACTGCGCGTTCTCAAGAAGAAGATGCAGCGCGAGGGTGTCTTCCGGGAAATGAAGCAGCGACGATCCTACGAAAAGCCGTCGGAGAGAAAGACCCGCGAGAAGTCCGACGCCATTCGTCGCGCCCGCAAGCTGGCTCGCAAGCAGGCGATCAGGGAAGGATTGCTGCCCGCGCCACCAAAAAAGAAACCTTTCGAGCGCAAGCCGCCCTTGCCGGAGATCAAGACAAGGCCGGATTAGCGACGATCCGCTTTCCGGATCTCACACCATGCCGCGTCAGCGTGACGCTGCAGAAAAGCCCGACCAGGCTTCGCGGGCTGTCTTCGATGGGCTGAGAACCTATCGCCTGAAATCGATGCCGCGCAGGACGATGCCCGGCGGGGTACCTTCGAATTCTGTGGCGCGATACTTGCTCGCAGCGCACGCTTCGATGCGATCCCGTAGACGGGCGAATTGGGCTTCCCGCTGCTCGGGCCTGACTTGCGCGCCCTGCTCGAGATCGTCCATCGCGGAGGTCGAAATCGCGCAAGGAATCTCTCGCGCGCCGTCGTGCATCGAGAACCTTACGATCATCCGCTCGTATTCATGGCCGATAAAGCGGCCGCTCGTCAGTGTCATGGCCTGCTCCATTACGCGTCGGTGTCTTGGCGCGGCGGCGCCATGCAGTCATTGACCAGCGCCGCGCGCTCTCTTCGGCCCGCGCCAGCATGCGCCCAGAATGCGGGCGGCCGTCGCTCGGCTCAGCCTTCCCCGGAGAGCCGTGCGAAATCGTCGAACAGCGCCGACACGAGCGCGCGGTGGCGCGTGTCCTCGGCGGGCAGGCCTGCAGCATAGAGGTTGAGCAGATGCCGCGCCTTCACCGCGGCCTCCGGCCAGGAAGCCGCAGGTACCGTCATCATGCGGTGCTCGAGATCGGCCTCGCGCTCGCGCAGCTCCCGGGCATGGGCCTCGACCTCGCCCAGCGCGCGGCGCAGGTCGGTGGCCTTTTGCGCGGCCATGCCACGGTGTTTGTCGAGATCGACAGGCCGGTCATTCATTGGCGATGCTCGCGTCCGATGCTTGCGCAAGATCGATGGAGCGCATGAGGAACAAGCGCCTCAACGAGACGGCTTCTCGCAGCAAACGGATGGTCATGCACGCCTGCCTTTCGCAAGTGAAGCCCGCTGCCGACTGCCGCGAGCATGCGCCTTTGGCGCGGCAATAGCCAGCGATATCGTCTCCATACCGGAAAACGAAGAAAGCCAAGGTGACCGCCGCGCCCGTCCCGCAAGGAAGCCGTCTGGCAGCCGGATTTCGGACCTGCGAAGAAGATGCAGTGAGAGCTGCAGCGGCATCCGAGGTTGCGCCGCGCGTGCGCTCAAGCAGCCTCGGGTTCCGTTGCTATCCGAAACACCCGCTAGCCCGACGCTAATCCCGTCCTCCGCCGCAAATCCGTGATCGCGCGCAGGAAACTGTCGGCCGGCGTGGTCTCCGGGTCGATCAGCCGGTGCAGGCGAAAGCCGTCTTCCAGAGCGAGCACGACGGAGGCGATCCAGGGCGGGTTCAGATTGACGTTGCGCCCGTTGCTCTTCGATGTCGCTTCGATGATGTCGGCGACCAGCCTGCGCCGCGCGCGCAGGCGTTTGGCAAGTTCCGGGCGGCGCTTTTCGGCCCGCGCCACGAACAGGATCATCTCCATGTGCAGCAGGGGCGAGCGGCCGAGCGGATCCTGGCGGCTGCGATCCATCGTCTTCAGCGCCGCGATGAAATCGTCGAGATTGTCGTGCTGCGCCAGGATGTCCATGTTGCGCCGGATCGACTGCGCGACATGGTCCTCGAGCATGGCGATGATCAATTCGTCCTTGCTCTTGAAGTTCGAATAGAACGCGCCGCGGGTGAAGCCCGCCGCCGCCGCGATCGCCTCGATGCTGGCGCCGCCGATGCCGTCCGCCTCGAACACGCGCGAGGCCGCCTCGAACAGCGCCTCGCGCGTGTCGTCCCTGGTCGGCCTGGTTCTCACCCTTGACATCGGCGCAGCTTAGGGCAGAATGCAATTCGATACAATAATGTATCGAGTTGATAATCTTCAGGGTGGTTACGCCGGGCGGTGGGCAGCCTTGCGTATGCGTGTCGTGCGGCAATCGATCCGAGGTCACCATGAACGAGCAAGTGCAACCATTTGGCGGACCGCTGTTCAACCCGCTCTCGCCGGATTTCATCCGCGATCCCTATCCGCACTATCAACGGCTGCGCACGGTCGATCCGATCCATGTGACGCCGTTCGGCCAGTTCGTCGCCAGCCGTCACGCGGAGGTCAGCCTCGTGCTGCGTGACAAGCGCTTCGGCAAGGATTTCGTCGAACGGACCACGCGCCGCTACGGCCCGGAGATCATGAAGGAGCCGGTGTTTCGCAGCATGAGCTACTGGATGCTGCAAGCCGATCCGCCGGACCACACCCGCCTGCGTGGCCTCGTCGTGAAGGCCTTCACCGCCCGCCGTGTCGAGGACATGCGGCCGCGGATCCAGGAGATCGTCGACCAGGCGATCGATGCCGTGATCGAGCGCGGCCACATGGACCTGATCGAGGATTTCGCCTTCCGTCTGCCCGTCACTATCATCTGCGACATGCTCGGCATCCCCGAGGAGCATCGCGAGGTGTTCTACAAGAGCTCGCGCGACGGCGGACGGCTGCTCGACCCCGTGCCGCTCTCGCCGGAGGAGATCCGCCAGGGCAACGCCGCCAACCTGATGGCGCAGATGTATTTCCAGCAGCTGTTCGAGCTGCGCCGCAAGAATCCCGGCGACGACCTCATCACCCAGCTGGTGCAGGCCGAGGAGGACGGCAACAAGCTCACCAACGAGGAGCTGACCGCCAACATCATCCTGCTGTTCGGCGCAGGCCACGAGACCACGGTCAACCTGATCGGCAACGGCCTGCTCGCACTCCACCGCAACCCGGATCAGCTTGCGCTCCTGAAAGCGAAACCGGAGCTGATGACGAACGCGATCGAGGAGTTCCTGCGCTATGATTCCTCGGTGCAGATGACCGGGCGCGTCACGCTGGAGGAGATCGAGGACCTCGGCGGCGTGACGATCCCCAAGGGCGAGACCGTGCTGTGCCTGCTCGGCTCGGCCAACCGCGATGGCGCGGTCTACCCCGACAGGCCCGACCGGCTGGACGTCACCCGGGCGAACGTCAAGCCGCTGTCGTTCGGCGGCGGCATCCATTTCTGCCTGGGGGCCCAATTGGCGCGGATCGAGGCCGAGATCGCCATCGCCACGCTGCTGCGGCGGCTGCCGGATTTGCGCATCGACGACATCGAGACCCCGGAATGGCGGCCGACCTTCGTGCTGCGCGGGCTGAAGCGGCTGCCGGCGAGCTGGTGAGGGGGCTTGCGCGTTAACCTCCGCGCGCAACAGTCGCTGTGACTTCGCCACACTTCCCCCTATATAAGGGGCTGTTCCGGCGCGCCTGAGGCCCTCAGCTTCGGCCCAGGCCGGTTTGGCCGAGGGGAGACCCGTGCAGACGACGCTGCTCGGATTGGCGATTGCCTTCATCATTGCGCTGCTGGCCGCGCTGATCGGGCCTTACTACATCGACTGGAACCAGTTCAGGCCCCAGTTCGAGGCGGAGGCCGGCAAGATCATCGGCGTGCCGGTGCGGGTGGCGGGCGAGCTCGATGCGCGGCTGTTGCCGGCGCCGACGCTGCGGCTGCGCGGCGTCACCTTCGGCGGCAACAACGATCTCGGCCGCCTGCGCGCCGACAAGCTCGACGTCGAGTTCAGCCTCGGCTCCCTGATGCGCGGCGAATGGCGTGCCACCGAGCTTTCGGTCGGCGGCATGGCGGTCGATCTTGGCCTGGACGCGCGCGGGCGGGTCGACTTGCCCTCCACCGCGAGCGGCACCTTCAACCTGGCCTCCCTCGCCATCGAGCGGCTGAACCTCACCGGCCGCATCGCCTTGCACGATGCCGCCAGCCGCTCGACGCTGGAATTGAACGACATCGCCTTCTCCGGCGATGTGCGCTCGCTCGCAGGCTCGGTGCGGGGCGACGGCAGCTTCACCGCGCGCGGCGTGCGCTACCCGTTCCGCGTCTCCTCCGGCCCCAGCGCCGACGGCAGCGCGACCCGTCTCCACCTCAATATCGATCCCGGCGAGCGCGCCATCCTCGCCGATCTCGAAGGCGTGCTCGCCTTCGACAACCGCCAGCCGAAATTCGAGGGCGCGCTGACCCTCGCCGTGCCCGTGCCTAAGAAGGCGGGCGAGGCCGGACCGACGCCCTGGAAGCTGGCGACCAGGCTCAAGGCCGATCCGGCCGGCGCAAAATTCGAGCAGATCGACGCGAGCTTCGGCCCGGAGGACACCGCCCTGAAGCTCGGCGGCGTCGGCGACCTCAGGTTTGGCGCATCACCCTTGCTGCGCGCGGTGCTGTCGGCGCGGCAGGTCGATGCCGACAGGTTGACCGCCAAGGACGATGCCGATCCGCAGCGCGTCCTGCCGGCGCTGCGCGCAGGGCTGGCGGCGATCCCGCAGGTGCCGATCCCGGCCCAGATCGAGTTCAATGCCGATCAGATCATGCTCGGCGGCCGTCCGCTTCAGAACATCGCGACCGAGCTTGCGACCGACGGCCGGTCCTGGACCTTCCGGCGGCTGGAGCTGCGCGCGCCCGGCATGACGCAGGTCTCGCTCAATGGCGCGGCTCCCGGCGCCGACAGTTTCAGCGGCCGGCTCAGCGTCGAATCCGCCGATCCCGACACGCTGGTGGCCTGGCTGCAGGGCCGCAGCGAGATCATCCGCCGCAGCACGCGGCCGCTGCGTCTGGCCGGCGACGTCACCATCGCCGCCAATCATCTGGCCATCGACAGGCTGAAGGCCGACATCGACGGCGGCGCCGTCGAAGGCCGCATCGTCTTCGTGCAGACAGGCGCAAGCAAGGGCTCGCGGATCGATGCGGACCTCAGGGCCGACCGGCTCGACCTCGATGCCGCCGTGAGCTTCGTGCGCGCGCTGGCGGGGCCGCAAGGCGAATGGCCGGAAGAGGCAAAGCTCTCGCTCGATATCGGCCGCGCGATCTCCGCCGGCCAGGAGCTGCGGCCGTTCTCAGCCAGGCTCGCCTACAGCCCGGCGTCGCTGTCGCTGGAGCAGCTGCGCTTCGGCCAGGGCGGCGGCGTGACCTCGGAGGCGAGCGGCAGCTTCGACCGCACCAGGACGACCGGCAAGCTCGCGCTGAAATCCTCGGCCAATTCGCTGCGCGAGCTCACCGCGCTGGTCGAGCCGTTTGCGCCCGCGCTGCGCGCGCGCCTCGATGCGCTCCCGTCCTTGCCCGGCGCGACCCGTCTCAAGCTCGATCTCAGCCTCGACAAGAACACCGAGCATGCCGATCGCAGCAATGCCCGCTTCGTGCTCGACCTCGACGCACCGCAGCTCAAGACCACGGCGACCCTGGCCGCGCAGACGCCGGCGGCCGCCATCGGCGGTATCGACCTCGAACGCCTGCGCAACAGCGACTTCACGCTGGACGCGAAGGTCGCGGCGCCGCAGGCCGGCGCCTTGTTGTCACTGTTCGGGCTCGACCGCATTGTGGCCGCGGGTGAGGGCGCCTCGCAATTCGAAGGACGGTTGAGCGGAGCCTGGCGCCGTCCGGTGCAGTTGAGCGCCAAGCTCAGCGGCGGCGGGCTCGATGCCGACGCGCAAGGCAGCGTCGAATGGTCGGAGCCCAAATCGTTCGAACCGAAGGCGAGCGTGAACCTGCGCGTGCGCAACGCCAATCTGGCGCCGCTGCTCGGGACCAGCCCGGCCGACAAGTCGGCGCAGAACGTCAGCCTGTCCTCCCGCCTCACGCTCTCCGGCAATCGCCTGACCTTCGGCGATCTCGACGGAAATGCCGCGGGCTCGCATCTGCGCGGCCATGTTTCGGTGACGCTCGATCAGGACAAGAGCATCGACGGCGAGGTCGGTCTCGACTCGCTCGATCTGGCGCCGGCGCTCGCAATCGCCGTCGGCGCAGCCGGTCGTGAGTCCGGCGAGCCGCTCAGCGCAGGATTGGTCAGCGGCTGGCGCGGCCGCATCGCCTTCCAGGCCTTACGCGGAACGTTGCCCGGCGGCATCGAGTTGCGCCCCTTCGGCGGCACGATCCGGAGCGACGGCCAGTCGCTCGCGTTCGATGCGCTCAAGGGCGGCGTCGGCGGCGGCGACATGTCCGCAAGCCTGGACGCGCGCAATGGCGCGGGTGGTCTTGCGCTGAACGCGCGCATCGAGCTCAGCAACGTCGATGCATCGGCGCTGCGCTATCGCGACCTCGCCCTGCCCAAGGGGCGCGCCTCGGTGCAGATGGCGCTGACCAGCCAGGGCCGCAGCGTCGCGGCCTTGACCGGTGCGCTCGCCGGCAACGGCACGGTGACGCTCGAATCCGCCGAGATCGCCGGCCTCAATCCGCGTGCGTTCGAGATCGCCATCCGCGCCAGCGACGGCGGCCAGGTCAATGACGACAACCGGCTGCGGCAGCTCGTCGAGCCCGCGCTGTCGGCGGGGCGCATCGCGGTGCCCTCGGCGCAGATTCCGTTCACGATCCGCGACGGCCGCCTGCGCATCGGTGCAACGCCGCTGGAAGCGAAGAACGCCCGCGCCATCGTCTCCGGCGGCTACGACATTCCGGCGGACCAGGCCGACATCCGCGCCAGCCTGACGCCGATCATGACCGGGCTTTCCGGCGCTCCGCCCGAGATCCAGCTGTTTGCGGCAGGCCCGCCCGACAGGCTGAGCCGTACCATCGACCTCGCACCGCTGTCGTCATGGCTTGCGGTGCGCACGATCGATCGCGAGACGCGGCGGCTCGACGCCATCGAGCGCGGCGAGCCGCCGCCGGCCACAGCTGCGCTGCCGACGCTGGTGTCTCCCGATGGCGCGCCCGAGCAGGCGCCAGCCAACGTGCCGGTGCCGGGCCAGGACCCGCGCCGCGCGCCGGCAAGGCCCAAGGTGGCGCCGACCCCGAAGGCTCCGCAGGCCGCTCCGGCCGCGCCAAGCCCGCAACTTCCAAGCCCGCAACTTCCGAGCGCGCAACTCCCGAGCCCGCCGCTTGCGAGCCAGCAGCTCGCTCCGCTCCCGCCGCCGATCGACGTGAAGCCGGCCCCGGGCCCGCCGCCCGCCAAGCCCAGGCCGAAGCCGCCGCTGGTGCTGACGCCGCAAAATCCCTAGCGCGCTCTCGGTTTGCCCGGGCCGAGCCGCGGGCTCGCTCACCTCTCCCTGTCTCTTATC
>NZ_JARFML010000031.1 GCF_029167105.1 Bradyrhizobium yuanmingense | reverse complement strand
TTGGCCCCGGCTCCCTTCGGCAGCCACCCCTCAATAAAACTCGGCTGCCCCGTCTGCTTCACTGCCATCGCTACCCTCCAAGGCTTTGCCCTAGGGAATCACAAATGGCGAATTACGCAACAGGCCCCCTGTGGGAGAGGGTGGCTCGCCGCGCAGCGGCGAGACGGGTGAGGGGTTCTCTCCGCGAATCCAATTTTCGATTGAATGTGCGGAGACAACCCCTCATCCGGCGCCATAGCCGAAGCTCCGCTTCGGCGTTCTTAAGAACGGCGGCCGAAGGCCGCCTATGCCACCTTCTCCCACAAGGCGAGAAGGAAGAAAGCGAGCACTCGTCCTACGAAAAATCCGTCCAGCTCAGATGCCGCGCGTCGAGATCGCCGATCGCGACGGTCTCGCGGAGTTCTCGCGGCTTGTGGAAATTGCTGCGCAGGTACACCAGCGGCGTTGCCGCAGCGGAATGCGAGGCGCCGCGGACTTCGCCGACGAAGATCGAATGCGTCGTCGTCTCGAACTCCTGCGCCAGCACGCAGTCGAACGCGGCCACTGCGTCCGCCAGTACCGGTGCGCCGGTCACGCCACGCGTCCATTGCCCGAAGGCGAAGCGATCGTCGCCGTTGACGCCCTTCTGGCCGCTGAAGGTGAGGGCGAGCAGCGCGTGATCCTCGTGCAGGAAGTTGATGGCGAAAGCACCTTCCTCGCGGATGCGCGCATGTGCGCTGGCGTTGCGGTTGACGCAGACGATCAGCGAGGGCGGCTTGTCCGACAACGAGCAGGCCGAGGTCACCGTCAGCCCCGTGCGCCTGCCATGCTCGGCGCCCACCGTGACCAGCGCTACCGCACCGGCACATTGGCGCATCGCCTGTTTGAAATGATTGGCGTCGAAAGAATTGCCGTCCACCGTCACGCGGAAATCTCCGACAATAGAAGCGGGTGCGACACGATCGCGCCGCACCCGCTGAGCGTCAAGCCGCCTTCTTCGCGGAGCCGAGATGCGCAAGGCGCGGCATCACCTCATTCTTCAGCAGCGCGAGCGAGTGGTGCCAGGCCTCGGCCTTGTGCTTGTAGTCGAAGCCGAACACCAGCAGCACGCCGAAGCCGCCGACCTCGTCGTAGATCTTTTCGATCTTCTCGGCGACCGTTGCGGGCGAGCCGACGATCCAGTTCCGCTTGGCGCAATATTCGACCGTGACGTCGCTGTCGGGCACATCGGGCGCGTGCTTGAGATAGTCCTTGAAGCCGAAATGGCCGAGCAGCGGCAGGAAGTACTCGCTCATCATCCGGCCCATCATGTCGCCGGTCGAGAGCTTCCAGGCTTCTTCGTCGGTGTCGGCGACGAACACCTCGCGCACCAGGCGCCAGTCCTGCCGGTTCGGCTTGCGGCCGGTCTTGGCCGCCCCGATCTCGACGGAGTCCCAATGGCTCGAGACATAGGCCGGATTGAGGTTGAGGCTCATCGGGATGAAGCCGCGCTCCCCGGCGAGCTTCAGCGTGTCCGAGTTCTTGGAAAGACCCGCAACGCCGATCGGCGGATGCGGCGCCTGCAGCGGCTTGATGTGGGGCTTGAGGAAGTCGAACATCGTGTCCGGCTTGGTCACCGTCCAGTACTTCCCCTTGTGGGTGAAGGGCGCCGGCTCGGTCCACAGTTTCAGGATGATCTCCAGCGCCTCGCGCGTCATGTCGCGGTTCTGTCCGCTCATACCGTCGACGTTGAACATCGCCCAGTCGCTCGGCAATCCGCTCGCCGCCACGCCGAAATTGAGCCGGCCCTCGGAGAGATGGTCGAGCATGGCGACGCGGTTGGCGAGTTCGGCCGGATGGTGATAGGGCAACAGGAAGCCGCCCGGCCCGATGCGCAAGCGCTTGGTCTGCATCAAGGCCTGCGCGATCAAGAGGTCCGGCGTGGGATTGGGTTCCCAGGGCGCCGTGTGGTGCTCGCCGACCCAGGCCTCCTGATAGCCGAGCTCGTCGAGCCAGCGCATGACCTGCAGATCCCAGTCGTTCCCTTCCTTGAGGCCGCACTCCGGCGGATGCGAAGGCATCGTGAAATAGCCGATCTCCATGGGTTTCCTCATCTGATGTTGACGCGTCTTGTCGCGCGTTGACGGAGTTGAGAGATCAAGCGTCAGCAAGCCGTGTGCCAGCGCGGCGGAGCCCCAAATTGAAGAGAAAGGGCTGGTTTGCCCGCGCAATAGCCGGTATCTCGACGGGAGCCTGCTGGACATCGTCTCATGTGTCGCGAGACGGCGTCTTGGCCATGAGACGAGGACGAGACCTGACATGACCGAACCCGCCTTTGTCGCGGTGGATTGGGGCACCAGCAGCTTCCGGCTCTGGCTAGTCGATCGCGCCGGTCAGGTGCTGGCCGAGCGCCGCAGCGGTGAGGGCATGCTGGCGGCGGCGAAGACCGGCTTTCCCGCCGTGCTGCAAGCGCATCTGACCGCGGTCGAAGCGCCCGCGCATCTGCCGGTTCTGGTCTGCGGCATGGCCGGTGCCAAGACCGGCTGGGTCGAGGCCGGCTACGTCGACACGCCGGCAAAGCTCTCAGCGGTCCTGAAACAGGCAGTGCGCGTGCCGGGCGAGGCGCGCGACATTCGCTTCCTGCCGGGCATCGCCCAGCGCGATGCCAAGGCGCCGGACGTCATGCGCGGCGAGGAGACGCAATTGCTCGGCGCGCTCGGCCTCGATGCCGCGGGCGAGGCGCTGGTCTGCATGCCCGGCACGCATTCGAAATGGGTGCGGGTGAAAGACGGCACGGTCGAGCGCTTCGCCACCTTCATGACCGGCGAGCTGTTCAGCGCCGTCTCGCGCGAGACGATCCTGTCGCTCGCGGTCGCCGGCGCTGATGACGCCGAAGATATCGCGAGCTTCAAGGCAGCCGTAAAGGCCGCATTCGACGCCCCGGCCTTCGCCGCCAACCTGCTGTTCACTGCACGGTCGCGACAGCTCTTGTTCGGCGGCACGCCGACAGCGGCACGTGAGACGCTATCGGGCACGTTGATCGGTGTGGAGCTCGCGGCAGGGCTCTCCGGCACCGTGCCGCAAGCGGGCGTCCAGCTGATTGCCGCGGGGCGGCTTGCGGTGCTGTATCGGCTGGCATTCGAGGCGCTTTCGGTAACCGCAAATCCGGTCGATGCGGATGAAGCCGTCCGCCGCGGCCTGTCGATGGCGGCAGCCGCGATCTGGACGAAGTAGAAGGACTGCGAGAAATGAGCGTTCCCTTTCCGCCGATGCAGCGCCCGCTGGTCGCGATCTTGCGCGGCATCAAGCCTGAGGAGACCGAAGCGATCGTCGGCGTCTTGGTCGAGGCCGGCATGACCGCGATCGAGATCCCCCTGAATTCGCCCGATCCGTTCCGCTCGATCGCGCTTGCCGTGAAGCTCGCGCCATCAGGTGTGTTGATCGGCGCCGGCACGGTGCTGACGAGGGCAGATGTCGATCGCCTCAACGATGTCGGCGGCAGGCTGATGGTCTCGCCAAATGTCGACACCGAAGTGCTGGCGCGCGCGCATCAGCATCGCATGGTGACCATGCCCGGCGTGTTCTCGCCGACCGAGGCGCTGCTGGCGGCACGGTCCGGCGCGTCGAGCCTGAAATTCTTTCCGGCGAGCGTGCTCGGCGCTTCCGGCATCGCCGCGATCCGTGCCGTGCTGCCGGCAGACGTGATGATCGCTGCCGTCGGCGGCGTCTCTGACCAGAATTTTGCCGAGTACATCAAGGGCGGGGTGACTGCCTTCGGGCTTGGCTCCAGCCTCTACAAGCCGGGCATGAGTGCAGCAGATGTTGCAGCTCGCGCAGAGGTGACAATTGCCGCCTACGATCGGGCAATTGAGAAAGGTTGAGCCGACAATAAACTGGCCGTAATCCTGACATGGTCTATTCTGCCATATGGTGGCGCGATGCCGACATGCGCGCATCGTGTTATGCGACTGGCTGAATCGGGAGACCGACATGGCGATCAACAACTTGGCCGATCTGTTCGTGGCAACGCTCGAACAGGCCGGGGTCAAGCGCATCTACGGCATCGTTGGCGACAGCCTGAACGCGCTCACCGAGGCGCTGCGCCGCCGCGGCACGATCGAATGGATTCATGTCCGGCACGAGGAGGTCGCGGCCTTCGCGGCGGCCGGCGAAGCCGAGATAACCGGGAGCCTCGCGGTCTGCGCGGGCTCCTGCGGCCCCGGCAATCTGCATCTGATCAACGGCCTGTTCGACGCGCATCGCAGCCGCGTTCCCGTGCTGGCGATCGCGGCGCAGATCCCGACCGCCGAGATCGGCGGCGGCTATTTCCAGGAGACGCATCCGCAAAACCTGTTCCGCGAATGCAGCCATTATTGCGAGCTGGTGTCGGACCCGAGCCAGCTGCCTTTCGTGCTGGAGAACGCGATTCGCGCGGCGGTGGGCCTGCGCGGCGTCGCAGTGGTCGCCATGCCCGGCGATGTCGCATTCCGGAGTCCTCCGAAGCGCGCGTTGTCGACGACGCGCGGTCTTGCGCTGGCTCCGCCGAAGGTCGTCCCGCAGCCGGACGAGCTGAAGGCGCTCGCCGATCTTCTCAACGGCGCCGAGCGCATCACGCTGTTCTGCGGCCGCGGCTGCGCCGGCGCACATGCGCCCTTGATGCAACTCGCCGAAGCGCTGAAGAGCCCGATCGTGCATGCGCTCGGCGGCAAGGAGCATGTCGAATACGACAACCCCTATGACGTCGGCATGACCGGCTTCATCGGATTCTCCTCGGGCTACGCCGCGATGCACGCCTGCGACGCGCTGGTGATGCTCGGCACCGACTTCCCCTACAAGCAGTTCTTCCCTGATGATGCGAAGATCGCGCAGATCGACATCCGCCCGGAAAATCTGGGACGGCGCTGCAGGATCGATCTCGGCCTCGTCGGCGACGTCAAGCTCACCATCGAGGCGCTGCTGCCGCTGCTCGAGACGAAGACGCAGCGCAAGCATCTCGACGATGCCTTCGCGCACTACAAGAGGGCCCGCGAGGGGCTGGATTCGCTTGCCAGGGGCACGCCCGGAGCCAAGCCGATCCATCCGCAATATCTCGCCAAGATCATCAGCGACCATGCCTCCGACGATGCCGTCTTCACCGCCGATGTCGGCACTCCGACGGTGTGGGCGGCGCGCTATCTCGACATGAACGGCCGCCGCCGGCTGATCGGCTCCTTCGTGCACGGCTCGATGGCCAATGCCATGCCGCAGGCGATCGGCGCGCAGGCTGCTCAGCCCGGGCGCCAGGTCATCTCGCTCTCCGGCGACGGCGGCTTCACCATGCTGATGGGAGACCTGATCACGCTGACGCAACAGAAGCTGCCGGTGAAGGTGGTCGTCTTCAACAACGGCGTGCTCGGCTTCGTCGCGCTGGAGATGAAGGCGGCGGGCTTCGTCGACACCAATGTCGACCTGGAGAACCCGGATTTCGCCGCGATGGCGCGCGCGATGGGCATCTTTGCCAAGCGCGTCGAGGATCCCGGCGAGCTTCCGGGCGCGATGAAGGAGATGCTGGCGCACAATGGGCCGGCGCTGCTCGACGTCGTCACCGCCAAGCAGGAGCTGTCGATGCCGCCGACCATCACGGCCGAGCAAATCAAGGGCTTCAGCCTCTGGGTTCTCCGCGCGGTGATGAACGGGCGCGGCGACGAGGTGCTGGACCTCGCGAAGACGAACCTCTTGCCGCGGTAGGCGCGTGGCGTATGCGCATCCCGGCTTCTCTCCGAATGCGACGCGAAGCCAACAGAGCCAGAAGCTCGCCGCCGGCCGGAGGCATTCGGTCGCGGTGAGCATCTTGCCAATTGCACGAGGTGATTGTATCGTAAGCCATTGCTCGTAGAGAATGTTGTTCGGGCCACCCAATTGCAGGGAGGGCGCATTCATGGACGTCGAACTTCAGATCAACAACAGCACAGCTCCAGAGGCGCGGTTCGTGACATGGGTACCGTCTCCGTGCCGGATTCGCGTGACGGACCCGTCAGGCGCCAACGCGTCGACCGTCAGCGTCAAGATTGCCGCTGTATCGGCGGCAAATGGCGGTGGAGTCGGATTTCGCAGCGGTACGACGGGAGCGTTCGCGAGCAGCCTTACTCTGACCGTTCCGACGAACGGCACAACGGTCCCGTTCTTCGTTGCCGGAAAATTTGGCCAGCCGAGTACCAATTCCGGAGACGTGAAGATCGAAGCACGCGTGGGCAACACGCTCGTCGGATCTTCCCAATTGATGGTGCGCATCCGCAAGAATGCCAATAAGCTGACGAACGGCGAGCGCGATCGGTTCATTGCGGCGTTTGCCAAGCTCAACAATCAAGGCCTCGGTCGCTTCGCGGATTTCAACAAGATGCACAAGGGGCCCGGTCTATCGCAGGCGCATTCCGCGCCCGGTTTCCTGCCATGGCATCGCGCCTATCTGCTCGATCTCGAGCGCGAGCTTCAGGCGATCGATCCAAGTGTGGCGCTTCCTTATTGGCGCTTCGACCAGCCCGCTCCGAACGTTTTTACACGCGACTTCCTGGGCGAGTCCGACGCAAATGGCACGGTGAAATTCCGCAATGGCAATCCACTGGAATTCTGGGTGACGGATGGCACTCCCGGCATCAATCGCACTCCGGATTTTCCCACGTCGCAGGCTCCGCCAAATCCAATGAAAGAAGCGCAAACGCTGGCGCTGGGTAATCAATTTCGCACGTTCAGGGGCATGGAAGGAGATCCGCACGGCCTTGCACACACTAGCTTTGGCGGCTCCATTCAAGATCCTAGGACCGCGGCGAAGGACCCGCTGTTTTTCCTGCTTCACTGCAACGTCGATCGGCTCTGGGCAAAGTGGCAGCGCCAGAACGGGCGTTTCGATCCTGCGACCGCGGCGTCGTTCGACGAGAGACCAACCAGTCGGCCGGGCCACAAGCTGAATGATACGATGTGGCCGTGGAATGGCATCACCAGCCCCGCGGACCCAACCCGTCCGCCGGACGCGCCGGGCGGGACGTTGGCTACATCACCCTGCGTCGCGGCGCCGGGGCCGCAGCCGCGTGTCAAGGACTGCATCGATTACCTCGGCGCTGTCAATGCCGCCGCCAACGCGGGATTCGGCTATGATGATGTCCAGATCTAGCGCGCCTTGCGCGGGGAGATGAGATGATGGCAACGAAGCGGAAAGTTGCAAAGAAAAAGGCAGGAAAGAAAAAGGCAGCAGAGAAAACGGCAGCAAAGAAAAAGGCAGCAAAGAAAACGGTCTCGCCGAGAAAGCGCAGCACCTCCGCCTCGACCCCTGTCCAGGTTGCAGAGAGCACTGAGGATGTTCAGCGTCTATTGAAGGTCTTGTGCGATACCGGCAAGCTCATCGAGGTACGGATGGCGGCGCTGCAATCGCTTGGTGCGGCGGCCTTCAGTGTCCCCAATTTCGAATCCGTCAGTGCGGACTATATTGCGGCCTTGCGCCAGGTCTCGACCGATTCTCATGAACAATTGCGGCGGCGGGCGCTTGGTATCCTCATGCGCAACAAGGATGGATTTGCGCAAAAGAAGCTCCTGGACGGCCTGAAGAATCCCGCCAAGGCGCTGCTCCCGCCGGAGAAGGCGCTTCAGCTTCTCGGCAACGACGCTCATGCCGAAGCGTATTCGGTGGCGCGCGCGATCGTGAAGAAACCGCCGAATCAGGACGCGAAGCGTGAGGCATTGCGTCTGCTAGCGGCCGATGCCAAGTCGGCACCAATGTTCGAAAAGGTGCTCCGCAACAAGAAGGAGCTGCGAGAAAATCGGCAGCTCGCAGCCTCTGCATTGCACTCGCTGAACCCCCAAAAGCTGCAACAGCAGGCGCTCAAGATCCTGAAGGATAAATCGGACTACTCGGATATCAAGGCCACGAGCTTGACCGCGTTGGAGCAATTCGGCGATGACGCCAAGTTCGCCAAGGACAAGGCGTTGATGCTGAGCGTCACTCGCTTCAACTCGTCCAACACGCCCGCAAAATACAAGCAGTCCGCACGTCGTTTCCTCAGCAAATACGATCAGTAGAATGCCCATTCCCGGCGACGCAACAAGCGTGATGTCGGAGGACCGATTTGCCGATCTGGTCGGCATGCTCTCTGCCGATCCGGTCGGTGGTGCGGAACTCACGGATCTTCTGCGCGAAGAGCATCCTGTCTATGACGGGCGAGGGTCCGCGACCGTCGTCCAAATGCGAGGTTGGATTCTGCTTGCCCTGGCGCGGATCGGACTCTCAGATCAAGCACTGATCTTCGTGCTCGAAGAGCTGGATACAGGGATCGATGCCTACCTGATCGCTGCCGCCGCGCGCGCATTGCGTTCTTATTCGAAACCGAACGAAGCCTTGGCGCCTTTTGTTGCGCGGGCGCTCGACCGGATTCGACTCCACGACGAGCCGGTTTCGTTCGAGAGGTACGGCGAGTATGCGACCTCATCCACCGGGACTAGCGCGGTATCGGAATTGCTGGCCGCCCTGGCCTGGCTCGGCCCGACCGCGCAAGCTGTTCAACCCCAGCTCGAGCGCTGGCGCGCAGAGCACGGCCTGTCACGGAAGTTGCGGCTCGATCTCGACCGAGCCCTGAAGGCCATCCGAGAGCCCGACCACACCATTTCTTCATGCTGCGGTGGCTTGCCAGCGGCCGGAAGTGTCCCGGTCAGGAGGCCAGTGAAAAGCCAGGAGCCTAGCTCGATCAATTCCGTCCTGATGCAAGATCAAGACGGGAAATCGATGAAGTTCCTTGAGTTCTTCCGTGGCAAGCCTGCAATAGTAGTCTTTTTCTATACCCGTTGCGATAATCCGATGAAGTGCTCGCTCACCGTCACGAAGCTGGCGCGCGTCCAGGCATTGCTTGGCGCGCGGGGACTCGCAGGACGGATCCGTACGGCTGCGATCACGTATGATCCGGAGTTTGATCGGGCCGAGCGGTTGCGGGTGTATGGCCGGGACCGTGCCGTGCGCACGGACGAAGATCATCGGATGCTGCGGGCCGTCGAGGGGAATGACGCGTTGCGCTCGTACTTCGGGCTTGGTGTCAATTTTGGTGAAGCGCTCGTGAACCGTCACCGCATCGAACTCTTCATTCTTGATGCCACAGGACGGATCGCAGTATCCTTCGAACGTCTTCACTGGGATGAGGAGAAGATCGTGACTCGCGCAGTCGAGACGTTGAACGGCTTCTAGCCGCGCTTCGGCGAAGGCACGGGCAAATCGTCTTGGCGACGCTGGAAGCGTTGCCAGTGCAGCACGATGCCGATCAGCAGCGCCGGCAGAAAGCCGAGTGCGATCAGGAAATGCGGCAGCTGCTTCGGCGAGATTAGGGCGATCGCGATATCGGAGATCAGCCACAGCGCTGCGAACATCACCGCAAAATCCGTTCGCGGGCACCGCAGGTAATAGAACACGGCGGTGATGACGATGGCCGGGCCGATCGCGATGCCGATCATGATCGCGGTCAGCTCCTTCGGCGTCAGCGCGTCGAGCACCATCGATGCCAGCAGCCAGAGTGCGGCGAACATGGCAACGATGTCGAGCGGATGCCGCAATCCAATTCCTCTGGCGAAAGGCGCGCTATCGTTGGGGCCGGAGCTGCGGCCGTCAAGTCAAAATGGGCTTATTCCTCGTCACTTCCAGGCGTCGGGCGCAGCATGAAGTGACCGAAAGCGGTGGCGATCGGCCTCGTAGCATCGTCCTGCCAGGCCCGCGCCTCGAAGGCGACGATACGTCGGCCCTGCTTCACGATCGAGACGTCGGCAAACGTGTCGAGCGCGCGTCCGGAGCGCAAGTAGTTGACGGTGAGGCCGATCGGCTTGGGCGGTGCGCCAGCGCCGAGTTCCCGCGCCACGCCGATGATGGCGGTGGTCTCGAGGAAGGCGCCCGTCATGCCGCCATGGATCGCGGGCAGGATCGGATTGCCGATGATCTGGGGCGAGAACGGCATCGTCAGCGTGCCGTCGTCGTTGACGCGGATGCCGAGCGCGCGCGCGAAGGGGCTGCGCGCAAAGGGCCCGTCCGGATGCTCCGGCGCCTCCAGCGTCGGGATGTTGCGCGCATCCATCCGGCGGTCGGCCAGCATGTTGGTGCGGTTGGCGCCGATCATGAAGCAGGCGGTCGCGGTCGCAACCGGATCGTCCTCGGACTCCTGATAGGCGGTGGAGCGCACGAAGGCGATCGAGCGCGTGGTGCGGTAGCATACCGAATGCGCCTTGATGTCGAGGCCGGGCGTTGCCGGCTTCTGGTAGTCGATGCGCAGATCGAGGGTTGCGATGGCGCGGGTGCCGTCGAGCGCAAGTTGCACCGCCATGCCGCAGCTCTCGTCCAGCATCGCGGTGACGACGCCGCCATGCAGAACGCCGGTCTCGGTGTCGCCGACGAAGACCGGACGATAGGGCAGGCTGGACCACGCCTCGCCAGGTGCGAAGCGGTCGAGCTGGAGCCCGCTGATATGGCCGTAATCGGAGCGGCGGCCCTTGATGGCCTCGGCGAGTTCCTCGAAGGCAAGCGTGGTCGGCGTGGTGCTCATGGGGACCTTCTAGACCAGTGTCGGGGCTCGCGCAAAACCCGGAATGAGCCCCGCATGGGGCGGTTTGGTCTCGACAGGGCGTGCCGAAGCGCCGATGGTGGGCGCTTCGTTCGTCGATGAACTGCAAGGAGCGCCCATGGCCGACCCCGAAACGCCCTCGACCGCCCAGGGGCCCGTCACCATTTCCACCTCCAGCGCCGAGCGGGCGCCGATCATCTATTTCGACGGCGCATCCTGCTTCGGCCACCACAACGGCGCGATCCAGATCGAGCTCGCCGCAAACCTGTTGATGCCGGTCGGCGCCGCCGTCAGGGTCGACGTGGTGCAGACCGCGCACTTACGTTGCAGTGTCGCCGCGGCGCTGGCACTGCGCGAAGCTCTCGACAAGGCGCTCGCGATGTATCAGCAGGGTCAGAAGCAGCCGGTGGCGGAGGAGATACCGGCGGTCAAGAACTGAGATCGCAATTGACAGCAAACTTTCTTTGCGCCACCCTTCGCGCAGGTTGATACGACCTGCCGGTTGCACCCTCCGTGGAATGGTGAACGTATCGAGCCCTGATCGGCCCCCCTTTGCCCGAGCGACCGGGTCAGCAACGCAACCACCTGACACACCTGGATCGCTCATGCAGAGGACGAACCGATGCGCGATTTTCGCGATGCCAAGGCTATGGCGCATACCCTACGCGAATCCTTGACTACCAAGGCCGTTACCATCAGTCACAGCGAGAGCCTCGAAGTCGTATCGAGGATGCTCGGCGTTGCCGACTGGAATACGTTGTCGGCGATGCTCCAGACCGCTCGTCGCGACTCGCCGGTGCCGAGCGTAAGGCTCAAAAGCTCGACCGCGGTCTATCCGGCGGTGCCGCTCCGCGATTTCGTGCCGTTTCCGGGCGCGACCTTTCCGTTGTTCGTCGGCCGCGAGAACACCGTACTCGCTCTCAACCGTGCGTTCGAGGGCGCGCGCGAGATGCTCTGCGCGATCCAGCGCGAGGCGGGCGTCGACGAGCCGCAATTTTCTGACGTCTACGAGGTCGGTCTGCTCGCTCAATTGGTCGAGCTCGAGCGGCTCTCCGACGGCTCGATCAGGGTGCTGACCCGCGGACTCCGCCGCATCGGGCTTCGCAGCTTCGCGGCAACGAACAACGGTTACCAGTCCGAGGCTTTCGAATTGCCCGAGAGCCCGGCTGCGGATGCGCCTGAGCTGACTAGCCGCGCCATCCAACGCTTCGAGGATTACGCGGCGGCCCACGGTCTGCTCATGCCGGACGTCTGGTCGTTCTTCGATCGTACGCGCGACATCGGACATATCGCCGATACGATGGCGACGCGGATGAAGCTGTCGATCAAGGACAAATATGAGCTGCTCGCAATCCTCGATCCCGTGAAGCGGCTGGAGACGATCGACGCATTGCTCGACGTGGCGTCTCGCCCGTTCGCTCCGGCCTATGGCGCCACGCGCCAACGGGCGCTTGCTCTTGCCGACCGACGCCGCCATCAATTTGCAACGCTGGAACATCTTCTGTTGGCGTTGACCGAAGACGGCGATGCCGCGCCCGTCCTGGAAGCCTGCAATGCCGATCTCGGCGCGCTCAGGCAAAACCTCACCGACTATCTCGACAAGGAGCTCGCTCACATCGTGGTTGAGACCGGCACCGCCGCGCCGACCGCTGCATTCCAGCGCGTCGACCGTCGGGCCGCGCTGCACGCTCAGAAGGTCGGCAATTCAGGGGTAACCGGCGTCAATGCACTGGTCGCCCTCTTTCCGGAGACGCGAAGCCCTGCGGTGCGCTTGCTCGCTGAGCAAGGCGTATCGCGCTGGCGCGTGGACGAGGCCATTGCGAAAGCGAGTGCCAAAGACAACGGCTAGAGGAGAAGCGGCGGCAGCTCACGCCTTGGTCACATGCACCTTCGCGGTCTTGCCGCCGTTCCACTTGCCGTCGAGCGCGCGCTCGATCTGGGCGGCGAGCTGCAGCAACAGGCCGTCATTGGCCTGCTTGGCGATCGCTTGGATGCCGAGCGGCAGGCCATGGTCCTGGGTCGCCATCGGCATCGAGATGGCCGGCATGCCGCACAGATTGGCGAGCGGCGTGAAGGCGAAGAAGCGCCAGAGATTGTCGAACCAGTCGCGCACATCGGGATTGTCCGAGATGGTGAGATATTCCCTGGTGCCGACCTTAGGCGTCGGCAGTGCCGTGATCGGGGTCAGGATCACGTCCCATTGCTCGAAGAAGCTGCCGAAGCCGCGCGAGGTCGTGTTGAACACCGCCTGCATCTTCGCCCGCTCGGCGAAGCTGGTGTGGCGCCCCGCTTCCCAGATGCGGATGTTCATCGGCTCGATCAGGTCCTCCGGCGGCTTTTCCAGTCCGCGCCCGGCGAGCATGTTGGAGATCACCACCGCAAAGTTCGAGATGTAGCAGGTGGTCTGCGCCTCGAAGGCGGCCGGGAGGTCGATCTCCGGCAGCGCATAGTCGACGTGATGGCCGAGCCCTTCGAGGAAGCGTCCGGCCTTCTCCAGCTCGGCAGCGAGATCGGGCGCCGCCGTGTAATTGCCCCACGTGTGCGACAGCGCGATGCGAAGCTTGCCGGGATCACGCTTGATCATCTCGCAATAAGGCTGCGCCGTGGTCCAGAACGGCATGAACTCGCCGGGCGCAGGCCCGCGCGCATGATCGACGAAGGCGGCAGTGTCGCGCACCGAGCGTGACTGGCAACCCTGGATCGAGACGAGGCCGGTGAGGTCGGACATGTGCGGCGCCAGCGAGAACACGCCGCGCGAGACCTTCAGGCCGATATTGCCGTTGACGCCGGCGGGAATGCGGATCGAGCCGCCGCCGTCGGTCGCATGCGCGATCGGCACCACGCCCGCGGCCACCATCGCGGCGCTGCCTGCCGATGAGCCGCAGGTGGTGTAGTCGGTATTCCAGGGATTGCGCGTGACGTAGACTGCGGGGTTATCGGCCGACGAGCACACGCCGAACTCCGGCGTCGTGGTGCGTCCGATCAGGTTGAGCCCCGCCTGGCGGAATTTGCTGGTGAGGAACGTATCGGCGCTCGCGCGATTGCCGCGCATCAAGAGCGAGCCCATCTCCTGCAGCCGGCCCTTCATGGTCGGCCCGAGGTCCTTCATCAGGAAGGGCAGGCCGGCGAACGGGCCTGCGAGATTGGCGCCGTCCTTGGCGGGATCGGCGATCACATCCTCGAACAGCTCGACCACGCCCGACAGCGCTGGATTGACCTTGGCAACGCCCGCAGCGGCCTGCCGCGCCAGCTCCTTCGCCGTCAGCTCGCCCTTGCGGACGCGCCCCGCCAGCGCGACGCCATCGTGCTGCGCCCATTCATTCCAGCTCATCGGCAAAGTCATGAAGTCAAATCCCCTTAAGGTCGCGGCGTCACCTTTTTCGCAACGCCCCACGTGAATCAACCGAGCCGCCGCGAGGGGCAGGGTTGCGCCCGGCGGAGAGGTCGGGCTGCCGGCTATCAATCCGACAGTCGTGCGATCGCTGCAACCGGGCCGCCACCGGCCGGCCCCTGATGCTCGGCGCCGCCGGACACGTAGACCGCGCCGGTGCCGGCAAGGCCCGCGATCAGGCCGCCGACCGCGGCGCGGGCGTGGCGGGTCGAGCTGATGTCGGTGTCTTCGAGCATGGTGTGGCGGAAGCCGCGCACGGCGCCGTCGGGAGAGGCCTCCGCCTTGGCGAAGATGTTGACGAGCGTGCGGCCTGCTTTTGCCTGCGCGCCGAGCCCGACGCTGTTCAACGCCGATAGCACCGCCGCAGCGTCGATCGCATCCTCCATCACGGCATGCCCGATCACGAACTCGCTCGTCGATGACACCGAATTGCCGAGCACGATGACGACGTTGTGCATCAGCTCGATTCCCGACGAGGTCGAGGCCACCTTGGAGAAGAGATCATAGCGCCGCAGCACATCCTCGTCGCCGACGTCGGAGCCGATCTCGCCGAGTGCGACCGCAACGCCCAATGCGGACGCACCGCGCGAATAGGCCATCGAGCTGTAAGCGCTTGTCGTTGCCGTTGTGTTGCCGCGCGCGTTTGCCGCCGCAACGCGCTCACTGGTCAGCAGCGGGCACTTGATCTGCACGAAATGGACGTCCGCGGGATCGTTGATGCCGGCATCGGCCATCGCCGCCTTCACGGCCTTGGCCGTCGCGGTGATCTGCGCGGAGCTGCCGAGCTCCTCAGGCAGGAAGTCCCGCGTGTGCGCCATGCCGATGCTGAGGCGCTTGCCGGAGAGGCCTGCCGGCCGCTCGGCCTCGCTCCGTGTGAACACCGTAAGATGCGGGCTCAGCACGCCCTCGGTGCCGCCGGACATCACGAAGGCGATCCGCTGCTCGACGGCCGCCGGCAACAGGCCAAGCTTGGGCGCCAGCGCCGTGCAAAGCGCGGCCACCGCGTATTCCCGGGTAAAATCGTTGACGCCGCCATTGCCCTCGGTCTTGCCGAGAATGGCAAGGATCGCGTTGGGATCGATCGCGCCGGAGTCGATCAAGTCCATCAGGCCGGAGACGTCGCCGGGGCCCGTGGTGGCGATCCTGAAGACGCCGACCGATGTCGTCCGCATGATGGGTCCTCGCGTGGAGTTCAGTGGCCCGGCGGAGCAAGCAGGCGCGGAACGCGGGGTTGATGTCAAGTCGTCGTGCGCCTACGATTGTGGCGAGATCGCATCGGTCGGGCAAAAAATCCTCTGTCGACGGTTGCGCACCGCACCTTGATGAATCAACCTGGGTTGGTCCATAAGCGGCGTCCCGCGGCCGGTGGTTCGCCCCTTCGCCCGCGTACTTGGATAGAGGGAATCTCGCGTGGCCAACATCAACCAGAAAATTGCGCAGGAGCTTGGGGTTCGCGCCGAGCAAGTCGAGGCGGCGGTGACGCTGCTCGACGGCGGCGCCACGGTTCCCTTCATCGCCCGCTACCGCAAGGAGGCGACCGGTGCGCTCGACGACGCGCAATTGCGCACTCTGGAGGAGCGCCTGGTTTACCTGCGCGAACTCGAGGACCGCCGCAAGGCCATTCTCGAATCAGTCCGCGAACAGGGCAAGCTCGATGCGGCGCTCGAGGCCTCGATCATGGCCGCTGACAGCAAGGCCCGCCTCGAGGACATCTATCTGCCGTTCAAGCCGAAACGCCGCACCAAGGCGGAGATCGCCAAGGAAGCCGGCCTCGAGCCGCTCGCCAATCAGCTGCTCGCCGAGCCCGGCAACGATCCAAAGGTCGTGGCCGAAAGCTTCATCAACGCCGAGAAGGGTGTTGCAGATGCCGCCGCCGCGCTCGACGGCGCCCGCGCCATCCTGGTCGAGCGATTCGACGAGGACGCCGATCTGATCGGCGCCTTGCGCGAAGAGATGTGGACCAATGCGCGCATGGCCTCCAAGGTGCGCGACGGCAAGAAGACCGAGGGCGAGAAGTTCGCCGACTATTTCGATTTCTCCGAGCCGCTGACAAAACTGCCGTCGCACCGCATCCTCGCGATGTTCCGCGGCGAGAAGGAAGAGATTCTCGACCTGCAAATTCAGCCCGAGGCCGAAGCGCCGCCGCCGGGCGTGCCGAGCGCTTATGAATTGAAGATCATGAAGCGGTTCGGCATCGCCGACCTCAAGCGCCCCGGCGACCGCTGGCTGATCGACACCGTGCGCTGGGCCTGGCGCACCAAGATCCAGGTGCATCTCAATATCGACCTGCGCATGCGGCTGTGGAACTCGGCCGAGACCGAGGCCGTGCGCGTGTTCGCCTCGAACCTGCGCGACCTCCTGCTCGCCGCGCCCGCCGGCACCCGCGTCACCATGGGGCTCGATCCCGGCTACCGCACCGGCGTGAAGGTTGCCGTCGTCGATGCCACCGGCAAGGTGGTCGACACCACCGCGATCTATCCGCACGAGCCGCAGCGGCAATGGAACGAGTCGCTGGCGACGCTCGGCCGGCTCGCGATCAAGCACCGCGTCGAGCTGATCGCGATCGGCAACGGCACCGCCTCGCGCGAGACCGACAAGCTCGCCACGGAGCTGGTCAAGGGTCTGCCCGAGCTGAAGATGAACAAGATCGTGGTGTCGGAAGCCGGCGCATCGGTCTATTCGGCCTCGGCCTTCGCCTCGGAGGAGCTGCCCGGCCTCGACGTCACCCTGCGCGGCGCGGTCTCGATCGCGCGGCGCCTGCAGGACCCGCTTGCCGAGCTCGTCAAGATCGAGCCGAAGGCGATCGGCGTCGGCCAGTATCAGCACGACCTCGGTCAGGCCAAGCTCGCCAAATCGCTCGACGCCGTGGTCGAGGATTGCGTGAACGCGGTCGGCGTCGACGTCAACACCGCCTCCGCGCCGCTGCTGGCGCGCGTCTCGGGCGTGGGCTCCGGCCTCGCCCAGAGCATCGTGGCGCATCGCGACGCCAACGGCCCGTTCAAGTCGCGCAAGGCGCTCAAGGACGTGCCGCGGCTCGGGCCGAAGGCGTTCGAGCAGTGCGCGGGCTTCCTGCGCATCCTCGGCGGCGAGGATCCGCTCGATGCCTCCGGCGTGCATCCCGAAGCCTATCCCGTGGTGCGCCGGATTCTCGAGGCGACCAAGAGCGACATCAAGGCGCTGATCGGCAACAGCGACGTCGTGCGCACGTTGAGGCCGAAGGATTTCGTCGACGAGACCTTCGGACTGCCGACCGTCACCGACATCCTGCGCGAATTGGAAAAGCCCGGCCGCGACCCGCGCCCTGCGTTCAAGGCGGCGGTGTTCAAGGAAGGCGTCGAGGAGATCAAGGATCTCAAGAAGGGCATGATCCTCGAGGGCACCGTGACCAATGTCGCCGCCTTCGGCGCCTTCGTCGACATCGGCGTGCACCAGGATGGTCTCGTGCACATCTCGGCGATGTCCAAGACCTACATCAAGGACCCGCGCGAGGTGGTGAAGCCCGGCGACATCGTCAAGGTGAAGGTGCTGGACTTCGAGGTCGCCCGCAAGCGCATCTCGCTCACGCTGCGCCTCGACGACGAGGTCGGGCCTAAGAAGGACGCGCCGGGCATGCAGCGCGACAACAATCAGCGCAACGCAAGCCGCATGACCTCGTCCGCGCCGCGCAAGCAGGAGTCCTCGGGCGGCGGCGCACTCGCCGAAGCGCTGCGCCGCGCGGCCGAGAAGAACAACGGCAAGCGGGCGTGACCTCTTAACCTCTCCCCGCTCTTTGCGGGGAGAGGTCGGAATTCGCTCCATCCCGTCGTCATTGCGAGCGCAGCGAAGCAATCTAGAGTGCTTCCGCGGAGGGATTCTGGATTGCTTCGTCGCAAGGGCTGCTCGCAATGACGGGGAGAGAGCTGGGACTACCCTCCCTAACTCCCGCGTCAGAATCTGGCGCATTTGTAAGTTGAAGCGACCCTCCCATTCTCATCATCTGATCCTCCTCGTGCGGCGCTAAGACCGCCGCACTGCAAGGAGGATGCTTCGATGAACAACAGGCTTCTCAAAGGCCTCACGGCGAGCGTGATCGCGGCCATGATGGCGGTCGCGTCACCGGCGCTCGCGCGCGGCGGCTTTGGCGGCGGCCATGGCGGTGGCGGCCATTTCGGCGGCGGCATGCACGCCGGCGGCTTTGGCGGCATGCGGGCCGGCGGCATGGGCGGTGCACGCTTCGCTCACGTCGGCGGACCCGGCTTCGGCGGGGCGCGGTTCGCGCACGCGCCGATCGGGCCGCGTTTCGCCGGCGCGGGCTGGCATGGCCGTCACGGCTTCCACCATCACCACCATTTCCGTCGGTTCGCCGTCTTCGGCGCGCCCTATTTCTACACCGGCTACAACGACGGCTGCTGGCGCAGGAGCTGGACGCCCTATGGGTGGCAATGGGTCAATGTGTGCGGAGGCGATTGGTACTAGCATCGCCGTGCCGCACCATTGTCGCGATCGCCACCGGGCGGTTCCGTCCAGCCCCGGAACGGGATAGTCTGGTGGCGATTGTCGCGGAGTTCTGCATGACCGGAGGTCACCGTCGCATCCTGGTCGTCGAGGACGATCCGGAAACCGCAGGCCAGCTCGTCGAGGAACTGACGGTTTCGGGCTACGACGTCGACCTCGCCGCCAATGGCCGCGAAGCCCTCAGCCAGGGCGCCGCGCGCGACTATGCGGTGATCACCATCGACCGCATGCTGCCCGATATCGACGGCATCAGCGTGATGCGCCAGCTGCGCGACGACGGCGTTGCCGCCCCCTTCCTGATCATCTCTGCGCTTGGCGAAGTCGACGACCGCGTGCGCGGCCTGCGCGCCGGCGGCGACGACTACCTCGTCAAGCCGTTCTCCTTCACGGAATTGCTGGCGCGGCTCGAGGCACTCGGCCGCCGCAGCGAGACCATCGCCAAGGAAACGCTGCTGCGCGTCGGCGATCTCGCCGTCGACCTGATCGCCCGCAGCGCCTTCCGCCGCGGCCGCAAGATCCCGCTGCTGCCGCGCGAATTCCAGCTGCTCGAATATCTCGTCCGCAACGAGGGCCGCGTCGTCTCCCGCGCGATGCTGCTGCAGCACGTCTGGGACCTGCATTTCGATCCCTCCACCAACATCATCGATGTCTATGTCGGGCGCGTCCGCCGCAAGGTCGACGATGCCCAGGCCTATCCGCTGATCCATACCATTCGCGGCATCGGATATTGCCTTCGTGCTCCTGGTTAAGACACTCCGGTCCTCGACCTTCCGCCTGGCGCTGATCGCGATCGCAGCGTTCGGGCTGATCGTCGCGGCGATCATGGCTTACCTCTATTTCGGCACCTTGGCCTATGTGGAGAGCCGGCTCGGCACGGTCGGCGATCATGACGGCTTCACCGGCATGATCGAGCTCGCGATGGCCGCCGTTGCCGCGCTGCTGCTGGTGCTCGCCGGGCTCGCGGCGGTGCTGGTGACGCGACGCACCGTGGGGCGGATCGAGCAGATCAACGCCACCAGCCGCGCCATCATGCTCGCAGGCCTCGACCAGCGTATCCCCTTGCGCGGCAGCAACGACGAATGGGATCGTGTCGCTGAAAACCTCAACCAGATGCTCGACCGCATCGAGACGCTGATGGGCGAGGTCAAGCAGGTCAGCGACAACGTCGCGCACGATCTGCGCACGCCGCTGACGCGCATGCGCGGCCGGCTGGAGAAGGCCTATCACGCGCCGCGCAACAGTGAGACGGATGCCGCGCTGATCGGCGACACCATCGCCGATCTCGATGCCGTGCTCGGCATGTTCGCCTCCATCACCCGGATCTCGGAGATCGAGACCCGCGCCCGCACCGGCGCCTTCCGCGTGCTTGATCTTTCCGAGATCGCCGCCGAGGTGGTCGAGCTCTACGATGCCGCTGCCGAGCAAGTTGCCACGCGCCTCAGCCTCGATGGTGACCACGAGGTCGCGATCACCGGCGACCGCGACCTCTTGTTCGACGCCATCGCCAATCTCGTCGACAACGCGATCAAGCATGGCCGCAAGGGCGGGCGGGTGATTGTGAGCTGCCGCAGGGCCGACGGCGGTGCGGTGATCTCGATTGCCGACGACGGTCCTGGCATTCCCGCCGAGCAGCGCGAGCATGTCTTCAAGCGCTTCTACCGGCTCGAGCAGAGCCGCTACACGCCGGGCAATGGTCTCGGCCTCAGCCTCGTCGCCGCGGTCGCGCGGCTTCATGGCGCCGAGATCGCGTTGCGCGACAATTCCCCGGGCCTGAAGGTCGAGCTCAGCTTCCTGCCGACCTCGGCCAAGTGAGGCGCGGTGCCGTCAAAGCTCGATCACGCCGCGCCGTGCCGCATGCGCCACTGCATCCGTGCGCCCGGTCGCATCCAGCTTGTCGAGCAGCGAGCCGACATGGAATTTCACGGTGTGCACGGAGATGCCGAGCTGCCGTGCGATCATCTTGTTGGAGGCGCCCTCGGCCATCAGCGCCAGCACGTCGAGCTCGCGCTGCGTCAGCGCGATGTCCGCAGGGCTGATGCGCGGATCGCGGGCTATGATTGTCGCGGCGGCATGCTCGCCGGGCGCGGCGAGGCGAAGCCCGGCCACATTGCCGAGCAGGGCCGCCAGGCGATCGGCGAGGGCGGCATCGTCGATCTCGAGCGACAGTACGATCTCGGCCGTCCTATCCTCGCTCACGCCTCCGGCCTTTCGCCGACCGTGACCTTGAAGCTGACCGGCTCGCCGCCACGGTGCACGGCGAGGTCGACCACCGCGCCGACGCTCGCCGGTCCCAGCGTTCGCGACAGTGCGCGCACGCCCGAGAGCTTCTGGCCGTTGACCGCTACGATCACGTCGCCCTGGCGGATGCCGGCCGCGGCCGAAGGCCCGGCCTTGTCGACATTCATCACCATCGCGCCGATGCCGTCGTCGAGCCGCACCGGCTGCAGCCCGAGGCCGAGATAACCGCGTGCGATGCGGCCGCGCGCCTCCAGCTGGGGCGCGACACGCTCGATCGTCGCCGTCGGGATCACCAGCACGCGTCGCGGGCCGAGCACGGCCATGCCGAAGGCTTCGCCCGATGCATCGAGCGCGAGCCCACCCTGCTGGCTGCCGCGCAGGCGGACATCGAGTTCGATTCGCGCATCGATGTCGCCGCCGCGCAAGGAGCGCCAGCCCTTGCCGGACGCCGACACCAGCCCGAGCGCCGCACTCGGTGTCTCCCGGTTGGTGGCGACCACGACCGACAATGCGCCCAGCGGCGGGACTGTGGTTGCGAGCTTGACCGGCGCGGCCGCGGCCTCAGCGCGCAGCAGCGCGATGTCGGTGGTGTGGTCGCGGCCGGCGATCGTGGCAGCGACCCGACGACCGTCGGCGAGGCCGATCTCGACCTCGCCCTCGTCGGCGAGGGCCTCATCGGCGGTGATGATCAGGCCGCTCTTCCAGACGAAGCCGGTTGCGCGAGCGCGATGCGAATGCACGGAGACGACGGACGGCGCGGTGCGCGCCACCACCTCCGCGAGCGCGGACGACAGTGAGGACAGGGGACTAGGATCAGTCATGGCGGGCTCCTGTAAGTTGTCCTCAATCTGGGATGCCGCGCGCGATTGCGAAACTGGCCGGGTGGCCAGGACCAGGACGGCCTCGTCAAGACCACGGCCGACGAACATGTGATTGGGAGCGCCTCACGGGAACGTGTAGCAATCCTAAAATTGGGCCATATGGCCTCGAGGATTTCCAGCGAGCCCTGACTGATGACCATCGACTTGACCCGCCGCACCCTGCTGCAGCTCGCCGGCGCCACCTCGCTCGCCATGGCCGCCGCAGCCGCGGCCCGTGCCGAGGGCACAGCGCAGGGCGGCGGCCCGACCTTTGCCAGCCGTACGCCGATGCGGGTCGGCATGGTGACGCTGCGGGTGAAGAATCTCGACAAAGTCGCAGATTATTACCGCGACGTGATCGGGCTCACCGTGATGGAGCGCTCGGCGGCCACAGCCAAGCTCGGCACCTCAGGCCTCACGCTGCTGGTGCTGGAGGCCAGGCCCGATGCCGCAATCGAGCCGCGCAACGCCGCCGGCCTCTACCACACCGCCTTCCTGATGCCGACGCGCAAGGACCTGGCGCGCTGGCTGGTTCATGCCGCCTCGCACCGCGTGCCGTTGTCGGGCTTCGCCGATCATCTCGTGTCCGAATCCGTCTATCTCGACGACCCCGAAGGCAACGGCATCGAGGTCTATGCCGACCGCGACCCCTCGCAATGGCAATGGAGCGAGGGCAGCGTGAAGATGGCGACCGACGAGCTCAACATTCCCGACCTGTTGTCGCTCACCAATACGCGCGTCCCTGACTATGCCAAGGCGCCGGATGGACTGCGCATCGGCCACATGCATCTGCGCGTCGGCGATCTCGCCCAGGCCGAGAGCTTCTATCACGGCACGATCGGCCTCGATCCGACCCGTCGCCGCAACGGCGCCGCGTTCCTGGCGTCGGGCCGCTATCACCACCACCTCGGCATGAACGTCTGGCAGAGCCAGGGCGCCGGCCAGCGCGACGATTCCACGACCGGTCTTGCCTGGTTCTCGCTGGTGATGGCGAAGCCGGAGCTGCTCGCCGCACAGGAAGAGCGCCTGCGCAAGGGCGGTGGGAAAGTCACGGCGCTCGCGGACGGGGTGGAGGCGATCGATCCCTGGGGCACGCGGGTGCGCCTGCTCAGGGTTTGATCGCCGGCGCCGGCATTGGTAATAGCGGTCAGCCGCAATCAATCGACCGGGATCTGCGCCGCATGTCCGAATTCCACGGTGTCTTTCCGTACCTCGTCTCGCCCGTCGATGCCGATGGCACGGTGCGAACCAACGTGCTGGCAAAACTCTGCGACGACCTGATCGGCGCCGGCGTGCACGGGCTGACGCCGCTGGGCTCGACCGGCGAATTCGCCTACCTCAATGCCGCGCAACGCATTGCGGTCGTGCAGACCACGATTGAGGCCGCGCAGGGCCGCGTGCCTGTCGTTGCCGGCGTCGCTTCGACCGCGACGGCGGATGCGGTGGCGCAGGCGAAAGCCTGTCAGAAGTGTGGGGCCGACGGCATCCTTGCGATTCTGGAGGCGTATTTTCCGCTGGCCGATGCGCAGGTCGAATCCTACTTCCGCGCCATCGCCGATGCCGTGGACATTCCCGTCGTCATCTACACCAATCCGCAATTCCAGCGCTCCGATCTCAGCCTCGACGTCATCGCGCGCCTCGCCGAGCATCCGCGCATCGGCTACATCAAGGATGCCTCGACCAACACCGGCCGCCTGCTCTCGATCATGAACCGCTGCGGCGACGCCTTGCGCGTGTTCTCCGCCTCCGCCCACATTCCGGCCGCGGTGATGCTGATCGGCGGCCGCGGCTGGATGGCGGGACCTGCCTGCATCATCCCGCGCCAGAGCGTGATGCTCTACGACCTCTGCACGGCCGGCCGCTGGGACGAGGCCATGGCGCAGCAGCGCCGGCTGTGGCGCATCAACGAAGCCTTCGCCCGCTTCAACCTCGCGGCCTGCATCAAGGCCGGCCTTGCGATCCAGGGCTACGACGTCGGCGACCCCGTCCCGCCGCAGGCACCGCTGACCGCCGAGGCGCGCAAAATCGTGGAAACGGCGCTGCGCGAGCTGGAATAGCTCGCCACGCGGCAATATGCCCCGTGCGGGAGCCAAAAAGAGCCCCCACCTGCGCAGCCAAGAAACTTCCTTGCGTTTGCGACGTTGCCGCGTGAGCGGCCTCTGTCGCCCACGCATGTGCATCTCAGAGCCCGCATTCAGCACAAGACACGGTGATCACCCAATGAATCGTCGCTATGCGATTGCCGCTGCAGCCTTCGCCGCCCTGCTGCTCGCCGTCACGGCCGCGAAGATCCTGCATGGCCCGATCTCGTATGTCCCATGGGCGGCGCCCTCCGCACGTGCCGTCGAGCAGCGCGGTCCGCTGTCGGACGGCGAGAAGGCGACCATCGACATCTTCGAGCGCGTATCGCCGTCGGTCGTTCAGGTTGCGGTCAGGTCGGCGGCAAGTCCCCTCGCAAGTCCCCTCATGGGCGAGGAGAGCCAGGGCGGTGGCGGCGCTTCCGGCACGGGATTTGTCTGGGACCGCGACGGTCACCTGGTGACGAACAATCATGTCGTCGCTAGTAGCGGCGAGATCGCCGTGCGCTTTGCCTCGGGAGAAGTGGCCCAGGTGGACCTCGTCGGCACGGCGCCCAATTACGATCTCGCGGTGCTGCGCATCCGCAGCGTGCGCCAGCTTCCGGCTCCGATTGCGCTGGGCAGTTCGAATGACCTGAAGGTCGGGCAATCCGCATTCGCGATCGGCAATCCTTTCGGGCTGGATCAGTCGATGACCTCTGGCATCATCAGCGCGCTCAAGCGCCGGCTCCCGACCCATGGCGGCCGGGAGATCGCCAACGTCATCCAGACCGATGCCGCGATCAACCCTGGCAATTCGGGCGGGCCATTGCTGGATTCCGCCGGCCGGCTGATCGGCGTCACGACCGCGATCATATCGCCGTCCGGATCGAACGCCGGCATCGGCTTCGCGGTGCCGGTCGATGTCGTGAACCGGATCGTTCCTGAGCTCATCCGCAACGGCCGCGTGCCGACACCGGGCATCGGCATCGTGGCCGCCGGCGAGGACGTCATGACGCGGCTTGGCGTCGAGGGGGTGATCGTGGTGCGCACGGCCCCCGGCAGCCCTGCCGAGCGCGCGGGCATTCGCGGCGTCAATTTTTCGACCGGCGCGGTCGGAGACATCATTACCGCGGCCGAAGGCAAGCCGGTGCGCCGCCTCTCCGATCTGACCGATGCGCTGGAGCAGGCCGGGGCCGGGAAGACCGTTCGGCTCACGGTCAAACGCGGCTCGGACACCCGTGACGTGAATGTGAGCATTGTCGATATCGACAGGTCCTAGCCGGCCAGTCCGCGCTGGCAAGGGGTTCTGACGCGCATTGCAGATGCGCCGGGGCTCGGTTGTCTGGCGCGCAAAATCGGTTAAAACCGCCGCCGTCGTTTTTCCCGATCTCGAGGATACAGCGGAATGAACATTCTTCCCGGCAATTTGCGTTTCGGAGCGGGGCAGCCCGTCAAGCGTTTGGAAGACCAGAGGCTGCTCACCGGGAAGGGACAGTTCATCGACGACAAGCCGGCGGACGGCGCCTTGTGGTTGCACGTGCGGCGCTCGCCGCACGCCCACGCCAAGATCGTCTCGATCGACACCAGCGCCGCGGCTTCGATGCCCGGCGTCACCGCGATCTACACCGGCGCAGACCTCGTCAGGGACGATATCGGCACCATCCCGACGCTGAACATCTTCAAGCGCCCGGACGGCAAGCCGATGACGGTGCCGCCGCGCCGGCTGCTCGCCCACGAGGTCGTCCGCTACGCCGGCGAGGCCGTGGCCGCAGTGGTGGCCTCCTCGCGCGTGGAGGCGCAGAGCGCGGCCGAGGCGATCGCGGTCGAATACGATGTGCAGCCCGCGGTGGTCGATCCCGTCGAGGCCGTGAAATCAGGCGCGCCCGCGGTGTGGCCGGAGGCGCCCGACAACATCGTCGGCGCGATGTCTTACGGCGACGCCGCGAAGGTGGACGAGGCCTTTGCCAAGGCGGCGCACACCGTCGAGCTCGATATCGTCAGCCAGCGTCTCGTTCCGTCCGCGATGGAGCCGCGCTCGACCATTGCCGAGATCGACAAGAAGTCCGGACGTCTCCTTCTGCATGTGCAGTCGCAGACGCCGGCCTCGACCCGCGACGTGCTGGCGGAAGCCGTGCTGAAGCGGCCCAAGGACAGCGTCCGCGTGCTGGTCGGCGACATCGGCGGCGGCTTCGGCCAGAAGACCAATCTCTATCCCGAGGACGGCATCGTCGCCTATGCCGCGACCAAGCTGAACAAGAAGATCCGCTGGCGCGGCGACCGCACTGACGAGTTTGTCGGCGGTACCCACGGCCGCGATCTCACCTCCAGGGCGTCCTTCGCGCTGGATGAGAAGGGCAAGGTGCTGGCCTATCGCGTCAAGTCGATCGGCTGCACCGGCGCCTATTCTTCCGGAGCGGCGAACATCATCCCGCTGGTGCTGGGGCCGTTCGTGCAGACCGGTGTCTACGACCTGCCGCTGGTGCATTTCGAGGTGATGTCGGTGATGACCCACACCGCGCCGGTCGGAGCCTATCGCGGCGCCGGCCGTCCCGAAGCGGTGTTCATCGTCGAGCGCCTCTTCGACGCTGCTGCGCGAAAAATCGGCATGGATCCGCGCGCGATCCGCAAAGTCAACTACATCAAGCCGGCACAGCTGCCCTACACCAATGCGGCCGGGCAGGTCTACGATTCCGGCGCCTTCGCGCACATGCTCGACCGCGCCGTGAAGCTCGCTGACTGGGACGGCTTTGCAGCGCGCAAGAAGGCGGCGAAGAAGAAGGGCCTGCTCTACGGCCGCGGACTCACCTCCTACATCGAGTGGACCGGCGGCCGCGCCCACACCGAGAAGGTCAGCCTGCACGCGACCTCGCAAGGGCGCGTCGTGCTGCATTCCGGCACCATGGCGATGGGGCAGGGGCTGCAGACCACCTACACCCAGATGATCTCCGACACGCTCGGCATCCCCATGGACAAGATCGACGTAGTGCAGGGCGACACTGATCTCGCCATGGGCTTCGGCAGCGTCGGTTCGCGCTCGCTGTTCGTCGGCGGCACGGCGGTCGCGGTCTCCTCCAATGACTTGATCCAGAAGGCGCGCGAGAAGGCAGCGAACGTGCTGGAGACCTCGGTCGAGGACATCGAATATCAGGGCGGCATGCTCACCGTGGTCGGCACCGACCGCCGCATCAGCCTGTTCGATCTCGCCGAGAAGGAGAGCGGCGCCAGGCTCAGCGTCGATTCCGAAGGCGAGGTCGATGGTCCCAGCTGGCCGAACGGCACGCATATCTGTGAGGTCGAGATCGACCCCGAGACCGGCGTCTCCAAGGTCGTGCGCTACACCACGGTCGACGACGTCGGCGTTGCCGTGAACCCGATGCTGGTCACCGGCCAGATCCATGGCGGCGTCGCGCAGGGCATCGGCCAGGCGCTGTATGAGGGCGTCTCCTACGATCCGGACGGCCAGCTCCTCACCGCGAGCTACCAGGATTACTGCATCCCGCGAGCCGATGACGTGCCGCCGATCGTGGTGACGCTGGACGATTCCGCGCCCTGCCGCACCAATCCGCTCGGCGCCAAGGGCTGCGGCGAATCCGGCGCCATCGGTGGCCCGCCCTGCGTCACCAACGGTGTGATGGACGCGCTCGCCGAGCTCGGCATCACCCAGCTGAATACGCCGCTGACGCCGCAGAAGATCTGGCAGGCGATCCGGGACGCGAAGGCGGCGGGGTAAGTGCGCTAGCTGTTGCGCAGGCTATTGCGCCAAACTCAGCTCGTCGTCCCGGGGCGCGCAAAGCGCGAGCCCGGGACCCATAACCACAGGGAGTGGTTATTGCCAAATTGGTAACTCCGGGTCTCCGTAACCACGTCCGCTTGTGGTTATGGGTCCCCGCCTTCGCGGGGACGACACCGAGTATGTCGCGCCAGCTCGCCTAAATCCCCAGCATCATCTTCGCGATGATATCGCGCTGGATCTCCGAGGTGCCGCCAAAGATGGTGTAGGCACGGCCGTTGAGATATTCTGGCATCACCGTCAGCATCTCCTCAGGGATCGCGGGCTCGTGGTTGAGCTTGTAGAGCGGCCGCATCGGCTCGACGGCGAGGGCGTCGTGGCCGATCACGTCGGCTCCTAACCGCGTCACGGCCTGGCGGATCTCGCTGTTGCGCAGCTTCAGGATCGACGACACCGCGCCGGGATTTTGGCCGGTCTGCAGTGCCGAGAGCACGCGCAGCTCCGTCATCTCGAGCGCGTCGATGTCGACCTCGACCTCGGCAATCCGCGTCGCGATGTCGGGGCTGTCGATGGCGCGGCCCGTGAGGTCGGACTCGGCAAGATCGGCAATCGCCTTCAATCCTTCGCGCAGCTTGGCCGAGGCGATGCCCGCGCCGCGCTCGAACTCGAGCAGATATTTGCCGTAGGTCCAGCCCTTGCCTTCCTCGCCGACGCGATTTGCGACGGGCACGCGGACGTCGTCGAAGAACACCTGGTTGACCTCGTGGTCGCCGCCGATGGTGAGGATGGGACGGATGGTGATGCCTGGCGTCTTCATGTCGATCAGGATGAAGCTGATGCCGTCCTGCTGCCGCGGGCCGTCGCTGGTGCGCACCAGCGCGAACATGCGGTTGGCGTGATGCGCGTGCGTGGTCCAGATTTTGGTGCCGTTGATGATGTAATCGTCGCCGTCGCGCACCGCGCGCGTCTTGAGGGACGACAGATCTGAGCCGGAGCCCGGCTCGGAATAGCCCTGGCACCAATAATCCTCGCCGGAGAGAATCCGCGGCAGGTAGAAATTCTTCTGCTCGGGGCTGCCGAAGCCGATGATGACGGGCCCGACCATCTTCACGCCCATCACGTTGACGTTGGGCACGCCGGCGCGGGCGCACTCCGTCTCGAAGATCCAGCGCTGCGCCGGTGTCCAGTCGGGGCCGCCATATTCGACCGGCCAGCCCGGCGCGCCCCAGCCTTGGGCGTGCAGCGCGCGCTGCCAGGCCATGCCGATGTCGGGGTCGGAGAACACCGATGGCGTCAGCGCGGTCGCGCGCTTCATTTCCTCGGTGAGATTCTTGGCAATGAAGCCGCGCACCTCGCTCTGGAAGGCGCGCTCCTCGGCATTGAACGACAGGTCCATGATGCGCTCCTTGTTAAGCAGAGATGGCCCTGCGGCTCAGCTCGGCGTGGCGGGCATAGTGATGGGCGCTGCCGCCGAACAGCGTGTCGAAGGCGACCAGCCGCTTGAAATAGGCGCCGACCTCGAGCTCCTCGGTGACACCCATGCCGCCATGGAGCTGGATCGACTGCTCGCCGACGAAGCGCGCGCATTTGCCGATCTTCGCCTTCGCGCCCGAGGCTGCCCGGGCACGCTCGATCGGCGCGCTATCGGCCTTCAACGCAGCCCGCAGCGCCATCGAGCGCGCCTCGTCCACCTGCATCGCCATGTCGGCGAGGCGGTGGCGGATCACCTGGTTGGCGGAGAGCGGCCGGCCGAATTGTTTTCGGATCTTGGTGTAGTCGAGCGTGGTGTCGAGCAGCGTCTGCATGATGCCGACAGCTTCCGCACCTAGCGCGGCCATGGCGCGATCAATCGCCCATTCGATCGCGGGCACGGCGTCGCTGCCGTCGCCGAGCAGGGCGTCTTCCGGCAGATGCGCGTCGAACAGCTCGATGTTGCAGGCGCGTCCGCCGCCGAGACGCGGATAATCACTGATGACGAGACCCGGCGTCGTCGCCTGCACGAGGAACAGGCCGATCCGCCCCGAGGGGCCCTGATGATCGTGGATATGGGCGGAGACGATGATCGCATCGGCGGCATGTCCGTCGAGCACGGCGATCTTGCTGCCGGAAAGGCGCCAGCCTTGTCCGGTCTTGTTGGCGCTGGTCGTGACCTTGGCAAGATCGAACCGGGCGGCGCGCTCCGAATGCGCCAGCGCAAGCTTCAGTGATCCTTCCGCCACCTTGGGCAGGCTCGCCTGCTTCTGCTCGCTGGTGCCGCATCTGGCGATCAGCGCGGCCCCGAGCACGACGGTTGCGACATAAGGCTCAGAAACCAGGCCCCGGCCGAAGGCCTCCATCAAGATGCCGATATCGACCGCGCCGCCGCCGAGCCCGCCGAACTCTTCCGGAAGCGGCAGTGCCAGCCAGCCGAGCTCGGCGAACTGCTTCCAAACGGCCGGGCTGAAGCCGAGCGGATCGTTCGCGATTCTGCGGCGGTGCTCGGCATCGTAGCTCTCGGCCACGAATCGTTCCGCGCTCTCGCGCAGCAACTTTTGCTCGTCACTGAGATTGAGATCCATCGCGTCTACTCCGCGGCGGCGGGCGGCCTGCGCACGGAGGGATGCAGGCCGGATGGATCGACGATCATGCCGAACTCCTGGAGATTGTGCGCGTGGCAGAGCTGATGCAGCGCGAAGGCCTGGTCGATCGCGGCCGGCTGGCCCATGACATCGACCGAGCGGTTGACCGCCTCCTTGGTCAGCTTCAGCGCGAAGGATGGTTTTGTCGCGATCCTTCGCGCCAGCTCCAGCACGCGCGACGAGAGCTCGGCGCGCGGCACGATTTGGTTGACCATGCCGAGCTGGTGCGCCTCCTGCGCGCTCCAGCTGTCGGCGGTGAACAGGAACTCCTTGGCCTTGCGTGCACCCAGCTCCCAGGGATGCACGAACCATTCGACGCCGCACACGCCCATGGTGACGACGGGATCGCAGAACTGCGCATCGTCGCTGGCAACGATGAGGTCGCAGGCCCAGGCCAGCATCAGCCCGCCGGCGATGCACTTGCCATGCACCTCGGCAATGGTGGGCTTTGCCAGATTGCGCCAGCGCCGCGTGATCTGGAGATATATCTCCTGCTCGCGGGCGAACCGGCCATGGGCGTTCGGCTCGGCGAAACCGCCCCAATTTCCGATCGGCGGGAAATCGACCCCAGCGGTATTCTTGTCTCCGGGGCGCAGGTCGTGGCCAGAAGAGAAGTGCGGGCCGTTGCCGGCGAGAATGATCACCTTGACCGCATCGTCCTGCACTGCCGCATCGAAGGCGGCGTTGAGGTCGTAGGTCATTTGCAGGTTCTGCGCGTTGCGCGCCTCGGGCCGGTTCATCACGACACGGACGATCGCCGGCTCCGGCCGTTCCACGAGGATGGTCTCGAACGAGGACATCGCGTTCCCCCTGGTGTTTCCGCTCTTGTTTTGCCGGAGTTGACTATGTCGGCCGGTGCGAGGCAAGAGGCTTGCGTCAGCCGGCTGGGGCACCCCATTCGCCGCAGTCATTCCGGGATGGTCCGAAGGACCAGACCCGGAATCTCGAGATTCCGGGTTCGCTTCGCGCCCCGGAATGACGCGGAAGCTAGCAGCGTGTGATCGCTATCTGATATTGAATCACAGGATTCCACCGGGAGAAATTTGATGCGCAAGATCCTGACCGTGCTGGCCGCCCTGGCCTCGCTGAGCCTGACCAATTGCGGCTACAACGCGATCCAGAGCGAGGACGAGCAGATCAAGTCCGCCTGGTCCGAGGTGGTGAACCAGTATCAGCGCCGCGCCGATCTCGTGCCCAATCTCGTCAACTCGGTGAAGGGCTTTGCCCAGCAGGAGAAGGACGTGCTGCTCGGCGTCACCAATGCCCGCGCCAAGGTCGGCAGCATCCAGGCGACGCCGGAGGTGCTGAACGATCCCGCCGCGTTCCAGAAATTCCAGGCCGCCCAGGGCGAGCTTTCCAGCGCGCTGTCGCGCCTGCTGGTCGTGACCGAGAACTATCCGCAGCTGAAGTCCGACGCCCTGTTCAAGGATTTGATGTCGCAGCTCGAGGGCACCGAGAACCGCATCACGGTGGCGCGCAACCGCTACATCAAGGCGGTGCAGGATTATAACGTCACTGTCCGCTCGTTCCCGACCAATCTCACCGCGATGGCGTTCGGCTACAAGGAGAAGCCGAACTTCTCGGTCGAGAACGAGAAGGCGATCTCGACCGCGCCGAAGGTGGACTTCAATCCGGCGCCGGCGCCGTCGAAGTAGTCGCGTTCGGCCCCGATGCGCGTCCCACCCACCACTGTCATTCCCCGCGAAAGCGGGGAATCCAGTACGCCGCGGCCTCTCCATATGCCACAGGCGTCTCTGGAATACTGGATCGCCCGGTCCCGGCTTCGCCAAGGCTACGCCGAGGCTTACACGGGTGCTCGGCGCGCCGCAGCTTCAGCGAAGGCGGCAAGCCTGGCGATGACGGCGAGGGTGTGGTGCGCGGTCATCGTTGCAGCACTCTTCCTCATCTTTGCCTTCCCCGCCCACGCCGACGTCGTCGTCCCCCAGCTCACCGGCCGTGTCGTCGATCAGACCGGCACGCTCTCCAGCGGCGACATCGCCGCGCTCACGCAAAAGCTGCGCGACTTCGAGAACCGCAAGGGCAGCCAGATCGCCGTGCTGATCGTCCCGACCACGCAGCCGGAGACGATCGAGCAATTCTCGATCCGGGTCGCGGAGGCTTGGAAGATCGGCCGCAAGAAGGTCGACGACGGCGCGATTCTCGTCGTCGCCAAGAACGACCGGCATTTGCGCATCGAGGTCGGCTACGGTCTCGAGGGCGCGCTCACCGACGTCACCTCCCGGCGCATCATCGACGAGGCTATCACCCCGAAATTCAGAAGCGGCGATTTCGCTGCGGGCATCAGCGCAGGCGTCGACCGCATGTTGCGGGTGATCGATGGCGAGCCGCTGCCGTCACCCTCGCGCAGCGTCAACTTCGCCCACAATAATCTGGATGATCTGGCGCCAGTGTTTGCGGTGGCGCTGTTTGCCTCGATCGGCGTCGGCGGGTTCTTCCGCGCCATCCTGGGGCGGCTGCTCGGATCATTGGTGACCGGGGGCATCATCGCAGCGGTAACTTGGCTCATTCTCGGCTCCGCGGCGCTCGCGGCGGCTGTCGGCATCCTCGGCTTCATCGTCGGATTTATCGCCGATCTGTTTTCGGCGATCACGCCAGGCACGGGTCGTTCGCGCGGCGGCTCGTGGTCGAGCGGCTCCTCCGGCGGATGGAGCAGCGGATCGTCGAGTAGCGGCGGCTTCAGCGGCGGCGGCGGCAGTTTCGGCGGCGGCGGCGCCTCGGGGAGCTGGTAGCGATCATGAGCATCAAGCGCATTGCCCGACATCTCGTGCAGCATCATTGGCGGGCGAAGCAGATCTTTCCGCAAGCGGTGCTCGATCGCATCGAGCAGGCGATCAAGCGCGCCGAAGCCACCCATTCCGGCCAGGTCCGCTTTGTCGTCGAAGGGGCGCTCGACGGCGGTCCGCTGTTCCGCAACCAGCCGGCCCGCGCGCGCGCCCTCGATGTGTTCTCGCATCTGCGTATCTGGGACACCGCCCATAACAATGGCGTTCTGATCTATCTCCTGCTCGCCGACCGCGACGTCGAGATCATCGCCGATCGAGGCATCGACGCGAAGGTCGGCGCGGAGGGTTGGGAGACGATCTGCCGCGCGATGGAGGCCGAGTTCAGATCGGGCCGGTTCGAACGCGGCGTGATCAGCGGCATCGAGGCCGTGTCGCGCGAAATGGCAAAGCATTTTCCGAAGCAGGGGCCGCATGCGAACGAGTTGCCGGATGCCCCGGTGGTGATGTGAGGGACAGTGATGTGGACGGAGCGGGCGCCGCTCACTCCGTCGCACTGTCGCTCTGGAGGAAGACCATTCCGCCGCCGTTCATCTTCCCCCGATTACAAATTGTTTCACGCCCGCCACACCGGTTCCACGTTCCCGGCCCAATTCGGCCCCGGATGAATTCCTAAAATTTAGGTAAGCGGGTCCCGAGGTAAGGATTTCGCAAGCAATGAAAGTTACCAAAAGGTCAACCGAGACTGGAGTATTTGAGCCGTGAGCGAACCAATGCCCGAGCAGGCTGCCCACGATGCCGCTGCCATCGACGCCGCAGCACCGCAGGCCATCGAGGCTGCCGCCGGTATCGAGGCCCCCTCGATCGCCCCCGATCACGAAGCGCCGCCCAAGCCCGATCCGGTCAAGGCGGACGCCCCGAAGATTGAGCCGCCGCGGATCGAAGTGCCGAAGTTTGAGGCCAAGACTGAGGCCAAGACTGACGCCAAAGCTGAGGCCAAGCCCGAGCCGAAGCACGGCAAGCTCATGGTCATGCCGCCCGCCGACCGCTGGGAGCGCGAGGAGTTCGCCCCGCATGGGAAGGCGGACGAGCCGCGCGAGTCCGGCAGCAAGCGCCGGCTGTCGGCGATGGCCGCGGTGGTGGCGATTGCCGCCAGCGTCGGCGCGATCAGCGGCGCGCTTGCGACCGCCGGCATGATGCGTTTCGCCGCACCCGCCCCGGCTCCGCTCCAAGTCGCTCCGGTCCAAGTCGCCGATACCAGCGCGCTGGATGCGTCCGTGGCGCGGATCGATGCCGACCTCGTCGCCCTGAAGGCCAATGTCGAGCAGAGCTCGAAGACCGGCCTCACCCAGTTCAACCGGGCCAACGACCGCCTGGACAAGCTCGAAAAGGCGCAGGCCGAGCCGCTGGCCAGGATCGCAAAGCTGTCCGAGGCCGTCGACAAGCTCCGCGCCACGCCGCCCGCCGCGCCCGCGCAGGCCGCAGCAGCGGCGTCCAAGGAGACCACCGGCTCGATCGCGCCGACCCAGCCCCAGACTCAGCTCGCGACCGCCGCGGCCGCACCGGCCCGGTCGGCGCAGCGCCCAAGACCGAAGTCGGACGTCTGCCGACGATTGAAGGCTGGCGGCTGCGCAACGCCAGCAACGGCGGCGCGCTGATCGAGGGTCGCGACGGGCTCTATGAGGTCTATCCCGGCGATCCCATCCCCGGCGTCGGCCGTGTTGATGCGATCCGCCGCCAGGATGGCCGCTGGGTGGTCGTCACCTCAAGGGGGCTGATCGTCGGACGCTGAGCGTCCGATATCCGACTTTCGAAGAGGCGCTTCACCGCGATGTGAAGCGCCTTTTCGCTTGAATAGGCATGCTTGCGCGGTGTTACCTCAGGCATGGGCCGCGCCTTGCGAATTCTCGTTGCTGCCGCCGCATTGCTGGGCGGTGTCGTTTCGCTCTTGGCAGCGGAGAGCACCGCGCTGACGCGCGGCACCGCGATCACCGATCCCGATCTCCTGCGCAAGCTCGACCAGAACAACACGCTGACGATCTCGCGTCTTTTGTCGCCGGAGCGGAATTCGGGCGTCCCGCTCACGACCGAGCTGATGTTCGCCTCGCTGCCGCAGCTGAAGCCGGTTCTGCCGGCGATCGATGCGGAATTCGAACGCTATATTGCCTGGTACAAGGCGACCTACCCGGGCGAGACCATCGGCGTCGGCGAGGGCTTTGATGCGCAATTGTTCGACCTAGCGAGCTTGAAATCGCGTGATGCGCGCTTCGTGCTGGCTGGCATCGTCAATCGCATGGACCGTGCCTATGTCTCGGAGGAGTCCTGTGGCGAGATCCGGCTGATCTATCGTCTGGCGCGCTTCGACAGCGGGCCGAATGGCGGCAAGACCGCAACGCGCCTGCCGATGACATTCAACCTCGTGATGAAGGCGCGCGATGGGCGCCAGACGGATGCGAGGGGCAAGCCGATCAGCTGCGCCGAGATCGCGCGGCGCTGGCTCGACAATGGCGACTGGCAAGGCTTGATCGGCAGCCGCTTCCCGCCTGACGACGCCATGCTCGACCGCATCGAGACCAACATCCAGGTCTCGGTCGCGCCGAAATCGGCGCTGCACGATTTCCGCTCCGATTATCTTCTCAAGACGTTCAAGTACGACGCCGCCACCAGGACGTTCGAGGAATCGACGCTGGAGAACCAGATCGACCGCGACCGCATCCTTGCCGACGATGCACTGCGGCGCGACTTCAAGGCCTGGCTGCTCGCGCCCGAGAACTTGCGCGAATTCGATCGTGGCACGGTGTTGATCCCCGAGAAATTCCTGGCTAGGTCCGCAATTGTGCCGACCCCCGCCGGCCTTGACGCCTCAGCCTTGCAGCCGGAGTTCGGCTTGATGCAGGGGGAGGGCAAAGGCGATCCCGTCTTCACCGACAATGACGTGGTCGGCGCGCTGAAGCAGGCCGCGGCACGCGGCCTCGACATGCAGAACGTCCGTTCGGTCGCAGGCTTCCAGCGCCGTCTCAACGACGTCACCTGCGCCGGCTGTCACCAGACCCGTGGCATCGGCGGCTTCCATTTCCCGGGCGTCGATTGGCTTGCGGACAGACCGTCGAATGCCGCCATCGTGGCGGCCTCGCCGCACTTCTTCGGCGACCAACTCCGCCGCCGCGACATCCTGACCGCGTTCGCGGCCGGAAAAACCCCTGATTTCTCACGCGGATTTGCCAGCCGGCCACAGACCCGCGGCAGAAGCGAGCTGGCCGGCAGCGAATATCAGGACGGCTGGGGCGCGCATTGTTCCCTGCAAGATCCGGGATCGGGAACGCCCGACAGGAGTTTTACGTCATGGAGCTGTGCCAACGGTCTGACCTGTCAGGCTGCCGCGGCCTCGCGCCGCGTCGGCATGTGCTTCATCAAGACGCGTTAGTGCGTGGTCCAGGAAAAGTGTGGAGCGGCTTTCCGAAGGATCACGCGCAAGATAAAGTCTCAAGCGATTTGGATGACCCATGACGGATACCGGCGGAGCCAACAAGGCGCGCAATCGCGAGATTGCGCGGAACGAGGAAGCCAAGCAGGTCATCGGCAGCGCCCGCGTGAGCATCTGGGCCGTCGCGGTGGCCGTCATCGTCGGCGGAATTCTGTTCACGTTCGGCTGGCTGGCGTTGCGGTGAAATCTCTCTCGATACGATCCCGGAACGGGCTGCAGGTTCGCCTCGCCCCGCTTGCGGGGAGAGGCCGACGCGCGAAGCGCGGCGGGTGAGGGGGACTCTCCGCGAGTCTCGCTATCACCGTCCCCGTGGAGACTCCTCCTCAAGCGGGGAGAGGGGACAAGTAAGTCCTCACTTCGCGTAGTTCGTCATCCGTTTTCCCGGCAGCAGCTCGTAAGCCGGCTTCCAGCCCGGCAGCGCGGCCATGCGGCCGAGCCAGGCGTGGATGGCCGGATGGCTCGACGCGAAATCGAAGCCATGCTCGTCGCTGGGATAATGCAGATAGGCCATCATCGAGATGTCCGCGACTGTCGGCCTTGCGCCAATCGCGAAATCATTGTGCTGGAGATGGCCATCGAGGATGCCGAGAAAGTCCTCGAGCCGCCGGCGGAAATGCTTCAGCACCTGCGGATCGTTCTTCTCGGTGAAGGCACGCATGAAGCGGTAGGTCGCCATGTAGCCGGTGAGCTTGTGGTTGTCCCAGAACAGCCAGCGCAGCAACTCGAATTTCTCGTCCTCCGTCTCGGCGCCGAAACGGCCATATTGCTCGGCCAGTTTCAGCAGCAGCGGCGCGGTCTGCGTCATCTTCACGCCGTCGATCTCGAGCACGGGAATCTCGCCCATCTCGTTCACGGCCTTGCGCCACTCGGCCGTGCGCGTGACGCCGCCGGCAAAATCGGTCCAGACCGGCTCGAACGTCTCGCCGCAGAGCGTCAGCATCAGCGCCAGCTTGTAGCTGTTGCCGGATTCGGGGAAGTAGTGCAGGCGGTAGCTAGGCATGGGACCTCGCGGCATGGGTGTGTTGCCGATCGTTATAGCGAGATAGTCCCTCGCCGTCATTGCGAGCGCAGCGAAGCAATCCAGCAATGCGTCCGCGGAGACACTCTGGATTGCTTCGCTGCGCTCGCAATGACGAGGTTAGAGCGAGCGCGCTTCTACCCCACCGCTCCCGACCCTCGCAGCTGCTTGATCGCCGCCTCGTCGTATCCCGCGCCGCGCAAAATCTCGTCACTGTGCTCGCCGACGGCCGGCGGCTTGCGCGGCTGCACCTTCTTGGCGCCATCGATCCAGATCGGGCTATTGATCGTCAGCATGGTGTCGTTCTCGAACGGCACCAGCACCTCGTTGTCGAGCATCTGCTTGTCGTTGGGAATGTCGTCCAGGATGGCGACGACGCCGAACACCAGGCCGTTGCCGTCGAGGATTTTGCGCCATTCGGCGAGATCCCTGGTGGCGAAGGTCTCGTCCAGGATCCTGATCAGCTCGACCGAGCGGGCGTGACGGTCGGCCTTGGTGACGAAGCGGGGATCGTTGATCAGATCCTCGCGGCCGAGGCATTTGGCCAGCGTCGGAAACTGCTTCTCCTCATTCAGCAGCGACAGGATCAGCCAGCGGCCGTCCTTGCACTGGTAATGGCTGGCGACCGCGTTCAGCGCGCGCTCGCGCGGGCGCCGCTCGCCGAACTTGGCGCCGCAGAGTTTTGCCTGCGCAAGCACGCTCGCCGCCCACACCCCGTTCGCCATCAGATTGGATGCGACATGCGAGCCCTTGCCGGTCTTCTCGCGCTGATACAGCGCGGTGACGATCGCGCCGTAGAACGCCATGGCGCAGGGATGATCGCCCATGCCCGCAACCGAGCGCGCCGGCGTGGTGTCGGTGTCGGCGCGGACGAGATCCATCAGGCCGGAGCGCGCCCAATAGGCGTTGCTGTCGAAGCCGGGCTTGTTGGCTTCTTCGCCCTTTTCGCCATAGCCGGTGAAGGAGGCGTAGATCAGCCGGTCGTTGAGATGGGCGAGGTGGTCATAGGTGATGCCGAGCTTGGTGCGCACCGGCGGCGGCATGTTGGTGATGAAGACGTCGGCCTCCGCCACCAGTCTATAGAGCACGGCCTGCGCCTCCGGCTTCGACAGGTCGAGCGCGATGCTCTTCTTGTTGCGCGCCTCCAGCAGCCAGGCGAAATTGTGCTCGCCTGATGGATAGCCCGGCAAATTGGGCAGGTTGCGATAGGGATCGCCAGTGCCGGGCGGCTCGATCTTGATGACGTCGGCGCCGAAATCCGACAGCACGGTCGCGGCCGCCGGCGCTGCGATGAAGCTCGCGCAGTCCAGCACCTTCAGGCCTGCAAAAATGCCCTTCTCCATCGCGGCGTCGCTCCCTCGATTCAGTCGTTTCCCGCGCGCTGGAATTGGCGCGGGCGGGTGATGAGAGCATTAGACCGATGTTTTGCCGGGATGCAACGGCGCCTGGCGCAGGGCCTCACTCCTCCCCCGCAAGTAACGCGGCATTGCCGCCGGCCGCAGCCGTGTTGATCGTCACGGTCTGCTCGGTGGCAAAGCGCGCGAGGTAGTGCGGGCCGCCGGCCTTGGGACCGGTTCCGGACAGGCCGCTGCCGCCGAACGGCTGCACGCCGACCACGGCGCCGATCATGTTGCGGTTGACGTAGATGTTGCCGACCTGGACGCAGTCGATGATGGCTTCGATGGTGTCGTCGATGCGCGAATGGATGCCCAAGGTGAGCCCGTAACCGGTGCGCGCGATGGATTCCAGCACACGCGCCAGGTTCTCGGCGCGATAGCGCGCGACATGCAGGATCGGGCCGAACACCTCCTCGGTGAGCTGACCGGCCTCCTTGAGCTCGAAGATATGCGGCGCGACGAAGCAGCCATTCGGCGCGGTGCCCGCAAAATGCAGCCGCGCCTCGCGCTTCATCCGCGCGATATGCGCATCGAGGCGCTGCTTGGCTTCATCATCGATCACTGGACCGACATGAGTCGAAACATCTGCAGGATCGCCGATTTTCAGTTCGCGCGCGGCGCCCGCGATCATCTCGATCATGCGGTCGGCGACATCCTCCTGCGCGAACAAGAGCCGCAACGCCGAGCAGCGCTGGCCTGCGGAGCGGAACGCAGAGGTCACGACATCGTCGGCGACCTGCTCGGGCAGCGCGGTGGCATCGGCGATCATGGCGTTGATGCCGCCGGTCTCCGCGATCAGCGGCACGATCGGCCCATCCTTGGCGGCCAGTGTCCGGTTGATCGCTCGTGCCACCTCGGTCGAACCGGTGAAGACGATTCCGGCGACATCGGGGTGCGCGGTCAGTGCCGCGCCGATACGGCCGTCGCCGGTGATGAGATGCAGCGCGCTTGTGGGGATGCCAGCCTCGTGCAGCAGGGCGACCGCCTCGCGCGCGATGCGCGGCGTCTGCTCGGCGGGTTTCGCCACCACGCTGTTGCCGGCCATCAGCGCCGCGGTCACTTGGCCAAGGAAGATCGCAAGCGGAAAATTCCAGGGCGAGATCGCGACGAAGACGCCGCGGCCGCGCATGGCGAGCGCGTTGCTCTCGCCGGTCGGGCCGGGCATGGCGGCATCGACGCCGAACAGCTTGCGGCCCTGCGCGGCATAGTAGCGGCAGAAGTCGGCGGCTTCGCGCAGCTCCGACAAAGCGTCGTCGAGCGTCTTGCCGCCCTCGGCTTGCAGCAGCGCGATGAAGCGGGCACCGCGGCTTTCCAGGAGATGCGCGGCCTGCTCCAGCGCCGCCGCGCGCGTGCCTGCCGGCGTCCGGCTCCAGCTGCCAAAGCCGGCGCGCGCAGCCGTCATCGCCGCGTTGGCCTGATCCGGTGTGGCATCAGCGACAGGCTTGAGATCGGCCGTCGCGGCCTTCACGTCCGTCAGAAGCCGGTCGAGTGCGGAACGCTCGCCGAATTCGACGCCGCGCGAATTGCGCCGCTCCGGAGCGAACAGATCTGCCGGCAACGGAATCTTGGCATGAGGTGCCTGTTGCGGCCGGCCGATGGCATCGGCGGGGCGTTGCAGCAGCGCCGAAACCGGCACGCGATAATCGGCGGCCTGCGCCACGAAGGACGAGTTGGCGCCGTTCTCCAACAGCCGCCGCACCAGATAGGCGAGCAGGTCGCGATGGCTGCCGACCGGCGCATAGGTGCGATAGGCGATGTCAGGATGATCCTTGGCGAGTTGCTCGTAGAGCGCTTCGCCCATGCCGTGCAGGCGCTGGAACTCGAAGCCGCCGCCATCTGCTGCGAGCTCCAGCACGGTCGCGACCGTCAACGCGTTGTGGGTGGCGAATTGCGGAAAGATGCGCGGCCGCAAGGCGAGAAGCTTCGTTGCGCAGGCGACGAAGTTCAGATCGGTCATCGCTTTGCGCGTAAACACGGGATAGCCGTCGAGCCCGCGCTCCTGCGCGCGCTTGATCTCGGTGTCCCAATAGGCGCCCTTGACCAGGCGCACCATCAGCTTGCGGTCGTGCGCGCGGGCGAGTTCATCGACATAGTCGATCACTGCGCTGGCGCGCTTCTGATAGGCCTGGATCGCGAGGCCAAATCCGTCCCAGCCGGAAAGCGAGGGATCGGCGAGCGTCGCTGCGATCACGTCGAGCGACAGCTCCAGCCGGTCAGCCTCCTCGGCATCGACCGTGAAATTGAGGTCATGCGCCTTGGCGCGCTGCGCAAGGTCCAGCAATAGCGGCACCAGCTCGGCCATCACGCGGCCGCGGCTGATCGCCTCGAAGCGCGGATGCAGCGCCGAGAGCTTGACCGAGATGCCGGGCCGGTCGGGCAGGGGATGGTTGCCCGAAGCCTTGCCGATCGTGTCAATCGCGCTGGCATAGGCGTCGAAATAGCGCTTGGCATCGGCGGCCGTTCGCGCGCCTTCGCCGAGCATGTCGAAGGAATAGCGCGGCTTCTGGCCGGAGCGCGGCCGAGCCCGCTCCAGCGCCTGCTCGATGGTCTCCCCTAACACGAAATGATTGCCCATCAGCCGCATCGCTTGGCGCGTCGCGGTGCGCACCGCCGGCGCGCCGAGCCGCTTCACCAGCCGGCCGATGGTGCCGTCGGGCGTCTCGCCGGGCTGGATCACCCGCGCCGACAGGCCGAGCGCCCAGGCCGAGGCGTTGACCAGGAACGCGGTGGACTTGGTCTCGTGATGGATGAAATCGCCCTCGCCGAGCTTGTCCTCGATGAACTGGTCGGCGGTGCGCGCATCGGGCACGCGCAGCAGCGCTTCCGCCAGCACCATCAGCGCCAGCCCTTCCTTGGTCGAGAGCGCGAACTCCCGCAGCATGTCCTCCACCCCGCCGAGCCGGTCGTCGCGCTTGCGAATCGCCTCGATCAGCCGCGTCGCGGTGCGGTCGATCCGGGCCTCATGGGACGGGGCGAGATGCGAGGCCGGCAGAAGCTTTGCGGCGATCTCGGAATCATCGGGAGCGTAAGGGGCGGAGAAGGGGGGCGGAATGTTCGGCATGGCGTGTCCTGTGGCTGAAATCCAGGATAAGGCCCGCGTGACCGTACTTCGATAGACAATCTAGCCGATTTGCCTTAGAAAATGAAGAAGATCAGCCCTTTGGCTATATAAACTATGGAACTTGACCGAACCGACCGGAAAATCCTCTCGATCCTGCAGGAGGATGGGCGCATCGCCAATGTCGAGCTCGCCGAGCGCATCGGGCTGTCGCCGACCTCGATCGGCGAACGGCTGAAGCGCCTGCAGCGCGAGGGCTTCGTCGAAGGCTATGGCGCGCGGCTCAACCCGCATCGGCTCGGCCTTGGGCTCCTGGTGTTCGTCGAGGTGCTGCTCGACAAGACCACGCCCGACAATTTCGAGCGGTTCGCCCGGGCCGTGAGGCTCGCCCCTGAAGTGCTGGAGTGTCACATGGTTGCCGGCGGCTTCGACTATCTTGTGAAGGCGCGGCTTGCGGACATGACCGCCTATCGACGCTTTCTCGGCGAGACCCTGCTGTCGATGCCGGGCGTGCGCGAGACGCGAACTTATGCGGTGATGGAGGAGATCAAGCGCGACGCACCGCTGCCGGTGGGTTAGCGAAGTGCAGTCGCGATTGTCATTGCTGTGGTTCGATGAGCGGTCTTCGCAAGGAAAAAATAGCTATCCTTGTGCAATCGCAACGCCTGTCGTCGAATGCACCGGCCGTCTTCTTAAATTTTTTTGGCCCGCTCCCGGACAAATCCGGGAGGCAGCAAAGGCTGGCGCGGGCTTATACTTTGAGGTTTTCCGCGGAGGTCTTGCCCCGGTTTGCGATCTCTTCATATTCCACCGTCTGTCCCTCGTTGAGGGTCGACAGACCGGCCTTCTGCACTGCCGAGATATGCACGAACACATCCTTGCCACCCGACGCAGGCTGGATAAATCCATAACCCTTCGTCGGGTTGAACCACTTGACCGTACCTTTAGCCATCACGACTTCTCCGCGGGTCTTCCTCCGAGATCTCGAACCGCCAGTCCCCGCCAACCGGCCGGTTCGGTCCTAACAGGATACGCGGAATGTGGCAGGCTTGGTAGCTCAAACCACATCGCCATTTCGCCGAATTCCGCTCAACTTCGCGGCGTTTTTGCCGGTTTTGCCCGTTTCGCGGTCAAATGGCCGGCGCGCGTGGCGGCGTCCGTCAGTAGGTCGCGGCCAGATAATCGACGATCTTGCCGACATCGGCATCGTCGATCGGTGCGCCATAGACCTTGATCATCTTGGTCACCTCGGCCTGCCAGAACGCCCTCTTGTCCTTCATCGGCGGCTGCGTGGCGACGTAGTCGGACGAATGGCAGGCGCTGCAATTGCCCTGCACGACCTCGAGATTGGGACCGGGCTTGAAGGCGGCGACCTCGTCGGGAGTCTTGTAATTGACGGGAGCTGCAAGTGACGAGCCCATCGATGCGGCGACGGCGAGGAGAACGATGCGCTGCATGATCAGTCTCCTTCAGGCCACGCTGACGCGGACGGTTTCGACGACGTTGCGCAAATAGCCCGCCGGGTTCCAGCGCGGCATGTCCGGCTGGGTCTCACCGCCATTGCCGGCGGCGCGGACCTTGAGCTCGTGGCTGCCGGCCGCGAGCTTCACCGGCAGCTTCCATTCGCGGAAGGCGTATTTGCCGAGATCCTTGCCGAGCTTGGCGCCGACCCAGGTCTTGCCGCCGTCGGTGGAGACGTCGACCTGCTTGATGCCCTTGCCGCCATCGAACGCGATGCCGCGCAGGGTCACGGCTCCCGCCTTCAGCTTGGCACCATCGGGGACGCTGGTGATGAAGGAGCGGATGGTGAAGCGGTTGATCGGGATCGTCGCCTTCGGCGCGGTGCCCGGCTCGACTGCATTGTTCGGCGTGTCGGGGATGCGGTAGGCCGACTTCATCCAGAAGCCGTCATAGACGTTGTCGATGACGGTGATCTCGTTGAGGTGCTTGACCCAGTAGGTGCCGAAATAGCCGGGCACGATCAGGCGCAGCGGAAAGCCGTTGAGGAACGGCAGGTCCTCGCCGTTCATGCCATAGGCCAGCATCACCTCGCCGTCAGTGGCGTGATCGATGTCGAGTGCCTTGATGAAATCCGGCGTCTTGTCGTTGACCGGTCCGTCCATGCCGTTGAAGGTGACCTGCCTGGCGCCGCTCTGCACGCCGGCCATCTCCAGCACGCTCTTCAGCGGCACGCCGCGCCAGCGCGCGCAACCCATCGCGCCGTTGGCGAGCTGACCGCCGGCAACGCGCGGCTCGAAGAAGCCGCGGCTGTTGCCGGAGCACTGGTTGACGGCGACGATCTCCGTCGCCTTCATCTTGCGGATGTCCTTCAGCGACAATTTCAGCGGCTTGTCGACCTTGCCCTTGACCTCCAGCGTGAACTTGTCGGGGTCGAGATCGTAGGGCAGGTCGGAGAGGTGATAGCGCACGAAGAACGCGTTGTTCGGCGTGATCGGGCCGTCGTTGAACACCGCAAACGGGGTCTCGAGCTGCGGCGGCCGGCTGGTCAGGCCGATCATCGGCCGCTTCTGCGGATACTTCACCAGCGGCCGTTCGCCATTGGTGAAGGGCAGGGTCACGGTGTCGAGGGCCAGCGCCTTGGTGGAATTCAGTGTGGCCGCCATGGCGGCAAGGCCTGCTCCCTTGAGCAGGTCGCGTCGATCGAACATTTTTTCTCCTCCCGGAGCTTCTCGTTGGATCGGGGGGCATCACCACGATCCTGCGCTCATCTGTCGCAACCATTTGCGTGAAGTCAATTCGCGCTTTCGCAGCAAGCCCATGCCGCTGCATTGCAGCAGGCCGGTGTTGTGCTCGTGACGAGATTCACGAGCAGCAGGCTGCGACGACGGTGCGCTCCCTCGCCCCGTTCTTACGGGGAGAGGTAAAGAATCACGCCGCCACCCGCTCGCTGCGATCGACCAGCGCCGCCAGCTCCCTCGCATTCGCCACCACCCGCACCGCGAGCGGCTGGTCGCGGCCGCGGATGGCGACCTCCTGCTGCGGCAGGGCGTCCTCGGCAATATCAGCGGTACGGCGGACTTCGTCCGAGACGATCGCCTCGCAGGCCAGCGTCTTGGTCATGTCCTGCAGGCGGGCGGCGACGTTGACGGCATCGCCGAGCGCGGTGAAGACGATGTGATCGCGATAGCCGATGTCGCCGATGATGACCTCGCCGCCGTGGATGCCGATGCCGAAGCGGATCGGCTGGCGCAGATCGTGGCTCAGGAGATCGTTGAGTTCGTCGATATGCGCAGCGATTCCCGCGGCTGCCTTCATCGCCTGCCGGCAGGCGGTTTGCGGGTCGGCCGCGAGTCCGAACAGCGCCAGCATGCCGTCGCCGACGAATTGGTTCGGCTGGCCGCCGTTCTCGATCACCGCTTGCGACACCGCGCCGAGGAAGCGGTTGACGATGAAGACCGTGTCGAACGGCAGGCGCTTCTCGGCCAGCTGCGTCGAGCCGCGCATGTCCACGAACAGGCTGACGAGATAGCGCTCCTGGCCGATACTGGCCGATGTCGAGGCTCCGTCCGTTGCATGCGTGTGAGCTGCGAAGAGCTGGAAGAAGGAGAGATCGGAGGTCGGACGCAGCTGACAGGCCAATCTGATCGAGGGATCGGCGGTGCCGACGCGGGTGAGCACGAAAGCCTCGCGCTGCGACGGAGTGGGTAGGGCATCATGATCGCCGATGATGCGGATGCGGCAGGTCGAGCAGCGGGCGCGGCCGCCGCAGACGCTGGCGTGCGGCACGTTGTGGCGCAGGCTCGCCTCCAGCACCGACAGGCCCTTGGGGACCCGCACCGTCTTGCCGTTGCCGTAGGACAGCGCGATCATGCCGCCGCGCCGTTCGCGCAAGGCGCGCACGCCGCGCGCCGCCAGCACCAGTCCCAACAGACCGAAATAGCCCATGGTGAGACCGCCCGCGATGCGCTCGAGCGTGTTGCCTTCCGCAACCGTGCCGACCTGGCGGCGGGTGAGATGCTGCTTTCGCCATTCGGCATCGTCGCTGTCGACGGCGACGCTGCGGCCGCCCTGGTAGATGCCGAGCAGCGAGAGCGTCGGGATCAGCACGGCGGCCGCGAGCAGATAGGGCGCCGCGCGGGTGAAGAACGGCTTTAGCCGAAGCCAGAAATAGACGCCGATGCAGCCGTGCACCCAGGCAATGAGAAGCAGGATCGTCATCTGCCAGAGCAGACCCGGCGCCGCCACGAAGAACAAATAGAGCTCCTGCGGATAGAGCTTCTCGTGCCCGTACAGCGTCTGCGCGAGCCGCACGCCGATGACGTGGCCCATGACGAGGACGGGGATGCTCAAGCCGAGCACGAGCTGGAGCGGCTCGATCGTTCGCCAGCGGAACTGGCGGCGCTGATACAACGCGTAGAGGCCGAGCCCCATATGGGTGAGCGCGGCCGTGTAGAACACGATCGCGACCGGGAGGAACTGCCAGAACAGCGTGTGGTAGTAGACCCCGGCCTCCATGGCATCGACCGAGATGTTGCCGAGCGCGTGGTTGAGGAAATGACTGACCACAAAGGCGAACAGGATGATGCCGCAAACGAGTCGCACCTGCCGCACGCCGGCGGCGCGGACGACTGACATCTGTGTGGGAGCGGTGGCCATGATTCGGTTGTGTCAGGTCATGGAGGAGACCAGCCAGCGTAACCTTTAATTCCCCACATGGACAGCCAGCGGGATCACATGGACGAACAAGCCGCGCTGTTGTCCCGGACAAGCGCGCCCTCAAGCGCTCCGATCCAGGACCCATAACCCCAGGGGGCAGTTGTGGAGCGGGATGGCAACTCCGAATCTTCGCCCAACCGCTCCCTGTGGTTGTGGGTCCCGGGTCGCGCTTCGCTTGCCCGGGACGACGGCCCCACATTGACTCCCCCTTCCAAGTCGGGGAAAAGCGCCGCCGTGACGATCGCTCCCGACATCTCTGCGAAGCCGGCCGGCGCCGAACGCCGTCTCATTCTCATGGCCGCAGCGATCATTGCCGCGATGACGCTGCTCCGCATCGTCTATGCCTCGGCCATCGAGCTGCGCACCGATGAAGCCTATTACTGGACCTGGTCGAAGGAGGCTGCGCTCAGCTTCCTCGATCATCCGCCCGGCATCGCCTGGCTGATCCGCTTCGGAACCGCGATCTTCGGCGACACCAATCTCGGTGTCCGCTTCGGCGGCATCGTCGCGATGCTGGTGACGCAGCTGCTGCTCGCCGACATCGTCCGCCGCCTCACCCATGATGCGCGCGCGATCGTGTTCGCGGTGCTGATGCCGGAGGCCGCGCTTTATTACGGCCTGTTGATGGCCAAGGTTGCGCCCGATGTCGCGATGATCCCGTTCGCGGTCGCGATGATGTGGTCGCTGGTGCGGCTGGCGCAAAGCGGCGACGGCCGCTGGTGGCTGGCGGCAGGCCTGTTCGCGGGCCTCGCGATGCTGTCGAAATTCACCGTGGTCATGTTCGCGCCGGCGGTCGCCGCCTTTCTGCTGGTGCCGGATTGGCGCTGGCGCTGGCTGCGCAGTCCTTATCCCTATCTCGCCGTCCTGGTCGCGCTAGCGGTGTTCTCGCCGGTGCTGATCTGGAACGCGCAGCACGACTGGGCCTCATTCCGTTTCCAGGGCGTGCGCGCCACCGCCAATTACGGCATCTCGCTGCGTACGATCGGCGATTACATCGGCCTGCAATTCGGCCTGGTCGGTTTCGTCTTGCTGCCGGTGGTGCTGATGGGCCTGGTGCTGACGGCGGGGCGCGGCTATCGCACGCGCGAGCCGGTCGCGATCCTTTTGTCAACCGCGGTGCTGGTGCCGTTCATCTACTTCTTCTTCAAGTCGCTGACGCTTCGCGTCGGCGACACCTGGCCGATGTTCATGTGGCCGGTCGGTTTTGCCGCCACCGCGGTCAACCTCGTCACGATGAGGAAAGAGGGATGGTCCGCCCGTATGCTCAGGTCCTCGCTGTTCTGGGCCAGGACAGGGATCGTCTCGGGCGTCGCATTCGTCGTCATCGTGTTCCTCTACTACGTTGCCGCGCCCTGGAATCTGCTCGGCAAGATCGACCCGATCGGCGCCGAGGCCGGCTACGAGCAGGTCGCCGCGCGGGCGCAAGCCGCCCTCGACGCAACAGGCGCGACCTGGATCGCAACCACGGACTATCGCACCTACGCCATGATGCGCTGGCTGTTCCGGGGCCGCGTGCCCGTGATCGAGATCAACGAGCGCGGCCGCTTTCAGGATTTCCGCGACCCCGGCATGGACAGGATCAAGGGTCATGCCGGCATCTATGTCGGGCGCGAGCCGGACAACCGTGCATCGCTGTGGGAGCACATTCCGGCGCAGCGCGAGCAACTCTTCAGGGTCGAACGCCGCTGGCGCGGCGTCGTGATGGACACCTATGCGATCGAAAAGCTGACCGGCTGGACCCCGCAGCTCTCGCCGCCAAAGGACTCGCCGCTGTTCCAGTGGAAGGTGCTGGCGGACGCCGGCGGGCGCTCGCGTTCTCTCTCCAATCCCCTCCAGGAGCCTGGAGCGGGAGGGTAAGCGCGAGCCTACTGCACGAGATCGGCGACGGCGGTTGCGGCCTTGAGGCCGGTGCCGGTGAGAACGGCGACCGTGGTCTCGTTCGCATTGATGGCGCCGGTTGCGGCGAGCTTGTCGAGCGCCGCAGCCGCGCTGGCGCTGGTCGGCTCGGCAAACAGGCCCTGGCGTGCGAGGCGGCGCAGGGCGGCGACGATCTCGTCCTCGGTGAGCGCGATGGTGCCGCCGCCGCTCTCGCGCAGGGCGGCGATGATCTCACGCAGGCGGAGGGGAGTCTTGATCGCGGTGCCCTCGGCAACGGTCTTGCTCACCTCGCGCGCGACGGGCGTATCGACACCGGCCTTGAAGCTTGCATCGATCGGCGAGCAATTGAGCGGCTGCGCCGCGAACAGGCGCGGCAGCTTCGAGATCTGCCCGGCCTTCAACAGCTCGCGGAAGCCGAAGGCGCAACCCAGCAGACTGCTGCCGGCGCCAACGGGAATGATGACGTTGTCGGGCGCGCGGAATCCCAGATCTTCCCAGATCTCGTAGGCCAGCGACTTGGTGCCTTCGAGGAAGAACGGCTGCCAATTGTGGCTGGCATAGAAGGCCTGGCTCGACTGGCGGATGGCCTCGGCTTCGGATTCCTCGCGCGGGCCCTCCACGAGCTGCACGGTCGCGCCGTAGGCGCGCACCTGCGCGATCTTGGCCGGCGACGTCGAGGCCGGCGCCAGAATCTTGACGCGCATGCCGCCGGCCGCACCCAGCCCCGCCATGGATGAGCCGCCGTTGCCGGAGGAATCCTCCAGAATGGCGTCGACGCCGATCTGTCGCAGGAACGATAGCATCACCGCCGAGCCGCGGTCCTTGAAGCTGCCGGTCGGGTTGAACCATTCGAGCTTGAACAGCGGGCGCAGCGCGCCCCAGTCCTGCTGGACCAGCGGCGTGCAGCCCTCGCCGAGCGTGATCGGGTTCTCGATCTCGACCGGCAGCGCCGCCCGGTAGCGCCACAGCGAGCGCGTCCGGCCATCGATGTCCGCGCGTGAGATGCCCGCCCCAGGCGTCACCAGCAGCGGCGTGCGCTCGTCCGAGCACCAGCGCGGCTGATCCAAGGGATAGAGCTTTCCGTTGCGGGGATCGATGTAGCTGGCAGCGGGCATGGCAGTCTCCAGGGGGGCAGCGCAGTGCACCGGACTTGAAGCCGGCCGCACCAAGCAACGCCTCCTTGAAAACACGAAAAACGAAACTATTTCAATTCCTTAAACTGGCCTCACCGGCAGGCGGCGAGCGCGATGAGCGACCTCGCAGGCTCAATGACGGGAATTTGGCCCCGAACGGCCCTGCGCTCTGCCACGATTAACTTGTCTGTCGTCGCCGGCCGCTACAATATGTTGGATTGAGCTTGCGCCGCCGGTTCGGCGTCGCAAGTGAGCCAGGCCCGTCCGAGCGGCGGGCCGTTGGCTTTTTGGGAGCCTGGACATGAGCCGTGCCAACCGTACCGACCACATCCGCCTGACCTCCCATCCGGAGCCGGGCAGGAAGGCCGCCTTTCCCATCCATTGGGGCGCCGCTGATGCCCGCGCGCGCGGGCCGATCATCGGCACGGTGTCGCGCGCAGGGGATCGCAACGTGATCGGCAGCCATGGCGGGTCCTACGCGATGTACCGCGCGCTCGCGGTCTCCGCCGGCGCGCTCGACCCGATCAGGCGTCCTGACCTCACCAACACCTTTCCGGCCGCGACCATCGGTCCGTTCCCGCAATGGAGCGATCCCAGCAAGATCGTCGCGCTCGATCCCTGGGGGCATCTGGTCGCCGAGAATTTTCGCCAGGAGATCGCCGAGGGCGCGGACATCCGCCCGAGCATCGCGGTGACTCGGGCGCGGCTCGACCTGCCGGAGATCCGCGACGCGCTCGCCGCAAAGCGGCTGCGCGCCGATGGCGAGGTCGTGCACGCCAATGGCAGCGTCTCGGTGGTGAAGATCGCGATCGATCCGGTGTGGCACCTGCCGGGCCTTGCGGCGCGCTTCGGCACCGGCGAGACCGAGCTGCGGCGCACGCTGTTCGAGCAGACCGCCGGCATGTTCCCGGAGCTGGTGACGCGCTCGGACATGAAGGTGTTCCTGCCGCCGATCGGCGGCACCACCGTGTACCTGTTCGGCGACGTGACGAAATTGCCGGACCATCGCACCAGGATCACCTGCCGTGTGCATGACGAGTGCAACGGCTCCGACGTGTTCGGCTCCGACATCTGCACCTGCCGGCCCTACTTGATCCACGGCATCGAGGAATCCGCGCGCGGTGCGCAGGAGGGTGGGCTCGGGCTCGTCGTCTACAACCGCAAAGAAGGCCGCGCGCTCGGCGAGGTCACCAAATTCCTGGTCTACAATGCGCGCAAGCGGCAGGAGGACGGCGATGCGGCCGCCGCCTATTTCGAGCGCACCGAATGCGTGGCTGGCGTCCAGGACGCGCGCTTCCAGCAATTGATGCCGGATACGATCCACTGGCTCGGCCTCAAGCGCATCGATCGCTTCCTGTCGATGAGCGACATGAAATACGACGCGCTGACTTCGCAAGGCATCGACATCGTCGAGCGCGTGCCGATCCCGCTTGAGCTGATTCCGGCCGATGCCCATGTCGAGATCGCCGCCAAGAAGGCCGCTGGCTATTACTCCACCGATATCGCACCGGAGCAGTCCGTGGACGGCGTGGTCGGGCGTTCGCTGGAAAAATACTGATCGCGATGGCTGAGACTTTGGAATCGCAGGCGCGCGCGCTGCTCACCGCAAAGGCGGTTCGCGCGCGCGCCGGACAGATGCTCGAGCTTGGCCTTGCCGGCGGGCTCACCCATTTCACTGTCGATCTCGACCGCATGGACGGCGTTGCCGATGCCGTGCTCGCCGCGACACGCAAGGCCTATCCGACGCTCGACATTCCCTTTCATGCGCGCTGGCGGCACTTCGTGCTCGGCGGCGTCGACCGCTGGGCCCGGCTTGCCGATGCTGCGTCCTGGCCGGATCGCGCGGCGCGGGCGCGCGCCGAGTTCGACCTCGCCATCGTCAGCGTGCTGCTCGATGCAGGCGCCGGCGCAGCTTGGCGCTATCGCGACGCCGTGACGGGAGCAGACGTAGGGCGATCGGAAGGACTTGCGATCGCGAGCCTCGACATGTTCGCGAGCGGGCTGTTTTCGCACGATCAGCGTGCGCCGTTCAGGGCCGATGCGGAGGTGCTCGCAAAGCTGCCCCTTGGCTCACTCACCTCCGCCTTTCAGGTGACCGAGGCCAATCCGCTGCTCGGCCTGGAGGGACGCACCGACCTGCTGCGACGTCTGGGCAGGCAGGTCTCGGAGCGTGCGGACGTGTTCGGCTTGCACGATACGCCGCGGCCGGGCGGGCTGTTTGATCATATCGCTGCGCAGGCGATCGGCGGCGTCGTCGCTGCGCCCGCGATCCTGTCCGCGGTGCTGAACCAGCTTGGGCCGATTTGGCCGTCGCGACTTGAGCTTGCGGGCGTGCCGCTCGGCGATTGCTGGCGCCATCCTGCGATCAAGGCGGACGACGGCACGGCAGGCCTCGTGCCGCTGCACAAGCTGTCGCAATGGCTGAGCTATTCGCTGATCGAGCCGCTGCAGCGCGCCGGCTTTGAGGTGACCGACATCGACGGCCTCACGGGCCTTGCTGAATATCGCAATGGCGGCCTGTTCGTCGACCATGAGGTGCTGCGCCTGCGCGATGCCGCCGACGCCGCGCGTGCGCATGAAGTGGATTCGCTGCTCGTCGTAGAGTGGCGCGCGCTGACAATTGCATTGCTCGACAGGTTGGCGGAGCGCATTCGCTCCAAGCTCGGCCGCACCCCTCGGACCTTGCCGCTTGCGAGCATCCTCGAAGGCGGCACCTGGGCGGCGGGCCGCGCCGTCGCATTTGCACGCCGTCCCGATGGATCGCCGCCGCTCAAGGTGATCAGCGACGGCACGGTGTTCTAACCCTCTCCCCCTTGTGGGAGAGGGTGGCTTCGCGAAAGCGAAGCCGGGTGAGGGGTTGTCTCCGCGGGCACATCTCTCGGTTTGAGTTCGCGGAAACGACCCCTCATCCGGCGCTTCGCGCCACCTCCTCCCACAAGGGAGAAGGGAAAAGCAGGAGCACCCCATGGAAGGCGTCACGATCGTCGATCATCCGCTGGTGCAGCACAAGCTGACGCTGGTGCGGGACAAGTCCATCTCGACCAAGTCGTTCCGCGAGCTGATCAAGGAGATCGGCATGCTCTTGTGCTACGAGGTGACGCGCGACCTGCCGCTCACCGACACCGTGATCGAGACGCCGCTGGCGACGATGCATTCGGCCAAGATCGCCGGCAAGAAGCTGGTGTTCGTGCCGATGCTGCGCGCCGGCACCACCTTCGTCGACGGCATGATGGACCTGGTGCCGACCGCGCGCGTCGCCCATATCGGCCTCTATCGCGAGCCGCACAGCTTTGCCGCCGTGGAGTACTTCTTCAAATCGCCCTCCGATCTCAGCGAGCGCCTCGCCATCGTGGTGACGCCGGTGGTCGCCACCGCCAACACCGCCGTCGCCGCCATCGACCGGCTGAAGGAGCGTGGCGCCAGGGACATCCGCCTGGCCTGCCTGATCGCGGCACCGGAAGGGCTCGAGCGGCTGCGCGGATTGCATCCGGACGTGCCGATCTGGACCGCGGCGGTGGATGAAGGGCTCGACGGCAACGGGTTCATCCTGCCGGGCCTCGGCGATGCCGGCGACCGCGCCTACGGAACGCGGTAAGCGCTGGGCGCGTTTTAGGAACAGCTTCCGCCGCGCGAGGTTCTCCTGCACCAACAGGGAGAGCACGATGACCTATCAGAATGATGACCCCAGGACTGACCGTGCGCGCCGCAACAGCCCGGTCGGCTGGGCAGTCGGCGCGATCTTCGTGATCGCCGTGGTCGCGGCCGTCTTCTTCTACAATGGACGCGAGTTCGGTCCCCAAACCACGACCTCGAATCCGAACACGGCGCCGAACGTCACCACCGGATCGAATCCACCGGCTGCGCCGCCGACGAAGTGATGCGCCAGAGCATGATCCGGAAAAGTGCGAAGCGGTTTTCCGAAAAGATCATGCTCAAAAAAAACCTAAAGCGTGATGACGATTAATCGCATCGCGCTTTAGCAGCTGGCCGTCACACCTTCCCGCCGCCGCAAATGCCCTTCAGCGCCTGCCACTCCTTGTCGGTCAGCAGCGGCGGACCGCTGGCTGGCCGGTCCTCCTTCGTCATGCGCGCGAGGCGGTCTTCGGTGAGCGGATGGCTGGCGAGGATATTTGTCAGGCCGGAGCCGCCCTCCTTGCCGGTGATGCGGAACATCAGTTCGGCCGCGGGCTTCGGCGACCGGCCGAGCGCATGCATGATCTCGATCGCGAAAGTATCGGCGCCGGTCTCGGCTTCGCGCGAATAGGACGCTTCGACCAGGCTGCGCGAGGCGAAGATCACGGCCGAGGAGCCGGTGATGTCGCCGAACAAGAGGCCGATCAGGAACGAGGTGCCGCCATTGTAGATCAGGCCGCGCATGTTGTCGTGATGCTTGAGATGGCCGAGCTCGTGGGCGAGGATGCCGGCAAGCTCGTCGGGACTCTCGGCCTTGTCGAGCAGCCCCTTCAGCACGAACACCTTGCCGCCGGGCAGCGCGAAGGCATTCGGCACCGCGGTCGGCAGCACGCCGGCCGTCATGGTGTCGTCGAGGCCGGCCGCATCGCGCAGGCGGTTGACGAGCTTCGTGAACGCGGCCTTGCCCGCGGGGTCTTCGCACACCCTACGGCCGAAGATGGTCTTCATCTGGACCTCGGCCGCGTCGCCGATGCGCCGCTCGACAGGCTTCGGCACCAGCGGTGCGAGACGGTCGGCGGCGAGCGGCACGCCGAACAGGACGACGCAGACGATCGAGACGGCCGCCGCCACCGACCAGCCCACGATCTTCGCGACGCCGCCGCGCGTCGTCCGGTGCTCGTCGAGACGCGTGCAGCGGGCCGCCACGTCCGCGGCGAGCGCCGCATCGCGGATCTCCAGCCGAGCCAGAGGCGGTGCGGACGTCGCAGCCAGGCGCAGGATTCCGGGGGGACTGTCGGCGCGGCGAAGGTCGGCATAGGCCCAGCGAACGGGCGTTGCGCCGTCCTCGGCGATCTCGAGCGCATCACTGAGCGTCAGCGTCACCTGCCGTCTGCGGCTCGACACGCCGTCGAAGAAGATGGTCGGCCTCTCCGACTGCGCCGGGGTCTCGGCAAACAGGTCACTCACAGCTCAGAATCCCGCGACATCGAGTCCGTCGGCAAAGCCTTCGCCGAGCGCGCCGGCAAGCTGACCGCTGCCGCGCACGTCCGCCGCGGCCGCGATGTCGTGCACCTCGACGGTCTCCAGCACCTTGGCCCAGAGATCGCGCTGGAGATAGACCCGCATGACGATGTTGATGGCAAGGGCGAGCGCGAAATAGCCGATCACCATCATGACCACCATCGGGATGCTCTTCGTCGCTTTGTCGCCGGCGAAGATCTCCTCGGCGGAAACGCCGGTGAGCGAGACGACCAGGAAGGCGCCGCCGCCCATATAGGCCGTGAACGCGACCGTGAGCAGCATCCACCAGCCGATCACTTTCCAGTACAGGCCGTAGAAGGCATCATGAGGCAATTCCGAGGACAGGCTGACGCCGCCGATGCGGATGCCATCAAGCCACCAGCGCCATTCGCGCGCCTTGAACTCGGCGTACAGGAACGGTGCGAGCGGGAAGATGAGGAGCGCGATCGGGCTGAGCAGCCAGAGCCACCAGCCGCGCTTGAAGAAGGTCCAGCCGTCGGCGTCGAAATCGCCGCGGAGATCGCCGTAATGGGTGTGCCGCATCTTGTAGCGTTCGAGCGCAGCCGCGCGCCAGGGCAGCGCGAGACCGAGCGTCAGGAGCACCAGCAAGCCCCACATCATGGCGCGAAACGCGTAAGCCCAGCCCGAGCCGTCCATCCAGAAACGGACGCCGCGCCAGACCGTGCGCGTCAGGCGGTAGCGCCGCGCGCGAAAAATCGCGAACTGGCCGAAGGCGTAGAAGGCGATGAACAACGGCGTCGAGGCAAAGGCCTGCCAGCGCTCGAACTCGATGCCAATGAGAAAATAAGCGAGATAGATCGGCACCAGGATCGCGAGCGCGAACAGGAAGCCGACCAGGAGCTCTTTGGCCCGTCCGGTGTATTCGGCCGTATCTCCGTCGATCGCGGTGTGCGTCCACAGATGGCGGCGGATGTCGGTGACGAGCCAGAACCGGTAGAAGCCGAAGGTGACGAGTTCGAGCATGGCACCCTTGGTGACCATTTTGCGGAACTCGGAGCGGCTGCCGGAGAAATCGACCCGCGTCGGCGGCAGCGGCGGGGGTAAGGGTTCGGACCCGATGGGGGTCCATTGCATGTCGTTCACGGGCGGCAACCTCGGGATGCGGATCTGTTCCGGCCAAACTATAGATCAGAGGTTAGTCGATCCCCAAGATGAGCGGGTTCGATTTGGCTCGATTCCAGCGGGTTTCTCGCACGATTCTCTGTCGTCCGGCGTGCGGGAGGTCACGTTCTCGTGGCGTCGTGACGGTCGTGCAACGCGCTCGTGAAGGCTGGATACGGCAAAACTCTCCCTTGCCCCGGCGCTGACAACCGGCTGTAATTGCAAATCAAATACCGCAGCGCAGAATTCAACGACGCGCGGTTCATGTCCAGGGAGAACGGTCATGCATGGGACCATCGAAAGCGCGGCCAAGCTCGACGCCTTGCGCGAGCGCGCCATGTCGCTGCCGCTGGAGCAGTTCGATCCCGGCGACCCCGAATTGTTCAGGACCGATACGTTCTGGCCCTATTTCGACCGGCTGCGCCGCGAGGATCCCGTGCATTACTGCAAGGACTCGATGTTCGGGCCGTACTGGTCGGTGACGCGCTACAACGACATCATGGAGATCGAGACCAACCACGCGGTGTTCTCCTCGGCCTCCGCGCTCGGCGGCATCACCATCCGCGACATCGATCCGGATCTGCGCCGTGAGAGTTTCATCTCGATGGACCCGCCGCGCCATGCCGCCCAGCGCAAGACCGTGGCGCCGATGTTCACGCCGACGCACCTGGACAATCTCGCCATCAACATCCGCGAGCGCTCGGCCGAATGCCTGGACAATCTGCCCTGCGGCGAGGTGTTCGACTGGGTCGATCGCGTCTCGATCGAGCTCACGACGCAGATGCTGGCGGTGCTGTTTGACTTCCCCTGGGAGGATCGCCGCAAGCTGACGCGCTGGTCCGATATCGCCACCACGATCCCCGGCCCCGACGGCCTCGTCGCCACCGAGGACGAGCGGATGGCCGAGCTGACGGAATGCGCGGCCTATTTCTCGAAGCTGTGGAAGCAGCGCATCGAACAGCCGCCGAAGAGCGACCTGTTGTCGATGATGGCGCATGGCACTGCTACGCGCGATATGGATGCGAAGAACTTCCTCGGCAATCTCATCCTCCTGATTGTCGGCGGCAACGACACCACGCGCAACACCATGTCGGGCTCGCTTCTCGCGCTGAGCCAGCATCCGGAGCAATATCGCAAGCTGCGCCAGAACCCCGATCTGCTCGACAGCTTCGTGCCGGAGGTGATCCGCTGGCAGACGCCGCTGGCGCATATGCGCCGCACGGCGCTCTCCGACTTCGAGTTCCGCGGCAAGCAGATCAAGAAGGGTGACAAAGTCGTGATGTGGTACGTCTCGGGCAACCGCGACGAGGAGGTGATCGACAAGCCCTACCAGTTCATCATCGATCGCGCCCGCCCGCGTACGCACCTGTCCTTCGGCTTCGGCATCCACCGTTGCGTCGGCCTACGGCTTGCCGAGCTTCAGCTCAAGATTATTTGGGAGGAAATTCTCAAGCGGTTCGACCATATTGATGTGGTCGGCGAACCCACCCGGGTCTATTCGAGTTTCGTAAAAGGTATCGAAATGTTGCCGGTGAAGATTGCTGCGTGAGTCGAACGCAACGGAGCCACGATCATGAACATCCAAGCGCCGGTTAAAGTGGACAAGGCCGAACGCATGCGCAGGGCCCGCGAGGAGGCCTATGCGACGCCGCTGTCGCAATTCCACCCCGGCGCGCCCCGGCTGTTCCAGGACGACACGCTGTGGCCCTGGTTCGAGCGGCTGCGCAACGAAGAGCCGGTGCATTACTGCACCAACGCGCCGATCGAGCCGTACTGGTCGGTGGTGAAATACAACGACATCATGCATGTCGACACCAATCACGGCATCTTTTCCTCGGACTCCAAGCTCGGCGGCATCTCGATCCGCGACGTGCCGGAAGGCTACGACTATCCGAGCTTCATCGCGATGGACCAGCCCCGGCATTCGGCACAGCGCAAGACGGTGTCGCCGATGTTCACGCCGACACACCTGGACGAGCTGGCAAAGCTGATCCGCCAGCGCTCGCAGACCGTGCTGGACAATCTGCCGCGCAATGAGACCTTCAATTTCGTCGAGCGCGTCTCGATCGAGCTGACCACGCAGATGCTGGCGACCCTGTTCGATTTTCCCTGGGAGGAGCGGCGCAAGCTGACGCGCTGGTCCGACGTTTCCACCGCGCTGCCCAAGAGCGGCATCGTCGCCAGCGGCGAAGAACGCCGCCGCGAGATGGACGAGTGCTACGCCTACATGTCGAAGCTCTGGAACGAGCGTGTCAACTCGGCGCCGCGCAACGATCTGTTGTCGCTGATGGCGCACAACGAGGCCACGCGCCACATGGATCCCGACAATTTGATGGGCAACATCATCCTGCTCATCGTCGGCGGCAACGACACCACGCGCAACACCATGACCGGGTCGGTGCTGGCGCTGAACGAGAACCCGGAGCAATACGACAAGCTGCGCGAAAATCCGGAGCTGATCGATTCCATGGTGCCGGAGGTGATCCGCTGGCAGACGCCGCTGGCGCATATGCGTCGGACCGCATTGCAGGACACCGAGATCGGCGGCAAGCCGATCCGGAAGGGCGACCGCGTCGTGATGTGGTACGTCTCCGGCAATCGCGACGAGGAGATGTTCGACAAGCCGAACGAGTTCATCATCGACCGCCCGCGGCCGCGCACCCATCTCTCCTTCGGCTTCGGCATCCACCGCTGCGTCGGCATGCGCCTCGCCGAGCTGCAGCTCAAGATCGTTTGGGAGGAGATGCTGAAGCGGTTCGACCGCATCGAGGTGGTCGGCGAGCCCAAACGGATCTATTCGAGCTTCATCAAGGGGTACGAGACGTTGCCGGTGCGGATTCCGGGCTGAGCTCTCCTACCGTCATTGCGAGGAGCGAAGCGACGAAGCCATCCAGACTGCCACTGCGGAAAGATTCCTGGATTGCTTCGCTACGCTCGCAATGACGAGGCGACTTCCGCGTATAACACTGGTCGCAGAAAGCCCGGCGGCAGCCCAGCTATAAAATTCCGGCATGACAGCTCGCGCCAGATGCGAAGGCACGATGGCGCGCGGCTGTTCTACCACACGCCGTCTAACTCAACCTGATGTCCCACACGCCGTCCTTGCGGCAGGCGGCGACCTCCTCGCGCAACAGCGCGGTGATGGCGAGCGAGGCCGTCGAGGCCGGGCGGTCGATTGGAGAGGCAAAGATGAGCTCGCGCGTCATCGGCTTGGATACGGGGGCGGTTTCCAGCCGCCCGTCCGCGACCTCGCCGTGGACCGAGGACGGCGGCAGCAGCGCGAAACCGAGGCCCTCCTCGACGAGGCTCGTCAGCACGCGAAACGAATCCGCTTCCAGCTGGACGTCGAGCTTGATCTTGCGCTGCGCCGCCGCGTGCTCGATCAGCGCGCGGAGGCCGTGGGAATGAGAGGGCAGCACCAGGCGTTGCCGCAGCAGCCAGCCGATGTCGACGTTCTTCTTCCGCGCCAGCCCGCAGCCGCGCGGGCCGACCGCGACGATGTTGTCGCGCCCCAGGCTCTGCACATTGAGATGCAGGTCGGCCGAGCGGCCGTAGAGGATGGCGAGATCCATCTCGCCGCGATGCAGCCATTCGACCAGATGGCCGCTGTAGCTCTCGACGATGCGCAGCGAGATGCCGGGAAATTTTTCGACGCAGCGCCGCGCAAAGCGCGCCGACAGCACGCAGCTCACGGTCGGAACCAGGCCGAGCACGACCTGGCCGGACGGCGGCCCCTTGGCCGACTGGATGTCGTCGCGGATCTGGTCGATCTGCCGCACGATGCCGGAGGTGCGTGCGAGCAGCAGGCGGCCGGCCTCGGTCAGCACCATGCCGCGGCCGTTGCGCGTGAAGAGTTCGGTGCGCAACTCGTGTTCCAGCAGCTTGATCTGCCTGGAAAGCGCCGGCTGCGCCACGCGCAGGGTGTCGGAGGCCTTGGACAGGCTGCCGAGCTCCGCCACGCAACTGAAGGTCCTGAGCTGCCGGAAATCCATGCTTGCCAATCCTGGAAGGCTACTCCATACGCTATAACAAATGAGCATAGGGGGCGGGCATTGTTTTCACAACGCCCGTGGGTTGGCCGGCGTTATCTTAACTGCCGCTGAGAATGGAAACGCCATGAGTCAAGAACACCACACCGAAGATTACGCTGACATTCGCGAGGCCGTTGCCAAGCTCTGCGCCCAGTTCCCGGGCGAATATTGGCGCAAGCTCGATCGCGAGATGGCCTACCCCAAGGCTTTCGTCGATGCGCTGACCGAAGCCGGCTATCTCTCGGTGCTGATTCCCGAGGAGTATGGCGGCGCGGGCCTGAAGCTGTCGGCGGCCGCGGCGATCCTGGAAGAGATCCAGCGCGCCGGCTGCAACGGCGGCGGCTGCCACGCCCAGATGTACACGATGGGCACGGTGCTCCGGCACGGCAATGCCGAGCAGAAGGCAAAATACCTGCCGAAGATCGCGAGCGGCGAGTTGCGCCTGCAGGCGTTCGGCGTCACCGAGCCGACCAGCGGCACCGACACCTCCTCGCTGAAGACGTTCGCGCGCAAGGACGGCAACGACAGCTATATCGTCAACGGCCAGAAGATCTGGACCAGCCGCGCCGAGCATTCCGATCTGATGGTGCTGCTGGCGCGCACCACGCCGAAGGACCAGGTCAAGAAGCGCACCGACGGCCTGTCGGTGTTCATCGTCGACATGCGCGAGGCCAAGAACAACGGCCTCGAGATCCGCCCGATCCGCACCATGATGAACCACGCCACCACCGAAGTGTTCTTCACCGACATGAGGGTGCCGGCGGAGAATCTGATCGGCGAGGAAGGCAAGGGCTTTCGCTACATCCTCTCCGGCATGAACGCCGAGCGCATCCTGATCGCGGCCGAATGCGTCGGCGACGCAAAGTGGTTCATCGCGAAGGCAACGAACTACGCCAAGGAGCGCGCCGTGTTCGGCCGGCCGATCGGCCAGAATCAAGGCATCCAGTTTCCGATCGCCAAGGCCTACGCCTCGATGCGCGCGGCCGAGCTTATGGTGAAGGAAGCCACGCGCAAATACGAGGCCGGGCTCGATTGCGGCGCGGAGGCCAACATGGCCAAGATGCTGGCGGCGGATGCGTCCTGGGAAGCGGCGAATGCCTGCATCCAGACCCATGGCGGCTTCGGCTTCGCCGAGGAATACGACGTCGAGCGCAAGTTCCGCGAGACGCGGCTGTATCAGGTCGCGCCGATCTCGACCAACCTCGTCCTGTCCTTCGTCGCCGAGCACGTGCTCGGCATGCCGCGCTCGTACTGAGGTCGCGGCCATGGGAGCATTGGACGGGATCAGGGTGATTGCGGTCGAGCAGGCGGTGGCGGCGCCGTTCTGCTCCTCGCGCCTGGCGGATGCCGGCGCGGAGGTGATCAAGATCGAGCGGCCCGAAGGCGATTTCGCCCGCGGCTATGACGCGGCGGCCAAGGGCCAGAGCAGCTATTTCGTCTGGCTCAATCGCGGCAAGCAATCGGCGGTGGTCGATCTCACGACGAAGGACGGCCGCGCCGAGCTGGAGAAGCTGATCGCGAGCGCCGACGTGCTGATCCAGAACCTGAAACCCGGCTCGATGGACAAGCTCGGCTTCTCGCGCGAGCGGCTCCTGAAGGACTATCCCAAGCTGATCTCGTGCACGATTACGGGCTATGGCGACGAGGGCCCCTACGCCCATCGCAAGGCCTATGATTTGCTGATCCAGGCCGAGAGCGGGCTGGCCTCGATCACCGGCAACCCCGATGGCGCCTCGCGCGTCGGCATGTCGATCGTTGATGTTGCCACCGGCGCCACTGCGCATGCGGCGATCCTGGAGGCGCTGATCGCGCGCGGGCGCAGCGGCAAGGGCGCCGACATCCGCATCTCCATGTTCGACGTGATGGCGGACTGGTGCACCGTGCCGCTGCTCAATGCCGAAGCCGGCAATCCGCCCAAGCGCATGGGCCTGCGCCATCCATCGATCGCGCCCTATGGTGTGTTCACCTCCAAGGACGGCAAGGACATCCTGATCTCGATCCAGAGCGAGCGTGAGTGGAAGACGCTGTGCGCGAAGGTGCTGGATCAGCCGGACCTGCCGGCCGATCCCCGCGTCGCCAACATGGTCGAGCGCGTGCGCAACCGCGACTTCACCGACACGACGGTGGCCGATATCTTCGGCAAGATGACGCGCGGCGAGCTCCTGAAGCGGCTGTCGGACGCGGACATCGCATTCGCCGAGGTCAACACCATGGCCGACCTCGCCAACCATCCGCATCTGCGGCGGATCGAGGTCGACACGCCGAACGGCCGCGTCAGCTATCCCGCGCCGGCGCCGATCATCGTCGGCGAGACGCGCAGCTACGGCGCCGTGCCCGCCATCGGCGAGCGGCCCCAGTCCAAATAAAGAGAGCGAGGCGTCATGACCGAGAAGCTCGACATCGATCATCTCAGGCAATGGATCGGGCGCAGCCAGGAGGCCACCGACATCGTCACCGCGCAGCTCGTGAAGGGCCTGCGCGCGACGCTGTTCCAGGAGGTCGGCGAGCCCAAGGCGGGCGACGCTGCGCCGTTCACGGTGCATTGGTGCCTGGCGCAGCCGGTGTTTCCGATGTCGATGTTGGGGCCCGACGGCCATCCGACCCGCGGCGGCTTCCTGCCGCCGGTGCCGCTGCCGCGCCGGATGTGGGCCGGCGGTGAGATCGAGTTCTTGCAGCCCTTGCGCGTCGGCGATGAATCGACGCGGACGTCGCGCATCGCAGATGTGCAGGTGAAATCAGGCTCGACCGGCACGCTGTGCTTCGTCTCGGTCGAGCACAGCATCTCCTCGCCGAGGGGCACGGCGATCCGCGAGCGGCAGGACATCGTCTATCGCGAGATGACCGGCGGCGCGCCGGCTGGCGGCAAGGCGTCGCCTCCGCCGCCGCAGGCGCAGCATCGCGAAACGCATGTGTCCGATCCCGTGCTGCTGTTCCGCTACTCCGCGCTGACCTTCAACGGCCACCGCATCCATTACGACCGCGACTACGTCACTGAGGTCGAGGGCTATCCGGGCCTGATCTTCCACGGCCCGCTGCAGGCGGCGCTGATCGTCGAGATGGCGGCCAAGCTTCGTGGCGGCAAGTCACCGAAGAAGTTTACCTATCGCGGGCTGCAACCGCTGTTCGAGGGCACGGAGTTCTCCGTCAACGCCAATGAGACCGAGGCCGGGATGGAGCTGTGGACCGCGAACGCGGAAGGGCAGCCGACGATGAAGGGCACGGCGGTGTGGTGATACTCTCTCCTCGTCATTGCGAGGAGCGAAGCGACGAAGCAATCCAGACTGCCTCCGCGGAGACATTCTGGATTGTTTCGCTTCGCTCGCAATGACGGGCGGGACTGGCAGCGCACCAACAAGCAAGGGATGGAAACCATGGCCAAGAACGGCAAGACCGGCAGCAAGCCCGTCACCGTGAAGCAGGCGACACTCGATCTCTTGCGCGCCTTCGGCATCGACAGGGTGTTCGGCAACCCTGGTTCGACCGAGCTGCCGTTCCTCAGCGACTGGCCCGACGATATCGACTACGTGCTGGCGCTACAGGAAGCATCCGCCGTCGGCATGGCCGACGGCTATGCGCAGGCAACGCGCAATGCCGGCTTCGTCAACCTGCATTCGGCGGCTGGCGTCGGCAACGCGCTCGGCAACATCTACACAGCGCATCGCAACCAGACCCCGCTGGTGATCACCGCAGGCCAACAGGCGCGCTCTATCCTGCCCTTGCAGGCGTTTCTCTATGCCGAGCGCGCCTCCGAGTTTCCGCGGCCCTACGTGAAATACAGCGTCGAGCCGGCGCGGCCGGAGGACGTGCCCGCCGCGATCGCGCGGGCCTATTACACCGCGATGCAGCCGCCGTGCGGGCCGACCTTCGTGTCGATCCCGATCGACGACTGGGCCCATGCCTGCGCGCCGGTCGAGGCGCGGAAAGTGAGCCGCGAGATCGGCCCTGAGCTGGAGCCGATGAAGGCGCTGGTGGCGGCGCTCGCCTCAAGCAAACACCCTGGGCTCGTCGTCGGCCCCGGAATCGATCGCGCCGGTGCGGTGGAGCTGATGGTGCGCGTCGCCGAGAAGACCAAGGCGAGCGTCTGGGTCAGTCCGTTCTCGGCACGCTGCTCCTTCCCCGAGCGGCATCCGCAATTCGCAGGCTTTCTGCATGCCTCGCCGGCGCAACTGTCCGATGCGCTGCGCGAGCACGATGTCGTCGTCGTCATCGGCGCGCCGGTGTTCACCTTCCATGTCGAGGGTCATGCCGCGATCTTCGACGGCGGAGCGGCCATCTTCCAGATCACGGATGATGCGGACGCCGCCGCGGTGACGCCATCAGGCACCAGCATCATCGCGACGATGAAGCCGGCGCTGAGCCTGCTGCTCGACCTGCTGCCGGAGAGCAAGCGCGCCGCGCCGAAGGGCCGCACGCTGCCGCCGGCGCCGCAGCCTGCCGATCCGCTGCCGGTCGAATTCCTGCTGCATTCGCTGTCGCAGGCGATGCCGGATGACGCATCACTGGTCGAGGAAGTGCCCTCACACCGGCCGGCGATGCAACAATTCCTGCCGATGCGCGGCCAGGACAGTTTCTACACCATGTCGAGCGGCGGCCTCGGCTACTCTCTGCCGGCCGCGGTCGGCATGGCGCTGGGCAAGCTGAAACAGCGTACGGTGTGCCTGATCGGCGACGGCTCGGCGATGTATTCGATCCAGGCGCTCTGGACCGCCGCGCAGCGCAAGCTGCCGCTCACAATCGTCGTCATCAACAATTCCGGCTACGGCGCGATGCGCTCGTTCAGCCAGGTCATGCAGGTGCGCAACGTGCCGGGGCTGGAGTTGCCCGGGATCGATTTCGTCCGGCTTGCCGAAGGCATGGGCTGTCATGCGGTGCGGGTGACGAAGGCTGCGGAGCTGGGCGAAGCGCTCAAGCGCGGCATGGCGTATGCGGGCACGAGCCTCGTCGAGGTCGTCGTGGATTCCGCGGTGCCGGTGCTGTACGGGCAGAAGCATTGATGGCGTCATCACGACGCCAAAAAACCCCCATCCGCAGCCAGCACGTGGCCGACGACATAGGATGAGGCATCCGACGACAGCCACACCACGGCCTCGGCGACCTCCTCCGGGCTGCCCATCCGCCGCAGCGGCAGGCCCGCGCTGACCGTCGCGACATCGCCGACGCCGGCGCGCAGCATCATGTCGGTGACGACGCGGCCGGGGGCAATGGCATTGATGCGGATGCCGCGCGGTGCGTTCTCCATCGCCGCCGAGCGCGTCAGCGAGATCGCGGCCGCCTTGGAGGCCGAATAGAGCGAGAAGCCGGGATTGGGATTGCGCACGCCGCTGACGGAGGTGTTGACGACGATGCTGCCGCGCCCCTGCGCCAGCATCGCCGGCAATTGATGGCGCAGGCAGAGGAACAGCGCGCGGACATTGGTGTCGAACACGCTGTCGTAGATCTCCGGGCCCTGCTGTTCCAGCGGCGCGCGGCGCTCCTGGAAGCCGGCATTGTTGAAGGCAACGTCGAGCCGGCCGCAGCGCCCGACGGCTGTGCCGACGAGGCGCGCGACCTCGACTTCTTTCGTGATGTCGGTCTTGAGCGCGATCGCCTCCGTGCCGAGCTCGCGGCACGCGGCGGCGGTGGCCTCGATCTCGGCCTCGCGCCGGCCAGCGACGATGACCGCTTCCGCCCCTTCGGCAGCCATCCGCAGCGCCGTCGCGCGCCCGATGCCGCTGCCGCCGCCCGTGACCAGGCAGACCTTGCCGCTCATCCGCTGACCTGCCGGCAAGGCTCCGCTCATGGTCCACTCCAAGACACTTGAACTCCAAGACACTTGCGCGCGCCGTTGCGCCCATATAGTTGTATGATACAACTATATGGGTCGAGTCAAGCCATGGACGAGCTTTCGCTGATTGACGACATCCGCGCCGCCTCGCGCCTGATGGTGCGCGAGCTCGGCTTCATGGACGCCACGGTGGCGGCCTCGGGCTATCCGCCCTCGGCGGTCCACACCATCCTGGAGATCGGAATTCGCGGCCCGATGAATTCGGGCGAGCTCGGCGATTTCCTGCGGCTGGAGAAATCCAGCGTCAGCCGCCTGGTGCGCAAGCTGGTCGATTGCGGCGAGCTCAGGGAGACGCCGGACGAGGCGGATGCGCGCAGCAAGCTGCTGTCGCTGACGGCGAAGGGCTGGCGAACGCTGGAGGCCCTCCATGCGTTCGGCCGCCAGCAGGTGCGCGGCGCGCTGGCGGCGCTGACGCCGGCCGAGCAGCGCACGGTGCGCGAGGGCATGATGCTCTATGCGCGGGCGCTGCGGGCGAGCCGGGTGGGGGAGGAAGTGGTTGCCTAATCACCGGTGTCGTCCCCGCGAAGGCGGGGACCCATACCGCGTGATTCATCGATAAGCGCAGGTGTCAGTCCCGCAATACGACACCACCAATCTTCGCCAAACGTCTGCCTGTGGTTATGGGTCCCCGCCTTCGCGGGGACGACAGCGAGTGTCTGGCGCGAGTGTGGCTCAAACGCGTGGTTCCCTACCTACCTCCCGAACTCTTCCCGCATCTTCGCCTGGATCTTGGCCATGCCGCCGATCCAGCGGTCGTAATTCTCGGTCTTCTTGCGCATGTAGCCGAGCACTTGCGGGTGCGGCAGGATCAGGAACGTCTCCTGCTCGAGTCCGGCGAGCACGTCTTTCGCCACCTGCTCGGGCGTGAGGTCGCCGTCGCCGGATTGTGGGCCCTTCGGGATCGAGCGCAGCATGTTGGTGTCGACACCCTGCGGACACAGGATCGAGACCTTGATGTTGTGGGCCTTGTGCGAGATCGCGAGATTCTCGGCAAAACCGACCGCCGCGTGCTTCGTCGTCGAATAGGCAGGGCTGCCGACCTGCGACAGCAGGCCTGCGGCCGAGATGGTGTTGAGGAAATAGCCGCCGCCGCGCGCCCTCATGCGGGGGACGAGATGCCGCGCCGCATAGACATGCGCCATGACATGGATCGCCCAGCTGCGCTGCCACGGCTCGTCGGACGCGCCGCCGGCATTCTCCGACATCGGATCGAAGCCGCCGCCGATGCCGGCGTTGGAGCAGAACAGCGCGATCGGGCCGAACTGCCGCTCGGTCTCCTCGATGACGTGGACGATGTCCTTTTCCTGCGCGACGTCGCATTTGAACGCGGCGCCATCGACCATGGCCGCGACCGCTCTCGCATTGGCGGCGTCCATGTCCGCCACCACGACCTTGGCCGCGCCCGCATTGTGAAAGGCCTCGCACAGCGCCTTGCCGATGCCGTTTGCGCCGCCCGTGACGACCACGACCTTGCCGGTCACCTGCATGCGACGTCTCCTCTCGTCTTATACCGCTTCGCGGAAGCTTCTCAGCTCAACACGAGGTCGAGCACCGCGGTATAATGGCATGCCGCGCCGGCCAAGACAAAGCCGTGCCAGATCGCATTCTGAAAGCGCAGCCGTCGCCAGGCGTGGAAGATCACGCCGAAGCTGTAGAGCAGGCCACCGGCAAGAATGAAGCCCAGCACCAGCGCAGGCAGCGCCCTGACCACGGAATCGTAGAGCATCATGCCGCTCCAGCCCATCGCAAGATAGATGCCGACCGAGACGCGGTCGAACCGGCCCGGATAGAGCAGCTTCAGCACGATGCCGAGGATAGCCACGCACCAGACGCCGGCCAGCAGCACCAGCGCGAACACGCTGTCCTTCAGCTCCAGGATGAACGGCGTGTAGGTCGCGGCGATCAAGAGATAGATCGCCGAATGGTCGAAGCGGCGCAGCAGCCATTTGGCCGGCGAGACCGGCCAGAGATTATAGGTCGCCGACAGCACCAGCATCGAGAGCAGACCGGCGACATAGACCGAGACGCCGACGATGTCGGTGGCGTCGGCATAGACCGCGGTAAGCACCACCAGCACCGTCGCGGCAATGATGCCCGCGAGCACGCCGATGCCGTGGACGATGCCGTCGGCGATCAGCTCGGCGCGATCGTAGTCCCAGCCGATCGCGTCGGCTGCGGCGTGGACGGAAGAGGATGCAAGCTGCTTCAATTGGAAGACGGTCATGGCAATCCGCAGAGGCTCGAGGCAATGCCCTCTAGATGGGTGTTTCGGGACCGGCGCGTCGTTCAAACGGCTGATTTGCCGACAAAGGCGGTGGAAGTATGAAAGCTTGAATTTCCTCAGGCAATTGCCACTTTTGTGACTAATCCGTTTTGCGTATCCCTCGCCCGAGATCCCTCACGTTCATATGGCATTCAGTTTCCAGGATATGGTCGAGGAGGCGCGGCTGTCTGCGCGGGCGCTGATCGACTATGGCGAGCATTTCTTCAACCCGACGGTGCGGCTTGGTGTCACCGGCCTGTCGCGTGCCGGTAAGACCGTATTCATCACCGCACTGATCCATGGACTGACGCGCGGCGGCCGGTTTCCGGTGTTCGAGGCCTATGCCTCGGGACGGATCGCGCGGGCGTATCTGGCGCCGCAGCCGGACGATGCCGTGCCGCGCTTTACTTATGAGAGCCATCTGCGCGCGCTGATCGAGGAACGGCGCTGGCCGAGCTCGACCGTGGACATCAGCGAGCTCAGGCTCGTGATCGACTACCAGCGCCCGAACGGCGCCGACCGCACGCTGACGCTCGACATCGTCGACTATCCCGGCGAATGGCTGCTGGACCTGCCGCTGCTTCACAAGAGCTACGAGCAATGGTCGGCGGAGAGCCTGGCGCTGTCGCGCGAGGCGCCGCGCGCGCATCTCGCGGCCGAGTGGCACAGTCATCTCGCGACGCTCAAGCCCGAAGCGCGCGAGGACGAGCAGGCGACGCTGACGGCCGCCAAGCTCTTCACCGATTATCTTCGCGCCTGCCGCGACGAGCGCTTTGCGATGAGCCTGTTGCCGCCCGGCCGCTTCCTGATGCCCGGCAATCTCGCCGATACGCCGGCGCTGACCTTTGCGCCGCTGGACGTGCCTGCCGGCGGGCAGGCGGGCGAGGGATCGCTGTGGGCGATGATGGCGCGGCGCTTCGAAGCCTACAAGGACATCGTGGTGCGGCCGTTCTTCCGCGATCATTTCGCGCGGCTCGATCGCCAGATCGTGCTGGCCGATGCGCTCGCCGCGTTCAACTCCGGCCCCGAGGCGCTGCACGATCTCGAAGCCGCGCTATCAGGTATTCTCGACTGCTTCAACACCGGCCGCAGCACGATCCTCTCCAGCCTGTTCCGGCCGCGCATCGACCGCATCCTGTTCGCCGCGACCAAGGCGGATCATCTGCACCATTCCAGCCACGACCGGCTCGAGGCCGTGCTGCGCCGCGCCGTCTCGCGCGCGGTCGCGCGCGCGGTAAACACCGGCGCGGCGATCGATGTCGTTGCGCTCGCCGCCGTGCGCGCCACGCGCGAAGCGCAGGTGGCGCACGGCCGCGACAAGCTGCCGTCGATCCTGGGAACACCCGCCGCGGGCGAAAGCGCCGGCGGCGAGTTCTTCGACGGCAACACCGAGGTTGCGACATTTCCGGGCGACCTGCCGCTCGATCCCGAACCGCTGTTCAATAGGACAGATGCGTTCCGCGGGCTCGCGACGGAGGCGGCCGGGAACAGCGATTTCCGCTTCCTGCGCTTCCGCCCGCCGAAGCTCGAACGCGAGGGTGCCGACGAGCCGACGCTGCCACACATCCGCCTCGACCGTGCCTTGCAGTTCCTGATCGGAGACAAGCTCGCATGAACGACCGATCGAAGCCCCGGCGGCCGGCGACGTTCCGGCTCGACGATCCCGGCGTCGTCGTCGCGGAGGCCGACGAGACCGGCCGTCTCGGTCGTGCCGCCGTCCAGATCACGCCGGAGCCCGATCCGGCGATGCTGCCGGTGCCGGTGCAAGCCGCAGTCCCGGCGCGGCGCGGCTTTCCCTGGGGCACGCTGTTCTGGTCGGGGCTCGCGGGCTTGACGCTGCTCGGCACCGGGCTCGGCGTGGTGCATCTGATCGAGGATCTGTTCGCGCGCAGCCAGACGCTCGGCTTCGTCGGGCTTGCCTTCGCCGCCGTCACCGCACTGGCGCTTGCCGTGGTGATCGGACGCGAGGCATTCGGTCTCGCGCGTCTCGCGGCCATCGAGAAGCTGCATCAGCGCGCAGCGGTCGTACTGGCCAGCGACGATCGCAAGGAGAGCCGCGTCATCGTCGAGGACCTGCTCAAGATCGCGCACCAGAATCCGCAGCTGGCGCGCGCCCGCGCGACGCTGGAGAGCCACGCCGGCGAGATCATCGACGGCGCCGACATGATCCGCCTCGCCGAGCGCGAGCTGATGTCGCCGCTGGACGCCGAGGCGCGGCGGCTGGTGTCGTCGGCGGCGCAAAAGGTCTCGATCGTGACGGCGGTGAGCCCGCGCGCCGCCATCGACGTGCTGTTCGTGTTCGTGGCCGCGCTGCGCTTGATCCGCCAGCTCGCTTATCTCTATGGCGGCCGTCCCGGCGCGCTCGGGATGATCCGCCTGCTTCGCCACGTCATCGCCCATCTCGCCATCACCGGCGGCATGGCCGCGAGCGACAGCCTGGTGCAGCAGATGCTCGGCCACGGCATCGCGGCGAAGCTGTCGCAGCGCTTGGGTGAAGGCGTGCTGAACGGGCTGCTGACGGCGCGGCTGGGATTGGCTGCGATCGACGTGACGCGGCCGCTGCCGTTCGCGGCCCTGCCGCCGCCGAAGCTGTCGGATCTGGCGACGGATCTGCTGCGGAAGAAGGACGGGGACGAGTAGATCGCTCCCTTAGACCGCCTCACTCCTTCAGATTATTCGTCCGCTTCACCCAGGCGCGCACGTCCTTGAGGACGGCGGGAAGCACGGCCTTGACCTCCGCCACGGTCATGCCCGCCTTGATGCGGGGATCGTACAGCAGGTTGAGGATGTACTGGTCGTAGACGTCGAAATAGCCCATCGAGACATTGTCGTTGAACATGGTCCAGGGCACGCTCGTGGTGTCGTTGATCGGCCCGAGCGATTGCAGCAGCTCCTCATAGGCGCAATCGAGGAAGGTGAAATCGCCGTTGTCGACGGTGAGGATGACGTCGGAATGCTCGATCTCGAAATTGTCGTTCTTGCGGAAGCCGGACAGGCATTGCGGATCGAGCGAGGAGCGGATCTCGCGCGCCTTCTCGGCGCCGTAGAAGCTCGAGATGGTGCGGAACAGATCGCGGTCGCGCACCAGCTTCACGCGCACGTTCGCCGCTTCGGAGGTCGCGATCATGGCGATGTCGAGATGCTGCACGCGCTTGCCGATGTCGGCCACGACCTTGGCGAGCTGCGTCTTGCGATCCTCGCGGTCGCTCTCGGCGTAGACGCGCACCGGCCCGTCGAACTTGCGGATGCGGTCGACGCGGCCGGCAAGATGGTATTCGGCGCCGAATGCCGTCTTCAGGAAGCCTTCGATGATCTCGCCGTCGGTGAAGCTCTTCTTCTCGGCGCGCTGGCGCGAGGACACCGCGGGCAGCTCGCCGGCGGCAGCCATGGGTGCGGTGTCGGGCGCGCAGGCGAGCGTCGCGAGCGCCAGCAGGGCGAAGCGAAGGCCGGGCGAGGGCGGGACGAATGCGCTCATCGTGCTGTGACGCTGCCGCATTCGCGCCGCGCGCACAAGGCCGCAAATTCACGCGCCGCGCGGGTTCCTGGTCAGTTGTTCAGCACCACCACCGGGGTGCCGATCGAGACGCGGCTATAGAGGTCGGTGACGTCGTCGTTGGTCATGCGGAAGCAGCCCGAGGAGACGGCCTGACCGATCGTCTCCGGCTCGTTGGAGCCGTGGATGCGGTACAGCGTCGAGCCCAGATACATGGCGCGGGCGCCGAGCGGGTTGTCGATGCCGCCCTTCATGTGGCGCGGCAGGTCCGGCCGCCGCGCCAGCATCTGCGAGGGCGGCGTCCAGTCCGGCCATTCCTTCTTGGCGGTGATCCTGTGCACCCCGGCCCAGCGGAAGCCGTCGCGGCCGACGCCGATGCCGTAGCGCAGCGCCTGCCCGTTCCCGAGCACCAAATAGAGCCGCCGCTCGGCGGTGTTCACCACGACGGTGCCCGGGGCGTAGGTGCCGTTATACATGACGGTGGTGCGGGGGATCGGGCTCGCGCCGCCGCGGCCGATATAGCTGGTGGAACTGGTGCCCGTGAAGTCTATCATCCCCGTCGCGGACGCGTCGGCTGCGCCAGCCAGCAGCAGCGCCATTGCGGCCATCGGTGCGGCAAAAAACCGGATCATCATTTCCCCCAGAAAAAAATCGATTCAACTGGATCCAGAGGCCATATTTGCGCGCATTCCGCAAGCCACGGGCCCGTGAGGGTGGCATCGTTGACGACTGGCGTTACCAAATCGCAACTCTCGCCAATTTGCTGGAAAGCGTTAGCCAAACCGGCGTGTCGTCGCGCGGGGCTGGGCCGCAATGCCCGCTATTGCTTTGACGGGCGGCGCGAACAATGATTGATCAAACGGATCGCTGGAAATGCCGGTTGCGGGAGCAGACAGAATGAACGGTGCGGAAAGCCTGGTGCGGACGATGGTCAAGGGCGGGGTGGACGTCTGCTTCACCAACCCCGGCACCTCCGAGATGCATTTCGTCGCGGCGCTCGACCGTGTCCCCGGCATGCGCTGCGTGCTCGGCCTGTTCGAAGGCGTGGTGACGGGCGCGGCCGACGGTTATTTCCGCATGAAGGGCACGCCGGCCTCGACCCTGCTGCATCTCGGCCCCGGCCTCGCCAACGGCCTTGCCAATCTGCACAATGCCAAGAAGGCCAATTCCGGCATCGTCAACATCGTCGGCCAGCACGCCGTCTACCACATCGGCTACAACGCGCCGCTCACCTCCGACATCGAAGGCCTGGCCCGGCCGATGTCGTCCTGGGTCCGCACCTCCCCGGATGCCAAATCGGTCGCCGCCGACGGCGCGGCGGCAATTGCCGCCGCCAAAAGCGCGCCGCCGCAGATCGCGACCCTGATCCTGCCCGCCGACACCGCCTGGAATGAGGCCGACGGCATCGCCGAGGTTCCGGCCGAGCAGCAGCGCGCCAGCTATTCGCCGCAGGCGGTCGAGCAGGCCGCAAAGATCCTGCATGGCGACGGCGAAGGCACGCTGCTCCTGATGACCGGCAGCGCGCTGAGCGCGCAGGGTCTGGCGCTGGCCGAGCGCATCGCCGGCAAGACCGGCTGCACCGTGATGGGCCCGACCTTCCGTCCGAAGATGGCGCGCGGCCGCGGCCGTTTCTCGATCGACCGCATCCACTACGTCATCGATCAGGCCCTGCCGATGCTGGCAAAATTCCGTCACATCGTGCTGGTCGAGTCCGACGATCCCGTGGCGTTCTTCGCCTATCCGAACAAGCCGAGCATGCTCAAGCCGCAGGGCTGCGAGGTGCATCGCATGACCTCCTGGGGCGAGAATTCGGTCGCCGCGCTCGAGGCGCTCGCCGGCGCCGTGAAAGCCAGCACCAGGGACGTCAAGCCGCAGGCTCTGCAGGAACTGGTCAAGCCGACCGGCGCGCTTACCTTCGCCTCGATCGCGCAGGCCATTGCCTGTGCGATCCCCGAGAACGCGATCATGGTCGACGAATCCCTCACCACCGGCCGCGGCTTCTTCCCGCCGACGGCGGCGGCCGCCCCGCACGACTGGCTGCAGAACATGGGCGGTTCGATCGGCTTCTCGACGCCGCTGTCGATCGGTGCCGCGATCGCCTGCCCGGACCGCAAGGTGATCACCATGGTCGGCGACGGCAGCGCGATGTACACGATCCAGTCGCTGTGGACCCAGGCACGCGAGAACCTCGACATCGTCACCATCGTGTTCGCCAACCGCATCTACCAGATCCTGCGCGGCGAGTTCGACAATGTCGGCGCCGGCGAGCCCGGCCAGCGCGCCAACGACATGCTCCGCCTCGACCGCCCGACCTTGGACTTCGTGGCGCTGGCCAAGGGCATGGGCGTGCCCGGCCGCGCCGTCACCAACGCCGACGAGTTCAACAAGGCGCTGGCAGAGGCCGTCGCCGAGCCCGGCCCGCGGCTGATCGAAGTTCAGATGTAGGGCGGCAACAGACAGAGCGCCGTGAGCCCGGAGGCACGATGCAGACCGAGCTGAACAAGGTGATCGCGGCGCTCCGGGAGTTCTACGCCCACGAGGGTTTCCTGTTCGAGAAGGACGTCGGCGAGCGGGCGGTCACGCACCGTTTCGCCGTGCATCTGGAGAAGCAGTTCTCGGGCTGGTCGGTCGACTGCAATTACGACCGGCTCGGCGAGCGCACGCTGCATCTGCCGCACGGCACCATCATCTCGACCGACGACCATCTCGGCAAGTCGATCTACCCCGATGTCGTCGTGCATCAGCGCGAGATCCCGAACAATCTGCTAGCCGTGGAGATCCGCAAGGCGAGCAACCACACGCCGCTCGATCACGACCAGCACAAGCTGCGGGCGCTGACCGACGTCCATGTCTGGTTTCCCTATTGGATCGGCCTGCTCCTGGTGCTGGACAGGCAACATGTGACGATGTCGGAGGTCTATGTCAGCGGTGCCGTCGACGAGCCGCTGTCACGCTGGTTCGCCTCGCGCCTGGAGGAGACCGGCCGCGCAGCTCGCGCATAGCCGAGCGCGCCATTGCGCACCTGCGCGCGCTGCGATGTCGTGAGGCAGACCATGCCGGGAGTGTGACCCCCACCACAGTTCCGGCGTGCGATCGGGCCTATCAAGGGCGGACTTGCACGCGTCGATGCCGGAGGCCTACGCTGGCTCATTCGGATCAGGCACTTTGGAGGTTCTGATGCAGAAATCATATTTGCTGGCTGCGACGGCAGCGCTGATGCTCATGATGCAATCGCCGCTCGCGCTGGCGCAGGGCGCGCCGGCCACGGGCGGAACCGATGCGCCTGCCGCGACAAGCACTGCGCCGGCTGCGACGACCACAGCGCCAAGCGCGACCACCGACACGTCCAGCCAGCCCACTGACGGCAAGAAGAGCGCGTCGAAGAAGCCGGCGAAGAAGAAGATGACCCGCCAGCAGGAGATCGATCATTCGGTCGACACCGGCACCGTGCCGGCGCGCTACCGCAGCTCGGTGCCCAAGCGGTACCACCAATACATTCCGTTCGCCAAACAGTAACGGATCGCACGCTGTCGCCCAGGATTATCTCATACGACTTGTGGCGCGGCCGGCGCGCACGCCTCGTCCTTCCAGACGGCGCTTACGCGCCTCCTCAGGATGAGGCTCTGCGGCACCAGCGCTCGTTGAAGCTGCTGGCGCGCTCCGACCTCATCCTGAGGAGCCCGCCAAAGCGGGCGTCTCGAAGGATGGCCGCAAGGGAAGAGCTCCCATGTGCGATAGCCCTGCCACATCGCCGGTGGCGGTCTGCGCGAGCGGTGCTAGAGTAGGCGGAAGCCCGGGGGGAATGATGAGCGATGAGGTGAAGGATGCCGGCCTTGTGGCCATGATCAGCAGCATCCTGGGAGGCAACAAGCGCGCAGACCCTGTTGCACCGCCTCCGCTCGCCGAGGTCCCGCCGATCGTGCCGGCGGATCCCGTGGAGCCGGCCGCGACGTCCAGGTCCGAGTTCAGGTCCGATGCGGCCAAAGCCGAGAGCGCGCCCGATGCCGCAGCGGCGGCCGCCGAGCCGGCCGAGCCGCCCGCGCAAATCGCAACCACGCGCGACGGCAAGCGGCTGCTGCCGGCGGAGGCGATCGCCGATCTCGTGCTCGGCGAGCTGCGCAAGCTGGACAACTTCCCGAGTTCCGGCGTCTCGGTCACGGTCTATGGTTACCGGCACTGGAACGCGATGCTCACTTTCGCGCCGTTCTCCACCAGTTTCCAGAACGCAACCCGGTTCCGCCAGGCCGTGCCGGACCTCGTCTTCAAGCTCCGCCGTTTCGTCGAACTTGAGATATAATCTCGGTCGTCGGCGCCATGGCGTCGCAAGCGAAACAGTTCGACAGGATCTTCAATTGAGCGTCGCCTTCACCAAGGAAGAGAGCGCCGAAACCGCGTCGGAGACGCTGTTGCCGGACCGCCCGATCTCGCCGCATCCGAACCTCGTGACGGAAGCAGGCTTCAACGCATTGCAGGCGCAGCTCGCCGAAGCGCGGGCGGCCTATGAAGCCGCGCAAGCCATCGAGGACGTCAACGAGAAGCGCCGGCAGTCCGCCGTGCCCCTGCGCGATCTCCGCTATCTCACCGAACGCTTGCGCACGGCGCAGGTGATGCCCGATCCTGTCGCGACCGATGTCGTCGCGTTCGGCAGCACCGTGAGCTTCAGCCGCGCCGACGGCCGCGTCCAGACCTACCGCATCGTCGGCGAGGACGAAGCCGATCCCAAGGCCGGCTCGATCTCGTTCGTCGCGCCGGTCGCGCGGTCGCTGATGGGCAAGGCGGTCGGCGACGTCGTCGGTTCGGGCGCGCAGGAGATCGAGATTCTCTCGATTGCGTAGAGGCGGGCAGCCCGGGGAAGCTTGCGTGGCAAAGAGCGCCATCGACAGCCTCAATCCCATTCGCCTAAAGCGTGATCCGGAACAGCGCGAGGCCGTCGTCTCCGCCAAACGAAGTTGATGATCGGATGAGACGGTTTTTGTCTGGAGCCTTGCCGTTCTATGCGCTGGCGGGCCTCGCCATGTGCATGTACCTCGTTCTCTACAGGACGAGCCTGTTCGACCTGAACGCCATCGTCCATGGCGCGGCCGGGTCGGCATGGTTTCCAGCCTTCATGTTCGCCTGCGTGCTGGTGGAAGCGGTCTTCCCGTATTTCGGCTATTTTCCCGGCACCGCCCTCATCCTGATGTCCATGGCGCTCAGTCCGAAGGCCGTGGATGGCTCCGTCTTCCTCGCGGCGTGGCTCGCCATCATCCTGGGCGCCGTTCTCAGCTATGGACAAGCGCGTTTCTTCAGGCCGTTTCTGCAGCGGGTGGCCTCGAAGGCGGCCCTGCGCCGATGCGAGTCCCTGTTCGACGCCTATGGCCGCTATGCGCGCATTGCCTTGTTCGTTCATCCCAACGCCTGCTCGATGTATTTCACGGCGCTCGGACTGCTCGGCCGCAGCCTGACGCGCGAGCTCGCTTATCTCTGCGTGGGTGCCGCGGCCGCAGTGGGCATTCTTTTCGTCATCGTATCCCGGCTGGTGTCGTCCATCGGCCCCACCGACGATGGCGAATTGCAGGTGCTGCTGGCAGCCGCGCTGGTCGCCATGGGGACACTGATCGGTCTCTACACGGCCTGGCGGCCACAGCGCGCGACGTGAATCGCCGCTCCGCCGTCATTGCGAGGAGCCCGTGACAAAATTGCGAAGCAATTTTGCACTGGTGCGACGAAGCAATCCAGAGTCTTTCCGCGGAGGGATTCTGGATTGCTGCGTGGAGCCTGTCATCGGGCCGCGCTTCGCGCGGACCCGTTGGCTCGCAATGACGAGGATGCATCGAACGTCACGCCTCCGGCAGCTCGACGCCCGTCAGCTCACTCAGTTTGCCGATCAGCTGGTCCTGAAATCTCGGATCCGTCGCCTCACGGGCCGGCGCTTGCTGCTCGAGGTGATGCCAGTAGCGCCCGCTCACGAGGGCCGCGGGATCCTCGCTGACCGCCAGCCAGGTCTGGGTCCGTTGCCCGGTGTCGATATCGACCGGGGCGCCCGCGCCTCCCATCTTCGTGCGCACCCAACCGGGATCGACGGCGCTGCAGAGGACGTCGGGCCAGCGCCGTGCCAGCGCGAAGGCGAGCGCGACGACGTGCAGCTTGCTCTCGGCATAGGCCGTGCCCGCGTCCCACGTCCGCTTGGTCCAATCGAGGTCGTCGAGCGAGCCCTCTCCGCCGCGGTGCAATCCGCTGCTGAGATAGATCAATCGGGCCGGCCGCGCGATCAGAGCCGTCAGCATGAACGGCGCAAGCGTGTTGATGGCCAGCGTCTCGGCATGGCCTTCCGGCGTCGCGCCGCGGCTCGGCCGCGTGTAGACGCCGGCGTTGTGAATGACGGCATCCATGCGCCCGATCGCGTTGACCTGGTCGGCGATGCTCCGCGTCTCCGCCGCGCTCCTGAGATCGCCGATCACCAATCCCTGGGCACGCGAAGCGAGCCCGCCGAGAACCGCGGCACGATCGGCCGAACGCGCGTGCAGCACCACGCGGTGCCCCTGATCGAGCAGCGATTGGGCCGCCGCCCGGCCGAGGCCATCGGTGCTGCCGGTGATGAATATGGTCGCCATGGGGTTTCTCCTAGGTGTTTCGGGACGCAATCCTACGGCGCTCGCGAGAGACGAATTGACGCGCAGTCGATTGAAAATCAACTCCCGGTATGTCTGGTCGGAAGCACCTGATGGTGGAATAATTCCCGACGCTTTCTTGATTAGATTTTGACGTCGGCCGCGAACCGGCTGGCGACATGGATTTTCATCATGGCCGCGCTTCCTCAGGACGTTGTGGCGGACTTGCAGCAGGAGAACGCGCGGCTCCTGGCCGAATTGCGCGCCGCACAAGATCGCGAGACCGCCACCGCGGACATTCTCAAGATCATCGCCAGTTCGCCATCGGAGGTGAAACCGGTCTTCGATGCGATCGCGAGGCGCGCAAATGCCTTGCTCGGCGGCTTTTCGACGACCGTATTCCGCTTCATCGACGGCAATGCCCACTTGGCGGCGTTCACGCCGACGAATTCTGCCGCCGATGAAGCTTTGAAGGAGATGTTTCCGCGTCCGATCGCCGATTTCGAGAGTATGGCGAGGACACAGGCCGGCAAAGTGGTGCCGACCCCCGATACTGAAGCGCTGACGAACGACATCAAATTCATCGCGCGTGCCCGCGGCTTTCGCAGCATGTTGTTCGTTCCGCTCGCGACCGGCGGCACGGTGATCGGCATGATCAGCGTCACGCGGGCCGAGCCGGGGGCCTTCGCTCCGCATCATGTGCAACTTCTGCAGACCTTCGCCGACCAGGCCGTCATCGCCATAGAGAACGCGCGGCTGTTCGACGAGGTGCAGGCGCGTACCGACGACCTGCGGGAATCGCTGCAGCAGCAGACCGCGACCGCCGATGTGTTGAAAGTCATCAGCCGCTCCGCGTTCGATCTGCAAACGGTTCTCGATACGCTGACGGAATCGGCGGCGTCGCTGTGTGGGGCCGACATGGCGGCAATCCTCCGGCAGGACGCCGATGGTTCCTTCTATCATGCAACTCGGTACAATTTCTCGCCCGAGTGGGCCAAGGTCTCGGCGGGCGTTCGGCTCAATGCGGGACGCGGCAGCCTGGTCGGGCGCGTCCTGCTGTGCAGCAAGGCTGTTCAGATTCCGGATGTCCTGGTCGATCCCGACTATGCCTATCCCGAGCAACAGAGGGCCGGAGGTTACCGCACCCTTCTGGGCGTACCCCTGCTTCGGTCCGGAGAAGTGATCGGCGTGCTATTCCTGGGCCGCAAGACCGCGAACTCGTTCACGGACAAGCAGATCGACCTGGTCTCCACTTTCGCTGATCAGGCCGTGATCGCGATCGAAAATGTGCGGCTGTTCGATGAGGTCCAGGCCAAGACGCGCGATCTCGCCGAATCGCTCCAGCAGCAGACCGCGACGGCCGATGTGCTGAAGGTGATCAGCCGCTCGACCTTCGATCTGCAAACCGTGCTCAACACGCTGGTCGATTCGGCGGCACGGCTGTGCGAGGCGGAGATGGCCTTCATCATGCGCCGCGAGGGCGATGAATATCAGGCCGGAGCGGCGGTCGGATTTTCCGAGGAATACACCGAGTTCCTGCAGGATCACCCAATTACGCCCGGCCGGAGCACGGTTACAGGTCGGGCCGTGCTCGAGCGCCGTCCAGTGCAGATCCTTGACGTCGCTGCCGATCCCGAATACGGGCTGCGCGAGTCGACTGCCATGGCCGGTCAGCGCACGGCGCTCGGTGTTCCTCTCATGCGCGAAAATGAGCCGATCGGCGCGATCGTGATTGCTCGCAAGCGCGTGCAGCCTTTCACGGAAAAGCAGATCGAGCTCGCAGCCACATTTGCCGATCAGGCCGTGATCGCCATCGAGAATGCGCGGTTGCTCAAGGAGTTGCGCGAACGCACTGAGGATCTCAGCGAATCGCTGCGCCAGCAGACCGCAACGGCCGACGTGCTCAAGGTGATCAGCCGTTCAGCGTTCGACCTGCCCAATGTTCTCGAGACGCTCGTCAGCTCGGCCGCACGGCTCTGCGGCGACCCTAGAGCCGCGATCTATCTCATTCGCGATGGGCTGCTGCACCTGGAAGCCTCCCATAACAACCCACCGGAATGGGTCGCGCTACGCAAGAGCCAGCCGCTTGCGCCGAGCCGCGACACGCCGAGCGGCCGGGCAGCGCTCACCGGCCGGGTCGATCATGTCGCCGATCTCATGAAAGACCCCGACTTCTCGCGGCATGACCTCGCGAGGATCGGCGGCTATCGAGCGACCCTCAACGTACCTCTCGTCCGGGAGGGCGTTGCGATCGGGGTGCTCAGTTTGGCTCGGCCGGCACCGGGCCCGTTCAGCCACCGACAGATCGAGATCGTACAGACCTTCGCCGATCAGGCTGTTATCGCCATCGAGAATGTCCGGCTCTTCGAACAATTGCAGACCAGGACGCGCGATCTATCCGAGGCGCTGACCTACCAGACCGGCAGCGCCAATATCTTGAGGGTGATCGCTTCCTCTCCGACCGAAGTCGGTCCGGTGCTCAAGGCGATCGTGGAAAGCGCATGCGGGCTTTGCGAGGCATATGATGCGCTGGTCGTTCTGAGGGATGGCGACGATATCGTCATCGAGGCGCACCATGGACAAGTTCCCGTGGTGTGGAGCCGGCGGGCGATCAGTGTCAAATCGCCCACCGGCCGGGCGATTGTCGATCGTCGCACCGTTCAAGTGCACGACTTGCTTGGGCCCGATGGAGAGGAATACCCGATAGGACGCGAATATGCGGCTCGCTCCAACGTTCGGACTGTTTTGAGTGTGCCGCTGTTGCGCGAAGGCGAGAGCATGGGGGCGATCGTGCTGCGTCGTATGGAGGTGCGCCCATTCGACGACAAGCAGATCACCTTGCTGCAGACCTTTGCCGATCAGGCCGTTATCGCCCTCGGCAATGTGCGTCTGTTCGAGCAATTGAATGAATCGCTGGAGCGGCAGACGGCAACGTCGGAGGTGCTGGAAATCATAAGCGCTTCCTCGGGCGCACTCGGTCCGGTCTTCCACAAGATGCTGGAGAATGCGACGCGAATTTGCGGCGCCGGCTTTGGCACCATGAATCTCTACGAGGAGGGCGGCTTTCGCACGGTCGCATTGCACAACGCGCCGCAAGCTTACGTCGATACCCGGCTGTACCAGAACATTCGCCCACATCCCGCGAGCGGGCTCGGCACCGTCGAGAAGACTCATCAGACGGTTCATATAGACGACATCAGGACGCAGCCGCCCTATATCGAAGGCAACCCCAATGTTCGCGCACTCGCCGACCTTGCCGGCGCAAGGACCCTCGTCATCGTGCCCATGCTCAAGGAAGATGAGCTGATTGGCACCATCACGATCTTCCGCCAGGAAGTGAAACCGTTCACAGACAAGCAGATCGAGCTCGTGTCCAACTTCGCACACCAGGGCGTGATCGCGATCGAGAATGCACGCCTGCTGAATGAACTGCGCGAGCGCACCATGGAATTGTCACAATCGCTCGAGGAATTGCGAAACGCGCAGGATCGGCTGATCCAGACCGAGAAACTTGCCTCGCTCGGGCAACTCACCGCCGGCATTGCGCACGAGATCAAGAACCCGCTCAATTTCGTCAACAATTTTGCTGCGCTGTCCTCCGAACTGACCGACGAGCTCGGCGACGCGCTGCGCTCAGCCGGCCTGGGCGAGACGGAAAGGCAGGACATCGACGCGTTGATCCACATGCTGCAAGGTAACCTGGAAAAGATTGTGCAGCACGGAACGCGCGCCGATTCCATCGTCAAGAATATGCTTCTGCACTCCCGTGAAGGATCCGGCGAACGCCGCGCGGCGGACATCAACGCCATCCTCGAAGAAAGCCTCAACCTGGCCTATCACGGAGCCCGCGCTGAAAGAGCCGGCTTCAACATCACGCTTGAAAGAAAGCTCGATCCGTCTGCGGGAGCGCTCGAGCTGTATCCGCAGGAAATCACGCGGGTGTTCCTCAATCTGGTGTCAAACGGTTTCTACGCGGCCAGCAAGCAAAGGGACGCCGCCGGCGACGGCTTCGAGCCAATGCTGCGCGCGACGACCACAGACCTCGGCGGCGCCGTCGAAATCCGCATTCGCGACAATGGCACCGGCATCCCGGCCGACGTCAGGGAGAAGATATTCAATCCATTCTTCACGACCAAGCCCGCCGGCGAAGGAACTGGCCTTGGGCTTTCGATCTGCCACGACATCATCGTGAAGCAGCACGGCGGCAGCATCGAGGTCGAGACCGAGCCGGGCGAATATACCGAGTTCATCATTACGCTGCCGCGTACGCGGGCGGCACCGTTGCAGAGCGGAGGCAGAAGTTGAGCGTCTATATCATGGTGGTCGACGACGAGCCCGATGTCGAGGCGCTGTTCCGTCAGCAGTTTCGACGCGATCTGCGCGCCGGTCGTTTTCTGATGGAATTTGTATCCTCGGCGCCCCTGGCATTGCAGCGCGCGGCCGTGATTGGGGATGCCACCCTGATTCTGATCCTGTCCGACATCAACATGCCTGGAATGAGCGGACTGGAGATGCTGCCGATCGTGCGCTCGGCCCGCCCCGATGTGCCTGTAATCATGATCACGGCCTACGGTGATGCCGAGACCAAGCGCAAGGCGCTGGAGAAGGGCGCCGCCGATCTGTTGACCAAGCCAATCGACTTCGCGGCGCTGCGCCAGGAGATCGATATGAGGCTTGAGCAGGCCGCATGATGACAACTATTGCCGCTGGCAAACGGGAACGGCTCGCAAGGTAAAGCTATCGGAGGCACTACCCCAATTTGAAGTCAGGCTTCCTCCGTCAATGTTCGTCAAAAAAATCGGAGATTCAAAATGAAGACGCTCCTGGTCCCGCTTCAGAATATTCCGATGATGACATCCACGCTCGCTGTGGCCGTAGGTCTAGCGCGACGCTCCGGCGCCTATATCGAAGGCTTTCCACTCCGCTTCGGCATCCCTCAATATGCGGCTGCCGAATTGGCCACCGGCATTCTCCTGGATACGTATCAAGTGAAGAGCGAAGCCGAACTGAACGACATGCGCAACTTTTTCGAAGCATTCATGCTTAAGCACGATGTTCCTCGAGCCACCGCGGGATCGAGCCCGCCATGCTTCGGCTGGCTGGAGAACGCGCCTGAGGGCGAAGACTTTGTCGGAAGTCATGGACGCGCCTTCGATCTGATCGTGATGGCGCGGTCTGACATTGATGCGGTGGGCCCCCACCGCCGCGCGATTGAGTCCGCGCTGTTTGAGAGCGGCAGGCCCGTTCTGCTGGCGCCGTCGAATGCACCAAGAAGCGTCGCAACAAACATCATGATCCACTGGAACGGGAGTACCGAGCAAGCTCGGGCAAACGCGTTTGCCATGCCGTTGCTTCGTCTGGCCGAAAGGGTATCGGTCCTAACCGTTGTCGGCGGCCAGGCGGTGCCGGGACCGTCTGCCGGTCAGATCGCTCGGCAACTCCAATACAATGGCATTGCGGCCAGCTTGATCAGCGTTGAGCTGGACGGGCGCGAAACCGGTGAGGCGGTCCTCGATGCCGCCAGGGCACACGGTTGCGATCTATTGGTCAAGGGAGCCTTCACCCGCACGCGGCTACGGCAGATGATATTCGGTGGGCCGACCAGCTATATCCTGGAGCACGCGGATATCGCCGTTCTTATGGCTCACTAGCGCACAAAAAGCCTGGTTTTGTCGCCATTGGTGCGGCAAAAATCGGTTGGTTCACTGAGCGACCAGCGCATGGCTTTGGCGATCAACATTCGGTCCGACGATTCCTCGACAAAGCAGATCGAAGCCTTGTGGGATGAAGTAGCAGCGTTTGAGAGCCAGCCTTCGATGCGGGCTCTCGGCTATCGGCCGCATTTTACATTCGCCATCTACGATACGCCCGAGATTACCGCCAAGACCGCGTGGGAGGCCATGCTCCGCGCAGTTGGAGACGAAGGGCAATTGCTGATCGCGTTCAAGCGAATTCGTTGGTTTGCAGGTCCGCCGCTAGTGCTCTGGGCGGAGCCGGAATTCGACGAAACGCTCCTCAGTTGGCACGCTTCCATCAGCGCTGCAATCGATCCCGCCTTGTGTCGGCTGCACTATCGGCCCGAAAACTGGCGACCGCATTGCACGCTCGGCACACAAATCGCCGAGGCAAAGCGCGATGACGCGATCGCTTTCGCGCAGTCATTCAGCGGCAGCATCAGCGTGCTGTTCGACATCGTGGATTGCGTCTCTTTTCCGCCCGTGCGGGTGCTTGCAGAACAGGGATTGCCGCTTCGGGCTCCGTGAGCCGAAGTCCCGCTCATCGATGCCTGGCCGCTCCAACTGCGACGATCATCTGTGCGCCCCTTTCGATCATGCCATCATGCCCCTGTTTTGCCCGACGAAGCAAGAAAAATTCGGAAAAATCGTAACCCCTTGATCCCGCTGGTGCCGTCTACTGTGCATGGGGTTGTTTTCGAATTTTTGACAGGGCGGAAGCAAGACTCGCAGTCTGGCTACGCTCTTCGAGCTACGCCGGACACGCTTCGCTAACTATTGGGCGTGGCTGAGCCACGCGAAGCCTTTTGGCGAAGCGTGGTGGGCGCACAAGGGATCGAACCTTGGACCTCTCCCGTGTGAAGGGAACGCTCTCCCGCTGAGCTATGCGCCCGGGACCATCATGCAGGCGGCCGCAACCTTAGGCCGGCCGGCACATCGGAGCCCGCGATTTAGAAGTGCCGGCCCAAGGTGTCAAGTTTTGAGGGCGTCGCCGAGGCGGAAAACCTTCGCCAGGTCGCGCCACCCGCGGCGGAAGCCGGATTTCGGCCGGTTTACGCGCCCTGCTGACGGGCGCGGGAGGCGTGGGCCTGGAGCGCGCGGATGCGCTCGGCGAGCGTTCCGCCGCCTTCGGGCAGGCGGGGCGCCGGGGTGCCGTTGGTTGCGGCGTCGTTGGCCGGGCGCGGTGCCGGCTTCGGCGGCTGGCCGGCCTCGGCCGCGAGCAGGGCCTCGATCGGCGAATTCGGGCCTTCGAGCTGCATCGCGAGTTTTGCCACCTCGGCCGCGATGTCGTTGATGCGCTCGCGCAGCAGCGCGTTCTCCATGCGCTCGGTCGCCCAGGAGCTCTCGGCCTGCTGCTGGATCGCGTTGACGTCGCGCTGCAGTTTCGCGCGCTCGTCGCGCGCGCTGCGCAGCTGCTCCTCCAGCGCGGCCTTTTCCGCGCGCAGCTGCTCCATCGCAGCCGACGACTTGCCACCGCTGAGGCCCGCGATCTCGACGCGCAGCTCCTTGATGGTGCGCTCGTTGGCCTCGTTGGCCTGGCGCAGCTGGTTGTTCTCGTAGTCGCGCTCTGCGAGCAGCTTGCCCTGCGTGGCGAGGCGTGCTTCCAGATCGGCGACGCGGCCCGACAGCATCTCGGCCTCCTTGACCTGCACGATGAGCTGGCGGTCGAGCTCGGTGACGCGCTGGCTCAGATTCTCGACGCGGCCGCGCGCCTCGCCGAGCTCGCGCGAGGCGGTCTCGGATTCGGTGCGCTCCTGTGCGAGGCGCGCTTGCGTGGCGGCAAATTCCTTCTCGGCATCGCCGACGCGGTGCTTCAATTCCTCGATCTGCGCGCGCACCGCGACCAGCTCGACCTGGCGGCTCTCCGCCATCATCGAGCGGTCGGACAGTTCGGAGTTGATCTTGGCGAGCTCGGCCTGCTTGTCCGTCAACGCGATCTCGGCTTCGCGCAAGGACGCCGTCTTGGCGGCGAATTCCTCCTCGGTGGCGCGGAGCTGCTCCTTCACCGCCTTCTCGCGCGCCTCCAGCGCGAAGATGGTGGCGTTCTTCTCGCCGAGCTCGATCTTCATGCGGTTGATGGCGTCGCTCTTCTTGCCGAGCTCGGCGAGCTGGCTCGTGGTCTTGTTCTTGAGCTGCTCGACGCTCATCTCGAGCCGCCGGGCGGACATGGCGAATTCGGCCCGGAGCTGGTCCTTGTCGGCCTGGATCTCGGCCATGGATAGCGGGGTGGCGGCCTCGAGCCGGCGCGTGGTCAGGCGCACCGCGCGGTTATGCACCAGCGGCACGATCGCGAGCCCGCACAACATGGAGAGCAGGAAACCGATCGCCAGGTACATGATCGGTTCGACCATGGGCCAGAACTCCCAAGCTTAAGGAAAAATTCACCAACGACAATGCCATGGCGGGCCGGCAGAAAGCCAGCCCCGCTCTGTCGTTAACCTTGATCGGTGGGCAGTGGGGAGGACGCGGGCCTAGAACGGGTTCCAGGTCGCCCGCGGGGTGTATTTGAGATAGCCGATATTGGCGCCGAGGCGCAGACCGAGCCCGGAGCGGATCGGCACCAGCACGATGTTGTTGGCGGTGAGCGCCGTCATGCCGAAGCCGCCGATGATGTAGGCCGAGCCGTCGATGCCGGCGAAGCGCTGGTAGATCGCGTTGGTGGCCGGCAGGTTGTAGACCAGAGTCATGGTGCGGGCGCCGTCGCCGCCCCAGTCGAAGCCGAGCGAGGGGCCCTGCCAATAGACGCGCAGGTCGCCGGCATTCTTGGTGTAGAGCGTGCCTTCGCCGTAGCGCAGCCCGGCGACGAAGGCGCCGGAGCCTTCCTCACCCAGGATGTAGCCGTTCGGCAGGCCCCATTGGCTGACCGCCTTCTCGATGATCGAGGCGAGCCCGCGCGAGACGTTGCCGAAGAAGCGATGGCCGGCGGTGACCAGCTCGTCCGGCCCATAGGTATTGGGCGTCGGGGACCGCTGCGGCGGCGGCAGGTCAGGCGGCGGCGCCTGCTGCGCGGAGGCCGGCACGATCCAGCCGATCATCCCGGCAAGCGCGAGCGCAGCAAGGCGTGATGCGAAAGTCATAAAAGAACCCCTGGTACCGAATCCGGTCGCTTCCTTAACCTGACGCCAACAGGCACGGCTCTAGGTTGCGCCGGATGTCCCCTCGACTCGGATGTTATCCGCAGCAACTATGACGGCACAACGGCAGGAAGATAGCCCTTTGCGCCCCGGAATTGCCTTGATCGCCCGCCGCCTCTGCCTGCTGGCGGGCATTTGCATCCTCAGTGCGGGCGGGCCGGCAGCGGCCACCACCACCGAGCGGATCGTCGTCAACCGCTTCACCGGAGTCGCCATCGAGGGCTTCGACCCCGTCGCCTATTTCGTCGCCGGCGCGGCCGTGCAGGGGACGGCGGAGTTCGAGGCGAACCTCTGGGGGGCCGTCTGGCGCTTCCGGAACGAGGGCAACCGCGCCTCTTTCCAGGCCCATCCCGAAATCTACGGACCGCAATTCGGCGGTTATGATCCGGTCGATATCGCCCGCGGCATCACCGTCGCCGCCAACCCGCGTTTCTTCGCGATCGTGGCGCAGCGGCTCTATTTGTTCAGCCGGGAAGACAATCGCGACGCCTTCGTCGCCGATCCCGAGCGCTTCCTCTATGAGGTGGGCAAGCGCTGGCCGGCCCTGCAGGAGAAGCTCGGGCAGTAGCGAGCCCGGTCAGTAGCAGCCTACCGCCTGCTTGTCGCCCCAGGCGATGAATTCCGGGATGATGAAGCCGGTGTCGCCGCGCTGGCCGAATCGGATCTCGCCGCCGTTGCCGTCGGTGACTTTGCCCCCGGCCGCGGTCACGACCGCGCAGCCGGCCCCGACGTCCCATTCCGAGGTCGGCCCGAAACGGGGATAGATGTCGGCGCTGCCTTCCGCGATCCGGCCGAATTTCACGGCCGAGCCGCACGTCATCCTGACGGCATTGGGCCTGTCGGCGATGAACGCCTCGCTTCTGGCATCGCCGTGCGAACGGCTCACTGCGGCGATCCAGGGCTCCCCGCGCGTTGGCAGCTTGCGGGTGCGGATCGGCTCGGCGGCGGCGATCGTCGCGCCGTTGAACCTCACGCGCTCGGCGCCGCGGCCGACGATGCCGCGCCAGAGCAGGCCGAGCGCAGGCGCGCTGACGATGCCGAGCAGCGGCACGCCGTCCGTCACCAAGGCGAGGTTGACGGTGAACTCGTCGCGGCCGGCGACGAACTCCTTGGTGCCGTCGAGCGGATCGATCAGGAAGAAGCTGCCCTGGAACGGCGGGGAGGCGAGCTGGGTCCGCTCCTCCGACAGCGTCGGAACGTCGCCCGCGAGCTGCGCGAGTCCGTCCGCGATGATGCGGTCGGCGGCAAGGTCGGCCTCGGTCACCGGCGAGCCATCCTGCTTGCCGTCGATCCGCATGCCAGCGCGGTTGACGGCGAGGATCGCCTCGCCCGCCTTCACCACCAGCGCAGTCAGCGGCTCCATCAGGCCGGCAGCGGCCGCTCCGTCAATGATCCGCTTCACCTGCATGCCTCATCTGTCGGCAATTTCGTTCCTCGTCCACTGATTCGCCCCGATCGATTCGCCTTGGCTTATGGCCGCCTCGAACCGATCGCAAGCTAGCTGCCGCGGGGTTGCGAATGTTAGAACCCGCAGCATCCGTCAAGCATGCGTGATTCGCGGCGTCCAGCGCCGTGCAATTCCAGGAACCCTCCAGGACCCCATTTTATGTCTGACGCCTCGTCGCCCGCGACCACTGCCGCTCCCGATATGCTCGAACTCGCCGCGCTGCTGTGCTCGCGGGTCTGCCACGATCTCATCAGCCCCGTCGGCGCCATCGTCAACGGACTCGAAGTGCTCGATGACGATCCCAAGCCCGAGGACCGCGAGTTCGCGATCGACCTGATTCGCAAGAGCGCCAAGACGGCCTCAGCCCGGCTCCAGTTCTGCCGCCTTGCCTTCGGCGCGGCCGGCTCCTCCGGCGCGCAGATCGATCTCGGCGATGCCCAGACCATGGCGAAGGGCCATATCGAGGACGGCAAGTGCTCGATCACCTGGAATCTGCCGCGGCTGCTGCTGCCGAAGAACCGCGTCAAGCTGCTGCTCAACATGCTGGTCGTCGCCCAGCACACGATCCCGCGCGGCGGCATGCTGACGGTCGATCCGGTCGGCGAGGGCGAGACGATGAGCTTTCGCATCACCGCGACCGGACACAATGCACGCCTGCCGCAGAACATCTCCGAGCTCCTGAGCGGCGAACGCGGGCCTGCTGCGGATGCGCATGCGATCCAGCCTTATTATACGCGGCTGCTCGCGCAGGCCTGCGGGCTCACCGTGACGCTCAAGCCGGAAGGCGAAGCCATCATCGTTACCGCTTCGTAAACGCGAAGCCTCGCTCGCGACGCGTTAATGCAATCTTTACGAGGCGCTTCGGCTTGTCCGGAGCGCCTTATCTCTTTGTTGGTTCCGTTCTTTTGCACATACTCAACCAATATTAAACGCTTTGCGGTGAAGCTGGCCCCATTCCGAAATGGCGCATCACGCCTCGTGCGCGCCCTTCCTGTATGAAGGCCTGTTTTCATGGATGATCTGTTGCGGGAGTTTCTGACGGAGACCAGCGAGAGCCTGGACACCGTGGACAATCAGCTGGTGAAGTTCGAGCAGGAGCCGAACAACGCCAAGATCCTGGATAACATCTTCCGCCTGGTCCACACCATCAAGGGCACCTGCGGCTTCCTCGGCCTGCCGCGGCTGGAAGCGCTGGCGCATGCCGGCGAGACCCTGATGGGCAAATTCCGTGACGGCATGCCTGTGACGGCCGAGGCGGTGACGGTGATCCTGTCCTCGATCGACCGCATCAAGGAGATTTTGGCTGGCTTGGAGGCGACCGAGGCCGAGCCGGAGGGGAACGACCGCGATCTCATCGACAAGCTGGAAGCGATGGTCGAGCAGGGCATGGCGGCAATGGCTGCCGGTGCAACTGCGCCTGCTCCCGTCGCTGACGCCCCGCCGCTGGTGCCGGAAGCTCCGGCTGCCGCCCCCGCCAAGGAGATGACCATGGGCACGCTGGTCGATCAGACCCTGGAGCGTCCGCTGCGTCCGGGCGAGGTCTCGCTCGACGAGCTCGAGCGTGCCTTCCGCGAGACCGCGATCGAAGCGCCGGTGCCCGTTGCTCAGGCTGAGGCAAAGGCCGAGCCCGCGGCTGAAGCGCCCGTGGCGAAGGAAGCCGCAAAGCCTAAGGAGAAGGCCGCGCCGAAGAAGTCGATGGCCGACGAGATGGCGGGCGAGGGCGACCGCATCGCCAACCAGTCGATCCGCGTCAACGTGGATACGCTGGAGCACCTGATGACCATGGTCTCCGAGCTGGTCCTGACCCGCAACCAGCTCCTGGAGATCTCCCGCCGCAACGAGGACACCGAGTTCAAGGTGCCCTTGCAGCGTCTCTCCAACGTCACCGCCGAGCTGCAGGAAGGCGTCATGAAGACGCGCATGCAGCCGATCGGCAATGCCTGGCAGAAGCTGCCCCGCATCGTCCGCGATCTCTCATCCGAACTCGGCAAGCAGATCGAGCTCGAGATGCACGGCGCCGACACCGAGCTCGACCGCCAGGTGCTCGATCTGATCAAGGACCCGCTCACCCACATGGTGCGCAACTCCGCCGATCACGGCCTGGAGACCCCCGCCGAGCGCCTCGCCAGCGGCAAGAGCGAGCAGGGCACCATTCGCCTGTCCGCCTATCACGAGGGCGGCCACATCATCATCTGCATCGCCGACAACGGCCGCGGCCTCAACACCGAGAAGATCAAGGCCAAGGCGCTCTCGTCCGGTCTCGTCACCGAGGCTGAACTGGAGAAGATGAGCGAAGCCCAGATCCACAAGTTCATCTTCGCGCCGGGCTTCTCCACTGCCGCTGCCATCACCTCGGTCTCGGGCCGCGGCGTCGGCATGGACGTGGTCCGCACCAATATCGACCAGATCGGCGGCACCATCGACATCAAGAGTGTCGCCGGCGAAGGAAGCTCCGTCACCATCAAGATCCCGCTGACGCTCGCCATCGTCTCGGCGCTGATCGTCGAAGCCGCCGGCGACCGCTTTGCGATCCCGCAGCTCTCGGTGGTGGAATTGGTCCGGGCCCGCGCCAATAGCGAGCACCGCATCGAGCGCATCAAGGACACCGCCGTGCTGCGCCTGCGCAACAAGCTGCTGCCGCTGATCCATCTGAAGAAGCTGCTGAAGATCGACGACGGCGCGGCCTCCGATCCCGAGAACGGCTTCATCGTGGTGACGCAAGTCGGCAGCCAGACCTTCGGCATCGTCGTCGACGGCGTGTTCCACACCGAAGAAATCGTGGTCAAGCCGATGTCGACGAAGCTGCGTCACATCG
>NZ_JARFML010000030.1 GCF_029167105.1 Bradyrhizobium yuanmingense | reverse complement strand
GCTTGCCCCCGGCCCCTCCGCTCTGTATACGCGCGGTCGGTGGGCACCCGTCCAGTGCGGGTCACCATACTGATCCTTATGAAGGAATGCACGCGTCGTCATGAGCCGCCTCGTGATGAAATTCGGCGGCACGTCCGTCGCCAACATCGAACGTATCCGCAACGTCGCACGCCATGTGAAGCGTGAGGTTGATGCCGGCCACGAAGTGGCCGTGGTCGTCTCGGCGATGGCCGGCAAGACCAACGAGCTGGTCGCCTGGTGCACCGAGGCCTCGCCGATGCACGACGCGCGCGAATATGACGCCGTGGTCGCCTCGGGCGAACAGGTGACCTCCGGCCTTCTTGCCATCGTGCTCCAGGGCATGGGCATCCAGGCCCGCTCTTGGCAGGGCTGGCAGATCCCGATCAAGACCAGCGACGCCCATGCCTCGGCCCGGATCGAGGACATCGACGGCAGCGAGATCGTCAAGCGCTTCAAGGACCGAAAGGAGGTCGCGGTCATCGCCGGCTTCCAGGGCATCAACCCCGAGACGGGTCGCATCACCACGCTCGGCCGTGGCGGCTCCGACACCTCGGCCGTGGCGATCGCCGCCGCCGTCAAGGCCGACCGCTGCGACATCTACACCGACGTCGACGGCGTCTACACCACCGATCCGCGAATCGTGCCGAAGGCCAAGAGGCTCGACAAGATCGCGTTCGAAGACATGCTGGAACTGGCCTCGCAGGGCGCCAAGGTGCTCCAGGTCCGCTCGGTGGAACTCGGCATGGTTCACAACATGCCGATCTTCGTCCGCTCGAGCTTTGATAAGCCCGAGGATATCGACCCGCATGCCAACCAGCCGCCCGGCACGCTGATCTGCAGCGAGGAGGAGATCATGGAAAGCCACGTCGTCACCGGTATCGCGTTCTCCAAGGACGAGGCTCAGATCTCGGTGCGCCAGATCGAGGATAAGCCCGGCGTTGCGGCCTCGATCTTCGGCCCGCTGGCTGATGCCAATATCAACGTCGACATGATCGTGCAGAATGTGTCCGAGGACGGCAAAACCACCGACCTCACCTTCACCGTGCCGGCCGCGGACTTCACCCGCGCCAAGGATACGATTACCGCGGCCAAGGCCAAGATCGGCTATGCGCGGCTCGATACCGCCACCGATGTCGCCAAGATCTCGGTGATCGGCAGCGGCATGCGCAGCCATGCCGGCGTCGCCGCCCAGGCGTTCTCGGCGCTCGCCGGACGGAACATCAACATTCGGGCCATTACAACCTCCGAGATCAAATTTTCGGTCTTGATCGACACCGCCTATACCGAGCTTGCGGTGCGCACCTTGCACACGCTTTACGGTCTCGATCAGGCCTGATGGTCTTGCCGGAAAACTGCTTCGCACTTTTCCGGGCCATGCCAAAAGGCTAATTTTCTCTTAGCGGTCGCAGCAAACGCGAAGGTGTACACACCTTCGCGTTTGGCAGGCGTTTTGCTTGGCAAAACAAGCCTCAATTCGCTATACGGCGGACAGGGTGGGCTGCCGCAGACTGTGTCCCAGTTCAGGCGGCGCTGATTCGGTACGAGCGCTCAATCTCCCGTGGATTTTGGGCTTGTGCCTGCGCCGGACAAACAATTTGGTTGTTTTTCTGGAATTTTGGTCCAGCCGCCGGCCGATATCGCCGGGCCCGGCCGAGGGAGGAGATTGACGGTTCATGCGGAGCGCGTCGGGAGGTCCCCGCGTCTTGTTGAGACGGCTCCGCGAGACCATGGCGGAGCAGGTCTCGGCCCAGGAGCGGCTGGACAAGATCGTGGTGCTGATCGCCGCCAACATGGTGGCCGAGGTGTGCTCGGTCTACGTGCTGCGCATCGACAACACGCTCGAGCTCTACGCCACCGAAGGTCTCAACCGCGAAGCGGTGCACCACACCGTGCTCAGCGCCCATGAGGGCCTGGTCGGCCTCGTCGCCAGCGAGGCGACGCCGCTCAATTTGAGCGACGCGCAGAGCCACCCGGCCTTCTCGTTCCGGCCCGAGACCGGCGAAGAAATCTACCATTCTTTCCTCGGCGTGCCGATCCTGCGCGCCGGCAATACGCTCGGCGTGCTGGTGGTGCAGAATCGCGCCAAGCGCAATTATGTCGAGGAGGAGCTCGAGGCGCTCCAGACCACCGCGATGGTGCTGGCCGAGCTGATCGCCTCCGGCGAACTGTCCGCGCTGGCGCAGCCGGGCCAGGAGCCGGCGGCGCGCCATTCGGCGCAGAAGGTCGGCGCCATCCTGTCGGAGGGCATCGCGCTCGGCCATGTCGTGCTGCACGAGCCGCGCGTCGTCATCAAGGATTACATCGCCGAAGACCTGCCGAAGGAGATCAAGCGGCTCGATACCGCGCTCGCCAAGCTGCGTGCCGATCTCGACCGCATGCTGGAGCGCGGCGACGTCGCCGAAGGCGGCGAGCACCGTGAGGTGCTGGAAGCCTACCGCATGTTCGCCAACGACCAGGGCTGGTCGCACAAGCTGCACGAGGCGGTCGCGACCGGCCTCACCGCGGAAGCCGCGGTCGAGCGCGTCCAGTCCGACACCCGCGCGCGCATGCTGCGCTCGACCGACCCCTATTTGCGCGACCGGCTGCATGACCTGGAAGATCTCGGCTACCGCCTGATGCGACAGCTGGTCGGCCAGGATCATGCGCCCTCGCGCGAGCAGCTGCCCGACAACGCCATCGTCATCGCCCGCGCGATGGGCCCGGCGGCGCTGCTCGACTACGACCGCAAGCGCCTGCGCGGCATTGTGCTGGAGGAAGGCACCGCGAACTCGCACGTCTCGATCGTGGCGCGGGCGCTGGGCATCCCTGCGGTCGGCGAGGTGCCGAACGCGCCTGGAATCGCCGATCCCGGCGACGCCATCATCGTCGACGGCACCTCGGGCTCGATCTATGTGCGCCCGTCGCAGGAGATCGAGGCGGCCTTCGCCGAGCGCGTGCGCTTCCGCGCCCGCCGCCAGGCGCAGTACCTGGCGCTGCGCGACCGGCCCTGCGTCACCAGGGACGGCCAGAAGGTCGAGCTGATGATCAACGCAGGTCTTGCGATCGACCTGCCGCATATCGAGGACACCGGCAGCGCCGGCATCGGCCTGTTCCGCACCGAGCTGCAATTCATGGTCGGTCAGAGCCTGCCGCGCACCAGCGACCAGCTCGCGCTCTATCGCACCGTGCTCGATGCCGCCGGACCTAAGCCCGTCACCTTCCGCACGCTCGATATCGGCGGCGACAAGGCGCTGCCCTATATGGAAGCGGTGATCGAGGAAAACCCCGCGCTCGGCTGGCGCGCGATCCGGCTCGGGCTCGATCGTCCCGGCCTGCTGCGCGGCCAGATCCGCGCGCTGCTGCGCGCCGGCGGCGGCCGCGCGCTGCGCATCATGTTCCCGATGATCTCGGAGGTCGCCGAATTCGACTCGGCCAAGGCGCTGGTCGAACGCGAGCTCACATACCTCCGCCAGCACGGCCACACGCTGCCTGAACGAATCGACATCGGCACCATGGTCGAGGTCCCCGCGCTGCTCTACCAGCTCGACGAGCTCCTGAAGAAGGTCGATTTCATCTCGGTCGGCTCCAACGATCTGTTCCAATTCCTGTTCGCGGTCGACCGCGGCAACGCCAAGGTCTCCGAGCGCTTCGACACCATGTCGGCACCGATCCTGCGCGCGCTGCGTGACATCGCGCGCAAGGCGCACGCCGCGCAGAAGTCGCTCTCGCTCTGCGGCGAGATGGCCTCCAAGCCGATCGGCGCACTGGCGCTGATTGCGCTGGGCTACCGCTCGCTCTCGCTCTCGGCGACCGCGCTCGGCCCGGTCAAGGCGATGGTGCTCGACCTCGACGCCAAGAAGGCCGAAGCGATGCTGGGCCCTCTGCTGGATGCGCCCGCGGGCAGCGTCTCGATCCGGCAGAAGCTGACGGAATTTGCCGAGGCCGAGGGCCTTGCGTTGTAGCGGGCCTGTCGTCCGCTTTCCGCCGCCCTCGCCTCCTTCCGCCCTTTGAGACTGAACCGATGTCGTCACTCCCCGAAGCCAAACTGGACGTCCTGCTCGCGCATCACGCCTCGCTCGAGGCCGAATCGCTCGGACAGCTCGCCTCCGAGCGCTACGTGCAGATCACGCGCGAGCTCGCCGAGCTCACGCCGCTGATCGAGGCAGTGAAGGCCTATCGCGCCGCCGTCAAGGAGCTCGCCGACACCGAGGCGTTGATCGCCGATCCCGCCACCGATGCCGAGATGCGCGGCATGGCGGAAGCCGAACGCGACGAGCTCGCGCCGAAAATCGAGGAACTGGTCCAGAAGATCCGCGTCGCGCTCCTGCCCAAGGACGCCATGGACGATCGCAACGTCATGCTGGAAATCCGCGCCGGCACCGGCGGCGACGAGGCTTCGCTGTTCGCCGGCGACCTGTTCCGGATGTACGAGCGCTTCGCCAGCTTGCAGGGCTGGAAGGTCGAGGTGATCTCCGCCAGTGAAGGCACCGTCGGCGGCTACAAGGAAATCATCGCCGAGATCCAGGGCCGCGGCGCATTCTCCAAGCTGAAATTCGAATCCGGCGTGCACCGCGTCCAGCGCGTGCCCGACACCGAGACTCAGGGGCGCATCCACACCTCGGCGGCGACGGTCGCGGTGCTGCCCGAAGTCGAGGACGTCGACGTCGACATCAAGAACGACGACCTGCGCATCGAGACGATGCGCGCAGGGGGCGCCGGTGGCCAGCACGTCAACAAGACGGAATCGGCGATCCGCATCACCCACATCCCGACCGGCATCGTGGTGATGATGCAGGACAGCCGCTCGCAGCACAAGAATCGCGCCTCCGCCATGAACATCCTGCGCTCGCGCATCTATGACGCCGAGCGGCAACGCGTCGAGGCGGCGCGCTCGGCCGAGCGCAAGGAGAAGGTCGGCTCCGGCGACCGCTCCGAGCGCATCCGCACCTACAATTTTCCGCAAGGACGCGTCACTGATCATCGCATCAACCTCACGCTCTACAAGCTGCCGCAGGTGATCGCGGGCGAAGCGCTCGGCGAACTGATCGACGCACTGACGACGGAGCACCAGGCCGCACAGCTCGCTGCGCAAGGCGCGGCGGCCTGAGGCGTGAGCAACCCCTTCACCGGACAATCCATCGAGAGCGCGCGGCGGACGCTGGCTGCGCAACTGAGATCGGCACAGCTCGACGAAGCCGAGCTCGACGCGCGCATCCTGATCAGTGCGGCACTCGGCCTCGACCTCACCGGCCTGGTCACGCAGGCGGCCCGTCTCCTGACCGCGGCCGAAGCATCGCGGCTCGCGCAACATGCACAGCGCCGCATCGCCGGCGAGCCGGTGTCGCGCATTCTCGGGACGCGCGAATTCTGGGGCCTGCCGTTCCGCCTGTCGGAAGCAACCCTGGTCCCGCGCCCCGATACCGAGACCGTGGTCGAGCTTGCGCTCGAGATTCTCCGCGAGCGGCAGGCATCTCACCCGCCGCGTATCGCCGACATCGGCACCGGATCGGGCGCGATCCTGCTCGCGCTGCTGCACGAAATCCCCGATGCGTTCGGCGTCGGCACCGATCTCAGCCAGAACGCGCTCATAACCGCCAGGGACAATGCCGCGGCGCTGGGACTCGCCGACCGCGCCGCCTTCGTCGCCTGCTCCTACGCCGCGGCGCTCGGTGGCCCGTTCGACCTCATCGTGTCGAATCCACCCTATATTCCCTCGGCTGAAATTCCGAAATTGAGCATCGAGGTGCGCGAGCACGATCCGCATCTGGCGCTCGACGGCGGCAATGACGGATACGACGCCTATCGCGCCCTGATCCCGCAGGCGAGCGAGCGGCTCGCCCCCGGCGGCGCCCTGGTCGTCGAGGCCGGACAGGGCCAGGCCCAAAATATTGAAACCTTGATGAGGGCCGCCGCGTTATCGCTGGAGAGGTCACCCAAGGCCGACTTGGCGGGCATTCCGCGGGCCGTTTCGGCCCGAAAAATGCCCCCATAAAAGCCGGATTGGCCTGCAAAAACCACTTGGAATATCCCGTGGGAACGACTACGTTCCGGTCAACACATCGGTGCCGGCCCCGTAGACCTACGGGCGAAAGCCGGGCTCTCGGGCGAGAGCTTTACTGATTTGAAGGTTCCAAGCCGCAGGTCCTGTTGAGCGCGATGGCCAGTGGAGCTGCGCTGCTCTCTCCGACCGCAAAGTGAACGAAAGCCTGATATTGCGCCTGAACACTTACGCAAGAAAGCTGGGCTTGTTTCGGCAGGCGAAATGAATGGGTTCGCTGGCAATGGATGCTGGCGGGTGGGGAACGCGTCTTTGTTGAACGCGACGGTCGACGAACATCGGCAGGGTTGGATCCGCTTTTGCGCGGTGCGCGCAAGACATGTGAGCCACTGTCACCAGGTCACTCCTAGCAATCAGTAATGCGTGCAACCTTTAGGGCTGGAATTAAAGGCAGGACATGAGAAACGGTCAAAACAAGCAGCGGATGCGCAACCGCAACAACAATAACAACAACAACAACCGGCGCGGCCAGAACCCGATGACCCGGGTCTACGAATCCAACGGACCCGACATCAAGATTCGCGGCACCGCTTCGCACATCGCCGAAAAGTATCTCCAGCTTGCACGTGACGCGCGCTCCTCCGGCGATCCCGTTGCAGCCGAGAACTACTACCAGCACGCCGAGCATTATTTCCGCCTGATCGCGGCGGCTCAGGAACAGTTCCGTCAGAACCAGCAGCCGCGCGGCGATGAGCCCATCGCCAGCAGCGACGAGGGCGAGGACGACGGTGAGAATTTCTCGGCCTTCGGCCAGGAGCCCGGCTTCGTCCCGCAGCCCCAGCCGCAGCCCTTCATGCGCGACCGCGACGGCCAGCGCGATCATCACCAGCCGCGCGACAACCAGCCGCCCTATCAGCGCGAAAATCAGCAGCCGCGCGAGCACCGCGAACGCGATCACCGTCCGCAGCCGCAATATCAGCCGCAACCCGCCAACCAGCCGCAGCCTGTCATCGCCGATGGCGGCGTCGACCGCCTGCCCTCCTTCATCACCGGCGCGCAGCCGCAGGTGAACGGCACTCAGGGCGGCTTTGAGGGCGGCGGTGGCGGCGAGCGCTATCCGCGCCGGCGGCGCCGGCCGCATGGCCCGCGCCCGGAGCGTGAAGCCGCTCCGGTTGCTTCCAGCGACGAAGTCGCCCCGGGCGAGTAAGCTCTTCTGACTTTCCGACTCGAATCGTCCCGGCCTCGCCGGGACGATTTGCTTTTGACGCTGTGCGTTGGCCGGGCACAGACCCACCTCTCCCGAAGAAAGAGGTGAAGCTAACTGCGCGTCACCGTCGTCGAGGACGGCACCAGCACGGGCTTGGCGAGCGAGGGAATCAGCCGCGCCCGCTCGCGCTTGGCGGGGATCGCGCGGTAGACCTGCTTGGTCGCCTCCACGATGTGGACGCCGGCAAAAGGCAGTGACAGCGCCGCACCGGCACGCTCCCACATCTGGGCCGATTTCAACACCCAGCCGCCGGCATAGGGCGGCATGAACAGCGCCTCGCCCCAGGCGGTCGGCGTGAACCAGGTCTGGCGCAACAGCTCGGTGATCTGCGAGCGCGAATAGGGCCGGCCATGGCCGAACGGCGTGCTGTCGGTGCGGGTCCACACCCCACGCCGGTTCGGGATCACGGCGATGACGCGCCCAGAGGGCGACAGCACGCGCCACACCTCGCGCAGCAACGCGGCCGGATCGTCCGACATCTCCAGCGCGTGCACCAGGAGAATGCGGTCGACCGCGGCGTCGGGAAGCGGCAGCGAGAACTCATCCACCAGCGAGGCCAGCGCGGGCCGTCCCGTCGGCCATTTCAGGACACCCTGCGCCGCCGGCATGAAGGCGAGGCAGCGCTCGGCGTCCTCGCGGAACAGCCCCAGATAGGGTGTGGGATAGCCGACGCCGAGCACGCGCTGGCCCTCGGCGTTGGGCCAGCGCTCCCTGATGCCGCGATTGATCATTTGCCGCGCCACGATGCCGAGGCGGCGGGAATAGAACTCGCGGAGGTCGACGACGTCGATGGTCATGACCGCAATGTAACATGCGCCAGGGCGCCGCTGCGCGCGGAATATTGCATTGCCTGCGCAACGTTAACGCCATATTTGTCTGGCGGGGCTGAGCGCGATGGAGATGACATGGCCGCCGAAATTCGTACTTTCAACTGTTTAAACGACAATTTCGGTTATCTGATCCACGATGTGGAAACCAAAGCGACGGCCTCGATCGACGCGCCGGAGGCCGGCCCGATCCTCAAGGCCCTGGAGCGCGAGGGCTGGCAGCTCACCGACATCCTGATCACCCATCATCATGGCGATCACGTCGGCGGGGTCGCCGAGCTCAAGCAGAAATACAATTGCCGCGTCGTCGCGCCGCACGACAAGACCACGAAAATCGCCAACGTCGACCAGCGCGTCGCCAATGCCGACGTGGTCAAGATCGGCAATCTGCTGGCGCGTGTGGTGGAGACGCCCGGCCACACGCTCGACCACATCTCCTACGTGTTCGACAATGAGAAGACGGTGTTCGCCGCCGACACGCTGTTCTCGATCGGCTGCGGCCGCGTGTTCGAGGGCACCTATCCGATGATGTGGGATTCCCTGCTGAAGCTGCGCGCCCTGCCCGACGACTTCAAGCTCTATTGCGGCCACGAATACACCGCGTCCAACGTCAAGTTCGCGCTCACGATCGAGCCGGACAACGCGGCGCTTCAGGCGCGCGCCGCGGAGGTGACGAAGCTGCGCGCCGAGAACAAGCCGACCATTCCCTCCCTGCTCGGCGAGGAGAAGCGTGCCAACGTGTTCCTACGCGCCGACGAGCCGGCGGTCGCGGCCAAGCTGCACATGAAGGGCGCGGATCCCGCTGCGGTGTTCGGCGAGCTGCGCGAGCGCAAGAACAAATCTTGAAGCACAAGTCCTGAAGCACACATCCCGACGAGGATCGATGCCGACCGCAGCCGAGATCATCGCACGGCTCGAACTCCGCCCGCATCCGGAAGGCGGGCATTATCGCGAGACGTTTCGCGACCAGGGCACGGATGCCAACGGGCGTTCGCGCTCGACGCTGATCTACTTCCTGCTCGCGCGCGGCGAGCGTTCGCACTGGCATCGCGTCGACGCGGTGGAGACGTGGCACTATTACGCCGGCAGCCCCTTGATGCTGCGCATCGCCCATGACGGCTGCTCGCAGCACGAGGTGCGGCTAGGCTCCGACCTCGTCGGCGGCGAGCGGCCGCAGGCGATCGTGCCTGCGCTGGCCTGGCAGATGGCGGAAACCACCGGCGAGTGGACGCTGGTCGGCTGCACCGTGGCGCCCGCATTCGAGTTCGCAGGCTTCGAGCTCGCGCCGCCCGGCTGGGAGCCGTAGCTCCGCTCCAATCATCGCTTCCGCAGCACCATGTCCTTGGCCGCGATCAGGCCGCCCCCGGCAATGAGGACCGCAGCAAGGGCGATGTTGGCGCTGGCCTTGGCGAAACCGGCAGCGATGAGGAATCCCGTCGAGAGCAATGGCGTCGCGTAGGAGGCGGCGCCGAGCACACGGATGTCGCCGCGCTTCATGCCGATGTCCCAGGCGTAGAACGCGGCGCCGACCGGGCCGATGCCGAGTGCGATGACCGAGAGCCATTGCACCGTGGTCTCCGGCCAGACCGTGGTTTCAAGCAGGCCATGCATCAGCGCGGCCAATATTGCCGTGGCAAGACAGAAGCCCGCGACCGCATCGGTCGGCACCGCTTTCAACCGGCGCGACAGCACCGAATAGGTCGCCCAGACGAACGCCGCGATGAAGGCCGCGATGAGACCCGGCACAGCTCCAGGCGCAAAACCGCTGGTGTTGCCGGCGAACAGCAGCACCGTGCCGACGAGGCCGAGCACGGCGCCGATGATGTGATGCGCTGCCAGCCGCTCGCCCGGCAGGAAGGACGAGAAGAGCACGATCAAGAGCGGCCACAGGTAATTCAGAAGGCCGGCTTCGGTCGGCGGGGCGAAGCGCAGCGCGAGGAAATACAGCGCGTGATAGCCGAACAGGCCGCCGACGCCGACGATCCAGACGGCGAGCGGTTGCCGCAAGCTTCTCGCCGCCTCGCTCCGCCCAATCCAGGTGAGCAGGCCGACGACACCGCCGATCGCGAAGGTCATCGCAGCGAGCTGAAACGCCGGGATCTTTCCGGTCGCCACCGTCATCACCGACAGCAGCGACCACATCAGGATCGCGGTCAGACCGATCAGCGTGGCAGTGCGGGGAGTCATTGGCCCAATGTTTCCGTCATGGCCGGGCTTGTCCCGGCCATCCACGTCCTTCCGTGGCGACGGCTGTTGTAAGGCCGTGGATGCCCGGGACAAGCCCGGGCATGACGATGTGGACAATATCAGCCTGCGTGATGCGATCGCATCACACCATGTACTGGCCGCCGTTGACCGACAGCGTCGAGCCGGTGATGGCGCCGGCTTCATCCGCGGCGAGGAACACGACGGCACGCGCGATCTCTTCGGGCTCGCCGAGACGGCCGATCGGAATCAGCGGCAGGATCGCCTTCTCCAGCACGTCCTTCGGCACTGCCTGCACCATCTCGGTATTGATGTAGCCGGGACAGATCGCGTTCACGGTGATGCCGCCCTTGGCGTTCTCCAGCGCCAGGGCCTTGGTGAAGCCGATCTCGCCGGCTTTCGCTGCGGAGTAGTTGACCTGTCCGAACTGGCCCTTCTGGCCGTTGATCGAGGAAATGTTGATGATGCGTCCGAACTTGCGCCCGCGCATGCCTTCGATCACCTGGCGCGACATGTTGAACAGCGAGCCCAGATTGGTGCCGATCACGGCGTTCCACTGCTCGAGGCTCATCTTGTGGAAGGCACCGTCCCTGGTGATGCCGGCATTGTTGACCAGCACGTCGACCGGGCCGACCTCGGCCTCGACCTTCTTCACGCCCTCGGCGCAAGCCTCGAAACTGCTGACGTCCCACTTGTAAACCGCAATGCCGGTCTCGGCCTTGAATTTCTCCGCCGCCGCGTCGTTGCCGGCATAGCTCGCCGCAACCTTGTAGCCGGCGGCCTTCAGCGCCTTGCTGATCGCAGCACCGATGCCCCGCGTACCACCCGTCACCAATGCAACACGTGCCATGTCGTATTCCTTCCCTCTTCCTTGGACGCTTCGGACTTTTCTGACGTGATCGCTTTTTAGCTACGGATTATGCGGTTGGTTTGACGGACATCAAGAACAAAACGCCCGGCATCGAGCCGGGCGTTTTTCTTTAGTCGAGGCTTGTCGGGTTGCGAAGAATATTTGATTTGCAACCGCTGCCTTTTTAATCGCGTGCAACGCACGCGCTGACGTGTGCGGCGCACCCGTCAGCCGCGTGTAAGGTCGTCAGTCGCGCGCCACACACATCGCGATACCCATGCCGCCGCCGATGCACAGCGTGGCCAGGCCCTTCTTCGAATCGCGCTTCTGCATTTCGTGCAGCAGCGTCACCAGCACGCGTGCGCCGGACGCGCCGACCGGATGGCCGATCGCGATCGCACCGCCGTTGACGTTGACCTTGGAGGTGTCCCAGCCGAGGTCCTTGTTGACCGCGCAGGCCTGTGCCGCGAAGGCTTCGTTGGCCTCGATCAAATCGAGATCGCCGACGCTCCAGCCAGCCTTCTTCAGCGCGGCGCGCGAGGCCGGGATCGGGCCCGAGCCCATGATCTTCGGATCGACGCCGGCCTGCGCCCAGGACACGATCCGCGCCAGCGGCTTCTTGCCTTCCTTGGCGGCCTGCTTGGCGGTCATCAGAACCACGGCGGCAGCGCCGTCGTTGATGCCCGAGGCCGAGCCCGCGGTCACCGTGCCATCTTTCTCGAAGGCGGGCTTGAGCTTGGCCATCGCGTCGAGCGTGGCGCCATGGCGCGGATATTCGTCAGCGCTGACGACGACGTCGCCCTTGCGGGTCTTGATGGTGACGGGGACGATCTCGTCGTTGAACTTGCCGGCCTTCTGCGCCGCCTCGGCCTTCTGCTGCGAGGCCACGGCGAACTCGTCCTGCTGGGCGCGGGTGATCTGCCATTGCCGCGCGACGTTCTCGGCGGTGTTGCCCATGTGGTAGCCGTTGAAGGCATCCCACAGGCCGTCCTTGATCATGGTGTCGACCAGCTCCAGGCCGCCCATCTTGACGCCGCCGCGCAGGTGCTGGGCGTGCGGGGCCATGCTCATCGATTCCTGCCCGCCGGCGACCACGATCTCGGAATCGCCGTTGAGCAGCGCCTGATAGCCGAGCGCAACCGTGCGCAGGCCCGAGCCGCACAGCTGATTGACGCCCCAGGCCGGGCTCTCCACCGGAATGCCGGCGCCGATCGACGCCTGGCGGGCCGGGTTCTGGCCTTGGGCGGCGGTCAGGATCTGACCCATGATCACTTCGGAGACCCGGCCGGGCTCGATGCCGGCGCGCTCCAGCGCGGCCTTGATGGCGATGGCGCCAAGGTCATGGGCGGGAAGGGTCGCGAACGCTCCGTTGAAGCTTCCGACCGGGGTGCGGGCGGCGCTGACGATGACGACATCGTCTGACATGGGCATCTCCTGGGGCTTGAGGTTCTTGTGAAGGGGCAGGCGGGGCTGGAAAGCGATCGCCAGTCTCGTCAGCCATCCTGTTAACGTCGTTGAGGCATGTCAATCGGCCGGGGCCCGAATTCATACCGCAGCGCATTCAAAATAGCGTTCTTGGCGTTTTCGCAAGCAGGATTTTGCTCTGCAATTAACCGTGCCGCACAAAACGGTAGCGTGAGCCCTTTGAAAATGCTTATTTTGTTGCGTTGCGTACTCTTCCCGCCCTGCGGCATTGCCCGACAGGTTCCCGTTCTCCGCGTTTGCAAGTGAGAGCCCATGGCGAAATCAGACCAACCCACCACAATCAAGAAATACGCGAACCGCCGGCTCTATAACACCGGAACGAGCACCTATGTGACGCTCGAAGACCTCGCCGCGATGGTCAAGGACGGCGAAGACTTCCTGGTCTATGACGCCAAGACCGGCGACGACATCACCCGCTCCGTGCTCGCCCAGATCATCTTCGAGCAGGAGAACAAGGCCGGCCAGAACCTGTTGCCGACCACCTTCCTTCGCCAGCTGATCCGCTTCTATGGCGACAGCATGCAGATGGTGGTGCCGAAATATCTGGAGCAGTCGATCGCGACCCTGACCCAGGAGCAGGAGAAGTTCCGCAAGCAGATCGCCAATACGCTGTCCGGCACTCCTTTTGCTCCGTTGGAGGAGCAAGTCCGCCGCAACATGGAGCTGTTCCAGCAGACCTTCTCGATGTTCAAGCCGTTCGCAGCGCCCCGCCCGGCCGCCAGCCCCGAGCCGGAGCCCGATGCGAATGCCGAGGCGCCAAAGGACAGCAACATCGACGAGCTGCGCCAGCAGATGAAGGAAATGCAGGAGCGCCTCGAGCGGATGTCGAAGAAGGACGAATAGTCTTTCATTCGCGCCGGCCCCTGTATGCGGGAGGGCGAGCCATGTCTGACCGAAGCACGCATTGGGACCATGTCTACGCCACCAAGGGCGAGACCGAGGTCAGCTGGCATCAAGATAGCCCCGCGACCTCGCTCGCGATGATTCGCGCAGCCGGCTCCGATCGCGACACGGCCATCATCGATGTCGGTGGCGGCGCATCGCGCCTCGTCGATGAGCTCTTGCAGGACGGATATCGCGACGTCGCCGTGCTGGATCTTTCTGCCAATGCACTCGAGGCCGCGAAGAAGCGCATCGGTCAGGCCGCTTCGACGGTCGACTGGATCGTTGCCGATGCCACGACATGGCGTCCGGCCAGGACCTATGATGTCTGGCACGATCGCGCAGCGTTTCACTTCCTGACTGACCCGCGCGACAGGGCGGCTTACGTGCAGCGCCTGCGGAGAGCGGTCAAACCTGGCGGCCACGTCATCGTCGCGACGTTTGCACCCGATGGTCCCGAGAAATGCAGCGGCCTGCCGGTGCAGCGCCACGACAGCACGAGCCTTGCGGCGGAGCTCGGGCCGGAATTTGAACTGATCGAGACGCGCAGCGAGACGCACCACACCCCGTGGCAGTCGACGCAGGCGTTTCAGTTCAGCCGGTTTCGGCGGCGCGGCTCGTGAGCGGCGCCCGCACGATCCACAAACTCGTCATTGCGAGCGCAGCGAAGCAATCCAGACTGCCGCCGCGGAAAGACTCTGGATTGCTTCGCTGCGCTCGCAATGACGGAGGGACTGGCTCCTACGCCGCCATCTTCACGGCATGCGCAAAGTCCCAGTAGAGCTTGCGCGCCTTGGCGTAGAACGGGCCCGGCTTCAGCTCGCGCTCGTCGATGCGGATCACGGGCGCGACCTTGGCGAAATTGCCGGTCGAAAAGATCTCGTCGGCGGCCAAGAAATCGGCGTAGCGCAGCGTCTTCTCGACCACGGTGACGCCGTCGGCGCGAAGCAGGCTGATGACGCGCTGGCGCGTGATGCCGTTGAGGAAGGTGCCGTTCGGCGCCGGCGTGAACACCACGCCGTCCCTGGCCATGAACACGTTGGAATTGCCGAACTCGGCGACGTTGCCGAGCATGTCGAGCATCAGCGCGTTCTGGAAGCCGCGCGACGCAGCTTCGGCGAGCGCGCGCGAATTGTTCGGGTAGAGGCAGGCGGCCTTGGCTTCGACCGGCGCGCATTCGGCCGTCGGCCTGCGAAACGGCGACAGGGTGATGGCGTTACCGACGGGTTTTGGCATCGGCGCTTCGTAGATGCACAGGCACCAATTGGTGGTCTCGGGGTCGAACAGCACGCCGCCGCCGCTTCCGTTTTGCGCCCAATACATCGGACGGATATAGAGCTCGGCATTTCCGGCAAAGCGCGCGATGCCTTCGTTCGCGAGCGTCAGCCAGGTGTCGGTATCGACCACCGGCTTCAGGCCGAAACTGATCGCGGATTGATTGGCGCGGGCGACGTGACGATCGAGATCCGGTGCGACGCCCTCAAACGCGCGGGCGCCGTCGAACACGACGGACCCGAGCCAAGCCGCATGGGTGCGCGGCCCCATGATCGGCACGTTGCCCTCGTGCCATTTGCCCTCGAAGAAGGTCCAGCTCGACGAATAGTCGATGGGCTTCTTGATCTCGGCCATGACTGGCCTCCTTTTCGAACGATCCGGCACTATCGTCCCAATTTCTAAACGATTTGCTGCGGGCGTTTCGTGAGTTACGCTCACTTCTGTGAGAGGAAGGAAAGATCGATGCCGCTCGATCCGCTGGCAAAGCGTTTGTTGACCATGATGGCTGCGGCTGCGCCGCAGGCGCGGAGCCGGCCGAGTGTGGAGGTGCGGCGGCAATCGCTGGCAAAGCTGATGCAGTTCGCCCGGGCCGAGGCGCCGGATGTGACGACATCCGACGGCAAGCTGCCCGGTCCCGGCGGCGAGCTGCCCTATCGCCTCTACACGCCGGCAGGCACTGAAGCGCCCGCACCAGGCTTCGTGTTCTTTCATGGCGGCGGGCTCGTCGCCGGGAGCATTGCCACGCATGAGCGCATCGCCGCGGCGCTGGCGCATGCCACCGGCTGCCGCCTCGTGTCGGTCGATTACCGGCTCGCGCCGGAGCACAGATTCCCCGCCGCGGTCGACGACGCGATCGCCGCCACCGAATGGGTGGCGCGCGAGGCGGCATCGCTCGGCATCGACGCCGACCGCCTGGTGGTCGGCGGCGATTCCGCCGGCGCCACACTCGCGGCGATCGTGTGCCAGAATGCGGCGCAGACCGCCGGCCTCGCCATCGCCGCGCAGTGCCTGATCTGCCCGGTGCTGGATTTCGAGGAGACCTCGCCTTCGCGCGAGGCCTTTGCCGAGGGCCATCTGATCGATCGCGTCACAATCGAAGCCGATCTTTCCGATTATCTGCCTGACGGCATCGATACGGCCGATCCCCGCATCTCCCCCTTGCGCGCGACACGCCTTGCGGGCCTGCCGACCGCGATCATCCACACCGCCGAGTACGACCCGATGCGCGACGAGGGCAATGCCTATGCCCGCAAGCTGCTCGCCGCGGGGGTGGCGGTCGAGCATGTCTGCCACGATGGCATGGTCCATAATTTCCACGTCATGGGCGCAATCCTGCCACAGGCACAGCTCGTTCTGTCGCAGATCGGCGAGCAGGTGCGGCGGGCGGTGAAGAGGTGACAGCGCTCAATCACGCGCGGGCGCCGATCACCGCGCGCGCTGCCGCGACATATTCCGGCCAGTGCGCGTCCGCATAACGCTCCGCCTGCCATGCGCAGGCGAGGTCGGGCGCATGCGCCGCCGCAATCGTGCGCGCGAAGCGCTCTTCCGCGACCGTCACTTCACCGGATGCGGCCGCGGGTGCAGCCGCCGCAGCGGTCGGAACAACGGCGAGTCCCGCCAGACCGGTGAGCAGGATGCGGCGTGACGTGTTCATGGCTGTCTCCTCCATAGTCGGCCTGCACTGTGGCGGGCGAGTGCGTCAGTGCGATTACGGCAGGGTAACCGCACACATCCACGCCGTCCATCGCTTGCGGATGACGCTTGACCAAGCGAGCGATCACGTTCCATCTAACACGTGTTTCGCCCTCAGTCGCCACGCATCGGATCGTCACGTGACTCTTCGCAGCCAATCCCGTCGTCCGGCATTGCGCGCTGCCGCAGCGGGATTGCTGTGTCTGGCGATCCCGGCAGGCGGTGCCCTCGCCGCCGACGATGAGGAGGACGAGCCCGCAAAGCCGACCGTCCCGAACATCTATCTCGATCTCCGCACCATCTATGCGACGATCCCCGCAGGCACGCTCGCGCTCGGCTTCAGCAACACCTCGCTGTCAGCCGCATTCCAAGCCCTGGCGGCGCAACGAGGCACGACGCTGCCGCACGGATCGCCGGCCGCGAAATCGATTGCGATCGACCTGCCGCTGACCGTCGACGTCAGCGACCGCGTGTCGCTCTACGGCGGCGTATCCGGCACGACCACGGATATCGGCGGCGGCTGGTCGTCCTTCGCCATCACGAGCTGGAACATCGGCGTGCAGGCCGATCTCTACCAGCAGAATGGCGGCAAGATCCCGACCGTCACGCTGCAATCGACCCTGACGCAGTCGGTGCCGAACGAGCAGGGCATGACCAACTCCTTCAACAATATCGTTGAATTCGACTACGCGCTCGACGAGGACGAGACACGGGGCTGGCTGGCCGGCCTGCAATACACCACCGCCACCATCGCCAGCCCGTTCGCCACGATCCGGCCGAACACGATCCTCTATGCCGGCGGCTATTACCAATGGCCGAGCAACTGGAAGGTCACCGGGCGCCTCGGCATGCAGTCGTTCGGCGGCGCCCAGCTCGCGGGCCGGACGCTGGCGGAATCCTTCACCCAGCCGGTCCTGCGGCTCGACCTCGATCGCATGGACGACAACGACAACCGCCTGTTCGGCATCACCGCGCAGATCGCCTGGATGCCGAAACCGTCCTATCAGCTGACGTTGCGAACGCCGCTCTACGCCGTGCGCAACTGACTGCGTTCGCAAGGAATTCCCGGTCAGGCGCGGCGGGCACTCTTGGCCGGCCGGACAGCGTTCTGCATCGCGCGTCAACCAATCATTAATCCTCATTCCGGAACATCGATTGCGTTACACCGCCGCAAAGAAGCTTGCGCGAAACTATCCCGGCTTTTCGCATCGTGTTCGCTTTGGAGGCTGCGAATGTCCCGCTTGGTTTCGGAACGGACGTTCCTCGCTGGGAAGATCTTCTTCAATTTCGGCCAGTCGTCGATCGATTGCGTGGTACGCCGGCTCACCGAGGAGGCCGCGACGCTCGAGATGGAGAGTAGCCTCGGCGTACCCGAGAACTTCCAGCTCCGGCTCGCGGGGCGCGAGATCCTGACCTGTCGGGTGATCTGGCGATCGGATCGTCAAGCCGGCGTCGCCTTCGAACAGCCGAACAGCATCGAGCCAGCAGCCGGCGAGGAGCGGGAACGCTCGTCCGACGCGTTGATGCGCACCCAGATGCTGGCGCTGCGCGCTGCGCTCGATCATGTGCCGACCGGCATCGTGCTGCTCGATTCTCACCTGAGGGCACGCCTCATCAACCGGTCGTTTCGACAGATGTGGCACCTGCCCGACGAGGTTGCCGACAGCCATCCATCCATTCTCACCCTGCTCCATCACGGGCGAGATATCGGCGCCTATGAGGTGGCGGACCCCGACCTCGATGCACTGATAGCGGAGCGCGTCCGCGTGATTGCGTCGGGCGATCCAACTCCGATCGACGTGCGCCGGACCAATGGCGATGTCGTGCGCGTCCAAGTCACGCCGCTGCCCGACGGTGGGCGCATGCTGACCTACACGCCCGTCACCGACATCGTGCGCACCTCCGACGAGTTGAAGCGGCTGCGGGATGCCTTGGAGAACGTTCAGGATGGAGTGCTGCTGCTCGATGCGGACCTGCACGCCACCTTCATGAACCGACGGATGCGGCGGTTCTGGGAGGTCAGCGAGGACGAGGCGGCGAGACGGCCGACCTATTCCTCGCTGGTCCGACGACTGCATCGTGCCAGCGCGCCGAATCTTCCAAACAACGAGCTGGCGAAGTTTCCGGCGCGGCGCGTCGAGGAGGTCAAGGCCGGCGATCACGTACGCGACCTGCAGACGCCGGACGGACGCCGCATCCGGGCCCATTGCACCACGATGGCGGATGGCGGACGCATGCTGACCTATGTCGACATCACCGATCTGACGCAAAAAGCCGCAATGCTGGAGACGCTCGCCACCACCGATCCGCTCACCGGCCTCTACAATCGCCGCCACTTCCTCGAAAACCTCGATGCGGAATGGAGTCGCTTTCAACGCTATTATCGCTCAGTCTCCGTGTTGATGCTCGACATCGATCATTTCAAGTCAGTCAACGATCGCTACGGCCACGCGGTGGGCGACGCGGCGATCAAGGCGGTTGCGGCCGCCTGCCTTGATGGCAAGCGGAAATCGGACATCGTCGGCCGTCTCGGCGGCGAGGAATTTGCCGTGTTGCTGCCGGAAACCAGCCTGTCCCGGGCGAGAACGGTAGCCGAGCGCATCCGTAAGCGCGTGATGAGCACGCAGGTCTTTGCCGACAAGCTTCAGTTCGGTCTCACCGTGAGCATCGGCATCGCGGAGGCCACAGTCAGCATGTCCGGCATCGATGCGCTGATGGGCGCGGCCGATCGTGCCCTCTACCAGGCCAAGGCCGAGGGCCGCAATCGCTGCATCGCCTGGATGCCTCCGCCCCCTGCAAACAAGGCGGCGGAGTGACGGAAGCAGCTGGGTCTACTCGGGCACCGGCACGTCGAAGGTGTTGAGCGTGACCGAGACCATGCAGTAGACGCCGACGAGATAGGACAGCTCGGCCGCGCCGTGCTCGCCGAATTCCTTCACGGCCGCACGCCAGGTCAGCTCCGGCAGCACGCCGCCGCTGACCAGTGCCGAAGCCATGTCGTAGGCGATGGCTTCCTGCTTGGTGAGATCCACCGGCCGCTGCCCGGCGACGATGGTCGCGAGCTTCTCGTCGGAGAGGCCACGCTGCTCGGCCACCAGCACATGGGCATAGAGCTCGTAACCGGAGCGGAAATGCGAGCCGGTGACCAGGATCGCGACCTCGCGTACGGCCGCGGGCAGCAGCGGGTTCGACGCGATTGCCTTGACCAGCTCCCACACCGGCTTGCCGAAGCGCGGCTCGCGGATCCAGGGATTCCAGGGCCCGAGCAGCGCGCCGTCCTCGCGCATGTTCACGAAACCCTTGAAGTGGTCCTTGATGCCGGCCCGCATGTCGTCATAGAGCGGCTTCTGTTCGTCAGTCAGCTCTTTCGGATCGAGAATGGGAAGGCGCACGGTAGGGTCTCCTCGTTGAGAAGACGCAACCGTCACCTGCATGTCTGCCCAAGGCAAGTGAAGTTGCCGTGACGACCGTGCGATTTCGCAAATGCCAGGCAGATCTCGGCTATGACGCCGTGGGGTTTTGCAGGCTTTGAGAATTGACCACGTCGTCGACGTCCATTGTCAGTGGCTCACCTGTGGCGAGGAACGACGACAGCGCCGTCTCGAACGGCGCCGGATCGAGGCCGCGCGCGGCGAGCCAGGCGGGTTCGTAATAGGTCTGCCGATAGCGCTCGCCGGAATCGCAGATCAGCGTCACCAGCGATCCCGTGACGCTCGCCTGGCGCATCTCCGAGGCGAGCCGGCACAGCGCCAGGAAGTTGGTTCCGGTGGAGCCGCCGACCGGGCGGCGCAGCCGTCGCGACAGCACGTTCATCGCCGCGATCGTCGCCGCATCCGGGATCTTCATCATGCGGTCGACCACGCCGGGCACGAAGGAGGGTTCGCAACGCGGCCGGCCGACGCCCTCGATCAACGACGGGCGGTCGCAGACATGGGAGCGGTCCTGCGTTCGGAAGCAGTCGAAGAAGGCAGAATGCTCGACATCGGCGACGCACAGCCGGGTCGGATATTGCCGATAGCGCAGATAGCGCCCGATGGTGGCCGAGGTGCCGCCGGTGCCGGCGCCCATCACGATCCAGTCCGGCAGCGGGCGCGGCTCGCCCTGCAACTGTGTGAAGATCGATTCGGCGATGTTGTTGTTGCCGCGCCAGTCGGTGGCGCGCTCGGCAAAGGTGAACTGGTCCATGTAATGGCCGTTCAGCCGGCCGGCGAGCGCGGCGGCTTCCGCATAGAGCGCGCGGCCGTCGTCGATCAAATGGCAGTTGCCGCCATAATGCTCGATCGCGGCGATCTTCTCCGCCGAGGTCGTGCGCGGCATCACGGCGTAGAAGGGCACGCCGATCATCTCTGCGAAATAGGCCTCCGACACCGCGGTCGATCCCGACGAGGCCTCGACCACGGGCGTGCCTTCGCGGATGTGTCCGTTGCAGAGCGCATAGAGGAACAGCGAGCGCGCGAGGCGGTGCTTCAGGCTGCCGGTCGGATGCGTGGACTCATCCTTCAGATAGATGTCGATGCCCGATAGCGCCGGCACGATCAGCCGGATCAGATGCGTGTCGGCGGTGCGGCACTGGTCGGCCTCGATCGCGGCCACGGCCTCGTCGACCCAGCCGCGCCGATAGGCCGGCCCGGCCGGGTTGTGCTGGCGGAAGGTGAATGTCTGCATCGGGTGAACCTCTCATGAGGCCGATCGCGCATCAAGTGCGCTGGATTTTGTTTGTCGTGTTTTATGATGCGAACCGGCTTCCACTTCGCTGGGAAACGCTTCCGTTCAAAACTCCAGCGGCGCGTTGTCGACGACTTCCTTCATCACGAAGAAGGTTCGGGTCTGGCGCACGCCGGGCAGCGCGATGAGCTGCTCGCCATGGATGCGGTTGAAATCCTCCATGTCGCCGACGCGGATCTTGAGGAAGTAATCGAAATCGCCGGCGACGAGATGGCAGTCGAGCACGAATTTCAGTTTTGCAACGGCCTGCTCGAAGGTGGCAAAGCTTTCCGGCGTCGAGCGGTCGAGCACGACCCCGACCATCACCAGCGTGCCCTTGGCCACCTTCTTCGGCGCGACCATGGCGCGGACATTGGCGATGAAGCCGTCCTCGAACAGGCGCTGGGTACGCCGGTGGCAGGTGGCGGGGCTGATCGCGACCGTTTCGGCCAGCTCGGCATTGCTGAGCCGACCGTTATTCTGAAGCAATCTCAGGATCTTAAGGTCGGTGCGGTCGAGTCGGGCAGTCATGAAAGAAGCTTCCATAAATATATGATGTTGTGAAAGGAGTATTAGCAACTGGCGCAGCTTCCGCAAGAAACCGTCCAATATGGGCGCAATATTCGAGAGCACATTTTTCCGACCTAATGCTAGGGATCCGCCAACACCAACGCCAATCGGGATGACCCATGAAGCTGGACAAATTTCCGCGCTATCCTCTGACCTTCGGCCCGACGCCCATCGAGAAGCTGGAGCGCTTGACAAAACATCTCGGCGGCCATGTCGAGGTCTATGCCAAGCGCGAGGACTGCAATTCCGGTCTCGCCTATGGCGGCAACAAGCTGCGCAAGCTCGAATACATTATCCCCGATGCGATCGCCTCCAATGCCGATACGCTGGTCTCGATCGGCGGTGTGCAATCGAACCACACCCGCATGATCGCGGCGGTCGCAGCCAAGCTCGGCATGAAATGCCGCCTGGTGCAGGAAGCCTGGGTGCCGCACGAGGACGCCGTCTATGACCGCGTCGGCAACATCATGCTCTCGCGCATCATGGGCGCCGACGTGCGCCTGGTCGACGACGGCTTCGATATCGGCATCCGCAAGAGCTGGGAGCAGGCGATCGAGGAAGTGAAGGCCGCCGGCGGCAAGCCCTACGCCATTCCCGCCGGTGCCTCCGTGCATAAGTTTGGCGGCCTCGGCTATGTCGGCTTTGCCGAGGAGGTGCGCAAGCAGGAAGCCGAGCTCGGCTTCAAGTTCGACTACATCGTCGTCTGCACCGTCACCGGTTCCACCCATGCCGGCATGCTGGTCGGCTTTGCGGCGGACGGCCGTGCGCGAAAGGTGATCGGCATCGATGCCTCCTTCACGCCCGCCCAGACCAAGGCTCAGGTGCTCGAGATCGCGCAGAACACGGCAAAGCTCGTCGAGCTCGGCAAGGATCTCGTCGCCGACGACGTCGTGCTGATCGAGGACTACGCCTATCCCGCCTATGGCGTGCCGTCGGAGGAGACCAAGGAAGCGATCCGCCTCACCGCGCGTCTCGAAGGCATGATCACCGACCCCGTCTACGAGGGCAAGTCGATGCAGGGCCTGATCGATCTCGCCAAGAAGGGCTATTTCGAGAAGGGCGCGAAGATTCTCTACGCCCATCTCGGCGGCGCGCCCGCGCTGAACGGCTATGCGTATGCGTTCAGGAACGGGTGAGTGAGGGCGTAGCGCTCGCGCGTCATACACTGCTGTCGTCCCGGGGCGCGAGGAAGTCGCGAGCCCGGGACCCATAACCACAGGGAGGCGTTTGGCGCGGACTCGTGGTTGCCAGCCTGCTGCAACAAACTTCTCCCTGTGGTTATGGATCCCGGATCTGCGCGCGCTTGAGGCGCGCTTGTCCGGGATGACGACGGGGGTGCTCCCTACCGCGTCCTGACGATCTGCAGCAGCTCGTCGCCGTAGTGCTCGAGCTTCTTGTCGCCGATCCCCGGCACGTTGCGCAGCTCGTCCAGCGTCGTCGGCCAGGCTCGGACGATGCCGTCGATGGTGGCATCGTGCAGCACCACATAGGCCGGCACGCCGCGTTCGCGCGCGACCTCTGACCGCCAGGCGCGCAGCCGCGCGCGCAATTCGGGATCGACGTCGCCTTGCGGCGCGCTCGCCGCGGGCGCGAGGTCACCGCGGCGCGACGTGGCCCGGCTGGCGCGAACACGCGTGCCGGGCGCCTCCTCGCGCAGCCAGACCTCGGTCTCGCCGCGCAGCACGCCGCGCGAAGACTCCGTCAGCTTGAGCGCGCCGTAGGCTTCGCTGTCGCTGCGCAAATGACCCATCGCCACCAATTGCCGCAGCACCGTGCGCCACTGCTTCTCGTTGAGCTCGCGGCCGATGCCGAACACCGACAGCTTGTCGTGACCGAACTGTGTGACCTTCTCGGTCAGGCGTCCGACCAGCACGTCGATCAAATGCATGGCGCCGAAACGCTGGCCGGTGCGATAGACGCAGGAGAGCAGCTTCTGCGCCAGCACCTTGCCGTCGCGCATCTTGGGCGGCGTCAGGCAATTGTCGCAATTGCCGCAGCTCTCGCCCATCACGATCTCGCCGAAATAGGCGAGCAGGCGCCGGCGCCGACAATGCGGCGTCTCGGCGAGGCCGACCAGCGCATCGAGTTTGCCGATCGAGACCCGCTTGAAATCCTCCGATCCGGCCGATTCGTCGATCATGCGGCGCTGCTGCACGATGTCGGAGAGGCCGTAGGCCATCCAGGCCGTCGACGGCTTGCCGTCACGACCGGCGCGTCCCGTCTCCTGGTAATAGGCCTCGATGCTCTTGGGCAGGTCGAGATGGGCGACGAAGCGCACGTCGGGCTTGTCGATGCCCATGCCGAAGGCGATGGTCGCGACGATGACGATGCCGTCCTCGTTGAGGAAGCGATCCTGGTTGCGCGAGCGCAGCGCTCCGTCGAGCCCGGCGTGATAGGGCAGCGCCGCAATGCCGGCCTCGGCAAGCGCGGCGGCGACCTCCTCGACGCGGTTGCGGGACAGGCAATAGACCACGCCGGCATCGCCGATGTGGCGCTCACGGATGAATTCCTTCAGCTGCGACACCGCATTGCGCTTGTCGACGATCTCGTATCGGATGTTGGGCCGGTCGAAGCTGGAGACGAACTGCGGCGCGCCCGTCAGCTGAAGCCGCTCGACGATCTCCTTGCGCGTCAGCTCGTCTGCGGTCGCGGTCAGCGCGATGCGCGGCACGTTGGGAAAGCGCTCGGCGATGACGGAAAGGCCGACATATTCGGGCCGGAAATCGTGGCCCCATTGCGAGACGCAATGCGCCTCGTCGATCGCGAACAGCGCCACCTTCGCCTGCGCCAGCAGCGACAGGCAGCGCGGCGTGACCAGCCGTTCCGGCGCGACATAGAGCAGGTCGAGATCGCCGGCAAGCAGGCGGCGCTCGATGTCGGAGGCCTCCTGGGGCGTCAGCGACGAGTTCAGCGCGGCGGCATTGACACCGGCCTCGATCAGGCCGGCGACCTGGTCGCGCATCAGGGCGATCAACGGCGAGACCACGATGCCGCAGCCTTCGCGCAGCAAGGATGGAAGCTGATAGCACATCGACTTGCCGCCGCCGGTCGGCATCAAGACCAGGCAATTGCCGCCGTCCGTGACGTGGCGGACGATCTCGCCCTGCGCGCCGCGAAACCCCGGCAGGCCGAACACCGAATGCAGCACCGACAGCGCGTCGCGGCCGTTGGCCGGCGCAGGCAGTGGGGCGTTGGAGGGAGCGGACATGGGCGGAGCAGATCAGGCCGTGGGATTCGTCATAAGGCCAGTCGCATGCTGGTGTGGCTGTGGCAAGACTGTTTGGAGGCGAGGCAACACTGCTTCGTCCCCCTCTCCCCGTCCTTACGGGGACGCGACGAGCTTCGCTCGCACTGGAGGGTTGGGGTGAGGGGCTTCTCTCCACACATGAGACCGCCGATGGACCTGTACCCCCTCACCCGGATTGCATCTTCGATGCTATCCGACCTCTGCCCGCAAGCGGGGAGAGGTGAAGAAGGAGGCTACGCACCGATCCGTCGCAGCGCTTCTGCGACGGTCACGATCGGCATGTTGCGTCTGCCGGCCGCCTCGAGCGCATGACGCATCAGATGCGGCGTGCAGCCAAAGGGACTCGGTCTGTCGGTGACGTCGTGGCCGTAGAAGATCAACCAGCCGCCGCTCGCGACCGCCTCGTCGAAATAGCGATCGACCCCGGCCTCGTCGATCTCGCAATCGACCAAGGGCGAGGCGCGCAGGAATTGGAGATCGATGACGCCGCTGTTGACGCCGGGAAGAATGCCGCGCGCGGAACGGAAGGCTTTTGTCAGCTGCGGCTTGCGCCAGACCGAGGCGATGCCATAGGGATAGGCGAAATTCTCCAGCGTGATCGAAGCATCGATGCCGCGGAGATGGCTTCGGTTCCGCTCGATCTCGCGCGCCATGGCGGCTTCGTCGAGCGTGGCGGAGTTCTGATGCGAGTAGGTGTGGCAGGCAATCTCGTGCCCGGCGCGGTGAAGGCGGACGATCGCGTCATCCGACAAGCCATGCCAATGCTCCAACGGCCGACCGATCAGGCTGCCGGCAAGGTAATAGGTGCCGCGGCCGCCATGCCGCTGCAGAAGCTCGGCGCCCTCGCTCGCGGCGCTATCGGGGGCATCGTCGAACGTGAAGCTCACCATCGGCGCATGCGCGGGCAGCCGGTGCGGCGCGGCGCGGAAATGCCGGGCCAGCCGATTGCTTACGCGTCCCTGGAGTGCCGACCACACGACTGCGTTTCCTGTGATGCCTTCTTGCTCTACTGAAACATTCGTGCGCAGGTCGAGGCAAGCCTAACGCCCGGGTAATCCTAACGCCGAACCAAGACCGCTTCGGCTAGCGCACCGACATCGACGCGTCGGCGTCCGCGCCGAGATAACGCAACCAATTTCGGAAGAGCACCGCCGCCGCATCGCCAGCGCCGATATCGGCGCGCAGCTTCAGCGCGGGCAGCTCGTTGCTGAGCGCCGGATGGCGCTGGTGCGCCGCCTTCCTCTCGAAGCGCGCCAGCTTCTCCTCGGTCGCTGCGTCAAAATAACTCACCGGCACGCGCGGATAGGTCTCCCGCTCCCGCGCGAGGTAGCGGCCGATGTCGCGCAGATATTCGCGCTGCAGCGACAGCGCGTCATATTCGGGGTGGCCCTGGAAGAACACGAAGCGGCTGGCGTATTGGCGAACGAAGACGTCGACGCCAGCCTCCTGTGAGCGTGTCAGCACCTGATAACCGGCCTGCACGAGGTCGTCCTCGGCGATCTCGTTCAGACGTGAATGCGAGACCTTGAGCGGCGCAGACGCAGAACGCGTCAGCGTATCGTTCGCGGCGATCTCGCAATCGAAAATGCCGTGACATTTGGCCGGCAGCCGCCGCCGTTCAATGCCGTCGAGATGCAGCACCGCGGCATGCGCGGCAAGGCACGACCAGATTGTCGAACGCGTGTTGGCCTTGGCCCAGTCGACCAGGTTTGTGAGGTCGCGCCAATACGGCTCCCCGTCGAGCTCGGGCGCTATCGGCTCTGCGCCCGTCACGATCAGACCATCGAATTTGCCGTGCTCGAGATCGGAAAGATTGGAATACTCGCTCTCAACGTGCCACTTGGCTTCCGGCGACCGCTTCACGCTGGGAAGCGAGAAGCAGTGGAAGCGGATACGGCGCGAGCCTGCTGCGGCCTGAAGCAGCTTCATGAACTGCCGCTCAGTCGCCTTCAACGCGGCATCCGGCATGTTGTTGACGAGGCCGATGGTGAGCTCGGCGCCAGCATCGCGCGCGAGATCGTGCGCGGCCGGCACCAGCGTCGGGCCCGCGATGACCTGATCCTTGTCGATCAAGATCGTCATGGCCGGCGCCGCCTACTCCGCGGCCTCGCGGCGCGCCGACGGGCAGGCCTTTTCCAGCGCCTGGTCGATGTCCTCGATGATATCAGAGACATGCTCGATGCCGATCGACAGACGGATCGTCTCCGGCAGCACGCCGGCGACGCGCTGCTGCTCCGCCGACATCTGGCGATGAGTGGTCGACGCCGGGTGGCAGGCGAGCGACTTGGCATCGCCGATATTGACGAGCCGCGTGATCAGCTTCAGCGCATCGTAGAACGCCTTGCCGGCCTCCATGCCGCCCTGGATGCCGAAGGTGAACAGCGAGGAGGCATTCCCGTTCAGGTACTTCTGCACCAGGGGATAATAGGGACTGTCCGGGAAACCGGTGTAGTTGACCCAGGCCACGCGCGGATCGCCGCGCAGGAATTCGGCGACCTTGCGGGCGTTCTCGACATGGCGCTCCATGCGCAGCGCCACGGTCTCGACGCCCTGGAGCAGCAGGAAGGCATTGAACGGCGACAGCACCGAGCCCATGGTGCGCTGATAGACGCTGCGCGCGCGCTCGATATAGGCGGTCTTGCCGAAGCGCTCGGCATAGACGAGGCCGTGATAGGAAGCGTCGGGCTTGTTGTAGGCCGGGAAGCGGTCGGCGTGCTCGGCCCACGGAAAATTTCCGGAATCGACGATGGCGCCGCCGAGCGTGGTGCCGTGACCGCCCAGAAACTTGGTCAGCGAATGCACCGCGATATCGGCGCCGTAGTCGAACGGCTTGAAGAGGATCGGGGTGGCGACGGTGTTGTCGACGATCAGCGGCACGCCATGCGCGTGCGCGATCTTCGCCAGCGCCTCGATGTCGCAGACATTGCCCGCGGGATTGCCGATGGTCTCGGCGAACACGGCGCGGGTGTTCTCGTCGATCAGCTTCTCGACCGCCTCTGGCTTGTCGCTCTCGGCAAAACGGCCGATGATGCCCTGGCGCGGCAGGATGTGGGAGAGCAGCGTGTGCGTGGTGCCGTAGAGCTGCGGCACGGAGACGATGTTGCCGCCGTGATCGGCGACGTTGACGAAGGCGAAGTGCAGCGCCGCCTGACCGGTCGCGACCGCGAGCGCGCCGACGCCGCCTTCGAGCTGCGCGATGCGCTTCTCCAGCACCGCGCTCGTCGGATTGGCGATGCGGCTGTAGCGAAAGCCCTCTGTCTCGAGATTGAAGAGCGCCGCGCCGTGGTCGGCGCTGTCAAAAGCGTAGGCCGCGGTCTGGTAAATCGGCACCGCGACTGCATGCGTGGTTGCTTCGGGCTCGTAGCCGGCGTGAATAGCGATCGTCTCATTGCGCATCGTGCCACCTCCGCGTGGGCGGGCCGCACTTATTGGCCTGTATGAGGCATGTGCGTTGTCCGCTACGCCGTGTTAGAGGCGGGTGGTAAAGCGGACAATAATTCGCATAGAGATCGAGGAAGTAACCATAACGTTTGCTGGGAAATTTGCCGGCATTCGGGTTAATGCGCGTTAACAAAGTGCTGCGTCTTGCGCAGTCGCCGTGCCGTCTGCCTTCTCGCGGCCTGAAGAAGGCAGATCGACGCGGCGAAGGTGCACTAAGCCATCCGCTCCCACAGCCGGCGCGCGAGCACGCCCGCACGCTTTTCGATGGCGGCCGCGGCATCGAGCGCGAGATCCTCGCGATAGCGCCCGGCGATGAGCTGCACGCCGATCGGCTTACCGTCGTGGAGCGCCACCGGCACCACCGCGCCGGGCAGGCCGAGCACGTTGATCGCGGAGATGAAGCGGATCTCGCCCCAGAAGATCTCGCGTACGCGCTCGGCACTGACGGTATCGTCGCGCGGGCCGGGCGTCGGTTTCACCGTGGTCGGCGCCAGCACGACCGGATAGTCTTCGAAGAACATTTGCCAGGCACGGATGTGACCGCTGCGCGCGGCGGTCGCCTGCATCCAGCCCTTGAGGTCGAGCACGTTGGCCTTGGCCTTCATGCCGCTCCAGGACTTGTGAAAATCCTCGGACGTGACCTTCAGCATGGCGGCCTCCTGCATCATCACAGTCTCGTTGGTGATGATGTCGCACCAGGTTTGCCAGACCCCGTTGATGTCGGGCACCTCGACCTCGCTGACGCGGTAGCCGGACCGCTCGAGATGATCGGCAGCCTGGCGCAGCGCCGCGGCGACAGAGGGATCGACGTCCATGTCCTCAGGGATCTTTGCCAGTGCAACCTTGATCGGCCGCTTCGGCCGCTCGCCGACCAGCGGCGCGGGCACCCACCAGGGATCGCGCGGATCGCGCTGGCTCATCACCTCCAAAGCGAGGCGCACGTCGGCGACATGGCGCGCGAGCGGCCCCTGCGCCGACATCAGATGCGCCAGCATCGGCCGTTCCGACGTTGCGCTTGCGTTGAAGGCGGGGATGCGGCCCTGCGTCGGCTTGATGGTGGCAACGCCGTTGCAATGCGCCGGCCAGCGCAGCGAGCCGCCGATGTCGTTGCCGTGGGCAATGGTACCGATGCCCGCCGCGACCGCCGAGCCCGCGCCCCCGGAGGAGCCGCCGCAGGTGATGTCGGGATCCCAGGGGTTGAGCGTCAGCCCGTGCAGGGGATTGTCGGTGAAGCCGCGAAAGGAGAATTCGGGCGTGTTGGTGAGACCGATGACGATCGCGCCTGATTTCTTCAGGTTGCGCACCACGGGCGCATCCGATGGTGCGATGAGGTCCTTGTTGGCGGGCACGCCGTTGAAATTCGGCCGGCCCTCGTAGTCGACATTTTCCTTGATCGTAATCGGCACGCCGTGCAGGAGGCCGAGCTCGCCGCCCTTCGCGCGCTGCTTGTCGGCCGCGTGCGCCGCTTTCAGAGCTTCCTCCGAGAGATCGACGACGACCGCATTCAGCTTCGGATTGACGGTGCGCATGCGTTCGAGATGCGCTTCCACCGCCTCGACCGCGGAGATGGCGCCGGAGCGGATCGCGGCCGCGGTCTCGACCGCCGACCATTGCCAGGCCGGCCCCTTCGGGCGCCGCGGCTTCGCCGATTTGCCGGCAGCGGCCTTTCCGGCCGGCTTGGCCACGGCGCTCTTGCGGCCGGAGCCCACCTTCTTCAAAGTCCTTGTCGTCTTCTTCAACACACTTTTCTTCTTGATCGCCGTCTTCTTCGCCACGCCGCATCTCCTAAAATTGCGCGGCGGAGGTTAGGGACGACGCGCGACCCTGTACAGGTGCGATTCTGCATGGCGCATTGTCGCGACGCTCTGTCGCAATCGCAGCCCCTTCTATGAGCGAGCTCCTACACCGGCAGTGGATTGATCCGCGCAAAGCCCTCCTGGATGCGATAGGGATAGTACGGATAGGGCGGCATCACCGCGCTGACCTCATCAAGCCGCTTGATCTGGTCCGCGCTCAGCGACCACCCCACGGCGCCGAGATTGTCGCGCAGCTGCGCCTCGTCGCGCGCCCCGATGATCACGGAGGAGACCGTGGGACGCGACAGCAGCCAGGCAATCGCGACCTGCGGCACGGTCCGAGCGGTCTCCGCAGCAATCGCATCGAGCACGTCAACGACGGCGTAGAGGCGCGCGTCGTCCACGGGCGGACCGAACTGTGCGGTGGCATGCAGGCGGCTTCCTTGCGGCAGCGGCTGGCCGCGCCGGATCTTTCCGGTGAGCCTGCCCCAGCCCAGCGGGCTCCAGACCAGTGCGCCGACGCCCTGATCGCGCGCGAGCGGCATCAGCTCCCATTCATAGTCGCGCCCGAGCAGCGAGTAATAGACCTGGTGCGCGACATAGCGCGGCCAGCCATGCCGGTCCGCGATCGCGAGCGACTTCATCAGCTGCCAGCCGGCGAAATTCGAGACGCCGACATAGCGCAGCTTGCCGGCGCGCACGAGCATATCGAGCGTGGACAGCACCTCCTCGATCGGCGTGAACGCGTCGAAGGCGTGGAGCTGAAGCAGATCGATATGGTCAGTGCCGAGCCGTCGCAGCGCCGCATCGACCGAGGCAGGCAGCCGCTGCCGCGACGAGCCGGCATCGAGCGGACCCTCGCCCATCGGCAGGCCCATCTTGGTCGAGATCAGCACCTTGTCGCGGCGCCCCTTGATCGCGGCGCCGAGGATCTCCTCGGAGGCGCCGTTCGAATAGACATCGGCGCTGTCGAACAGATTGACGCCGGCATCGAGGCAGATATCGACGAGCCTGCGGGCTTCATCAGTGCCGCTGCGGCCCCAGGCGGAGAACAGCGGACCTTGTCCGCCGAACGTGCCGGTGCCGAAGCTGAGAACGGGGACTTTGAGCCCGGAAGCGCCGAGATTGCGGTATTCCATGATCGCTCTCCTATTCCGCCGGGCACGCCGCGACGGTGGCCGGCGCGCGATCGAGCCGGAGACTCCACAGCGCCAGAACGAGGCCGATGGCGGTGATGCCGGCCGCGACCAGCGGCAGCGCCGAAAGGCCGAGCCCGCGGTCGATGGTGACGCCGCCGACCCAGGCGCCGAGTGCGTTGCCGAGATTGAACGCGGCGATGTTGAGGCTGGAGGCGAGCGTCCGGCCGCTGGGACCTGCGGCTTCCAGCACGCGAAGCTGAAGCGGCGCGACGGTCGCGAAGGCGGCGGTGCCGAGTAGCAGGATCAGCGCGACGGACAGGATCTTGATCGACAGCACGGCCGCCAGGCCGAGCAGCACGATCGCAAGCGCGGCAAGCGTGCCGGTCAGGGCCCGTGCGAGGCCGCGGTCCGCAAGCTTGCCGCCGGCGATATTGCCGATCCCAAGGCCGACGCCGAACACCAGCAGGATCGGCGAGACTGCAGCCTCCGAAAAGCCGGTGAAGCGCGTCAGGATCGGCTGGATATAGGTGAAGACGACGAACAGGCCGGCGAAGCCGAACACGGTCATGGCAAGACCGAGCAGCACCTGCGGACGGCCGAGCACGGCCACTTCCTCGGCAAGCGAGATCGGCTTGTCGCCATCGCCGACATGGCCGGGGACGAGCGCGGCGACGACCGCGAACGCGATCACGCCGATGACAGTCACCGCCCAGAACGCCGCGCGCCAGCCGAGCATCAGGCCGAGCCAGGCACCGAAAGGCACGCCCAGGAGCGTCGCGACCGTCAGGCCGATGAACATGGTGGCGATCGCAGAGGCACGCTTGTCCTCGGCGACGAGGCTGGTGGCCACCACCGAGCCGACGCCGAAGAACGTGCCGTGCGCGAGCGAGGTCAGCACCCGCGCGGCCATCAGCAATTCGTAAGTGGGCGCGAGCGCGCAAGCGGCATTGCCGAGCGTGAAGATCGCCATCAGCGCCAGCAGCACGGTTTTCCGCGGCATTTTGCGCGTCGCCAATGTGAGGACCGGCGCCCCCACGAACACACCGAGCGCATAGCCGGAGATGAGCAGGCCCGCGACCGGCACCGAGACGTGCATGTCGGCGGCGACCTGCAGCAGCAAGCCCATGATGATGAATTCGGTGGTGCCGATGCCGAAGGCACCGGCGGTGAGCGCGAGGACGGCAGGAGGCATGCGTTGCTCCAAGGGATGAGACGAGCCACGCAGATAGCGGCGCTGCCGCCAAACCATTAGAATGTCCGCAATACAATCATTTGTGACGTGAATTCAACATGGCCCGTTTCGACACCAACCGCTCGGCCGAGATGGAGGTCTTCGTCCGCGTCGTGGACCTCGGCGGCTTCACCCAGGCCGCGCGAAAGCTGCGCCTGACGCCATCGGGCGTCAGCAAGCTGATCTCGCGTCTGGAGGCGCGCCTCGGCGCGCGGCTCGTCAATCGCACCACGCGCAAGCTGACGCTGACGGCGGAAGGCCAGGCCTTCTACGAGCGATCGTTGCGCATCCTCGCCGAGATGGAGGAGGCCGAGCGCGAGGCGGCCTCGGGCGCGGCACCGCGCGGCCGCCTCACGGTCAACTGCAACATCCCCTTCGGCATGCTGCATATGATGCCCTTGATCCCGCGGTTTCTGACGCAGCATCCCGACGTCACGCTCGATCTCGTGCTGACCGATACGGTGATCGACCTGATGCAGGAGCGCGCTGACGTCGCCATCCGCGTCGGTCCGCTGCGCGCCTCGCGGCTGGTCGCGCGAAAGCTCGGCACCAGCCGCATGGTCGTGGTCGGCGCGCCGGATTATCTCGCCCGTTGCGGCATGCCGAAGATTCCGGCCGATCTCGCCGACCACCGCGGCATCGGCTGGACCTTTCCACGCAGCATCCGCGGCTGGCCGTTCAGGCGTGGCGACCACGCCGAGGAGGCCCTGCCCCCGCCGGTCGCGCGCGCAAGCGACGGCGAAGCCGCCCGCCGCCTGTGCCTCGGCGGTGTCGGTCTCGCGCGCCTCGCGCTCTTCCACATTGGCCCCGACATCGAATCCGGCCGCCTCGTCCCGGTGCTGCAAGGCTACAATCCCGGCGACCGCGAAGACATCCACGCCGTCTATGTCGGCCACACCGCCCCACTCCCGGCACGCGTGCGCGCGTTCATCGATTTCCTCGCCGAGCACGTGCGGGTGAGCGACCCCGCGTTGAAGCGGACCGGGGATGGGAAGTGGAAGCTGGTGGGGTGAAGCGGCGGCGGAGGGCGCAGGAGAAGCTTGCCCCGGCAGGCTTGCCGAGCCGAAGCAAACGGCACCGGGTCCACCTTCGCCCTGCGGGCTTCGGCGCTCCAGCCTTGCGCAGACTTGGTTTGCGAAGGCTGGCGAGGAGAGTGTCAGTCCAGGGATGCCGGGCGAGCCAACGCCGGCGAAATAAATTGCTTCTGCATTGCGGCCACGCTTTCTAGGGTCGGCCTGTGCTTGGCCAATTCCAGCGTCCGTACGAGGACGGTCAGGTGTGCGATTCCGAAAAAGAGGCGACCACGATCATGAGCAATGCCATCACTGCCACCGGAGAGAAGCCGCTGACTCCGGCCATGCTGCGCGAGTTGTCGGTGCGGTCCGATTGGCAGGGTCTGATCCGCGCGGCCAGCCACTACGGCATCATCGTCGTTGTCGGCGCGTTGATCTGGCTGGTCTCATCGCGATACGGAATCGTCTGGGCGTTGCCGCTGGTGGTCGTCCAAGGCTACTTTGTCGCATTCCTGTTCATGGTGGTCCACGAGACCGCGCACAAGACGGCGTTTCGCAGCCGGGCGCTCAATCTCGCCTTCGGTCATCTCTCCTCGTTCGCGGTCGGCTTGCCTTACGAATATTACTGCTTATTCCACTGGGATCATCATCGGTATACGCAGGATCCAAAGAGGGATCCGGAACTGCTGTCGGTTCCGATTCCGAGCTCGGACGCGCAACTGGTGATCGTCTACAGCGGCTTGCGGCAGGTTGCCTTTCGGGTGGGGCTGATGCTTCGCCATGCGTTGACCGGCAACGCCACGTCACCCTGGATTCCCGAAAGCAAACGCCACATTGTCGTGACAGAAGCGCGTCTCCATCTGGCAGGCTATGTCGCGCTGTTGCTGGCATCGGTCGCGTTGCACACCTTGATCCTGTTGTGGGTCTGGGTCGTCCCCTTGATCGTCGGTCAATTGTTTCTGCGTCCGTATCTGCTTGCCGAACACACCGGCTGCGATCGCACGCGCAGCGCCTTCCAGAACACCCGCACCACCTATACCGCCATGTTCGTGCGCTGGTTCGCATGGAACATGCCCTATCATGTCGAACACCATGCCTATCCTTCAATTCCTTTCCATGCGTTGCCGAAACTGAACCGGATCGTCGCCGATCGGATCGTCTATCGGGGCCCGGGCTACATCGCAGTGACGCGGCAGACATGGGCCTGGTTTCGCCGCGCACGCAACGGTACCGAAAGCCCGATCGGTTCTGATTGAATCGGGACCGGGACTTGGCGAAAGCCAGCAGAGTGCTATTGCGGCAGGCTATGCTGCGCCCAAGGCGTGAGCAGCTTGCTGTTTGCTTGCGCAAAAAGTGGATAGCGGACCTTGTCGATTAATTGCTTCATGGTCTCCCATCTTCGGACGATCCTATCGTTAAGGCCGATCACCTCCGGTCGCCGGCATCACAGGAGTTTGGCATGCGATCAACAACTGCTCTTCGCTTCGCCGTGTTCGTGCTATCTGCGTCCTTCCTGTTTGCGCCGTCCGAGCGCGCGACGGCCGAGGAATTGCTGAAGGCGCGGCTCGCCCAGAATCTTGGGCCGATCTCGGGACTGGCGATCGTTGCCAATGCGAAGGGCCTTTTCGCCAAGCACGGGCTCGACATCTCGGTCTCCAATTTCACCAGCGGGAAGCAGTGCCTCGATACGGTGCTTGGGGGAGGGGCGGATTTCGCGACAACAGCCGAGGCGCCGGTCACGGCGGCCGCGATGGCGCAACAGCCGATCGCCTTCGTGGCGGGGATGGAATATTCGGATCTCAAGACCATGACCGCAGCTTCTGCCGGGATCAAGACGAAGGCCGATCTGCGTGGAAAGCGAATAGCCTTCACGGCCGGAACCGGCAGCGAGGTCTACACCTCGGTTCTGTTGAAAGCGGCGGGCCTGACGTCGAAGGACGTGACGCTTGTCAACCTGCGGCCGCAGGAGATGCTCCCTGCCATGGCGGCCGGCAGCATCGACGCATTCGACACCTGGGAGCCGCACGTCGCGAATGCGAAGAAGGCTCTCGGCGAAGGCGCGATCCCGCTTGATACCAAAGGTCTCTACTCGGAGACCTTCAATATCGTCGTGACGCAGTCTTACCTCGCCGCCAACCCGGCGATCGTCAGCAAGTTCCTGGCGTCCCTCATCGAAGCCGAAGGCTGGCTCAAGGCGAATCCGGGTGAAGCAATCGACGTCATCGCAGCGGCGACGGGGATGAAACGCGATGAATTGGCGTCGATCTGGACGGACTACGTCTACCATGTGCGCCTCGACGACAGGATTCTCACGACTCTGAAAACCCATGCCGCCTGGCGGCTCGAGACCGGCAATCATCCCCCTGGAGCGAGCATGCCCGATTTCACGAAAGTCCTGGTGACGGCGCCGCTGAAGGCGCTCGATCCAGCTCGCGTCACGCTGGGGGCACGCCCGTGAGCGTCGGCAGACGCAGCAGCGCGACCGAACGGCTGAGCGTACTGGTCGCCGTCCTCTCCGTGCCCGCCTTCACAGGCATGTGGGAACTGGTTGCGCGCTCCGGCATCGTGAACACCGTGCTGTTTCCGCCGCCATCGACCGTCGCCGTTGCCGTTCTCGAATGGATTCGCAGCGGACAATTCTTCGCCGACCTGATGGCGAGCCTCGCGCGCGTGGCCGCGGGATTTGCCATCGGGGCCGCGGGCGGAATCGTGCTCGGCATCCTGACCGGCCGGTTTCGGCTGGTGTCCAGCCTGCTTTCGCCCTTGTTTCACATCCTTCGCCCAATTCCTCCCATAGCCTTCGTGCCGATCGTCATCCTTTGGTTTGGCCTCTCGGAAACAGGCAAGCTTTTCCTGGTCGTTTGGGGCGTGTTCTTCACGGTATGGCTCGCGACCCACATCGGGGTGCAGAAAGTGGACCGCGGACTTATCCGAGCCGCCCAGATGCTCGGCACGCCGCAACCGCAGATGCTGTCGGAGATCGTCCTTCTTGGCGCGCTGCCCTATATCACGGTCGGTCTTCGAACCGCGGTGAGCATCTCCTTCTACACGCTGGTCGCCGCCGAGTTGGCAGGAGCGTTCGCCGGTATCGTTTATCGTATCGAAATTGCGCAACAGAACATGCAAACCGGTCAGGTCATGGGCGGGCTGGCGGCTCTCGGACTGCTTTCCTTCGTCGCCGACCGTTCCTTCGCGATTCTTGCCGAACGTGCCGTGTGGTGGCGATGACCCCTAGCCTGCTTCGTCCAGACCAGCCGCTCAGGCTCGTGGATACGTACCCGCCGTCCGCCGCGGCGCGTCAGGCGATCATCCGGGTCGAGGATTTGAGCATCGTCTTCGATGCGCCGAGCGGGCAGGTCATCGCAGTCGACCGCGTATCCCTGGCAGTAGCCCAGGGGGAATTCGTCTCGATCGTCGGTCCATCCGGCTGCGGCAAGTCCACGCTGCTGAATGCAATGGCCGGCCTCGAGCGGCCGTTCGGAGGCCAGGTGCTTATGGCCGGCGAAGCAATGCGCAAGCCACGGCCCGAGATCGGAATGGTCTTCCAGCAGCCACATCTGTTTCCGTGGAAATCGGTGCGCCGGAATATCGCGCACGGGCCCCGCGCCCTCGGCAAGCCGAAAGCGGAGGCGCTGCGGATTGCCGACGGCCTCATCGAGATGATCGGCCTGACCAGATTCGCGTCGGCCTATCCGCACACGCTATCCGGGGGCATGCAGCAGCGGGTTGCGATTGCCCGTGCTCTTGCCAATCAGCCGAGTGTCCTGTTGATGGACGAGCCGTTCGGAGCGCTGGATGCGCAGACCCGGGCGGTCATGCAGGACAATCTGCTCGAGCTCCGCGAGCGGATCAATGCAACAATCGTCTTCGTCACGCACGACATCGATGAAGCGATCCTTCTCTCTGACCGTGTGCTGATCATGAGCGCCGGACCTGGCCGCATCCTCAGGGATCTTCAGGTGAGCCTGCCGCGGCCGCGCACCAGCGCCATCGTCGCGGAGGCCGCCTATCTCGCCCTCAAGCGGGATTGCCTTGACCTGATCCGCTCGGAAGGCCGCAGGGCCTTCGAGCAGATGGAAATCAAGACGTAGGCGCCTGACGATATGTTCTGGCATGGCTCTTGAATGGCTTTCCCCTGCGGCGGCAGGGGAGCGAGCAGATGTCAGCGGCAAGTCTCGGGAATGCGACCGGCATCATGCTGGCGGGATCGGATGCTCTGGTCGGGTCGCTGCCGAGCTTGTTGGATCCGTTGTGTGAGGCTGACCGGCGTCGTGTCCTCGCCATCGGCCGCGAGGAGGTTCTGCAGGCAGGCAAGCATGTCTGGCGTCAGGGCGATCTGCAGAACGGCATTTATCTGATCGAAGAGGGGCGTATTCGCAGCTACTACGCGGCGCCTTCCGGGCGCGAGGTGACGCTGGCCTACTGGTTCGCCGGCAATTTCGTCGGCGGCCCCGATCTGTTCGGTACTGGTGCCCACGTATGGTCTTCGGTTGCAGTGGAACGAAGCCGAGTGACGTTCTTGCCCGGCCCCGCCCTGCGCGCGCTGGCGCTTCAATCGGCAAGTATCGCAGTCGCGCTGCTGGATGCGCTCGCCTTCAAGGCACGGTGCTACTCGGCCATGGCGCAAATGCTGGGGACCCGCTCGGTGACCGAGCGGCTGCATCGTCTGTTGGTCTTCCTCTCGAAGATCTACGGTTCGCAGCAGGGCCGCGAGATCGTGATCGGGATCCCGTTCACGCATGGTGATCTCGCCAATCTGATCGGCTCAACCCGCCAATGGGTGACAGTGCAGCTTTCCCGCATGCAGGCAAGAGGCGTCATCCGTTATCACCGGGGCCTGATTGTGATCCTCAATCTGCGCGCTCTCGATCTCGAAGTCGTCTAGGAGGCGGCCTTCGGATATTCCTTTAGATCGAACAGTCCGGCCTTCGCATCGGGCAGCCATCGTTCGGCAAAGTCGAGAACAACATGGTCGCGCCACGCAGGCGCCAGCAAAGTGATACCCATCGGCATGCCGTTGCCGAGCGTTGCGTTGGGAACCGACACCGCGCACAAGTCCACGAGATTGGCAAAATAGGAGTAGTAACCGAGGCGGTTGTTGAGCGTGATGGGATCTTCCATCATCTCCGCGATCGTGAAAGGGCGTGGCGCGGTCGGCACCACCAGGACGTCGATCTCCTCGAAAAGCGCGTGGATCTGGCGTCGCAGCTTCAAAAGTCGATGTTGCGCGGCGAACGCATCTGCGGCGGAAAACCGGGCAGCTCCGCTCAGCACGTTGCGGATGACGTCAAGCAGGTCTCCATGATCGACGTCCAGGAGCTTGCTGATCGCCGCATGACGTTCGGCAATCCAAGGCCCTGAAAAGAGCATTTCACCGGCTTCGGCGAAAGGCGCGAAGTCAATTGTCCTGGCTTGACCTCCCAGTCCCGAAAACCTCGTGCAGGCCTGCCTGTAAAGGTCATCGCATTCCGGCATGCCGAATGAATTGAGATGATCGACAGGGACCTGGCCGAACCGGAATTTGCGAGGAGATGGGGAGGACGAGGCAATCCGTTGACGGCTATAGGGATCGCTGTCGTCGAATCCTTCGATCAACCCGAGCAGAATTCGACCCTCGGCAATGGAATTGCAGAAGATCGAGGGACAATCGAGGGTCGGACAGTTCGGCACAAGTCCCCGGGACGAGACGAGGCCGACGGTTGGCTTGATCCCGACGATTCCGTTGAAACCTGCGGGAATCCGGCCTGAGCCGCCGGTATCTGTGCCGAGAGCGAAGGCAACATGGCCGGATGCTACGGCAGCAGCCGAGCCGGAGCTCGAACCGCCGGAGACATACAGATCGTTCGCCGCACTGGAACAGGCGCCATAGGGAGAGCGGGCGCCGGACAGTCCGGTTGCGAACTGATCCAGGTTGGTTTTGCCAAGACAGATCGCACCCGCGGCCGCCAATTTCTCGACGCATCTGGCCGATTGGGCAGCCCTATATTGGAATGACGGGCAGGCTGCTGTCGTTGGCATGGCCTCAACGTCAATATTGTCCTTGACGCCGAATGGCACGCCAAGAAGCGGCAGGACTTCACCCTCTTCCGCTCGTCGCACAAGGGCATCAACCTCAGCCAGCGCTTCTTCCATGGGCCGCACATAGATCCAGCAATTGCGGCGCCGGTCCCGCTCGATGCGCTCATAGGCGCTTATGATGATGGAGGCTAACTCGGCACGGGAGCGGAAGGGGCGGCTCTGCGCGGATAGGATCGCTTGCGGCACGGAATAAGCTCCTGAGGGCATGACCCCACGAATATGAAGCCGCTGCCCAGCAATGAAAGCAACTAAGCGCCTCAACCGCACCGGCGGGACTCGAGCCTGCAACCAAACCGTTATGAGCGGCAGCAAGTGGCGGAGAGGGTCAGTCAATCCTGATTGACGTATAAGCTGTTTTCATTCCGAAGTGTGGCAATCAACGGTCCTGGCTACTGGGCGCTTAGACACGCCTCGTAACATGACGAGGTCATGAAGATGGCGACGAAACGACTCTTTGACGACTTCGACTTCGAAGGCTTCTGGGACGACTGTCCGTATTCCCTGGAGAACTATGTCGAGCCTCCGCCGACCGACGAACTGATCGCCTCCATTGAGCATGAAATTGGTGGGTATCGGCTGCCGGCGGCCTATGTCGACCTCGCACGGCGCCACAATGGCGGAATGGTCAAGCGCAACTGCCACCCAATGAAGGAGCGTACAGGCTGGGCGGAGGACCACGTGGCGATCGAAGGGCTCTTCGCTCTTGGCCGTACGTCCACATATTCGCTCGCCGGGAAGTTTGGCGCCAAGTTCATGATCGAGGAGTGGGGCTACCCGCCGATCGGCGTCGGAATCGCCGACACGCCGGCCGGCGGCCACGAACTGATTATGCTGGACTACCGGAGCTGCGGAAAGCGGGGCGAGCCGCAGGTCGTGTACGTCGACCAGGAGGCTGACTACAGCATCGTCGTCGTTGCGCCGGACTTCGAGACCTTCATTCGAGGCTTGGTCGCGGAATCCGAGTACGACACGACTGAGGAGGATCGGGCTGCTGCGTTCGCAACCGTCGAGCGGGGAACGTTATCGCCGATCCTGGTGCGAGCCTTGGCCGCCGTCGGCGACCGTCTGCCGCACGGCGAGCGAATGTTGCGCACCTTGGCCCGGCAGATCGTGGACGAGAAAGGCTTCTTTGCCCTGCACGACGACGAGCGCTCGCACCTGATGTATGGACTGATGTTCTGGCTTTATTCGAGCCTCTGTACGGCCAGATCCTTCGAAGCTTTCGTGGGCCGTACCGAGACCGGAACCTCCTACGGCTCGCCTTGTTTCGAGCTGATGATCGTTTTCGACGTTGTCACCGAACCTTACGGCTTCAAGACGCGCGGGTACGCCGAGGGCTTCGTGAGGGACTGGTGGGACGCGTGCGTCGCCCGCGGCGACATGGTCGAGATGGCGGAAGGCTACCGTCTGACTCCCAAGGCCGAGGCGGCCCTGCTCGGGCGCTTGGCGACGATTGCTGGCCCCGAGGGCAAATAAGCCGGCGCGATTGATTTTTGAGCGGGTGGCGGAGAGAGTGGCCGATTTCTGTGGAAACGGAGAGCCCCGGTAAAGCCCGCTAAAACTCGCAATAATCATGAAATAACAATAGCTTAGGCCTTTTCTTCGCATCGCCGAGCCCCGATATTACCCGCTAGAAGTCGGAGCCAATCCGGGGGTCGCCCCGGGGGTCATTCGGAGCGGGGATCGATGAAGCTAACTGTGAAGGGCGTAGAGCGGGCACTGAAAAAGCCGGGCCGCTATCGAGACGGGCGAGGGCTCCTGCTCCAAGTCAACTCGGCCACAAATGCGAGTTGGGTCTTTAGGTACGAGCGCGGCGGACGGGAGCGATGGCTAGGCCTTGGTCCACTCTCCCTGCTCTCGCTCGCGGAAGCTCGCGACAAGGCTCACGAAGCACGGAAGCTCCTCTTCAATGGCATCGATCCGATGGAGCAACGGAAGGCGGAGAAGGCCGCGAAAGCGATCGAGCCGAGCGCGGCGCTTTCATTCGAAGAAGCCGCGCGGCAATACTTCGACCAACATCAGCAAAAGTGGCGCAACCCGAAGCACCGGGCTCAATTTTTATCGACGTTGGAGCAATACGCTTTCCCGCTCATTGGGCGCGTCGCTATCAGCCAGATCGATACGCCGCGCGTCATCGCGGTTCTGGAGCAACGGCACGCGAACTATCCAGACCAGCGGCTTTGGGACGCAATTCCGGAGACGGCCAATCGCCTGCGCGGCCGCATCGAGCAGGTTCTGGATTGGGCGACGGTCCGTGGCCATCGGACGGGCGACAATTCGGCGCGGTGGAAAGGCCACCTCGACAATGTTTTGCCCCCACGCGGCAGTATCCGGAAGGTGAAGCACCACCCCGCCCTCGCCTATGCGCAAATTCCGGACTTCATGGCTGAACTGCGCAGACGCGAAGGAATCGCGGCTCGTGCGCTGGAGTTTCTGATACTCACCGCCGCCCCCACCGGTGCGGTCATTGGCGCGCGACGCGATGAAGTCGATTTCGAGCAGAAGGTCTGGACCGTGCCTCCCGACCGAGCCGAGACAAAGATCAGCGTGGATCAGCCGCGCCGCGTCCCGCTAAGCGACCGCGCGATGGAAATCCTCAAGGGGCTGCCGATTGAAGACGGCAATCCATACCTCTTTATCGGCGGCAAAGCCGGGTCGGGTATAAGCAACATGGCCATGGCCGAGTTGATGAAAGACCTGGCTTGGCCCTCCACAACACCGGACCGGCTCGCGACGGTTCACGGCTTCCGGTCGAGCTTCAAAGATTGGGTGAGCGAGACGACCAATTTCCCGAACCATGTCAGCGAAGCTGCGCTGTGGCATGCTGTGGCTGATAAGGTCGAGGCAGCTTATAGACGCGGCGATTTATTCAATAAGCGGCGACGGCTCATGGTCGCTTGGGCGCAGTATTGCACTGCTCTTCCGCTTGCAAGCGCGAAGGTCGTGCCGATGCGGGGTGCGCGATGATGAAGTCAAGAAGAGCGAGCCATTCGAGCGGGCTACAGAAGTTATTCGAAGCTGATGCCGGCAAAGGAGGACTCAGCGAGTGGCCGAGCGACAATGCCTCAACGCTCGCTATCCCAGCGCATGAGTGGCCTTGGATAGATGCAATTTATGCGGCCAACACAAAGCACGACCCACGCCGCCTAGTCGCTTTGCTCTCCAAGGAGCAGGTCCCTGCTTCAATCATGCCTATGCTCGCGGCCCTCCTCACTGCGAGATTGAGCGGCAAGCCCGGACGCCCGAGCATCCTACCTACGCACATCCAGATCAGAAACCACCTTGCGCTAAATGCCGTCCAGACGTTGATCGAAGAAGGATGGCCCGTGAAGGCAGCCGTTTCGGAGGTGGCGCCCCGATGGAACATGCCCGCAAAGACGCTGGCCGATCTTAGGTCTGGCCGGAGCGGTGCCGCTCGCAGGCGGCGTCTTACCGCCTAAAACCTACCGGCTTTTTAGGCGCACTGTTTTTAGGCGAAGGTTCGCTCCAACCCGGATTTACCCGGTGCAATACGGAGCAAAAATTGATGCCTCAACGCAGCTCGAAACGGCGACCGGCGCCGCCAATCATTCACCCCGATCATTTTTATCGTATGGTAGACGGCCCCGCGTTCTACGGTTATGGGCCAACCGTATTGGCCGAAAAGATCGAAACCGGCGAAGTGCCGAAGCCGATCTCTCTGTCCGAAAGCGGACGCGCGCGGGGATGGTTCGGCCGCACGATACTCGCGTGGCAGAGGTCGCGAGAAGAAGCGGCGGCAAAGCAGAGCGCGTGAGTCATGGCCGGCAACATCCTTCCAACGCTCCGCGAACGTTGGCCGGAGGTCTTCTGCTCGCCGCCCCGGCCGCTCGCGATCGGCATCATTACGCAGCTTCACGGCGAACTGTATCCGCGCGAGCACGCCCCCAATTGGGAGTTCTCGGCTCACGGCCGCGCGCTCGCGAGCGCGCTGGCAATTTGGTGCTCGCAGCGCGAATACTTTGAAGCTTGCGTTACACCTCGCGCACCGCGCTACTCGTTGAACGGAGAGGCTTGCGGCGAGGTCACTGAACACCAAGCCGCGTTTGCGCGGGCATCGTTGGCGCGATTGGACGGACTTCGGCCGCCGACGTAGGCGACCGGGCGGAACGCGATCATACAGGAGAGTGGAGGAGCTTGAACAAGAAAGCCCAGCGTTGGCGCGCTGGGCTCGATGAAAGGATTCATTGATGGACGCTCAAGTGCAAGAGATTACCGGTTCTCCGGACGAAAGGGAAGCTGCGGACTTCCTCGAACAACTACGCCCCGGAGGGCCTTGGGTCCTCACCGCCATCATCCCTGACGGGCGGACCGATACGCGGACATTCACGACCGCGGAAATCGAGGCTATGCGCGCGTTCATTCGAAAGCAGAACGCCACCTCGAATATCTACTACAGCCTCAACCCGGCACGAACGCACCTCAACAAGAAGGCGACGAAGAAGGACATTGCCTCAGTCGACTATCTCCACGTCGATGCCGATCCGAGCGCCGATGAGACGCCAGCGCAGTTTAAAGAGCGGCTGGCGCCACTGATTGCCTCGTTTGGGCAACAACCCACCTTTGTGATCGATAGCGGCAATGGCGTCCAACTGTTGTGGCGTCTCGATGCTCCCGTCTCGCTGACCAGTGAGCAAGATATCGACGATATCGAGGCACGCAACTTTGCGCTGGCGCGGGCTTTCGGTGCCGATCCCTCGACGCGCAACGTGGATCGCATCCTACGTGTGCCCGGCACGACGAATTGGCCCAACGAGAAGAAACGGAAGGCGGGCCGAACGGCCTGTCCCGCGACGGTCATCGACTATTGTGACGTCAGCTATCCGCTATCCGCCTTTCCGCCAGCGGCGGTGGAGACTAAGAAGCCGAAGATTGCCAAAGCTGAGACGCCATCGCTGGGGAGCAGAAAGAAGCTGCCGTACAAAATGCGGCTGATGCTTGACGCTACGGGCGCCACGCCCGCTGGACATAAGTCGCGTTCCGAGTTGGTGTTTGCGTTTTTGTGCGAAGCTTTGCGCAAGGGATTTGATGAACAACAGATCATCGCGCTTTGCCTCGATGAGGCCTACCGCGGCAAATCGATCTTCGAGCATATCAGCGACGAAGGCGGCCGGAAGTATTTGGAAGGGCAGATCGAGAAGGCGCTGAAAGAGCCAGTTAATGCTGAGGGCAAGGTCGTCATCAAAGTCACGACCAGCAACCTCGACGAGGCTTGGCGGCAAACCGAGCGCTCTCTAATCCGAGCGAAAAATTGCGAAGTCTATGTCCGCGGCGGCAGCCTCGTGCAGCCGCTGTGGCGATTTGAGAAGTCTGCCGATCGAAATCGCGACACTCTCGTTGCCAGCTTCGTCAGGTATAACGTTGCGAGGCTGCGGGACGTTGTCGGCCATCACGCCGCGTCATTTGAGCGCTTTGACCAAAGATCGAGGTCCTATAAGCCCGTGGATCCACCGAGAGACGTGATCGAAGCTCTATTGGAGGCGGGTCACTGGTCTTTCCCCTCGGTGAAGGGGATCGTCACTTCGCCGACGATGCGTCCAGACGGTTCGTTGCTCGTTAAACCCGGATACGATCCCGCCACTCAGCTTTGGTACAAGTCCGCTGGCGATATCTCATTGCCGCCGATGCCCGAACGTCCGACGAAGGCCGACGCCAAAATAGCGCTGGCGAAACTCACCGAGATGCTCGAAGAATTTCCGTTTGCTGGGGACAAAGCGGACAAAGCAGCCAATGTGGACACCGACAAAGCACCCAATGTGGACAAGTCTGTTGCGCTCGCCGCCATCCTAACAACGGTCCTTCGTGGCGCGTTTGAGGTCGCGCCGATGTTTTTCATCAGTGCTCCCGAGGCTGGCACCGGCAAGTCCTACCTCGTCAAAGTCATCTCGACCATCGCCACTGGCCGCGAAGCTGTCCCGTTGGCTGGGACACGGAATACGGAGGAGATGGAGAAGCGGCTCAGCGCTGCCGCGTTCGAAGCCTTACCGATCCTCTCTCTCAACAACCTAGATCACGACCTCGATAGTGGCCTGCTCTGTCAGATGCTCACCGAAGGCAAGATCAAGATACGCCTGTTTGGCCGGAACGACGAAACGCGCGAGTGTGATTGCCGGGGGACGACGGTCCTCGCGAACGGCAACAACATCCGCATCGTCGGCGACCTGGTACGGAGAACGTTGACTTGCCGTCTCGATGCAAAGGTTGAGGCACCCGAGAAGCGTGAATTCACGTTTGACCCCGTGGAGCGCGTGAGAGCCGACAGGGGCGCCTATCTCGCCGCGGCCTTCACGATTGCCCGCGCCTACATCGCGGCAGGCTCTCCGCCGCAGGCTAACGCCGCTTCGATCGCGGGTTTCGCCGACTGGAGACGCTTCGTCCAATTACCTCTCGTGTGGCTTGGGCAAGAGGACCCGGTGAAGAGTATGGAGGATGCTCGGGCGATGGATCCAACCCGGAGCGCTCTCGCGGATCGCATGAAGGCGTTGCTCGAATGTATCGGCGCGAATAGCGATTTCACTGCGGCCCAAGTTTACAACAAAGCGATGGAAACGACGATGGCGGGTGGCGGCTTTCCGAAACCCGCCTATCCAAACTTGATCGTGGTCTACAGCCGCGATGGCCGAAACGTAAACGCCAAGTCGATTGGCAATCAACTCGTGGCCGACCTCGGACGGGTGTCGATTGGGCACAAGATCGAACTCGTGAAGAAGGACCCAAAGACGAGTCACAGTTATCGGATTGTCGCGAGCGAGGAGACCCAAAAGGGTCGGGCCGCTCCGGTAGTGCCCAGCGAGGAGACGGACGCCGCGCGACCGACGACGCCCAACGAGGAGGTGAAGAATGACGACCTATACTGAGGGGGGGTTTAGGGGTATTCGGGGTTTGTACCTACGCCACGCGCGAAAAAGGCGGAAGGAAGGAAAGAAGACTGTTTATAGAAGCGGGCGGGGCAAAACCCGGAAATACCCTAAACCCCCTTCGGCTCTCTCCCTTGGGCTCAACCGCCTCCTACGCTGGCGAACGCTCCCGGGGCTCGCGAGAGACTGCCGAGGCGTGGCAGGCCCCTCCTGCCAGCCCGCTCGTGGCGGGCGGAGGGTTTCGGGCCATGAGTAAGGAGCGCTCCCGCCGCCCGCCTCCGAAGTCCTCCGCGAAGCGACGCGCGTCCTGGCGCCGATACCGGGAGCGAAAGAAGGCGGGCGGATGGGGGCGGATCGTCGTGCCCGTTGAACTCGATGAGGAGTTTGTCGAGGAGGTCGTGGACCGGAAGCAACTGCCCGCGGCCGACCGCCGAAACCGGGACGCGATCGGGAAGCTGGCCCGGCGGCTCCTCCAGGTCGAATGGGCAGAGTTGTCCCGCCCCAAAAAATAATTCGCTACTGCGTCGCCAAGGTCGATCTGGGAGCCGGCTATATTTCGGATTATGAGCAGTTCACACCCAGATCGTTTCCGCCGCGACCGCGCCGCGCCGTTTGTCCGCGCCGCGACCGCCACGCTCCTCGCGAGCGTCCACAATTCCTTCCCGGGCCACGTCGCAAAACAAAACTGGCCCGGGGACATCGATGTACCGATGTTGCTCAAGGCCGCGACCTCGCCGGCAACGACATCTTCAAGCACTTGGGCCGGTTCGCTCGCTTCGGCAGCAGTCGCCGATTTCATTTCCGTCATGGGCGGGGCGAGCGCTGCGGCAACGGTTTTTGGTTCAGGACATCAATTCACATTTGACCACACCAACGGCATCGCGATGCCGGGAGTTGTCGCCGACGCGAACATTGCCGGCTTTGTCGGCGAAGCCGCGCCGATCCCAGTTAAGGGATTGAGTTTCGATGGACCGCGGCTAGAGCGCCGCAAGTTCGCAACAATCGTCCCGTTCACTCGCGAGATTTTCGAACACTCAACGCCGAACATCGAAGCAATTGTTCGCACAGTGCTCACCGAAAGCCTCGGCCTCGCTACCGACGCAGCACTGTTCAGCGACTCAGCCGGGAGCGCCATTCGTCCGCCCGGATTATTGCTCGGTATCGCGCCGCTCACACCCTCGACCGCCACCAATCCTCAAGACGCGATGGTCGCAGACATCACGGTGCTAGTCTCGGCTGTCGCGCCCATCGGCGAGGCCGTTCTCGTTGCCGCGACAGATCAGGCGGTCGCGTTGCGACTACGTCAACATCGCGAGACCTATACGGTGTTGCCGTCCGCCGCGCTCGCAGCCGGCACGGTGATCGCGATTGCACCTAATGGGCTCGCGAGCGCGATCGATGCTGTGCCTCGATTTGAGCTTGCGTCCGAAGCCACACTTGTTATGGACGACGCCGCTGGGCCGATCAGCACTGTTGGCACACCCAACGTCGTCGCAGCCCCGGCGCGTTCGCTCTTCCAAAGCGACACAATCGCATTGCGCGTTATCTTGCAAGTCTCTTGGGGCCTTCGGAGCCCTTTGGCGATTTCGTTTCTGACCGGAGCATCGTGGTGAGCTACGAACGAGCCCGCGCCACTCTCGCCCGCGCTCACGAAGCGCTCGCCCGAACAGCGAGTATCCACGAAGAGATTGCCGACCGCCGCGCTCGCGAGGCACTTGGTTTGATTCCAAAGCCTTATTCGGCTCCTTCAGTCGCGGATGCCTCTCCAACGGAGCAGGAAGTCACTCTCACCAGCGCCGATTTCCCCTTCGGATTGGTCGCCGTTGCGGAAGGATATCCGCGACTTCCAATCAACACCTCCGCCGATCTCGAAGCAGCTCGCCTTATGAGCACCGAGTTTGCGCAGGAGTTGCTCGTTCAAGTCATCGCGGCAGCACGCGCCGAATGTCTCGAAGAGATTGACGCGTTGCGCGCCGAAGTAAAGGCGCTGAAGCGGCGACGTAGACGTAAAGCGAGCGAGGATCGAATTGACCCAGCACAACCCGACCAGCGATGAAGCAATCGCTTCGAACATGCGAGCAATTTGCGACGCTGTCCTGAAGGCCCGCGAGTTCAATCCGATGCGCACCGCCTCCGGCCTTTGTATCGTCGCGATGGCGCTCGCTGGCGCCGATCCACTTTCGCGCTCTGTGCTTCGCTCCACTATGCTCGAATGTGTCGACGAGCTAACGGATGAACTTACTCTTTCGATTTCGGCTGCCGTCGAGATGCGCCAATGATTTTTATTCCTTTCGATCATCGGTGCAACCTCCGGCAACGCGGCTCCGGTTTCTTGGCGAGAACGCCGCAAAGGGATCGGAGCCGCCTCAAACAATCAAAGACCCGGGGGGAGGTCATCTATAACTTACAGTCCAAGATAGAAGACCGGCCCGCAGAGCGACAATCTTCACGTGTCCTTTATTTTTCAGCATGAGAACAGCACCTAACCAGCGAACGTCCGTTGTCCATCTCGACCTGACCGGCGCACCTCCGCCGCTGGTCGCGCCCTCCTCTCTCACGACTGCCGAACGCGCGCTGTTTCGGGACATCGTGAGCGAGACCGATTCTCGGCACTTCGCGAGGGGCGACGTTCAATTGTTGGCGTCATACGTGCAGGTGGTCATTGCAGTCCGGAAGCTCGCCGCGGTCGCCAACCGGAAGCCGTCGTCCGGAGGGTATGCATCGCTGGAAAGAATGGCGCGGTTGCAGGCGAGCTTAGCAACCAAATTGAGGCTCAGCCCTCAGAGCCGCTTGGATCGCAAGACCGCGGGACGGTTGGTCGCGCGACGGGCGAAAGCTTCATATTATGACCAAGCAAACGACGATGACGACGAGTGAAGACGATCACGCCGCCCTCGAACTGGCCATCTTGCGCATCTTGGGCAACCCGGAGCACGCGCACCACGATCAGATAAAGGCGAAGCTCGAAAGCGAGCCTTGGGCCGATGTCGCCCGGTTCGCCGCTTACAGTGAGCAGATCGCTGCATTATGCTTGAAGCCCTGGCATTCGCCACCGGCCTCAATTGATGATCCAGAGGCCGTCCTCGCGTTGGGCAAGGCGCATCCCGACTACAAGGCCGCGAAGTTGTTACAGCGCATGCTCCAGCATGGCGTATCGAAATTCCACCCTGATCCTTTGCGCGCGATTGATGCGGCCTCTGATTCTGGGCGTTGAGGCCTGATCAAAGCTCAAAAAATCGTTCTTTCATTTGGTTGCATGCTCCATCGAGTCCAGGAAAGAGCGAGCCTGCATTGATGCCCATCAACTCAAGCTCTCGCAGCACTCTGGGTCGCTCGGCAACGGGAATATCGATTGCGGTCAGAAACTTTCGTCCGTCCTTTTCCATTGAAGGAATGTACCATTCGAGATCGTCAACGTTGGTGACCAGCGAAAAGCCTTGTTGCGGCAAGACTCTGGGATTGTTGAGGGCCAAGGGTTCCAAAACGGTCGCATGAAGGAAGCCGGGGCTAAGTGCGGGAGCCCTTTCATACGTTTCATTCCAGAGGTAGCCGTCGAATACGAAGATGCGGACCCTGGCGTCGGGCGGCATCGTTCGCAAGGTAGGGCTACGAAAGGCGAAATAAGCCGCAATAAACGGTGACAGTGTCCAATCGAGGAGCGGAGTTGGGTATCCGTGATGTTGAACAAGGGCCAGAAAGGCAGCGTAGTCGTTCGGATCCTGAAGATTAAACCGGTGTGTCGTGAGACCCGTAAGGTGCCGATAAAGAGCGGGAATGTCTTGATGCATGAATTTGGTGAGGTTGGCGCGCCCCGTTCTATGAAATGCAGTACGCAGTTTCCATCTGTTACTTTCCTGCCCGCGAAACAGAAAGCGCGCTCGTTGTAGACCAGTTAAATTCGTCCCACGATCTCTCTATGGACGAGAGCGAGGATTCTTCTCCTCCCTCGCTCCTCTTAAGAAACCCCTCACCACGGGTACCAGTATCCGTCGACCAATGTATCTGAATCTCTCGCTCTGAAATCGCGAGATTGACGTCAGCAAATTTCGCGATGGTCGCATCGGGATGAGTCTTCTTGATGCTATCGTCAGTAATGGTGTTGCCGGTTCCTCGTTCTACCAGGACCAGCGGCACTCGAACGGACACGGTCTCTTGACCCTTTGGTATAGACAGCTCACCATAGGATGCAGGGACGGTTCGGTCGTTGGCTATTGCATAAACCGAGCCCTCGTATTGAGAGCCGACGTCGTCTAGTTCAACGACGAGAAGACCGTCACTATTGCGTTTGCTTGAGTAGATTCCAATCCATTGTCCGTTCAATGAGGCGACGGAAGTAGTCACGGCAGAAGTCTGATTCATGGCTGCTTGGAAGCTCCGCGAGATGGGACCCGCAAGACCAATTAGGGAAGTGAAAGGCCGCCCTCGCAGCGAGTCAGCTCAACGCATTGGAATCATTTCGGATTCAGCATACCCTTGTTGACCAAGCTGTTTCCGTGCGCTATCGTTCGAATTGCTCCGGGGGCGGTAATCGCCCCTTCTCTATTATTGATCTCGGATACGGCTTCAGCGTTGGCGCGCCGAAGCCACCACAGGAACAAGAACTGCTCTTGTCGCTGTGCATGCCGAGACTCATGTCGCTGGTGTGTACGAACACTTGGCTTCTCCTTTCTTCCGGTGAACTAAGCACTCGCCGGTGTGCCGCTGTGCAGCGAGGCCCCGGGAAATCCGGGGCCTTAACTTTAGAACCGCCTCTTGACTGGCGGAAACAGAGACGGCTGCTCTGGCAAGAGAAACCAGCGAGTGCCCCTCAGATCGATTTTTTTGTCGCGATCTTTGAGCCGCGATAGCTGTGGTGACAAACTCGTCCTCACGATAGTGCCGTCAAAATAGTTCTTGTTGATCTCAGCGAGGATTTCCTGGGCCGTCATTCCATCCGGTTTGCTCTTCAGGACCTCGATTACTGCTTGCATAATTGTTGGTGTCTTCTTGGAAGCGCGATCGTCTATCGCGCTTAGAGCAACATCGATTTTCTCCAACTGAGACCTGACTTGATCGATCTTGCCGTCCAGTTTGAGGAACTCGTCCCATAGTTCATTTCGGGTTTTCACAAGTTCGCTCAGTGACGCTTCGATCTCACTCCTCCTAGCTTCAAGCAAATTGCGGATGTCGTCGTCCATGCGAGTCACTGTATTCTCACTTCGACGGAATTGCAACATCACGATGGTTAACGGACTCCATCATGGTTAAAGAATCGTTAATTGGATTCGGCAGGAATTGGCATGGAACGTGCTACGCGCGCGCTAGTACCTTCCCGCGGCGGGTGTGGTGTTTTGATACCATTGGCGCCCCATTCGTCGATGAGCGACTGTTAGGGCGAGACTTCCGATTCAGGGAGTGTGGCTCAGATGTTCGCCACCCGTTCCTGGGTGGAGCGAGCATGCGCGCCTCCCCGGGGGTTGAGCCGGGGGTCTTACGGGAAGCGCAGAAATTATCTAACGATTTCAATGACAATGGCGGAGAGAGTGGGATTCGAACCCACGGTACGGTTTCCCGCACACACGCTTTCCAAGCGTGCGCCTTAAGCCACTCGGCCATCTCTCCGGAGCGCCCTCTCTTGAAGGGGCGCCGACGATTTTGCAAGGGATCGCGGGGATATCCGACGATTTTTCAGCAACCTGTTGTATTTACAGGATAATATCTTGCCTCCCACGTGCCGCAGCCCGCCTGCCGGCTGAACCGCAGGCGGGTTTGACGCGACGATTCACGGCAAGCCGCCAAACACGACCGGTGACACCATGACGATCCGCAACACCATCGTCGCCCTGAGCCTCATTTCGGCCCTCGGCACCGCCTTTGCCGCGCCTGCCCTGGCCCAGGTTTGCACCCGGCAGGGGAGCGACGTCAGCTGCGACGACGGCCGGCGCGGGGTGCTTTCGGGCGATGCCATCCTCTGGCCGGACGGAACGCGCTCCAGCTCGACGCCACATCAGAGCGTGATCATCGGCAACAAGAGCTCGGTGCGTGTCGGGACCGGCGTGTTTGTCGGTCAGGGCAAGGGCGTGGTGCCGCTGGACGATCCGAACGCGCCGCACAAGCGGCAATGCGCGATCCTGGACGGCGTGTCGTATTGCTATTGAGGGGCGCTCTTGCCTTCTCCCCTTGGAGAAGGTGGCGCGAAGCGCCGGATGATGGGTTGCGTCCACGAATCTCGCTGCGAGACGTTCACGCGTGGAGAGACACCCCTCACCCGTCTCGCCGCTGTCGCGCCGAGCCACCCTCTCCCACAAAGGGGAGAGGGTGGGATCGAGCCAAGCTGAGATTAGATCAACCGCACGCCTGATATCGCCGACTTCAGCCAGCGAAGCGCCTGCGGCGGCTGGGCTGCGAGCGGCGCGACGGCCGCCTTCTGGGTGCGGCATTTCTCGAGCTCGGCGACGAAATCGGCGGACCATTGCTGGATGGTGTGGCCGCGCAGCTTCTTCATCATCGCGTCCCAGCGCATCTTGCGCTCGGTGAGCGGCATGGATGACGCGACCGCGATCGCGCGGGCCATGCCGTCGATGTCGTGCGGATTGACCAGCAGCGCGGCGTCGAGCTCGTTGGCGGCGCCGGCGAATTTCGACAGCACCAGCACGCCGGGATCGGCGGGGTTTTGCGCGGCGACGTATTCCTTGGCGACGAGGTTCATGCCGTCGTGCAGCGGCGTCACCACGCCGACCTGCGCGGTGCGGTAGAGACCGGCGAGCACGGCCTGGCTGAAGCCTTTGTTCAAATAGCGGATCGGCGTCCAGTCGACCTCGCCGTGGCGGCCGTTGACGTCGGTGACGAGGCGCGCGACCTCGTTCTGGAGATTGCCATAGGCCTCGATGCCGCCACGCGAGGGATTGGCGATCTGGAGCAGCGAGATGCTGCGCGCAAACTGCGGCTGCTCGGTCCAGAGCCGGTCGAACGCGCTGATGCGGTTGACGAGACCCTTGGAATAGTCGAGCCGGTCGACGCCGATCGCGAGGCGCTCGCCGTTGAGGCTGCGGCGCAGGCGCGACACATCAGGATGCGCGGCCGACTTCGCCGCATAGGCGGCGAACTTCTCCGCATCGATGCCGATCGGGAAGACTTCGCAGCGCGTGCGGCCGTGCTGCGAGATCACGACACCATCCTCGATGGTGAGGCCGAGCTCGCCGCCCACATAAGAGAGGAAGTTCTGCCGATCCTCCTCGGTCTGGAAGCCGAGCAGATCATAGGCCAGCATCGCCGTGATCAGCTCGCGATGGTTGGGCACGCCCTGCATCACGGCAGTGACAGGCCACGGCGTATGCAGGAAGAAGCCGACGGGGTCATCGACGCCGAGGTCGCGCAGCTCGGCGCCGAGCGCGAGGAAATGATAGTCCTGCACCCAGAACGCGGTCTGCGGTTTGCGGAAACGCATCAAGGCGCGCGCCATGAAGGCGTTGACCTCGCGATAGCTGACATAGTCCTCACGCGAGACGCGGATCAGATCGCTGCGCGAATGCAGCGCCGGCCACAGCGCCGAATTGGCAAAGCCTTCGTAGTATCCGCCGTAATGGGCCGCCGGCAGATCCAGCGTCGCAATCGCGCCTGTCCCGAGCGCCTCGATCTCGGCGAACGGCTCCTTCTGATGGCCATCACGCACCCGGCCGGAGGAACCGACCCAGATCGCACCCGAATGTTCCACCACGGGAAGCAATGCCGCCGCAAGGCCGCCCGTCATGGGCTCATTGGGTTTGCCGCGGGCGACGCGATTTGAAACGACGATCAAGTTCACAGGTCGTCCCCTCCTGTTCATTCCGCCCCATTTAACTGCCGTTCATCAATATGGTTCCTGATCATCGTTTCAACCAATTGAAACCAAAATCGGGCGTGCGCGTTGGAACTGGTTTCGCTCGCGGAACTCAGCCATTTCGCCGCAAAAAGACAGCATTTCCGGCCCGTTTGCGCTGCATGCATCGCAGCGCGCAATGGAAGCCTTTGTGTCTGCGGGATGACGCTGGCTTGGTTTCACCTGGGATCGAGCAGGTGCGCAAGGAACGCACGCACATCCGCCGGCGCATCGAAATGGCCATTCACGCCCATGGCGCGGCGGCCGACCGAGAACGCCAGCCCGTCCATGTCGGGCATGATCGCGAACACGGTCTCATCGGTGACGTCGTCACCGATGAACAGCGGACGACGTCCTTTGAACGGCTCGCGCTTCATCAACTCGCGCACGCCGCTCGCCTTGGTGAATCCGGAATGCTTGATCTCGCAGACGAACTTGCCCGGCAGCACCTCGATCGGCGCATTGGGCAGATCGGCGCGGATCAGTGAGACGGATTCGTAGATCGCCTTCTCCGCATGCGGCGCGAGGCGGTAATGCAGCGCGAGCGAATAGCCCTTGTCCTCGAGCAGGATTCCGGGGCTGAGCTTGGCGATGGCGGCGAGGCGCCGCTTCAGCTCCTTGTCGAGCGGCGGCGCGTGCAGGGCATCCGCTTCACTGTCCACCGCCAGCCGCATCTCCGCGCCATGACCGGCGACGGCGCGGAACACGTCGGGCGCGAAGATCAGGTCGATGTCGTTGAGCGAGCGGCCGCTGACCAGCGCCAGCGCCCCCGAGGTGCGCTCGGTCAAAGCTTTCAGCGTTTCCGACAGGCCCGGCGGCACCCACACCTCGCGCGGCGTCGGCATCAGCTCAAGCAGCGTGCCATCGATGTCGAGCAGAATGGCGATTTCATCGAGATGCGGCACCAACGCATGCGGCACCGGCACCGTTTCCGGCGTCTCGTCGTCATCAGGCATGGTGAGCTTCTGGTCCAACGCCACTTCCGCAAGTTCCGATTTCATCAGTCTACTCCATAAAGGCGAGCGGCCGCGCGATGTGTTCGAGCGATTTGCGCTCGGCGGCAACGGCATAGCGCCACGCCACGATCGCAGCCGCGATCATCAGGACGGCCCCCAGCAGATAGCCGGCGAACACGCTGGTGCGCGATCCCGTGTCGATCAGCGCGCCGAACAGCGCCGGCCCTATCACGCCGCCGATGCCGGTGCCGACCGCATAGAATACCGCGATCGCCAGCGCGCGAACCTCGAGGGGAAAGGTCTCGCTGACGGTGAGATAGGCCGCGCTCGCGGCGGGCGATGCGAAGAAGAAGATCACCATCCAGGCGATGGTCTGCCCCTGCGCGCTCAGGACACCGATCGAGAACAGATAGCCTGACAGCGCCAGCAGCACGCCCGATGCGCCATAGGTGAACATGATCATGATGCGGCGGCCGAGCGTATCGAACAGGCGGCCGAGCAGCAGCGGCCCGAGGAAATTGCCGGCAGCGAACGGCAAGAGGTACCATCCGACGTGATCGGCGCTGATGCCATAGAAATCGGTCAGCACCAGCGCAAAAGTGAAGAAGATGGCGTTGTAGAAGAACGCCTGCGCGCTCATCAGCACGAGGCCGACCAATGCGCGCTGGCGATAGACCGAGAACAAGGTGTGGACCACCTCGGCGATCGGCGTATGATCGCGCATCTTCAGGCGGATCTTGGTGAAGCGTCCGTCACTCGTATCCTGGTCGTGCCCGATCACCGAGCGCTCGATCCCGTCGACGATGGCATGGGCCTCGTCGGGACGGCCATGAATCATCAGCCAGCGCGGACTTTCCGGGATCCACATCCGCATCAATAGCACGACGAGGCCGAGGGCGGCGCCGATCAGATAGGCCAGGCGCCAGCCGAGATCGGGAGCGAATACTGCGGGATCGAGCAGCACGATGGCGGCGACCGCGCCCATCGCGGCGCCGATCCAGAAGCTGCCGTTGATCACGAGATCGGTCCAGCCGCGATAGCGTGCGGGCACCAACTCCTGGATCGTCGAGTTGATCGCGGTGTACTCGCCGCCGATGCCGGCGCCGGTGAGAAAGCGGAACAGCGCGTAGCTCCCGATATCCCACGATAGCGCGGTTGCGGCCGTTGCCGAGAGATAGAGCGCGAGCGTGATGAAGAACAGCTTCTTGCGGCCGATACGATCGGTCAGCCAGCCGAAGCCGAGCGCGCCGAGCACGGCGCCTGCGAGGTAGGCGGAGTTGGCGATGCCGAGATCGAGATTGGAGAAATTCAGCGACGAGCTCTGCTTCAGCGCCCCGGAGAGCGCACCCGCAAGCGTCACCTCGAGGCCGTCGAGAATCCAGGTGATGCCCAGCGCGAGCACGACGCGGGTGTGAAAGCCGCTCCACGGCAGCGCATCGAGCCGCGAGGGAATGCTGGTCTCGACGATGCGGTCGGTCACGGCCGCCGCCGGGACTACGGGTGCATAGTTCAGCGTTGGGCTCTGCTGCAATTCCATCGGGTTGTTGCGTCTGATCAATGGAAGCGGCCCCGGTTCACATGACGTGGACGGGGTCGATCCGATCATCGGGGTGCGGCATTCTGCCTGCCACCTTGCGACAACGTTTGCGATGGGCCCGGGTTCCCGCGGGAACGCCAGCGAGCACCGCTCGTTCCGCTGGACCCGCAAGGAGTTGGCGCATGGCTCAGGTCAGAATGACGACACATTCTCGAAACAGCAGCCCGCGCAAGACGGCACGCAAGGCAAACACCCGGCGGAGCGGGACCGCCCACAAGAGCACCAAACGCGCCACAAGGCGCTGGTCGCAGGGCGTGACGGAGGAGAGCGATGCGCTCGACCTCAAGCAAGGGGTGTTCAAGCTGACCAGCGCGACGAGGATTGCGGCCTCGCTGAAGCGCTCGGCCGAGCACAGCTCGCGACGCAAGACTGGCGCCTATCGCTCGGCGCTGTCGATGCTGACCTTCTACATCAACCGCGCCGGCAAGACGCTGCCCAAGACGCAGCGCACGCGACTGGAGCGCGCGAAGGTCGAGCTGAAGCGGGCGTTCGGAAGGGAGTGAACTCACTCCGCTGTCGTTCCGGACAGCGGAGTGTAAGGCGATAGCGCGGCCTTTCGGGGCCGCGAGCTACAGGAACAGCGAACCTACGCCGCGCGGATATTCGCCATGAAGCGGTCGAGCTCGGCGCGAAGGCGGGTGCTTTCCCTCGACAGCGTCTTGGCCGAGTTCAGCACCTCTTCCGAGGCCGAGCCGGTCTCGGCGGCGCCGCGGTTGACTTCGCCGATATCGGTGGCCGCGGTCTGGGTGCCCTGGGCGACGGTCTGGACGCTGCGGGCGATCTCCTGGGTGGCGGCGCCCTGCTGCTCCACAGCGCTCGCGATCGAGGTCGAGATCGACGAGATCTGGCCGATCGTCGCGCCGATCTCCTTGATCGCGGCAACCGATTCGGCGGTGGCGCCCTGCATGCCTGTGATGTGCGAGGAGATCTCGTCGGTCGCCTTCGCGGTCTGGCTCGCCAGCGACTTCACCTCGCTCGCAACCACCGCGAAGCCGCGGCCGGCTTCACCGGCGCGCGCGGCCTCGATGGTGGCGTTGAGCGCGAGCAGATTGGTCTGCTCGGCGATCGCGGTGATCAGCTTGACCACCTCGCCGATCTGCTGGGCCGCATGCGAGAGCTTGCCGATGCGGCCGTCGGTCTCCTTGGCCTGCATCACGGCAGCCTCTGCGATGCGGCTGGAATCGCGCACCTGGCGGCCGATCTCCTCGACCGAGGCCGACAGCTCTTCGGTCGCGGTCGCGACCGACTGCATGTTGGAGGAGGCCTGCTCGGAGACGCCGGCGACCTGGCTCGACAGGCTCTGCGTGGTCTCGGCGGTGCGGGTCAGCGTCGAGGCGGCCGATTCCAGCTGCACGGCCGAGGCCGAGACGTTGGAGACGATGGCACCCACCGCGCTCTCGAAATCGTCGGCAAAGCGGATCAGCTCGGCGCGGCGGCTTGCGGCCTGCTCGCGGTTCTGCACTTCGCTGGCGGCGGCGTCGCGCTCGGCCTTTGCAACGGCCTGGATCTTGAACTCCTCGACCGCGCTGGCCATCTCGCCGATCTCGTCCTTGCGGCCGAGGCCCGGCAGCACGACGTCGAAATTGCCCGAGGCGAGCTCGCGCATCGCCTTGCACATCGCGATCATCGGCCGCGAAATGCCGTTGCCGAGCCACAGGGCCAGCACGATGCCGATGGCCAGCCCGCCGAGCGCCATCATCAGCATCAGCTGCTGGGTCTCTACGATCGTCGCATTGGCGCTCGCCTCGATGCGTTGCTGGTCCGCGGTGAGATCCGAACGCAGCTCGGCCGAGAGCTTGAGGATGGTCGCCGCCGTCTTGGTCATCTCGCCGTTCAGCTTGACGATGACCTTCACGTTCTCGGTCAGCTTTGCGAACGAGGTGCGGTACTGCTTCAAGAGATCGCCGATCTCCTTGACGCGATCGGTGATCTTCTGGTCGTTCGCGTAGACGGAGACCAGCAGCGTCTCGAGGAACTTGATGCGGGCGATCACGCCGTCGGCGGTCTTCGGCTCCGGCTTGGCGACGAAGGCGCTGACCGAGGTCGAGACCGCCAGATATTGCGAGGTGATGTCCTTGGCCGTGGTCTGCACCGAGCCGAGACCCGCCAGGGCCGCGGTGTCGGCGAGATCGTCGAATTTGAAGCGGATCTTGTTGCCGACACTGTTGAGCTCGTCGGCCGCGATCTTGTTGTTCTCGCGCGTCAGCGTGATGATCTCGCTGAAGACTTTCGTAAAGCTCTGGAACTCGGCCTCGAGCTTGCCGACCTGCTCGCGGCGAGGCGCGCCCGTGGTGGCGGCCATCGACTTGGCGATCGCGCTCTTCAGATTTCCTTCAGCGGCCTTGGCTGCGGTCTCGTCATCGGCCGCGCCGGTCAGGGTATAGGCCCGTGCCAGCCCCTGATAGGCGATCAGCTCGCGATCGACCGTCCGCGCCAGATCGGCTTCCGCTACGCTGGTGCGGTAGGAGGCCACAGCGCCTGCGATCCGCTCGAAGCCGAAATAGGCGAACGCCATGCTGACGGCGAGGATGGCGAGCACCGCCACGAAGCCGAGGATAATTTTCGCGCGAAAACGCAGCGTTGGCAGCTTCGAATGGCGCGACTTCGATTGGCTCGATTTGGACGTGACCGACATTCCCCCACCCCATTCCATTCGCGGAAAACCAGGCGCAGCCGGGAAGCAGCCCGCTTCCCGACTCGTGTGCACGGTAACCGGCAAAGGATAAGCTGCGGTAAACTTGTGGCGCCGCAACTGGCGGTTAGGTGACGTAGGGGATTTGTTAAGGTGCGCTTTACTACGCCGCGCGGATATTCGCCATGAAGCGGTCGAGCTCGGCGCGAAGGCGGGTGCTTTCGCTCGACAGCGTCTTGGCCGAGTTCAGCACCTCTTCCGAGGCCGAGCCGGTCTCGGCGGCGCCGCGGTTGACTTCGCCGATATCGGTGGCCGCGGTCTGGGTACCCTGGGCGACGGTCTGGACGCTGCGGGCGATCTCCTGGGTGGCGGCGCCCTGCTGCTCCACCGCGCTCGCGATCGAGGTCGAGATCGACGAGATCTGGCCGATCGTCGCGCCGATCTCCTTGATCGCGGCAACCGATTCGGCGGTGGCGCCCTGCATGCCCGTGATGTGCGAGGAGATCTCGTCGGTCGCCTTCGCGGTCTGGCTCGCCAGCGATTTCACCTCGCTCGCCACGACGGCGAAGCCGCGGCCGGCTTCACCGGCGCGCGCCGCCTCGATGGTGGCGTTGAGCGCGAGCAGATTGGTCTGCTCGGCAATCGCGGTGATCAGCTTGACCACCTCGCCGATCTGTTGGGCCGCATGCGAGAGCTTGCCGATGCGGCCGTCGGTCTCCTTGGCCTGCATCACGGCAGCCTCCGCGATGCGGCTGGAATCGCGCACCTGGCGGCCGATCTCCTCGACCGAGGCCGACAGCTCTTCGGTCGCGGTCGCGACCGACTGCATGTTGGAGGAGGCCTGCTCGGAGACGCCGGCGACCTGGCTCGACAGGCTCTGCGTGGTCTCGGCGGTGCGGGTCAGCGTCGAGGCGGCCGATTCCAGCTGCACGGCCGAGGCCGAGACGTTGGAGACGATGGCACCCACCGCGCTCTCGAAATCGTCGGCAAAGCGGATCAGCTCGGCGCGGCGGCTTGCGGCCTGCTCGCGGTTCTGCACTTCGCTGGCGGCGGCATCGCGCTCGGCCTTTGCAACGGCCTGGATCTTGAACTCCTCGACCGCGCTGGCCATCTCGCCGATCTCGTCCTTGCGGCCGAGGCCCGGCAGCACGACGTCGAAATTGCCCGAGGCCAGCTCGCGCATCGCCTTGCACATCGCGATCATCGGCCGCGAGATGCCGGTGCCGAGCAGGAAGGCGAGGACCGCGCCTAGCAGCGTGCCGCCGACGGCCAGCATCAGCACCAGCTGCTCAGTCTGCCCGATGGTCGCCGCCGATTCCGAATCCAGCCGCTGCTGCTCGGCGACGAGGTCCGCCTTCATGGCGGTGGCGCCTTGCTGGATCGCGCCGGCCGAGCCGCTCATCTCCGTGACGAGGTCATCGACCAGCTTGGCGTTGGCGATCAGCTTCTCCAGCGCCTCGCGATAGGCGGCGAGCAGCACCTTGGCATCTTTCAACCCGGCGACGACCTTGTCGTCCATCGAGTAGACCGCGCCGAGCGAGTTCTCGACGAATTTCAGCCGCGCCAGCGCGCTGGTGGCGATCGCCTGGTCGGACGTCAGCACGAAATTGGTCGCCGCCGCACTCGCGGTTTGGAACTGGGCATTGACCTGCTTGGTGCCGAACTCGATCGCCTGCGCTTCGGCGTCGGAGGCGTTGTTGCCGATGTCGTCGAGCTTGTATTTCAGGAGGTTGGCGTTGCGCTGGAGCTGGTTCTGCACCAGCAGCGCGCTGTCGCGCTTGGCCTGGAGCACCTTGGCGAAGGTGACAGAGAAATTGGAGAATTCCTTGGCGAGCTTGCCAAGGCTTTCCTGCCGCGCCGGCTTGGTGGCGGCCTTGACGGCCTGGTCGATGGCGTTCTTCAGGCTGGCCTCGGCATCGAGCGTCGCCTTGGCGTCGTCTTCCTTGCCGGTGACGACGAAATATTTGGCGGCCGAACGATAGGCGAGCAGCTCACGGTCGATATTGCGGGCGAGATCAGCCTCCGACACGCTGCTGCGGTAGGATCCAACCCCGGCGGCGACCCGCTCGAAGCCGAAATAGGCGAAGGCCATGCTGCCGGCGGAGATCACCAGCACGGCGGCGAAGCCGAGGATGATCTTTGCGCGGAACTTGAGGGTCGGAAACAGTGAACGCTTCGACGGCGATGCGGTACGCCCGGACATTCCCAACCCCCAGCTCATGTTCTTGCAGCATTCTGCGACTCGGAAGCAGCCCGCTCCGAACCATGCGCAAAATTAGGGCAGAATCCTCAAGGGGTGGTAAATCCGTCCGGGCTTGCGGGGACCGGGTGCCGTGTTGCGGCGACCTGCAAAACGCCCTACTCTCGAATACTTATCAGGCACTTGGCATCAGACCGAGCCTCGAGGGAGAAACGGAGTGGGGCAAACCGATTTTCGGTTTGACGGTGCGTCTGGCGTTGCCGTGGCCAAGTCGAAGGCCGCGAGCGTCGATGACGCCGTGGCCGAGCTGGCCGCCCAGCTCCCGTCCGACGGGCTGGCACTGATCCTGGTGTTCCTCTCCCCCAGCTACGACCCCCATCGCTTCATCGCCGAGATCAGCCGGCAATTCGATGACACAGAGGTCTGCGGTTGTACCACCGCGGGCGAGCTTGCCCCCGATGGCTGGGACGAGAACAGCGTCGTGGCGCTGGCGTTCAGCCGCGCCGACTTTTCAGCGGTGGTGCGGCCCATCTTCAACCTCGACAGCTTCCGCGTCGAGGACGGCCGCAGGATCGGCGGCGAGCTCCGGCACGAGCTGTTGCGGGCCACGCCGCAGGTCGAGCGCGGCAGTCCCTTCGGCCTGGTCCTGATCGATGGCCTGTGCCGCCGCGAAGAAGCGGTGATGTCCGCGATCTATGCATCGCTGGACGATATTCCGGTCGTCGGCGGGTCGGCAGGCGACGGGCTGCGCTTCGAGAAGACATTCGTGTTCTTCGACGGCAAGGCACACGGCAATGCCGCCCTGTTGATCCTGCTGAACACCTCGTTGCCGTTCCGCGTCTTCAAGTGCGACAATTTCGAGCCGCAGGCGCAGAAGATGGTGGTGACCGAGGCCGACATCGAAAACCGCACGGTCCGGGAGCTGAACGCCGAGCCTGCCGCGCAAGAATATTCGCGCGTGGTCGGCATCATGGACGCCAAGCTCGATCCGTTCTCGTTCGCCTCGCATCCGGTGCTGGTGCGCGTCGGCGGCGCCTATTACGCGCGCTCGATCCAGCGCGTCGAGCCGGACGGCTCGCTGCACTTCTTCTGCGCCATCGACGAGGGCATGGTGCTGACCGCCGCGACCTCACGAAGCCTGGTCGGCGCGGCCCGCGAGACGTTCGCCGACATCCGCGACCAGATCGGTGACGTCTCGCTCTATATCGGCTTCGAATGCCTGCTCCGCCGGCTCGATGCCGAGCAGCATCAGCTCGCCCGCGACATGTCAGAACTGTACCGGCAGAACCGCGTGGTCGGCTTTCACACCTACGGCGAGCAGTTCGGCTCCATGCATGTGAACCAGACCTTCACGGGGGTTGCGATCGGAAGGCGCCCGACGTGACGGACATGTGGCAGGGCCCCGATGCGGTCGACCAGCTGAGGCGCGAGGCCGCCAAGCTGAGGAAGATCAATGCCGCGCTGATGTCGCGCGTCGAGCGCTCGATGGACCAGCAGCTCAACGCCTTTTCATTGTTCGAAACCGCCATTGCGCTCGACCACAAGGTTCGCGACCGGACGCACCAATTGCGCGAGGCGCTGCATTCGGTCGAGCGCGCCAATGAGGGACTCTACCGCGCCAAGCAGCAGGCGGAGGCGGCAAGCTCGCTGAAATCCTCGGTGCTGATCTCGGTCACCCACGATCTGTTGCAGCCGCTCAACGCGGCGCGCCTGACCCTGTCCGCGCTGACGGAGATGATGGAGTCGCAGGAAGCGGGCGTGCTGATCGACCAGGCGAGCCGCTCGCTGGTGATGCTGGAGGACCTGCTGCGCTCGCTGCTGGAGATCGCCAAGCTCGATTCCGGCGCGCTCAAGCCCGACGTGCGCGCGATCGCGCTGGCGCCCCTGTTCGAGCAGCTCCGCAACGAATTCGAGCCGGTCACCGCGCGGCAAGGCCTGTCCTTGCGCATCCGCCCCGCTCAGCTCGCGGTGATGTCGGATGCGATGATGCTGCGGCGGATCCTGCAGAACCTGCTCGCCAATGCCATTCGCTATACCCGCAGCGGCGGCGTCGTGATGGGATGCCGGCCGCGCGGCGGACGGATCTGCGTCCAGGTCTCCGACACCGGACCCGGGATTGCGCAGGCGCAGCAGGAGGCGATCTTCCGCGAATTCCAGCGCGGCGATGCCAATGCGGCCGACCAGGCCGGCTTCGGGCTCGGCCTCTCCATCGTCCGCCGCTTCGCCAGCGAGCTCGGGCACGAGGTGCGGCTGTCGTCACAGCTCGGCAGGGGATCGACCTTCACCCTGGAGCTGGAGCCGGCCGACCTCGCCGAGGTCGCCGACGAGGCGCAGGAGGTCGCGCCCGCCGCGCGGCACTACGATTACAGCGGGCTCGAAGGCGCCAAGATCCTGCTGATCGAGAACGATCCGAACGGCTCGGAGGCGATGGCCGCGCTGCTGGAGGGATGGGGCTGCGACGTCGCGACCACGCGATCGGGGGCGGACGCGCTCGTGCGCCTCAGCGAGCTCGGCGGCGCGCCCGATGTCGTGATCGCCGACCTCCATCTCGATCACGGCGAGAGCGGCCTGTCGGCCATCGCCGACGTGCGGGAGCATTTGAAACTCGACACGCCCGCCATGATCATCACGGCCGACTATTCCGAACAGGCGGTGAAGCAGGCGAGCCTGCAGGGCCTCGAAGTGCTGAAGAAGCCGATCAAGCCGGCCGAGATGCGGGCGCTGCTGTCGTTCCTGCTGAGCTGAAGCGCGCAACCAAAGTCGCAAAACAACCCCATGCACAGTACCGGTAGCATCTTACAGCAAATCATCCCTCTGATGTATCAATGAATTACTTCCAGGATGCGGGACGTCCGCCGGAAAAAAAAGCGCGAACTGAATCACTGCCGATCCTGCGGTGCATGCTCGTGCCTTGCCAAGTCATGCTGTCGGTTTGCGAAACGTCCTATCAAGAACTGGCACTCTCGATGGAACCGACGCATCATCAGGCCCCATGAAGATGAGCGATGTCACGTGTCCCGACTGCACCGCCGGCTTCCGCCGGATCGAGCTCGCATCGCGTAGGAGCGCGCCTGGTCAATACCGCTGTCCCGTATGCGATGCCCTGATCGAGGTCTTGGATGGTTCGAGGGAAGTCGCGTATCGCCCTACCGTTGTCCGACAAAACTCTGTCGTTGAGCGCTCGGCGGAACGCAGCGCGGACAAAAGAACGAGGAAAAAGCCAATATCCAACTCTGTCGCGCAAATTCATTTGCTAGCGCTCGGCGCGAGTGATTGACTTTTCCCCAATCCGCCTCGTCGCGATCCGGAGATACCTTCGTCAGCGAGGTTGACTGCCATGCTTGCGGAAAAGTTCTTTCTGGTGTTGGAGACGCTGAGAAGTCACGCGTCCGATGATAAACCCCACATCGTGATAAGTACCACGCAGCATATTCCGATCGCGTTGCCCCGCAGGAAGTAGTTGCTAGGCCGCCCGGTTAGAGCGGCCTCTTTGCTTACGGGGATGTCGCTCCTTGGGAAGGACGGAACAGACGCGTCCGTAACCGGATTAGTAGAGGCGTCTTTGTCGTCGATCTCTGCATTGCGATCCGTTGCTGGTTCCGTGAGCAAAGTAGGAGAAATGGCACATGGGACTCGAGGCCGAGTTAAAATTTCACATTCCACATCGTGCCTTGAAGCAAGTGGAGCATGGGCGACTTCCGGGCACGAAGCTGGGATGTCCGGCAGAAGCCGACCTGCTTTCGACGTATTTTGATACGCCAAGACACAAGCTAAAGAGACATGGTCTCTCTCTCCGCGTTCGCCACGACAGGAAGACGTATGTCCAAACCGTAAAATCGGAGACGGACGGGCGGTTTGGCCGCGGCGAATGGGAAACATTGATCGAAAGCGGCACACCCGATCTCACAAAGCTCAACGGTTCCCCGGTTGAGGCGTTTTCCTCAAAAAAGCTGAGGCAGAAACTCAAGCCGATCTTCAAGACCTCCGTGCACCGCGTCACTCTGCCTATCCAGAGAAAGGGCAGTGAGATCGAGCTCGCGATCGACCGTGGCAAGATCATGGTGGGGCATCGTTCGGAGCCGGTCGACGAAGTGGAGATCGAACTCAAGCGCGGTAAGCCGCGTGATCTGTTCGAGACAGCGGATGCGTTGGCGCGACGGACGGAAGCCGAGCTGTATCTGCGATCAAAGGCCGAACGGGGCTATGACCTCGCTGACGGGCAAGTCAATCCTGTCAGTTTCGCCGCCCCGATCAAGCTGGACAAGCGAATGGAGGCAAGCGACGCCTTCCGGATCGTCGCTCGCTCCGCGATCCGGCACTTCGTGGGAAATGCCGATGCCGTGCGGGACCACAATCCCGAAGGAGTCCATGAAATGAGAGTTGGATTGCGGCGCTTGCGCGCAGCGATTTCGCTCTTCTCGAAGCTCTTGCCGAAATCGAGCACAGAAAACGTCAAGCGCGAGCTGAAGTGGCTGACGGGCGAGCTTGCGGCGGCTCGCGAGCTCGACGTCTTTCTCAACCAGACAATTCGTCCCGCGGCTCGTGACGTCATTCCACGGCGCGGCATCGCGGCTGTCAAGCAGGAGTTCACGCGGCGACGCGCCGAGGCCTTCGAGCGGGCATCAAGTGCCCTCGACTCAAAACGCTTTCGGACGTTGTTGCTGGACGTGGTGGAATGGGTGGAGATGGCGCATCACGGCTCCGGCGGCCACACTCCGATCCGCAAATTCGCCGCCACAGTTCTTGTTCGCCGCATTCAAAAGATACAGAAGGATGGCAAGCAGCTTGAGGAATTATCAGCTCGCGCGCGGCACAGGCTGCGGATCAGGATCAAGAAGGTCAGATATGCGGCGAGGTTCTTCGAAAGTCTGTTCACTTCCAGGGGTCAGCGCAAGCGGCTTGCGCAACTCGAGAAACATTCGAAGAAGCTCCAGGACGCATTGGGGGCAGTTAATGATTATCTTGCGCACCGGGAGATGGCGCTCGATGCGGCCCTCAATGCACCGCCTCACAACCGACGCGCTCGCGCCTTTGCATCGGGCGTCCTCGTTGGACGGGAGGATCAGGCTGCAAGACCGCTCTTGCGAGCAGCCCGGAAAAGGGTGAGCCGGCTGAGGGCGTTGTAGACAGGAGGCGTGCTGCGGCGCCGACTTCCGCTTGCGGCACAATTAAGCCTTTGTGTCCTAATCTAAATCCCGTGGTGTCCCAATAATTTCCGCAAGCTACCTTTCGGCCGACAGATCGAGGAATTTGATGCTCGGAACGAGTCCAGAACGACTTCAAGCATCCTTAGGTATGGCTATCGAAGCACCACGATGGCTGCCAAGCTCCGGCCTTATGATGCGCGATGCCATTATCGTCCGAACGATCGGGTTGGCAAAGATTTCGGCGGCGATCGTGCTGATGCTCGGCGGGTAAGCCGTCCTCAGTTCTGCCTTAACTCATGTTATGAAGCCGCGCCGGGGGGTTTTACGGGGTAGCTTATGAAAAAGGGCGATGTGACGTGCTCTGGCTGCGGAGCCGGTTTTCGGCGTCTTGAGTTAGCGACAGTGCCTGGCACGCAAGGGGAATATCGTTGCCTTGCTTGCGGCGAGGTTTTAGAGAAGTTTGATGGTAGTGCACTTGTCGCCTACCGTCTTACGATTCAACCCTCCATCAAGGCGATCCGCGAGTGACCAGAATGCATTTGCATGACTGTCACACAACCCCGATTTATGGGTAAACAGACAGCCTAGCTATCCCGATCGCGGATCAGTCCGCGAGCGCTCCTGCTTTGCACTTGCCCCCTCGCCGGCCAGGGTCGCGAAATCGATCCGGGACATTTCGACGATAGCCTTGGTGCGGCTGAGCACGTTGAGCTTGCGCAGGATGTCGGAGACGTGGACCTTCACCGTGGTCTCGGAGATGTTCAGCTCGAAGGCGATCTGCTTGTTCTGCAGGCCGCGCTTGAGCATTTCGAGCACGCGCAATTGCTGCGGCGTCAGCTCGTGCAGGCGCTTGAGGAGGTCCTGCGCCGGGCCGGCGGCGCGTTGCGGGCGGACCAGCCCGCGATAGACGGCAGGGACACAGACTGCGCCGCGCAGCACCTCGCCGATCGACTGCGCCAGCTCCTGCTTCGAGGACGATTTGAGGATGTAGCCGGAGACGCCGAGCGACAAGGCGCCGGCCACGATCTGCGCATCCTGATGCCCCGACACGATGACGACAGGAATCCTGGGAAAGGCCTTGCGGATGCGGATGATGCCCGAAAGGCCCGTGGTGCCCGGCATCGACAGATCGAGCAGGATGAGGTCGAGCTCGGCAGCCGCCGCGGCCTGCTCGAGCGCACCGTCGATCGACGTCGCCTGAAGGATCTCGGCCGCCGGCGCCACCATCTGGAGCGCGCCCTCGAGGGCCTCGCGAAACAACGGATGGTCTTCGACGATCAGAAATCGCATCACGCGTGAGCCATTCCCGGTTGATTGGCCAGATGATCGACGGGTTCGACGCCGAAACGAGCATGTCGCAGCCGGACCAGACCGGCTTGATTCAGATCAAGCAGGACATTGCGCGTCATTGCGGCCGCCCGCGGTCGGCCCGCGCATAGGGCCGGGCCTTGGGATCCGGCAGGTCCACCTTGCCGATCTCGATGATCGCCTTGTTGCGGCTGAACAGGCCGAGCTTGCGCAGAATTTCGGTGATATGCGCCTTCACCGTGGATTCGGCGAGCTGAAGCTCCTGGCCGATCTGCCGGTTCGGATAGCCGCGCCGCAGCAGATCGAGCACGCGAAGCTGCTGCGGCGTGAGCTCGCGCAGCTTGACCTCGAGCGCCTTGCTGGCCTCGGCCCGCCGCCGCTGCGACGTTGCCACGAAATCCTTCGGCACCGACACCGATCCATTCAGCACGCCCTCGATCGACTGCGCCAGCTCGCGCTTCGACAGCGACTTCGGCAGAAAACCGGCGGCGCCCAGCTCCAGCGCCTCTCGGACGACGCGCTGGTCCTCCTCGCTCGACACGATGGCGACGGGCAGGCGCGGATGGGCTTCGCGCAAGCGCAGAAAGCCGGAGAAGCCGGTTGCATCCGGCAGCAGGAGGTCGAGCAGGGCGAGGTCGATGCCCTCGCCCTGCTCGGCCGTCAGGATGTGAAGGGCGTCCTCGATCGACATCGCTTCGACAATCCGCGCCTCCGGCAAGGCCAGCCGCACCGCATTACCGAGGGCCTCGCGAAACAGCGGATGATCGTCGATGATCAGGAAGCTGGTCATGGCGCCTTCACAGGACTGCACCGCCGAATGCTGCACCGTATGGGCATCCGCCGCCGTAGAGGCGGAACCATCCGGCATCAATCCGGCACCGGGATGGCGCCGGATGAACGCTACCACATCCTCCCGATCGGGTTCGGTCAAGACCGTTCAGTCGTTCGATTCGACCTGGACCGTCAGCAGGAAGGAATAGATGCTGTTGAACTGGTCCTCGGTATAGACCTCCTTCCAGGCCGGCATGCCCTTGTTCGGCCGTCCCTCCTGCACGGTGGTCAAATATTTCTCGCGCATCTCGTCGCCGTAGCGGTGACGCAGCAGCCGCAGATCGATCTTGCGCTCGCTCTGGATCGCATCGGGACCGTGGCAGTGCGCGCAGGTTCCGTTGAAGATCTCCTTGCCCGCACCGACGGCCTCAAGGCCCGGCGCGACCGCATCGCCCTTGGTCTCGGTCGCCACGACATTGGCGACCTGGGCGACGCCGGCTCCGCTTCCCGTGCCCGTCGTCACCGGCGCTGGCGTCGGCGCTGCGCCGAAGCGAACCGGCGCGCCGCCCGGCAAACCGTATTTCACGGCGAGCTCGCCGATCTTGCCCTGAAGCTGCGGCAGCACGGCATTGACGCGGTCGCGCAGCTCGGTCGAGGTCTTGGCAAAGCCAATGGCGGCATCCCATGATAGGCCCTCGCCCTCGGTGAGCTCGATCTGGTAGCGGCCGTCGTAGCTGGTCTTATTCAGCCAGCCGGCGACCGGTCCCCAGATGAAGGCGACGTCGGCCCGGCCCTGGTCGAGCGCCCGCATGCCCTCCTCGGGCGACAGCACCGTCACTTTCTGGATGTCGTCGCGGCTCGCGAGCAGGTTTTGCGGCGTGCTGGCGAACTGTACGGCGACACGCTTGCCCTTGAGGCCGTCAATGCCGCCGACCGCCGCGCCCTTCGCAGATTCCTTGGCGGCGACGAGGGCATAGCCCTCCTTGGCGAAGGTGTCGGAGAAGATCACGGCCGGACCCATGAAATCCTCGGACCTGGGCAACCCGATCATGGCGTCGCATTGCTTGCCGAGCAGCGTGACACGCACCGTGCGCTTGCCGAAATAGGATTTGTGCCAGTCATAGGCGATCGGCCGGCCGAGCGCCTGCGCCAGGGCTTGTCCGATCTCGACGTAGAAGCCCGGCTTCGACGAGCTGTCGCTCGAGAATGGCAGGTTGGTCGGATCGGCGCAGAGACGGAACGGCTGCGCCTCGTCGGCCTGCAGCGGCGAGGCCGGAACGATCAGCACAGCAGTGGCACATGCGAGCAGGGCTGCGATGGCGCGATGTCGGCTCGCACCGGTGGCGGAATGATTCGGACGCATCCTCGTCTCCCTTGGCGTTTCGCTTGACGTTTCTCTTGACGTTTCTCTTGGCGCTGCGGTTGTTGCGCCGGAGCTTGTTGAGCCAGGCGCAGCGGCACCCAGCATCGGCTGATGCCGCAGCTAAAGTCCGGAGAAAGCGCGCGCGTATCCCGTCACCTCGAGGATACGCGCGCGAGTTGTCACTGGACGGAGAACACGAAGAGCGAGCCGCCCTCGGGGGCTGCGGCCGTCATCTTCTTTCCTACCTCGCCCAGGAACGCAGGCAGCGCAGCGGTGCGGCCGACGACGATGGCGACATATTGCTTGCCGTCGACCTGATAGGTCACCGGGCCTGCGCCGATGCCGGAGCCGAGATTCTTGCTCCACAGCACCTTGCCGGACTTCGCATCGATGGCGCGGAAGTCGCCATGGATGTTGCCGGCAAACACGAGACCGCCGCCGGTGGTCAGCGTGCCGCCGTTGAAGGGCAGGTCTTCCTTGATCGACCAGACCTTCTTCTGGGCGACCGGATCCCAGGCCACGAGCTCGCCGAGGAAGCCGCCGGGGCCTTCCTTGGTCGGGAATTCGGCGCCGAGATAGAACACGCCGCGCTTGTAGGTGACGTCGCTGACCGACCAGTCCATGCAGACGTTGTTGGACGGGATGTAGACCAGGCCGGTCTGCGGGTTGAACGACATAGGCTGCCAGTTCTTGCCGCCGATCAGGTTCGGGCAGATGTCCTTGGCGGGATGGCCGGGCCCGGGACGCTTGTCGGGATCCTCGACCGCGCGCATCGTGGCGACGTCCCACTTCTTGGCCCAGTTGGAGAACACGTATTTCTCTGCCGACAACACCTTGCCGGTCTCACGGTTGGCGACGAAGAAGAAGCCGTTGCGGTCGGCCTTCATCAGCGTCGGAACGGTGCTGCCGCCGATCTTGAGATCCGCGAGCACGGCTTCGTTGACGCCGTCATAGTCCCAGGCGTCGGCCGGCGTGGTCTGGATGTGCCACTTGATCTTGCCGGTGTTGGGATCAAGCGCGAGCGTCGAGGCGGTGTAGAGGTTGGTCAGCTTGCCGAAATTGCCGTCGCCGGTCGAACGCACCGCCGTGTTCCACGGGGCGGGATTGCTGGTGCCCCAATAGACCGTGTCGGTCTTCGGATCGTAGGAGCCGACCAGCCAAGCCGCGCCGCCGCCATGCTGGGCGGAGTCGCCCTTCCAGGAATCGCCGCCGGGCTCGTCGGGCGAAGGAACGGTGTAGGTCTGCCACACCTGCTTGCCGCTGTTGATGTCGAAGGCCAGCAGCGCGCCGCGCACGCCGTATTCGCCGCCGCCGAAACCGGTGATGACCTTGTCGCGCACGACGAGCGGCGGCGAGGTGATGACCGAGCCCTGCTTGTAGTCGACCACCTTCGCCGTCCACAGCGACTTGCCGGTCGTGGCATCGAGCGCCGTCAGCTTGCCGTCGAGGCGGCCAACGAAGATCTTGCCGTCGGCATAGGAGACGCCGCGGCTGTTCACGTCGCAGCAGGCGTATTGCAGCACGTCCTCGGGAATATCGGGCTCCCAAGTCCATTTGCGCTGCCCCGTCGCCGCATCGAGCGCATAGACGTATTTCGGACCCCACGAGCTCGAAACGTACAGCGTGTTGCCGATGACGATCGGCGAGGATTCGTTCGAACGCAGCGACGCCAGCGAGAAGGAGTAAGCGAGCGTCAGCTTGCCGGCGTTCTCGGTGTTGATCTGCTTGAGCGGGCTGAAGCGCGTGTTGCCGTAATCGTGGCCGGCAACGGCCCATTGATTCGAATCGGATTGCGCCTTGAGCACCGAGTCGTTGGCGCGAACGCCCGGTGTAACGGCGGCGAGCATCGCAATCATGGAGATGCCGGCCAAGAAGCCCTTCGTTCCAAAGGTCATGTATTCCCTCCGCGATGTTGTTGTGCACGCCTCGTTGGGCGCCTGAGCGGCTTGCGCTCGTGATGCGCAGTTCGCCTGCGAGCCATCGTTCGAAATTACAGCATCGCCTTTTCGCGCTTAGTATAGGCGGAAGGTAGTAGTGCAAATCATTGGCGGCTTTCGCGGCTCATCCCGTTGTGCCGACTTACGTCTTGCCCTTGTTTTGCAGCTCGAAATGCGCGCTCGAATGAAGGCGGCGTCGCGCATCGATCACGATGATGGCGCTACCACGCCGGCAAAACTTTCGAAGAAGTTCGCGGCGAGTTTTCGCGACGTCGAGTCGATCAATCGCGAGCCGAGCTGTGCGAGCTTGCCGCCGATCTGCGCATCGGCCTCGTAGTGCAGGATGGTGACATCAGGGGCTTCTTCCTCCAGCCTGACCTTCGCGACGCCCTTGGCAAAGCCGGCGACGCCGCCGGCGCCTTCGCCGACGATGCGATAACCGTTGGGCGCATCGATATCGGTCAGCGTCACCTTGCCGCTGAACGTCGCCTTCACCGGACCAACCTTCAGCACCACGGTCGCCGTCATCTCGGTCGGCGACGCCATCTCGAGCGATTGGCAGCCGGGAATGCAGCGCCTGAGAATTTCGGGATCGTTGAGCGCAGCCCACACCTTGGCCTTCGACGCCGGAATCCGCTGACTGTCGTTCATCTGCATCGCTTCCACCCTTTTGGCCGTTGCTTGTACCGCTCGACTAGGAGGACGCGCGGCTGCGTTCAATCGCCAGGAAGTACTAGTGCTGCTTTTTCGGACCATTCACGCGATGGTATTCCGGGGCACGCCTCTGGCGCGAACCCGGATTCCATCTACCCGCGGACACTGCGGCCCGATGGATTCCGGGCTACTCGCTCCGCTCGGGCCCCGGAATGACGGAATAGGTTGTCCTGGCCGACGCGGCTTGACGGCGGCACTTCGCTGCATTGCCGTAAGCAAAATCAATGGCTTAAGCTGTCTCGTCCTACTACCAAGATCGCGATTACAAAGGCGGGGGCGCATGCTCCTATTCGCGCAACGAGCAAGGCATTCGAGGGAGGAACGACGCACGACCGCGCCTAGGTCCAGGGGCAAGCGGCGAGATGACCACGGCACGCGCGATCAGGCCGCGCGCCTCTTTTGGCGGCAGCCGAGCACGCCATCGCGGATGCGGCGGCGACTTTCCGTGTGTCTCCCACAATGTCGCAGCACGTGACGGCGGCGGCACGAGACGTCGTGGCCGAATCGCAGATCGGCGACCGTCATCACGATGACCCTTCCATGACCGCGTTCAGCAAAAACCCAGTTGCAAAGTTTCGTTTGCGCTGTCTCTAATTAGAACCAATCAAAATCACTTTGGGAGGACTTCAAGTGTCTACAGTCAAACTGACGGTCAACGGCAAGGCCGTTGCTGTCGATGTCGAGGACCGCACGCTGCTGGTCCAGCTCCTGCGCGATCACCTCAACCTGACCGGGACCCATGTCGGCTGCGACACCAGCCAGTGCGGCGCCTGCGTCGTCCACATGGACGGCCGTGCAGTGAAATCCTGCACCATGCTGGCAGGGCAGGCCGACGGCGCCAACGTCACGACGATCGAGGGCATCGCCAAGGGCGACGAGCTGCACCCGATGCAGGCCGCCTTCCGCGACAATCACGGCCTGCAGTGCGGCTATTGCACACCGGGCATGATCATGTCGGCGATCGACATCGTGCACCGCCATGGTGGACAGCTCGACGAAGCGACCGTCCGCACCGAGCTCGAAGGCAATATCTGCCGCTGCACCGGCTATCACAACATCGTCAAGGCCGTGCTGGATGCGGCCGGCCGCATGAAGGTCTCGCAGGCGGCCGAGTAAGCGGCGCGCCTCGAAACAAGAACAACCGTCGCAGCTGTCGATGGACGGCGCGATCAAGGAAATTTCCGGTCGGGAGGACCAGTCATGGGTGTTGAAGGCATCGGCGCGCGCGTCGTGCGCAAGGAAGACAAGCGTTTCATTACCGGCAAGGGCCGTTTCGTCGACGACATCAAGTTGACGGGCATGACCCATGCCTATTTCATCCGCAGCCCGCACGCGCACGCCAAGGTCAAGAAGATCGACTCGTCCGCGGCGCTGAAGATGCCGGGCGTGGTCGCGGTGCTCACCGGCCAGCAGCTGGTCGACGACAAGGTCGGCAACCTGATCTGCGGCTGGGCCATCACCTCCAAGGACGGCAGCCCGATGAAGATGGGCGCATGGCCGGCGATGGCGCCGGAGACGGTGCGCTTCGTCGGACAGGCAATTGCCGTCGTGATCGCCGACAGCAAGAATCTCGCGCGCGACGCGGCGGAAGCCGTCGTGGTCGACTACGAGGAGCTCCCCGCGGTCGCCGACATGCACGCCGCCATCAAGCCCGGCGCGCCGCAGCTTCATCCCGAGGCGCCCGGCAACCAGGTCTATGATTGGGTGATCGGCGACGAGGGCGCGGTGAATGCCGCCTTCTCGAAAGCCGCCAATGTGGTGAAGCTCGACGTCACCAACAACCGCCTCGCGCCGAATGCGATGGAGCCGCGCGCGGCGATCGCCGATTACGACACCGCGGAGGAGCACTTTACGCTCTATACGACGTCGCAGAACCCCCACGTCGCGCGTCTCGTGCTGTCGGCGTTCTACAACATCGCCCCGGAGCACAAGCTGCGCGTGATCGCGCCCGACGTCGGCGGCGGCTTCGGCTCCAAGATCTTCATCTATCCCGAGGAGATGGTGGCGCTGTGGGCCTCGAAGAAGGTCGGCCGTCCCGTCAAGTGGACCGGCGACCGCACCGAAGCCTTCCTCACCGACGCGCATGGCCGCGATCACATCACCCACGCCGAGATGGCCTTCGACGCCAACAACAAGATCATCGGCCTCAAGGTGAAGACCTACGCCAATTTCGGCGCCTACATGTCGCTGTTCTCGTCCTCGGTGCCGACTTATCTCTACGCGACGCTGCTGTCGGGCCAGTACAACATCCCGGCGATCCATGCGGAGGTGATCGGCGTCTACACCAACACCACGCCGGTCGACGCCTATCGCGGCGCGGGCCGGCCCGAGGCGAGCTATCTGATCGAACGGTTGATGGAAACGGCGGCGCGGCAGCTGAACGTCGATCCGGCCCAGTTGCGCCGGACCAACTTCATCACCCAGTTCCCGCACCAGACGCCTGTCATCATGGCCTACGACACCGGCGACTTCAACGCTTCCCTCGATGCGGCGATGAAGGCGATCGACTATGCCGGCTTCCCTGCCCGCAAGGCCAAGGCGAAAGCCGACGGCAAGCTGCGCGGCATCGGCGTGTCCTGCTACATCGAGGCCTGCGGCATCGCGCCGTCGAAGGCGGTCGGCAGCCTTGGTGCCGGCGTCGGCCTATGGGAATCGGCCGAGGTGCGCGTCAACCCGGTCGGCACCATCGAGATCCTCACCGGCTCGCACAGCCACGGCCAGGGTCACGAGACCACGTTCTGCCAGCTTGTCGCGGAGCGCCTTGGCGTTCCGATCAGCCAGGTCTCGATCGTCCATGGCGACACCGACAAGGTGCAGTTCGGCATGGGCACCTACGGCTCGCGCTCGGCGGCCGTTGGCCTCACCGCGATCCTGAAGGCGATGGAGAAGATGGAGTCCAAGGCCAAGAAAATCGCCGCGCATGCGCTGGAGGCATCGGAAGCCGACATCGTCATCGAGAACGGCGAGTTCAAGGTAACAGGCACCGACAAGGCCATCGCCCTGCCGATGGTCGCGCTCGCGGCCTACACCGCACACAACCTGCCTGACGGGATGGAGCCGGGCCTGAAGGAGAGCGCCTTCTACGACCCGACCAACTTCACCTTCCCGGCCGGCGCCTATATCTGCGAGCTCGAGGTCGATCCCGGCACCGGCAAGACTTCTTTCGTCAACTTCGTCGCGGCCGACGATTTCGGCCGGCTGATCAACCCGATGATCGTCGAGGGCCAGGTCCATGGCGGCCTCGTGCAGGGCATCGGGCAGGCATTGCTCGAGCATGCGATCTACGATGCCAACGGCCAGCCGGTCACGGCCTCGTTCATGGATTACGCCATGCCGCGCGCCGACGACGTGCCGTCGTTCAACCTGTCCCACACCACGACGCTCTGCCCGGGCAATCCCTTGGGCATCAAGGGTTGCGGTGAGGCCGGCGCGATCGGCGCATCGGCGGCCGTGATCAACGCGATCACGGACGCGATCGGCAAGAACAACCTGGAAATGCCCGCAACCCCGGACCGGGTGTGGCGCACGATCCACGCGGCTTAAGGGAGGACCGAAGATGTACCAGACCACCTATCATCGCGCCTCCTCGGTCGACGAGGCCGTCAGCCTGTTCGCCAAGGGCAGCGAGTCGAAGTTCCTCGCCGGCGGCCAGACGCTGCTGCCGGTCATGAAGCAGCGCCTCGCAGGTCCCTCCGACGTCATCGACCTCGGCAGGATCAAGGAGCTGCAGGGCGTCGAGCTGTCGGGCGACACGCTGACCATCAAGGCCGCGACGACCTATTACGACATCATGACGAATGCCGACGTGAAGAAGGCGATCCCCGCGATCGCCTATCTCACCTCGGTGCTCGGCGACCCCGCCGTGCGTTATCGCGGCACGATCGGCGGCTCGATCGCCAACAACGATCCGGCTGCGGATTTCCCGGCGGCGCTGCTCGCGCTCGGCGCCACCGTGAAGACCAACAAGCGGTCGATTGCGGCGGATGATTTCTTCCAGGGCCTGTTCACGACGGCGCTGGAAGACGGCGAGATCATCACCGCCGTGTCATTCCCGGTGCCGGCGAAGGCAGGCTACGAGAAGATGCGGCATCCGGCCTCGCGCTTCGCGCTCACCGGCGTGTTCGTGGCGCAGACCAAGTCGGGCGAGGTTCGGGTCGCCGCCACCGGCGCCTCGCAAACCGGCGTGATGCGGGTGGGCGCGATCGAAGCCGCGCTGAAGGCGAACTGGTCGCCATCCGCGATCGACAGCGTCAGCATCTCGGCGAACGGATTGCTGGCCGACATCCACGGCACGGCGGAATATCGCGCCAACCTGATCAAGGTGATGGCACAACGCGCGGTCGCCGCCGCGCGCTGACAGTTCGGCTAAAGCGCGATGCGATTAGGATGAATCGTCATCGCGCTTTAGGTTATTGTTTGAGCATGATCTTTTCGGAAAACCGCTACGCACTTTTCCGGATCATGCTCTAGCGTCTCCACGCAAATTTTCCGCGGCGCGCACTTCGGTGCGCGCCGTTTTATTTTGGCCGTGCGGCATGAAAACCGCTTGCCTCGCCGGCGTGAAGGCGAGAAAAGTTAATCAGCCGATTAACTCGCTCAACAGAAGAAACGTCAGAGGCGATTGCCGACGCCGGCATGCGCCCGCGACCCGAGGAAACAACAACGTGCTCGACAAACCAGCCCCCACCTCCTCCGTCCGCAGCTCCGGCCCGCTCTCGGGCTTCCGCATCGTCGAATTCGCCGGCATCGGGCCCGGCCCGTTCGCCTGCATGATGCTTGCCGACATGGGCGCCGACGTCGTCACGCTCGACCGCGTCGGCGCGAAGAAGAGCATGAAGTCGGTGGCGGGGCGCGGCCGCAAGGTGATCGAGCTCGACCTCAAGGACAAGGCGGCGATCGCGCAAGTATTGGATCTGCTCGCAAGCGCGGACGCGCTGGTCGAGGGTTTTCGCCCCGGCGTGATGGAGCGGCTCGGCCTCGGGCCGGACGTCGTGCTCGCGCGCAACCCGAAGCTGGTCTATGGCCGCATGACCGGCTGGGGCCAGGAAGGCCCGCTCGCCAATGCGGCCGGCCACGACATCAATTACATCTCCATCACCGGCGCGCTGGCCGCGATCGGCACGAAGGAAGCGCCGGTGCCGCCGCTCAACCTGGTCGGCGATTTCGGCGGCGGTGCGCTCTATCTCGTCGTCGGCGTGCTCGCCGCACTGCTGGAAGCGCAGAGGTCGGGCAAGGGCCAGGTGGTGGACGCGGCGATGTGCGACGGCGCGGCCTCGCTGATGTCGTTCTTCTTCGACATGACCACGATGGGCCGCTGGACCGAGCAGCGCGACCAGAACTTCCTCGACGGCGGCGCGCATTTCTACGGCGTCTACGAATGCGCCTGCGGGCACTTCGTCTCGATCGGCTCGATCGAGCCGCAATTCTACGCGCTGCTGCGCGAGCATGCCGGCCTCACCGACGCCGATTTCGACGCGCAGATGGACCGCAAGGCCTGGCCGGCGCTGAAGGAGAAGCTCCGGTCCGTGTTCAAGAGCAAGACGCGCGAGGACTGGTGCAAGATCATGGAAGGCACCGACATCTGCTTCGCGCCGGTGCTGACCATGTCGGAGGCCACGCAACATCCGCACATGGTCGCCCGCAACGTCTTCATCGAGCGTCACGGCGTGAAGCAGCCGGCCCCTGCGCCGCGGTTCTCGCGCACGCCCTCGGCGGCACGCGAGCCGGAGGCGGCGGAGATCGGGGCGGTGATGAAGGCGTGGAAAGGCTGACGTCATTCCGGGGCGCTCGCGCTGCGAGCGAACCCGGAATCTGGAGATTGTCACATCGAGATTCCGGGTTCGCGCTGACGCGCGCCCCGGAATGACGGTCAGGCCGCATCCACCTTCAGCACCCCGCGCCGGATCTGATCCTCCTCGATCGATTCGAACAGGGCCTTGAAATTGCCCTCGCCAAAACCGTCGTCGCCCTTGCGCTGGATGAACTCGAAGAAGATTGGGCCGATCGCGTTGGCTGAGAAGATCTGCAGCAGCACCTTGGTCTGGCCGCCGTCGACCACGCCCTCGCCGTCGATCAGGATGCCGTTTTTCTTGAGTCGCGCGACGTCCTCGCCGTGCTTGGGCAGGCGCGTATCGATCTTCTCGAAATAGGTGTCGGGCGGCGACGGCATGAAGGGCAGGCCGGCCTCGCGCAGGCCTTCGATGGTGCGGTAGATGTCGCGGCAGCCGCAGGCGATGTGCTGGATGCCTTCGCCGCGATAGGTCTGCAGATATTCCTCGATCTGGCCGGAATCGCCGGCATCCTCGTTGATTGGAATACGGATCTTGCCGTCGGGGCTGGTCAGCGCGCGCGAGAACAGGCCGGAGGCGCGGCCCTCGATGTCGAAGAAGCGGATCTGGCGGAAGTTGAACAGTTTTTCGTAGAATCCCGCCCAGACATTCATGCGGCCGCGATGGACGTTGTGGGTGAGATGGTCGAGATAGAACAGGCCGGCGCCATGCGGCCTGGGATCGCGCGCGCCCAGCCATTCGAACTCGGCATCATAGGCGGAGCCCTTGGCACCGTAACGATCGACCAGATAAAGCAGGCTGCCGCCGATGCCCTTGATCGCGGGCACGTCCAACGTCTTCTGCGCGGACGATAGGTCGGCCGGCTCGGCGCCGAGCGCAATCGCGCGGTCATAGGCCGCCTTGGCATCGACGACGCGAAACGCCATCGATGGCGCACAGGGGCCGTGCGCGGCGACGAACTCATAGCCGTGGGTGCCGGGCTCCTCGTTGACGAGATAGTTGATGTCGCCCTGGCGATAGACCGTGATCTTCTTGGTTCTGTGCCGTGCGACGGGCGCATAGCCCATCAGCTTGAACAGCGCGTGCAACTCTTCCGGATTGGGATGGGCATATTCGACGAACTCGAAGCCGTCGGTACCCATCGGGTTGTCGGCACTCACTGTGGCCGGCGGTGCATCGTGCGGAAACGGACCCATGCTGTTCTCCCAAATGGCTGCTGGCAGGAACTATCCTTCATGAGCCATGCAATGAGCGTGCAAACGAGACGGGGTTCGGCTATTCTATGCACGATCCGTGCATCAAATGGACAAAACACGCATGATCAACGTGGATGCGTTCGACCTCAAGATCCTGGGTGCGCTGCAGGACGACGGCCGCCTCACCAACCAGGAGCTGGCCGACCTTGCAGGCCTGTCAGCCTCGCAATGCTCGCGACGGCGGATGCGGCTGGAGGAGGAGAAGGTCATCGCGGGCTACCACGCCGACCTCTCCAGCGAGGCGCTCGGCTTCGGCGTGATCGCCTTCATCCAGGTGGGACTGGCGACCCACTCGCCGGACAATTCGAAACGCTTCCGCGCGCTGGTGAACCGGATCGACGAAATCCAGGAGGCGTATTCGCTCACAGGCGATGCCGACTATGTGCTCAAGGCCGTGCTGCGCGATCTCAAGGGCCTGTCCAATCTCGTCAACGACGTCCTGATGCCGCACCCGAGCGTGGCGCATGTGCGCTCCTCGATCGTGCTTGATAGGCTGAAGGAGAGCTCGAAGCTGCCGCTGAGGGAGATCAAGCCCGGCTGAAATCGAGGGAACTATGGCATTCGCGGTGGCTGCACGATCTGCGATGATCGCAGCTCTAGTTGTGGAGATTCAACATGGCGCTCCAGCTGCGACCGAATTGCGAATATTGCGATTGCGACCTGCCGCCCGACGCGACCAATGCGCGGATCTGCTCCTATGAATGCACATTCTGTGCGGACTGCGTCGAGACCAAGCTGTTCAACGTCTGCCCGAATTGCGGCGGCGGCTTTGCCCCGCGCCCGATCAGGCCGGCGCAGGAATGGCGGCCGGGCGTGTGCACGGCCAGGCAGGCGCCGTCCGACAAGCGGGTGCATCTGAAGTACAGCCTGGAGGATGTCGCGGCGCATTGTGCGCGGGTGCGCGACGTGCCGCCGGAGAGGCGGTGAGCTCTGTCCACGCCGTCATTGCGAGGAGCCCTTGCGACGAAGCAATCCAGACTGCCGCTGCGATACTGGATTGCTTCGCTGCGCTCGCAATGACGGTGCTTGTGGCAGCGACCGCGGCTACTCCGCAGCCACGATCGTCCCCTCGACCTCGCCGAATCCGACGCGATAGCCGTTGCCCTGGCACCAGCCGCGCATGACGAGGCTGTCGCCGTCCTCCAGGAACGCGCGCCTGGCGCCGCCGGGCAGCTCGACCGGCTCGGTGCCGTTCCAGCTGATCTCGAGCAGGCTGCCGCGCTGGTTCTTCTCCGGGCCGGAGATGGTGCCGCTCCCTAAGAGATCGCCGACATTCATGGCGCAGCCGCTTGAGGCGTGGTGCATCAGCTGCTGCACCGAGGACCAGTACATGTACTTGAAATTGGTGTGGCTGATGCTGGCGGGCGCATTGGCACCCGCAGCGCGCAAGGAGACGTCGAGCGCGACATCGTAGTTCTGCGGCTTGGTCTGCTTGAGATAATCGAGCGGCACCGGCTGCTGCTCCGGCCCGTTCAAGCGGAACGGCTCCAACGCCTCGCGCGTCACCACCCAGGGGCTGATCGATGTCGCGAACGCCTTGGCGAGGAACGGGCCAAGCGGCACATATTCCCATTGCTGGATGTCGCGCGCGCTCCAGTCGTTGAGCAACACGAAGCCGAAAATCATCTCCTCGGCCTGTTGCTCCGTGAGCATGCCGCCCATCGGCGACGGCTGGCCGATGACGACGCCCATCTCCAGCTCGAAATCGAGCCGCTTGCACGGCGCAAAGCTCGGCAGCTCCACATTCGGCGGCTTCAGCTGCCCGCGCGGCCGCTTCACCTTCGTGCCGGAGACCACGACGGTCGATGCGCGGCCGTTATAGGCGATGGGCATATGCAGCCAGTTCGGCTGCAGCGCATTGTCCTTGCCGCGGAACATCACGCCGACATTGGTGGCATGCTCTTTTGACGAATAGAAATCGGTGTAGCCGGAGACGGTGAAGGGTAGATGCAGTCTGGCATCGCGCATCGGCACCAGGGCCAGCTTGCGCAGCTCCTCGTTGTCGCGCAATTCGGGATTGTCGTGCCGCAAAAGCTCGCTGATCCGCGCACGGGTCGTCGACCACACCTTCGGGCCCAACGACATGAACGGATTCAGGCTGCCTGCCGCAAAGGTCCCCGGCTGCCCGACATCGAGGCGGCCATCCTGCTCGAGCTCCCACAGATCAAGAATGTAGGCGCCGATGGCGACACCAACGCGCGGCGCCAATCCATTCGCCGAGAACACGCCATAGGGCAGGTTCTGGATCGGGAAGTCGGAGGCGGGATCGACGTCGATGAAGGAGCGGAGGCTGGGGTCGTTGGGGTGAGGCACGCGAATTCTCCAATCGGAAAATCGTCATGCCCGGGCTTGACCCGGGCATCCATCATTTCAAGAGGGATGGATCGCCGGGTCAAGCCCGGCGATGACGGACAGCGAAACTTACGGCCTATTCGGATCGAACTTCTTCTCCAGGCCGTTCCAGCAATCGGCGTAATCGTCCTGCAGAGTCGACGAGTTCGCCGCATGGGCGGTGACGCGCTGCGGGTAGCGGGTCTCGAACATGAAGGCCATGGTGCCGGTCAGCTTCACCGGCTTGAGCTCGCCATTGCTGGCATGCTCGAAGGCGTCGCGGTCGGGACCGTGCGGCAGCATGCAATTGTGCAAGGAGATGCCGCCGGGGACGAAGCCCTGCGGCTTGGCGTCGTAGACGCCGTAGATCAGGCCCATGAACTCGCTCATGATGTTCATGTGGTACCAGGGCGGCCGGAAGGTGTTTTCGGCGACCATCCAGCGCTCGGGGAAGATCACGAAGTCGATATTGGCGGTGCCCGCGGTCTCCGAGGGCGAGGTCAGCACCGTGAAGATCGAGGGATCGGGATGGTCGAAGCCGATCGCGCCGACGGGAGAGAAGGTGCGCAGATCATACTTGTACGGCGCATAATTACCGTGCCAGGCAACCACGTCGATCGGCGAATGCGGCAGGGCCGTCTTGAACAGCGAGCCACCCCATTTCACGTAGAGCTCGGTCGGCGTGTCCTTGTCCTCGTAGTTTGCCACCGGCGTCAGGAAGTCGCGCGCATTGGCAAGGCAATTGGCGCCGATCGGGCCGCGCTCCGGCAGTGTGAAGGCGCCGCCGTAATTTTCGCAGAGATAGCCGCGCGCCGGACCGTTCGGAATCTCGACGCGGAACTTGACGCCGCGCGGGATCACCACGATCTCGCCGGGCTCGGCATCGATGCGGCCGAACTCGGTGACGAGGCGCAGATTGCCCTGCTGCAGCACGAACATCAGCTCGCCGTCGGCATCATAGAAATGCTGATCCACCATCGACTTGGTGATGAGATAGACATGCGCGGCCATGCCGGCCTGCGTGTTGACGTCACCCGCCGTCGTCATGGTCTGCACGCCCTGCACGAAGGTGACCTCTTCCTTCGGCAGCGGCGTCGGATCCCAGCGCAGCTGCGCGATCGGCAGGTCGTATTCATGGCACGGCGCCGACCGCCACAGGCCGGCATCGACCTTCTCGAAGCGGCCGGAATGCTTCACGGAAGGGCGGATGCGGTAGAGCCAGGAGCGCTCATTGCTGCCGCGCGGCGCGGTGAAGGGCGAGCCCGAGAGCTGCTCGGCGTAGAGTCCGTAGGCGCAGCGCTGCGGCGAGTTGCGCCCGATCGGCAGCGCGCCCGGCAGCGCCTCGGTCTCGAAAGAGTTGCCGAAGCCGGACATGTAGCCCGGCGTCACCTGGGCCGAGCTGCGGATGATCTGGTCAGGCGAGGTATTGATGTTCATGGCTATCCTCCTCCTTGCAAGGCGGCCCACATTTCCTGATCGCGCTTGTCGGTCCAGATCACGGGGTCGTCGATACCGGACGCCTCGTCGTAGGCGCGCGACACGTTGAACGGCAGGCAGTGCTCGTAAATGGCGAAGCTCGAGAATTTCGGATCCATCACCTCGCGCGTCGCCGCCATCGATTCCTTCAAGCTGCGGCCCTTGGCGACCGAGATTTCGGCCGCGCCATAGAGCGAGGTGACGAAGTCGCGCGTCATCGCGATGGCCTCGCGCACGGTAGCGGTGCCCTTCAGCGCATCGCCGCGCCCCGGCGCGATCGCCTTCGGATTGAAATTGCGGATCTCGTTCAGCGTCATCGGCCATTCGCGCAAATGCGCATCGCCGCAATAGCAGGCCGAGTGATATTCGATGAGGTCGCCGGAGAACATCACCTCCGCATCCGGCACCCAGGCGACGATGTCGCCGGAGGTGTGGCCGGCGCCGAGCTGCATCAGGCGCACCTCGCGTTTTCCCAGGTAGATCGACATCTCGCCTTCGAAGGTCAGCGTCGGCCAGGTCAGGCCCGGAATGCTCTGCGCATCCTGGAACAGGCGCGGAAAGCGGCCGTACTCGGAATCCCAATCCTGCTTGCCGCGCTCTTCGATGAGACGATAGGTCTCTTGCGACGCGACGATGCCTTGCGCGTGATAGGCAGAGGCGCCCAGCACGCGCACGGCGTGATAGTGCGACAGCACGACATATTTGATCGGCTTGTCGGTCACGGCGCGCACCCGCTCGATCACCTTGTTCGCCATCGCCGGCGTTGCCTGGGCGTCGAACACGAGGCAGCCGTCGTCGCCGACGATCACGGCCGTGTTGGGATCGCCCTCGGCGGTGAAGGCATAGAGATCGGTGCCGATCTCGGAGAAGGTGATCTTCTTCTCGGAGAGATCGCCGGTGGATGCGAAGTTCTTCGCCATGAATTCGTCCTTACGAGGCTATTGTTGTTGCTGTTGTTGCTGCTGGCCGTCGATCATGCGGCGCTTGGCGAGCCCGATCGCCTCGCGCAGCACGTCGATGTCGCCGATATGGTTGGCGAGGATCAGCACCAGCGCCGCGTCGAAATCGGCGCTCTGTTCCTCGGTCAGGTCGCGATGCGCCTCGACGATGGCACGGAACGCATCGTCGGGGCGCGCGAAGTTCGAGCTGGTGGAGAGCGGCATGCGGAACCTCAATACAAACCTTCGGCTCGCGCCAGCGCCGCCGCGATCGCCGAACGCGTCGGATGGCGGAAGCGCGCCGCGACATAACCGTCGGGCCTCAGCAGGTAGGCGGCACCCGGCTCGGCGCCGTAGCGCTTTGCAACCAGGCCTGAGGGATCGGCAAGTCCGTCCTTGACACCAATGCGGATGCCCTTGATGCCGGCAGGCGCATCGATCGGCGCGCCATTGCTGAACGACAGCAAAGTGAAATCCGTTCCACCCTTGCGGAAGGCGTCCGTCAGATAGATCGGCTCGCCGGCGGGCGTTGCGGCGGGCGCGTCGAGCATCGAACTGCCGGGCGAGGGTCCACCGCGCCACGTATCCGCATCGAGCGAGGACAGCGGCGTCTCGTAGCTGCACGGCACGGAGAGCCGGCCGCCATTGACCATGCGCTTGCCGAATTCGGTCTCCTTGGCCAGCGACAGCACCGCCTTGCGCAACCGCGCCTCCTGATGCGAGTTCGGCGCCATGAAGTCGGTCGAGCGGGTGGATTCGCGGATGTTCTCGTCGGCCGCCATGCTGCGCTCGAGATGGTAGCTCTCCAGCAGGCTCGCGGGCGATTTGCCGCGCAGCACGCGGTCGAGCTTCCAGGACAGATTCTCCGCGTCTTCGAGTCCCGAGTTGGCGCCACGCGCGCCGAAGGGCGAGACCTGATGCGCGGAATCGCCGGCGAAGATCACGCGGCCATGGATGAAGCGATCCATCCGCCGGCACTGGAACTTGTAGAGCGAAATCCACTCGAACTCGAATTTGTCATGGCCCAGCATGCGCGCGATCCGCGGCCGCACGTTTTCCGGCTTCTTCTCGAGAACCGGATCGGCGTAACGGTTAAGCTGGAGATCGATGCGCCAGACGTCGTCGGGCTGCCGGTGCAGCAGCGCCGAACGCCCGGCATGGAACGGCGGATCGAACCAGAACCAGCGCTCGGTCGGAAATTCCGCGGTCATCTTGACGTCCGCGATCAGGAACTGGTCCTCGAACACCTGGCCGGCGAATTCCGCACCAACCATCTGCCGCAGCGAGGAGCGCGCGCCGTCGCAGGCGATGACATAGCGCGCATTCAGGCGATAGGCGCCCTCCGGCGTCTCGATCGTCAGCAGGGCGGAATCGTTGCGCTGCTCGAGCGCCGTCACCTTGTTGCGCCAACGCAGGTCGATCTCCGGCAGCTCGTTGATGCGATCGACCAGATAGGCCTCGGCATAGTATTGCTGGAGATTGATGAAGGCCGGCCGCTTGTGGCCGTCTTCCGGCAGGAGGTTGAACTGATAGAGCTGGGACTCGCCATGGAAGATCCGCCCGACGCTCCACACCACGCCCTTCTCGACCATGCGGTCGCCGACGCCGAGCCGGTCCCAATATTCCAGCGACCGCTTCGAGAAGCAGATCGCGCGCGAGCCCTCGCCGATGCGGTCGGCATCATCAAGCAGCACGACGCGCTGGCCGCGCTGGGCGAGATCGATCGCCAGCGACAAGCCGACCGGGCCCGCACCGACGATCACGACCGGATGCGCCGCGGGGCTCGACCCGGGACGGCCCTGATCGGGGTGACGGCGATAGCCGAACTGGGTTTTGGCGTGAGGGGTATTGGCCGGCGCCATACACGAACCTCGGCTCTGGTCAGGACAGGATCGATCTGCTAGATAGTCTCACGTGCAACTATTTTGGACCGGAGCCGGCCGGCCGTCAACTGGAATTCGGAGCAATCTCCTTGGCGAGGACATCCAGCGACATCGCGCTCAAGGCGCGCGCGGCCGACGAGGCTTCGACGAGGCCAAAGCCGCGGCTCGATCTGTTCAAGTTCGTGCCGTTCCGGCTCAACCGACTCGCAGCGGAGGTCAGTTCCGCGCTGTCGGTCGAATATCAGGAGCGCCACGGCCTCGACATTCCGGCCTGGCGCGTCATCGCCACGCTCGGCTTCCGCGTTGATGCCTGCAGCGCGCAATACATCGCGCAGTGCACCCGCACGCACAAATCGACCATCAGCCGCGCGGTGACGACGCTGCTTGGCGACGGCCTGATCGAGCGGGTCGAGAACGAAGCCGACCGCCGCGAATTCCGCCTGCAACTGACCAGCAAGGGCCGCGCGCTCTACGAGGAGCTGTTCCCGCAATTGCTGCGGCGGGAGGACGAAATCCTCGCCTGCCTCTCGGCGCAGGAGCGCAAGCAGCTCTCGGCGCTGCTCGGCAAGATCGAGCAGAGCCTCGATCTGATCCAGACCAGCGAAGAGGCCGACGCCAAGCAGGCGTATTAGGGCGCCCACCCATAGGGCGCAGACGTCAGCTTTTGGGAGTCCGGTTGAGAAAGCTAGGTAGGACCGTGACGGCAGCAACGTATATTGCGATGCTACTTGTGGCGTTTGCCGCGACTCGCGCACACGCCGCTGACATAGGTCATCTGGCTCCCCCTGGAGTCGCTGCAAACGAGTTTCCCTCACCCCAGCGTCCTGTCGCACGGATCGTCAGCCCGCGCCGCTCCGCCGAAGAGCGCCGCGACGCCCTCAATGAGGCCGGTCAAATCGCGCGCGTTCTTGAACTGAAACCAGGTATGACAGTCGGCGACATTGGAGCAGGCAGCGGCTACCACACGGTCAGGCTCTCGCACCTCGTCGGCCCCGCCGGCTCTGTCGTTGCCCAGGACGTCACGCGGGATTACCTCGTCGAACTCGCCAGGCGAACAAGACTTCTGAAGTTGACGAACGTGCAATTCGCGCTCGGCGAACCACACGACCCGCGTCTGCCCGCTTCCTCGCTGGACGCCGCAATCCTTGTGCATATGTATCACGAGATAGCCCAACCGTATGCCTTCCTCTACAATCTCGCGCCCGCCTTGAAGCAAGGTGCGCGGGTCGGAATTGTCGATCTTGAGCTTCCGACCTCGAAGCATGGCACGCCAATTGAGCTCTTGCGCTGCGAGTTGACCGCCCTCGACTATCGCGAGATCGCCACTTATAAGCTCGCAGGGGACGGAGGATACCTCGCAGTATTCTCTCCTCCGGAGCTGGCGGCTCGAAAATCTCCTCGCGACATCGTTGCTTGCCCGGATCCTGCCGGTGCTCGTTGACATCGCGTCCGCCGCCCGTCTCGGCGCGTAGGATCGGTTGAGCCCTTGCGAAACCTATCATGCGTCATCGCGGATGGATCGATGGGTTTCGCAAGGGCTCAACCCATCTACGAGCTCTGCTCGGCAAGATCGAGCAGAGCCTCGATCTGATCCAGACCAGCGAAGAGGCCGACGCCAAGCAGGCGTATTAGCGGCCGATATGTTGATTCATATCAATGGTCATCCCCAATGCCTCGAGATCAATTGCCGCTTGATCCCGAGGGGAGATGCGCATGCGGATATTAGCTCTCGCTGCTGTCGTGAGCCTGACGCCGGCTACGGCCTTCGCCATCTCCGAGTGCAGAGTCACCGGTAACCCATCCGTGTTTGGCGTGGACATGACGGCCTACTTCACGGTTAGGTCGGGCGAAACGTGCAATTTCCCGATGCGGATTCCGGGAGCAATGCATCGATCGGGCGTGTCCCGGAAACCTGCGCACGGCACGCTCAGACAGGTCAACGTCACGACGTTCAGGTACACCGCGGCATCCGGCTACAAGGGCAACGATACGTTCGCCATCTATGGTGAAGGAAAGGGTCCATACGGCTCGGGCCGATCGGTCATGACCGTGAGTGCAACGATAGAGTGAGAGCTGCGAACGAGCCGTCGTTGAGCGAGCCGCAATGTCCGACTGTCAAGATCGAATAGGCTGCCCAATTCCAAGAAGGTTGCCTTCGCTGTCGCGGAACCATGCGCCTCTCTCACCGATGCCCTTGCTTGCGTAATTCCCAGCTATCTCGGCGATCCCGTCAACGGTCTTCAGGCCGGGCAAGTCGTATTCCTCGAACTTTGCTCCCCTTGCACGAAGTTCCCGCACCGTCGATTCGATGTCCTCGACTTCCCAGCCCATCTGCGTGTGCGTGCCGGATTGCACTCCGGCCGAGATGAATATTGCAAACTCTCCGCTTGCGCAGACGTAGCGCAGACCACCTTCGCGCTGTTCGACCGGGTCGAGCCCGAGTTTCTCGGAATAGAACGCCCGCGCCCGATCTAAATCCTTGGCTGGAAGACGGGCGGCGACCTTCGCTTTTTCTAGCATCCTTCTCTCCTTCTGAGTTCGTCAGGGGCGTCATTTGTCGGGCCGTGCTGACCGGATAGCGGCATGATGGGCCAACTCCGGACTTGCGCAGTGCAGCAGATGCCGACCGGTCGCCGGGGAACGACCTACATGTAACCACTGGGCAGAGCATCTGGCGCTTCTGAATTTGGCGACCAACTAAGTTTTGTGGACCGCGCCTGATCCCGTGAGGAAAACATGATCATTGTCCTCTACGTCGCCGCAGGCCTCATCATGGCCGTCGGAAGCCTCTTTTTCGCGTGGCGAAACAGGGAATTTCGCAAATTCTTGGCAGGCGCATTCTTTGTATCATCAGGCATCTTGTTCTATCTCTTTGTCGCCGAAGTTTCTGTGCCTCTGTTGGGAACAGACTTCGTCGAGACACCGCTGGTCAGCGGCGGCCGTTCCGTCGTCCATTTCATTCTCTTCTTGGTCTGCCTTTACTTTGGCTTCATCAGGCAGCCGAAGACCTAGAGTTCACCTCAATCTTTCGTATTGCTACTGAGCAAGGGGCTCACGCGTCGGTCAATGGACGGCGCTCGACGGCGAGCACGTCGATTGGCGCGCGGCGTCCGCGCAACCGCGTTGGCCCCAATGGTTCGACCACAAGGTCGGCGGTAGGATTCGCCAAGCGCAACAGGTCGGCTGAAACAAGCAGCGGTCGATCGATCTCCTTGCAATGCTCCTGCAACCGCGCCGCGACGTTCACGGTATCGCCAAAATAGGCAATCTGTCGGCGTGAATCGCCGCATTCGCTGATCGCCACCAAGCCGGCATGCATTCCTCCGCGAAAGCGTGGCACTATGCCGAATTCGCGAACATAAAAAGCGGCGTGGTCGACAATCCTGTCCTGGATGGCGAAGAAGCAACCGATACAGCGCCGCGCCGACAGATTGGCAGTCACCCGCCATGTAACGATAACCTCGTCCCCGACGTAGGCGTGCACCTCGCCGCCATGAGCGAGGATGACTTCATCTATGTCGAAAAACACGCGGGTGAGAAGCTCCTGTATTCGCAACTCGCCCATCGACTCGGCGAGTGATGTCGAGCCTACAAGATCGAGAAACAATAGCGCGCGCTCTTCACGCGTCGGACGCCGGTATCGACCGAGGACGACGCTGAGAAGAACACGGCCGCCGATAAGCCGTATCAATTCGTAGGCCGAGCTGATCAGCATTGACATCAAGAAAGCGACGCCGACGATGCGAGGCAGGCCCGCCGCGAGCCACGCGGCGTCAATCCGGTGTCCATAGAGTGCGGCTTGCAGCCCAATCGCAGCCACCGCGACCACGATGGCCATGACGACAGATTTGACGAGCAGTTCGCCGACGAGCGGCCATTTCGTCACCCACGCGCTGCTGCGCGAGGTGAAATGGAGGTGAACCGCCCAAGCCGCGAGTGCGACACCCATCCCATGCAGGCCGCTGCGGAGGTAGTTTGCAAGCGTAGCTTCGCCCGGGTCGTCGACAAGGTAACGATAGATGCCGCCCGCAAGCAATCCTATTCCAGCCAATACGATAGTGGGCGCCAACGATCTCCGCATGTCGCTTCCACAGTCAGCGGGGGCAGAACAAGTATCACCTCGCTTCGCGCCGTTCAGCCTACATCAATTTGAGCCTTGATCGGCAATTTCACAATGCGGAGCATAGGCAGCTTCGGGGCATTCGAGACAGGCCAGGTCTGCTCTACTCTCGAAGCAGACGCGGTGAACGATCAGCTCTGTCGCCTGGTGCGTTGGCTATCGTGATGCCACGGCGTGAGTGAGGCGGTCGATCGCCGCACTGCCCGGCAGCGATAACGCTTACCTGTGTCTTCGCACGTAGAGCGCGATAAACCGATCGATCATCGGGTTGATCTGCTCCGGCACCTCAAGCGACAGGAAATGCCCGGAGCCGACGGCCTTGGCCGTGACCAGTTGCGGACACAGCGCCGCAAAACGATCCAGATCCGCGAGCCGATGGGCCGCTTCGATGTAGAGCAGTGGGACCCGGCACGCCTGGGCGCACTCACGCGCCCGATGCAAATCCCAGGGGAACAGACCTGTAAACGTGGACACCAGCACGTGCTGTGGCGTCGCCAGAAAGGTCTGTTCAACACGGGCGCGGCATCTGTCGGTCGGCAGACAGGAGTCCGCCACGATCCTCCGCACCTCGCTGGCAAAATCCGCGCCCCGTAAGCCCTCCAGATAACCGGCGAACACCGCCCCTGCCGAGGCAGGGAAGAGCACCCCTGAATCGAGCAACACCAGACCTGCAGGAAAGTCCGGATAGCGGGCGGCGATTTCGAGCGCCATGTTGCCGCCCATGCTTTGACCCACGATGACCGGATTGGTGATCTGCTGCCGGTTGCACAGCCAGACGAGATCGTCGGCGAAGCCTTCGATCGAATATTCCTGTTGCGGCTTGTCGCTCTCGCCATGCCCCCGCAGCTCGGCATTCAACGCCCGACCCTGGCGGGCGAAATACTCCATCTGCGGCGCAAAATGCGTGCGATCCCCGCCCAGGCCATGGACGAACAGGAATTGAAGTGGTCCCTCGCCTGCAATGTCAAACGACAGCTGCACGCCATCACGCGCGAGTTTCATAGGCCATCTCCAGACTTTTCAGAGGGGCGTCCGCTGCACCATCCGCTTGCCAGGTCGACTGAGGGCCACAGGCCGAAGTGCCGTTACCCGTTGAAGGAGCGGCTTCCGCTCGGTCCAAGCCTCACGACAGCCTCTCCTGATCCGCCACTTCGATGTAGATATCGACCTCTGAAGTCCTGCCGGATACGAGCATGATCGCGCCCCTTTAGAGGTTGGATGATTGCAGTCGCCGGGAACGGCTCGTGAGCCAAATTGTGATCCCCTTGCTTAACATCCTTTGAGCGACACCGCAAAAGTATCGAAACGACTGTCATCGTTAGCCACTTCGATCAAGGCAACATGACCGTCGGCGGCACGACGCCGGAGCACGATCTGATCGACGTGCGCGACTACGGCTTTGCGGACTGGAGTGCGCTGAAGAGCCTGATCAGCGACGACAGCTCGGGCAATGCCGTGATTCTCCTGACGGCCAGCGACACGATTACCCTTCAGGGCGTCCATACGGCGGACCTACACGCGACCGATTTCATCGTCTGAAGCATGATCCGGAAACGTGCAAGTGCGGTTTGCCGGAAAGGCTATGCGCAACGACAAGCTGAAGCGCGATGACGTCTGGATTCCGGGTTCGCGCTCGCGCGTCCCCGGAATGACAGCTTCGCCGTCACTTCGCAAACGAGCGCGTCGGCGGCAAATGCAGCGCCCAGACATCGACCTTCTCGCTGGCGCGGGGATAGATCTCCGTCACGATCGGATCATGACCGGGGATAAACCTGTCGGGATGGCCGGCGAGGCGCTCGATCGTGTCCCAGCCTTGCGCCATGTCGCCGACATTGTAGACGATCGGGAACGGGCTCCTGCGCTGCAGATTGGCGTAGTAATGCGCGGCATCGGAGGCCAGCACCACGGAGCCGCGCGCAGTCTCGACCTTCACCACCTGCAAGCCGTCGGAATGGCCGCCGACGCGGTGCACGGTCACGCCGGGAGCAACCTCGCCGTCGCCGGAATAGAAGGTCACGCGCTCGCCATAGACGTGGCGCACCATCAGCGTGACATGCTCGACCGAGAACGGGTGGCGCAGCAAGCCGTTGCACATGCAGCGCCCGGTGGCGTAGGTCATCTCGCGCTCCTGCAGATGGAAGCGCGCGTTGGGAAAGCGGTCGAGATTGCCGGCGTGGTCGTAATGCAGATGCGTCACGATGACGTCACGAATGGCCGACGCCGCGACGCCGAAACGCTCCAGCGCATCGACGGGATTGAGCGTGAGCTTGCGCGCCCGCGCGCTCGCCTCCTCGGCGTTGAAGCCGGTATCGACCAGAATGTCGCGGCCGTGCCCTCGAACCAGCCAGACGAAATAATCGAGGTCCTGCGCCGCGCTGTCATGCGGGTCGGGCACGAGGAAGTTCATGTGGGGGGTGCGCGGCGACATCGTCGCATAGCGCAGGGCGTAGATCTCGTAGACGTTTCCCATGGGCTCGCTTTTTTTTAGAGTTGGATCCTGGACGATCGCGCACACCAAGCCACCGCCGGCAGGAAAGGTCAAACCCGGAGGCGAGGCTGCAATGTGAGATCGATCACGTCTTCACCGCCCTGGCTGCGCTAGGGTCCGCCGACAGCATCGAGGTACCGAGGACCGTCATGACAACCCATCCATTCCTCTCGCGGCATGCCCATCCGCTGCGGTCCATCATCGGGATAAGGTCGAATCTCCAAGCAGTTGACGCCCTCCGTCCCCGGTTTGATAATGAGGTAAGCGTAAGTTAAGGTCGCCGCGGCGCAAGCTGGAACGGCGCCCTTTTGGCTGGACCGCGCTGATTATGAAAATTCGCTTCTTTTTTCTTCTGCCCTTGCTGATCTCGCTCGTCCCGACGGCCCCCTCGCTTGCGGCCGGCGACCGTTTTGCGCTGGTCATCGGCAACGCCAAATATCCGGATGCGGATGCCCCGCTGAAGGAACCGATCAACGATGCGCGCGCCGTCGCCGACGAGCTCAAGCGCGATGGCTTTTCGGTCGAGCTCGGCGAGAATCTGACCGGCGACGCCATGCGCCGCGCCTTCGACAAGCTCTACGGCAAGATCAAGCCGGGCTCGGTCGCGCTGGTGTTCTTCTCGGGTTTCGGCATCCAGTCCGCGCGCCAGAGCTACCTGCTGCCGGTGGATGCGCAGATCTGGACCGAGTCCGACGTGCGCCGCGATGGCTTCAGCCTCGAGACGGTCCTCGGCGAGCTCAACACCCGCGGCGCCGGCGTCAAGATCGCGCTGGTCGATGCGTCCAGGCGCAACCCGTTCGAGCGCCGGTTCCGCAGCTTCTCAGCGGGCCTGACCCCGGTGATCGCACCGAACGGCACGCTGGTGATGTACTCGGCGGCGCTGGCCTCGGTGGTCTCGGACGCCGGCGGCGACCGCAGCCTGTTCGTCCAGGAGCTGCTGAAGGAAATCCGCGTTCCCGACCTGATGGCCGAGGAGACGCTGAACCGCACCAAGATGGGCGTCACCCGCGCCTCGCGCGGCGAGCAGGTGCCGTGGATTTCCTCGTCGTTGGCCGAAGATTTCTCGTTCATTCCGGGCGCCGGCGGATCGCGCCCCTCGACGCCGCCGCCCGCACCTCCCGCTG
>NZ_JARFML010000002.1 GCF_029167105.1 Bradyrhizobium yuanmingense | reverse complement strand
GCCTCCATCGCGTTCAATATGAGGCGGTGGGCCACGATCACCGCCTGAACTGCCCGCCGAGGGTGGCAATTACAAACTCGGACCGCAATCCACGCGACTGCGGCCCTCTATCCTGACGTCTTCGGCCTCAAAAAGCAGTAGCGCAACAGGCCCCTTGTGGGAGAAGGTGGCGCGAAGCGCCGGATGAGGGGTTCTCTCCCCGGAGCATGAAGTCAAATCGGAGAGGTCTGCGTCCGCGGATGCAAACCCCTCACCCGTCTCGCCGCTATCGCGGCGAGCCACCCTCTCCCACAAGGGAGAGGGTAAGAGAGAGCGAGACCAAACCATGTGGCCTGACCGTCGACTGATCGATCTCTTCAAGACCGAATTCCCGATCGTGCTGGCACCGATGGCGGGCGTGATGGATGCGGAGCTGGTGATCGCGGCTGCGCAGGGCGGGGCGCTGGGGTCGCTGCCGTGTGCGATGATCTCGCCGGAAAAGGCGCGCGAGCAGGTTCGTCTCATTCGCCAGCGCGTGAAGGCGCCGGTCAACGTGAACTTCTTCTGCCACACGCCGGTCGAGCTCACGGCTGCGGCCGAAGCGCGATGGAAGCAGCGGCTCGCGGGCTACTATTCCGAGCACGGACTCGATCCCTCCGCGCCGATCGCGGCTGCGAACCGCGCGCCGTTCGATGCAGCGTTCTGCGAGGTGGTCGAGGAGCTGAAGCCGGAGGTCGTCAGCTTCCATTTCGGCCTGCCGGAGCAAGCGCTGCTGCGGCGCGTCAAGGCGGCGGGTTGCCGGGTCATCTCGTCCGCGACGACTGTGAAGGAGGCGGTCTGGCTGGAAGAGCGCGGCGTCGATGCCGTGATCGCGCAAGGTGCCGAAGCGGGCGGCCATCGCGGCATGTTCCTGACCGACAAGATCGCCGAGCAGCCCGGCACCTTCGCGCTGGTGCCGCAGGTCGTCGATGCCGTGAAGGTGCCGGTGATCGCGGCGGGCGGCATCGCCGACGGACGCGGCATTGCTGCAGCCTTCGCGCTCGGTGCCGCCGGCGTGCAGATCGGCAGCGCCTATCTGCGCTGCCCGGAATCCAAGGTCAGCGCGGGCGGCCGCAAGGCGCTCGCCGAGGCGCGGGACGATTCCACCGTCATCACCAATGTCATGACCGGCCGGCCTGCGCGCGGGGTGCAGAACCGGCTGATGCGCGAGGCCGGCCCGATCTCGCCGGATGCACCGCCGTTTCCCCACGCCGCGACGGCACTGGGACCGCTGAAGGCGGCTGCCGAAAAGCAGGGCAGGGTGGATTTCACCAATCTCTGGGCAGGGCAGGCCGTTGCGCTGGGCCGCGAGCTCCCCGCCGCCGAATTGACCCGGGATCTCGCCAAATCGGCGCTGGGGCGCATGAAGGCCCTCGCCGGATAGGGGGAGGCGCCGGTTGCGGCGCAAAAGCGGCCTCTGCTATACGGCACATAGGTTTTGCCGTAAGAGGCCTTATATAATGTCCGTCGACGCCGCTACCGTCCGCCGCATCGCGCATCTGGCGCGCATCGCGGTTTCCGAGGACGAGGTTCCGCATCTGCAGGGCGAGCTCAACGCCATGCTCGCTTTCGTCGAGCAGCTCTCGGAGGTCAATGTCGAGGGCGTGGAGCCGATGACCTCGGTCACCCCGATGCAGATGAAGAAGCGGCAGGACGTGGTCGACGACGGCGAGATCGCCGACGATATCGTTGCCAACGCGCCCGCGACCGAAGGTCACTTCTTCCTGGTGCCGAAGGTCGTTGAATAAACAGGTTAGGTCCGATGTGCCTGCTTTGCGACGATGAGAAGGCCTATCAGGCCTACATGAATTACCTCGACAAGATGGAACGGCAGGGCAAGGCTGCCGATCCCAACGTCGCCGTCAATGCCGTGCTCGACGAGATCGAGGCGGCCGCGAAAGCCGCCGCCAAGAAAAACGTCATGCAAGACGACCCGGCCAACGACAAGACCCTGTCTCCGTTCTTCTGCAGCCCGATCAATAAATGACCGATTTGACATCGCTGACGCTCGCCGAGGCCCGCAAGGGTCTCGCGGCAAAAAATTTCACGTCGCTCGAGCTGACCGACGCGCATCTTTCCGCGATCGAGAAAGCGCGCGTGCTCAACGCCTTCGTGATGGAGACGCCGGACCAGGCGCGCGCCATGGCGCGCGAGGCGGATAGCAAGATCGCCAAGAGTGATGCGGGCCCGCTCGCCGGCATCCCGCTCGGCATCAAGGACCTGTTCGCGACCAAGGGCGTGCGCACCACGGCGTGCTCGAAGATCCTCGGCAATTTCGTGCCGACCTACGAGTCCACCGTCACCTCGCAGCTCTGGCGCGACGGCGCGGTGATGCTCGGCAAGCTCAACAATGACGAGTTCGCGATGGGCTCGGCCAACGAGACCTCGTGCTTCGGCCCCGTCGGCAATCCCTGGCGTCGCGAGGGCAGCAACACGACGCTGGTGCCGGGCGGCTCGTCCGGCGGCTCGGCCTCGGCCGTGGCGGCGCTGCTCTGCATGGGCGCGACCGCGACCGATACCGGCGGCTCGATCCGCCAGCCGGCCGCGTTCACCGCGACCGTCGGCATCAAGCCGACCTATGGCCGATGCTCGCGCTGGGGCATCGTCGCCTTTGCCTCCTCGCTCGACCAGGCGGGCCCGATCGCGCGCAGCGTACGCGATGCCGCGATGCTGCTGCGCTCGATGGCCGGCCACGATCCCAAGGACACGACGTCGGTCGATATCCCCGTACCGGATTACGAGGCCGCGATCGGCAAGTCCGTGAAGGGCATGAAGATCGGCATCCCCCGGGAGTATCGCCTCGACGGCATGCCGGCCGAGATCGAGAAGCTTTGGGAAGCGGGCGCCAAGTGGCTGAAGGCGGCCGGCGCCGAGCTGGTCGAAGTGTCGCTGCCGCACACCAAATATGCGCTCCCGGCCTATTACATCGTGGCGCCGGCGGAGGCCTCGTCCAACCTGGCGCGCTATGACGGCGTGCGCTACGGCCTGCGCGAGCAGGGCAAGAACATCATCGAGCTCTACGAGAACACCCGTGCGGAGGGATTTGGCGCGGAGGTGCGCCGCCGCGTCATGATCGGCACTTACGTGCTCTCAGCCGGCTATTACGATGCCTATTACCTGCGCGCGCAGAAGGTGCGCACGCTGATCAAGAAGGATTTTGAGGACTGCTTCGCCAAGGGCGTCGACGCCATCCTCACCCCGGCGACGCCGTCGGCGGCCTTCGGCATCGGCGAGAAGGGCGGCGCCGACCCGGTCGAGATGTATCTCAACGACATCTTCACGGTGACCGTGAACATGGCGGGCCTGCCCGGCATCGCGGTGCCCGCCGGCAAGGACGCGCAGGGCCTGCCGCTCGGGCTGCAACTGATCGGCCGTCCGTTCGATGAGGAGACGCTGTTCTCGCTCGGCGAGGTGATCGAGCAGGCCGCCGGCCGCTTCACGCCCGCGAGGTGGTGGTGAATGTCGCCGATTTTATCGCGAGTCTCGGCGGCGCGGCGCCCGCGCCGGACCTGAACGCGCCGCTCGCCGGCCTCTGGTGGGCGGCGAAGGGCGACTGGGACCGCGCGCACACGATCGTTCAGGACGAGAGCAGCCGCGAGGCCGCCTGGGTGCATGCCTATTTGCACCGTGTCGAAGGCGATCTCGGCAATGCCGGCTATTGGTATCGCCAGGCCGGCCAGCCGGCGGCAAAGGATTCATTGGAAGCGGAGTGGGAGCGGATCGCTGCCACGCTGCTCGGGAGCAGGACATGAGCACGGCCACGCACAAGCTTCTCAAGGGCTCAACCGGTGACTGGGAGATGGTCATCGGCATGGAGATCCATGCCCAGGTGACCTCGAACGCCAAACTGTTCTCGGGCGCGTCTACCGCTTTCGGCGGCGAGCCGAACAGCCACGTCTCGCTGGTCGACGTCGCGATGCCGGGCATGCTGCCGGTCATCAACGAGGAATGCGTCAGGCAGGCTGTCCGGACCGGGCTCGGCCTCAACGCGCAGATCAACCTTCGCTCGGTGTTCGACCGCAAGAACTATTTCTATCCGGACCTGCCGCAGGGCTACCAGATCAGCCAGTATAAGTCGCCCATCGTGGGCGAGGGTGAGGTGATCATCGATCTCGACGGCGGCAAGACGGCCACCATCGGTATCGAGCGGCTGCATCTGGAGCAGGATCCCGGCAAGATGCTGCACGACCGGTCGCCGTCGCTGTCCTACATCGATTTCAACCGCTCTGGCGTGGCGCTGATGGAGATCGTCTCGAAGCCTGATATCCGCGACGCCGAGCAGGCCAAGGCCTATGTGACCAAGCTGCGCTCGATCATGCGCTACCTCGGCACCTGCGACGGTGACATGGAGAAGGGATCCCTGCGCGCCGACGTCAACGTGTCCGTGCGCAGGCCCGGCGCGCCGCTCGGCACCCGCTGCGAGATCAAGAACATGAACTCGATCGCCTTCATCGGCCAGGCGATCGAGTATGAAGCGCGGCGCCAGATCGAGATCCTGGAGGACGGGGGCGAGATCGAGCAGGAGACGCGCCGGTTCGATCCCAACAAGGGCGAGACGCGCTCGATGCGGTCGAAGGAGGAGGCGCACGATTATCGCTATTTCCCCGACCCCGACCTGTTGCCGCTGGAGTTCAGCCAGGACTTCGTCGACGCGCTGAAGGCGAAGCTGCCGGAGCTGCCGGATCAGAAGAAGGCGCGCTTCGTCGCCGATTTCGGCCTCTCGGCCTATGATGCGAGCGTGCTGGTCGCCGAGCGCGAGAGCGCGCTGTTCTACGAGACGGTGCTCGACAAGCTCGCTAGTCGCGCCCGCGACGGCAAGATGGCGGCGAACTGGGTGATCAACGAGCTGTTCGGCCGTCTCAACAAGGAAGGCCGGGATATTACGGCCTCGCCCGTCAATGCCGGGCAACTGGCTGCGATCATCGACCTGATCGGCGAGGGCACGATCTCGGGCAAGATCGCCAAGGATCTGTTCGAAATCGTCTGGCAGGAGGGCGGCGATCCCCGCGCGCTGGTCGAAAGCCGTGGCATGAAGCAGGTCACGGATCTCTCTGCGATCGAAAAAGTGGTCGACGACATCATCGCGGCCAATCCCGACAAGGCGGCGCAGGTGAAGGACAAGCCGCAATCGCTCGGCTGGTTCGTGGGCCAGGTGATGAAGGCATCCGGCGGCAAAGCCAACCCGCAGAGCGTCAACGACCTGCTCAAGTCCAAGCTCGGCGTCTAAGCCTCGCGCATTCGAACGAGGTGACGGACGCGTTTCGTCACCTCGCTTTCGGTTCTCGCGGCGCGCTCGCGCGCATCCTCGACGGCAAACTTCATCCTGATCGACGGCGATGCGGCGGGGCGAATCGCCGCCGCGCGATTCGCCCGAAACGGCGGCTTGAACGCGCTCCGGCGAGCGCCCGCGCCGTTAAGCATGAAAATATTTTCGTTGCCAAAAATCGCGACTCAGAGTCCGCGAAACGCCTTTGCGAGGCGACCGCACGATTGTCGATGCGCATCGCTGCGTTGGTCGCGCGCGATGCGCGCGTGCGAAAAAATACTTGCTGCATAGTGTTTTCGCGCAATCGCATCGTTCGCGAACGTCGGCGATGCGAGCGCTCCGCATGATCGCAAGTGGACGCCGTACGAAGCGCCTGCGTCGCGCCCGCCAAGCGCAGGCGCCTTGCTGCGTCAACACTTCTTTAAGCGAGAAGCTGTTTTTTTCTTCGTGTTGGTGTATTCGGGATGAAGTGCATTCGATCCCCGAGTGCACGCAGCGATTAAAGCCATCTCACACATCGGAGGGCAACATGGCCAAGAAAGCGAAGAAGGCGAAGAAGGCGAAGAGCGCAGTGAAGAAGACTGCGAAGAAGACCCGCAAGGTCGCGAAGAAGAAGAAGTAACTTCGCTTCTGAAGTTGCCGGCTCCAGATAGCCGGCACGTCATCAGCGCCTCCTAAAGGTTCTGGTCGACGATAGAGGGTGTCGGCGAGACATCAGGTCAACGGTCGGACCGTTCTCTTTCGCGGTCCGGCAGAAGAAACGAGTTTTCTTCGTTCGGTGCGGTTCTCCTCAACGGGCTCCGCAATTTCACGACAGGCCTTCGGGCCAAAGTGGAATCTGGTCCTGACGTGTTCGCCGACGCCCTCGTTCCCTTGAAGCCGGGGCATTGCCGGCATTCCTCTCCCTCACATCGTTGATTTGACCGCGTCGCGTCCGAGCGCGCTTCTGTCATGCCGGCTTGATCGCTTGGCTTGGAGAGGCAAGGCGACCTGTGGCGTGATCGCGCGCCGTTTCGCCCAGCGGTGTCGCCGCCCGGCTCCGACGGGCCGATCCAGCACGCGCGGCTTGTCTTGGAACGATTGCGGCCGCTGGAATACTGGGTCACCCGCCTGCCACCTTCGCCGCTTCGGCGGCCCGAGACCGCATACCGCGGAAGCCTTGGCGTAGCGGGGGCGCGGGTGACGCCAGTTGAAGAAAAGCAGCCACATGACCTGCGCCACTGCGCGCGATGGTTATCGATGTCCTGAAATCCCAGGGTAAACCGAATCTGACGAATGACAGAAGTGCCTGCGAATCATGGACTTCTTGAATTCTCGGCGTAGGAGGCGCGCGCCAGCGTTTACGTCTGCTTCATCGCGATGCTTAAACTGCCATTCAAATTTGCCCGCCATCATCACCTCCAACAAGCCGGCAAACGGCGATGGGGAAGAGTTGAACAGTGCACGATCCCGGGAAGGGTCATGCACATCAGAGTTGGACGGGAGCCGCGCTCGGGGGACGAGGCGGCATAAGAACAAAGGGGATGCGTGATGTTTCAGGGTACTTTCGATCTGGAGACGGCAACGCCGGTCGATGCGAGCGCGCTGTCGGACGTGCTGTTCGAGCGCGGGATCTATTGGGCGAGCGGCCGCTCCGGCATCGTCGATCTCGTCGCCGCGCACAAATGGTTCAATCTCGCCGCGCTGAAGGGCCGCAAGGACGCCGTCGCGTTGCGCCAGGAAGTCGCCGGCCAGATGTCGGACGTCGAGATCTCCGTCGCGCAGCGTGAGGCGAGAGCCTGGGTCTGTGCGCACTGAGCGGTCAATTCGCTTGGGAACCGGACCTTGACCGGGCGGCACCATCGCGCCGAGGCGGTCTCATGGTAAGGCTTGCACGGCAAACGAGGCCGGCGCTTCGCCGGCGCAATGCCGGCGCCAGATTTCGTCGAAAGCCTTTTCGATGTCCCGCGTCATGCGGACAGTATCGAAAAGCGGCCAAGTGGTCCGGCGCGCCGCCAGCTTGTTCCTGAGCGCGGCGCGAAGCTCGGAATCGTGCGCGATCCGAAGCGCCAAGTCCTCATATTCGTCCAGCGATCGCGTCACCAGCTCGGGAAGGCCGACGGCATTCAGGAGACTGGCTGCAACGCGTCCGGCAAAGGTGGTGCCGAGGCAGGTCAGGACCGGCAAGCCAGCCCAGAGGGCGTCGCTGGCCCCGGTGTGGGCGTTGTAAGGCAATGTGTCCAGGAACAGATCGGCGACCTGGTGGCGCGCCAAATGCTCCTCAGCAGGGAGGCGCGGAGCGAACACGATTCTCTCAGCGGCAATCCCCCGCGCAACGGCTTCGCGCTTCAGATTCTCCGTGGCGACCGGGTCACCATCCAGCAGCCAAAGGACGCTTCCGGGGGTCTTGTCGAGCAGCCGCATCCAGACGCCGAACAACGGGGGCGTGATCTTGGGGCTTCTGTTGAACGCGCAGTAGACGAACGCATCGTCCGCCAGTCCGAGCTGGCTCCGGCTCGGTGGATTTGACGGGAGCGGTCGCTTTGCGTCGGTCGCCTGGTAGCTATTGGGAAGATAGATCACCTTCTCGGCGTAATAAGGCTGCTCTGCTTCGGGGATGACGATCCGGTCGGCCATGAGATAGTCGACATAGGGGGCGCCCATCGTGCCGGGAAATCCGAGATAGCTGACCTGGATAGGAGCCGGCCGGCGTGCAATGATTTTCGGCCGCGCACCGGCGGTGAAGCCGCCGAGATCGACGAGAACCTCGATCTCGAGCTGGCCGATCAGCTTGACGACGTCCTCGTCGGCGAGATCGCCGACATCTTCAAAACGTTCGAATGCGGCCCTCAGGCGGTCGCGCATCTGGCTGTCGTCGTCGGGCCCGCAGGAGATGGCGGTGACGTCGAAGCGCTCGCGGTCGTGCGCCTCGAAGATTCCGGCCATCAAATACGCGGTGGCATGACTGCGAAAATCGGCCGACATGTACGCGACCCGGAGCCGGGACGCCGGACTCGGCGTTGCGGGCCTGGCGGCACCGCCGTCGGGGGTCACCTTGGCGACATAGGCCTTCGCGCAGGTCAATTGGCGTGCAGGAGATGAGGAGACATGAAAGAAGGCGAAGGGGTCGATCGGCACGCCCGCCTCGACAGCTTCGTCCATGGCGGCCTGTTCACGTTCGAAACTGCTCCAGTCGGCGCGATTCCGCTTGCAAGCAACCAGTTTGCTCAGCGCAAACGGGAACGTCTTATCAAGTGCGACCGTTCGTTCCAGAGCCACGATCGCTTCGTCGTCTCGTCCCAGCTGGCCAAGAACCTCGGATAACGCGAAATGGTTCTGTGGGTCGCCCGGTGCAAGCTCGATGGCGCGGCCGTAGCTGTCACGCGCTTCCTCGAGTCGGCCAAGCTGGTGCAATGCGCTGCCTCGGTTGGCGAACGCGGCGCTCGACGGTGCGATCGCAATGGCGCGATCAAACTCGGCTATGGCGTCGCCGAGCTGCTGCCGTGCAATGAGGATCGCTCCGCGATTGAGATGCGCGTCCGCGAAGTTCGGAGCCAGGGCGATCACTTTCGCAAGCCAGACGAGCGCATCGTCCGGCTTGTTCAGCGCGCGCAGCACGTTGGCATAGTTGAAAAGAACGTCGGGATTGCCGGGGTCGACGCGTGCAGCCTTCTTCAGCAAAGGCTCGGCGTCCGCAAACTGGCCGCGCTGGGCGTGCAACAGCCCCAGCATATGGAGCGCGACGGCATGCGTTCTGCTCCCCTTCAGGATGGTCGTGTAGGCCCGTTCCGCTTCCGACAGATTGCCCGAACGGTGCGCCGCAATTGCCTGGTCCAGAATAGCCGACGGATGGAGTGAGGAGGGGGCCGAGGCTCCCTTGTTGCGGCCTTGTTGCGACATGCGATGGGTTTCTGGACCCGACGTAGGGGTCTGTGCTCGGGCGAAATGGTGCAAAAACTCTAGTCACCTTTGCCGGCAAGAACAACGGCCGCGCCGCCTGCGCTTCCTTCGCACGGGCAGGCCCGGTGGCGCTGAAGCAAGTTTCTCCGTCACGCCGCCCAGAATCCGACGGCATGAGCAACCAGGCTACGAATAGACGATGGCTGCCGATTCAGATCGCTCCCGACGCGTGCGACCTGGAGCTCGGGCGTCTGCACCAAACAGGAATTTCGCCATGGTCCTTTCCATGCCGGCGCAAGGGCGGCATCTGGTTCAATGTCTGGGCCGATGAGGCCGTGCTGATAGCGCCCTCGCATTGGCGGGTCTGGCGATCCGGCATTTAGGTGGGTGCTCACATATATCAGGAGCGCGCGAATCGCGCGGGCTTGCCGCCCTCATCCTTGTGCGGAACTTTCGTACCGGCGTCGCCCATCGCCTTCCGCTGGACGCGCGCAGAGACCTTGATTCTGCTTCCGGGATTCGGCTGCCGGGTGGCGGAGAGGGAGGGATTCGAACCCTCGATACAGCTTGAGACCGTATGACGCTTTAGCAAAGCGTTGCCTTCAGCCACTCGGCCACCTCTCCGGTGCGAGCCTTATGCATCTATTTGCTCGGGCTGGTCAATTTGCAAGCGCGCGTTTTCGCTCGAATATTCCCAGTGATTTGCGAAACGAGACGGGTTTGCGCTCGGACGAGGGCATGGCGCTGAATTTGCGAGGAAATTCAAAGGTGCAAAGAAAGGACGAGCACCTCCAGATCCCAGATCCTCGCTCGCCGAGCTCTCCGGCCCGATCGTTCCCGCGCCGCGACCTCCATTCCATATCTCCATATAGAGGTGATAGAGAGTGCGACCCGGGCGCCCGAGGCATTGCAGGGACCTGCTTCGTCAGATTGCACGGCGGGGAGGAGGGTCGATGCCTGCCCATTGAGTCTCCTTCTGATTCTACGATTCGAGCGCCTCAAAGCTGGCTCAAGCCGAGCTCGCGCGCGCGTCGCCTCATGTGTGGAACTTTGATGGCGTTCGGAACCGCTCCGAAAACACTAATGTAAACAATATGTTATGAGAGTGGTTTGATCACATCTGCGTGTTATTTGTGCAACACCCTCTGGAAAACACGCTTCATCGGCCCGTTTCGCAGCGTTCTCTTGTTGTGTGTGCAAGGACGTTCGGTAATTGTGACTGAGCGACGGAGGGGGGCATCCCGAGGTCGTCCCGTTTAGGTCATTCGCTTAAGTCCCTCGCGTTCATGCGGGTGTGTCCGAAGACGCGAAGGGGCCGAAAGCGGTGATTTAGAGGGGGTTGGGGAATTGGCCGTCCGGTCAGTGACCTTCCCTGAAGAGCAACTTGGAGGTTTAACATGAAGTTGGTTAAGAGCCTTTTGCTCGGCTCAGCGGCGGGTCTGATCGCCGTGGGCGGAGCTCAGGCAGCCGATCTCCCCGTGAAGGCCAAGGCGGTCGAGTACGTGAAGATCTGCTCCCTGTATGGTGCTGGATTCTACTACATCCCGGGCACCGACACCTGCATCAAGTTCGGCGGCTACCTGCGTGCCGACTTGCTGTTCAACACGAACAGCGACTACGGCATTGGTCAGGGCGCTCCCGCCGGTGGCAACAACCGTCTGGACAACTACTACCAGACCCGCGCTCGTTTGGACTTCACCATCGATACCCGCACGGCAACCGAGTACGGCGTGGTCCGCACCTACGCCGATACGGTCTTCAGCTGGGATACGCAAAGCGTCACCGGCAGCAGCCCGTCGACGATTTCGGGCACCCCTAACACTTCGGCCACGCTCGGTCTGTACCATGCGTTCATCCAGTTCGCTGGGTTCACCTTCGGCCGCACGGTCTCGATCTTCGACGCCCCGTGGCAGAGCTATCCGGCTGGCGGTCCCGACTTCCTTCCGGGCGGCAGCAACAACGTCACCGGTGTGAACCAGGTCGCCTATACAGCTGATTTCGGCCAGGGCGTCACCGCTTCGGTCGCGTTGCAGGATCTGACGACCGCCGCTGGCGGCCAAACCAACCTCTGGAACGTGTCGGCGGGCACGGCCGCTGGCTTCATCACCGGCGTCTACGGTGCCAACGATTGGGGTGGCACGCGTTCGCCCGACATCGTCGGCCAGGTTCGCGTCGACCAGGCTTGGGGTCTGGCCCAAGTGTCGGTCGCCGCGCACAACATGCACCCGGCCTACTACGGCGCGCTTGAGACGAGCGGACACCCCGACGACAAGTGGGGCTGGGCCGTGCAGGGCGCGTTGTCGATCAAGAACATCCCGACCGGCGCGGGTGACTCGATCAACTTGCAGGCCGTCTACACCGACGGTGCTTCGCGGTACAACTTCCAGAGCCTGTTCCCGCAGGCGATCTTCATCTACGGCGGCAGCGGCATCGCCTATCAGAGCATCGGCTTTGCCGGTATCGCTGATGGCGTGTTCGGAATCGGCACTGGGATCGACACGGTCAAGACCTGGGGCTTCCGTGGTGGTTATACCCACAACTGGTCCCCGAACTGGTCGTCGGGCATCTACGGTGCTTATGCTCAGCTCAAATACGGCGACACGGGTAAGGGTCTGATCTGCGCCAACTTCGTCGCGGGTCTCGCTCCGTCGGCTGGCCTTGCCGGCTGTAACCCCGACTTCAACCTCGCGGTGGTCGGTGTGAACACCGTCTGGACCCCCGTCAAGGGCCTCGCCTTCACGGCTGACGTGAGCTACGTCTGGCTCGACCAGAAGTACTCGGGCACGATCTTGGCTCCGGCGAACGCGGCTGTTGCCAAGCCCGCAACCACCTACGAGCTGAAGGATCAGGGCAACCTCCAGATGCTCCTGCGCGCTCAGCGCAACTTCTAAGTTCAGTCCTGAACTGACGCCAAGGACCCCCAGCGATTTCGCTGGGGGTCTATTTCTTTGCTTGTTGCATTGCCATCCTTGCCGCGCGAAGGATCGAAGGCCACGCGAATTGGCATCGCGCGCGTATCGGCAGACGCAGGTCATTTCGTGCCTTGCAGCGAGACGGCGCAGCCGTTGTTCTCTCCAGCAAAGGCGCCTAGATTTTTTCAACCGTTCACGAAAAGACCGGCCCTCGTCGGGGTACAGAACCCAATCATATGTCGCAGCAAATCCGCAATAAGGGAGCCTCGGCTTCTCTTCATCCCATCTGTCGGTTATTCTGGACCAAGCAATTGCGGCGCACCGTTCGGGCAATCTGGCGGATGCAGAACGGGCCTACACAACAATCCTGAAGGGAAGCAAGACTCAACTTGTCGCGCTGCATATGCTGGGGCAATTGCACGCGCAGCGTCCACCTGGCCTCAGTTCGACACTGTCGGCATGACGCGACACTTGGAAAAGCTTTCGTTGAGATGTGGTGCCGGCATTGCGCCGGCGAAGCGCCGGCCTCGTCTGCCGTTTAGACATTTCGTTATGAGGCCGCCTTGGCGCGACACCTCATGTCATTCCGTCCATGGTCTTCACTGCATATGACTGACAACGAACCCGACCTTCTGAACAATCTCCTCCGGCCGGCACGGCTGACGTCGGTGATCGATGTCGGGGCCAATCCGATCGATGGCGAGCCGCCTTACCGGGCGATGCTGCAGCGAAGACTTTGCACGGTCGTCGGCTTTGAACCGCAGGAGGAGGCGCTCATAGAGCTCAACGCCCGCAAGAGCGACCTCGAGAGCTATTATCACTATGTCATCGGAAATGGGCACAAGGCAAAGCTGCGTCTCTGCCGGCTGCCAGGAATGACAAGCTTGCTGCTTCCGGATCAAAATGCGCTGTCGCATTTTGCGAAATTTTCCGAATGGGGCAGTGTGGTCAGCGAACATGCGGTCCAGACCCGCCGGCTCGACGATATTGGCGAGATACGGCATCTGGATTTTCTAAAGATCGACGTTCAGGGATCGGAACTCGCTGTGTTCGGAGGCGCGCGGCAAAAGCTGAAGCAGGCGGTCGTCATCGAAACGGAGGTTTCGTTTCTTTGCCTCTACAAGGATCAGCCGACGTTCGGAGACATCGATGCCGAATTGCGCAAGCAGGGGTTCGTTCCCCACGCCTTTACCGCAGTCAAACAGCGCATGATCGCTCCATTGAGCGACCCGTCCAATCCTCATGCGGCTATGAACCAGCTACTCGAGGCCGATATCGTCTATGTACGAAATTTCATGCGGCCGGCTGACATGACCGTCGAGCAACTCAAGCATCTGGCAATGATCTCTCATCATTGCTACCGCTCATTCGATCTTGCTGCGAACTGTATTCACCACCTGATCGCGCGCAGGTCGATCCCTGATCAGTCGATCCACGACTACATGGCGTCCATCCCGCTTCCGCAACGCTGACCTGAGCTGGTCGTCCGGGGTCCGAGGCTTTCGGACAGGAACGCTGCTCCGGCCGGCGCTACCGCTGCCAAGCCGGCTGCGGTGCATGGGCCAGAGGGGACTCTACTGCACGCTGACGGCGCCGCGGCGCAGATCGGCTTCGATCTGCAAGCGGGTGCCGCCGCCGAAACGGGCGCGGTAGACTTGAAGGTTCTCCATGATCCGCTGCACATAATTGCGCGTCTCGGAGAACGGAATCAGCTCGACCCAGTCGACCGCGTCGACCTTGGGGTCGCGCGGATCGCCGTAACGCTCGACCCACTTCTTCACGCTGCCGCGGCCGGCATTGTAGGCGGCGAACGTCATGATGTAGGAGCCGCGATAATCCTCGAGCAGTCCGCCGAGTTCGGCCGAGCCGAGCGTGGCGTTGTAGACGGAGTCGTTCTTCAGCCGCCCCAGGTCGTAGGTTGCGCCGTGGCGCTTGCAGACGTAGCGGGCGGCATCCGGCGTCACCTGCATCAGCCCGTAGGCCTGCGCCGGCGAGACCACCGACGGGTTGAACGCGCTCTCCTGCCGCGCAATCGCATAGATGATGCTGCGCTCGACCTCGGGGCCGATCGGCGTGAACTGAGGAATGCCGTTGACGGGGTAGGCGTAGAAGTCGAACGGCAGGCCTCGGTTGAGCGCAGCCTTGCCGAGCAGCAGCATGCCGCGCGCGTCGCTGTAGCGCTGGGTGAGCTCGCCGAGGCCCGCGAGCGCCTCGGGATCGCCGTTCTCGCCCATATCGGCGAGCATGGGCACCGCGAACTCGCGCTCGTCCAGCTCGTAGAGCAGTTGCGCGGCGCGCACGATCTCGAGCCGCTCGGCGCCGCGCCCGCGCGGCTGGCTGTTGAGCTCGATCTGCGGCAGGCCGAGCTTTGCGCGCGCGAGCTGGCCGTAATAGCTGGTCGATTGCTCGGCCGCCCGCGCATAGGCGTTGCGTGCCTCCTGCTGGCGGCCCAAAGCTTCCGCGGCGCGCCCCTGCCAATAGCCGGCACGCGCCAGCGCGGTCGGATTGACGCTGCCGACCCCGATGCGGGCGAAATGCTGCGCGGCTGTCGCGGGATCGTTGAGGAATCGCAGCGCGATCCAGCCGGCGGTGAACTCCTGCTCGGTCTTGTAGATGTCGCGCGAGGGCAGGGCGGCATCGCGCGCGATCAGATAGGCGCTGCGGAATTCCTCGGTGTCGATCATCTTGCGCGCCAGGAGGCGCCGCTCGATCCACCATTCATCGAGATTGTGGAGGCGACCCGGATCCTTCGGCGCGGACAGCATCAGCTGGGCGGCTTCAGTGAACTTCTCCTCGCGGCGCAGCAGCTGGATCTTGCTGAAGATGAAACCGGGATCGCCGTGCAGCTCGCGCGGCACGGCATCCAGCAGCGCCCGTGCGTTCGGCGCCTTCTTGACCGCGGCGATGCGGGCCTTGGCGAGCGCGACGTAGCCGGCGCCGAGACGCTTGGCGGCGCGTAGCGCCGCCTCGTTCTCGCTGCCGTAGAGCAGGTTGTCCATCCGCGCTTTCTGGTCGCCTAGCGTGAGCAGGGCGCCGAACTGGTCGAGCGCGTTGTTCTCGGTGTCCTCCGACATCGGATCGCCGCGCCAGGCCTCGCGTACCAGCCGCTCGGCATTGGCGCGGTCGCCGCGCGCCAGCATCGCCCTGGCGAGCGTGAAGCGGCCCTTGGCGGAGATCGGCGACTCGTTCTCGAACCACGACCACGCGACCGACTCGTCGCGCCTGTCGTCCCACATCGCGGCCTCGAGGCGCCGGCGCAGGAAGGTCTGCGACGGCCAGCTCGGATTGGCTGAGAGGAAGGCGCGATAGCGTTCCACGGTCGCGCCGTTGTCCTCGCTGCGCAGGATGATCCATTCGGCGAGCTTTCGCGCGACCGGATCGGAGATGCCGGCCGCGGCATTGGTGGCGTCGCCGGCCTTGCGCTTGCGCACGAGCTCGATGACGCTCTCCAGGGTGTCCTTGTCAGCCTGCGACGTCGACGACGTCGCAGCGACGGCGGCCGGGATGACCGGCTTGCGCGGCGCTGCATGCTGGCGCGTTGCTGGCGCCAGTATGGGAGCTGCGGCCGGTCTGGCTGGGGCCGGCGCAGTCGGTTTGACGGTGGCAGTCACGGCCGGGGCGGGGGCCGCCTTGGGCGGTGCGCCGCTCGCAGTCGGCGCTGCCTTGGGTGCAGCTGCAGGGGGCGTGGCAACCGGAGCGGTGGCCGCGGGCTTGGGTTTGTCTTTGGGCTTGTCCTTCGCCGGTTCCTTGCCGGCGTCCGGCTTCTTCGCGGCGTCCTTGGCGGGGGTGCCAGGCGTACCCTTGCTTGCGGCCTTCGCGGCGTCCTTGCCGGTTCCCTTGGCTGTATCCTTCGCCGTTTCCTTGGTCGATCCTTTGGCCGGGCCATTCGCGGCGTCCTTGGCAGCTGGCTTGGCGGGATCCTTGGCGTCCGCGGCCGTCTCGTTGGACTTGGCGAGCGCGGCGCAGCCCATCGACAGCCCTGCCATAAGGCACACGGCCAGACCCAGGGATCGCCACGCGGCAGGAGCAAAGGAGGTCACGGCGTTTCGTCGCCCCGAATCAGTGAAGTGGCTCAAGACCTAGCTGAATTTGCTTGAATATGCGGAGAAAATACCAACAGCCGCTTACCTCGGGGCCCATTTGCACCAGCACCGCGGCAAAATCGCGGCCTAAACCCAGCCTCGCATCGACCCCGGGTCTTTTACCGGCCGGATAGACCCGATATGAAGGGGGCTTGCTCAAGAGATCGCCGCGTACGGAGGAAGTCCATGGCAGCCAAGACGAAATTCCGAGGGTCGTTCACCGCCTTGGTCACCCCGTTCAAGAACGGCTCGCTCGACGAGGCGGCGTTTCGCTCCCTGGTCAACTGGCAGATTTCCGAGGGCACCAACGGCCTCGTTCCGGTCGGCACCACCGGCGAGAGCCCGACGCTCAGCCATGACGAGCACAAGAAGGTCGTGGAATGGTGCATCGCTGAAGCCAAGGGCCGCGTGCCAGTCATCGCCGGCGCCGGCTCCAACTCGACCAAGGAGGCGATCGAGCTCTCCCAGCACGCCGAAAAGGCGGGCGCGGACGCCGTGCTGATCGTCACGCCCTATTATAACAAGCCGACGCAAGAAGGCATGTACCAGCACTTCAAGGCGATCAACGATGCGATCGGCATTCCGATCATCATCTACAACATCCCGCCGCGCTCGGTGATCGACATGTCGGTCGACACCATGAAGCGGCTGTGGGAGCTGAAGAACATCGCCGGGGTCAAGGACGCCACCGCCAGCATGGTCCGCGTGTCGCAGCAGCGCGCGGCGATGGGCGAGGACTTCAACCAGCTCTCGGGCGAGGACGCCACCATCATCGGCTACATGGCCCATGGCGGCCATGGCTGCATCTCGGTGACCTCGAACGTCGCGCCGCGCCTGTGCTCGGAGTTCCACGCCGCCTGGCAGAAGGGCGACACCAAGGCGGCGCTCGCGATCCACGACAAGCTGATGCCGCTGCACAACAACCTCTTCATCGAGAGCAATCCGGCGCCGATCAAGTACGCGATGTCGCTGCTCGGCAAGCTGGACGAGACGCTGCGGCTGCCGATGGTTCCGGTGTCCGAGCCGACGCGGGTTGCCGTGCGCAGCGCGATGGTTCACGCCGGCCTGGTCAACTGACGCATTAGCCGTTCGGGGGAGCCTTTCATGAGCGTGGAGGAAAAGGGCGCGCGGATGCTCAAGGAGTTCCGCGAGTTCGCCATGAAGGGCAACGTCGTCGATCTTGCGGTCGGCGTCATCATCGGCGCGGCCTTCGGCGGCATCGTCACCTCGCTGGTCGGTGACGTCATCATGCCGATCATCGGCGCGGTCACCGGTGGCCTCGACTTCTCGAACTACTTCATTCCCTTGTCGAAAGCGGTCACCGCCACCAACTTGGCGGATGCCAAAAAGCAAGGCGCAGTCCTTGCTTACGGCAGCTTCCTGACGCTGACGATCAACTTCATCATCATCGCCTTCGTGTTGTTCCTGGTGATCCGCGCCATGAACACCTTGAAGCGCAGGGAGGAGGCGGCGCCCGCCGCTCCGCCGAAGCCGACGGCCGAGGTCGAGCTGCTGACCGAGATCCGCAATCTCCTCAAGAAGTGACGCGCCCACTTCATCCGAACTGTTAGAATCCGAGCGCATCTCGATCAGGTTTGCCCGTCATGGCCGATAAGAACGAACGTCCGATCAAGGTGATGGCGGAAAATCGCAAGGCGCGTTTCAACTACGCCATCGAGGACACGATCGAGGCGGGCATCGCGCTGACCGGCACCGAGGTCAAGTCGATCCGCAACGGCAAGAGCACGATCGCGGAATCCTATGCCGATTCCAAGAACGGCGAGATCTGGCTGATCAACGCCACCATTCCCGAATATCTCCAAGGCAACCGCTTCAACCATGAGCCGAAGCGGCCGCGAAAGCTGCTGCTCCACCGCCGCCAGATCAACAAGCTGATCGGCGCGGTCGACCGCGAGGGCATGACGCTGATCCCGCTCAAGCTTTACTTCAACGAGCGCGGCCGGGCCAAGCTGCAGCTGGCGGTTGCGAAGGGCAAGAAGCTGCACGACAAGCGCGAGTCCGAGAAGAAGCGCGACTGGAGCCGGGAGAAGGGCCGGCTGCTGCGGGCGAGGGGATGACGAGATGAATCAACGGAACCTGCTCGAGGTCGACTGGAGCCAGATTCCCGCACCTTCCGACGATGGCGCCGCCGCGCATCTCGAAGGCATGACATTGCCGCCGATCGGCCTGCTCGCGACCGACGACACATCGGTCACCCTGTCGGCGCTGCGCGGCCGCACCGTGGTGTTCGCCTATCCCCGCACCGGCGAGCCCGGCAAGATCGCGCTGGTCGACGATTGGGACATGATCCCCGGAGCGCGCGGCTGCACGCCCCAGACCTGCGCCTTTCGCGATCTCTACGCCGAGCTGAAGGCCGCCGGCGCCGCGCACGTGTTCGGCCTCTCGACCCAGAGCAACGACTACCAGATCGAGATGGCCTCGCGCCTGCATCTGCCGTTCCCGGTGCTCTCGGACGAGAAGCTGGCGCTGACGCGCGCCTTGAACCTGCCGACCATGGAGGTCGCGGGCCTGACGCTGATCAAGCGCCTCGCGCTTGTTATCGACGACACCAGGATCACGCACGTGTTCTATCCGGTGTTTCCGCCCGACCGGAACGCCGGCGACGTGCTGGCCTGGCTCAAGGCGAATCCCGTCAAAAGCTAATCGAGATCCGCCTTCACCTTCGCGAACACGGATCTGAACATGTCTGGCGTCAGTACGCCGGTGTTCGTGTTGTAGCGGGAGCAGTGATAGCTGTCGTAGAGCCGGAACGCGCCGGCCTGATGCACCGCGCCGTGGCCGAAGGGGGCTTGCGAGGCCTTCAAATTCAGCGGCTTGAGCACGCTGTCGTGCGCAATTCGCCCGAGCGCGACGATCGCGCGCAGCTTCGGCATCGTCGCCAGATTGGCCACGAGAAACTGGCGGCAGGTGTTGATCTCGATCGGCAGCGGCTTGTTCTGCGGCGGCACGCAATGCACGGCATTGGCGATCCGGCAGTCGACGAGTTTCAGGCCGTCGTCGGGACGCGCCTGATAGGTGCCCCTGGCAAAGCCGTATTCGATCAGCGTGGCATAGAGCAGGTCGCCGGCATAATCGCCCGTGAACGGCCGCCCCGTGCGGTTGGCGCCCTGCATTCCCGGGGCGAGGCCCACGATCAGGAGGCGGGCCTTGATGTCGCCGAAGGGCGCAACCGGCGCATTGTGCCACGATGGCTCGCGCGCGCGGTTCGCCTCGCGGAAGGCGACCAGGCGCGGACAGAGCGGGCAGTCACGGTCGGGAACGATTGTCAGAGGCTGGCGGCTTGACCGGGCCGCCTCACTCCTCGAAGTCGTCATCGCCCCTCGGCGCCATCGTGGTCGCGCGCTGGAGGAATTGCGGGGCGTGGTGACGTTCGCCGCGCTCGCCGCGGTCACGCGGGGCGGGGCGCTCGGACGGATCGCGGCCGAGCTTGGATTGCAGCTCGACGAGGTCGGTGAAGACGTCGGCCTGGCGGCGCAGCTCGTCGGCGATCATCGGCGGCTGGCTCGCAATAGTGGAGACCACCGTGACCCGCACGCCGCGCCGCTGGACGGCCTCGACCAGGGAGCGGAAATCGCCGTCACCCGAGAACAGCACCATCTGGTCGATGTGCTCGGCGAGCTCCATGGCGTCGACGGCGAGCTCGATGTCCATGTTGCCCTTCACCTTGCGGCGGCCGGAAGCGTCGATGAATTCCTTGGTTGCCTTGGTGACGACGGTGTAGCCGTTGTAATCCAGCCAGTCGATCAGCGGGCGGATCGAGGAGTATTCCTGGTCCTCGATGATGGCGGTGTAATAGAATGCCCGCAGCAACGTCCCGCGGCTCTGAAACTCCTTCAGCAAGCGCTTGTAGTCGATGTCGAAGCCGAGGGTTTTCGCCGTCGCGTAGAGATTGGCCCCGTCGATGAAGAGCGCAATCTTGTTGGTAGGAGAAGGTGACATTCAGTTTGCTCGCGTAGAGTTCGTGATTGATCGTTTTTTGTTGGCGCGGCGACAGCAGGCCGCGCAGTTCTAGAGTGCCGCAGAGACCCGTCGAAACCGCAAATCCGGAGAAGTCGGGGCAATCAAGGTATAGTTATGGCGGACTTGCATAGACCCGGGGCCGCCCTCAACGGCAGCCCGGAAAAACATCCGCCCCAACCCCAATGTGGGGGTAGCAGAGCGGTTTGGCGAGGCCAAATCACAAATTGGCCTTGCGAAACCGTTCCGGCCCCTATAACTAGCCCCAATCATCCACATATTTCGTCCCACCCACAACGGAGCGACAGTCAATGGCTCGCGTCACCGTAGAAGATTGTATCGACAAGGTCGACAACCGGTTTGACTTGGTCCTGCTGGCCGCCCACCGTGCCCGCATGATCTCGTCCGGTTCACAACTAACGGTTGACCGCGATAACGACAAGAACCCTGTTGTGTCTTTACGTGAAATTGCCGAGACGACGATCTCGCCGGAGGACCTCCGCGAGGAGCTGGTCCACTCGCTGCAGAAGTTCGTCGAGGTGGACGAGCCCGAGCCGGATACGGTGCCGCTGATCGGTTCCGCGGGGGCAAGCGTCGATGCCGACGACACCGAGGTCGCCGTGGAGCGCATGACCGAGGAGGAGCTGCTGAAGGGCCTGGAAGGCCTCGCGCCGCCCGAAGAGCAGCCCGAGGAAGACGAGTAATTCCTCCATCGCGATCATCTTCTTCTTGTGATCATATCAAAGGCCCGAACGATCGTTCGGGCCTTTGCTTTTGTTGACCTTTTCGTGGTTACCATAGCGCTGCGGTCGGCGCTTGGCCCTGTCACTGAATTGATCGGACACGAGCGCGATCGGAGTTAGGATGTACGCAACGGGCCGGCTCAAGCCCGTTTGAAGGCAGGACGGCATGGTATATCGGCGCCGCAGATCCACGCAGATGCAGGCCGCAACCGAATCGGTTGCCGTGGCCCCGACTGCGCCGGTCGCGCGCCCCGCCAGGCCTCGCGTCCGCATGATGCGTCAATATGACCTCGTCGAGCGCGTCAGGTCCTACAATCCCAACACCAACGAAGACCTGCTGAACCGTGCCTACGTCTACGCCATGAAGGCCCACGGCTCGCAGACCCGCGCCTCGGGCGATCCGTATTTCTCGCACCCGCTCGAGGTAGCGGCGATTCTCACCGACCTCAAGCTCGACGACGCCACCATCGTGGCGGCGCTGCTGCACGACACGATCGAGGACACCGAGGCGACGCGGGCCGAGATCGACCAGATCTTCGGACCCGAAATCGGCGCGCTGGTCGAGGGGCTGACCAAGCTGAAGCGGCTCGAGCTGGTCTCGCGCGAGGCCAAGCAGGCCGAGAACCTGCGCAAATTGTTGCTGGCCATTGCAGACGATGTCCGCGTGCTTCTGGTCAAGCTCGCCGACCGCCTGCACAACATGCGCACGCTGGACTTCGTGCCGACGGAATCGCGCCGGCGCATCGCCGAGGAGACGCTCGACATCTACGCGCCGCTGGCGGGGCGCATGGGCATGCAGGAAATGCGCGAGGAGCTGGAGGATCTGTCCTTCCGCACCCTCGATCCCGAAGCCTATTCGGTGGTGATGCAGCGGCTCGACGCGCTGGCTGAGCGCAACCGCAACCTGATCGGCGAGATCGAGGACCAGCTCTCCAACAATCTGCGCCACCGGGGCTTGGGGGCGCGGGTCTATGGCCGGCGCAAGAAGCCGTTCTCGATCTGGACCAAGATGGAGCGCAAGTCGGTCGGCTTCGAGCAATTGTCCGACATCTTCGGCTTCCGCCTCGTCGTCAGCGACGTCGAGGCCTGCTATCGCGCGCTCGGGATCGTCCACACCACCTGGCCGGTCGTGCCCGGACGCTTCAAGGACTATATCTCGACGCCGAAGCAGAACGACTACCGCTCGATCCACACCACGGTGATCGGCCCCGGCAACCAGCGCGTCGAGCTGCAGATCCGCACCGAGGCGATGGACCAGATCGCCGAGCGCGGCATCGCCGCGCACGTCTTCTACAAGGAGGGCGTGGGTTCGCCGACCGAATTCCTCAAGCGCGAGTCCAACGCGTTCGCCTGGCTGCGCCACACCATCGGCATCCTCTCGGAAAGCGCGAACCCGGAGGAATTCCTCGAGCACACCAAGCTCGAGCTGTTCCACGACCAGGTGTTCTGCTTCACCCCGAAGGGCAAGCTGATCGCGCTGCCGCGCCATGCCAACGTGATCGACTTCGCCTATGCGGTGCATACCGACGTCGGCAACAGCGCGGTGGGCTGCAAGATCAACGGCAAGTTCGCGCCGCTGTCCTCGGAGCTTCAGAACGGCGACGAGGTCGAGGTGCTGACCTCGGAGGCGCAGTCCGCGCCGCCCTCGGCCTGGGAAACGCTCGCCATCACCGGCAAGGCGCGTGCCGCGATCCGCCGCGCCACGCGCACCGCGGTGCGCGATCAATATGTCGGGCTCGGCCGGCGCATCGTCGAGCGCCTGTTCGAGCGGGCCAAGATCGAGTACGCCGACGACAAGCTCAAGGGCGCGCTGCCGCGGCTCGCGCGCACCTCGATCGAGGACGTCATGGCGGCGGTCGGGCGCGGCGAGATCAAGGCCTCCCATGTCGCGCGTGCGATGTACCCGGACTACAAGGAGGAGCGCATCGCGCGCTACGGCGTCAAGAAGGGGCTTGCGGCCAAGCTCAAGGAGAAGGGGGTCTCCGAGCCGTCGCGCAGCCCGGTCGCGATCCCGATCCGCGGCATCAATTCCGAGCTTCCGGTGAAGTTCGCGCCGAACGGCGGCGCGGTCCCCGGCGATCGCATCGTCGGCATCGTCACACCGGGCGAGGGCATCACGATCTACCCGATCCAGGCGCCGGCCCTGAAGGATTTCGAGGAGGAGCCGGAGCGCTGGCTGGACGTCCGCTGGGACATCGAGGATTCCGCGCCGCAGCGCTTCCCGGCCCGCATCAAGGTCGAGAACGTCAATGAGCCCGGCGCGCTGGCGCAGATCGCGACCGTGATCGCCGAGCACGACGGCAACATCGACAATATCAGCATGCAGCGCCGCTCGCCCGATTTCACGGAGACGACGATCGATCTCGAAGTCTACGACTTGAAGCACCTCAGCGCGATCCTGGCCCAACTGCGCGCGAAGGCGGTCGTCGCCAAAGTCGAACGTGTTAATGGATAGGCGCATCTCTCATGCGCCGTTCCCTCTGATTTCGCGAGTTCTGAAATGCCCGCACCTCCGCTCCGCCTCGGCGTCAATATCGATCACGTCGCAACCGTGCGTAACGCGCGCGGCGGCCGCCATCCCGATCCGGTGCGCGCCGCGCTGCTCGCGATCGAGGCCGGCGCCGACGGCATCACCGCACATTTGCGCGAGGACCGCCGGCACATCCGCGACGAGGACATGGCGCGCCTGAGGGCGGAGATCTCCAAGCCGCTCAATTTCGAGATGGCCGCGACGGACGACATGATGCGGATCTCGCTCGCCACCAAGCCGCACGCGGTGTGCCTGGTGCCGGAGCGGCGCCAGGAGGTGACGACCGAAGGCGGGTTGGACGTGGTCGGCCAGCGCAGCGCGCTCGCGCCCTATATCGCGCGGCTGAGCGAGGCCGGCATCCGCGTCTCGCTGTTCATTGCGGCCGACCCCGCCCAGATCGAGATGGCGGCACGGCTGCGCGCGCCCGTGATCGAGATCCATACCGGCGCCTGGTGCGATGCCGTCGTCGATGGCCACACCGACAAGGCCGAGGCCGAATGGCAGCGGATCGTGGCGGGGGTGAAGCTGGCGAAGGACGCGGGACTCGAGGTTCACGCCGGCCACGGGCTGGACTATGCGACGGCGGAGAAGATCGCGAGCCTGCCCGAAATCATGGAGCTGAACATCGGCTATTACATGATCGGCGAGGCGCTGTTCGTGGGGCTGGCCGAGACCGTGCGCAGCATGCGCGCGGCGATGGACCGTGGCCGGAGCCGGGCATGATCATCGGCATCGGCTCCGATCTGATCGACATCACCCGCGTCGCCAAGGTGATCGAGCGCCACGGCGAGCGTTTTCTCGACCGCATCTTTACCGCGGCCGAGCGGGCCAAGGCGGAACGGCGCGCCAAGAACGAGAAGATGGTGGTGGCGACCTACGCCAAGCGCTTCGCCGCCAAGGAGGCCTGCTCCAAGGCACTCGGCACCGGCATCAGGCGCGGCGTCTGGTGGCGCGACATGGGGGTGGTCAACCTGCCGGGCGGGCGGCCGACCATGCAGCTGACCGGCGGCGCGCTGGCCCGGCTCCAGGCCCTGACGCCGGAGGGGTTCGAGGCGCGGATCGACCTTTCGATCACCGACGACTGGCCGCTGGCGCAGGCCTTTGTCGTCATTTCCGCCGTCCCGCTGCCGAAACCTTGATCGCGGCTCGGGCGTTTTGTGATTTTCTTTATAAATCAATATCTTAATCAGTTTTGATGCGATCCTTGATTGCGTGGCCTCCGACAACCGTCTAAAAGTCCGCGAACGCAAATCAGCCTGGGCGAATTCGGCTTTACGCCGGAATTGGCCCTCACTATCAGAATCAGGACAATCTCCTTGCGCCGCGAACCGGTGGGCCGTTCGCGGGAGGAGGGCGCTCTATGATCGCCGGCCGGAATTGAGAGAGCAATGAGCGTGACTTCGGGAACGAAAACTGAGAGCGGCGTCGGCGAAACGATCCGAGTCGTCATTCATGCTCTCCTGATCGCGCTCGTGATCCGCACCTTCCTGTTTCAGCCCTTCAACATCCCGTCCGGCTCGATGAAGGCGACGCTGCTGGTCGGCGACTATCTGTTCGTCTCGAAATTTTCCTACGGCTACAGCCATTATTCGATTCCATTCTCGCCGCCGCTGTTCTCGGGACGGATCTGGGGCTCGGACCCCGCTCGTGGCGACATCGTCGTGTTTCGCCTGCCGAAGGACGATTCCACCGACTACATCAAGCGCGTGATCGGGCTCCCTGGCGATCGTGTCCAGATGCGGGACGGGCTGCTCTACATCAACGATACGCCCGTCGAGCGGCAGCGCATGAGCGAATATGTCGGCGAGGACCCTTGCGGCTCGGAAGGCGGCGGCATCTCCCGGGTGAAGCGCTGGAAGGAGACGCTGCCGAACGGCGTGTCCTATGAGACGCTGGACTGTGCCGACAATGGCTACATGGACAACACCAACGTCTACACCGTCCCGGCCGGCCACTTCTTCATGATGGGTGACAACCGCGACAACTCCACCGATAGCCGCTTTCTCGGCCAGGTCGGCTACGTCCCGCAGGAGCACTTGATCGGCCGCGCCCAGATGATCTTCTTCTCCATCGCTGAAGGCGAGCACGCCTGGATGCTCTGGCGCTGGCCGTGGGCGGTGCGCTGGAATCGATTCTTCAAAATCGTCCGATGAAAGACGAAGCCAAGGACATCGCGATCCAAACGACCGAGGCGCAAGCCGCTCCCGAGGGCGAAGCTGCGGCGAAGGCGCCTGCCAAGAAGAAACGGCCACGTAGCAGCAAGGCCAAGGGCACGAATGCCAACGCGGCGCTCGAGGCGCGGATCGGCCACAGCTTCGCCGATCCAAATATGCTGATGCAGGCGATCACGCATGTCTCGGCCCTGAAGTCCGGGCGCAAGCGAGGCGACAGCTATCAGCGGCTGGAATTCCTCGGCGACCACGTGCTCGGGCTCGTCGTTTCCGACATGCTCTATCACGCCTTCCCGAACGCCGATGAGGGCGAGCTGTCCAAGCGGCTTGCCGAGCTCGTGCGCAAGGAGAGCTGCGCGGACGTCGCCAAGTCGCTCGGTCTCGTCGACGACATCAAGCTGGGCTCGGTCGGCTCCAGCGCCGATGCCCGCCTGCGCAAATCCATCCTCGGCGACATCTGCGAGGCCGTGATCGGCGCCATCTACCTCGACGGCGGCCATGCGGCGGCAGCCGAATTCGTCAAGCGCAACTGGACCGAGCGGATGCACAAGCCGCGCCGGCCCTTGCGCGATCCCAAGACCGTGCTGCAGGAATGGGCGCAAGGCAAGGGACTGCCGACGCCTGTCTATCGCGAGGTCGAGCGCACCGGCCCGCATCACGATCCGCAGTTCCGTGTCGCCGTCGATCTGCCTGGCCTGGCCCCGGCCGAGGGTATCGGCGGCAGCAAGCGCGCAGCTGAGAAGGTGGCAGCGTCAGTGATGATCGAACGCGAAGGCGTCGGCGGCGGCAATGACGGTTGAAGCAAGCGGTGGGGCACCCGGCGCGACGCGCTGCGGTTTCGTCGCGCTGATCGGCGCCCCGAATGTCGGCAAGTCGACGCTGGTCAACGCACTGGTCGGCGCCAAGGTCACGATCGTCTCGCGCAAGGTGCAGACCACGCGCGCGCTGATCCGCGGCATCGTCATCGAGAACAACGCGCAAATCATCCTGGTCGACACGCCCGGCATCTTCTCGCCCAAGCGCCGGCTCGACCGCGCCATGGTCTCGACCGCCTGGAGCGGGGCGCATGATGCCGATCTAGTCTGCGTGCTGCTCGATGCGAAGACCGGGATCGACGAGGAGGCGGAGGCGATCCTCGCCAAGGCCGCCAGCGTCAATCACGACAAGATCCTCGTCATCAACAAGGTCGATCTGGTCCAGCGCGAGAAGCTGTTGGCGCTGGCGCAGGCCGCCAACGAGCGCATGGCGTTCGCAAGGACCTTCATGATCTCGGCGATCTCGGGCGATGGCGTCGACGACATCCGCAAGACGCTCGCGGACATGGTGCCGCCGGGTCCGTTCCTCTACCCCGAGGACCAGATGTCGGACGCGCCGATGCGGCAGCTGGCGGCCGAGATCACCCGCGAGAAGATCTATCAGAAGTTGCACCAGGAATTGCCCTACCAGTCCACGGTCGAGACGGACAAGTGGGAGGAGCGCAAGGACAAGTCTGTGCGGATCGAGCAGACGATCTATGTCGAGCGCGAAAGCCAGCGCAAGATCGTGCTCGGCAAGGGCGGCGCCACCATCAAGTCGATCGGCGCCGATTCGCGGAAAGAGCTGATGCAGATCCTGGACGTGCCGGTGCATCTGTTCCTGTTCGTCAAGGTGCGCGAGAACTGGGGCGACGATCCCGATCGCTATCGCGAGATGGGCCTGGACTTCCCAAGAGAATAACCAAGAAAAGATCGGCATTCGATGAGCCTACCCACCAACGTCCAGCGCTTCGAAGCGCTGCTCTATGCATCGTTGATGCTGGACGCCGTCTCGGTCGCCGTGCAGGACCGCACGCCCAATGCCGCGGTGACCGAGCAGATGATCATGACCGGGACGCTGCTCGCCGGCGGCATGATCCTCTTGCTGCTCTATTTCGTCCGGCTGGCCGCGCATCATCGCAAGAACTGGCCGCGCTGGGTGCTGGCGGCGGCCCTCGTGTTGTCGGTGATCTCGCTCGGCCAGATCATCGGCGAGAAGGGCCTGGAGCTCGACAGCGCCATCGAGATCGTCTCCTGCGCGCTGACGACCATGGGCCTGTATTTCTCCTTCAGCGGCGACGCGCAGGGCTGGTTCAACGCATGAGTCGTTACGCCTGGTAGGCGTGGACGATGACAACCGCGCTTGCGACGATGGCCCAGATCACGAGCCCGACGATCACGCCAAGCGCGGGGGACAGGACCACCCGGCCTTCGCTGGAGCGCGTGATCTGAAGGAAGCCGGTCCACCCGATTCTGGTCGTGGTTTTGGGGAATTCGACCCTAACCTTGCCTAACGTGACTGCGAACAACAGAGCCAGCGCCGTGAAATAGAAAATGGTCGGCAGTGCGTCGAAGACGACCCACCAGAGCAGCCAGACGACCAACTCGAAGATTGAGACAATCAAACCGCCAACGATGTCCATTGTAATCCGGGGCGTCTCCGATCTTCTGCGTCAAGATATATAGCGCTATATTTGGCGGATGGAATGGACCGACGAAGGCATCGTGCTGGGCGTCCGGCGGCATGGCGAATCCAGCGCCATCGTCGAGCTGTTGACGCGCGCGCATGGCCGGCATCTCGGCCTCGTCCGCGGTGGCGCCGGCTCGCGGATGCGGCCGCTGCTGCAGCCGGGGAACAGCGTCAGTGCGGTGTGGCGGGCGCGGCTCGACGAGCATCTGGGCACCTATGCGATCGAGGGACTGAAGCTGCGCGCGGCGACGCTGCTCGCATCGTCCCACGGCGTCTATGGCGTCACCCATCTCGCCTCGATCGCGCGGCTGTTGCCGGAGCGCGATCCGCATGAAGACATCTTTGCGCTGCTCGAGCATTCGCTCGACGATTTCGACGACATCGGCAGCGCGGCCGTGCACCTGATCCATTTCGAGCTGGCGATGCTCGCCGAGCTGGGTTTTGGCCTGGCGCTCGACAATTGCGCGGTGACCGGCGAGACCACGGACCTGATCTATGTCTCGCCGAAATCAGGTGGCGCGGTATCGCGTGGCGCGGGCGAGCCGTGGCGTGACCGGCTGTTGCGCCTGCCGCCGTTCCTGCGCCAGGGCGAAACCGCGAGCGATCTCACCGAGCAGGATCTCCAGGATGGCTTTCGGCTCACCGGCCTGTTCCTGCTCCGCCACGTGCTGGAGCCGCGTGGCCAGGGCCATTCCGATGCGCGGGCCGGCTTCATCAACGCCTTGACGCGGCAGCAGGCGAGAGCGGCGATCCCGGCGCCATGACGTAGTAGCTGCCCAGCCTTGCGCAGCGGCATGCGGTTCCTTGGAACGAAATCGGCCCGCGCGGAATTGGGCCTGAGGTTCCACATCGGGGGACAGCCCAAATGTTGATCAAGGGATTCGCCTTGTCCGCGACGCTGCTTGCGTTCGCGCCCGACGCCATGGCCGGTGAGCCGCAGCCCGGGGCGTTTCGCCGGGCCTCGTGCACGGTGGTGCGGTACTATGTGGCGAAATATTCCGCTGCCGCCGCAGAGACATGGGCGCGGTCCAAGGGGGCAACCGATGCCGAGATCGAGGCCGCCCGCCGTTGCCTGACCAATGCGCCGGCGCCTGCGCAAACACCTGGTCCGGCCCCAACCCAGACCGTCACAGCCGGCTGGGCAGGCTAGTACGCCGCCCACAGGGAACCATTCGATCCTTGCCCGATTCGCTTCCACGGTTTAACCGGGCGGCATGGGAAAACGAATCGTTCCGCCGGAAGAACCGGCTGAAATCCACGAGGTGCCGCTGCGTGAGGCGCTGGAAGAGCGCTATCTCGCTTATGCCCTCTCCACCATCATGCACCGTGCGCTGCCGGACGCGCGCGACGGCCTGAAGCCGGTGCACCGGCGCATCCTCTACGGCATGCGCCTGCTCAGGCTCGACCCCGGCACGGCCTTCAAGAAATCGGCCAAGATCGTCGGCGACGTGATGGGCTCGTTCCATCCGCACGGCGACCAGGCGATCTACGACGCCATGGTGCGCCTCGCGCAGGATTTCTCCTCGCGCTATCCGCTGGTCGACGGCCAGGGCAATTTCGGCAATATCGACGGCGATAACCCCGCCGCCTATCGTTACACCGAAGCGCGCATGACCGACGTCGCGCGGCTTCTGCTCGAGGGCATTGACGAGGACGGGGTCGAATTCCGCGCCAATTACGACGGCCAGTCGAAAGAGCCCATCGTGCTGCCCGGCGGCTTCCCGAACCTGCTCGCCAATGGTGCGCAGGGCATCGCGGTCGGCATGGCGACCTCGATCCCGCCGCACAACGCCGCCGAGCTGTGCGATGCCGCGCTGCACCTGATCGAGAAGCCCGACGCGAAGTCGAAGGCGCTCTTGAAGTGGGTCAAGGGCCCGGACTTCCCGACCGGCGGCATCATCGTCGATTCCAAGCAGGCGATTGCTGAATCCTACACCACCGGCCGCGGCTCGTTCCGCGTCCGTGCGCGGTGGGCGCAAGAGGAGGGTGCGCGCGGCACCTGGGTTGTCGTCGTCACCGAGATTCCGTTCCTGGTGCAGAAGTCGCGCCTCATCGAAAAGGTCGCCGAGCTGCTCGACCAGAAGAAGCTGCCGCTGGTCGGCGACATCAGGGACGAGTCAGCCGAAGACGTCCGCATCGTGATCGAGCCGAAGTCGAAGAACGTCGATCCGGCGCTGATGATGGAATCGCTGTTCCGACTGACCGAACTCGAAAACAAGATTCCGCTGAACCTCAACGTCCTGATCAAGGGGCGCATTCCCAAGGTCGTGGGGCTCGCGGAGTGCTTGCGCGAATGGGTCGACCATCTGCGCGACGTGCTGATCCGCCGCAGCAACTACCGCAAGGCGCAGATCGAGCACCGGCTGGAAGTGCTCGGCGGCTTCCTGATCGCCTATCTGAACATCGACAAGGTGATCAGGATCATCCGCACCGAGGATGAGCCGAAGCCCGAGCTGATGAAGGTGTTCAAGCTCACCGAGGTACAGGCGGAAGCCATCCTCAACATGCGCCTGCGCTCCTTGCGCAAGCTCGAGGAGATGGAGATCCGTACCGAGGACAAGAACCTCCGCGCCGAGCTCAAGGGCATCAATGCGGTGCTCGCCTCCGAGCCGGAGCAGTGGAAGAAGGTCGGCGAGCAGGTCGGCAAGGTCCGAGATATGTTCGGACCGAAGACGCCGCTCGGCAAGCGTCGCACCACCTTTGCGGATGCGCCGGAGCACGACCTCGCCGCGATCGAGGAGGCCTTCGTCGAGCGCGAGCCGGTGACGGTGGTCGTCTCCGACAAGGGCTGGATCCGCACCATGAAGGGGCATGTCGAGGATCTCTCGGGCCTTGCCTTCAAGCAGGACGACAAGCTCGGCTTCGCCTTCTTCGCCGAGACGACCTCGAAGCTGCTGCTGTTCGCCACCAACGGCAAGTTCTACTCGCTCGACGTTGCGAAGCTGCCGGGCGGCCGCGGTCACGGCGAGCCGATCCGCCTGTTCATCGATCTCGAGCAGGAGGCCGCGCCCGTCGCGCTGTTCGTCAACAAGGGCGGCCGCAAATTCCTGGTCGCCAGCCACGAGGGCCAGGGTTTTGTGGTCAACGAGGACGATTGCGTTGGCACCACCAAGAAGGGCAAGCAGGTCCTCAACGTGGACATGCCGAACGAGGCCCGCGCGATCACCGAGGTGACGGGCGACACCGTCGCCGTCATCGGCGAGAACCGCAAGATGCTGGTCTTCCCGCTCGACCAGGTGCCGGAAATGGCCCGCGGCCGCGGCGTGCGTCTGCAGAAATACAAGGACGGCGGCCTGTCCGACGTTGCGGTATTCGACGCCAAGGCGGGCCTGACCTGGAAGGATTCCGCGGGACGCGAATTCTCCGCGACCATGAAGGAGCTGGCGGAGTGGCAGGGCACGCGCGCCGATGCTGGCCGCCTGCCGCCGAAGGGTTTCCCGAAGTCGAACAAGTTCGGCCGGAGCATCGGGTAGGGCACAGGCCCCAACTGTCGCCACAACGACGCTGTCATGCCCCGCCTAGTGCGCAATTGCGCACGGGGGCGGGGCATCCAGTACGCCGCGGCTTCTCCGTATCCATCAGCTGTCTCTTGAATACTGGGCCGCCCGGTCAAGCCCGGCGAGGACAGCGCGTTTTGTGCTCTCTGCTTCTCCACCGTCATTGCGAGCGCAGCGAAGCAATCCAGAATCCCACCGCGGAAAGACTCTGGATTGCTTCGCTGCGCTCGCAATGACGAGCTGCGACAGCCTCGCTCTCCAACTCTAAATATGTGCATCCTGCAAACGCGTGGCAGCTAGCTATGAGCGCATACGTGCGGGCACGAACATTGCTTTTTCCTGGCGACTGCAAACGGCTGGTCAAAAGGCAAAAACACCCCAATGCTCAAACTGAAGGCTTTTATTCCCGCGCTGTTCGGCCTTGCGCTGGTGGCGGCGCCCGCGCATGCGGCGGGCAATCTCGTCGCGGTTCTCGAGGCGGAGATCGTCACGCTCGATCCGCATTTCTCCACGGCCTATATTTCGCGCACGTTCGGCTACATGGTGTTCGACACGCTGTTTGCGAAGGATGCCAAGGGCGACATCAAGCCGCAAATGGTGCAGGACTGGAAGGTCTCGCCCGATGGCTTGACCTATACGTTCACGCTGCGCGACGGCCTGAAATGGCACGACGGCCAGCCGGTCACATCAGCCGATTGCGTGGCCTCGCTGCGCCGCTGGGGCACCCGCAGCGCACTCGGCCGCCGCATTTTTGCGATCACGGCGTCGCTCGAGCCGGTCGATGCGAAAACCTTCGTGCTGACGCTGAAGGAGCCGTCCGGGCTCGTCATCGACGCGCTCGGCAATCCCGTCAGCCCGGTCGCTTTCATGATGCCCGAGCGCATCGCGAAGACGCCCGGCGACCAGCGCATCACCGAGATCGTCGGCTCCGGCCCGTTCGTCTACAGCAAGGTCGACCACCGCACCGGCGACCGCATGATCCTGAAGAAGTTCGGCGACTATGTGCCGCGTCCCGAGCCCGCGGACTTCCTGGCCGGCGGCAAGCGCGTCAATGTCGACACGCTGGAGGTCCGCGTCATTCCCGATGGTGCGACTGCCGCCTCTGCGCTGCAGGCCGGCGAAGTCGATTTCATGCAGTACGCGCCGTTCGATCTGCTGCCGCAGCTGGAGAAGAACACGCGCGTCAAGCTCGTCAACTTCACCGGCGGCAACATGTTCGCCGGCGCCTACCGTCTCAACGCGGCATCGAAGCCGTTCGATGATCCAGAAATCCGCCGCGTGCTGTGGAAGCTGGTCGACCAGCGCGAAGTGCTGGATGCGCTCGGGCTCGACGCCAAATACGCCACGCCTTGCGCGACCTACTTCACCTGCGGCACCACATACGAGAGCAAGGCCGGCACGGAAGCCGCCGCAAAGCCCTCGATCGAAGCGGCGAAGGCTGCGCTGAAGGCGACCAAATATGCCGGCGAGCCCGTCATCGTGATGCAGGCCAACGATCTCGAAGCGCCGCGCGTTTCGGCGCAGGTGCTCGCCGAGCGGCTGAAGGCGGCCGGTTTCAACGTCGATCTGCAGGTGATGGACTGGGCGAGCGTGCTGGCGCGCCGCGCCAAGAAGGAGGGCTGGAGCGTCTATGGCGTCCACGCCGGCGGCTTCGATCTGGGCTCGCCGCTCACCAATGTCATGGTCGCCTTCAACTGTGCCGACTTCACCGGCTGGCAATGCGATGCGCGCATCACCCCGCTGATGGAAGCCTTCGCCAAGGCGCCGGCCGAGGCGGACCGGAAGAAGATCGCGGGGGAGATCCAGGCCGTCATGTACGATCAGGCGCCCGGAATCCCGTGGGGCCAGTTCGCGCAGCCGGCCGCCTATCGCGCAACTTTGCGCGGTCTGATACCGTCCGCCATCCCGGTGTTCTGGAACGTTGAGAAGTAGTGCGATGTACGATGTCATTGTTGTCGGCGGCGGCTCCGCTGGCGCCGCAGTTGCCGCACGGCTCTCCGAAGATCCGGCACGCCGCGTGCTGCTGCTCGAGGCGGGGCGCGACTGGCGCGCCGACGAGGCGCCCTGGGAGGTGAGGACGCCGAATCCGATCCCGATCATCCACAAGCGCGAGTATCAGGAGAAATGGCAATGGCCCGATCTTCTGACGCGCCGCGTCGCGGGGCAGGAGCCGCGCTTCTACTGGCGCGGCAAGGGGCTCGGCGGCTCGTCGATGATGAACGGCCAGATCGCGATCCGCGGCGTTGCCGATGCGTTCGACGAATGGGCAGCCAATGGCTGCACCGGCTGGTCGGCGAAAGAAGTGATGCCGCTGTTCTCGGTGATCGAGGACGATCTGGAATTCGGCGATGTCGAGGGCCACGGCCGCGGCGGGCCGTTGCCGGTCTACCGCGCGCCTCCTGAAAAGTGGGGCCCGATCGATCGCGGCTTGCGCGATGCGGCGCTGGCGAGCGGCTATCCCTGGTGCGCCGACGTCAATGGTCCGGACGGCGAGGGCGTTGCGTGCTACCCCATCAACAGCCGCAACTTGCGCCGCATCACCACCAACGAGGGCTATCTCGAGCCCGCGCGCGGGCGCGCCAATCTGGAGATCCGCGGGCATGCGCTGGTCGATCGCGTGCTGATCAGCGACGGACGGGCGACCGGCGTCCGCGTTCATATCGAGGGGCAGGGCACCCACGAGATCAGCGCACGCCAGATCGTGCTGTGCGCCGGTGCCATCCACAGTCCGGCGATCCTGCTGCGCTCGGGCATCGGGCCGGCCGAGGAGTTGAAGGCAATGGGGATTGCGGTCGCGCGCGATCTGCCGGTCGGCCGGCATTTCTTCGACCACCCGCTGTTTCGCGCCACGATCCAGCTCCGGGACGAGCTTCGTCCCACCGATCCCGATACGCGCCACACCAATTGCTGCGTGACCTATTCCTCGGGCCTCTCCAATGGCGGCAAGCGCGACATGATCCTGATCGCCTTCAATCATCGCGGCATCGGGAACCCCGGAGCGATCGGCGCGGGGCTGTTCAACGCCTATTCGCGCGGGACGCTCAAGCTGGCCTCGACCGATCCTGCAATCGATCCGGTCGTCGAGGAGAACATGCTGGCCGATGCGCGCGACATGCTGCGCATGATGGATGCGGTGAAACGCCTCGCGGTCATCACGTCGCAGCCGGCGCTGTCAGGCATCGCTGGCTGGATCAGGCTCGCCGACACGGATCTGACGCTGCCGCAGGCCGCCGGCCTGCCGGATCACGAGCTCGATGCGGTGCTGCGCCGTGAGACCGGCGACATCCAGCATGCCGCCGGCAGCTGCCGCATGAGCGGCGTGGACGACCCCGATGGCGTGGTCAATCCCGACGGCACCTTGAAAGGGATCAGCGGCCTGCGCGTCGCCGACGCCTCGATCATGCCGTCCGATTGCCGCGCCAACACGCACTTCACGACGGTGGTGATCGGGGAAGCGATCGCGCGGATGATGATGCGGTAGCCGGCGGCCAGGATTGAAGCCGCTGTGATGACTCATACGCGCTAGGCGGAAGGTTGCGTGGAGCGGCTCCGGACTAGACTCAATTCAGCGTTGCGCGACATCGTTCCTACAAATGTCGGAGACCTCGGACGAATATCATCAGGAACGTTTGCGCGCGGCTTCGATTGGCATGTCATCGTCAATCGGAGTTTGAACAATGCGAAAGACAATCTTCTCAGTAGCGATGTGTGCGTTGCTTGCCGGCGCGTCGATCGGGTTCGCCCACGCGCAGGCAGGAGGAGGCGCGGCCGGCGCAGGTGGAGCGGGCGGCGCGGGTGCGGGCGCCAGCGCTGGAGGAATCGGCGGCGATTCGGGTAGCGGAACGAGCGGCGCGGGCGGAACGAGCGGCGCGGCAGCTGGAACCGGAGCATCCAGCGGGAGCACCAGTGGGTCCACCGCCGGGAGCGGGGCAGGCACCGGTCAGGGTGGCCCCCAGACCATCCGTCCTGGCGGGTCCAACGATCCAACCAGGCGGTAACGACAACCACGCTTTGTGAGCTGAAGACGGGAAGCTGCGGGGTGCAACCCCTGCAGCTTCTCGCTGCTGCGGGGCGTCAACGGGGTCTCTACGGGCTGAACAGACTGCGGAGAAATCGTTCCTTTTCGCCGGGAGCGTAACCTTGAGAGGCGCCGAAATACGGCTCGGTGGCGCCAGGGTAGGCCGAGTCCCCGTGGCGCGCCGCCGGAGGTGCCATGTAGGCAAAGCCTGAAGCGGCACCCGACGGGATCATGCCCTGACCGGAATGAACAGGCGCGTGCCGCCGGTGCGGATGCACCTGTGCGGCGTCGGCAACGCCGCCCAAGGTGACAAGAAGACCCAAAGCCAGAATCAAACGCATCGCTATGTCTCCAAACGCCCCGCCCGCTTAGGTGGCGACCGGCCGCAGCGTTCCAACACATCCTGGCCTCACGATAAGTCACATCCCTGGCATCAGATCACCCCCGCCAGCCGCAGCGCCACGCCGGCCGCGCAGCTGCCCGCCAGCACCGTCAGCATGCCGAGCTTGAAGCGGAAGATCGCGGTGGCCGCCGCGATCGCCAGCACCAGCGCCGGCACGTCGACGCTTCTCAGCACAGGCATGTCGAAGTTCAGCGGAAACGCATGCACAGGCACCGTCTCGCGGAACAGGGTATGCAGCGCGAACCAGATCGAGAGGTTGAGGATCACGCCGACGACGGCGGCGGTGATCGCACTGAGCGCGCCGGCAAGGCCGGTGTTGCCGCGCAGGCGCTCGATATAGGGCGCGCCGACGAAGATCCAGAGGAAGCAGGGCGTGAAGGTGACCCAGGTCGCGAGCAGGCCGCCGTAGGTTGCCGCCAGCATCGGCGACAGTCCGCCGGGGTCGCGATAGGCCGCCATGAAGCCCACGAATTGCAGCACCATGATCAGCGGGCCCGGCGTGGTCTCGGCCATGCCGAGGCCGTCGAGCATCTCATGCGGCTTGAGCCAATGATAATGCTCGACCGCCTGCTGGGCGACATAGGCCAGCACCGCATAGGCGCCGCCGAACGTGACCAGCGCCATCTTCGAGAAGAACAAGGCGATCTGGCTAAATACGTTGGCCTGGCCGAAAGCCATCAGCAGCGCGATCACCGGCACCAGCCAAAGCGCCAGCCACAATGCACCGACGCGGATCGCGCGCGCCGTGTCGGGCCGGACGTGATCGGGCACGGCCTCGCCGAGCATGCTGTCGATCGCGGCGCCGCCGCCATGGCCGTGACCGGTCGGCGCGAATTCCGGACGGCCGCTTCGGGCGCCGGCATAGCCGATGAGGCCGGCAGCGATGATGATGATCGGGAAGGGGACCGCGAAGAAGAAGATCGCGACGAAGGCGATGCCTGCGAGCGCGATCATGATGCGGTTCTTCAGCGCGCGCTTGCCGACGCGCACCACGGCCTCGACGACGATGGCCAGCACGGCCGCCTTGAGCCCGAAGAACAGCGCCTCGACGAAGCTGACATTGCCGAAGGCAGCATAGATGTAGCTGAGGCCCATGATGGCGATGATGCCGGGCAGGATGAACAGCCCGCCCGCCATCAGCCCGCCGGCGGTGCGATGCATCAGCCAGCCGACATAGGTCGCGAGCTGCTGCGCCTCAGGTCCCGGCAGCAACATGCAATAGTTCAGTGCGTGCAGGAAACGGCCTTCGGAGATCCACTTCTTCTCCTCGACCAGGATGCGGTGCATCACCGCGATCTGGCCCGCGGGCCCGCCAAAGCTCAAGCAGGCGACACGAAGCCAGACGCGGAAAGCTTCGTTGAAGCTGATGCCGTGACCGGCACCAGCTCCCGTTTGATCGGCGCGAACGTCCATTACGCCTTCACCTTGTTGGTCGGCCAGTTGTGAGTCTCGGTGGTGGCGTCGCGGCACCAGCGGTAGAAGGCATCATAGAGCAGCATGCCGGCCTCGAGCTGCTCGAGGTCGTCGTCATACATCCGCGACAGCCCGAGCGAGGCCGCGAGCAGGCCGGGCGCCTCCGGTGCGAGCTCGGGTCGCGCGGTGTCGGCGCCGCGCACCAGCGTCGCGAGGCGCAGCAGGGGCGGAGTCGCGATGCCGAACTCCTCGATCATCACGTCGAAGGTGCAGAGCTCGCCCCGGTGGCTCCAGAACACGTTCTCGATGTCGAAGGGCGCTGCGCCGAACCGCTCGCCGACGGCGACCACCTCGGACGGCGCGACATAGAGGAACACTGCGCCCGGATCGATGAAGCGGCGGATCAGCCACGGGCAGGCGATGCGGTCGACCTTCGGCCGCGCCCGCGTCACCCAGACGGTGCGCCCCTTGGCATCGCGCGGCGGCAACTTGCGGGCGTCGACCAGCGGCAGCTTGGCCGCCTTCCAGCCCTCGAAGCCGCCCTCCAGCGTTTCGGCCTGCGCGCCGAGCTGGCGTAACCAGGCCGCGGTGCCTTGCGCGAGCTTCTCGCCGCGGAGGCAGGAGACCACGGCGCGGCGGCCGGCGAAGGCGCCGCCCCAGTCCGCCACGTTGTCGTGGCCGAGCTTGATGGAGCCGGGAATCAGCCGCCGGTCGGCGGCGAAATCCTGCTCGGTGCGCACATCGATCAGAACAGGCGCGTTCGCCGTGCCGATCAGCCGTGCCATTTTGTCGGATGAGATGGTCGTGAATGTAGACATGATGCGTCCTCGCAAGAACTAAACGGGACGCGATGCTTGGGCCTGTCGCCTCGTGGGGAGATCGCTCAAATCCCCATGGCACAGATTACAGCGAAACTAAGAAGCACTGTCAATCCGCGGGACGATTGGTCCTTAGAAAATTGATGCCCGCCGTCTATATTGGAGGCCAACGGACCTGAATTGTCGGGAGAATTCGATGCATTCCCATTCCATCGAACAATGGACTCATGACCATGCCTTCCTGGGCGAGAAGCACGACAACAACGAGCGCCGCACCTGGTTCGTGGTCGTGCTGACGCTGGTCATGATGGTCGGCGAGATCGTCGCCGGCTCGCTGTTCGGTTCGATGGCGCTGCTCGCCGACGGCTGGCACATGGGCACCCATGCGGCGGCGCTCGGCATTGCCGCCTTCGCCTATCGCTTCGCGCGGCGGCATCTGGGGAATGCGCATTTCACCTTCGGCACCGGCAAGTTCGGCGATCTTGCCGCCTTCGCCAGCGCGATCATCCTCGGCCTGATCGCGGTCGAGATCGCCTATGAGAGCGTGCTGCGCTTGATCAATCCGGTGCCGATCGTCTACGGCGAGGCCATGGCCGTGGCCGCTCTCGGCTTGGGCGTCAATCTCGCCAGCGTGTGGCTGCTGCGCGACAGCCACGATCATCACCACGGCCATGGCCATCCGCATGATGACCACGCCGAGCACGATCATCACCACCATCACCACGACAACAACCTCCGCGCGGCCTATGTCCATGTCATGACCGATGCCGCCACGTCCGTGCTGGCGATCGCAGCGCTTGCCGTCGCGATGTATTCGGGTTGGGTCTGGGCCGACCCGGCGGTGGGCCTGATCGGCAGCGCGGTGATCGCGAGCTGGGCATTCGGCCTGATCAAGTCATCGGGCGCGGTGCTGCTCGACGTGCGCGCCGACGAGAAGCTGGAGCGGGTGATCCGCGCCCGCATGGAGGTCGGCGAGGATCGCGTGACCGACCTGCATCTGTGGCAGGTCGGCCCCGGCCATTGTGCCGTGCTGCTCTCGGTGGTGTCGGACAAGCCGAAGCAGCCGGCCGTCTACAAGCGGAGGCTCGCCGGGCTGAAGGGCCTCAGCCACGTCACGGTCGAGGTCGAGACCTGCCCGCATTGACGTAAGGGATCAGCCCTTCGGCGCGGTTGCTGTCGGCGGGCTCGCATCCGGCGTCTTCTTCGGCTTCAGCGTGCCGGCATAGAACGAGACCAGCCAGACCAGGAGAATCGCGAGCAGATAAACGCCCCAAGCCTGCGGCGGCGTGGTCGCCCAGCGCAGGAAGCCCTTGAAGGTGCGTGGCGGGCTGTTGTCGTCGCTCATGGAGCGCTTGTGCGCGAAAGCTCAGGTCTGGTCAATCCGGCCGCCGGCCGGGGCGGATCAGGAACAGCGCGGCCAGCGCCGAAAGGCTGAGCGCGGATGAGACGATCAGCACCTTGGCGCCCATGAGGTCGATGAGCAGGCCAAAGGCGAGCGGCGCCACCGCCTGCGCCATCCGTGCCGGCGCGCCGATGATGCCGAGGCGATAGCCGAAGTCCTTCGGGCCGAAGATCGACAGCGGCAGCGTGCCGCGGGCGATCGTCAGAATGCCGTTGCCGGAGCCGTGGAACAGCGCGAACGCGCTCGCCGCAGCGCCGCCGAAGATTGCGACGATCACGGCGCCGAGCGGGTGGGTGAGGCAGGCGAGCCGTGTCGACCACAGCGGATGGAAGCGGCTGAGGAAGCCAGCCTCCAGCATGCGGGCACCGACTTGCGCCGGCCCGATCAATGCGCCGGCCGCGATCGCCTCGGCCGGCGTGGCTCCCGTCGCCTCCAGGATGCGCGGGAAATGCGCGGCCATCGCGCCGGTGACGGTCCAGACCGCCGCGAAGATGAAGGCGAGCAAGATCATGGTGCGATCGAGCGGCACATGCGGCTTCGCGGCCGTGGCCGCCGCCTGCTTCGCGCCCTTGATCGCCGGCAGCATCAAGAAATTGAGCGGCAGGCCGATCAGGATGTTGGCGGCGGCCCAGGCAAAACAGGTTTCGCGCCAGCCGATATGCGACAGGCCCCAGGCGGTGAGCGGCCAGCCGACGGTGGAGGCGAAGCCCGCCATCAGTGTGATGCCGGTGATCGGCCTGCGCGCCTCGGTGCCGTAGATGCGCCCCAAAGCGGCGAAGGCGGCATCGTAGAGCCCCATTGCCATGCCGATGCCGAGCACCAGCCAGGCGATCGCCATCACCATCACCGACTGCGAGATGCCAAGCAGCACAAGGCCGGCGGCAATGGTCACGTTGGACGCCGACAGCACCTGACGGCCGCCGACGAGATCGATCTGCCGTCCAATGCGCGGGCCCAGCATTGCGGAGATCACCAGCGCGGCCGAAAACGCACCGAAGATCCAGTTGGAGGAGACACCGAGCTCGCGTCCCATTGGATCGGCGAGCAGCGCCGGCAGATAATAGCTGGAGGCCCAGGCAAGGGTCTGCGTGGTGCCGAGCGCCAGGATGATCGGGAGCTGGCGCTGGGTCATGTCCTCGTATTTCTGATCGGCCGTGTCATCGGCGCATTTGCAGCTCGCGGCGAGAGTGCGTCAACCGCGTCTGCGGCATATTCGACCTGCTGCCGGCGGGGAGCCTTTGGGTTGTATGCGGACATCCGCCTTCCGCTCGTCACGAATGCACGCCATAATGGCGCATGCAATTGACCTCGCGCCTTACGCTGATGAACTGGCTGACCGGCCAGGGGCTCACGGGCCTGCCCGAAATTGAACTGCTCCGCGGCTTCTGCGAGCGTTGCTGCGCCGAGGGGCTGGAACTGTCGCGTGGCCTCGTCGTCATCGACACGCTGCATCCGATCTATGAAGGCCGCGGCTTCCGCTGGAGCGATCGTCCCAGCAACGAGAGCGATGCCTTCGAATACGGCTCGACCGCCGACGGCGACGCCGCCAAGAGCTGGCGCCGCTCGGTGTTCTTCCACATGCTCGAGAATGGCCACGACGAGATGGTGATCGATCTCGCCGATGCGCCGTCGATGGATTTCTCGCAGATCGGCGAGCTCGCCGAGAAGGGCCACAAGCACTATCTCGCCTTCGTCCACCGCTTCGGCGAGAACGGCGCGCTCGGCCTGATGGATTGCCTCTATTCCTGCTGGACCACCCGCCGCGCGAGCGGGTTCTCCGGACTGGAGCTGGAAGCGCTGCGCGATCTGGTTCCGGTATTGGGGCTCGCGATCAAGTCGGCGCAGCAGGTCGACATCGCGCGCACGCTCGGCCGGGTCTATCTCGGCCGCGACGCCTCCGAGCAGGTGCTGCGCGGGCGCATCTCGCGCGGCGTCACCGAGCGCATCAATGCCGTGCTGTGGTATTCGGACCTGCGCGGCTCGACCGGCATCAGCGAGAGCATCGGCCCCGACGAGATCATTCCGTTTCTCAACGACTATGCGCAGGCCGTGATCGATCCGATCCACGAAGCCGGCGGCGACGTGCTGAAACTGATCGGCGACGGCGTGCTCGCGATGTTCTGGGGCGAGGACATGGCGGATGCGCGGCGGGCCGCGCTCCGCGCCGAGCACCTGTTCCGCAAGAATGTCGCTGCACTGAACGAGCGGCGGGCGACGGAGGGCCGTCCGACCACGTCAGCCTATATCGGCCTGCATGTCGGCGAGGTCTTCTACGGCAATATCGGCAGCGAGGACCGGCTTGATTTCACCGTGGTCGGCCCGACCGTCAACGAGGTCAGCCGCATCGCCTCGATGAGCCGCTCGGTGGATCGCGAGCTCCTGGCCTCGTCCGAGTTCTACAAGGGCTTAGATGCCGCCGGCCGCCGTTACCTCGTCTCCACCGGCCGCTACGCGCTGCGCGGCATCGGCCGCGCGCAGGATCTCTACACGCTCGATCCGGAAGTCGACGCGAGCGAGCCGGTCAGGGGCAGCTACGAGCGTTATCTGGCGGGTTAGTCTCCGCGGTCTCAACAGACGCCGTCATTGCGAAGAGCTCTTGCGACGAAGCAATCCAGACTGTCTCCGCAGAAGGATTCTGGATTGCTTCGCGGAGCCTGTCATCGGGCCGCGCTCCGCGCGGACCCGTTGGCTCGCAATGACGGCCGTGGCTAACACCGCGCCGCCACCTCATCTCCCACCATGTCCGGCTGCCGGTCCAGTCCCGCCGCCGGGGACAGCAGGATCACCAGCGCCTGCACGCCGAACAATGCGGCGGCGAGATAGAGGCATGCTTCCGCGCTCCAGAGGCCGCCGACGAGCGCGCCCAGCACCGAACCGAGCGGGCGGGCGCCGTAGCTCATGATGTTGATGGCGGAGACGCGGCCGAGCAGGCGCGGCGGCGTCACGGACTGGCGCAGCGTCGTGGTCGAGATCACCCACAGGATCGGGCCGACGCCGAGCAGAAAGAAGCTCAAGCCCGCGAGCCAGGGCGAGGGGACCAGCACCGTCAGTGCCATCACCAAGGCGGCGACGAAGCCCGTGACCGGGCCGAGCCCCACCACGGTGCCAAAGGCGATGCGCTTCATCACGCGCGTGGCGAGGAGCGCGCCGATCACCATGCCGACGCCGTACATCGTCAGCACCGTGCCGACACCGGCGGCGCTCAGACCGAGATGGCGCACGGCGTAGGGCACGAACACCGCGATCTGCAGGAACCAGCCGGTGTTGAAGATGAACTGGGTGATGAAGACCGGCCGCAGCAGCGGATGGTGAAACACGAAGGCAGCGCCCTCGCGGATCTCTTGGAGCGGATGCCGCCGCGGCGCAGGCGCGCGTGCGGGCTCGTAGATGCCGGAGAGCAGCACGACTGCGATGGCCGAGAGCGCTGCGGCAAAGCCGAACGCCGGGCTGGCGCCCCACCATCCCACCAGCGCACCGCCGAGGGCAGGGCCGCTGGCGAAGGCGATGGTGCGCGCCAGCTCGATGCGCGCATTCGCCGCCGGCAACAGGTCGGAGTTCACCAGCGAAGGCACCAGCGCCGGCGCGGCCACGCTGTAAACCACGGTGCCGCACACGGCGGCGAAGCCGAGCAGGGCCAGCAGCGGCAGGTTGATGGCTCCCAGCGCGAGCAGCAGCACGACGGCCGCGAGCGCCACCGCCCGCAGCGCCTCGGCGCTCGCCATCAGCCTGCGGCGGGAAATGCGGTCGGCAAGCACGCCGGCGGGGATGGCGAACAGGACGAAGGGCAGGGTGAGCGCGGTCTGCAGCAGGCCGGTCTGGCCTTCGGCCACCCCCAGCGTCAGCACGGCGACGATGGGCGCTGCCGCGAGCGCGATCTGCTCGGCCGACTGCGCTGCGAGATTGGACCAGGCGAGGCGGTTGAAAGTGTCAGGGAGGCGAGGCGGCGTTGACATGGCGCATATCCCGTAAAGGCGAATTTGCGCCAATGTTGGCCCCCGATGACCACCAAACCCACCCGCTTCCCGACAAGAGGTGATCTCCCCACGATCCGTGGCGGTAACGTTTGCCGCTAGATGCAGTTGCAAATGAGTTGCAATAAGAACGAAGTTGGGTATTCTGCCGATATGGATGCCAGATCACCCCACATGACACCCGACCTCGCCGGCTGGCGCGCTGATGCGCCCACCACCAAGAGCCTCGCCGAGGTCAATTCCACAGTCGCCATCCCGGCCGCGGGCCACTGGTCGCGACGGCTGCTGGCCTTCGTTGGTCCGGGCTATCTCGTCTCGGTCGGCTACATGGACCCCGGCAATTGGGCGACAGACCTCGCTGGCGGATCGAAGTTCGGCTACACGCTGCTTGCGGTCATCCTGCTCTCGAATTTGATGGCGATCCTGCTGCAATCCCTGGCGGCGCGGCTCGGCATCGTCACCGACCGCGACCTCGCGCAGGCCTGCCGCGCCACCTATTCGCCGACGGTGAACTTCCTGCTCTGGCTCGCCTGCGAGGCAGCGATCATCGCCTGCGATCTCGCCGAGGTCATCGGCACCGCGATCGCGCTCAAGCTCCTGTTCGGCATTCCGCTGATTGGCGGGGCGCTGATCGCCGCGCTCGATGCTTTCCTGCTGCTCATCCTGATGAATCGCGGCTTCCGCTTCCTGGAGGCCTTCGTCATCGCGTTGCTCGTGGTGATCGCAGTCTGCTTCGCGGTCCAGATCGTGGCCGCGGCGCCGCCGGTGGCCGAGGTGCTGCACGGCTTCGTGCCGAAGAGCGAGATCTTCACCAATCCTGAAATGCTCTACATCGCCATCGGCATCATCGGCGCCACCGTGATGCCGCACAATCTCTACCTGCACTCCTCGATCGTGCAGACGCGCGCCTATGAGCGCAACGACACGGGCCGGCGCGAAGCAATCAAATGGGCGACGACGGACTCGACCATCGCCCTGATGCTGGCGCTGTTCATCAACGCCGCGATCCTCGTCGTCGCTGCCGCGACCTTCCACAAGAGCGGCCATTCCGACGTTGCCGGGATTGAGCAGGCGTTCGAATTGCTGTCGCCGCTGCTCGGCCTCGGCATTGCCTCGACACTGTTCGCGGTAGCGCTGCTCGCCTCCGGTCTCAACTCGACGGTCACTGCGACGCTCGCCGGCCAGATCGTGATGGAGGGCTTTCTCGACCTGCGCCTGCCCAGCTGGGCGCGCCGCCTCTTGACGCGCGGCATCGCCATCGTCCCCGTGATCATCGTCACCGCCATCTATGGCGAGCGCGGCACCGCCGATTTGCTGGTGTTCAGTCAGGTCGTGCTGTCGATGCAGCTGCCCTTCGCGGTCATCCCCTTGGTGCGCTTCGTCTCCGACCGCCGCAAGATGGGCAAGTTCGCGATTCCCACATACGTCGCTGCGGTCGCATGGATCGTCGCGGGCGTGATCGTGATTTTGAATCTGAAACTGCTGGCGGATACGTTTTTTGGGTGAGGGGCGAATGGCGAGTGGGGTCGTTGTCCCACTCGCCATTCACCATGCTCTAATCCTGCGGCTCGGAGGCCGTGTCGCCCTGCGCGTCGATGCGCAGCCAGCCTGAGGGGGCCAGGCGCTGCTGCGGCAGGAAGCGGGCCTTGTAGTCCATCTTCTTGGAGCCTTCGATCCAGTAGCCGAGATAGACGTAAGGCAGCCCTTGCCGTCGCGCGCGGGCGATGTGGTCGAGGATCATGAAGGTGCCCATCGAGCGGCTGACCTGGCCAGGCTCGAAGAATGAATAGACCATCGAGAGGCCGTCGCTGAGGACGTCGGTGAGCGCCACCGCGATCAGCTCCTCGCCGCGGCCGGTGATGCCGCTGTCGGGGCCGCGCTTGCGGTACTCGATGATGCGGGTCTCGACATGGCTGTCCTCGACCATCATGGCGTAGTCGAGCACGGTCATGTCAGCCATGCCGCCGTGGCGGTGGCGGGCGTCGAGATAGGCGCGGAACACCGAATATTGCTCGGAGGTCGGCACCGCGCTGCGCTGCTCGCCGATGATGTCGGCGTTGCGGGCCATCACCTTGCGGAAGTTGCGCGAGGGCCGGAACTCGTTGGCGATGACCCGGACCGAGACGCAGGCGCGACACTGGTCGCAGGCCGGACGGTAGGCGATCGACTGGCTGCGGCGGAAACCGCCATGGGTCAGCAGGTCGTTGAGGTCACCGGCGCGGTCCCCAACCAGATGCGTGAACACCTTGCGCTCGTGCCGGCCCGGCAAATACGGGCAGGGGGAGGGCGCCGTGAGGTAAAACTGGGGGGTGTCGCGCGAGTGCTGGGTCAAGGGACGTCGTGGGCCTCCGAAACAGGCATCAGCATCGCGCTCCAGAAGCCCCCGGTCAATCGATTAGCTCACCACGTCCGCGCCGCCTGCGGCGCGGGTATGCGAACCGAATTGTTGATCACGACCGTTCCCAGCACGAAATCGTGCAGCAGGCGACGGCGGCCGTTGAACAGGCCGACCAGCACCACGAACGGCGACAGGAACGAGACCGTCACCCAGAACAGCACGGCATGGGTGGCGCCGAGCACGAAGTAGCCGGGCGCGCCGTACCAGGTGCGCAGCTCCAGGTCCATCAGGCGCATGCCGACCGTGGCGGACGACGCACCGCCGATGCTGGCGCCGTAATAGACGATGGCCCAGATCACGGAGGCCGGCCAGGCGATCCAGAACAGCGCCCAGCCGATGCCGAGGGTGACCACGCCGAACAAGGCGATGAAGATGTAGCCGAGGATCACCGGCACCGAGATCACGACCATGTCGATCAGGAAGGCGAACACCCGCCGCGTCGCGACGCCCCGGAACAGTTCCGGATGCAGGTCAGGGTCGTAGGCATGCGGTTGCATGGCGCCGTCATTGCGCCAGCCGCCTGAATTGCCCGAGTTGTACGACATGGTCCGTTCTCCCAGCGAAGCCCCCTTCGCAGGACATGGGAACAGGCCATGCCCGTGCCAAGGGCGCGCGGGCGGCAGCAAGCCGAAATATTCCGGCGATTCGGGGGCGGTGGATCGGGCGATCCTGTACGGTGGGCAAAGGCGCGCTTGCGCCATGCCCACCATTGTGCCGCGATGACAGGCCGGAATGGTGGGCACGCTCCGCTTTGCCCACCCTGCGAGACCTACGCTTGGCTGCGCAGCTTCTCCGCCGCCTTCGGCGCAAAATAGCTCAGCACACCGTCGGCGCCGGCGCGCTTGAAGGCGAGCAGGCTTTCCATCATGGCACGGTCGCCGTCGAGCCAGCCGTTGTTCGCGGCTGCGGCGATCATCGCGTATTCGCCGGAGACCTGATAGGCGAAGGTCGGCATCGCAAACGTGTCCTTCACGCGGCGGACTACGTCGAGATAGGGCATGCCGGGCTTCACCATCACCATGTCGGCGCCCTCGGCGATGTCGAGCTCGACCTCGCGCAGCGCTTCATCGGTGTTGGCGCTGTCCATCTGGTAGGTGCGCTTGTCGCCGGTGAGCGTCTTGGCCGAGCCGATGGCGTCGCGGAACGGGCCATAGAAGGCCGAGGCGTATTTGGCCGCATAGGCCATGATCTGCACGTCGAGCAGGCCGGCGCGGTCCAGCCCCTCGCGGATCGCGGCGACGCGGCCGTCCATCATGTCGGAGGGCGCGATGATGTCGCAGCCGGCTTCCGCCTGCACCAAGGCCTGACGCACCAGCACGGCGACCGTCTCGTCATTCAGGATCTTGCCGTCGGAGATCAGGCCGTCATGGCCGTGGCTGGTGAAGGGATCGAGCGCGACGTCGCAGAGGATACCGATCTCCGGAAACTCCTTCTTGATCGCGCGCACGGCCTGGCAGACCAGGTTGTTCGGGTTGGTGGCTTCCGAGCCTTCCTCGTCGCGCAGGGACGGATCGGTGTAGGGAAACAGCGCGAGGCAGGGGATGGTCAGCTTCATCGCGCGCTCGGCCTCGCGCACGGCCTGGTCGACGCTGAGGCGGTCGACGCCGGGCATCGAGGCGACCTGCTCGCGCTTGTTGGTGCCGTCGATCAGGAACAGCGGCCAGATCAGGTCGTCGGTGGTGAGGACGTTCTCGCGCACCATGCGCCGCGCCCACTCGGCCTTGCGGTTGCGGCGCGGACGGACGGTCAGATCGAGGGCATGCGGCACCGCGGTGGTGTCCCGGCGCGAAATTTCGCGCAATTCGATCGGACGTCCGTATTTGATCGCCATTACTCTTCCTCCGGCTGGAATTATTCTTATACCAGCTCGCATGGTTCCCGTCACCGCGGCTTGACCTGCCGCAAGGCAGATCTGAACCTGACTTGGGCAGCCGATTGATTTTGCGGGCCGAAGCAGCCAGAAGGGGCCATGTCCGAGATCTCCACCCGCGATGCGGCCCAAGGCGGCGCCAATGCCAGGGACGCTGCCCGTGACACCGCTAGAGAGAGCGCGCTCTCGGTGGCGGCGATCTCCTCGGCGCGCTCGGAGTCCGACGACAATGTCTGGACCCGACGGCTGGTGCTGTTCCTGCGGGTGATGGCGCTGCTCTCGATCCTGAAAGGCCTCTATCACTGGGCGCAGGTCACGGGCTTCGTCGGCGGCGAGGACGAGGCGTTCGAGAACCAGTCGATGGCTTGGCAGGCCGCGACGGTCTACTTCGCGGTAATCGAGCTCGTCGCCGCCGTCGGCCTCTGGCTCGCGACGCCCTGGGGCGCGGTGGTGTGGCTGACGACCGTGGTGTCGATGGCGGTGATCGAGCTGATGTTCCCGGGAATCTACGGCGGCAGCCTCGTCGTGGTCGGCGTCGAGGTCTTCATGCTTGCCGCCTATCTCGCGCTCGCCTGGATGGCCGCGCGCGAGCGGCCGCCGTAGCGATCGCGAGTTCAGGCATCTTGTAGGATGGGTAGAGCGAAAAACCCATCGATGCGCTCGCGCCTGGATGATGGGTTTCGCTTCGCTCTACCCATCCTACGTTCTCGTTTGCGGCTTCCAGATCCGGGATCTTCGCTTCTCGTCCGGGACACGCGCGCGTGGCGTCAGCGCAGTTGTGCGCGTTTGGTTGACCACTGGTTGCCTAAAATTCGCGGTAAGTTTTCATTGACCAGCCGGTTCCGCCACAGCCGTTACGCGTGCGTTTCGAAACGGGGCGGGGCTGTTCTGGAATGCGACAACAGGGGCGGACGGAGGGTGAACAGGACCTTGCGAAGGTCAACAGAGGCTTTCAAAAAGTACTTGTGGCACAGGCTTAATGCGCAATTCACTGTCTTAAATTCATGATCTCTTTATTCTCTTATTTAAGCCGATCTTCAAACGCCCCCCTTAAGTTGCACCTATCAGACGGGACACAAGTTTCGTCGAATAAGTGTCGATAAAAACGACAACAGGGGAAGTGTCATGATGAAAGCCGTCGCAACTGCGGCAGATACCGCAGAGCGCGTGTCCGGCCAGCAGGGTTCGGTGCAGTCGCTCTATCTGGAAGCTTTGACTCTGGTGGAGCGGCTGCATCGCCGGCTCCTCGACGTGATCAAGGACGAATTCGATCGCCGCGGCCGCGCGGACATCAACTCGGTCCAGGCGCTCTTGCTCTACAACATCGGCGACAAGGAGCTGACCGCGGGCGAGCTGCGCACGCGCGGTTACTATCTCGGCTCCAACGTCTCCTACAATCTGAAGAAGCTCGTCGAGCTCGGCTTCCTCGATCATCAGCGCTCGCGGGTCGATCGCCGCTCGGTGCGCATCCGCCTGACCCCGCAGGGCCAGGAAGTCCGCCGCATCGTCGATGCGCTCTACCAGAAGCACGTCAAGACGGTGGAGCAGGTCGGCGGCATCTCCGGCGACGAGTTCGCGACCCTCAACAAGTCGCTGCACCGCCTGGAGCGGTTCTGGACCGACCAGATCCTCTATCGCCTCTGAGTTCTAAAGGGATCTGGGCGAAGCCGGCCCGCAACAAGACCGGCAGCCCTCCCGAACGTGCCTGACTTCCCCAAGCGCGCCGGCCCGGAGTTGCCCCGGACCGGTGCGTCGATATTTTTTGCACCTGCGAAAAAATCCCTCGGCGGCCAGGAACAAGTTCCGGGCTCGGCGCTTATCTCCTTCGGATCGGAGAAACGGCAATGCTGGTCGAGCGCGGGCTTCGGGTGATGAACGTGGAACTCGTCAGCGAGGCCTACGCCATCGCCGCGAACTATCTTCGCCGCTCCGGCGCGATTCCGGACACTCTCGTCAACGACGACCGCCTGCTTCACCTGATCGTCAAGCTGCTCCAGCAGGGCGAATTCAACAAGATCAGGCTGGCCAACAAGGCCATCTCCCGGTTCCAGGCGCAGACTGAGGCCAGAGCGGTTGCCTGATCAAAACCCCCAAGATCCCGACCAACCAGAGGATGACATGGAAGCTGCCATCGACCGCATCATGCAGACCTATGACCTGCTCGCCAACCGCACCGCGGCGGCCAGCGCGGAGGCGCGTGAAAAGGTTACGAATTACCTCAGCATCCTCATGGAAGCCGGCGAGACCGACACCCACAGGTTGACCGTCTGCGGCCTGACCTATCTGCGCCAGCTCGACGGCAGCGTCGACCCGGTGAAAGCGGGGTATACGGGGCTGTAGAACGACGCCGGCTCTACCTAAAGGGAGCGGGCAAAGAATAAGGCCAAAGTGGCCCTGGCCCGGATACTGACAGGGAGCGGCCTCGCAAAACCGCTCCCGGGCTGAAACCCCCAATCCCACCATATCTTGCATAAATATCAGGCCCGACCCGCAAATGCTTGGCCTGTTGCGGGCGATGTGGTAGATCGCGCGTGCTTCCGACCGCCACACCAGACCCGCCCGTAGCCCGCCAAAAGGCTGCGGCGGTGGAGATATTCGCAAGATGACCGCACCCAAGTCCGCCTCCGCGCCCGATTCGTTTTTCACCGCCTCGCTCGACCAGGCCGATCCGGAAATCGCCGCCGCCATCAAGGGCGAGCTCGGCCGGCAGCGCCACGAGGTCGAGCTGATCGCCTCCGAGAACATCGTCAGCCGGGCCGTGCTGGAAGCGCAGGGTTCGGTCATGACCAACAAATATGCGGAAGGTTATCCGGGCGCGCGCTACTACGGCGGTTGTGAGTGGGTCGACGTCGCCGAGAACCTTGCGATCGATCGCGCCAAGAAGCTGTTCGGCGCCAGTTTCGCCAACGTGCAGCCGAACTCCGGCAGTCAGATGAACCAGGCGGTGTTCCTGGCGCTGCTGCAGCCGGGCGACACCTTCATGGGTCTCGATCTCGCCGCCGGCGGCCATCTCACCCATGGCTCGCCCGTGAACATGAGCGGCAAGTGGTTCAAGGCCGCGCATTACACCGTGCGCCGCGAGGACCAGATCATCGACATGGATGCGGTCGCCAGGCAGGCCGAAGAGGTCAAGCCGAAGCTGATCATCGCCGGCGGCTCGGCCTATTCGCGCGCCTGGGACTTCAAGCGTTTCCGCGAGATCGCCGACAGCGTCGGCGCCTACCTGCTGGTGGACATGGCGCATTTCGCCGGCCTCGTCGCCGGCGGCGTGCATGCTTCCCCGGTGCCGTATGCGCACGTCACCACCACCACGACGCATAAGTCGCTGCGCGGTCCGCGCGGCGGCCTGATGCTGTGGAATGACGAGACGCTGACCAAGAAGCTCAACTCGGCGATCTTCCCAGGCCTGCAGGGCGGTCCTTTGATGCACGTGATTGCAGCCAAGGCGGTCGCCTTCGGCGAGGCGCTGCGTCCGGACTTCAAGGTCTACGCCAAGAACATCGTCGAGAACGCCAAGGCCTTGGCCGAGACCCTGAAGGGCCATGGTCTCGATATCGTCTCCGGCGGCACCGACAATCATCTGATGCTGGTCGATCTCCGGCCGAAGGGCCTGAAGGGCAACGTCTCGGAGAAGGCGCTGGTCCGCGCCGCCATCACCTGCAACAAGAACGGCATTCCGTTCGACCCGGAATCGCCCTTCGTGACCTCGGGCATTCGGCTCGGCACGCCGGCTGCGACCAGCCGCGGGTTCGGCGTGGCCGAATTCCAGCAGGTCGGCGGCATGATCGCAGAGGTCCTCAACGCCATCGCGCAATCCTCCGACGGCAAGGCGCCGTTGGTGGAGGCTGCGATCAAGGAACGGGTCAAGGCGCTCACCGACCGGTTCCCGATCTACCAGTAAGGCGCCGCATGATCCGGAAAAGTGGGTACCGGTTTTCCGAAGAGATCATGCGAAAATAAAGGTCACACGGATGCGCTGCCCGAACTGCAACAGTCTCGATACGCAGGTAAAGGACTCGCGTCCGACCGAGGACTCGTCCGTGATCCGCAGGCGGCGCGTGTGCGTCGCCTGCAATTTCCGCTTCACCACCTTCGAGCGCGTGCAGCTGCGCGAGCTCACGGTGATCAAGCGCAACGGCCGCCGCGTGCCGTTCGACCGCGACAAGCTGATGCGCTCGGTGCAGATCTCGCTTCGCAAGCGGCAGGTCGAGCCGGAGCGCGTGGAGAAGATGGTCTCCACCATCGTGCGCGAGCTCGAGACCGGTGGCGAGGCCGAGATCTCCTCGGAGGTGATCGGCGAGACCGTGATGGAGCATCTGCGCACGCTCGACGACGTCGCCTATGTGCGCTTTGCCTCGGTCTACCGCAATTTCCGCGAGGCCAAGGATTTCGCCGACGTGCTCGGCGAGCTCTCCGGCGAGGAGGAAGCGCGGCTCGCCGCGATCCGCAAATGATCTTCCGCATCCTGGAAGACCAGTTCGCGCAGAAGGCCCGCGAGGCCAAGGAGGCTGATCGCCGCTTCATGGAGCTGGCGCTTGCGCTCGGTCGGCGCGGGCAGGGCCGGACCTGGCCCAATCCGGCCGTGGGCGCCGTCATCGTTAAGGACGGCGTCATCGTCGGCCGCGGCTGGACCCAAGCAGGCGGACGTCCGCACGGTGAGCCCGAGGCGTTGCGGCGGGCGGGCGAAGCGGCGCGGGGCGCCACGCTCTATGTCACGCTGGAGCCGTGCTCGCATTTCGGCAAGTCGCCGCCTTGCGCCGATGCGGTGATCGCCGCCGGCATCAAGCGCGTGGTCGCGGCGATCGAGGACCCCAATCCGGAAGTTGCGGGCCAGGGCCATGCGCGCCTGCGCGCAGCCGGCATCAATGTGGACGTCGGTCTGTGCGCGGCGGAGGCCGCGTTCGATCATGCCGGACATTTCCGCCGCATCCGGGACCAGCGTCCTCATGTGATCCTGAAGCTCGCGGTCTCGCCCGACGCCAAGATCGGCGCGGCCGGCGGCAAGCCGCTTGCGATCACGGGGGAGGCGGCACGCAATCGGGTGCATCTGCTCCGCGCGCAAAGCGATGCCATCCTGGTCGGCATCGGCACGGTGCTGGCGGATGATCCGCAGCTCAACTGCCGCCTGCCGGGCATGACGGCGCGCTCGCCGGTGCGTGTGGTGCTCGACCGGAGCCTGCGCATACCCGCATCGAGCCAGCTGGTTCGATCCGCGCGCGAGATGCCGCTTTGGGTGATCGCTTCCGAGCTTGCGGAAGCGGCCGCCGCGACGCGCCTTGGCGCGGCCGGTGTGCAAATCATGCGCATGCCTCCAGGGAGTGCATCCGGGCTCGATCTTTCGGCCGTGCTGCATGCGCTGGCGGAGAAGGGCATCACGCGGCTGATGGTCGAGGGCGGCAGCCGCATTGCGGCATCGTTCGTCGCGGCCGATCTCGTCGACGAGGTCTGGCTGTTCCGCGGAGCGGAAGCGGTCGGCGAAGGCGGCGTCGATGCGCTCGATGCATTGCCCCTGTCGAAAATCACGCAGTCGCCGGCCTACAAGGTTCATGCTAGCGAGACCTGCGGCAAGGATACTCTCACCATCTACGAGCGCGCGTAATGTTCACCGGCATTGTCACCGATATCGGCGAGATCGTCAGCTTCACGCCAACGGCGCAGGGGCAGCTGCACCGGCTGCGGATCGCCTGCCGCTACGATCAGAGCACGATTGCGGACGGCGCCTCGATCGCCTGCAACGGCGTCTGCCTGACCGTGGTTGGCTCGGGCGTTGCGGATGGCATGGACTCCAAGCAAAGGACCTGGTTCGACGTCGACACCGCGGCCGAGACGCTGGCGCTGACGACGGCCAAGCACTGGAAGGTCGGCACCAGGCTCAACCTCGAGCGCGCGCTGAAGATCGGCGACGAGCTCGGCGGCCATATCGTCGCCGGCCACGCCGATGGCATTGCAACCATCGTCAGCCGGGAGGACTTGCCGGATATGGCGCGCTTCGTGCTCTCGACGACCCGGGAGCTGGCCCGGTTCATCGCCACCAAGGGCTCGATCACGCTCGACGGCGTCTCGCTGACGATCAATACGGTTGCAGACGTGACCTTTTCGGTGCTGATCATTCCGCACACGCTTGATGTCACGACGATCGGCAGCTGGAAGGCGGGGGATGAGGTCAATATCGAGGTCGACCTGATGGCCCGCTACGCGGCGCGGCTGACGGAAATGAAGTGACGGTGATTAAAGATCGTCATGCGCGGGCTTGACCCGCGCATCCATCCTCTTAAGAGGGGCTTGCCCGATGGATTGCCGGGTCAAGCCCGGCAATGACAGAATAGGTTGACGATGGCAGACGCGCGACGCGCACCCCTGAAGGACCAGACCGACATTTCCGGCGCGCGCGCGCTGATTGTCGAGGCGCGGTTCTATGACGATCTCCAGGATGCGCTGCTGGACGGCGCGGTCGCCGAGCTGAAGGCGGCCGGCCTGACCCACGACGTCATCACGGTTCCCGGTGCGCTGGAGATCCCCGCGGCAGTCGCCATCGCGGTCGATGCCGCGGCGGCGAACGGCAGGCCCTATGATGCGGTGATCGCGCTCGGCTGCGTGATCCGCGGCGACACCATTCATTTCGAGATCGTCTCGCAGGAATCCTCGCGCGCGCTGATGGACCTCGCCGTGGCGCGGAAGCTGCCGCTCGGCAACGGCATCCTCACCGTCAACACCGAGGCGCAGGCCTGGGCGCGGGCGCGCGCCAGCGAACTCAACAAGGGCGGCGATGCCGCGCGCGCCGCGCTTGCGATGCTGCGCATCAAACGCCGCCTGGCGCAGGCCTGAAGCCATGGCCGATAACACCAAGAAGCCGACAGGCGTTGTCGAGAAGAAGGCAAACCGGCGCGGCGCGGCACGGCTCGCAGCCGTGCAGGCGCTGTACCAGATGGACATAGCCGGTGCGGGCATCAACGACATCTTTGCCGAGTTCGAAAGCCATTGGCTCGGCAACGAGGTCGAGGGCGAGACGTATCTGCCGGCGGAAGCCGCCTTTTTCCGCGACGTCGTCTCCGGCGTCGTCCGCGACCAGAAGAAGCTCGATCCCCTGATCGACGAGGCGTTGTCGAAGGGCTGGCCGCTCAAGCGCATCGAGGCGATCCTGCGGGCGGTGCTGCGGGCAGGAGCCTATGAGCTCCAGCATCGCAAGGACGTGCCGGGCCGGGTGGTGGTCTCCGAATATGTCGACGTCGCCAATGCTTTCGTCGACCGCGAGGAGACCGGCATGGTCAACGCCGTGCTCGACCAGATCGGCCGCCAGTTTCGCGGCGACGAGTTCGGGCGGGGGTAGTTGGAGGTCGTCATTGCGAGGAGCGTAGCGACGAAGCAATCCAGACTATTTCTCCGGGGCAGTCTGGATTGCTTCGCTTCGCTCGCAATGACGGCCGGAGATGATGGATCTAGCTGATGACCACTCCGCAAAATTCCTCCGGCGAAGACTCCCTCATCGCGCGCTACTTCAAACCGCTGGCGACCGATCCCGGCGCGTTCGGGTTGGTCGACGACGCTGCGGTGCTGTCCTCGTCCGGCGAGGACATCGTCGTCACCACCGACGCCGTGGTGGAGGGCGTGCATTATCTTGCCAGCGATCCGCCCGACACCACCGCGCGCAAGGCGCTGCGGGTGAACCTGTCCGATCTCGCGGCGAAAGGAGCGACGCCGGCAGGGTTCGTGCTGACGCTGGCGCTGCGCAGCAAGGAGGATGCCTGGCTGCGTCCCTTTGCGGACGCGCTGGGCGAGGATGCGAAGACCTTCGCTTGTCCTCTGCTCGGTGGCGACACGGTGTCGACGCCGGGCCCGCAGATGATCTCGATCACCGCCTTCGGCCGCGTGCCTCGGGGGCGGATGATCGGCCGCACCGGCGCAAGGCCGGGCGACCGCGTCCTGGTGACGGGCACGATCGGCGATGCCGCGCTCGGCCTCGACGTGCTCAAAGGCGGGGCTGCCGCCAGCGCGCTGACCTCCGATCCCGCGGCACGGGATTTTCTGGTCTCGCGCTATCGGGTGCCGCAGCCGCGCAACGTGCTGGCGCGGTCCGTGCGCGATCATGCCACCGCGGCGATGGACGTCTCCGACGGCCTCGCCGGCGATCTGACCAAGCTCTGTGCCGCCTCCGGGGTCTCGGCTTTGGTCGACGTGACGAGCCTGCCACTCTCGGCCGCGGCAGCCGGCCTTCGCGCCCGCAACGTCGCGTCTGTAGAGACGCTGCTTACGGGGGGCGACGACTACGAGGTGCTCTGCACCGTTCCGCCGGCACAATGCGAGACGCTGATTGCCGCGGGGCAGTCCCTCGGCGTTGCCGTGACCGCAATCGGTACGATCACGGAGGGGCAGAAGCCGCTGCGCTTCCTGGACGGGCAGGGCCAGGATCTGCTTTTGACGCGGCTGTCCTACAGCCACTTCTAGGAATTGCTCCAAACCGGCATCTGAGTTCTCAGCGCTTGGTCCTAAATACCTGCCGAGATCGGCCTTTTCGGCCTGATCCGGCGTTGCACCCTCAATGTGATTTTGGCAAGCTCGCGGCCGACTGGAGCCGTCCCTTAAGGGCAAGGGGGCGGCTTTGTTCAAAATCAAGGCGCTGCACCGCACGACGGACAACAAAGGCGCCGGGGGTACATCAAGGATCTGAGGCAAACATCACATGACAGCATTATGGTTGATCGTGCTCTGCGGAGCGCTTTCCGTCGCCTACGCGATTTGGGCGACGTCTTCGGTCTTGGGCGCGGATGCGGGGTCGCCGCGCATGCAGGAGATCGCAGGGGCGGTGCGCGAAGGCGCACAGGCGTATCTCCGGCGCCAGTACACCACGATCGGTATCGTCGGCATCGTCATCTTCGTGCTGCTTGCCTATTTCCTCGGGCTCTATGTCGCGATCGGTTTCGCCATCGGCGCGATCCTGTCCGGCGCCGCGGGCTTCATCGGCATGAACGTCTCGGTCCGCGCCAATGTGCGCACCGCCCAGGCCGCGACGACGTCGCTGGCCGGCGGCCTGGAGCTCGCCTTCAAGGCGGGCGCCATCACCGGCCTTCTGGTGGCGGGTCTGGCGCTGCTGGGCGTGACGCTCTATTTCGGCTTCCTGGTCCATTCGCTGAAGCTCGCGCCGGATAGCCGCGTCGTCGTCGACGCCCTGGTGGCGCTCGGCTTCGGCGCCTCCCTGATCTCGATCTTCGCCCGTCTCGGCGGCGGCATCTTCACCAAGGGTGCGGACGTCGGCGGCGACCTCGTCGGCAAGGTCGAGGCCGGCATTCCCGAGGATGACCCGCGCAACCCCGCGACCATCGCCGACAACGTCGGCGACAATGTCGGCGACTGCGCCGGCATGGCCGCCGACCTGTTCGAGACCTATGCGGTGACCGCGGTCGCCACCATGGTGCTGGCGGCGATCTACTTCGCCAAGACGCCGATCCTCGCCAACATGATGACGCTGCCGCTCGCGATCGGCGGCATCTGCATCATCACCTCGATCATCGGCACCTTCTTCGTCAAGCTCGGGCCGAGCCAGTCGATCATGGGCGCGCTCTACAAGGGCCTGATCGCGACCGGCATCCTGTCGCTGATCGGCATCGCCCTGGTGATCTACTACCTGATCGGCTTCGGCAAGCTCGACGGTGTCAACTACACCGGTCTGGCGCTGTTCGAATGCGGCGTGGTCGGTCTCGTCGTCACCGCGCTGATCATCTGGATCACCGAATACTACACCGGCACCGACTATCGTCCGGTGAAGTCGATCGCCCAGGCCTCGGTCACCGGCCACGGCACCAACGTGATCCAGGGCCTCGCCATCTCGATGGAAGCGACCGCGTTGCCTGCGATCGTCATCATCGCCGGCATCCTGGTCACCTACAGCCTCGCCGGGCTGTTCGGCATCGCGATTGCGACCGCCACCATGCTGGCGCTGGCCGGCATGATCGTCGCCCTCGACGCTTTCGGCCCTGTCACCGACAATGCCGGCGGCATTGCCGAAATGGCGGGACTGCCGAAGGAGGTGCGCAAGTCGACCGACGCGCTTGACGCGGTCGGCAACACCACCAAGGCGGTCACCAAAGGCTACGCGATCGGCTCCGCTGGTCTCGGCGCCCTGGTGCTGTTCGCGGCCTACAACGAGGACCTCAAGTTCTTCGTGGCCCGCTCCGCGCAGCATCCCTACTTCGCCGGCGTCAATCCGGACTTCTCACTGAACAATCCCTATGTCGTGGTGGGCCTGCTGTTCGGCGGTCTGTTGCCGTACCTGTTCGGCGCGATGGGCATGACCGCGGTCGGCCGTGCGGCCGGTGCAATCGTCGAGGAGGTCCGTCGCCAATTCCGCGAGAAGCCGGGCATCATGCAGGGCACCGACAAGCCTGATTACGGCAAGGCGGTCGACCTGCTCACGCGCGCGGCAATCAAGGAGATGATCATCCCCTCGCTGCTGCCGGTGCTGTCGCCGATCGTCGTCTACTTCCTGATCTATGCGATCGCGGGCGGCGGCGCGGCGGGCAAGTCGGCGGCGTTCTCGGCCGTCGGCGCCATGCTGCTCGGCGTGATCGTGACGGGCCTGTTCGTCGCGATCTCGATGACCTCGGGCGGCGGCGCCTGGGACAACGCCAAGAAGTACATTGAGGACGGTCATTTCGGCGGCAAGGGCTCTGATGCCCACAAGTCCGCGGTGACCGGCGATACCGTCGGCGATCCCTACAAGGACACGGCGGGACCTGCGGTGAACCCGATGATCAAGATCACCAACATCGTGGCCCTGCTGCTGCTGGCGATCCTGGCGCACTGAGCGGCGCTGACGCGCCAAGAGAAAACCCCGCGGCGCGAGCCGCGGGGTTTTTGTTTCTCGCCCTCATTCCGGGTTCGGCTCTATCGAGCCGCCCCGGAATGACGCTTTGCGTCACTGCACGTCCATCTGCAGGCCTTCCTTCTGGATGATGCCGGCGAACTTCTTCGTCTCGGCGTCCACGAAGGCGGCGAACTGCTCGGGCGTGCCGTAGTCGGCGCGGGCGCCCATGGCGGCGATCTGCTTCTTGACGTCCTCGCGCTCCAGCATCGCCTTGACCTGGAGATTGAGCGCGCCCAGCACCTCGGGTGAGGCGCCCTTGGGCAGGAAGACGGCGAACCAGGAGGACACGTCGAAATTCGCCAGCTCCGGCGCACTCTCACGCATGGTCGGCAGGTCTTTGGCGAGGTCGCTGCGCTCGGGCGTGGTGACGCAGAGACCGTTGAGCGTGCCGCTCTGCACCTGAGGCAGGGTCGGATAGAGATTGTCGAACAGGATCTGGATGTCGCCGGCAAGGGCGGCTTGGAGCGCGGGGCCGGCGCCGCGGAACGGGATGTGCGTCATCTTCAAGCCGGTGAGCTGGAGAAACCAGGCGCCGGTAAGGTGAGGGCTCTGGCCGACGCCGGAGGAGGCGTAGCTGAGCTTGTCCGGATTGGCCTTCAGATACGCGATCAGCTCGGGAATCGTTTTGATGCCGGTCTTCGGATGCGCCGAGACGATGTTCGGAATCCGGATCATGTTCGAGACCGGCTGAAGCTGGTCCGGCTTGTAGCTGAGGTTCTTGAAGATGCTGTAGGCGATCGCGTTCGGGCCGGGGTTGCCGACCAGGATGGTGTGACCATCCGGCTTGGCGCGCACGGCCTCGGCGGTGCCGATCGTGCCGCCGCCGCCGGAGCGGTTTTCCACGACGGCCGACTGACCCCAGGCGGTTTGCAGATGCGCGGCCAGGAGCCGGCCCATCACGTCGGTCGAGCCGCCGGCCGCGGCCGGCACGATGAGACGAACGTTTTCAGTGGGCTTCCAGTCGGCAAGGCTCGATCGCGGCAGAATCGCTGCGGCCGAAAGGCCGGCAGCACCGGCGAGCACACGACGGCGGGACAACAAAGGCTTATGCACGAATCCACTCCTGCTTCTTGCTTTGCGGGAACCGTAGGGAACGGCACGTGCGACCGCAAGTCGCGCGCGACGACAAGTGCCGCGCAGAGAGCGGCACGACGACGCAGGCGTAAGCTCATATACCTTGCGATGGAATTAAACGGCTTCAGGAGTCTCGTTCGACGCGCATTTCGACGCGAAGCGACAAGCCGCTTCGATCGAATCCTTCGACGGCCTCAGTTGAAGCTGAGCAGCTTGAACAGCGGGGTGAGGTAGCTCATCTCCTGACCCGACGTCGGCGTGGTGCGGCTGATGAAGTCGAAGATCTTGCCGTCCTGGAGACCGTAATTCGCAAGCCGGCGCACGCGCCGGGTCTTGTCGAAATAGACTGCGATGACACGCTGATCGACCACCTTCTGGTTCATGAAGGCGACCGGGCGCTCCGAGCGCTGCGAGATGTAGTAGAACACTTCACCGTCGAGGGTCGCGACCGTCGAAGGCGTGCCCATCACGATCAGCACCTGATCCTGGCTCGCGCCGATCGGAATCTGCTCGAGCGCGCCGGGCGGCAGGATGTAACCCTTCTGGAACTGCTCGCCGGTGCAGGCTGCAAGGGCCACGCCGATCACGGCGGTGGCCGCGAGCATGCGCAGGCCGCGCCAGCAGGCATGAAGGCCGCGCCGCATGTCCGCGCGCAGGCTGATCTGGTTCGTTGTCGTCATAGCGGAACTGATTCCGTCCCCTTGCGTCGCGCGAGGCGCTGAAGTACCGGGCTGGGCGTCTGAATGCAACTCGCGCGCGCCCGCTTGCGGAAACCACAATGCTTTGGCCGTTCAATCACTTCAGGAAACCCCGGCGAACCCCGCCCGGCACCATTGAGGCCATCTATGGCATGATCGTGACGCAGGCGCGAGAACCCCTGTTTTACCGGGTCTTGGGTGTGCCCGATACGGTTAACGGGCGTTTCGACCTGTTGCTGCTGCATCTCTGGCTGCTGCTGCGCCGTCTGCGCGCCGTTCAGGGCGCCACGGAGCTGTCGCAGGCGCTGTTCGACCGCTTCTGCGAGGACATGGACGACAATCTGCGCGAGATGGGGGTGGGCGACCAGACCGTGCCGAAGCGGATGCGGGCCTTTGGCGAGGCATTCTACGGCCGCGTCCAGGCCTACGACCAGGCGATGGAAGCCGGCGGCGAGGCGCTGGCAGCGGCGATCTGCAAGAATATCTTGAATGGGACCGGCTTCGACCAGGCGGAGCGGCTCGCGGCCTATGCGAGGGCCAGCGAGGCCGATCTTGGCCGGACCGACGAGGCCGCGCTGCTGCGCGCGTCCTTCAAGTTTCCCCGGGCGCTGTCAGAGGATGTCACGCCATGAGCCGACCAGATACCGAGCGCGATCCCTGGCGGGCGCCCGTCATCGTTGCGCAAATCCCGGACGGCGGGCTGCATCGCGAGCTCGAGGCCTCAGTGGCCGAGCGGCAGGCGATGGCGGAGGTCGCGGGCTTGCGCGAGATCCTGTCCGCCCATGCCAGCTTCGATGTCGTGCCGAAAAGCGGGGGGCGGGTCCAGGTCACGGGCCTGGTTCGTGGCCGGATCGGCCAGACCTGCGTCGTCACGCTGGATCCGATCGAGAGCGAGATCGAGGAGGAGGTGGACCTGATGTTCGCCCCCGAGGCCGAGGCGCGCCGCCTGGCCGATCTGATCGAGGAGGGGCAGGACGACGAGGCGCCGCCCGAGGTTGCCGACCCGCCCGAGCCGATCACGGGCGGCATCATCGACCTCGGCCGGCTCGCCACCGACGTCCTGTTCCTGGCGATCGATCCCTATCCGCGCAAGGAGGGGGCCGTGTTCGAGGCGGAGGTCACCGCTCCCGACCCCGAAGATCATCCCTTCGCCGTGCTGAAGGCATTGCAGGACAAGAAGAAGGGCCAATGAGGGGCATTTTGGCTCGCGGCCGCCTTGCCAGGGGACGCGAGCCATTTGCCTCGATGGTTTGAGACAGCTGTTTATCTGTCTGATACCAATGTATTTCTCGCGAAATCCGCGGCCGGCGGCCGGATTGCCCCGAATGCAAAAGGCTGGGGGCAAGAGGTTGTTTCGGGGGTACAAAACGCTATTGTCGCGCCCCGGTCCGGGTGCGGCGTGGCGCTTGGCCGGCCGCCGTCCCGGCGGCGAACCCATTTTGCGGCCCCGCTGATCCCAAGACCGCACCAGACCAGGTTTCCAGGACTTTCATGCCAAGCAAGGTTCGCATCGCGCTGGACGCCATGGGGGGCGATGTCGGTCCAGCCGTGGTCATTCCGGGCGCCGCCATCTCGCTTGGCCGGCATCGCGACACCGAGTTCCTGCTGGTCGGCGACCGCGCCAGGATCGAGCCCGAGCTCGACCAGCACCCGAAGCTGAAAGCCGCCTCCAAGATCGTCCATACCGACGTCGCCGTCAGCATGAAGGACAAGCCGAGCCAGGCGCTGCGGCGCGGCCGCAAGACCTCCTCGATGTGGCTCGCGATCGATGCGGTCAAGAAGGGGGAGGCGGACGTCGCGATCTCCGCCGGCAATACCGGCGCGCTGATGGCGATGGCGCGCTTCCATCTGCGCACCCTGCCGGGCATCGACCGGCCGGCGATCTCGGCGATCTGGCCGACCCTGCGCGGGGAGTCCGTCGTGCTCGACCTCGGCGCCACCCTCGGCGGCGATGCCCACCATCTGGTGTCGATGGCGGTGATGGGCGCGGCCAAGGCGAGCGTGCTGTTCAACAAGACCCGGCCCACGGTCGGGCTGCTCAATATCGGCGCCGAGGAGATCAAGGGGCACGAGGAGATCCGCGAGGCCAGCGAGATCCTGCGGGCGCGGAACCTGCCGGAGCTCGACTATATCGGCTTCGTCGAGGGCGACGGCATCGGCAAGGGGCTCGCCGACGTGATCGTCACCGAAGGCTTCAGCGGCAACATCGCGCTGAAGGCGGCCGAGGGAACCGCACGGCAGATGGCGGAATTGCTTCGTCATGAGATGCAGCGGAGCTGGATGTCCAAGCTCGGCTATCTCTTCGCGCGCAGCGCCTTCCAGGCCCTGCGCAACAAAATGGACCCCAACAAGTCCAATGGTGGCGTGCTGCTGGGACTGAACGGGGTGGTGGTCAAGAGCCACGGCGGAACCAACGCCGAAGGCTTTGCCTATGCGATCGATGTTGGCTATGAGATGGCTCACTACGATCTCCTGAACAAGATCAATCAGATGCTCAACCGCGAGGGTGGTGCACTCAAATTCGTGCAGCCCGCGCCGGAGGATGTTTCGTGACTCAGATTCGTTCGGTCGTGCTCGGCTGCGGCTCTTATCTGCCGGAGCAGGTGGTGACCAACGCCCAATTGGCGGCGCGCATCGATACCTCCGACGAGTGGATCGTGCAGCGCACCGGCATTCGCGAGCGGCACATCGCGGCCGAGGGCGAGTTCACCTCGCACCTCGCCATCAAGGCGGCACAGGCGGCGCTCCGCGATGCCGGCGTTGACGCGCAATCGATCGAGCTGATCGTTCTGGCGACCTCGACGCCCGACAACACCTTCCCCGCGACCGCCGTCGCCGTGCAGCACGGCCTCGGCATCAATCATGGCGCGGCCTTCGATCTGCAGGCGGTGTGCTCGGGCTTCGTGTTCGCGCTCGCCACCGCCGACAATTTCCTGCGCACCGGGGCCTACAAGCGCGCGCTGGTGATCGGCGCGGAGACCTTCTCGCGCATCCTCGACTGGAACGATCGCGGCACCTGCGTGCTGTTCGGCGACGGCGCCGGCGCCGTGGTGCTGGAGGCGCAGGAGCAGCCCGGCAATGCCGCGACCGACCGCGGCATCGTGACCACGCATCTGCGCTCCGACGGCCGCCACAAGGCAAAGCTGTTCGTGGACGGCGGGCCGTCCTCGACCCAGACCGTCGGCCATCTGCGCATGGAGGGCCGCGAGGTCTTCAAGCACGCGGTCGGTATGATCACCGACGTGATCGTCGATGCTTTCAAGGCGACCGGGCTCGATGCCGACGGCATCGACTGGTTCGTGCCGCACCAGGCCAACAAGCGAATCATCGATGCCTCCGCGCACAAGCTGCACATCGCGCCGGAGAAGGTGGTCCTGACGGTGGACCGCCACGGCAACACCTCGGCGGCCTCGATTCCGTTGGCGCTCTCGGTGGCGCGCAAGGACGGCCGCGTCAAGAAGGGCGACATGGTCCTTTTGGAGGCCATGGGCGGCGGCTTCACCTGGGGCTCCGCGCTGGTGCGCTGGTAAGCCACACCGATAAAATTTTGCCGGAATCCGCGCCGATTATCGCGACGTCTGCATTGATGTGCGGTGTTGACCGCACTATCGTAAGCTCATAATTTCAGACAAGAATTGTTCGCCGTGAGGTGGGGCAGGGCGATGAGCGAGACCAGCAAAACCGTAACGCGTGTCGATCTGTGCGAAGCCGTCTACCAGAAGGTGGGCCTGTCGCGTACGGAATCGTCTGCCTTCGTGGAACTCGTGCTGAAGGAGATCACCGACTGCCTGGAGAAGGGCGAGACGGTGAAATTGTCCTCGTTCGGCTCCTTCATGGTGCGCAAGAAGGGGCAGCGCATCGGCCGCAACCCGAAGACCGGCACCGAGGTGCCGATCTCGCCGCGCCGCGTCATGGTGTTCAAGCCGTCGGCGATCCTGAAGCAGCGGATCAACGCCCAGCACCGCACCAACGGCGACGCCACCCAGGCTCAAGAAGAGGCGTAACCGCCTTTCGGAAAGGACTGGCCTTTGGACAAGGCGCCGGATGCGTTCCGAACCATCAGCGAAGTAGCGCAGGAACTCGACATTCCGCAGCACGTGCTGCGGTTCTGGGAGACCCGCTTCTCCCAGATCAAGCCGATGAAGCGCAGCGGCGGCCGCCGCTATTACCGCCCCGACGACGTCGACCTGCTCAAGGGCATCCGCCGGTTGCTCTACGGCGAGGGCTACACCATCCGCGGGGTGCAGCGCATCCTGAAAGAGCACGGCGTCAAATCGGTGCAGGGCCTCGCCGACAGCGCGGCCGCGGTCTCGTTCGGCGCGATCGAGGACGCGATCGGCGCGAGCCTGATGGAGCCGGAGGACGAGGCCCCCATCAAGGGCGTCACCGACACCGACGATGACGACTATCAGGGCGACGAAGAGGAAGGCATCGACTTCCGCTTCACCGAGATCGACGACGAGGAGATCCTCACCACCTTCCGCAAAGGCGGCGCCGCCGCGCCCGCCGGCCCCAGCGCGCTCGACCGGGAGCGGCTGGAGCGGGTCCTCGGCGACCTCGTCGCCTGCCGGGAGATGCTGGATCAGGCCCTGAAGGAGGGCTAGGGCGGTCCCGCGGGCTTTCCGGGGCAGTTCCGGAAGCTTTGGGCGGATACAGCAAAATGCTGCGGCCTCGCCTTGCGCAAAGCGGCGATCCTAGCTAATGGAACGGCATTCGGAGCGTGGCGCAGCCCGGTTAGCGCACTAGTCTGGGAGACTAGGGGTCGGAGGTTCAAATCCTCTCGCTCCGACCATTTTTTCAACATCTGTCGGGTTGACCGTCGGCGCGGAGCCTGCTCCGGGCCGCGAGGGATGCCTGTGAGCGGAAGCGGGGCCTGCGGCGGGCGGTACATCAAGACGCCGAAAACAACCCCATGCACAGCAGCGATGTCATTGGGACATAAGGTTTTTCCGAATCGATGTGACGCATCGGACAGGGGTAAGGAGCGGATCGTCGGACAATGACGACCGAGCTGTCGGCGAGAGGCTCCATCTTGACCATTCTCCTCGCAATCCGAAACCGTTCGTGTCGATAAGAGTTTCGATACGCGGCATCAGGACGCTTCCATTTAGGCGAGGGCAACATGTTTCAGCTATCGTGGAGCGAGATCTTCGTCCCGACGCATTCCGTCACGGAAATAATCGTGCGGGGCACCATCATGTATCTCGGCATCTTCACGCTGATGCGCTTCATTTTGAAGCGGCAAACCGGCGGGCTCAGCATCCCTGATGTGCTTCTCGTCGTCCTGCTGGCGGACGCGGCGCAGAATGGCATGGCGGGCGAATACCGCTCGATCACAGAAGGTATCGTGCTCGTTGCCACCATCATTTTCTGGAATCTCGCCATCGACTGGGTCGGGTATCACGTGCCTTTCGTGGAGCGGCTTGCTCGCCCGGCGCCGCTCCTGCTCATCAAAAACGGGCAGGTCCTTCGCCGCCACATGCGGCAGGAGCTGGTGACGATGGACGAGTTGATGAGCAAGCTGCGCGAGGAGGGCATAGCGAGCCCCTCGGACGTGGTCGAGGCATATATCGAGGGCGATGGAAATATCAGCGTGAAAAAGAAGGAAGCCTGACGGCCTTCGTCTGCCCGCCGAAATGATCGGCGTTGCGGAGCATCGACGATAGACTAATTGTTATCCTGCGAGGAGCTTCCGCCGGCTTCCATAAAGGCACACGCGCCGAGGACTGACGCCACCTACCTCGAATACCCCATCGCGATCCGCGTGGTCCACCAGCGTGCGCACCATCTCCCACGACCAACCGAGGAAACGCCCATCAGGTCAGCCCCGATGACACAGCGCGCGCGTTTGCTCGGAACCAAGATTCCCTGCCAGCTATTCGTGGGAAAATCCGAACGCCGGTTAGCCTCCGCGCGTTCGAGGTCATGCATGTACAGTACTGGGGCACTCGGCGGGTCGCTTGACTCAGGTCAATATCCGGCTGATCTCAGTGCGCCAACATTGTTCTATTGACCGCATCAAACTTCACTCGCTCTCGGCGAGACCGACGTGGTGCAATTGCCTTTGGGCGAAGTCGCTCCTCAAATGAGGCTCTCAGCCCGGCATCTAGCGTGAGCGATCTCGGCAGCTTCTCGGTGCTGGGTCGCGTACATCGATCGCGAATCGTTGCGACGGAAAGCAGAATGAAGCTCGGGCTTGCGCTGCCGCCACCTCAACGTGATTTGCGTCTCGACCTGTTTCGCGGCCTCGCCAACTGGGCGATGTTTCTCGGCCATGTCCCCGGCACGGTGCTGGTGTGGTGTTCGTTCCGAAATTATGGATTCAGCGACGGGGCCGACCTGTTCGTATTCATCTCCGGCTACACCTCAGCGCTCGTATATACGCGAAAGATGGAGCGAGGCTTTGTGTTCGGAACCAGCAGGCTATTCAGGCGCGTATGGCAAATCTACACGGCGCATATCCTGCTATTCCTGATCTACTTGGCTTTTGTCCATTTCCTGTCGGAAAGGTTCAACGCCCCTGATCTGGTCAATCTGTTCAACGCCGGACCGGTCACCAGCGCGCCGGTAGAGATGATGACGCAGGGGCTTTTGCTGAGATACAAGCCTCTGAATTTGGACGTGCTGCCGCTCTACGTCGTTTTGATGGGGCTGTTTCCTCCCATCCTCTGGTTGATGTTGAGATTTCCCGACGCCGTCATGATCGGGTCGGTGCTGTTGTATCTGGCTGCGCGGCAATTCCATTGGAATCTGCCTTCCTACCCGTCGGGAAGCTGGTACTTCAATCCGCTGGCGTGGCAGCTTCTGTTTGTGACGGGCGCATGGCTCGCGTTGACCGGTGCGGGGCGCCTGCATTTCCTGCTACGGTCCAGGTTCGTGCTGGTCGTTGCGATTGCCTATTTGATTTTTGCGGCGCTCATGACGTTAGCTGCTCACCAGCCTCAGCTCCGGGCCTTGTTTGGGCCCGCCTTGTTCGAGCTTTTCAATCCCAACGACAAGACCAATCTGGCGCCCTACCGCTATCTTCATTTGATGGTGCTGATTATCCTGGGTGCCCGGTTCATACCGATCGATGCGCGCGGGCTACAAGCCACCATCTGGCGACCGCTGATAAAGTGCGGCCAGCAGTCCCTCGAAGTGTTTTGTGTGGGTATTCTGCTGGCCTTCATCGGGTACTTCATCCTGCAGTTGGCAGGGAACGGCATCCTCGCTCAACTGCTCGTCGGAGCGGCAGGAATCGCGATCATGACGGCGGTTGCCTACTACAGATCCTGGTCAAAGCGAGTGGAGAAACCTTCACATGAGAGGCCGGTAGATGGAAAGAGAGCGCCGGAAAGCACCGGCTCCCTCGAGCATCTTGTCCTGCGCGGCGGCGGAAGGGTGCCGCAGGTCGCTCGCGAGACGGATTCGCGGCAGCCGCCCTTAACCGAGGTTTGACAACCGCCGCCGGCGCTGACGAAGAGTGCCTCGACAAGGTCGCCCCGGGTACGCGGTTCAATACTCCTGTTCGTAGGCAGAGCCGGCGGCCTTTGTCGCCCAGATGGGCGGGAGGCGAAGCCTTTACCGCGAGCTCAACGCGTTGGTGCGCACCTATCTCGAAAGCCGCCGCAACGAGATGCGCAAGATCGACCTCGATGCGGCGACCTTCATCCGCGTCAGCACGATCGAGTCGGTGGCGCACAACGTGGCCATCGCACCAGTGCGGTATTGTGCGCGACCGGCTTTATCGCGCCGATGCCGATGAAGGCGGCGAGCCACTCGAGCGGGCAGATCCACAAGCGCGTCGGGTTATTCAGTGTCACGGCGCCTCAAGAGTCATCTGCTACAGCACCTCGGCACGAACCTGGGCGACGCCTCGACTCGTAATCCCCAAGCTGCGCGCGGCAGCGAGCGAGAGATCGAGGACGCGGCCACGAATGAACGGGCCTCTGTCATTGATGGTGACGATGACGCTGCTTCCTCCATGGGTCACGCGGACCTTGGTGCCAAAGGGCAGGCTGCGATGCGCTGCCGTGAGGTGGTTCCGATTGAATGACGAACCGCTCGCTGTCTTGCCTTTGGAATACCAATAATAGGAGGCCTTTCCCGAAAAGACTCGATTGAAAGATCGCATGCCCGAGCGATCAGCCGATGGCTCCTGTGCGGTTGGAGGTGGCGCCTCAATCTGACCCTTGTTCGTCTGTTCGAGTCCAGCAGGCGCCGGCTCTGCTTGTGCCTTCGGAATGATAAACCATCGGTCGTTGAAATCCTGTGCTGCAGCGCCATTTGCGTTCAATCCGATCCAAGCAGGGACTGTCGCAATCGCCGCCATTCTGATGAGAGGATGCATCGTCGGCCTCATGAACGATTGAAGATCAAGCCGACAATGCAAGCTTCTGAGGTTGCGTTCCTTGAGACGCGCAGAATGGTGACGGCATACCGACCTCACCTCAAATAATAAGACATTTAATTCGTTGGAATTAAATATATTTAAATATTTAAATAGCCGAGTTCAGCTGCCGGCCCCGCGTCCCGGCGGAGGTGAGCAGCGCAATACGATCAGCTTTGGACGCACGGGGAGCGATCGTCATCATGGCCAGATCCCAAGCTTAAGAAGGTCGTGCGTAGCCAGATCGCAAGTGCCCTGGCTTGACGCCAACCTATCTCAAATACCCCACCACCATCCGCGTCGTCTCGTCCACCAGCACCTTCACCATCTTCTCGGGCAGCATCTCGGCGCTGTTCAGCACCGTGTTGTGCGCGATGGCTTCGATCGTGCTCACGCACATGAACGCTGCGAGCGCGGGGTCGAGCTTGCGCATCTCCTTGCGGTGGCGTTCGAGATAGGTGCGCACGAGGGCGTGGATTTCGTGGCTGTAGGCCTCGACCTCGGCGAGGTGGCCGGAGCGGGGGATCTGCTCGGCGAGCACGCGATGCAGGTTCGGGTCGATGTGATGAGCCTCGATCGCGACCGTAACGAGGCGACGCACGGCTTTCTCGATCGGGAGGTCGGCGACCTCCGCGAAGGCGGCGCGGACGAAATTCATGATCGCCTCGTTGTGGCGGTCGATCACGGCGGCGACGAGCGCCTCCTTGCTGGGAAAATATTGATAGAGCGAGCCGACGCTGACGCCGGCGATCTCTGCGATGCGGTTGGTGCTCGCTTTCTCAAAGCCTTCCTTGACCAGAATGCGAGCAGTTGCCTCGACCAGCGCGTCCACGGTGGCGCGGGATCGCTCCTGCGAGGCATTTTTCCGGGGTGTTGTGGACGGTTTGCGGGCCACGGACTTGTGATCTGAATGCGAGTAGGAAAAGCGAGTGAATGCTCGCATTATATCGACCAATGGCGGCGGGTCGGCAACCCTCTTCGTCGCCGGGTCGAAACAGCCGGATGGGGATGTGGCGATGAGCGTTGCAAGACTTGTATCGGCCTTTCAATTCTGTCCGGGCAGCTGCGTGTTTGGCGCGCGGGCGCCTCGCGATCCCGCCCCGAGCCTGCAGAGCCGCGCCTTCAACCTGCTGCTGCAACAGCTTCCGTACAAGGCGCAGCTCGCATCCGCCGAAGCGGTGCAGGCGCGCGTGCAGAAGCTGGCGCTGGCCCCGGCCTCTCATGAGCCGATCGGGGTCGGCGGCGGCGTCGAGGTGACGCTGACCAAGATGGGCGGCTGGCCCGTCTACTACACTGCCCCGGCGTCAGGCCACGAGGGCTGCAACTACGTCATGTTCCTGCACGGCGGCGGCTACATCAACGAGATCGTGCCGGCGCATTGGCGCTTCGTCGGGGAGTTGACGCGCAAGGCGCGAATCTGCTGCGTCGTGCCGATCTACCCGCTGGCGCCGCGGGCCACCGCCAAGGACGTGGTGCCGGCGACGGCCGAGCTGCTACGCATGCTGCTGGAAGACGCTGGCGATGCAAAGGTGACGGTCGTCGGCAATTCGGCCGGCGCTGGGCTTGCACTCGCCGCCTGCCAATGGCTGCGAGATCGCGGTCATCGGCAGCCGAGCCGGATGCTGCTGATCTCGCCCGCGGCCGATGCCTCGGTCAGCCGGCCGGAGCAGGTTGCGATCGCGGCGCGCGATCCGATCCAGGATATTCCGGGCATCGTCGAGGCGGCGCGCCTCTACGCCGGCGAGCTCGAGGTCGGCCATCCCTTCGTCAGCCCGCTCAACGGCGGCTTCCACGCGCTCGCGCCGATGACGATCTTTTCGGGCACGCGCGATCTTCTCTATCCCGACAGCGTCGATCTTGCCGCAAGGGCGAGGGCGGTGGGCGTGCCGGCCGAGCTGCATCTTTTGCGCGAGCAGCCGCACAACTTCGCGCTGATGCCGACGCCGGAGGGGCGGCGCGCGCGTGCGATCATCTTGCGTGAGGTGGCTTAGAGGGAGGGCGTGATCATTGTCACAGAGCGCCTGCCGTGATCGGTCTGGCGCTGTGTCCGCGCGGAGGGATAGGCGGCCCCCGGGCGTTTCCTCTTGGATTGATCGTTCTGGTATCCGTGGTCTCGGTACCAGTGGTTTTGCGGGGCCTTAGGCGTGGCCCTTGATCTCATAGTGACCCGGCACGCATTTGTAGCGCTCGAGGCGCCAGTTCGCGTGATAGATCGGATGCTCACCCATCCACTTCGCGAGAGGCGCTTGTGCGCCGATCGCGCACTGCATCAGCGAAATCTCGGGTGTCATGTTGCTGTCGGTCACGATTTCCTCGACACAACTGCCTGAGCTGGCTGCGCCAAGCCGGCAAAGCACGGCAACGACGGTCACGAACATTCCTATCACCTCGTCGGTTGTTTCTGACCACGAAGAGGATGCAAGCGGAGTGCCAGAGCCTGTGACACGCAAACAACACGCTGGCCTGGCCGACTCAATCCAGCGTCCACCCCCATTTGGCGATTCGGATTGTAAAAAAATTGCCATTAACCCGAAGCCGGACAAATACGGGGAACCCGCTGGAGAACACCTGGGAATGATCGATTGTCCGGGCCGTGTCGCCTATGAGCCACTTCACAAGGCCCGCGCGCAGCATCGCGCGTAGTCCGCCCGCCGAAATTACCGAAGGCGAAGAGGGCAAGCGCACGGCTTTTACCCGCGGATGTCGCGCTGCTACAGTTTTGCGCGCGCCGCGGTCAGCGGCGCCGTGACCAAGAAACACACCGACAAGGGGAGGGACCGAAGTCCCATGAAGGATTTTGCTGGAAAGATCGCAGTCATCACCGGCGGCGGCACGGGAATGGGGCGTGAGCTCGCGCGGCAGCTCGTCGCCGAAGGCTGCAACGTCGCGATGTGCGACGTCTCGGAAGCGGCGATGGCCGAGACCAAACGGCTCTGCGAAGTCGAGAAGCTGCCGCAGGGCCTGCGCGTCACGACGCACGTCGCCGACGTGGCGATCGAGGATCATCTGAAGCGGTTTCGCGATGAGGTCGCCGAGCAGCAGAAAACCGACAAGATCCATCTCTTGTTCAACAATGCCGGCATCGGCGGCGGCGGCAGCCTGTTCACCAACACCCGCGAGCAATGGGAGCGCACCTTCAACATCTGTTGGGGCGGGGTCTATCTCGGCGTGCGCAGCTTCCTGCCGATGCTGGTCGCGGCGGACGAGGCCCACATCGTCAACACCGCGAGCGTCAACGGCTTCTGGGCTTCGATCGGCATGGGGCAGGCGCACACCGCCTATAGCTCGGCGAAGTTCGCGGTGAAGGGATTTACCGAAGCGCTGATCAACGATCTTCGCCTGCACGCCCCACACGTCAAATGCTCGGTGGTGATGCCCGGCCATATCGGCACGTCGATCGTCTCCAATTCGCGCAAGGTGCAGAGCGGCGACGGCTCGGAGCGGCTCAACGCCGACGAGGTGGCACTGACCCGCAAGCGCATGGCCGCCGCCGGCGTGCCGGATGCAGACAAGATGTCGGACGAGGACATCCAGGCCGCGTTCGCCGAGCGCGCCCGCAGCTTCCTGGAGGACGCGCCGACCACGGCCGTCCAGGCGGCCAAGATCATTCTGGACGGCGTCAAGGCGGAGCGGTGGCGCATCCTCGTCGGCGCGGATGCCGAGCGCCTCGACGAGCGCGTGCGCGCCACGCCGGAGCAGGCTTACGACCGTGCCTTCTACGAAAGTTTTACGCAGGAGGTCGGCTGGCGGCTTGGTTGAGGCCGCCGCCAGGGCGCCCACCCATCGCACCCGAGGAGGTGCGTCAGCGCCGTCTCGAAGGAGAGGCGTGCGCGCACGCCGCCGCTAGGGCGCATATTCGTTAGCGTGCCAACGAGGCGCGCTAATATGGCTATGATGGTCGTCATGGCAAGAGATGCTCGGACAATTCTATGTGTCAGCTGCTGCCAATGTTCGTCGCGCACCATGTGCTGTTGGAATGTCACCCATCCGTCATGACGATGTTCAAGCGATGTTGATCTCAAATGCCTGTAATGGCGCGCGAGGCGGCTTGGTCGGCGATCTGAAATGGTTTAGTCAATCGGCGTAACGCGACGATTAGAGCGTAGCTTTCGATGATGCCCGCATGCCTCTCCGACGACTGGACCTTTTGCCCGGAGCGAGAGGACATTTCAGCTGAGTTCACGCGGCTGCTCACGGCGGCCCAGGAGGGCGGCGCCACGATCGCGGAATGCCTGATGATCGCGCGGCAGCTGAAGCCCGACGACGACCGCTCCTGGCACCGCGAGTGGAAGAAGCTGGCGCAGACCAATCGGCAGCGCGCGGAGGCCGCGTTCGCGGAGGGCCACCGCGCCAGTGCGCAGCGCAATTGGCTGCGCGCCATGAACTATTATGGGGCCGCAGCGATGCCGCTCGACGCCGCCGACGAGCGCCGCTGGGTGGCGGTGCTGGCCACGCAGGAATGCGCGCGCAGCTACCTCACCGCGCGCAGGCCGGCCGGCGAGGTGGTGACGATACCCTGGCTCGACGGGCATTCGCTGCAGGGCTATTTCCTTCCTGCGTCGTCGGGGACGGAGCCGGCGCCGACTGTGATCTGCATCGGCGAGCCCGGCCACCGCAAGGAAGAATTTCTTTTCAAGCTCGAGCCGCACTCACGCGAGCGCGGCTTCTCGATGCTGGCGCTCGACCTATTCGGCGACCAGCGCGACGATTTTCTCGATGCGCTCTTGCGGCGCAAGGATCTCGAGAGCGCGATCCCCGGCGTCATGGACTATCTGGAGACGCGGCAGGACGTAGATTTCGCACGTGTCGGGATCATCGCCGATGGCTGGGGCTCGTCCTTCGTGGCGCGCGCGGTGCTGCAGGAGCCGCGGCTTGCTGCCGCCGTCTGCGACGGCGGCCTGTGGGACCTGCACGAGCGGGCCTTCTTCGCCAGCCGATTCGCGATGAGCGACGTCAGCATCGTCCCTGTGCCGCACGCGCCGCTGATGGCCTCCAGCGCCGATTGCCCGGTGCTGATCACGCTCGGCGAGGACGGCTGGCTCAAGGCCGACCGGGCGCGTCAGCTCGTCCAGAACTCCCGGTTCGGCAGCTCGGATGTCACGCTGAAAGTGTTCACCGCGGTGGAGACCGGCGCGGCGCAGGCCCATGCCGACAATCCGAGCCTTGCCAACGAGTATATCTTCGACTGGCTGGAATCGCGGCTCGGCGGCGCCGGGCGAATCTAGCGGCGAGCTGTCAGAGGTCCAGGCTGAGGCGGACGCAGGCCTTTTCCAACCGGGTCTTCAGCGTCGCGAGCTTGGTGGTGAATTCGGCGAGCTCGGCCTCGTCGAACTCCTGGAAGACGAATTCCTTGATGGTCTTGTACTGCTCGTTGAGGCTCGCCAGGTGCTTCTGCGTCTTCTCCGTCAGGGACAGCCGGACCACGCGCGCGTCGGTCGGCGAGGGGCGGCGGCGCAACAGGCCCTTCTTTTCCAGCAGCTTGGACTGGGTGGTGACGAAGGACGGATCGACGTGGAGGAGCTTGGACACGACGTTGACCGGAATGCCGTCGTCCTTGTCGAGGTCGGAGATCGCCATCAGGATCAGCCATTGCGGCCCGCTGATGCCGAGCGTCCTCGCCCAGAACTGACGCAGCTCCTCGAGATACATGTTGATCGACGATATCTCCCAGGTGAATCGCCTGATGATATCCAGGTTGCCGATGGTGCGCAGGCGCGCCCCCTCTTTCCTCGTCGCGGACACAGCGTCACTCCCGCAAGCTGATTCTCTTTCCGATCGTTCGTTTGCGGGCATAGTCCACGCAACTCTGCTCTGACGCAAGTGCAGAGCAGGCTAATTGTGTCACGAAAACTACAAATATGACCCGATCAACCTTCTCGGCCCACCCCCGGTGTTGCGCCGCGGACACAGGGTTAGTGAAACTACAAAGCTGATCTAATAAACTATTTTGATTAACGGAGTTGCGCGGGCATATTGATCCGTGACGGTGGGGGGTTCTCGATCGTCCCGTTGCAGGTGGTTCGCTCACGTCCCTCGCGAATGCGGGTACGTCCGAAAACGCGAAGCGGCCGAGCGGATTTGATGAAGAGACGGGGATCTGGGGGGCCTCATGGTCCGGTCTCCGCTAAATGAGCAACTTGGAGGTTTTAAATGAAAGTGGTGAAGAGCCTTTTGCTCGGCACTGCGGCGGGATTGATCGCCGTTGGTGGAGCTCAGGCAGCTGATCTTCCGGTCAAGGCCAAGGCGGTCGAGTACGTGAAGATCTGCTCGCTCTACGGCGCAGGTTTCTACTACATGCCGGGCACCGATACCTGCATCAAGCTGGGTGGTTACATCCGCGCCGACATGCTTCTCGGCGGCGGCGGCGACTATGGCTTCAGGAACAGCTCGAGCACTGTGAACGGCGGGTCCAACAACCGTCTGACCAACTACTATTTCACCCGCGCTCGTCTGGACTTCAACATCGATACCCGCACGGCGACCGAATACGGCGTCGTTCGCACCTACGCCGACCTCGTCGTCAGCTATGACTCCACGAACGTCACTGGCAGCAATCCCTCGGCGTTCTCGACCAGTTCGGCTTCGCTCGGTCTCTACCATGCGTTCATCCAGTTCGCCGGCTTCACCTTCGGCCGCACGGTCTCGATCTTCGACGCTCCTTGGCAGAGCTATCCGGCGGGCGGCCCCGATACCATTCCGGGCGGCTCCAACCACGTCAACGGCGTGAACCAGGTTGCCTACACGGCTGACTTCGGCCAGGGCATCACTGCTTCGTTCGCGCTGCAGGACGAGACGTCGGCGAACAATGGTCAGTCGAACCTCTGGAACGTGTCGTCGGGTACGGCGGCGCAGTTCGTGACCGGCGTCTATGGCGCCAGCGCTTGGGGCGGCACGCGCATGCCCGAGGTGATCGGTCAGGTTCGTGTCGACCAGGCCTGGGGTCTGGCGCAGATCTCGGTCGCGGCCCATGAGCTGCATTCAGCCTATTACGGCGCGACTGAAGTCTCCGGTCATCCCTCCGACAAGTGGGGCTGGGCCGTGCAGGGCGCCTTGTCGATCAAGAACATCCCGACCGGCGCGGGTGACGTCATCAACCTGCAGGCCGTCTACACGGACGGTGCGACCCGCTACAACTTCCAGAGCCTGTTCCCGCAGAGCTTCTTCATGTTCAGCGGCAGCGGCAACGGCGCCTATCAGAGCACCGGGTTCGCCGGTGTCGCCGACGGCGTGTTCGGAACCGGTACCGGCATCGACACCGTCAAGACCTGGGGCTTCCGTGGTGGCTATACCCACAACTGGAGCCCGAACTGGGCCAGCGCCATCTACGGTGGCTATGCCCAGCTGAGGTACGGCACGACGGGCAAAGGCCTGATCTGCACCAACTTCGCTGCGATAGCCGTGGCCGGTTCGACCTGTAATCCGGACTTCAACTTCGCGGTGGTCGGTGTGAACACCGTGTGGACCCCGGTCAAGGGCCTGGCGTTCACTGCCGACTTGAGCTGGTCGCGTCTGGACCAGAAGTACTCGGGCGCAATCAACAGCCCCGGCATTGCCTCGGCTGCGAAGCCGGCGGCCGTGTACGAGCTGAAGGACCAGGACTCGGTGAGCATGCTGCTGCGCGCTCAGCGCAACTTCTGATCATCGATCGCGCAAATCGATCGGAGAACCCCGGCGGGAAACCGCCGGGGTTTTTTCATGGGCAATGGTTTCGGAAATCGAATGGCCGTTGCGGAACACGAAGGCGAGCCATGCGATTCGATCGCATCAAACTTATTTACTTACCTGAGTTACTAAGCTATATAGCTTCTCAGCCAGATACGAAAGTTGCGGCTCTTAGCTTCATGCTAAGCCTCCAGAAACCTCCGGCGATGCCCCGCCGGAGGTTTTTTGTTGTCCAGATGCCCGCAATGTCAGCCGCGTATCGCGCGGGTGCGCGCCGGCGGCCGGTAGGCGAGGCGGCTGTGGCCGGCGCAATAGGGCTGGCCGTCCGGCGCCGTGTTGCCGCAGAAGCAGAAATCGTCTGCGCCCGGCGTCGAGATCGGCCAGCGGCAGCGATTCTCCGACAACTCCAGCAACGAGCAGCGGTTGGCCTCGTCGATTGGGCCGGCAAACACCGGCGCATCGGTCTCGCCATAGATCGTGGCGAGCATCTCGTATTGCAGGCGCGGCACGGCCTTGCGCATCCGCGCCGGCGCCAGGCCTCTGTCCTGGACCTTGCGGTCGTCGACCGTCCGGCCGCGCGTCAGATTGAGCCGCGACAATTTGCCGATCACCGCGTTGCGGCTGACGCCGATGTCGGCGGCGATCTCGCGACAGGAGAGGCCGGCCTCGAAGTGCTGCTTCAGGAGTTCGATTCGTTCGTCGGTCCAGGTCGGTGAGAGAACAGGCATTTGTCGGCGATCCCAGGTTGCAGATGTCGGCCATCCGCGGTCTCGAGATCCGTCCGCCTCACGTACCGAGCGCGCTCACGTCCTGCCATTGTCGCGGATCGACAGAAGACCGTCCTTGATGGCGAGACGGATGCCTTCCTCGATCAATGTCCGTGCGACGCCGGGAACGCTGGTGCCGTGGGTGCCCTGTCTCACCAGCTTCTCCAGATACGCGATGGTCGAGAGCGCCAAGGTTACGGGAATGCGGTCAGTCTCGGCTTTTTCGGTGGCCATGGCCCGAACGCTAGCCTCTTACTCGGGTACATAAAAGTAACGATTAAGACTCTATTTAGGTTCGGGGGTGGAAGTCAAATGCAGGCTGTGCGTGACGCTCAGCATGTTGGAATCGCACGGGAAATTACCTACGACTCAGCGCACCGCGCGGTAGGCCGGGCGGCGGGGTCGTCAATCGGTCGGGGAAGGGGCGGCCCGGCTTAGCCGTGCACGATCGCCTTTTCGATCATGCAATGGATGCCTTTGGCGCCATTGACGGTCTGGGTCACCCGGAGGTCGGCGGCGAGGCTGCAAAGCGTGTAGGCATCTTCGCGGGACAGATTTCGCGTTTCGCCGAGCAGCGCGATCATGTCGCGTAGCGCGCGCACCACGCATTGGTCGAGATCGGGGTCCATCGCCATGGTCATGTAGTGCGTCGGCGTCTCGGCGCGGGGGTAGTCGAGCTTCAGGTCCTTGCGCAGCGTCAGGCGGAAGCGGCCCTGCAGAGCGGTCTCGATTGCGGTAACGCAGACCTCGCCGTCGCCCTGCACGCCATGGCCGTCGCCGCAGGAGAACATCGCACCTCGCACGAATACCGGCAGATACAGCGTCGCACCTGCGCCGAGCTCCTTGTTGTCGAGATTGCCGCCCATCGCGCGCGGAATCAGCGAGGAGATGCGTCCCCAGGCTGGCGGCGGCGATACGCCCATCACGCCGAAGAACGGCTTCAGCGGCAGGTCGAGGCCCCACGGCATGCGGCCGACCATCCTGGTACGGTCGAGCGGAATGTTCAGGATCCGCGTCTCGTGGAAATCGTCGGGCAGGGTGCCGGACAGCGGCTTGATCATGTTCCAGCCCCAATCCTGCCGGAGCTGCACGTCGAGGATCTCGACCGCGAGCACGTCGCCGGGCTCGGCCCCTTCGACCGCGATCGGACCGGTGAGGATGTGGCCCGGCAGCATGCGCTCGTTTTTGGCATGAACCTGGTGCATCTCGGGCGGAATGTGAAACCTGTCGCGATCAGGCAGCATGTCGGGACCGCCGCTGATGGTGTCGACCGTCACCTCGTCGCCGCTGGCCACGGTGAGGACGGGCTTGAGTGCGGCTTCGAAGAAGCCCCAATGGCAGGTTTCGGGGCTGGAATGCAGGTGATGATGGGTCATTTGCCGCGTCCGGTTGGTTTGATCGGTCCGGGCTTGACCCGGCGATCGATCCTCTTTCAAGAAGGATTTCCGAACAAGGCCGGGCCGGCCAAGCCCGGGCATGGCAGGCACGATCATTCCAGCGAGGCTCCTCTGTTTTTCGCTCTCTCCAAGACCATCGGTGTCGCGCTGCTGCCGATCAATCTTCTGGTCGAGCTCGGAATTGTGTCTGTCGTGCTGATGGCGACGCGCTTTGCCGCGTTTGGCCGCCGGCTTGCCGTGACCACGCTGGTGCTGCTGGCGCTCGCGGCGTTCTCGCCGCTCGGCAATCTCCTGATCTACCCGCTGGAGTCGCGCTTCCCGGCGTGGGACGCCTCGCGCGGCGCGCCCGACGGCATCATCGTGCTTGGCGGCTCGGTCGACACCGACCTGTCGGCGGCGCATCGCACGCCGGTCGTCGCGCACGCGGCCGATCGTCTGTTTGCGCCGGCCGAGCTTGCGCGCCGCTACCCCAATGCGCGCATCGTCTTCACCGGAGGCTCCGCGAACCTGGTGTCGAGCGAGGCCAGGGAGGCCGACTATTCCGCGCCGATCCTGGAGAATCTCGGCATCGCGAAGGACCGCCTGATCCTCGAGCGTAACTCCCGCAACACCTGGGAGAATGCGATCTTCACCAAGCAATTGGTATCGCCAAAGCCCGGCGAGCGCTGGCTCCTGGTGACGTCGGCCTTCCATATGCCGCGCTCGATGGGAATCTTCCGCAAGGCCGGATTTGACGTCGAGGCCTATCCGGTGGACTGGCGGATGGGGGGACGTGAGGATCTATTCTCCTTCACCAACATGGGCGCGGACGGCTTGAGACGAACCGAAGTTGCGGTGCGCGAGTGGATCGGTCTTACCGCTTACCGTCTGATGGGCAGGATCTCCGAGTTGCTTCCGGGACCGGGCAGGGACTAGAACGAAGCCGCAGAACAAGAATACGCGGCGCACCATCGCCGGCGCGGAGGAAGCCATGCAACAGCAGAGTACGGACAGGATCGACCTTGCCGGCCTCGTCGCCGATCTCAACAGCCTGCTGCGGCTGAAGACGAACGTGATCGGCATGAAGCTGTTCGCGAGGGTCGCAGAAATGGAGGCGATCCCGAAGATCCGCCGCCCGAACGCAATTCACACCACCGACCAGATCGTCAGCATGGCCGCGCGCCTGGGCTGGACCGTCGGCATCACCGCCGACGATCTCGTGGGTAGCCAATGCCGTGCGGTGATCGGTCTTGCGCCGCAGGACGAGAAATGGCTCGCCGGCGAAAACTATGTCGGGGTCTGGCACGGCACGGCGGAAGATGCGCGCAAGCGCCAGGCGGCGCTGGACGTGGTTCCGTTCGGGCAATATCAGGCGCTCGCCGTCAGCCCGCTCGCGAGCGGCCGGCTCGATCCTCCCGATATCTGCCTCGTCTATGCGACGCCGGGGCAGATGATCATCCTGATCAACGGGCTGCAATATATCGGTTACAAGAAGTTCGAATGGGGCGTGGTCGGCGAGACCGCCTGCGCGGATTCCTGGGGGCGGGCGCTCAAGACCGGGGAGCCCAGCCTATCCTTGCCATGCTATGCCGAACGGCGCTATGGCGGCGTGCCGGACGAGGAGATGCTGATGGCCTTGCAGCCCTCGCATCTCGCCAAGGCAATCGAGGGCATGAAGGCGCTGGCGAAGAACGGCCTGCGCTACCCGATCCCGCCCTATGGCATTCAAAGCGACGTCCGTGCCGGCATGGGCGTGAGCTACGCGAAGAAGTAAAGGCCGATCATGAGCTCTGCGAAATTCGACATCGTCGTCTACGGCGCAACTGGCTTCACCGGTCAGCTCGTCGCCGAATATCTGGCGGCGCACTACAAGGACGACAAGGCGCTCAGATGGGCGATGGCGGGACGCAGCCTCGACAAGCTGACATCGGTGCGCGACGCCATCGGCGCGCCGGCCGACACGCGGCTGATCGTGGCGGATGCGTCGGATGCGGCGTCGCTGAAGGCGATGGTGGCGCAGACCAAATCGGTGATCACGACGGTGGGCCCGTACCAGTTCTACGGCGAGGACCTGCTAGCGGCCTGCGTCGCCGCGGGCGTCGATTATTTCGATCTCTGCGGCGAGCCGGTCTGGATGCGGCAGATGATCGACAAGTACGAGGCTGCGGCGAAAACGAGCGGCGCCCGCATCGTGTTCTCCTGCGGCTATGATTCCGTGCCGTTCGAACTCGGCACCTTCTTCGTGCAGGAGGAAGCCAGGCGCGTGTTCGGCGCGCCGGCAGCGCGCGTGAAGGGCCGCGTGCGCGACATGCGCGGTACGCTGTCAGGCGGCACCGCGGCGAGCGCGAAGGCGACCTTCGATGCCGTCGCCAAGGACCTCAGCCTCGTCGCCATCCTCAACGACCACTTCGCGCTGACGCCTGATTTCACCGGCCCGAAGCAGCCCAAGGGCAACAGGGCGGTCTTCGAGGAGGACCTGCAATCCTGGGCTGCGCCGTTCATGATGGCTCTGATCAACACCCGCAACGTCCACCGCTCCAACATGCTGATGGGCTTTCCCTACGGGAAGGACTTCGTCTACGACGAGATGGTGCTGACTGGCCCCGGCGAGAAGGGCGAGGCCAACGCCAAGCGCGTGATGGCAGCCAATGCCGAGAAGACCGGGCCGAACGCGCCGAAGCCGGGCGAGGGCCCGTCGAAAGAGGAGCGGGAGAACGGCCTGTTCAACCTGCTTTATGTCGCGATCGCCCCCGACGGCCGCATGGTCCGCGCCGGCGTCACCGGCGACCGCGATCCCGGCTACGGCTCGACCTCCAAGATGATCTCCGAATGCGCCATCTGCCTGCTGCGCGATGCGAGCGACGTTCCCGCCGGCTTCTGGACGCCGGGCGCAGCGATGCAGCACAAGCTGATCAAGCGGCTGCAGGACAATGCCGGGCTGACGTTTGGGGTGGAGAGCTAGGTCGGCTCTCGTAGGGTGGGCAAAGGCGCAACGCGCCGTGCCCACCATCTCTCAGTGGTGGGCACGCTGTGCTTTGCCCACCCTACGGCACCGTCTCTGTCACGCCGCCCTTGCATCATACGCGTACATGAAGTCCATGCCCTTGGCGCCCAGCGGCAGCAGCCATTTCAGCATCTGATTGCGCATCCAGGCGCCGGTGGCGCTGAACTCGCGCTTGCTGTTGCCGTTGCGGCGGGCGATCGCGACGATCTTCTCGGTGCGCGGGCGGCGCTCGGCCTCGAAGGCTTGGAAGGTGGCGCCGAGCTCCTGGCCCTCCTGCATCAGCCGAGCAAACCGCATCGCGTCCTCCAGCGCCAGCGAGGCGCCCTGGCCGGCATGGGGGCTGGTCGCGTGCGCGGCATCGCCGATCAAGAGCGATCGCTTGCGCGACCAGGTCGGCAGGGTCGCGACGTCGAGCGTGTCGGTGACCACGATGTTCTCGGCCGCTTCGATGATCGCGGGGATCGGATCATGCCAGCCGTGATGGAAGCTGCGCAGATGCTGCTTCAGCGTCGCATGGTCGAGCGCGCGGAACGTCGCCGCGTCCATGCCGTGCGCCGGCTGCGTGCTCCACCACATCACGCCGTCTTTTCGATCGGAGCTGCAATAGCCGTAGCCGAAGAAGCCGCTCTGTCCGAAGGTCGTTTCGACGTGCTGGCCGCTGGATCTGCCGTCGAGCACGGCATGCGGCACGAAGCCGCCGAAGCCGATCAGGCCGGTGTCGAACGGCTGCGGGCCGTCAGGCACGACCTGGCGGCGCACGACCGAGTGCACGCCGTCGGCGCCGATCAGGAAGTCGCCTTCGGCGGTGGTGCCGTCGGCGAAGTAGGCGATGATCGGCTGGTCGCCGCGATCCTCGATCTTGATCAGGCGCTTCTCGAAATAGAGCGAGACAGAGGCGCACCAGGCCTTGTCGATCAGGATCTCGTTCAGCGTGGCGCGCGCGATGTTGACGGCCGGCTGGCCGAAGCGCCGCGCCAGGTCGCGGTTGATCGAGCCGAGCTTCTTGCCGCCCTGCGAATAGAAGTCGAAGGCTTCCGCGACCGAGCCGCGGCTGATCAGCTGCTTCGCCAGCCCGATCTCCTCCAGGACATGCATGCCGTTCGGTGCGATCTGCAGGCCGCCGCCGATCCCTTTCGAATAGGGCCAGGCCTCGTAGATCGCGGATTCGATGCCGGCGCGGCGCAGCAGGATCGCGGCGACGGGTCCGGCGATGCCAGCGCCGATGATCAGCGCCTTGCGGGGACGGTGGGCCATGGCTTGCTCCCGACGTTTCCGCGGTGCTAGGAGAAAACACGGTCGCTAAATATCTTAGCGACTAAGATACATGTCGAGTAAGATAAGGGGCCGGTCTTGTCAAGGACGAAGGCGCGCGCGACGCTGTTGCTGGAGCTCGAGGAGGCGATGCGCAGGTCGTCGGCACAAGGCGTGCTTTACGGCCAGACCGTCGCCAATGTTGCCGGAATTGCCAATTCCGACCTCGAATGCATGGACATCCTGTATCTCGAGGGCCGCGTCACCGCAGGGAGGCTCGCCGAGGTTACGGGCCTGACGACCGGTGCGATCACCGGCGTGGTCGACCGGCTCGAGAAGGCCGGCCTGGTGCGCCGCGAGCGCGACGAGAAGGACCGTCGCAAGGTGTTCATCGCGGTCGTGCCCGAGGCGATCGCAAAGCTCGGCCAATTCTACGTGCCGATGCAGCAGGCGATGGAGAAGGTCTTCGGCGCCTATTCCGACGAGGAACTGCGCTTGCTGCTGCGCTTTGCCAATGAGGCTCACAAGGGTGTGCTGGCGGCAACCGAGGCGCTGAAGGGGTTGCTCGATACGCCCCCGGAGAAGCGGCCCAAGCTCAAGCTGAAGAAGCGTCCTCGCCAGTCCTAGCCTTGTAGACCTGCGCCGCCGCGATCATGCCCCACACAGCGCCCAGCATCATCCAGAAGTGGCGCCAGTGGTCGGTGTCGATCACCAAGCTTTCGCCGACGGTGCCGAGGAAGGCGGAAAAGATCGCGAGGTAGGCGCGCTGCCACGGCACACGGATGAAGACGTGGCGGAAACCCATGATGACGGTGGTGAAGACCAGCGCGGGATAGCACACGCCGGAGAGCCAGCCGCCGGACATGAAGGCGTTGAGGTAGGAGTTGTGGGTGTCCTCGGGGAAGTAGCGGTTGAATTGCAGTGGACCGATGCCGAACGGCAGATCGAGCGCCATCTCCGCACCCAGGATGTGCCGGCCGAACCGGCCGAAGCGGCCTTCGTCATAGCTCTGGCCGAAGCTCGCGCGCTGCTTGAACATCTCCGCCGTGGAATCGAGCGACAGCAGCACGGCGATCAGCGCGAGGCCGAGCACCGCGGCGACAATCGCCATGATGACGATGCGCGAACGTTGCGCATTGGTGCGGCTGGTCAGCACCATCAGCGCCAGCATGAAGGCGGAGGTCAGCACCAGGCCGCCCCAGGCCGCGCGAGAGAAGGCGAGCAGGATCGCCAGGGACATGATGCCGAAGGCGATGACGTTGCGGAATGCCTTGGCCAATTTATCGGAGACCACGCTCTGAAGCGCGAACAGCGCCGGCAGGATCAGGTAGGCGCCGAGCACGTTCGGGTCCTTGAACGTACCGCGCGCGCGGCCGTAGAGCGTCAAGAGGTCGTTGCCGCCGGGAACCAGGTGGAAGTAGCCGGCGATCGCCAGCAGCGAGGCAATCATCGCGCCGACCATGAGGCCGCGGCGGAGCATGTCGAGCCGGGCTTCGGTGTCCTCGGACATGACCATGGCGAAGAAGACCACGGTCACCGCCATGTACCAGGAGGTCGCGATCCAGCTCACCACCTCCGTCCGCTCGAACAGCGGGATCGCGCTGATGGTGTAACCGACATTGAGCAGGATCAGCATCAACACCAGCGGCATCAGCACAAGCCGCAGCCGCAGCCCGGTAGCGAAAAAGGTGACGGTCGCGAGCAGCGTCGCGATCTCGTAAGGGCTCGGCTCTATGAAGACGATGGCGCCAGAGGCGCCGACCAGCCATACCAGCGCGCGCTGCAGGGCCAGCACGCCGGGCGCGGCTACGTTCACTCCACCGGCTGTTGCCGCATACGCCATCACATGCTCACGCTACTCGCACGCCACACAACGCCGTCATTGCCCGGTTTGACCGGGCGATCCAGTCCTCCGCGGCAGCCATTGCGCAAAACAGCTGCCGCAGCGGCGTACTGGATGCCCCGGTCCCGGCTCCGCCAAGGCTTCGCCGGGCCTTCAGTGTTCGGCCGGCGAAGCGTTAGCGAAGACGGCAGGCCGGGGCATGACAGAGAAACTCAACTCAATACGCGTTCTCGTTCTTGGTCAGCAGCGAGACCGGCGTCTTCAGGAGAATGACGAGGTCGAGCAGCACCGACCAATTCTCGATGTAATAGAGGTCGAACTCGACGCGCTTCTGGATCTTCTCTTCGTTGTCGATCTCGCCGCGCCAGCCGTTGATCTGGGCCCAGCCGGTGATGCCCGGCTTGACGCGGTGGCGGGCGAAATAGCCGTCCACGGCTTCGTCGAACAGCCGGCTCTGCAGCTTGCCCTGCACCGCATGCGGTCGCGGGCCGACCAGCGACAGATTGCCTGCGAACACGACGTTGAAGAGCTGCGGCAGCTCGTCCAGGCTGGTCTTGCGGATGAAGCGGCCGACGCGGGTGACGCGCGGATCGTTCTTGGTCACCACCTTCGAGGCGGTCGGATCCGCCTGATGGTGGTACATCGAACGGAACTTGTAGACGTCGATGCGCTCGTTGTTGAAGCCGAACCGCTTCTGACGAAACAGCACCGGGCCGGGGCTGTCGAGCTTCACGGCGAGCGCGACCAATGCCATCACCGGCAGGGCTGCGAGCAGCGCAAGGCTGCCGACGATACGGTCGAACAGCCATTTCATCACCAGGTCCCAATCGGTGATCGGCGCCTCGAACACGTCGAGCGTCGGCACCTCGCCGAGATAGGAATAGGAGCGGGGCCGGAAGCGCAGCTTGTTCGTGTGCGCGGAGAGGCGGATGTCGACCGGCAGCACCCAGAGCTTCTTCAGCATCTCCAGGATGCGCGTCTCCGCCGAGATCGGCAGCGCGAACAGCACGAGATCGACGCGGGTGCGGCGGGCGAACTCGACGATGTCGTCGACCTTGCCGAGCTTGCGCGCGCCGGCGCAGGTGTCGAGCGCGCGGCTGTCGTTGCGGTCGTCGAACACGCCGAGCACGTGGATGTCGGAATCCTCCTGCGCCTTCAGCGCCTCGACCAGTTGCTCGCCGTTGCTGTCGGAGCCGACGATGATGGTGCGGCGGTCGAGCCGGCCCTGGCGCGCCCAGGCGCGGACCAGCGCGCGCAGCACCAGGCGCTCGGCGATCAACGCGGCGAGTCCGAGGAAGTAGAAGGCGGCGAGCCACAGCCGCGAGATTTCGCTGCCGAACTTGGCGAAGAAGGAGATGCCGATGAAGAGCAGGAAGACGAACGACCAGGACGAGATCATCCGCGTCATCTGCCGGAGTTGGCCACGGAACAGCTGCACCTGGTAGATGTCGGCGGCCTGGAAGCAGACCACGGCGGCGATGGCGACGGCGATGACCTCGGCTGGATAGATCCAGCTGAACGCCCCCGCGAGCGGCATGACGTAGCCGAGATAGATTGCGATGCCGACGAGGCTCAGCAGCGCGAAATCGGCAAGGCGCACGAAGCCGGCGATCACGATCGGCGAATAGGCGCGGGCGACCTTCTGGTTGACGACGTCGAGCGCGGCAGGCGAGAGCCGGCGACGGCGCTCCACGAAGGGCTGGTCAGCGGGCTTTGCCGCAGCGCTGGCCGCGGCATCGAGCATCGAGCGTGCGTTGAGCGGTTCCACGGGCGTTCACGTCCATTCCAGAACCCGCGGCACGGCATTGCGCGCCCGGGCAAGCATACCCTGGCGCTTCGATTATCGAACAAATCGGAAGATTCTCTAAAGCTGGACTTAAGGATGGTTAATGATTGGCAAATGCGTCGCGATAGCCGGCGAGCACGCCCTCGACCATCGCGGCTTGCGAGAAGTGCGTCGAGATGCGCTCGCGCAAGGAGAGTGCGCGTTGCGCGGTGGTTTGCGGATGGTCCAGCGCTGCGGCGATCGCCTCCGCCATGGCCTCGGGATTGCTCGGCGCGAACAGTGCGGGGCTGCCAGCGCCCAGGATCTCGGGAATGCCGCCAATCTTGGATGCGATCATCGGAATGCCCGCGGCGCCGGCCTCGATCACGACATAAGGCATGGAATCGCCGCGCGAGGGGACGACGAGCAGCCGCCCCTTGGAGAAGCCGTAGCGCGCCTTGACGTGGCCGATGAAGCGGATGGCGTTCGCCAGGCCAAGCCGCTCGACCTGCGCCTTCAGCGCGGCCGTCTCCTCGCCGTCGCCGCCGAGCGTGAGCGTGACCTTCTTGCCGGCCTCGTGCAGGCGCGCCACGGCATCCACCAGCAGGTCGGCGCCCTTGATGTGCCTGAATTCGCCGACATAGCAGAGGTCGGTCGCATCCTCGGCGATGATGACCGGCTCGAATTCCTCCGGCGTCACGCCGTTGAAGACGCAATGCACCACGCCCTTGGGCGTGCCGACGATGCGCTGATAGGTGTCGCGGGCAAAGGCACTCTCGAACAGGAACAGGTCCGTCGAGTCCATCAGCGCGCGTTCGAGCCGCGCGTAGAACTCGCCCTTGAAGGTGTTGAGCGGATAGTGCAGCGAGCCGCCATGCGGGGTGTAGATACGGATCGTATCGTCCGAGCGCCGTCGCATGCGGATGAAGGCGCCGGCCTTGGCGCCATGACCGTGCAACACGTCGGGCTTGAGCGCAGTGATAAGCCGCCGCATGCGGAGCCATACCACGACGTCGTCCGGCGACGGTTCGCGGCGGATCGCCATGCGGTGTACGCCGAGCTTCAAGCGCGGCGCGAGCTCGGTCAATGCCTTGTCGGCACGCTCGCCGCCGGTGAGGCTGTCGGCGAGGATGCCGACATGATGGCCGCGGTCGACCTGGCCGTTGGCAACGTCCAGAATGTGGCGGAAGATCCCGCCGACCGGAGCGCGCACAGCGTGCAGGATGCGAAGCGGCCGGTCAGGAGAGGGGGGCATGATCAAAACCAGCTCGACGGCGACTGCCGAACAATTCTCACGAAATAATCGAGATGGATTAAGGGGCCTCGTGGTTAACAAACGGTGACGGGTCGGCGCGCGCAAGGCGCGTGTCGGGGCGATTAACCCAGCGGCAACCTTAATGGAGTGTAATCGCCCCGGTTGAGGTAGAGTCGCAGCGTTGCCCTGCGGGAGTGTTCGATGCGTTTAGCGTTCTGGCGTGCCGGCAAGGACAAGGCTGTGATCGCGCGGGCCGTCGCGAAGTCCAAAGGCGAAGCTGCGCCCAAAAGCGAAGCGAAGGCTGAAAAGAGCGAAGCGAAGCCCGCGCCCGTCATCGCCAAGCCTGGACAGGTCGAATCCGGCGACATCGACCTGCACGCGCTCGGTGCGGCCCTGGCGCGCAAGCGCGGCTGGGTCATCGTGCCGACGGTGCTGGCGCTCGTTGCGTCGCTCGCCATCGTCAATCTCGTCACGCCGCGCTACAAATCTGAAACCCGGATTCTGATCGACGGCCGCGAGAACGTGTTCCTGCGTCCGAACAGCGACCGCGCCGAGGAGCGGCAGGCGCTCGATGCCGAGGCCGTCACCAGCCAGGTGCAGCTGGTGCTGTCGCGCGATCTGGCGCGCGAGATCATCAAGAAGAACAAGCTCGCCGAGCGCCCCGAATTCGATCCGGTGCTGCAGGGCATCTCGCCGCTGAAGTCGCTTGCCGCGCTCGTCGGCATCGGCCGCGATCCGTTCGCGATGACGCCGGAAGAGCGCGTGCTCGATTCCTATTACGAACGCCTTCAGGCCTACGCCGTCGACAAGTCGCGCGTGATCGTGGTCGAATTCCAGTCCGCCGATCCCGAGCTTGCCGCGCGCGTCGCCAACTCGATCGCCGACGGCTATCTCGTGCTGCAGCAGGCGGCGCGGCAGGAGCAGGCCAAGAATGCCAGCCAATGGCTGGCCGGCGAGATTGAGAGTTTGCGCAAGAAGGTCTCGGACGCCGAAGCCAGGGTCGAGGACTTCCGTTCAAAGTCCAGCCTGTTCATCGGTACCAACAACACCACGCTGTCGAACCAGCAGATGGGCGAGGTCAACACCCAGCTCAACAATGCGCGCTCGATGAAGGCGGATGCAGAATCCAAGGCACGGCTGATCAAGGAGATGCTCCAGAGCGGCAAGCCGATCGAGGCATCCGAGGTCGTGAACTCCGAATTGATGCGCCGGCTGTCGGAGCAGAGGGTGACGCTGCGCGCCCAGCTCGCCGAGCAATCGTCGACGCTGCTCGGCAATCATCCCCGGATCAAGGAGCTGAAAGCGCAGCTCGGCGACCTCGACAATCAGATCCGCGATGAAGCCGCCAAGATCTCGCGCTCGCTCGAGAACGACGCCCGGATCGCCAGCGGCCGGGTCGATGGCCTCACCGTGAGCCTGGAGCAGCTCAAGAAGCAGGCTGCCTCCACCAACGGCCAGGACGTCCAGCTCCGGGCGCTTGAGCGCGAGGCCAAGGCGCAGCGCGATCTGCTCGAGACTTATCTTGCCAAGTACCGCGAGGCCAACACCCGCGAGACCATCGACACCGCGCCGACCGACGGCCGCATCATCTCGCGTGCCATCGTCTCGAACACGCCGGCCTATCCGAAGAAGCTGCCGATCGTGCTGATCGCGACGATCGCAACGCTGCTGCTCTCGTCCGGCGTCGTTGTCACCGGCGAGCTGCTGCGCCAGACCGCGCCGCGCGTGGCAACGGGCCCGGCGCAGGCGCCGGTGCGCCAGGAGCCGCTGGTCGTTCAGCAGGCCATCGAGCCCGCAATCGACAGGCGCAGCGAACCAATGTTGGATCCGGTGTTGGCGGAGCCCGCGCCGCTGCAGCCGGAGATGGCGGCCGATTTGGATACGAGCGAATTCGCCGAGATCGAACGTCTGGCCGACGAACTGCATGCCGCAGGCACTGCGGCCAAGAAGGTCACGGTGCTCGGCACGGCGCCGGGCGAAGCCATCACGCTGTCGACGCTGACGCTGGCGCGGAACCTGGCGCGCGCTGCACGCGTCGTCGTGGTCGATCTCGCCGCCTCCTCGCCGACCATTGCCGCAGTCTGCGCCGATACGCAGGCTCCCGGCCTTGCCGAGCTGATGCAGGGCGAGGCCTCGTTCGCCCAAGTCATCACCCGGGACAAGCTGTCGCGGCTGCATCTGGTGATGGCCGGCCGTCCCGGCTTCGACCGCAGCCTGCTGCAGTCGCCGCGCGTCGCACTCGCGATCGACGCGCTGCTGCGGGCTTACGACCACGTGCTGATCGATGCCGGCAGCGCATCCGACCTTCCGGCCGAGCTGCTCACGGCGCATGCCCGCGCCGTCGTGGTACCCGACGCCGCGATGGCCACTGATGCCCGCACGCTGATGTGCGATCAGCTGAGGGCGGTCGGCTTCAGCGAGGTGACGATGCTGAGCAAGCCGGTGCAGGCTTCGGATGCGGTCGAAGCGCCGCGCGTCGTTGCGGCGTAGATCTTTTTCCCTCTCCCCTTGTGGGAGAGGGTGGCTCGCCGCGGAGCGGCGAGACGGGTGAGGGGTCTCTCTCCGAGAGTCCATCTGTTCATCGAGCGCGCGGATAGACACCCCTCATCCGGCGCCATAGCCGATGCGAAGCATCGGCGTCCCTAGTAGACGGCGGCCGAAGGCCGCCTATGCCACCTTCTGCCACAAGGGGAGAAGGGCAGGGCAGCAGTCGTGTAAATGGCAATACCTACCCGAACGCCTGCCGCAGCCGGCGGGCCATGTCGAACAGCATCTGGTTCTGCTTCACCAGCCGCTTGCCGTGGCTGAGGGATGACATTGCCATGGCCGCGAGCTTGCCGCGCGAGGTCAGGGGGACGAAGCTGTCGAAGATCGCCTCGTCGTCCTTGCAGAACATCCGCTTGTAATCGTCCGAGCCGATGCCGAGGTCGAGCGAGCGGTAGCCGCGCTCGCCGTAGCGGTCGATGATGTAGCGCATCAGGATGAGGCCGGGGCTGTAGCGGGCGTGCTCGGACATCGTGTAAGTGTTGAACATCATCGAGAAGCGCTCGCCGTCGGCGACGCCGGCAAAGATCGCGATCACCTCCTCGTCGCATTCCAGCGCATGGATGTCGATCACGTGACCTTCGCCGCGCGGCGCGAGGCAGGCGCTGCGGACGAATTGCTCGACGCCAGGTTCGGAGAAGACGTTCGGGAGCTTCTGCTCGGCCATCCGCGCCGGCTTGACACGGAAGAACCAATCCAGCAGGCGAATGATGTCTGCGTCCGACGTCGCCAGGTGATAGCGGTAGCCGGCGAGGGACTGAAGTTTCTTTTCCTTGCTCTTGAGGCGGCGGCGGAGGGAATTGCTGATCCGCGATGCGGGCGGGCCGCCCGGCTCCATCACCAGTCGCGGGCAGCCGTTGATCGCGCGCTGCCGCGGCAGGACTGCAAACGGGTTTTGCTGGTCGTGCCAGCGCTCGGGCTGCTGTGTCAGTGCGAGCACGTCGACGTGCTCGCCGAGCGGCGCAAGCAGTGCATCGAGATCGGCGCTGGCGGCCTCTGCTGCGAACTCGGCGTTCCATAGGCCCATGTTGAAGGTCGTGTGCTTGCCGCCCATGAAGCCGGCGGTGCGCAAGCCGTGGCCCTGGCGCAGCGAGAGCGGCAGCAGCAGGAGTGGCCGGCGCTCGGCGTCGCGGGCGATCACGATGAACGGCCGGGCACCTTCACGGGCGCCGACCAGCCGCTGCCAGGGGTCGAGCAGGTCGAAGCGCTGGTAGGGCGTGAAAAGATGGCCACTGGCCTCGAAGCCGCGCCAGACCGCCTCGACCTCGGCGAGATCGGTGACGATGTCGACCTGTGCGATACGGCTCGCTCTCGACCGCGCTGGCGCTTCTGCCGTCCGGCTTTGCATCGCCGCAGCCATGGTCATTCGCGAAACCTGTCGAGAAATCGAAAATACGTATTTCGGCCCGTGGCCGACCTTTGCAAACAAAGGTCAACAAAGGGTAATGACTTGGGCGAGGGAACTGACCGCCGGCGCGCGCGAAGGGTGGGATTTTGGCTTCCGACGACAGATGGTTGGAACGGCTGCGCCTCGAGCTGGCCTGGTTCACCGGCCAGGCCATGCTGCGCAGTCGCGGCGCCGGCGCCATCCTGCGTTTCCAGCGCGTGCGGCCGCGACGGCGCGGATTTCAGCCGTTGCGCGAGCACGAGATCACGCCGCAATTCCTCGACCGCGCCATCCGCGCGCTGAAGCGGTGGAAGTACGATTTCCTCGGCATGGACGAGGTCTGCCGGCGCGCGGTGACGCTACCGGAGAAGCGGCGCTTCGTGGCGCTGACCTTCGATGGCACCAGCAAGGATCTCATCAGCGTCGCCTATCCGGTGCTGGCGCGTCACGCCGTGCCCTTCACGGTCTATGTGCCGACCGCCTTTCCCGACGGTGTCGGCGAGGCCTGGTGGCTCGGGCTGGAGCAGGTGATCGCGCGCGAGAGCCGCATCGACCTGATGATGGGCGAGAAGGAGCAGCGTTTCACCGTCGCCGACACGGCCGGGAAGCTGGCGCTGTTCTCGTATCTGGAGAGCTGGCTGCGCTCGCTGCCGCCGGCGGATGTGTCGGCCGCGATTGCCGATCTCTGCACGCGCTACCGGATCGATCTCGCCGCGCTCTCGCGCGAGGCGTCGATGGATTGGGAGGACCTCGCCAGGCTCGCCGCCGATCCGCTCGTGACGATCGCCAGCGCAACGGTGAACTATCCGGTCCTGGCCAACATGAAGAACTCGGCCGCTTTGCGCGAGATGACGATGGGCAAGGCTGTGGCGGAATCGGCTTTCAACCGCGAGATCAGGCATTTCGCCTTTCCGTTCGGCGACCGCGCTTCGTTCCGGCGCAGCCACGTCGTGATGGCGGAGGAGGCGGGCTTCGCCAGCGCGGCCTCGACGATCCCCGGCATCGTGGAGGCGGAGGGACGGACGAACTTGCGCGCGCTGCCGCGCATCCCCTGGGACGGGCGCGTGCGCTCGCTGCGGATGCTGCGCGTGCTGGTGTCGGGCGCCGCCTTTGCGCCGGTGCGGTCGACCGGGAGCGCTACGAGCCAGACCTGAGGCGATCGGGCCGCTGCATCCAGCTCACGATCGGCATCGCCGGCAGCACCCAGCCCATGCCGACCACGACGTAGTAGATCGCCTGCCGCCAGCCGGATTCGGCGATCCACGGCATCTGCGCCGCCGCCATGCCGAGCAGGGCCCAGACGGTGGCCAGCACCAGGAGCAGGATGGCGCCGAGGAACTTGCGGGTGCGGATCGTCATGGCGGGGACTTTAAGGCTTTCGCGTTACTTGCGCTGCGTGAGCGGGGGACTATAAGGGGCACGCAATCCGGTTCAAGTCACTTCGCCACAGGCTTGGTCTTGTCCTTGAAATGACGACGAATTCCGCCCCATCCGAGCCGCATCGCGCCGTGCGCTGGTGGCTGATCGCCGTGGCCGCACTGATCGCGTTGATGGTGCTGGTCGGCGGCGCGACACGGCTGACGGAATCGGGCCTATCGATCGTCGAATGGAAGCCGGTCACCGGCACTGTTCCGCCGCTGTCGGAGGCGGCGTGGGCCGACGCGTTCGAGGCCTACAAGAAGATCCCGCAATATCGCGAGCTGAATTCAGGCATGAGCCTGTCCGAGTTCAAGACGATCTTCTGGTGGGAGTGGAGCCACCGGCTGCTCGGCCGCTTCATCGGCGTCGCTTATCTCCTGCCGTTCCTGTTCTTCCTCTGGCGCGGCGGACTGTCCGGTGAGCTGAAGCGCAGGCTGTGGCTGCTGTTCGCGCTCGGCGGCCTCCAGGGGGCGGTCGGCTGGTGGATGGTCGCCTCGGGCCTGACGGAACGCACCGAGGTGTCGCAATATCGGCTGGCGACGCATCTTTCGCTCGCGCTCCTGATCTTCGCCGGTATCGTCTGGACGGTGCGGCGGCTCCAGGAGCGGCCGCAGATCGCGGCGCCGGCTCGGCTGCGGTTTACGAGCGCGGTGCTGCTCGTGGTGACCTTCGTGCAGATCTATTTCGGTGCGCTGGTCGCGGGTCTGCGTGCCGGGCGGGCCTACAACACCTGGCCTGAGATCGATGGGGCGCTCATTCCGTCGGCGGAACGGCTGTGGTTCGAGACGCCGTGGTGGCGCAACATGTTCGACAATGTGCTGACGGTGCAGTTCGAGCATCGCATGACCGCCTACGTGCTGATCGTGCTGGCGCTGCTGCATGCGGTCGACGCGGTGCGCTCGCGTGCAGGTGCGGCAGCGAGCGGCGCGTTGTGGCTGTTCGCGGCGGTGAGCGTGCAGGCGGTGCTCGGCATCCTCACGCTGCTCAACCAGGTGCCGATCGATCTCGCGCTGACCCACCAGGCGGTTGCGATCGTGGTGTTGACGCTGGCAGTGATGCAGGTGGAGCGGCTGGCGTCACGGCAGTCTGCGCAGGCGCAACCGCGCGCGGTCCCCGTGGGTCAGCCCGGCTGATCAGCAATAGCCGTAGACGCCGCAGGCATAGGGCAGGCGCCAGAAATAATCGACCTGTTTCCCGCCGTAATAGGCGCCCTGATAATCGTAGCTCCAGGGGCGGCCGTAATAGCCAGGCAAGGTGTGGGAGCCCGGCAGCAGCGGCGTGCCCGGCAGGTTGCGGATGTAGCTGCCGATGCCGTAGGCCGGCGAGATCAGCGCATCCGGATCGGTCTCGACATAGACTTGAGGTGGGTCCTGCGGCGGCCCGGCCGCGCGCCGCTTCGGCGTCGCCGGCAGATCGGCGGCAATGGCCGCCGAGACCGTCAGCATCACTGCCAGGGCGGGCACCATCCAGCGCAGCATCGTCGGCTCCGAATCAAAGGGGCGATCCAAGCACGATGTATGGGGCAGATGTGGTTAATGAGGGTTAACCGGCGGCGGCCAAAACGGCCGCCGTCATTCCCAGGCGCTACGCCCCCAGCGCCTGTTCCAGATCCGCGATCAGGTCTTCCTTGTCCTCGATGCCGACCGAGATCCGGACCACGTCCGGGCCGGCGCCGGACTTGATCTTGGCGGCATCGTCGAGCTGGCTGTGCGTGGTCGAGGCCGGATGGATCACCAGCGAGCGGGTGTCGCCGACATTGGCGAGGTGCGAGAACAGCTGCAGCTTCGACACCAGGCTGACGCCGGCGTCATAGCCGCCCTTCAGGCTGAAGGTGAACACCGCGCCGGCGCCCTTTGGTGCGTATTTGCGTGCGAGCTGATTGTACTTGTCGCTCGGCAGCCCGGCATAGCTCACCGAGGCCACCGCCGGATGTCCCGCGAGGTATTCGGCAACGGCCTTGGCGTTGTCGCAGTGCTTCTGCATGCGCAGCGGCAGCGTCTCGATGCCGGTCAGGATCATGAAGGCGTTGAACGGCGACAGCGCCGGGCCGAGGTCGCGCAGGCCGAGCACGCGGCAGGCGATTGCGAAGGCGAAATTGCCAAACGTCTCCTGGAGGCGGATGCCGTGATATTCCGGGCGCGGCTCCGAGAGCATGGGGTACTTGCCGCCCGTGGACCAGTCGAAGGTGCCGGCATCGACGATGATGCCGCCGAGCGAGTTGCCGTGGCCGCCCAGGAATTTCGTCAGCGAGTGCACGACGATGTCAGCGCCATGATCGATCGGACGGATCAGATAGGGCGAGGCTAGCGTGTTGTCGACGATCAGCGGCACGCCCGCCTTGCGCGCCACGGTCGAGATCGCCTCGATGTCGGTGATGCTGCCGGCGGGGTTGGCGATGGACTCGATGAAGATCGCTTTCGTGCGCGGCGTCACCGCACGCTCGAAGCTCGCGATATCGTCGGGATCGGCCCACACCACGTTCCAGCCAAAGCTCTTGAAGGCGTGCGTGAACTGGTTGATCGAGCCGCCATAGAGCTTTCGCGCGGCGATGAATTCGTCGCCGGGTTGAAGCAGCTGCTGCAGCACCACGACCTGCGCGGCATGGCCGGAAGCGACCGCGAGAGCGGCCGTGCCGCCTTCGAGCGCGGCGACGCGCTCTTCCAGCACCGCATTGGTGGGATTGCCGATGCGGGTATAGATGTTGCCGAACGCCTGCAGGCCGAACAGCGAGGCGGCGTGATCGGCATCGTTGAAGACGAAAGAGGTCGTTTGATAAATCGGAGTCGCGCGCGCGCCGGTGGTGGGGTCGGGCTGTGCACCGGCATGCACGGCGAGCGTTGAAAATCCCGGAAGGCGATCGCTCATTTGGGCGTCCTGTTCTTGTGTCCTGAAAATCGCGCGGCATGCTGATCGGCGCCGTGCCCGACGTCAAGGCGCGGCGTCACATCAGGATCATTTTGGTAATGATCGTGCTACGCATTGTCGCGTTCGCGAAACGAAACCTTCGCAATCGCGTCAGCTTTGCTCGCTCTTGTTCTTCGCGGCGCGATCCGATGCGGCGGTGTCGCCACCGCCGACACTCATCCGATTGAGGGACAGCCGCATGCCCTGCGTCGGCGCCGGCGCGCGCTTGGCGCTGAGCGTGCGCGAATTCACGCCCATCCAGGAGATTTCAGACGACAGGCGGCCATATTCGATCTTGGGGCAGCGGTTCATGACCACCTTGATCCCGACTGACTCCGCTTTCGCCGCCGCCTTGTCATCGCGCGCGCCGAGTTGCATCCAGATCACCTTCGGCAGCGGGTCGAGCGTCAGCGCCTCCTCGACGACGGGCATGATGTGGCTGGAGTTGCGGAAGATGTCGATCATGTCGACGGGACGGCCGATGTCCGACAGTGACGCGACGAACGGCTTGCCGAGCAACTCCTTGCCAACATGGCCGGGATTGACCGGGATCATGTCGTAGCCGCGCTGCATCAGGTATTTGAACGCGAAATAGCTCGGCCGCACATTGACCGGTGAGGCCCCGACCATCGCGATCGATTTCACGCTGTTGAGGATGCCGCGGATGTAATTGTCGGGATAGGCGTCGTGGTTCATGTGATCCTTCATTCGTCATTCCGGGCGGCTCGAAGCGCCGACCCGGAATCTCCAGATTCTCAGGTGCGCAATCGCGCACCATAGTTCGATGCTTTCGCATCGCCCCGGAATGGCGGCTTAAGAGATACGGCTACTCATCCCGCCATGTCGGCGCGCGCTTCTCGATGAAGGCGCCGATGCCTTCCTCGGCGTCGCGCGCCATCATGTTCTCGGTCATCACCTCTGCGGCATAGCGATAGGCGTCTGCAAGGCTCATCTCGGCCTGGCGGTAGAAGGCCTCCTTGCCGAGCTTGATCGTGTAGGCGGATTTCAACGCGACCTGTTGCGCGAGCTCGATCGCGGCGCCGAGTTCGGTGCCGGCGGGAACGACACGGTTGACGAGCCCGATCTCGCGGGCGCGGTCGGCCGTGACAGGCTCGCCCGTCAGCAGCATCTCCATGGCCTGCTTGCGCGGGACGTTGCGCGACAGCGCCACCATCGGGGTCGAGCAGAACAGGCCGATGTCGATGCCGGGCGTGGCGAACTTCGCCGCCTCCGAGGCGATCGCCAGATCGCAGCTTGCCACGAGCTGGCAGCCGGCCGCGGTGGCGATGCCTTGGACGGCAGCGACCACGGGCTTGGGCAGGCGCACGATCGCCTGCATCATGGCACTGCACGCCGTCATGATCTGCGCAAAATAAGCCCTGCCGCGATCCGGATCGATGCGGCGCGCGGTCAGTTCCTTCAGGTCGTGGCCGGCGGAAAAAGCGGGGCCGTTGGCTGCGATAACGACCGCACGGAGGTGCTTGTCTTCCGCGATCGCATTGAGGCTCGCATGCAGCTGTCCGATCATTGCCTCTGAAAGGCTGTTGCGCGCGGCTGGTCGGTTCAGCGTGAGCACGGCGACGCTGCCTACGATCTCGCGCAGCAGGATCGGGGGTTGCGGGATGGGAGCGCGGGCGGCCTGAACGGACATTGACGCGATTTCCGCTAGATGATTGCAATTGGATGACACCGATAACTTAATGTAACAGGGCAGGCGAAGCGAGGGTGGGGACGGCATGGCGTTAGCGAAAATGAGCGTGGCGGAGCTCGAGCGGTTCCTCCGTGACGAGTTTCCCCAGGCCTTCAGTGGTGACGACATCACGATCGAGAGCGCGGACGGCCAGACCAGCCTCTTGCGGCAGCGCTACAGCGAACGGATGTTGCGGCCCGGCGGAACCGTGTCCGGGCCGACGCTGATGGCGCTCGCGGATTTCGCGATGTACGTGGTGCTGCTGTCCGCGATCGGGCCGATCGGGCTCGCCGTCACCACCAATCTCAACATCAACTTCCTGCGCAAGGGCCAGCCCGGGCAGGACGTGCTGGCCGAGGCCCGGCTGCTCAAGCTCGGCAAGCGCCTTGCGGTCGGGGAGGTGAACCTCTTGTCCGGGACCTCACCCGATCCGATCGCCCATGTCACCTCGACCTATTCCATTCCAAACGTTTGATCATTTTGCAGGTAATATCGCACCATATTTTTAAGATATTGAATTTGCTTAACTATTTTCAGATCTGGGGCATTGACCGTTGCGCCGCTCTTCTCTAGAACCGCGCGCAGTCTGGTGCGGTGTTCGCGCCGATATCTCCCGTCCACGGAAACTCCGACATGAAAACCTTTTCGGCAAAGCCGGCTGAGGTGACGAAGAAGTGGGTGCTGATCGACGCCAAGGGTCTGGTCGTCGGCCGCCTCGCCACCATCGTCGCCATGCGCCTGCGCGGCAAGCACCTCCCGACCTATACCCCGCACGTCGATTGCGGCGACAACGTCATCATCATCAACGCGCAGCATGCGGTCCTCACCGGTCGCAAGCGCGAGCAGAAGACCTACTACAAGCACACCGGCTATGTCGGCCACGTCAAGGAGCGCACCGCGCGCCAGATCCTCGAGGGCCGTCATCCCGAGCGCGTGCTCGAGAAGGCCGTCGAGCGCATGATCCCGCGTGGTCCGCTCGGCCGCGTGCAGATGGGCAACCTCCGTGTCTACGGCGGCGCCGATCATCCGCACGAGGCGCAGCAGCCCGAGAAGATCGATATCGCCAAGTTGAACCGCAAGAACACGAGGGCCGCATAACATGGCCGAATCAATTCAGTCGCTCGACCAGCTCTCGCAGCTCAAGACGGCGGCCGCGCCCGAGGCGCCCAAGCACGAGAAGAAGGTCGACAAGTTCAACCGCGCTTACGCCACCGGCAAGCGCAAGGACGCGGTCGCCCGCGTCTGGATCAAGCCGGGCGCCGGCAAGGTCACCGTCAACTCGCGCGAGGTCGAAGTCTATTTCGCCCGTCCCGTGCTGCGCATGATGATCGAGCAGCCGTTCTCCGTGGCCCAGCGTTCGGGCCAGTATGACGTGATCTGCACCGTCGCCGGCGGCGGCCTGTCCGGCCAGGCCGGCGCGGTTCGTCACGGCATCTCCAAGGCGCTCACCTATTTCGAGCCGGAGCTGCGCGGCGTGCTCAAGAAGGGCGGCTTCCTCACCCGCGACTCGCGCGTGGTCGAGCGCAAGAAGTACGGCAAGGCCAAGGCCCGCCGCTCCTTCCAGTTCTCGAAGCGTTAATCGCTTTTGTCGCATTCGCCGCGAAAGCGGCTTCAATGAGATGCAAAAGGGCGCTGATTTCAGCGCCCTTTTTGTTGTTCGTTTGTATGCAAATTGATGGCGTGTTTCCCGAAAACTTAGGGATCGGCGAAAACCTGAATGGAACCCGCGAGACCTAGCGTCGCCTTCGGAAGGGCGCGCAAATCGGCTGGGCCGATCGCGTAACTGCTATGTTCTAGAGGGGGCCGACATGATGTCGCTCGATAGCATCACGCTCTATTTGGTCGCCACAATGGTCGCCGCACTGCTCGGCGCCATGATGGTGTTTTTCGGCAAGCAGGAGAACAGCCCGGCGCTGAAATGGTGGGGTACCGCCTATCTGCTCGGCGCCGCCTCCGTCGCACTATGGACCGCGGCGGGCGACAGGCTGGGGCCGCAAATTTACCTCGCACTGAACGCCGTCGGTTTCGTCGCCTGCGGCATGGTCTGGAACGCGGCGCGCGTCTTCCACGGCCGCAACCCGAACTGGCCGGGGCTCGTGCTCGGTGCGCTCGCCTGGGTCGCTGCTGCGACGCTGCTCGATCCCGCGGCATCGATGCTGCGCATGCTCGTGGGTGCCGGCATCGTCTCGGTGTACGCGGCGCTGACTGCGAGCGAGCTCTGGACCGAACGGCGCAAGAGCGTGCAACGACGCTGGCCCGCCTTCGTGATGCCGGTGATGCACGGCTGCGTGTTGATGCTGCCGATCCTGATCGGCAGCTTCCTGCGCCCGCATGATGCCGGCTTCTCCTCGAGCATCTGGGTCACCGTGTTTGCGGTCGAGCTCATACTCTATGCCGTGGGTACCGTGTTCGTGATCTTCATGCTGGTGTCGGAACGCACCGTCACCGCGCACCGGACGGCGGCATCGACCGATCCTTTGACCGGCATGCTCAACCGGCGCGGCTTCTCGGAGGCTTGTGCGCGCGTGATCGAGCGCGAGGCCAAGGCCGGGCGGCCGGTGACCGTGATGATCTTCGACATCGACCACTTCAAGTCGATCAACGACCGCTTCGGCCATCCGGCCGGCGACGAGATGCTAAAGCTGTTCTCCACCGTCGTGGTCAGCAATTTGCGCATCTCCGACCTGTCGGGCCGCATCGGCGGCGAGGAGTTCGCTGCGCTGTTGCCGTGCTCGCTGGAGGAGGGCGTGCTTGTCGCCGAGCGCGTGCGCGAGGCGTTCGAGACCTCCGGCGTCGTGGTCGACGAAGGCCCGGTCGATACCACCGTCAGCATCGGCGTTGCCGGCGGTCCGGCCGGCACCGAGCTGGAGGTGCTGCTGGCCTCCGCGGACACCGCGCTCTACCAGGCCAAGCGCGGCGGCCGCAACCGCGTCGAGGCGGCCGAGGAGCTGCCGCTGTCGCTGGAGAACTGGCGCCGCCAGAGCGCCGCACGGATCGGCGCATCGCAGGCGCGTCCGGCCACCGCGTGAGAATGTAGGGCGGGCTTGCGGTAAATCTCTGTTTACCATTCGATCCCTACCATCGTGGTCATGGAATCGATCCGTCGACGGAATCCGCAAGCCGCCCTGATGTCGCTCGAAGCCGAAGCTGCCTCGGCCCGCGGCGGTTTCGCCTGTCTGTTCTCCACCGCGGACGAATACGATAGCGCGCTGATCACCGAGCGCCGCGCGCAAGGACGCTATACGCAGCAACGCAGCTACTGGCCGTTCGTGATGTTCGCCGGTTGTGCGCTGATCGTCGCGGGCACGGTCCTGCTGTTCGCCTGACAGGCCTGCATTTCCAGGCCGGGCAGGGCGCCGCTTCGGTGCCTTTTTCTTTGTCGCCATCTGCGGTAGACACGGCCATCAACAAAAGGGTGGAAAGCCGATGATCACCGAGATCGCGCAAATCGACGTCAAGCCGGGCAGCGAGAAGGATTTTGAGGCCGCCGTTGCCAAGGCCAAGGCCGCTTTCGGCCGCTCCAAGGGCTTTCACGGCTTCGAGCTGCACAAGTCGATCGAGAAGCCGCAGCGTTACCGGCTGATGGTGAAATGGGCGACGCTGGAGAACCACACCGTGGACTTCCGCGGCTCGGAAAATTTCACGGAATGGCGCGGCCTGGTCGGCCAGTATTTTGCCGCGCCTCCCGAGGTCGAGCACACCGAGACCGTGCTGACGACCTGAGGCTTTATCTCGGGAGCATGATCGTATCGGAAAACCGCTCCACACTTTGCGCTAACGCGGCCCTCCGGGTCCGGATCATGCGTCAGGCCGCCTCCGCCAAAGACGGCGTCTCATACGTCTTGACATGGTCGATCATGACCTTGGCGATGGCGACCAGCGGGAGCGCCAGCGCCAGGCCCCAGATGCCGAACACGACGCCGAGCAGGATCTGGAACGCGAACAGCGTGGCCGGCGGGATGTCGAGTGCCTGGCGCTGCAGGATCGGCGTCAGCACGTAGCTTTCCATGGCGTGCACGCCCATGAACAGCAGAAATGCCGACAAAGCGGGAATCCAGCCCGAGGCGAGGCTCGCCAGTACCACGATGACGCCGGCGATGATGGCTCCCACCGTGGGGATGAAGGCGAGCAGGCCCGCCTGGATTCCTAGGATGAACGCGCCGGGGATGCCGATGACGGCAAGTCCGATCCAGGTTACGGCACCGACCGCGATCATGACGATGATCTGGGCGATCAGCCAGCGCTCGAGCGTTTCAGCGATACGGTCGATGACCAGGGCGACACGGGTTCGGTGCCGCGCCGGTGCCAGGAACAGCAGGCCGTCATGATAGACGCTGGGCTGGGCGGCGAAGGCCAGGCCCAGGAACAGCACGATGAAGATGTTGCCGACGCCGTGAATGGTGCCGAGCAGCAGCTTGAATGTCTGGCTCACGATCGCCCCGCCGCTGGAGGCGAGCGTGCCGGCACTGGGCAGCGGAGCGCGCGAAGGCGTTGCCGGCGCGGGCGTCGCCTCCGAGGACGCGTTGGTCGTGGGGTCCGAGGCAGCGTTGCCGAGGTCGAAGAAGCTGGTGTCGATGCCGTGGCTCTCGAGCAGGGACCTGACATTGGTGATCTGCGACTTGATGGTCTTGCTCAGCAGCGAGGCCTGTTCGGCAATGGTGGCGCCGCCGAGATAGGCGATGCCCGCGAGCAGCAAAGCGAGCGCAACGCAAACGATTGCAAGCCGGATTGTGTGAGGCAGCTGGACCCGGCGGCCGAGCGCATTGACCAGAGCGTTGAGACCGAGGCCGAGCAGCATGCCGGTGAAGATCAGCAGCAGGGTGGCGGCAAAATACCAGGTGAAGGCGAGCAGCGCGGTGAACAGCACAACGCCGATGCCTCCGGCCGCGATCGCCCAGGCCTGATCCCGCGCGAGGTCGGCACGGGAGCGGGATCGTTCATCTGCGGGAAAAGTCACATCGTATCCTGTCTTTGGTGGCTGCAATGGGGGCACTCTTTCGACAAACACGTTTCCGATCAAGAGCGGCAACGCGCCGGTTTGACGCTGCCGCGCGAACGGTGCAGAGCGGTGGCGAAAAGGAAGTGAGGGGCGCTTGGGCGTTATCAGCAAGTGGGCCGGTCTGCTCGGGCTGTTGGCTTTGCTCGTCGGCGGCGACCAGATCCGGATCAACCGGCCGGACCACAAATACCGCCTGACGGTCGAGGTGACGACGCCCGCCGGCATCAAGACCGGGTCGGCCATTCTCGCTGTCGTGCCCGATCGCAACTATAACCGCAGCGGCCGCACCACGACGCGCGGGGAGGCCGTGTTCGTCGATCTCGGCCAGGGCAAGAACATGGTGGTCTTGCTGGCGCACCAGCAGGGCGCCAAGCTCGACCTCGACGACATCAACTATGTGGCGCTCCGCGCCTATGGCGCCGCGCGCGGCAGCCGGGTGTCGTTCAAGGACATGAGCCGGCAGACCGGCATTGTCCCGGTGCAAGGGGAGCTCATCCCCGTGCTCGTGAGCTTTGGCGATTTTGGGGATCCCAACACCGCGCGCCTTGTCGCCAGCGACAAGGCAGAGGCAATCCTGGGCGAGGGCTATGCGATCCGCAGCTTCTCCGCCGAGGTGGTGCCCAACGGGTTCTGGCCGATCGACTTCGGAGGCGCGCTCGGGGAGCCCGTGACGCGCGGAATCGAGGCGAAGCTTCCCTGGCTGGCCGCGCCGGGCGAGGCAGCGGCAATTGCGCTGAAGGCCGCGGGTCTGCCCGTGGAGGGCGGGTTGGACGCCCGGGAGGCATTTGCGCGAAAATAGCATTGCCGTCCCGCGATCCCCTCTGTTGAATTTGTTGTATCGGAGGGGCATGTTTGGGGAATCTTCTTATCGGGAGGCGCGGAACGACAGATGAGAAAGCCGGTCGTCGGCGTGATCGGGAATTCCTATCGCGTCGAGAATCGATTTCAGGTCCAAATGGTTGGCGAGCGAAACCTGCGCGCCGTGGCCGAAGTCTCCGGCGGCTTGCCGCTGATGTTCGCGGGCTCGCCCGACATCACGGATATCCCGGCGCTGCTTGATGCCGTGGACGGCATCATCCTGACCGGGGCCCGGGCCAACGTTCACCCGACCCGCTTCAACGTCGATCCCTGCGAGAAGCACGAACCTTACGACATCCACCGCGACGAAGTTGCGCTGGCCCTGTCGGTCGCCTGCGTCGCCCGCGGCATTCCGCTGTTCGGCATTTGCCGCGGCCTGCAGGAGATGAACGTCGCCTTCGGCGGCTCGCTGCATCCCGAGATCCGTGAGATTCCCGGCCGCATGAACCACCGCATGCCCCGGCTCGAGAACGGCGAGATCCATCCCGATCCGACCGTGGTGTTCGCCGACCGTCACGACGTCGAGCTGACGCCCGGCGGCGCCTTCGCGACGATTCTCGGTTGCGAGAAGATCAGGGTCAATTCGCTGCACGGACAGGGCATCCTCGATCCCGGCAAGCGCGTGCTGATCGAAGGCATCGCCGAGGACGGCACCATCGAGGCGATCCGCATCGCGGAAGCCCCGAGCTTTGCCCTCGGCGTGCAATGGCACGCGGAGTACGACCCGCAGCACAATCCGATCAACCGGAAGCTGTTCGAGGCCTTTGGCGAGGCGCTGGTGACAAGGCAGAAGGCGGCGGCGTAGGCTCCGGTTCGTTTTTCGAAGCCGGATTGCCTTGCGATGAAGCTCAGCGTCACCCTGACAACCCTTCTCCTGCTCGCATCCCCCGCCTTCGCCCAAACCGCGCCGCCGCAGGAGGGGCCGATCACCTGCGCTTCACCGGTGGCGCCCGGCGACACCGAGAGAACGTTGAAGCAGCGCTACGGCAAGGACGCCGCGATGCAGGATCTGCCGGGTGCCGAGGGCGAGAAATACAGGGCGCTCGTGCTGTTTCCGAAGACGATGGACCGCCGCATCCAAATTGCCTTCAGCGACGACAAGGCCGGGCGTGCCTCCGGCCTCACGTTGCGCGATGCCAAGACCAGCCGCTGGAGCATTGGCGGCGTCACCCTGGGATCGAGCCTTTCAGACGTGCAGAAAGCCAACGGCAAGCCGTTCCTGGTGAGCGGCTTCGAATGGGACTATGGCGGCTTCGTCACCGACTGGAAGGGCGGCGCGCTCAGCCGGCCGCTGCAAGACGGCTGCACCGTCACCATCCGCTTCGGCAAGAAGGCCGGTGCGCCGAGGTCGCTCTCGGGTGACGGCGTGAAGATCGCCTCCGACAACACGACGCTGGTGAAATGGGCGCCGGTGGTGACCGAGATTGGCGTCAACTTTCCGGACGAGTGACGATGCCGCGCGATGCGAACTCCAAATCTCGGGCCGAATAAACCAATCGGTAGGAATTGCTCCGATGCAATTTTTGCGGCTCTGATTTGTTCTTTGAGAACGAACTGGAGTCAGATGCAGAACGAAAGCTGATGGCCTCTCCGTGGCGCGGGGTTTCTCTGCCGTGTTGAATCGTAGATGCGCTCGGGCTGTGCCCAGCGAGAGCGCCGCGACCGGACTGCGTCCATCGGTCATGCCACCGGCACCAGCCTCACACCGCCCCACTCCATCCGTCGCGCGCGATAGGATTGCGTGACATCAGTGTCAGCTTGCGGAAGCTGTTCTCATCCTCATAGCCGGCAGCGCGCGCGATGGTCTTGATCTGCTGCGTCGTCGATTCCAGCAGGGTGCGCGCGTGCTCGACACGGCTGCGCATGATGAAGGATTGCGGGGGCTTGTGCGTGAGCCCCTGGAATTTTCGGTTCAACATGCGCTCGCCGAGGCCGAACGCGTCGGCAATCCTGCATGGGCATTCCCATTGCGTTGCACAATCGCAATGTTGATCTCCACGCGCAGCATTGAGGTTCATGAGAAGAATACCATATGCTCTGCAAGGGAGCCCGTGCCGTGCAGACCATGAAGGCGGCCCTCGTTGCGGCGATCACCGTCGTGGCTTTGATCTGCTGCCTCCTTCCCAGCTCAGCGGAGGAGAGCAAGCGTGTAGCCCTTGTTGTTTCGATCGACGGGGCGATTGGCCCGGCGTCAGCCAGCTACGTGCGGGAGGCTTTGGCCAAGGCGAGCGAACGGCGCGCCGAGGTCGTGCTTCTGAGGATGAACACGCCCGGCGGGCTCAATTCCAGCATGCGCGAGATCATCGCGGATGTGCTCGCCTCGCCCCTCCCTGTCATTGGCTACGTCGCTCCCTCCGGCGCCCACGCGGCGAGTGCGGGGACCTATATCCTTTACGCCACTCACATCGCGGCGATGGCACCAGGTACCAACATCGGTGCGGCGACGCCGGTCCAGATTGGCGGGCCGCTGCCGGGCCTGCCGAGCGGCACACCCGACAAGGATGGCAAAGACAAGAAGGATGGGCCGAAGGACGCGATGACGGCGAAGGCCATGAACGATGCCGTCGCCTTCATCCGAAGCCTCGCCGAGCTGCGCAACCGCAATGCGGAGTGGGCGGAGAGGGCGGTCCGCGAGGCCGCAACACTCTCTGCCAACGGCGCGCTGGAGGCACATGCCATCGATTTCGTCGCGCGCGATCAGGCTGAATTGCTGCGGCAGGTTGACGGCCGCGTGGTGGAGCTCGCAGGCGGCAAGACGCAACGCCTCGCAACAAAGGATGCCGTCGTTGAAGCCATCGAGCCCGGACGGATATCCCGGTTCCTGGCGGTCATCACCAACCCGAACGTGGCGTTCATTCTCCTGATGATCGGCATCTACGGCCTGATCTTCGAGTTCATGTCTCCCGGAGCCGTCGCCCCGGGAGTCGTCGGCGCGATCTGCCTGCTGATCGGCCTCTATGCGCTCAATTTGCTGCCGATCAACTATGCCGGCCTCGCCCTGATGCTGGTGGGACTCGTGCTTCTCACCGTCGAAGCCTTCAACCCGACCGTGGTGGTCGGCTTCGGCGGGATCATCGCTTTCGTGCTGGGAGCAATGATGCTCTTCAGGAGCGAGGCGCCTGGATACCAACTGTCTTGGTGGGTGATCGGCACCACTGCGGTCGTGTTCAGCGGCTTTGCTCTGATCGTGCTTGGCTCGCTTCGGCGCGTCCGCAAAGCTCCTGCGCTGGTCGGCGCACAGGCCATGCGCGGCTTGCCCGCCGAGGTTCTCGACTGGAACGGGAACGAAGGTCATGTCTTCGCCCATGGTGAGCGCTGGCAGGCGCGCGGCGCCGAAACCTTCAAGCCCGGAGAGACGGTGGAGGTCGCCAATGTCGTCGACCTGACGCTGCTGATACGCCGCACACCCGCCCGGACAGGCGAGGGAGGTACATCATGACGCTGGAATATCTGACGTATGCGGCGCTTGCGCTGCTTGTCATCGTGTTTCTATCCCAGGCTATTCGAATCCTGCGCGAATACGAGCGCGGCGTCGTCTTCACGCTCGGCCGCTTTACCGGTGTGAAGGGCCCGGGCCTGATACTCCTCATCCCGATCGTGCAGCAACTCGTCAAGGTCGATCTGCGGGTGATGGTGCAGGTGGTGCCGCCGCAGGACGTGATTTCGCGGGACAACGTCTCCGTCAAGGTCAACGCCGTCCTGTACTTCCGCATCGTCGACCCCGAGCGCGCCATCATCAAGGTCGGCGACTACATGGCGGCGACCAGCCAGCTCGCCCAGACCACGTTGCGTTCGGTGCTCGGCAAGCATGAGCTCGACGAGATGCTTGCCGAGCGCGACAGGTTAAACGCCGATATCCAGGAGATCCTCGACAAGCAGACTGACGTCTGGGGCATCAAGGTCACCGGCATAGAGATCAAGGACGTCGATATCAACGAAACCATGGTTCGCGCGATTGCCAAACAGGCTGAGGCGGAGCGCTTGCGGCGAGCCAAGGTGATCAATGCGATGGGCGAGCAGCAGGCCGCCGAAAAACTCGTCGAAGCCGGCCGGATCCTGGCGCAGGAGCCTCAGGCAATGCAGCTGCGTTACTTCGCGGCTCTGCACGACATCGCCGGTGAACGCTCGTCGACCGTGGTGTTTCCACTCCCCACCGGCCTGCTCGACCATTTGATGCCGCGACCTGACAACCCGTAACAGAACGCGGCGAGGTGTTAATCGCGAGCGGGCGCCACGGCTCCGACCGAGCTGCAGCGAGTGTTCACGGCGACGTGGTAGCGGTCGAGACTCCTCAAACGAAAAGGCGCCTCCTTCCGGAAGCGCCTTTTGCCTGTCTCGTCCTGTTCAGGCCGATCAGCCCGAATAATACATGTCGAACTCGACCGGGTGCGGGGTCATCTCGAAGCGCTCGACCTCGGTCATCTTCAGCTCGATATAGGCGTCGATGAAGTCGTCGTCGAACACGCCGCCGGCCTTGAGGAAGGCGCGGTCCTTGTCGAGGTTTTCGAGCGCCTCGCGAAGCGAGCCGCACACGGTCGGGATCTGCTTCAGCTCTTCCTTCGGCAGGTCGTAGAGGTCCTTGTCCATCGCCGGACCCGGATCCATCTTGTTCTTGATGCCGTCGAGGCCGGCCATCAGCATCGCGGCGAAGCCGAGATAGGGATTGGCGAGCGGATCGGGGAAGCGCACCTCGACGCGCTTGGCCTTCGGCGAAGCGGTGTAGGGGATGCGGCACGACGCCGAGCGGTTGCGCGCGGAATAGGCGAGCAGCACGGGAGCCTCATAGCCCGGGACCAGACGCTTGTAGGAGTTGGTCGACGGGTTGGTGAAGGCGTTGATCGCCTTGGCGTGCTTGATGATGCCGCCGATATAATGGAGGCAGGTCTCCGACAGGTCGGCGTATTTGTTGCCGGCGAACACCGGCTTGCCGTCCTTCCAGATCGACTGGTGCACGTGCATGCCCGAGCCGTTGTCGCCGTAGACCGGCTTCGGCATGAAGGTGGCGGTCTTGCCGTAGATGTGCGCGACCTGGTGGATGCAGTATTTGTAGATCTGGATGTGGTCGGCCATCAGCGTCAGCGTGTCGAACTTCATGCCGAGCTCGTGCTGGGCGGAAGCGACCTCGTGGTGATGCTTCTCGACCTTGACGCCCATCTTGGCCATCGCGCCCAGCATCTCCGAGCGCATGTCCTGCACCGAGTCCTGCGGCGGCACCGGGAAATAGCCGCCCTTGGTGCGGACGCGGTGGCCGAGATTGCCGCCTTCATATTCGGTGTCGGAGTTGGTCGGCAGCTCCGAGGAGTCGAGGCGGAAACCGGTGTTGTAGGGGGTGGAGGAGAAGCGCACGTCGTCGAACACGAAGAACTCGGCTTCGGGGCCGACGAACACGGCGTCGCCCACGCCCATCGACTTCACCATCGCCTCGGCCTTCTTGGCGATGCCGCGGGGGTCGCGGTTATAGGGCTCGCCGGTGGTCGGCTCGAGCACGTCGCAGGTGATGACCATGGTGGTCTCGGCGAAGAACGGGTCGATCGTCGCGGTCACCGGATCGGGCATCAGGCACATGTCGGACTCGTTGATCGCCTTCCAGCCGGCAATCGAGGAGCCGTCGAACATCGTCCCTTCGGCGAAGATGTCTTCATCGATCATGCTGACGTCGAACGTGACGTGCTGCCACTTGCCGCGCGGATCGGTGAAGCGCAGGTCGACGTACTTCACGTCGTTGTCCTTGATCGATTTCAGGACGTCTTTGGCGGTCTTCATGCATACCCCTTATGGCTCTGCGGGTCGGTTTCCAGGTGAGCAAGATTGTTCTCGCTTTTGGCGAGTTCGCGCGCGACCGCACAAACGAAATCAGGCCGCCGAAGCAGCCTTATTTCTTGTCAGAGTGTCGCAAAATGCGGGATAGCACCCGGTTCAGATAGCGTCCAGCCCGGATTCGCCGGTTCGGATGCGGATCGCCTCTTCGATGTTGGAGACGAAGATCTTGCCGTCGCCGATGCGGCCGGTCTGCGCGGCGCGGCGGATCGCGTCGATGGCGCGCTCGACCAGATCGTCGCCGATCACGATCTCGATTTTGACCTTCGGCAGGAAGTCGACGATGTATTCTGCGCCGCGGTAAAGTTCGGCGTGACCCTTCTGCCGGCCAAAGCCCTTGGCCTCGGTGACGGTGATGCCCTGCAGACCGACTTCTTGAAGCGCTTCCTTCACCTCGTCGAGCTTGAATGGCTTGATGATGGCTTCGATTTTCTTCACTGCGCGACTCCCGGCCTTTCGATCCAATAGCAACGTCTTCGTCAGGACGCGCATTTCTCAACGCACGATCTTGTCTTCTCTGTGCCGGGATCCCTGACCCGTCCGGCAACAACGGCCGGCCACGCCCTTCAAGATCTCAGTGAGCACGACGAACCGAAGCGGCTTCCTCGAAAGCAGGGTCTATGCCAAGTTGCAAATGCCCTGATTATCGGAGCGTTATCAGCCTTTTAACGAGCATCTCTGAGTGATGGTGCCGACCTGCACAAAATACCGAAGACCGCAAAATAGGCAAACGGTTCAATATATGTGCAGTTCGACGTTCCCGCCGCCGGATCGGCGCCAAAGATGCCTGTTCAAGAGGCGTTTGTACTAGGAAGTGGCATGGAAGTTCTGACCAACGCCGAAATGCAGCGCGCCGACCAGCTCGCCATCGCGGCCGGCACGCCCGGTTTCAAGCTGATGCTCAGCGCCGGCCAGGCGGTCGCCGAGGCCGCCCAGGGCTTGGTGGAGGAGGGGCCGATCCTGATCGTGGCCGGCCCCGGCAACAATGGCGGGGACGGTTTCGTGGCCGCGGCCGAGCTCGCCGCGCAGGGGCGCGAGGTCTCGGTGATCCTGATGTGCGAGCGGGACCAGCTCCAGGGCGATGCCGCCTCGGCCGCGCGCGGCTGGAAGCACCCGGTGCTGCCGTTCAACCCGCAGGCGATCGGCAGGCCTGCGCTGATCGTCGATGCGCTGTTCGGCGCGGGCCTCAGCCGCACCGTGGATGGCGAAGCGCGCGCCATGATCGAGGCGATCAACGCCAACGGTGCCCCGGTGCTGGCGGTCGACCTGCCGAGCGGCATCAACGGCACCAGCGCGGCCGTGATGGGCGTGGCGGTGAACGCCACCGAGACCGTCACCTTCTTCCGCAAGAAGCCGGCGCATCTGCTCTTGCCCGGGCGCATGCATTGCGGCCGCGTGCGCGTTGCCGACATCGGCATCGATGCGCAGGTGCTGGAGGAGATCGCGCCGCAGACCTTCGAGAACGATCCGGATCTCTGGGGCGCGGCCTTTCCGGTGCCGCGCATCGACGGCCACAAATATGCGCGCGGTCACGTGCTCGCGGTCTCGGGCGATGCAGCCGCGACCGGCGCGGCACGGCTCGCCGCGCGCGGCGCGCTGCGCGCCGGCGCGGGCCTCGTGACGCTGGCGAGCCCGCGCGATGCGCTCGCAATCAATGCTGCCGCGCTCACCGCGGTGATGGTTCGCCCCGTCGACAGCGCGATCGAGTTCGGCGAGCTGCTCGGCGACAAGCGCTACAACACCTGTATCATCGGCCCCGGTGCGGGCATCGGTGAGCGCACCTGCGATCTCGTCCACACCGCGCTTACCGCGTACCGGCATCTGGTGCTCGATGCGGATGCGCTGACGAGCTTTGCCGCAACCCCCGAGCGCCTGTTTGAATCGATCAAATCCTCGCAGGACAATGCGGTGGTGCTGACCCCGCACGAAGGCGAGTTTCCGCGCCTGTTCTCCGACCTCAGCAACAAGCATCCCGGCCGCTCCAAGCTCGAGCGCGTCCGCGCCGCCGCCGAGCGCTGCGGCGCCGTCGTGCTGCTGAAGGGCCCGGACACCACAATCGCCGCCCCCGACGGCCGCGCCACCATCGCCGCCAATGCGCCGCCCTGGCTCGCCACGGCCGGCGCCGGCGACGTGCTCTCCGGGATCATCGCCGGGCTCCTGGCGCAAGGCGTGCCGGCGTTCGAGGCCGCCAGCATCGGCGTCTGGATGCACGGCGAGGCGGGAAGCGAAGCTGGGCCGGGCCTGATCGCGGAGGATCTCACCGAGACGCTGCCGGCCGTGCACCGGCGGATCTATGACGCGCTGGGCATCGAATACTGAACGTTCACTCCACCCCGTACCAGCGCACCAGCCGCGGCGCGGTCCAGTCGGTCACGACGGATTCGATCAGCCAGCGTCCGGGCGAGGTCGCGGCGAAGGCGATGCGCTGGGTCTGGCCGGGCTCGATCGCGAGCGTGTCGAGCCAATAGGGCTTCCAGCCGTCGTCGAGCTTGTCGAGCAGCCGGAAATGGTGGCCGTGCAGGTGAAACACGGTGGTGACGGGGGCGGGGTTCTGCAGCGCCAGCACCACGGTGCGGCCGGTCTTGGCGCGGAAGGCGGGGGCGGAGGCGGTGGAGAAGGTCGCGGGCCGTACCCAGCCGGAATCGGCTGTACCGAGCGCGACATCGAACCGCAGGGCGCCTCTCAGATCGAGCTTCTCGGGCAGATCATTCGGCGGGAGCGGTTGGGGCGGCGGCAGCGGCTCGCGCTCCAGCTTCCCGGAGACGGTCAGGTTTCCGACCCGGCGCGCCTCCTTGCCATCATGCAGCAGAAATGGGGCCGAGGTGGCCGCATCCACGAAGGCGTCGGCCCGCGCACCAGGGGCCAGCACCAACGCGCCGTTGCGCGCGGGGAACGGCTCGGCCGGCTGGCCGTCGAGGGCCATCACGCGGACTTCGTGGTTTTCCAATTTGATTGCGAGAACAGAGCGTTGCGAGCCGTTGATGAAGCGTAGCCGCAGCCGCTCGCCCGCGGAAGCTGAGAGTTCGAATGAAGTCTCGCCGTTGATGGTGTAGAGCGGCATCGTGTCCTTCGGGTCCAAGCCCGGCGGGACCGCGGTGCCATCCGGCCGCAGGCGCCATTCCTGGATCAGCAGGAGCTCGTCACGATCGACGGCGACCGGGCCGGTTTCGGCCACGATGATCGGAAGCGCGCGTGCGGGCTGCTGCAGGCGGTGCTCGAAGAGGCGGAAGTCGGCCAGCAGGGTGCCTGCATCAGGCACTGAAATAATTGATGTTTCCGTCGCACCCGGCGCTGCCGGGGCGCGGCCGCGGAGCGGGTCGGCGGCCATCGGCGCGTGGAGGCTGTACCAGACTGGCGCAATCGGCACAGGGAGGTTGTTGCTGAAGACCAGCTGGCAGCGATCGAAGCGCTTGAGACGCACGTCTCTGAGGTGGCTTACGGCGGCCAGCTCCCAGATTGGTGTAGCCGGCTGACCCGGTCTCAAAGCCAGCGTTGCCGGCCTCGCCTGCAGCGCGAGCTGGGCCGTGACGGAGGGGCCTGCACCGCCCACGATCAGCCCGGCTGCCGAGGCCCCTAAGCCGGCCAAAACCTCGCGCCGATGGGGAGCATGGATCCGCGTTGTCATGGCACGATCCGGACCACGCCGTGCTGGATAAGTCCAGCCGCAGTGCCTATTTGAAGCCTGCCTCCATCAGGCCATTTTTTTGCTGCGAACAGTCAGGCGCATGCTATAAGCCCGGCCGCCCGCGGCATCGCGGCCGGTCTTGATGCAAATTCACGCGGGCGTGGCGGAACTGGTAGACGCGCTGGATTTAGGTTCCAGTGACGAAAGTTGTGGGGGTTCGAGTCCCTCCGCCCGCACCAAGCGCTTATCGCGTTTGCACGGATTACGAGGCCTGCTTCCGCGCGGATGATCGTCCGCCTGAAGCGGGTCCGATGAACCACCGGCGTGGAGGCGATCGCCTCGCGCCGGATCGATTAACGACAGCGTCCCGACGCGCGACGTGCCGGGGCCGAACGAAAAGAAGATTGGACGCCATGCAGGTCACAGAAACCCTCTCCGAAGGTTTGAAGCACGAGTTCAAGATCAGCGTTCCCGCGTCTGATCTCGACGCCAAGGCCGGTGCCAAGCTCGTCGACCTCAAGGACAAGGTCCGCATCAACGGCTTCCGTCCGGGCAAGGTGCCGGTCTCGCACCTGAAGAAGGTCTATGGCCGCTCGGTCATGGCCGAGACGATCGACCAGACCATCCGCGACACCAACACGCAGCTGTTCTCCGAGCGCGGCTTCCGCCTTGCGACCGAGCCGAAAATCACCATGCCGAGCGAACAGGCCGAGGTCGAGGAGCTGCTCAGCGGCAAGACCGATCTGACTTATACTGTCGCGATCGAGGTGGTGCCGGCGATCGCGCTCGCCGACTTCAAGAGCTTCCAGGTCGAGAAGCCCGTTGCCGATGTCACCGACGCCGATGTCGACGAGGCGATCAAGCGCATCGCCGATTCCAACCGCACCTATGCCGATAAGGGCGAGGGCGCCAAGGCCGCGTCGGGCGACCGCGTCACCATCAACTTCACGGGCCGCATCAACGGCGAAGTCTTCGAAGGCGGCACCGGCGAGGGCATCCAGGTCTCGATCGGCTCCAACACCTTCATTCCCGGCTTCGAGGAGCAGCTCATCGGCATCGGCGCGGGTGAGACGCGCACGCTGAAAGTGTCGTTCCCGAAGAACTACATGAACGACAAGCTGGCGGGCCAACCGGCGGAGTTCGAGACCACCGCCACGCTGATCGAGGCGCCGCAGGACCTCGCCATCGACGACGAGTTCGCCAAGTCGCTCGGCCTGGAATCGCTGGACAAGCTGAAGGAAGCCGCACGCGAGCGCCTGGTTGCCGAGTTCGCCACCGCCACGCGCCAGCGCGTCAAGCGCGCGTTGCTCGACCGCCTCGACGAGGCGCATCGCTTCGAGGCGCCGCCCTCGCTGGTGGACGAGGAGTTCAGCCTGATGTGGAACTCGGTCAAGGCCGAGATGGATTCCGCCGGCAAGACCTTTGCCGACGAGGACACCACCGAGGACAAGGCGAAGGAGGAGTATCGCAAGATCGCCGATCGCCGCGTACGGCTTGGCCTGGTGCTCTCCGAGATCGGCGAGAAGAACAAGATCACCGTGACCGACGACGAGGTCGGCCGCGCCGTAATCGAGCGCGCGCGCTCGATGCCCGGCCGCGAGAAGGAGGTCTGGGACTTCTATCGCAACAACGCCCAGGCGCTCGCCCAGCTTCGTGCGCCGATCTACGAGGACAAGGTGGTCGACTTCATCCTCGAGCTCGCCAACGTGACCGAGAAGAAGGTTTCGCGCGAGGACCTCTACAAGGACGACGATGCGGAAAAGACCGCAGCCTGAAGGGTTTGACGCAGCCATCTATTAATGATGATCAACGAAGAGGCCCAGCTAGCCAGGTGGCCGGCTGGGCCTCTTTGTGCGAATCAGCTTCAACTGCCCCCTCGGATTAAGCCTTAATGCGCCGCGCACTTGTCAGACGCGAATTGGGCTATATCTGTCGGTACGCCTTCTACTTCTTACCCAAGTTCCTGCATCACAGGACGTCCATTCGCCTTCCGGCAAATCCAGCCAAGCTGGCAAGCCTGCCCGGCGATGTCCGTCTCCGAAACCCTAGGTGACTCATGCGCGATCCGGTTGAAACCTACATGAACCTCGTGCCCATGGTGGTCGAGCAGACCAATCGTGGCGAGCGCGCCTACGACATTTTCTCGCGCCTCTTGAAGGAGCGGATCATCTTCGTGACCGGCCCGGTCGAGGACGGCATGTCGACGCTGATCGTCGCGCAGCTCTTGTTCCTCGAGGCGGAAAATCCGAAGAAGGAAATCTCGATGTACATCAACTCGCCGGGCGGCGTGGTGACGTCGGGCCTTGCGATCTACGACACCATGCAGTTCATCCGCCCGCCAGTCTCGACCCTGTGCACCGGTCAGGCGGCTTCGATGGGCTCGCTGCTGCTTTGCGCCGGCGAGAAGGACATGCGCTTCTCGCTGCCGAACGCGCGCATCATGGTGCACCAGCCCTCGGGCGGCTTCCAGGGCCAGGCAACCGACATCATGCTGCACGCCCAGGAGATCCTGAACCTGAAGAAGCGGCTCAACGAGATCTACGTCAAGCACACCGGCCAGACCTACAAGTCGATCGAGGATGCGTTGGAACGCGACAAGTTCCTCACGGCGAACGACGCCAAGGAGTTCGGCCTGGTCGACAAGGTGATCGACAAGCGCGCCGAGGAGCCGGCGCCGGCGAAGACCCCGTAGCACTACCGAGCGTCACGACGAGCCCTCGGTTTGCCGTGGACCCGTCAGGGCGGCGTTCACGTTAGGTGCGCGTGCGCGCGGCGCAAAACGCGGTTTTGCGCCCTGCGACAAGCAGAAAGTTCCGCTTTCGTGCTTGTTTTTCGTGGCAATCCAGCAACGCCGGGGTGTTTTCGATCACTTCGCCCGTGCCAAGACCGGAAATCACGGTATTGTCACGGGTAGCCGGCGACCCCCGATTAGCGAATTCTTGATAGTCGGGTGACAGCATGGTTGGCTACGATTGATCGGCTATGATCGCGGGAGAATCGAGCCACCGTGATTCGCACGGAATGTAGTAAAGCGTAGGGTCTTTTTTGGTACGGAATTTGCTCTACTTAAGCTTCATGCCGACCATTGTGTCGGAATGGAGCGATCGAGCGGAACGGGATCGAACCGCGGACGGAGACATGAATGAGTAAGGTCGGCACGAGCGACTCCAAGAACACGCTATATTGCTCGTTCTGCGGCAAGAGCCAGCACGAAGTCCGCAAACTGATCGCGGGTCCCACGGTCTTCATCTGCGACGAGTGCGTCGAGCTCTGCATGGACATCATCCGCGAGGAGAACAAATCCTCGCTGGTCAAGTCGCGCGACGGTATTCCGACGCCGAAGGAAATCTGCAAGGTGCTGGACGATTACGTCATCGGCCAGAGCCATGCGAAGAAGGTCCTGTCGGTCGCGGTGCACAATCACTACAAGCGCCTCAACCACCAGACCAAGCACAACGACGTCGAGCTCGCGAAGTCGAACATCCTGCTGATCGGTCCGACCGGCTCGGGCAAGACGCTGCTCGCGCAGACGCTCGCCCGCATCCTGGACGTGCCGTTCACGATGGCCGATGCGACGACGCTGACCGAAGCCGGCTATGTCGGCGAGGACGTCGAGAACATCATCCTGAAGCTGCTCCAGGCCGCCGACTACAACGTCGAGCGCGCCCAGCGCGGCATCGTCTACATCGACGAAATCGACAAGATCAGCCGCAAGTCCGACAACCCCTCGATCACGCGCGACGTGTCGGGTGAGGGTGTGCAGCAGGCGCTGCTCAAGATCATGGAAGGCACGGTGGCTTCGGTCCCGCCGCAGGGCGGCCGCAAGCATCCGCAGCAGGAGTTCCTGCAGGTGGATACCACCAACATCCTGTTCATCTGCGGCGGCGCTTTCGCCGGCCTCGAGAAGATCATCTCGGCGCGCGGCCGGTCGACCTCGATCGGGTTCGGCGCCCAGGTGCTCGCGCCGGAGGATCGCCGGACCGGCGAGATCTTCCGTCACGTCGAGCCTGAGGACCTCCTGAAGTACGGCCTCATCCCCGAGTTCGTCGGTCGTCTGCCGGTCGTGGCGACGCTCGAGGACCTCGACGAGACCTCGCTGAAGAAGATCCTGACGGAGCCGAAGAACGCGCTGGTGAAACAGTACCAGCGGCTGTTCGAGATGGAGAACATCGAGCTCACCTTCGCCGACGAGGCGCTTGGCGCGGTCGCCCGCAAGGCGATCGAGCGCAAGACCGGCGCGCGAGGCCTGCGTTCGATCCTCGAGGCGATCCTGCTCGAGACCATGTTCGACCTGCCGGGCCTGGAGGGTGTGGAAGAAGTCGTGATCTCCCGCGAAGTCGTGGAAGGCACGGCGCGTCCGCTCTACATTTACGCCGATCGGTCCGATCGCGCGGTCGAGAACGCCAGCGCCTGATCTGACGGCGCTGGAACGCTCCAATCGTCTCCTCGAGTTGGCTGCGGAGCCGTGGTTCCGCAGCCGGTGTTGCGTCGCTTACCGCGTTGCGTAAGCGCCTGATGGCGCGCGTTTTTCAATGACTTGACACCCCCCGGGTCGATAGCCACCTAATGTCGGCGGCGAGCGAAAATTCTCTTCAAGATTCGCCTCAGTTCCGTTCCGGCGAGCCGGTCCAACCTGTAGAGGACCGGTTCTGCGGATCACCTCGGCACCTTGTGGCGGTTGCGCATGATCGCGGGCTGCGTGCAAGGGGGCAAAGCAAAAGGAAAAGGCCATGACCAATCCAAAACCCCGGCCAACAATCGTTCATGGCGAAGCACACGCCTATCCCGTGCTGCCGCTGCGCGACATCGTCGTCTTCCCGCACATGATCGTTCCGCTCTTCGTCGGTCGCGAGAAGTCGATCCGCGCGCTCGAAGAGGTGATGAAGAACGACGCGCTGATCATGCTCGCGACGCAGAAGAACGCGTCCGACGATGATCCGGCGCCCGATGCGATTTACGAGACCGGTACGCTTGCCAGCGTGCTGCAGCTCCTGAAGCTTCCCGACGGCACCGTGAAGGTGCTGGTCGAAGGGCTCGAGCGTGCGCGCGTGGCGAAGTACACCGACCGCGCCGACTATTATGAGGCGACCGCCGTCGCGCTTGCCGACACCGATGCGAAATCGGTCGAGGCGGAAGCGCTGGCGCGCTCGGTCGTGTCCGACTTCGAGAGCTATGTGAAGCTCAACAAGAAGATCTCGGCCGAGGTCGTCGGCGTCGTGCAGGCGATCACCGATTTCGCCAAGCTGGCCGATACGGTCGCCTCGCATCTCGCCGTCAAGATCGCCGATCGCCAGGGCATCCTGGAGACGCTGTCCGTCACCACGCGCCTGGAGAAGGTGCTGGGCCTGATGGAGAGCGAGATCTCGGTGCTGCAGGTCGAGAAGCGCATCCGTTCTCGTGTCAAACGACAAATGGAGAAGACCCAGCGCGAGTATTATCTCAACGAGCAGATGAAGGCGATCCAGAAGGAACTCGGCGACGACGACGGTCGCGACGAGCTCGCCGATCTCGAAGAGAAGATCTCCAAGACCAAGCTCTCCAAGGAAGCGCGCGAGAAAGCGCAGCATGAATTGAAGAAGCTGCGCCAGATGTCGCCGATGTCCGCGGAAGCGACCGTTGTGCGCAACTATCTGGATTGGCTGCTGTCGATCCCGTGGAACAAGAAGTCCAAGGTGAAGAAGGACCTGGAGCAGGCGCAATCAATCCTGGACTCCGATCATTACGGGCTGGAGAAGGTCAAGGAGCGTATCGTCGAGTACCTCGCGGTGCAGTCGCGCGCCAACAAGCTGACCGGGCCGATCCTGTGCCTGGTCGGGCCTCCCGGCGTCGGCAAGACCTCGCTCGGCAAGTCGATCGCGAAGGCGACGGGGCGCGAATTCGTGCGCGTCTCGCTCGGCGGCGTGCGCGACGAGGCCGAGATCCGCGGTCACCGCCGCACCTATATCGGCTCGATGCCCGGCAAGATCATCCAGTCGATGCGCAAGGCGAAGTCGTCCAATCCGCTGTTCCTCTTGGACGAGATCGACAAGATGGGCGCCGATTTCCGCGGCGATCCGTCCTCGGCGCTGCTCGAGGTTCTCGACCCCGAGCAGAACGGGACCTTCAACGACCACTATCTCGAGGTCGACTACGATCTGTCCAACGTGATGTTCATCACCACCGCGAATACGCTCAATATTCCGGGGCCGCTGATGGACCGCATGGAAATCATCCGGATCGCGGGCTACACCGAGAACGAGAAGGTCGAGATCTCGCGCAAGCACCTGATCCCGAACGCGGTGTCCAAGCACGGCCTGGACTCCAAGGAGTTCTCGATCGACGACGAGGCGCTGCTGCTTCTGATCCGCCGCTACACCCGCGAAGCGGGCGTGCGCAATTTGGAGCGTGAGCTCTCTACACTCGCCCGCAAGGCGGTGAAGGAGCTGATGATCTCCAAGAAGAAGTCGGTCAAGGTCACCGAGAAGACTCTGGAAGAGCTGCTCGGCGTGCCGAAGTACCGCTTCGGCGAGATCGAGAGCGAGCCGCAGGTCGGCATCGTCACCGGCCTTGCCTGGACCGATGTCGGCGGCGAGCTGCTGACGATCGAAGGCGTCATGATGCCCGGCAAGGGCAAGATGACGGTCACGGGCAATCTGCGCGACGTCATGAAGGAGTCGATCTCCGCGGCGGCGTCCTACGTCCGCTCGCGTGCGATCAACTACGGCGTCGAGCCGCCGCTGTTCGACAAGCGCGACATCCACGTGCACGTGCCGGAGGGTGCGACGCCGAAGGATGGTCCGTCCGCGGGCGTTGCGATGGCCACCGCGATCATCTCGGTCATGACCGGCATTCCGGTCCGCCACGATGTCGCGATGACCGGCGAGATCACGCTGCGCGGCCGCGTGCTGCCGATCGGCGGCCTCAAGGAGAAGCTGCTGGCTGCGGCCCGCGGCGGCATCAAGACGGTGCTGATCCCCGAGGACAACGCCAAGGATCTCACGGAGATTTCCGATGCGATCAAGGGCGGGATGGAGATCATCCCGGTCTCGCGCCTCGACGACGTTGTCGCCAAGGCGCTGGTGAAGAAGCCGACGCCGATCGTCTGGGAAGAGGACACCAAGGTGACGGTGAAGCCGGACGGCGATGAAGCCGCCGGCGGCCTGACCGCTCACTGAGTGTGCGGCTCGAAAATGATGATAAAACGGCGCCTTCGGGCGCCGTTTTTGTTTGGGGAAGGGGAGGAGGCCATGCACGTCGATGGGCAATGCCATTGCGGGAAGGTCGCGTTCGAGGCCGAGGTCGATCCGGAGGCAGTCTCGGTCTGTCACTGCACCGATTGCCAGACGCTGACGGGCTCGCCGTTCCGCGTGACGGCCATCTGCACCAAGGCCGATGTCCGCCTGACCCGTGGCTCTCCCAAAATCTACGGCAAGCGCGGCGACAACGGCCGCATGCGCTTCCAGCACTTCTGTGCCGATTGCGGTTCCCCGCTGCTCACCAGCGGCGAGGGCGACCAGGCCGACGATTGGGGCATCCGCTGGGGCAGCATCCGGCAACGGAACGCGCTACGGCCGGTGCGGCAGATCTGGTGCCAGTCGGCGGCGGTGTGGATCGATGCGGTGCCGCTGCTGCCGGGCCGGCCGCAGGATTGAGGGCTGAGCTTGCCGGGCTGAATTTCGCCGCGATAAGCCCGCCTTCGCCCGTTGGGCTTCGGCGCGGCAGCCTTCGCTCGCTTCGCGCCCATGACCTGCTGTGCTGGCCTGCCGAGCCGTAGCTCGCGAAGCGAGCGAAGGCTGGTGGGCGGTCACGGATTCGAACCGCGGACCCTCTCGGTGTAAACGAGATGCTCTAACCAGCTGAGCTAACCGCCCAATGGCGCCTCTTTAGCGCCCCGGCGGGTGCCGAAGCAAGGGCCGAGCGCGCCCGACCCGGCTGCAATTGCCGGCCCGGTGAGAGCTTTCATGCCGGACACGGCCAGCCCTGCAGCAGGTCCGCTGCAGGGCAATCTTTCTCGCAGCGCGGATCTCGACGTCCGGCCGAGGAGTCGGCGATCATGCTCTGGGTGTCAGGCTGTCTTGGTGAACATCGTCAGGACACCGTCGACGATGTTGATCGCGACGACTTGTGCCGAGCTCAAGCCCTTGGCCTTGAGCACGGATGCGGCCTGCGGCGTGGCGTCGATGGACTGCCGAAGCGACTGGATGTCCGTCTCGCTCGTATGCGCCACGAGTTCATCGACCTTCGCGCGCACGGCCGGCTGCAGTTCCTTGACGTCCACAACCTGTATGCTCCGTATCACCGTGCCGGACTGCGTGGATGGTTGCTCCGTGTCGGATTGCGATGATGCGCCCTGTGCGTGCACCAGGGCAGGTGTTCCCAGCGAGAGAGCTGCAACGATGACGGATGCCGTGAAGCTGCGCATGGTCATGCCTTTCCAGTTTGAGGAACGGCGAGCCTATCGAGGAAATCTGGTTGGCATCTGATTCCGGTGTGGCCGTTCGGTGAAACGAATGCGGCCGCAATGCGCGAGGGCGAGAGATGGCCGCCTCGGTTCCGGGAGAGCGTGCGCTGGACGTCGCGACGTGCTATCGCCGCTATGCCGCCGTAGAACCGTCAGGAGAAGGGCATCGCGTAATGGGACCGGGGGACAGCATGCAACAGCCCAGCGGACACGAGCAAAACGCCGACCAGATCGCTTATTGGAACGGGCCGAGCGGGCAGCGCTGGGCCGATCGCCATGAGGCGCAGGAGAAACTGCTTGGGCCGATCGCCGACGTGTTAATCGACCGCGCCAAGCCGAAGCCGGGCGAGCGGGTTCTGGATGTCGGCTGCGGCTCCGGCGCGACGACGTTTGCCTTCGCAAAGGCGGTGGCGCCTGGTGGCTTCGCGCTCGGTCTCGACGTCTCCGAGCCGATGCTGGCACAGGCGCGGGCGCTCGCGCCGAAGGGGCTGCCGCTCGATTTCGTGCTGGCGGATGCGACCGTTTATCCGTTCGAGCCGGCGAGCTTCGATCTGCTCGCTTCACGATTCGGCGTGATGTTCTTTGCCGATCCGATCGCGTGCTTCACCAATCTGCGTCGCGCGCTGAAGCCAGCCGGCCGGCTCGCCTTCGCCTGCTGGCGCGAGCCGAAAGAAAATCCGTGGGCGATGGCGCCGCTGATGGCGGTCTATAAGCACGTGCCGAAGATGCCCCCGGTTGGGCCGGAGGAGCCGGGCCCGTTCGCCTTTGCTTCGGAAGAGCGCGTCATGCGCATCCTGAAAGGCGCAGGATTCGTCGGCGCGGCGATGGAGCCGCATGATCTTCCGATGGATATCGCGATCGGTGGCGGGCTCGATGCGGCCGTGGAGGGCTCGCTGCAGATCGGCCCGGCCAGCCGTGCGCTCCAGGGCCATCCGCCGGAGACCTACGAGGCCGCCAAGGCTTCGATCCGCGAAATGCTCACGCCGTTTTTGAAGGGGCAGAGCGTGACGTTGCAGGGCGCGATCTGGATCGTGACGGCGAAGGCTGGCTAGGCCGCAGCTCTCTCCGCTGTCATTGCGAGCGGAGCGAAGCAATCCAGAGTCCCTCCGCGGACACAGTCTGGATTGCTTCGTCGCTTCGCTCCTCGCAATGACGACGGAGGCAGTGCAGCCGCCTCACACCACATCATCCGGTGCCAGCGCGCAGCCGTTGTCCGGATGGGTCTCCACCTGAAGCGTGGTGTGGCCGATGCGGAACGACGTCTTGAGGAGCTGCGTCGTCTCCATCAGGAATGCGTCGCCGCTGCCTGCCGGCATGACGAGATGGCAGGTCAGCGCCGTCTCGGTGGTCGAGATCGGCCAGACGTGGAGGTCGTGGATGGCGGAGACGCCGGGACGCGCGAGCAAAAAGGCCCTGATTGCTGCGAGGTCGGTACCCTTGGGCGCGGCCGCCATCGACATGTCGATGGAGCCGCGCAAGAGGCTGGTCGTGCTCCAGAGGATGGTGGCGCAGATGATGAGGCTGGTGATGGGATCGAGCCAGAGCCAGCCGGTCCAGATGATCAGCGCCGCCGAGACCACGACGCCGAGCGAGACCGCGGCGTCGGCGGCCATGTGCAGATACGCGCCTTCGATGTTGATGTCGTCCTTGCGTCCGCCAGCGAACAGCAGAGCGGTAAAACCGTTGATGAGGATGCCGATGCCGGCGACCACCATCACGGTGACGCCTGCGACCGGCTCCGGCTCGCGCAGGCGCAGGATCGCCTCCCAGCCGATGGCGCCGGTCGCGACCAGCAGGAACACCGCATTGGCGAGCGCCGCCAGGATGGTGGAGGCGCGAAAGCCGTAGGTAAAGCGGCCGCTGGGCGCGCGGCGAGCTGCGATCGAGGCGCCCCAGGCGATGACGAGGCCGAGCACGTCCGACAAATTATGGCCGGCATCGGCGAGCAGGGCGGTGGAGTTGCCGACATAGCCGTAAACCGCCTCGGCGACGACGAGCGCGGTGTTGAGCGTGATGCCGAGCGCGAACGCCTTGCCGAAATTGGCGGGTGCATGGACATGGCCGTGTCCACGGCCATGATCGTGTGTATGGCCATGCGCATGCGAGTGGCCCGCATGATCATGGTCGTGATGACCGTGGTGGTCGTGGCTGCCCAAATCTAGCGCTCCGCAGACGCCGCCAAATCAGGCGCCATTGTAGGCGTTTCATCTGCCGCGTCACGGCGGAACAGCACGTACAGCGCCGGCAGCACCAGCAGCGTCAGGACGGTCGAGGAGAGAATGCCGCCGATCACCACGGTTGCGAGCGGCCGCTGCACCTCGGCGCCGGCGCCCGTGGCGAGCGCCATCGGCACAAAGCCGAGCGAGGCGACGAGGGCGGTCATCAGCACCGGGCGCAGCCGCGTCAGCGCGCCTTCGCGCACCGCCTCCGCGACCGATCGCCCTTCGCTGCGCAGCCGCTCGATGAAGGCGATGATGACGAGGCCATTGAGCACGGCAACGCCGGACAGCGCGATGAAGCCGACGCCGGCGCTGATGGATAGCGGAATGCCGCGGAGCAGCAGCGCGGCAACGCCACCGGTCAGGGCCAGCGGCACGCCGGAGAACACCAGCGCTGCATCCGTAGCCGATCCCATGCCCATGAACAGCAGCAGGAACACCAAGAGCAGCGCCACCGGCACCACGATCGTCAGCCGCTTGGTGGCCGAGACCAGCTGCTCGAACTGGCCGCCCCAGCCGATCCAGTAACCCGGCGGCAGCTTGACCTTCTCGGCAACGGCCGCCTCGGCCTCCGCGACGAAGGAGCCGAGGTCGCGCGCGCGGACATTGGCCGTGACGACGATGCGCCGCTTGCCGTTTTCGCGGCTGATCTGGTTCGGCCCCGGCGTCGCATCGACGGTGGCGACCGACGACAACGGCACGTAGCGCATCTGGGCGAGGGGAGAGCTGGCCAGCGCCGTTCGAACGGCGCTGCCGGTTGCCGCCTCCTCGGCGGGCGGCAGCGGGATCGGGATCGCCCGGATCGCCTCGAGATTGCCACGCAGGTGCTCCGGCAGGCGCACGACGATGTCGAAGCGGCGATCGCCTTCGAACAGCTTGCCGGCCGACTTGCCGCCGACTGCGATCTCGACGATGCCCTGCACCTCGCCGACGCTGAGCCCATAGCGGGCGAGCGCCTGGCGGTCGAGGCGGACGGTGAGGATCGGCAGGCCCGCGACCTGCTCGATCTTGACGTCACTGGCGCCGCGGATGCCACGGATGGCGGCGTCCACCTGCTTGGCGGCGCCTTGCAGGATGTCGAGATCGTCGCCGAATATCTTGACGCCGACATCGGTTCGTACGCCCGAGATCAGCTCGTTGACGCGGAACTGGATCGGCTGGGAGATTTCATAGGCGCTGCCGGGGATCTCGTCTGCAGCATGCTCGATGGCCTCGACCACCTCCGATTTCGACTTGCCGGGGTCGGGCCATTCGGCGCGCGGCTTCAGCATGACGTAGCCATCGGTCTGCGCCGGCGACATCGGGTCGGTGGCGATCTCCGCGGTGCCGATGCGGGTGAAGAACTCCTTCACTTCCGGAACCTGCATGATGCGCTTTTCCAGCGCCTTCTGCAGGTCCAGCGACTGCGTGAGGCTGGTACCTGGAATCCGGATCGAGGCCAGCGCGACGTCCCCTTCGTCGAGACTCGGAATGAACTCGCCGCCCATGCGCGAGGCGGCGATGCCGCTCGCGGTCACGATGAGCACGGCGGACAGGGCGACGGCAAGCCGGTTATCGATGGCAAAGCGGAGCAGGGGGAGGTAGGCGCGCTTCGCCGCGCGCATGAACAGGTTTTCGTGCTCGGACACCTTGCCGGTGACGAAGATGGCGACGGCCGCCGGCACGAAGGTGATGGAGAACAGCACGGCCGCGCCCAGCGCCATCAGCACCGTCAACGCCATCGGCGTGAACATCTTGCCCTCGACGCCGGTCAGCGTCAGCACGGGCAAATAGACCACGGCGATGATCAGCGTTCCGAACAGGCTCGGCTTGATCACCTCGCTCGACCCGCGCAGGATCGCGCGCAGCCGTTCGGCGGTCGTCAGCAGGCCGCCCTTGTCGCGCTGGGCGGCCGCCAGCATGCGCAGGCAATTCTCGACGATGATGACGGCACCATCGACGATGATGCCGAAGTCGATTGCGCCCAGCGACATCAGGTTGGCGCTGACCTTGGTCTCGACCATGCCGGTGATGGTCATGGCCATGGACAGCGGAATGACGCAGGCCGTGACCACCGCGGCGCGGATGTTGCCGAGGATCAGGAACAGCACGGCCACCACCAGCGCCGCGCCTTCCAGCAGGTTGTTCCGAACCGTGCGGATGGTGGCTTCGACCAGGTCGGTGCGGTCGTAGACGGTCCGCGTCACGACGCCCTCGGGCAGCGACTTGGCGATGTCCTCCAGACGGGCCGCGACGCGGCGGGCCACGGTCCGGCTGTTCTCGCCGATCAGCAGCATGGCGGTGCCGAGCACGGTCTCCTCGCCGTTCCAGGTCGCAGCGCCCGTGCGCAAATCGCGCCCCTCGGTGACAGCAGCGACGTCCCTGATCCTAACGGGATTGCCGCCGCGCGAGCCGATCACGATGTCCTGGATTTCGCTGATCGTGCCGACCTGGCCCGGCGAGCGAACCAAATATTGCTCGCCGTTGCGCTCGATATAGCCGGCCCCGACATTGGCGTTGTTGGCGGCGAGCGCGGTCATCACGTCGCGGAAGCCGAGCCGGTAGGCCATCAGCTTGCCGGGATCCGGCAACACGTGGAATTGCCGCTCGAAGCCGCCGATGGTGTTGACCTCGATCACCCCAGGCACGTTGCGCAGCTGCGGCCGGATGATCCAATCCTGCACGGTGCGCAGATCGGTCAGCGAATAATCGTGTCCGCCTTGCGTCTTCGCGCCTGCCTTGGCTTCGACCGTGTACATGAAGATCTCGCCGAGGCCGGTCGAGATCGGACTCATCGCGACCTCGACGCCCGCCGGCAGCTGGTCCTTCACCTGCTGGATGCGTTCGCCGACGAGCTGCCGGGCGAAATAGATGTCGGTGCCGTCCTTGAAGACGATCGTCACCTGGCTGAGGCCGTAGCGCGACAGCGAGCGGGTGTAGTCGAGCTTTGGCAGGCCGCCCATCGCGGTCTCGACCGGGAAGGTGATGCGCTGCTCGGTCTCGAGCGGCGAAGAGCCGGGGGCGCGGGTGTTGATCTGGACCTGGACGTTGGTGATGTCAGGCACGGCGTCGATCGGCAGACGCTGGAAGTTCCAGGCGCCGAAGGCGATCGCGCCGAGCGCGAGGACGAGGACCAGCCAGCGCTGCTGCAGCGAGACGGCGATGAGACGCTCAATCATGCTCGGCCTCGCCCTTGCCCATCTCCGCCTTCACGACGAAGCTGTTTTCGGCGACGTAATGCTCTCCGGCCGAAAGGCCGGCCTTGATCTCGACATGGCGCGGATCGGAATCGCCTGTTTCCACGGGCCGGGCCTCGATCTTGTCGCCGTCCTCGCGCACGAACACGATGGTCTTGTTCTCCAGCGTCTGGATCGCGCTGCGGCGCACGGCGACCGCGACGTTGCGCGCCGCGAGGATCAGCCGCGCCGTGACGAACAGGCCGGGCCTCAGCCGTCCGTCCGGATTTGGCAGCACCACGCGCGCCAGCGCGGTCTGGGTCTCGCTTGAGCCGATCGGTGCCATGTAGGAGATCGTGCCCTTGATCTCGCCGCGGCCGTCGTCGGGATCGATCAGGACCTCGTCGTTGAGGCGGACTCGGCGGAGATCCTGCCGGTAGATCGACAGGTCGACCCAGATGGTGGAGAGGTCGGCGACCACGAAGGCCGGCTTCTGCTCGGAGGCGTATTCGCCGAGCGAGATCTGCCGCTCGATGATGGTGCCGGCAATCGGCGCCTTCAGCTCGTAGACGGTGAGGCTCTGGTTGCTCTCGATCGCGGCGAGCAGGTCGTCCTTGCCGACCTTGTCGCCGATCCGCCTCTGGATGGATTTGGCGAGGCCCGGAAAGCGCGGCGTCACCTGCACCACGGCTTCCTGGTTGGCGCGCAGGATGCCGTTGAAGGCGAGCGTGTCGGTCAGCGTGGCGCTCGCGGCTTCCGCCAGCGTGACGCCCGCGGCCGCCAGCTTGACGTCGGAGATGCGGATGCGGTCGGCGCCGTGCTCGTCCTGCTCGACGCGATCGTTCGGCTTCTTATGTTCGGAATGCTCGGCGTGTTCGCCGTGCTCGGTGTGCGCGAGCTTGTCAGGAGCGAGCAGGGAATAGCCGTAAGCGCCGAGCGCAGCGGCAATGACGGCCACGAGAATGGTGGAGGAGATTTTCATCGTGCGCTCTCCCGCGCCAGCGTGAAGGGATTGCCGACGAGGCCCTCGATGATCGCAACGCCGGCGTGGAAATTCTGCAGCGCCTCCTGCTCGCGCAACCGCGCCTGGGTCACGCTGGCCTGGGCGTCGAGCACTTCGAGCAGGGTAAAGCGGCCCTGGCCGTAGCCTTGCGAGATCGCCTCGGAGGCCTCGACGGCCTTGGGGATCGCGCTCTCGCGCAGCACCGCGAGCTCGCGCAGCGAGCCTTGCAGTGAGTCATAGGCGCGGCCGGCGATCACGATCAGCGCGTTGCGGTTGGCCTCGCGCTCGGCTTTGGTCTTGGCGAGGCTTTCCTGGGCCGAGAGGATGTTGCCCTGGTTCTGGTCAAACACGGGGATCGGCACGGAGACGGTCAGCCGCGCCGCATCGTCGCCCGTTTCGTTGAAGTGGCGCCAGCCGGCCGCGATCCGCACGTCTGGATAGGGCCTGAGCCGTGCCAGCAGCAGCTCGGCATTGCGCTGGGCGTAGACCGCGGTCCAGCGCACCAGCTGCGGATTGGCATCGATGGCCGCAACCACCGCCTGGAACGCCGGCGGGCGTCCGGTGGTGTCGAGCCGGCCGGACACCTCGCCGAATTTGGCGGCGGGATCGCCCATCAGCACCGCAAGCTCGCGCCGGGCGCTCGCCAGCGTCGCCTTGAAGCGTTCGCGGTCCGCCTTCACCAGGGCGGAGGCGACCTCGGCGCGGCCGGTCTCCGCCGGCGAGGAGGCACCGGCCTCGACACGGCGGCGCAGAAGCGGCGTCAGGCGGTCGATCGCGGCGATCTGCTCGTCGAGGATCTGGATGCGCCGCTGCGCGCCGAGCACACTGAGAAAGGCGATCGCGGTCTCCGACAGCACCTCCAGCCTGATCGCCTTGCGCTGGATCGCGGCGACCTCGACGCCGGCTGCACCTGCGGCAATCCGCGCCTCGCGCTTGCCGAACAGCTCGAAGGCCTGGCTGATCTGGAGCGTGGTCTCCGCCGCGCGCGTTCCGCGATATCTGCCGGAGCCGAATGAATCGTCCTGTTCGTAGGACAGTTCCGGATTGAGCAGGGCGCCCGCCTGGATACGCTGGCCCGTGGCGATGCCGACGTCGCGCTCGGCTGCCGTCAGGCGCGGACTCGCCGCCAGCGCGCGCGACAGCGCGCTTCGCATCGTCAAAGTCTGGGCGTGAGCGGGTGCAAGCGCCGATGCTGCAATCAGACACGCTGCCGCGCACGCCAGGCGCGCGGCCATTCCCCTGCAAAACATAAAATCGACCTGTGAAGGATGAACCTAATGGGCGCGGGGGCGCCCGACCAATCCGTTCAGGCAATAGGTCTGGGAGGGGGAGAGTCGGTATCGGGCACAATTCCGGCGAGGCGGGGGGCCTGTTGCGGGCTCGGTGCCGACACGAGCGCGATCGCTGCGGTCGATGGTGCCGGCTGTGCCACGGCCAGCGAAAAGCAGCCGTGGCAATGATGGCCGCCGATGGTCTTGTGGTCGCCATGGCCGGTAGCGCCATCGAGGACCGCGGCGATCTCCGAACCGCCGCGGGGCGTGGTGACGTCGATGTCGTGCGCGCCGTGCAGAGCGCCCGCGAGCAGATAGACCGCCGCGATCAGCACGGACAGCAGCCCGCGCGGAAAACGCGAGCGGCGGGATCCTGAGGGCTGACGGTTTGCGAGCACGAGGTCACTCTGGTTGCGGTCTGTGCCGGGCCTAGCATGGGTGCGGGAACAGTGTCGACCCGCAACATTGTTACGTCCCTGGAACAATTGCCGCAGCAGTGCATGCGCTGCCAGCGCCTGTCACTGGCGGACAATGACGGGCCGATGTGGCGCCATGGTTTCGATCGTGCGGGCCGGAGCTTCGCTGCCATCGTCACCTTCCATGGTGATGACCGCCCGACAGCTCGCTTCCATCGCCCGTTCCAGCCATTTGATGGCTTCGTCGATCCATTGGTCGTGGTGCTCGGGATCGGCGAGGGCCTTCTCCCGGAATGCATTCGCCTGATGCAGGCACGCCGTTCTGCGGTCCACGCGCCTCTCCTGATCTGGAGGTTCCGCCCTGATCGCATCATTGATGATCCCGTCTCCGGCGTCGTTAACATACGACAGAGGAGACGCGTCGGCCGCAACGCGGAAAGGCCCCGGCCGGACGAGCCGACTGGGGCCTCATGTGCTCACAATCTCTATCCCTAGGACTTGGACCGACAACCCGCATCTTCCAAGTTCGTTCCATACGCTCTGTCCAATTTGGAACGTTCCTCATACCTCGCGATTAGCAGAGAAACTGAGGAGGACGGACAATGGACGGACTGATTTACTTGATCGGCTTGATCGTCGTCATCATGGCGATCCTGTCGTTCTTCGGCCTGCGCTGAGAGCGCCGCGATGACGGTCGAAACTCTGATGCGGGAAGAGGTCATCGAAGGCGGCCTGGCAGCCGAGGCGCCTCGAACGATCCAGTGGAGCTCGGTGTTTGCGGGCGCGCTTGCTGCGAGTGCAATGTCGTTCATCCTGATCGGTTTTGGTGTCGCGGTCGGCCTCGGTGTCAGTTCGGCCTCGCCGAGCTGGCGCGATGCATCGGCAGCGTTGGCGCTGCTTTCCGGGCTCTATCTGATCATCCAGGCGATCGTCAGCTTCGGCTTCGGCGGTTACGTCGCCGGCCGAACCACCCGGTCTGAGCCCGCGTTCGCAACGATCGAGGATGACGGCGAGCGGCGAGACGGCCTTCACGGGCTGACCGCCTGGGCGCTGGCGGTCCTGGCCGGCGCGGCGCTGCTGGCGCTTCTCGGCGCCGCCGCGATCGACCGTTCGCCGATGCGCAGTTCGGCGAGCAACACCTCGGCGGCCGAGCCCTTGTTGAGCTATGAGCTCGACAAGCTGTTCCGCGCGCCGCGCCGCGCACCGAACACTGACCTGAGGGACGCGCGCGCCGAAGCCGGACGTATCTTGATGACCTCGTCCAGCCACAGCGGCGTCAGCACCGATGATCGGACCTATCTCGTGCAACAGGTCGCTGCCGTTACGGGACTGGCGGCCCCCGATGCCGAGCGGCGGGTCGATGCGCTGATCGCAGACTCGAAGACGGCCATCAACCGCGCGCGACGCAACTCGATCATCGTGGCGTTCTCGGTCGCAGCCGCGACCCTGATCGGCGCCGCGGTGGCCTGGGCTGCAGCCGTTGCCGGTGGCCGGCATCGTGATGGCGCACCGTTGCCGAACTGGATGGCGAGCGCCAACCGCTTCCACCGCAACCCGCGCGCGATGCCGGTGCCGTAGGCTAAATCGGGGGTGGGCCTACCTGTCCGCCCCCCCGCATGCCGCTGAACGAACCCCGCAACGAGGGCTGTGATCTCCGCCGGGCACTCCAGGCTCGGAAGATGGGCCACATCACGCAGCTCGCGGCCTTCTGCGCCCGGAATTGCCGCGACGAGATGACGGCAGCGGTCCTGCACATAGGGGAAATCGAGGTCACCCCATATGATGAGGGTCGGCACTGCGATCTCATGAAGCCGTTTGAAGAAGGGTCTGATGTCGACGTCCGATCCGAACGGCGGGTAGCGGAGTGCGATGCCGTTCATATCAAGGAACAGATCGCGAGCCGGACCGCCAACGCGACCTTCGGCAGCCCGTGGTCCGTCCAGCCAGAGGCGCGCCTTCATCGCGTTCATCCGATCAAGATCGCCTGACGCTTCGATCTCCTTCCATCGCATCATCAGCGTCTCGATGTCGGCGGGATGGACCGGATCGGGTGCACCCGCGACATTGGGGGCGATCAGAACCAGGGCGCGAACGCGCGAGGGATGCCGGACGGCGGCATCAAGCGCGATGCGCCCGCCAAGTGAGCAGCCGACGAGGATTGCGGGCTCGCCGCCTGCGGTTGCCTCCAGCACTACGAGGAGATCGGCGAGCGCGGAAAAGTCTTCGGGCTCGGCGCGGGTTTCGCCGAGCCCGCGTCGGTCATACCCGACCGCCCTGTGCGTGGCGCTCAATTCATCGAATTGAGTGCGCCACATGCGCCGGTCGCACACATTAGCATGAAGAAACACGACGGCAGGGCCGTCGCCTGCCACTTCTGTCGCGAGGCTGGCACGGCCGGACGCGACGTATTGCATCGAAGCGCGGTGATGATTCATTCCAGTCTCGTCGCGCTTCAGGCCTTCTCCTCCCAGATCATCGCCAGATGCACGATGGTCTCCACCGCCTTTTCCATGTCCTGCCGGCTGACCCATTCGAGCCGCGAATGGAATGCGTGCTCGCCGGCGAAGATGTTGGGGCAGGGCAGGCCCATGAAGGACAGGCGCGAGCCGTCGGTGCCGCCGCGGATCGCGGTGCGCATCGGGCGCAGGCCGGCGCGGCGGATCGCCTCGATGGCGTATTCGAGCACGTGCGGGTGACGGTCGATCACCTGCTTCATGTTGCGGTACTGCTCCTTGACCTCGAACGTGTAGGTCGAGCGCGGATAATCCTTCATCACGTCCTTGACGATGCCCTCGAGCAGCGCCTCCTTCTCCTTCAGCCCGTCCTCGGTGAAGTCGCGGACGATGAAGGAGAGCGTCGCCTGTTCGAGCGCGCCGTCGATGCCGATCGGATGCAGAAAACCTTGCTTGCCCGAGGTGGTCTCGGGCGAGCAGCCCTCCTTCGGCAGACGCTCGACGATGGCGGCGGCGATCTTGATCGCGTGCTCCATCTTGCCCTTGGCGTAGCCGGGATGGGCGCTGACGCCGTTGATGGTGATGGTGGCGCCGTCGGCCGAGAAGGTCTCGTCCTCGACGCAGCCGGCGCTCTCGCCGTCCATGGTGTAGCCGAAATCGGCGCCCAGCTTGTTCAGGTCGACATTGTCGACGCCACGGCCGATCTCCTCGTCCGGCGTGAACAGGATCTTGATGGTGCCGTGCTTCACCTCGGGATTGTTGATGAAGAAATGCGCGGCATCCATGATCTCGGCGACGCCGGCCTTGTTGTCGGCGCCCAACAGCGTGGTGCCGTCGGTGGTGATGATGTCGTTGCCGATCTGGTTCTTCAGCGCAGGGTGCTCATTGAAGCGGATCACCTGGCTGGTGTCGCCGGGCAGCGTGATGTCGCCGCCGCGATAGTTCTTCACGATTTGCGGCTTGACGTCCTTGCCGGTGACGTCGGGCGAGGTGTCCATATGCGAGCAGAAGCAGATCACCGGCACCTTCTTGTCGGTGTTGGCCGGGATCGTTGCGTAGACGTAGCCGTAATCGTCGAGATGCGCGTCCACAACGCCCATGGCTTTCAGCTCGGCAGCGAGCACGCGGCCGAGATCCTTCTGCTTCTCGGTCGACGGCGAGCTGGGAGATGCCGGATCGGACTGGGTATCGATGGTGACGTAGCGCAGGAAGCGCTCGGTCACGGTATGTGAAAAGGAGAGGGAGGACATTTCTGGTCAAACCGCCGCGTGTTCGGGAAGCTGGCGGTATATCAGAAAAGCGGGCCGGGATGCGGCCGGACCCGGGCTCGGGCCAAGCTTGACGTAAAGTGACCTCAAATCGCCTCCTTCAGCTCCTTCACCGGGCGGAACGCGACCTTCCTGGTGGCCTTGATGTGGATCGCTTCGCCGGTGGAAGGATTACGGCCGGTGCGGGCGGCGCGCTTGCGGACCTGGAGGATGCCGAGGCCGACGATGCGGACCCGGTCGCCCTTCTTGAGGTGCTTGGTGATCAGATCGACCATGTCGGTCAGGACGGCCTCGGCATGCTTTTTGGAGACGTCCTGGCGCTCGGCAATGTCGGCGGCGAGGTGCTTGAGCGTGATCGTGGCGGGCGCGGCCGCCTTCTTCGCCGAATCCTTCTTAGCCGGATCCTTCTTAGCCATGTCTGGCCTCCTCGATCTTGCAGGTCGTCCAGAGGGAGATGGGCCCCTGACCCGCAAGTTCCCGGAGGCGTAGACGATTCGGGACCGGACTGACTACGCCGCCGGCGTTGCCGAGGGCCGCGTTCGTGTGTGCCAGCACTGGAATCCGCTGGTTTGAGCTGTGGATGCAACATCCTTGACTTCACCAGATCGGGCCTTTAAGTCCCCCCTCGTTCCGCAGACATTGCGTGTCACGCGGGAGTAGCTCAGTTGGTTAGAGCGCCGGCCTGTCACGCCGGAGGTCGCGGGTTCGAGCCCCGTCTCTCGCGCCATTTTTGGCAAATAGATCAAACAGTTGCTGTCTTTTGCAGCCAAAAGCGCCGCTTGGACTGCCGTTTCATCCCGATCGCTTCCTCCCCGCCAGAATGCGTTTATTTCGGCTTGGACTCCTCGATATGCGCGAGGATGCGCCGTGCGTCGGTGCTGCCGGCCTGCGCCGCCTTGGCCAGGAGCCGCCTGGCCTCGGCAAGGTCCCGTCGGCCGCCGATTCCGTTGGCGTTGCACCGGGCGAGATTGACCAGGGCTTCGAGTCCGCCCATCGCGGCGCCCTTCTGGTACAGCGCCCGAGCCAATTTCAGGTCTCGCCTGGCTCCCAGTCCCTTCTCGGCAAGCTCCCCCATCCTGTTGATGGCGGTCGCATCGCCGAGCTCGGCGGCCCGCTGGTACAACGCATAGGCCTTTGCGGGATCGCTGGTCGCGCCGATTCCACGCTCCTGCTGGAGGCCGAGGCTGACGAGTGCTGGCGCAATCTTCTTCTCGGCGGCCATCTCATAGTAGAAGCGCGAGCGGGCGGGATCTTTCTCGACGCCGTTGCCGTTCTCATACATCAATCCGAGCTCGTAGAGCGCGCGTGCGTTGCCGAGCTCGGATGCCGCCTTGTAGCTCGCCACCGCTCCCGCGTAATCACGCATGGCGAACAATGAACGCCCGAGCTGGTAGTGCAGGCGGTCCACCCCTGGCGACCGCTTGACCGCCTCCGCGCACGCTGCAACCGCGCCCGCCGCCCTTGTATCGTCGCGCGTCTCGCCTTGGTCGGCGCCGGCTGCCCTCAAATCCGCGAGCCCGGCAACGGCGTTGTCGCAGTGCTGCATGACGGCGGGATCGTCCTGGACGACTTGCTTGACGGGATGGAGATAGATCTTGTCCTTGGAAAGCTGACCATACATGTAGGGCGTCTGCTTCCGGTGCGTTGCCTGCCGAACCTCGTCGCGAACGTTGCGAAACACGAAGTTGATCTCGAGGTCGGCCTGCCGGAGGTATTTCAGCAGCGCCGCAGCGAAAGGGCTGTTGCGGCCTTCGCCTTCTTCCGCGGTCCGCCCCGGCTCCGCCGGAAAGAACACGAGCGTGTTGCGGATTGGTGCGCTTCCGGCTGAGGTCAGGGAAGAGCTGCTGCTGCGGCCATTCGGTATGGCAGGGAACGGGTTCTCCCGCATGGCATCCAGGATCACCAGGCCCAGCCTGCGAGCCCGCCCTGCGGCAGCGGTCACCGCAGCCAGGGAAACGGTCTCTGCGTTGGCCGACTCAGGTGTCGCGAGATGCGCATCGACGGGGATCAGGTAACTGCCGACACCGGCAGCTGCGCTGTATCCGGCAAAATAGAAGACCGCGATGTCCGCAGCGGCGGACTTCTCGGTGAAGGCGACGAGCCCCACGCGCAGATCGTCGATGGTCGTGTTCTTGCGCAGATCGACGTCGAAGCCGAGGCCGGCGAGACCCGCGGCAATGTCCTCGGCATCGTTGACGGGAGAGCCGAGCGGCGGCGCGTTCGCGTAGCTCGCGTTTCCAATGACCAAGGCGACACGGCCGTTGGAAGCTTCTGCTTCGGCGTCGAAGAGAAGCCCGATGGCAATGAACAGTGCCAGCCAGCGCAAGATGGAGTCGCGTCCCTTAGTCGATGCTCGAACGGAGCTGCCGCCTCATCCAGTCGCGGTCGGTGAGAAAATCGAGGCCGAGCAGACCATAGTCGACGCGCAGAAACCCGTCCACTCCAGACGACACCGCCGCGGGAGTCTGCCGCGCGACCTCCTGCGCCATCACGCCGACATAGAACCTCGCATCGCCCTTGTATCGATAGCGATAGAGGCGGAGGCCAGTATCGGTCCAGCCGAGTGCCGTGATGTCCTCCTTGAGGCGGATGTCCGATGGAATGGTGACGCGGCTCGCGGCATTCGAAGCGGCAGTAGAGGCCGCTCTGCTGGCCGCGCTCGATGCCGCGCTCGAGGCTGATCGGCTGGCAGCGCTCGAAGCCGCGGATGACGCAGCCGCAGAGGCAGCTCTGCCCGCTGCGGCTGATGCCGCCTGCGATGCCGCCCGGCTCGCTGCGCTCGATGCGGCATTGCTGACCGCAGTCGAAACGGCATTGCTGACAACGTTGCCGACGACGTTGCTGACGACGCCACTGACCACATTGCCGACATTCTGGTTCACGCGTGCAACCACTCGCCGATATTCGCGATTGCGAACCTTTTCCTCTTCCGAGCGGGTGTAGGCGGAAACCAGGAGCCCGCGCCTGCGCGCCTCGGTCACCGCGTTGATCATGCATCCCTTGGGATTGCCCTTGGACCGGCAAAGCTGGAATTGAAGCTGGACGTAGTCGGGGTATTTTTTGATGGATCTGGCACACGCCCCGGAATCGCCGTCGAAGCAGGCGTTCACGTCCCGATCGTGCGCTGATTGCAGCATCAGCTCGGTGGAATTGACCGGTCGCAGGGCAAGGTCGCTGCCCGGCGGCAGGCGGTTATGGCGCGAGCTCGGATAGCGCTCGGCAAATCGGCCAACCACGCTCTTATCGCGTGATTCCTTCAGGACGTCCCATGCCTTCTCGACTGCCTCCGAATTGCCGGTGGTCGTCTCGGCCGAGGCGAGCTGATAGCTCGCCGGTGGCGGACCGGGCATGTCGATCTGCCCGGTGGCTTGGCCCGGCTTAGCCGACTTCTCGAGCGAAGCCAGCGCGACCCGGGCGCTCTCGACATGCTCGCCGAACGGATAGAGATCCAGATAGGCGCGGTAGGCCGCGAGCGACTTCTGTCGCTCGACGATCTTCCAGGCGTTCGTTTCAGCCGTCTGCAACTGCGCAATGCGCCGGTCGATTTCGGCCGTATGCGCGCTCGCCGGGAATTGCTGGGCGAAACGGCGCAAGGTCGCGATCTCGTTGGTCGAGCGGACGAACTCCCAGGCGAGCTGCTCGGCATCTGCTCCACCATCGCTGCTTGCGATGGCGGCTTCGCCGTTGAGATAGATGTCGCCCTTCGGCAGCGTCCCGTAGATTGCCGGCTCTTGTGTCCCGGTCTCCTTCCAGACTTCGTCGTGCACGATCCGGAAGAGATAGTTGATCTCGAGTTGCGGCGTTTCGACATGGCGCAGGAGCGAGCCGGAGTAGGGGCTATTCCGCCCGGCCCCGTCGCTCGCCGTCGTGCCGGCAGCGGCCGCAAAGGCAACGAGCACGTTGTCGCTCACCTCGACAGGGGCAAGACCGCGCGTGTCGGCCGCGAAAGGCGTCGGGGAACGGGGTGTGCCGGACACTGGCGCGGCCGCCTTCGATGGCCGCGACGACAGCGCGCGTCCCGCGGCGGCGACCTTCGTCGTTTCGAACGGGTCGTTGCGACAGGCATCGAGAACCACGAGGCCGATGATCTTCGGCATCACGGAGATATCGATCAGGGTCTCGAGATTGATCGCCTCGGCATAGACATCGATCTCGGACTTGATTTCGGCATCGACCGGAATCAGCCAGTTCTTTCCGTCCATTTCGACGCCGTGGCCCGCGAAGAAGATCACCGCCTTGTCGGCCGTCTTCGCTGCATTGCCGAATTCGATGAGGGCCTGCCGGAAATGATTGTAGTCGAGGTCGGCGAGGTGCCTGACGGAATATCCCAGACGACCCAGCGACGTCGCCATGTCGGCGGCGTCGTTGGCCGGGTTGATGAGTTTTGGGACCTTGCGATAGTTGCTGTTGCCGACGACAAGCGCGATCCTGTCTCCAGCGGCCGCCTGCAGCATTGTCGCAACGAGCATCGACAATGCTAAGCAGCCGAGAACGGCGATCCGGCGTGCCAGATCCTGCAACATGAAGACGGGACGCGAGCTTGCGAGAACGAAAATCCCGAAATGGGCAGGCATTGGCAGAAACTCAGAAAATGAAAAATCGCAGAAACGGGCTAAGGCGGCTTGTTCGTGAATTTTACATCAAGGGATGCTGGATGACGACATCAAAGGCCTCCGTGTTCAGGATTTCGTGAACCGGGAGTGGCGATGCTTCGACCAAGAGGCTGCACGTCGCGAGCGGTGAAACCAGTCGCGCTGCGCTGGTGTTGATGGCGCAGGCGGCCGAAGGCCGGCGACATCTTCGGAGACTGCGGATGACCAGGACAGTCAAGTTCGCCCGTGCGCCGATTCTGGCTCTGCCGCTGCTCGTCGCTTTGTGCAGCGTGGCCCGCTGCAATGATCCGGCCGAGTCGTCACGCGACTCGATCATCCAGAACGTTCGAGAGGACGTGCGGCGGCACATCCGGGCACGGGAAGCAGGCAAGCCCAAGAAAAGTCCGGAGCTGAGCCAGGCGGCAACGCAGCGTGGTGCCACGAAGAAGCGAAACCGCTCGACGGTGGAGTAGAGGGGATATCGGCGCGCCCCCTGCGTTGAGTTGCTCTCGTATCCGGGAGTGTCGCTCGGCGTGCAGCGGGGCCTGGGAAAGTGTTGCAAATGAGCATCAACCGGACGCGCTTGATGGAGCTGAACCCCCAATTCAGCCAATCAGGTGAAGACGCCGCGGGTGCTTTGCAAATAAATTCGGCGCCTGAAGCCTGCGGGAATTTACCTCCCGCCAAGGCTCGGGGCTGAACCAGCAGGGGGCTGATCGAAGACCATGAGGGCAGGAATTCTCCTCCGCGGCTTTGCGGTGGCCGTACCTTTTTTGCTTAGTCTGTTTGCAACGCGACCGGCCTCGGCACAGGAGGTCAATGTTCCGCAGCAAGTCGTCAACAACGCCGTCCAGACCATCATTCAGAACGTCCGCGACCAGATTCAGCATCGCAGGGTCGTTGCTCCTCCTGGAATGCTGCGCTTCAGCGGCGAGGAGTCGGATTTCGACCGTCGTGATCCGTTCGCCGCGAGGGGTGTCAGCAATCCGTTCGGTGCGCTGGCCTACGCCAAGGCTCCGGCACTTGCAGCGCCGTCCCCGGCGGCTTGGCTTTACGGCGTGAACCTCGTCGGCAGTGGCGACAGTGCGCAATCGAGTGGGGTCCAGGTCAGCGTTGCGACGGTGACCGGCGCAGTCGATGTGACCAAGATCGGTATCTTCACTGCAACCGACGCGCTGACCTTCATCGGGACTGGCTCCCACTCGTGGGCGCACACCTTCGTGAATGGCGGACTGACCACCGATGGTTCAGTTCCATCGACTTCCGGCACCCTGTCGTACATCAACGGCGGTTTCTCGACTGACTTCACCGCGCTCGCGAGCTGGACTCGCAACACGTCCAATCTGCCCCTTGCCGCGACCGCGGACGGCAGCGGCATCGCCTATACCTGGAACGGCCAATACCGGTTCGACTTCCCCTACACCGTGTGGTTCGAGCCGACGGTCGGCGTAACCTATTCGGAGAGCTATACCGCCAATTTCGGCAGCAAGACGGGCGATTCAACCGAATTTCACGGTGGCATGCGCGTCGGATTCGAGGCGGACTGGCTGGGCTTTAAGATCCAGCCATCGATCTCGGGGCAGTACTACAGGATCGTCGACGCGAGCGGCGCCGGCGCCGTTGGAGGCGCGGTCCCCGTTGCGGCCGGCATGATCGGTACCAATGGCCTTCGCGGCTCCGCAAAGGTCAACGTGCTCTGGACGCCGCAGCTGTCGTCCTACCTCGAAGTTCATGGCAGCAGCATCACCGTGCCGGACCCGCTTCTGCCTGGGGTTGGCGGATTCGGAACCTCGATCGCGGGGTCTCAGGCCGGCCTTCGCTATACCTGGTAGCGTGATCTCGAAGACGGATGCCCGCCGTGCCCGGCGGGCATCTTCTTGCGCTCCTTCTCGCGTCTGGCGGAGGCAACATCCCCCACGGCGCCGTCGCAAGGGCGAAACCAAACGAAAAGGCCGCCCAAAGGCGGCCGTTTGGTGTCAAACCGGACCTTTTCGGTTGTTCAGCGAATCTCGGACGTCCCGGCGCTGGTCACCACCACCGGCTTGCCGGCCTTGATGACCTGGGTGGACTGTGCGGTCTGGCTGTAATCGGCGTGGGTGCGGGCCGCGATCCCGAAGCCGGCCACGGCAATGCCGGCCACCAGCGCCACCACCACGATCTTCAGGTGGGTCGCACGATCAGCAGAATGAATTGAGTGGTTCATCTGAGCCTCCCGACGGGCTTTGCCGCCGTCTATGGGCTCATCTTCTACGGGCCATCTGTTTCCGGATGGTTTCGCGGGTTCCGCAAAATGGTTTCATCTCCTGCTTGGCGGGGCTCGCCCGGAGTGGGGGTGGGAGGCGGCGCCCTTCCGAGGCCGGGCATATCGATCCGGAGCGAGGGGGTCCCGGAGGCGCGGACGCCAAGCTCATCTGGAGTGCTTCTAAGAGTCTTTCTAAGAAGCTTTCAATTAGGGAAATCGCGCGCCCTCACATAAGCGTCACCACAAGCGCATGCCGTTGGGGAACAGGCGGCATGACGCATCGAACATGCAGCTTTGGGGTGGCGCGTTGAACAGTCTTGGAATGCTGCGGTCGGCCGTGTTGGCGACCGCATCCGCTTGGGTCTTGATGCCTCAGGCATCGCTTGCACAATCTTCCGCGCAGAGTGGCGCGCAGAACATTCCGCCGGTGACGGTCACGGCGCCGGAAGCGCGCCGCCGCACCGCGGCGACGCCTCAGCGCCGCGCAACGCGGATCTCGGTGCAGACCCCCGCCACGAACAGGCCGCAGCCACGGCGCGACGTCGGCTTCGTCGAGACGCCGCGCGGGCCGGTGAACGGCTACGTCGCCGGCCGCAGCTCGTCGGGCACCAAGACCAACACGCCGATCATGGAGACGCCGCAGGCGGTGTCCGTCATCGGTGCCGAGCAGATCCGTGACCAGAAGCCGAACAAGCTCGACGAGGTCCTGCGCTACACCGCCGGCGTGCGGGCAGGGACCTTCGGTGCGGACACTCGCAACGATTGGTGGCTGATCCGCGGCTTCAAGTCAGAGGATATCGGTCTGTTCCTCGACGGCATGCAGCTGTTCTATACGTCTTACGCAAGCTGGAAGCTGCAGACCCCCAACATGGAGCGGGTCGAGGTGTTGCGCGGTCCGTCGGCGGTGCTTTACGGCGGATCAAGCCCGAGCGGCATCGTCAACGTCATCAGCAAGATGCCGCCGGCGGAGCCGATCCGCTACATCGAGGCGGGCGTCAACAATTTTGGCAACGCCTATGTCGGGTTTGATTTCGGCGGTCCGGTTGCGACCAGCCCTGACAACGGCAAGCTGTTCGCACGCGTGGTCGGCCAGGTCCAGAACGGCGGTACGCAGGTCAACTTCACACCTGACAACAACTACTTCATCGCGCCGTCGGTCACGTGGAAGCCCGATGCCGACACGACCTTCACGGTGCTGGCGTCGGCCTCGAAGCAGGATACCCGCGGCATCAACTTCCTGCCCTATCAGGGCACGGTGACCAGCGCGCCGTTCGGCAAGATCCCGACCAGCTTCTTCGTCGGCGATCCCAGTGTCGACAAGTTCACGCGCGAGCAGGAGATGCTCGGCTACCAGTTCGAGCGTCATCTCACCGACGATGTGACGTTCCGGCAGAACGCTCGCTTCGCGCATGTCGACATCACCTATCGCGGCTATGTCGGCAACGGCTGGGACAACATCAACACGGCGACGATGGGCCGCTATAACTGGTATGCGAAAAACACAGCGAATCAGGCCAATCTCGACAACCAGTTAGAGTACCGTTTCAACACCGGCGCCGTCAGGCACACGATGCTGTTCGGTGTCGATCTGCGGGGCTATCAAATCGACGATTACCAGGCCTTCGGGTTCGGTGTGCCCTCGATCAACGTCTTCAATCCGGCCTATGGAGGAGCTGAGGTTCCGCTACCCGGCTCGCCGTTCCGCAACTTCCTCATCACGCAGAAACAGGCTGGCACTTACGTTCAGGACCAGATGAAGCTCGGCAATTTCACGCTGGTGCTGAGCGGCCGCAATGACTGGGTCGAGACGACGCAGGAAGCCCGGGACACCGGCGCCACCGTCGCCAGCCGCGACGACAGTAGGTTCAGCGGCCGTGCGGGGCTGATCTACAATTTCGACAACGGCATCGCGCCCTATGTGTCATACTCGACCAGCTACAATCCGGTCATCGGCCTGAATGCGCAGAACCAGCTGTTTCTGCCGGAGACCGGCCGGCAGGTCGAGATCGGCGTGAAGGTCGCGCCGACGGGCTTCGACGGCTACTTCACCGCCTCGGTGTTCGACCTGAAGCGCCAGAACGTTGCGACGACGACGGTGACGACGCCGGTGCTGCAAAACCAGACTGGCGAGGTAACGTCCCGCGGTATCGAGCTTGAGGCCGTAGCCAACGCCACCAAGGAGCTGAAGTTCATCGGCGCCTTCACCGCCTATCATCTCTTCAACAGCAAGGATCTCAATCCGGCCTTGATCGGCAAGACGCCGACCAACACACCCGAACTCCTGGTGTCGGGTTGGGCGGACTACACCTTCAAGGACGGGCCGCTCGCGGGGTTCGGCTTCGGCGGCGGCGTGCGTTACATCGGCTCGTCCTGGGCCGACCAGGCCAACACGCTCGAGGTTCCCGCGGTCGTGCTCGGCGATCTCGCGCTCCACTATGAATGGCAGAACTGGCGCACGGCGCTGAACGTGATCAACCTGACCGACAAAATCTATGTCGCAAGCTGCGCGTCGGCCACGTCCTGCTTCTACGGCGACCGTCGGCGCGTCACCGCCAGCGTCTCCTACAAATGGTGAGGACAGCCGAGGGCAGGGCCGGAAGGCTCTCGGACCAAGAGCAACCGATCGTGATGTTCGCCCGGCTCCGCCTGGGTGTCCGCTGATCCGCCGTCACGATGAGCTCGCGGGCCATGCCCCCCGGCCCAAAGCTCATCCGAGCGCGGCGCGCGACCGGCAGGTCGCCGCCGCCGCGCTCGCGGCCGGCTTGGAGCCAGTCGCGGACACAATCGCCGGACGAGCTCCGGTCCCGTGATGACGCATGGCTCCTCCGATTACTCTGAGCTGTGGACAGGTCTTTCCTGCACCTGAGGCGGCGGCACCAGCATTGGTGTCGGGGCCGCGCCGATCGGCAAATCTGTCGCCGCGACAATGGGGGGAAGTTGCCCCTGCGGCGCTGCACTGCCGCACCAAAAACCCGAGCATTTGGTCGGTCAGCGCGCAGCGAATAGCTGCCTCGGCCCGAGTGCCGCAATCTCAGAACGGCTGACCTGCGAGACCGTGGCGGCCCTTGCTGGGTGGGGCGATCTGCTCCATACCAGCCGCGGGGTGATTCCGGGATTTTCACCGTTCTGGGGGCGGCAAAGGGCCTGAAAAGAGCGTGTCTTGCGCCCATTGGTGCACTGCGCTAAGGCTCAGAATAATTCCAAATCGGACGAATCCGTGGCTGTCCCGAGGCTGCGGGAAAAGGGCTCGCCAATGAGCGGCATTCTGCAGAACTATCTTCCACTCGTCGTCTTTATAGGGGTAGCGGGCCTGATCGGCCTCGTGCTGCTGATCGCGCCGTTCATCGTGGCGTTCCAGCAGCCGGATCCCGAAAAGCTGTCGGCCTACGAGTGCGGTTTCAACGCCTTCGACGACGCCCGCATGAAGTTCGACGTCCGCTTCTATCTCGTCGCCATCCTCTTCATCATCTTCGATCTCGAGGTGGCGTTTCTGTTTCCCTGGGCGGTGGCGTTCGGCAAGCTTGGCGCGACCGGCTTCTGGTCCATGGTGGTGTTCCTCGCCGTGCTGACGGTCGGGTTCGCCTATGAATGGAAGAAAGGGGCCCTCGAATGGGATTGAACCCGAATACGCAGTCCGCAGGTCCGGTGATCGCACCGGCCCCGAAGGGCATTCTGGATCCGTCGACCGGCAAGCCGGTCGGGGCCAATGATCCGTTCTTCCTCGAGGTCAATTCCGAGCTGTCCGACAAGGGCTTTTTCGTGGCCGCGACCGACGACCTCATCACCTGGGCGCGCACCGGCTCGTTGATGTGGATGACCTTCGGTCTCGCCTGCTGCGCGGTCGAGATGATGCAGGTCTCGATGCCGCGCTACGACGTCGAGCGCTTCGGCTTCGCCCCGCGTGCCTCGCCGCGCCAGTCCGACGTGATGATCGTGGCGGGAACGCTGACCAACAAGATGGCGCCGGCGCTGCGCAAGGTCTACGACCAGATGCCCGAGCCGCGCTACGTCATCTCGATGGGCTCCTGCGCCAATGGCGGCGGCTATTATCACTATTCCTACTCGGTCGTGCGCGGCTGCGACCGCATCGTGCCGATCGACATCTACGTGCCGGGCTGCCCGCCCACGGCGGAAGCGCTGCTCTACGGCGTGCTGCTGCTGCAGAAGAAGATCCGGCGCACCGGCACCATCGAACGCTAAGGTTTTACGTCATGGACGACGCCAAGCTCGACGCCCTGGGGCAGACGATCGTTAGCGCGCTTCCGGGCGCCGCGACCGGTCACTCGGTGGCCTTCAACCAGCTCACCGTGGACGTCGAGGCCGCCAGGATCGTCGAGGTGGTCAAGTACCTCCGCGATGATCCGAACTGCCGGTTCGTCAACATCACCGACATCACGGCGGTGGACTACCCGGATCGCGAGAAGCGCTTCGACGTGATCTATCACTTCCTGTCGCCGACCTTGAACGCGCGGATCCGGCTCAAGGCGCAAGCCGACGAGACCACGCAGGTGCCGTCGCTGATCGAAATCTTCCCGGGCGCGGACTGGTTCGAGCGCGAAGCCTACGATCTCTACGGCGTGTTCTTCGTCGGCCATCCCGACATGCGCCGCATCCTCACCGACTACGGCTTCGAGGGCCATCCGCTGCGCAAGGATTTCCCGCTCACCGGCTTCGTCGAGGTCCGCTACGACGATCAGGAGAAGCGGGTGGTGTACGAGCCGGTCCGGCTCAACCAGGAATTCCGCAAGTTCGACTTTTTGTCTCCTTGGGAAGGAGCCGACTATCCGGTGCTTCCGGGCGATGAAAAAGCGGGGCCGAAGGTCTGATCATGAACGAGCAACCGCAGAACCTCCGCAACTTCACCATCAACTTCGGACCGCAACACCCGGCGGCGCACGGCGTGCTGCGCCTCGTGCTGGAGCTGGACGGCGAAGTCGTCGAGCGTGTTGATCCGCATATCGGCCTGCTTCACCGCGGCACCGAGAAGCTGATCGAGCAGAAGACGTACTTGCAGGCGATCCCTTATTTCGACCGCCTCGACTACGTCGCGCCGATGAACCAGGAGCACGCCTTTTGCCTCGCCGCAGAAAAGCTGCTCGGCATCGAGGTGCCGCGCCGCGGCCAGCTGATCCGCGTGCTCTATTGCGAGATCGGCCGCATCCTCTCGCATCTGCTCAACGTCACCACGCAGGCGATGGACGTCGGCGCGCTGACCCCGCCGCTGTGGGGCTTCGAAGAGCGCGAGAAGCTGATGGTGTTCTACGAGCGCGCTTCGGGCAGCCGCATGCATGCGGCTTATTTCCGTATCGGCGGCGTGCATCAGGACCTGCCGCAGAAGCTGGTCGACGACATCGAGGCCTGGTGCGATCCGTTCCTCAAGGTGGTCGACGATCTCGACCGTCTGCTCACCGCCAATCGCATCTTCAAGCAGCGCAACGTCGATATCGGCGTGGTGCCGCTGAAGGAAGCCTGGGAATGGGGTTTCTCGGGTGTGATGGTGCGCGGCTCGGGCGCGGCCTGGGACTTGCGCAAGTCGCAGCCCTATGAGTGCTACGCCGAGATGGATTTCGACATCCCGATCGGCAAGAACGGCGACTGCTACGACCGCTACCTGATCCGCATGGAAGAGATGCGCCAGTCCGTGCGCATCATGAAGCAGTGCATCCAGAAGCTGAACGCGCCCGACGGCAAGGGCCCGGTCGTCGTCGAAGACAACAAGGTCGCGCCGCCGCGCCGCGGCGAGATGAAGCGCTCGATGGAAGCGCTGATCCACCACTTCAAGCTCTACACCGAAGGCGTCCACGTGCCGGCCGGCGAGGTCTATGCCGCGGTCGAGGCGCCCAAGGGCGAGTTCGGCGTCTATCTCGTCGCCGACGGCACCAACAAGCCCTACAAGTGCAAGATCCGCGCGCCGGGCTTTGCGCATCTGCAGGCGATGGACCACATCTGCCGCGGCCATCTGCTCGCCGACGTCTCGGCAATCCTCGGCTCGCTCGACATCGTGTTCGGAGAGGTCGATCGGTGATGGCGCAGGCGCCAATCCAGTTTGACCGCGCCTCGGGGGCCCTTGAAGGGGCCAACCTGTGGGAGCGGACGGCTGCCTTGGCGCTGGTGACGGGATCGAAGATCTCCTCGCACTTCTCGCATATGGGCTACATCGCCTGCGCGAACCTGCTGCGAAAAACGCTTCCCGAACGCAACATCGCGATCCGGCTCAATCCCGACGCCGTGTTCGAATTCCCCTATGGCGACGGTTATTGGAGCAAGCTGCTCAATCGCTCGTATAACTATGAAGACGAGCTCGAGCTTCTGTTCGCCGACTCCATCGACGTCGACTACACGCTGCTCGATTGCGGCGCCAATTACGGCTATTGGTCGGTGCTGGTCTCGAGCAAGCCGTTCGGCGCGCACAAGGCGATAGCGATCGAGCCGTCGGGCCAGAACTATCCGAAGCTCGCCAACAATGCCCGCGTCAACGGCGGCCGCTTCGAGACGATGAAATGCGCCATCGGCTCAGCCCGCGGCACCGCGCGTCTGTCGGGCACCAAGCACGAGGCCTTCAGCATCGCCGGCGATCAGTCGGCGGGCGGCGAGGAGGTGCCGGTGATCGCGCTCGACAATTTGATCGAGGACGGCAAGGTCGCGGCCACCGGCAAATACCTGATCAAGCTCGACGTCGAAGGCGTCGAGATCGAGGCGATCAAGGGCGGGGCACGACTGCTGCAGGCCGACAGCGTCATCATGTGCGAGGAGCACGGCAGCGACCGTTCTCACGCCGTGTCGCGCTTCATCCTCGAACAGACCCCGCTGAAGCTGATCGTATTCGATCCGCGCAGCAACCGCATGGAGACCGTGACCGAGCTGTCGATCCTCGACCGCATCAAGGTCTCGACCCACGTCGGCTACAACGTTTTCGGCACCGCAAGCGCATTCTGGCAGGACAGGATCGAGGCCATGAACGCCAAGAACCTGAATGCCAAGACCGCGCGCCGCATGCAGTGAGAGATTGAAGAGATGTCCGTTCGCCGATTAGCACCGAAGGAAGTCCAGCCCGCGAGCTTTGCGTTCACGGAGGAGAACCTCGCATTTGCGCGGCAGCAGATCGCGAAATATCCGGCCGGACGCCAGGCCTCGGCCGTCATCGCCATTCTCTGGCGCGCGCAGGAGCAGAACGAGGGCTGGGTGTCGGAAGCCGCGATCCGCGTCATCGCCGACATGCTCGACATGCCCTATATCCGCGTGCTGGAAGTCGCGACCTTCTACACGATGTTTCAGCTCGCTCCCGTCGGCAGGAAGGCCCACGTCCAGGTCTGCGGCACCACGCCGTGCCGCCTGCGCGGCGCCGAGGACCTGATCCACGTCTGCGAGTATCGCATCCATCACGAGCCCTTTCACCTCTCCAAGGACGGCAATTTCAGCTGGGAGGAGGTGGAGTGCCTGGGCGCCTGCGTGAACGCGCCGATGGTGCTGATCGGCAAGGACACCTATGAGGACCTGACCAAGGAAAGCTTCGGCAAGGTGCTCGACGGCTTCGCTTCGGGCAATCCGCCCAAGCCCGGTCCGCAGAACGGCCGCCAATTCTCGGCGCCGATGACCGGACCGACCACGCTCAAGGAGATCACCTGATGCGTGATCTCGTCGTAACCGGAGGGACCGCGGCCGTGAAGAAATGGAGCTTCGTCGCCATGCACGCCGCGATCGCGGCTGCCTTCATGTTCCTGCTGCAGCGTTACTTCATGAACGCGTCGCAGGAGACCAGTCTGCTCTGGGCGCTGTTCTTCGCCGTCTGCGCCGCCGGACTTGCCTACAAGCAGTCCATTCGTTGATCGGAAAGCACTGATATGCTCGAGGACAAGGACCGCATCTTCAAGAACCTCTACGGCCTCCATGATTGGGGGCTGGAGGGTGCGCGGCGTCGTGGCGCCTGGGATGGCACCAAGAACATCATCGACAAGGGCCGCGACTGGATCATCAACGAGATGAAGGCGTCGGGCCTGCGCGGTCGCGGCGGCGCCGGCTTCCCGACCGGTCTCAAATGGTCCTTCATGCCGAAGGAATCGACCGACGGCCGTCCCAGCTATCTCGTCGTCAACGCCGACGAATCCGAGCCCGGCACCTGCAAGGACCGCGAGATCATGCGGCATGATCCGCATCTGTTGGTCGAGGGCTGCCTGATCGCGAGCTTCGCGATGAACGCGCATGCCTGCTATATCTATGTCCGCGGCGAGTTCATCCGCGAGCGCGAGCGCCTTCAGGCCGCGATCGACCAGGCCTACGAGGCCAAGCTGATCGGCAAGGACAACGTCAACGGCTGGCCGTTCGACCTCTACGTCGCCCACGGCGCCGGCGCCTATATCTGCGGCGAGGAGACCGCGCTGCTCGAAAGTCTCGAGGGCAAGAAGGGCCAGCCGCGGCTGAAGCCGCCGTTCCCGGCGAATGTCGGTCTGTTCGGCTGCCCGACCACCGTCAACAACGTCGAGTCCATCGCCGTTGCGCCCGATATCCTGCGCCGCGGCGCGGCGTGGTTCGCCGGCATCGGCCGGCCGAACAATGTCGGCACCAAGCTGTTCTGCATTTCCGGCCATGTCGAGCGGCCCTGCAACGTCGAAGAGGCCATGGGCATCCCGTTCCGTGAGCTGATCGACAAGCATTGCGGCGGCATTCGCGGCGGCTGGGATAACCTCAAGGCCGTGATCCCCGGCGGCTCGTCGGTGCGCATGGTGCCGGCCGAGCAGATCATCGACACGCCGATGGATTTCGACAGCCTGAGCAAGCTGCGCTCGGGCCTCGGCACCGCCGCGGTGATCGTAATGGACAAGTCGACCGACCTGATCCGTGCGATCGCCCGCATCTCCTATTTCTACAAGCACGAGAGCTGCGGCCAGTGCACGCCGTGCCGCGAGGGCACGGGCTGGATGTGGCGCGTGCTGACCCGCATGGCCGAAGGCCGCGCCCACAAGCGCGAGATCGACATGCTGCTCGAGGTCACCAAGCAGGTCGAAGGCCACACCATCTGCGCGCTCGGCGACGCCGCGGCCTGGCCGATCCAGGGCCTGATCACGCATTTCCGCCACGAGATCGAAGCGCGCATCGACCAATATTCGCACAAGGCCGATGTCGACGACATCGGCGTCCGCGATCCCGTGAACATGGTCGCGGCGGAGTAAGAGACATGACCAAGCTCATCATCGACGGCAAAGAGATCGATGTCCCCGCCGAGTACACGCTGCTTCAGGCGTGCGAGGCGGCCGGCGCCGAGATTCCGCGCTTCTGCTATCACGAGCGGCTGTCGATCGCCGGCAATTGCCGGATGTGCCTCGTCGAGGTGAAGGGCGGCCCGAAGCCGGTCGCGAGCTGCGCCTGGGGCGTGCGCGATTGCCGTCCGGGCCCCAAGGGCGAGCCGCCGGAGATTTCGACGCGTTCGCCGATGGTGAAGAAGGCGCGCGAAGGCGTGATGGAATTCCTTCTGATCAACCATCCGCTGGACTGCCCGATCTGCGACCAGGGCGGCGAGTGCGACCTGCAGGACCAGGCGATGGGCTATGGTGTCGACACCAGCCGCTTCGCCGAGAACAAGCGCGCGGTCGAGGACAAATATCTCGGCGCGTTGGTCAAGACCTCGATGAATCGCTGCATCCAGTGCACGCGCTGCGTCCGCTTCTCGGCGGAAGTCGCCGGCGCGCCCGAGATGGGCGCCACCGGCCGCGGCGAGGACATGGAGATCACGACCTATCTGGAGCACGCGCTGACGTCCGAATTGCAGGGCAACCTCGTCGACATCTGCCCGGTTGGCGCGTTGACCTCGAAGCCCTATGCCTTCGCGGCGCGCCCGTGGGAGCTCGGCAAGACCCAGTCGATCGACGTCATGGACGGCGTCGGTTCTGCGATCCGCGTCGACACCCGCGGCCGCGAGGTGATGCGGATCCTGCCGCGCATCAACGAGGCCGTGAACGAGGAGTGGATCTCGGACAAGACCCGGCACGTCGTCGATGGCCTGCGCACCCAGCGTCTCGACCGGCCCTATATCCGCGAGGCCGGCAAGCTGCGCGCAGCGAGCTGGACCGAGGCCTTCGCCGCGATCGCCGCCAAGGCGGCGCGCACCGACGGCAAGCGCATCGGCGCGATCGCAGGCGATCTCGCCGGCGTCGAGGAGATGTTCGCGCTGAAGGACCTGCTCGGCAAATACGGTTCGAGCAATTTGGCCGTGCAAGGCGGCGACGCCTTTGATCCCGCGCTCGGCCGCGGCTCCTACATCTTCAATCCGACGCTCGCCGGCGTCGAGCAGGCGGACGCGCTGCTCATCATCGGCGCGAACCCGCGGAAAGAGGCGGCCGTGTTCAACGCCCGCATCCGCAAGCGCTGGCGCGCCGGCGGCTTCAAGGTCGGCGTGATCGGCGCCAAGCCCGATCTCACCTATGATTACGACCATCTCGGTGCGGGCACCGAGACGCTGGCCGAGCTCGCGGCCGGCAAGCACTCCTTCATGGACGTGCTGAAGAACGCCAAGAGCCCGATCATCCTGGTCGGTGCGGGCGCGGCCGCCCGTCACGACGGCGCCGCCATTCTCGCCGCCAGCGCCAAGCTCGCGCTCGATGTCGGCGCGGTCAAGGACGGCTGGAACGGTTTCGGCGTGCTGCACGAGACCGCCTCGCGCGTCGGCGCGCTCGACATCGGCTTTGCCGCAACAAGCGGCGGCCTCAACGCCGCGCAGATGACGACCTTCGGCACGCTCGACTTGCTGTTCCTGCTCGGGGCCGACGAGATCAAGGCGCCTGACGGGACCTTCGTCGTCTATATCGGCACTCATGGCGATCGCGGCGCGCACCGCGCCGACGTCATCCTGCCGGCGGCCGCCTACACCGAGAAATCCGCGATCTACGTCAACACCGAAGGCCGCGTGCAGATGACCGGCCGCGCCGCGTTCCCGCCGGGCGAAGCCCGCGAGGACTGGGCGATCATCCGCGCATTGTCGGAAGCACTCGGCAGGAAGCTCGGCTATGACTCGCTGGCGCAGTTGCGTCAGGCGATGTTCAAGGCCGTGCCGCATCTGATCCGTCTCGACCAGATCGAGGCCGGCTCGGCCGACCAGATCAAGAAACTGGCGGGGAAGGGCGGTTCGCCCGAGAAGGCGCCGTTCAAGCCTCTGGTCGAGGACTTCTATTTGACCAACCCAATCGCGCGTGCGTCCGCCGTGATGGCGGAATGCTCGCGCCTCGCCTCCGGGCAGATGCTGACCGCAGCGGAGTGAGCGTGATCTGATGGAATTCTTCGAAAGCGCATTCTGGACTGGGTTTCTCTGGCCGCTGATCATCATGGTCGCGCAGAGCGTCCTGGTGCTCGTCGTCCTGCTGGTCGCGATCGCCTATATCCTGCTCGCCGACCGCAAGATCTGGGCGGCGGTGCAGATCCGGCGCGGCCCGAACGTCGTCGGCCCATGGGGCCTGCTGCAATCCTTCGCCGACCTTTTGAAGTTCGTGCTGAAGGAGCCGATCATCCCGGCCGGCGCCAACAAGGGCGTGTTCCTTCTTGCTCCCTTGGTCTCATGCGTGCTCGCGCTCGCCGCCTGGGCCGTGATCCCGACCAATCTCGGCTGGGTGATCGCCGACATCAATGTCGGTGTCCTCTTCATCTTCGCGATCTCGTCGCTATCGATCTACGGCATCATCATGGCCGGCTGGTCGTCGAACTCGAAATACCCCTTCCTGGCCGCGCTGCGCTCGGCGGCGCAGATGGTGTCCTACGAAGTCTCGATCGGCTTCGTCATCATCACCGTCCTGCTCTGCGCCGGCACGCTGAACCTGACCGCGGTGGTCGAGGCCCAGCACGCGCGCGGCCTTGCCAGCCTGATCGGGCTGCCGCAGCTGACGATCCTGAACTGGTACGTCTGGCCGCTGTTCCCGATGTTCGTGGTGTTCTACGTCTCGGCGCTGGCGGAAACCAACCGTCCGCCCTTCGACCTCGTCGAAGCCGAATCCGAGCTCGTCGCCGGCTTCATGGTCGAATACGGCTCGACGCCATACCTCTTGTTCATGCTCGGCGAGTATGTCGCGATCGTCACGATGTGCGCGCTGGCGACCATCCTCTTCCTCGGAGGCTGGCTGCCGCCGGTGGACCTGCCGCCCTTCAACTGGGTGCCGGGGATCATCTGGTTCTCGCTGAAACTGTTCTTCATGTTCTTCCTGTTCGCGATGGCGAAGGCGATCGTGCCGCGCTACCGCTACGATCAATTGATGCGCCTCGGCTGGAAGGTGTTCCTGCCGCTGTCGCTGGCGATGGTGATCGTGGTGGCCGGCGTGCTGCATTTCGCCGGCATCGCGCCGAAGTGAGGGCCGTCATGGGTATCAACGTCAACGCCACTGCACGCTCGCTTCTGCTGTCGGAATTCGTCTCGGCGTTCTTCCTCGCCATGCGTTATTTCTTCCAGCCGAAGCCGACGCTGAACTATCCGTTCGAGAAGGGCCCGATCTCGCCCCGCTTTCGCGGCGAGCATGCGCTGCGCCGCTATCCGAACGGCGAAGAGCGCTGCATTGCCTGCAAGCTGTGCGAGGCGGTCTGCCCGGCGCAGGCCATCACCATCGAGGCTGGCCCGCGCCGCAACGACGGCACCCGCCGCACCGTGCGCTACGACATCGACATGGTGAAGTGCATCTATTGCGGCCTCTGCCAGGAAGCCTGTCCGGTCGATGCGATCGTCGAGGGCCCGAATTTCGAGTTCGCGACCGAGACCCGCGAGGAGCTCTATTATGACAAGGCCAAGCTGCTCGCCAACGGCGACCGCTGGGAACGCGAGATCGCCAAGGCGATCGAGCTCGATGCGCCGTACCGGTGAGGTGAGGGCATGATCCTTCCCGCGCTGTTCTTCTATCTCTTTGCCGGCGTCTGCGTCGCCTCGGCCGTGATGGTGATTGTCTCGCGCAATCCCGTGCACTCCGTGCTGTACCTGATCCTGGCCTTCGTCAACGCCTCCGGCCTGTTCGTGCTGATGGGCGCCGAGTTTCTCGGCATGATGCTGATCGTCGTCTATGTCGGCGCGGTCGCGGTGCTGTTCCTGTTCGTGATCATGATGCTCGATGTCGACTTCCTCGAGCTGCGCGAGGGCTTCATCGAGTATCTGCCGGTCGGTCTCGTGATCGGCGGCATCTTCCTATTCGAGCTGCTGCTCACCGTGGGCTTCTGGGTCATCAACCCCGGCGTCTCCAAGACGATCACGGCGGCGATCCCGGCCAACGTCTCCAACACCGAGGCGCTCGGGCTCGTGCTCTATACGAAGTACATCCATTACTTCCAGCTCTCGGGCATGGTGCTCCTGGTCGCCATGATCGGCGCCATCGTGCTGACGCTGCGCCACAAGGAGAAGGTCAAGCGGCAGGACATCAACGTTCAGAACGCACGCACACCCGACATGGCGATGGCGATGCGCAAGGTGGCGCCGGGGCAGGGGCTCTCGGACGCGGACGCGGCGGAGTGGGTGAAATGACGATCGGGCTCGGACATTATCTGGCGGTCGGCGCGATCCTGTTCACGCTCGGCATCCTCGGCATCTTCCTGAACCGCAAGAACATCATCGTCATCCTGATGTCGATCGAGCTGATCCTGCTCTCGGTCAACATCAACCTCGTGGCGTTCTCGACCTTCCTCGGCGACATCGTCGGCCAGGTCTTCGCGTTGCTGGTGCTGACGGTCGCGGCGGCTGAAGCTGCGATCGGTCTCGCCATCCTGGTGGTCTATTTCCGCAACCGCGGCTCGATCGCGGTTGAGGACGTCAATCTGATGAAGGGCTGAGCTCTCCAATGGTTCAGGCGATCGTTTTTCTGCCTCTGCTGGGCGCCATTCTGGCTGGCCTGATCGCGCTGTTCGGCGCCCATGCCCGCAACCCCTCGGGCGACGAGCTCGATCATCACGGCGACCACGGCCATGGCGCGCATGCCCATGCGTCCGACAAGATCAACGAGGATGCCTCCGTCATCCACGAGAGCCATCACGACGACGATCACGCCCACGGCCCGACCGAGCCGCCGGCGGCGGGCTCGCGCGCGGCCGAGCTGATCACCACCGGGCTGCTGTTCGTTTCGGCGGCCCTGTCCTGGATGACGCTGGTCGACGTCGGCTTCATGCATCACGATTACAGGATCCAGCTCTTGCCCTGGATCTTCTCCGGCGATCTCCAGGTCTGGTGGACGCTGCGCGTCGACACGCTCACGGCGGTGATGCTGGTGGTGGTGACGACCGTCTCCTCGCTCGTGCACCTCTATTCCATCGGCTACATGGACGAGGACCCGAACCGGCCGCGCTTCTTCGGCTATCTCTCGCTGTTCACCTTCGCCATGCTGATGCTGGTGACGGCCGACAATTTGGTGCAGCTGTTCTTCGGCTGGGAAGGCGTCGGTCTCGCCAGCTATCTCTTGATCGGCTTCTGGTACCAGAAGCCCTCGGCGAATGCCGCCGCCATCAAGGCCTTCGTGGTCAACCGCGTCGGCGACTTCGGCTTCGCGCTCGGCATCTTCGCGGTCTTCATGCTGGTCGGCTCGACCGACTTCGAGACCATCTTCCACGCCGCGCCCGGCCTCACCGGCAAGACCATCAACTTCCTCGGCTGGCACGCCGACGCGCTGACCCTGACCTGCCTGTTGCTGTTCATGGGCGCGATGGGCAAGTCCGCCCAGTTCCTGCTGCACACCTGGTTGCCGGACGCGATGGAAGGCCCGACCCCGGTGTCGGCGCTGATCCACGCCGCGACCATGGTCACCGCTGGCGTGTTCATGGTGGCGCGCCTGTCGCCGCTGTTCGAGCTCGCGCCGACCGCCCAGGCCGTCGTGATGTTCTTCGGCGCCACCACCGCGTTCTTCGCGGCCACGATCGGTCTCGTCCAGAACGACATCAAGCGCATCGTCGCCTATTCGACCTGTTCGCAGCTCGGCTACATGTTCGTGGCGATGGGAGCGGGGGCCTATTCGGTCGGCATGTTCCACCTGTTCACCCACGCCTTCTTCAAGGCGCTGCTGTTCCTAGGCTCCGGCTCGGTGATCTACGCGATGCACCACGAGCAGGACATCCGCAACATGGGCGGCCTCTGGAAGAAGATCCCCTACACCTATGCGGTGATGGTGGTCGGCACGCTGGCCCTGACCGGCTTCCCGCTCACCGCCGGCTACTTCTCCAAGGACGCGATCATCGAGTCCGCCTACGCCTCGCACAATCCGTTCGCGGTGTACGGCTTCCTGATGACGATCATCGCCGCCGGCCTGACCTCGTTCTACTCCTGGCGCCTGATCTTCAAGACCTTCCACGGCGAGCCCCATGACGAGCATCATTACGAGGCCGCGCATGAGGCCCCGCTCTGGATCCTGATCCCGATCGGCGTGCTCGCGGTCGGCTCCTTCGTCGCAGGCCTGCCGTTCAAGGAGCTGTTCGCCGGCCACGGCGTCGAGGAGTTCTTCCGCGAGTCCGTGAAGATGAACCCGCACATCATCGAGGAGATGCATCACATCCCGCAGACCATCGCCTTCCTGCCGACGGTGATGATGGTGCTGGGCTTCCTCGTCTCCTACCTGTTCTACATCCGCCGGCCCTATCTGCCGGTCGAGCTCGCAAACACGCAGCCGATGCTGTACCAGTTCCTGCTCAACAAATGGTACTTCGACGAGCTCTATGACCTCATCTTCGTCCGTCCGGCGAAGTGGCTCGGCTATCAGCTCTGGAAGAAGGGCGACGGCTTCATCATCGACGGCTTCGGCCCCGACGGCGTCTCCGCCCGCGTGCTGGACGTCACCCGCAACGTCGTCAAGATCCAGACCGGTTATCTCTATCACTACGCATTCGCCATGCTGATCGGCGCCGCCGGCCTGATCACCTGGTTCATGTTCGGCTTTGGAGGCCAGTAAATGACAACCTGGCCCATTCTTTCGGTCACGACGTTCCTGCCGCTGGTCGGCGCGCTGATCGTCTATCTGAGCCGCGGTAACGACGAGGCGGCGCGGCGCAATTCGCGCTGGATCGCGCTCTGGACCACGCTTATCACCTTCGCGGTGTCGGTGATCCTGGTCATGCGCTTCGACCCCGGCAATCCCGATTTCCAGTTCGTCGAGAAGGCGAACTGGCTCGCCACCGGCATCACCTACCACATGGGTGTCGACGGCATCTCGCTGCCGCTCGTGATCCTCACCACCGCCGTGATGCCGTTCTGCATCATCGCGAGCTGGAAGGCGATCACCAACCGCGTCCGCGAATACATGATGGCGTTCCTGATCCTGGAAACGCTGATGATCGGCACCTTCTCGGCGCTCGATCTCGTGCTGTTCTATTTGTTCTTCGAGGGCGGCCTGATCCCGATGTTCCTGATCATCGGCGTCTGGGGCGGTCCGCGCCGGGTCTATGCCTCGTTCAAGTTCTTCCTCTACACGCTGCTCGGCTCGGTCCTGATGCTGCTCGCGATCATGGCGCTGTACTGGAACGGCGGCACCACTGACATCCCGACCCTGATGCACACCGCGGTGCCGCGATCGTTGCAGACCTGGGCGTGGCTCGCCTTCTTCGCGTCCTTTGCGGTGAAGATGCCGATGTGGCCCGTGCACACCTGGCTTCCCGACGCGCATGTCGAGGCACCGACCGCGGGCTCTGTGGTCCTCGCCGCGATCCTGCTGAAGATGGGCGGCTACGGCTTCCTGCGCTTCTCGCTGCCGATGTTCCCACTGGCCTCGCACGACTTCGCGCCGCTGGTGTTCACGCTCTCGGCCATCGCCATCATCTACACCTCGCTGGTGGCGCTGATGCAGGAGGACATGAAGAAGCTGATCGCGTACTCGTCGGTCGCGCATATGGGCTTCGTCACCATGGGCATCTTCGCCGGCACCATGCAGGGCGTCGCCGGCGGCGTGTTCCAGATGATCTCGCACGGCATCGTCTCCGGCGCGCTGTTCCTCTGCGTCGGCGTCGTCTACGACCGCCTGCACACCCGCGAGATCGCGGCCTATGGCGGCCTGGTCAACCGGATGCCGCTCTATGCGATGACCTTCATGGTGTTCACCATGGCCAATGTCGGTCTGCCCGGGACCAGCGGCTTCGTCGGCGAGTTCATGACGCTGCTCGGCACCTTCAAGGTCTCGATCCCGACCGCGTTCTTCGCCAGCTTCGGTGTGATCCTCTCGGCGGCCTACGCGCTGTGGCTCTACCGCAAGGTCGTGTTCGGGGCGCTGGTCAAGCCGCAGCTGGCGAGCATGAAGGATCTCACCTTGCGGGAGTGCGTCATTCTATTCCCGATGATCGCGCTGACGATCCTGTTCGGCGTCTATCCGAAGCCGGTGCTCGACATGTCGGCCGCCTCGGTCCAGCAACTCGTCAACAATTACAATACCGCCGTGACGGCCGTGAAGGCCGCCGCACTGCTCCAGTGATCGGGCAGGTCAGGATATCGCCATGAGCTTTTCGACTGCAGGTTATCAACTGGCGCCGGTGCTGCCCGAGCTCGTGCTCGCGGTCGGCGCCATGGCACTTCTGATGCTCGGGGCCTATCGCGGGCAGGAGACGACCAGGACCGTGACGTCGCTGGCGGTGGTGCTCCTGATCGTGGTCGGTGCGCTCGTCTACATGCAGCCCGCGGGCAAGCAGGTGACGTTCGGCGGCAGCTTCATCGTCGACGACTTCGCCCGCTTCATGAAGATCCTGGCCCTGATCGGCTCGGCCGTGACGCTCGTCCTGTCGACCGAGTTCCTGTCCGACCCGTCGCGCCGCATCTTCGAATACGCCATCCTGGTGCTTCTCTCGACCCTCGGCATGATGGTGCTGATCTCGGCCGGCGACCTGATCTCGCTCTATCTCGGTCTCGAATTGATGTCGCTGGCGCTCTACGTCGTCGCGGCCTCGAACCGCGACAACGCCAAGTCGACCGAGGCCGGCCTGAAGTACTTCGTGCTCGGCGCGTTGTCCTCGGGCATGCTGCTGTACGGGGCGTCGCTGGTCTACGGCTTCACTGGCACGGTTAGCTTCACCGGCATCGCCGCGGCCGCGACGGTCTCGAATGTCGGCCTGGTGTTCGGCCTCGTCTTCCTGCTCGTCGGTCTCTGCTTCAAGGTCTCGGCGGTGCCGTTCCACATGTGGACGCCTGACGTCTACGAGGGCGCGCCGACCCCGGTCACCGCCTTCTTCGCCTCGGCGCCGAAGGTCGCCGCGCTCGCCGTCTTCACCCGCGTCACGCTGACCGCATTCCCCGGCATCGTCTCGCAGTGGCAGCAGATCCTGGTGTTCGTGTCGATCGCCTCGATGGCGCTCGGCTCCTTCGCCGCCATCGGCCAGAGCAACATCAAGCGCCTGATGGCCTATTCCTCGATCGGCCACATGGGCTTTGCGCTGGTCGGTCTTGCCTCCGGCACGGTCGAGGGCGCGCAGGGCGTCCTGATGTACATCGTGATTTACGTCGCGATGACGCTCGGCTCGTTCTCGATCATTCTCGCCATGAAGCGCAACGGCCAGGCCGTGGAGCAGATCAGCGATTTCGCCGGCATGTCGCGCACCAATCCGCTGCTCGCCTTCATGTTCGCGATGCTGCTGTTCTCGCTCGCCGGCATCCCGCCGCTCGCCGGCTTCTTCGCCAAATGGTACGTCTTCGTCGCCGCCATCAAGGCGAACCTGTTCACGCTCGCCGTCATTGGCGTGCTGACCAGCGTGGTCGGCGCCTACTATTATCTCGCGATCGTCAAGACGATGTATTTCGACGAGCCGGCCGGCCGGGTCGATCCGGTGCGCATCGAGGTGCGGACGGTGCTGGCGGTGGCTGGCCTGTTCAACATCCTGTTTGCGCTGTTCGCGGGGCCCGTGGTGAGCGTCGCCTCCGCCGCGGCAAAGTCGTTGTTCTAGGATGGCCTTCGCGCTCGGTCCTCGCGCATCGGCTGCGGGCTACAGGCTCGCGGCGTTCGAGCGGACCGGCTCGACCAATACCGAGGCGATCGAACACGCCAGGGCCGGCGAGCGCGGCCCGATGTGGTTCGTCACGTCCGAGCAGACCGCCGGCCGCGGCCGGCGCCAGCGCGCCTGGATCGCGCCGCGCGGCAATCTCGCCGCCAGCATTCTCGAAGTCATGGACGTCGCCCCCGCCGTCGCTGCCACGCTCGGCTTTGCCGCAGGGCTGGCCGAGGCGGCGGCGCTGGAGAAGGTGAGCCTCGAGGCCGCGCTCCGTCTCGGCGAAGGCCGGCCCTGCTACGTCCTGAAATGGCCGAATGACGTGCTCGCCGGCGGCAAGAAGCTGGTCGGCATTGGCCTCGAGGCCGAGGCGGTCAGTGGCGGCCTTGCCGTCGTGGTCGGCATCGGGACCAATGTGGTCGCCGCGCCCGAGGGCACCCCGACGCCAGCGGTGTCGCTGGCCGCCCTCGGCGTCCAGATCAGCGCCGAGGAGCTGTTCATGGCGCTGTCGGATGCCTGGGTCGAGTTCCGCGGCATCTGGGACAAGGGCCGCGGCTTTGCCGAGATCCGCAGGCTCTGGCTGGAGCGTGCCGCAGGACTCGGCGAGAAGGTCGCGATCCACACGGGAACGACGACGCTGGAAGGCATTTTCGACACGATCGACGACACCGGCTGCCTGATCGTCCGCACCGCGGAGGGCCGCCTCGTGCCGGTGGCGGCCGGCGAGGTGTTCTTCGGTCCCGTCGCCTCCGTGGGAGCTGCTTGATGGCAAGGCCCGACGAACTGGTGTTTGCGCCGCTCGGCGGAGTCGGCGAGATCGGCATGAACCTGTCGATCTACGGCCTCGGCAACCGTCACCAGCGCGCCTGGCTCGCGGTCGACCTCGGCGTCTCCTTCGGCGACGAGGAGCATCTGCCAGGCATCGACCTGATCATGCCAGACATCTCCTTCCTGGAGAAGGAGCGCAAGAACCTGATGGGCCTCGTGCTGACCCACGCCCATGAGGATCATTTCGGCGCCATCATCGACCTCTGGCCGAAGCTGAAATGCCCGATCTACGCCACCAGGTTCAGCGCGGCGCTGTTCGAGGCCAAATGCGCCGCCGAGCGCAACGCGCCCGAGATTCCGGTCACCGTGGTGCCCTCAGGCGGCCGTGTCGATATCGGCCCGTTCAACGTCGAGTTCATTCCCGTCGCGCATTCGATTCCGGAGGCGCATGCGCTCGCGATCCACACCGAAGCGGGCATCGTGCTGCACACCGGCGACTGGAAGATCGACCCGACCCCGACGCTTGGAGCCCCGACCGACGAGAAGCGGCTGCGCGAATTGGGCGAAGAGGGCGTGCTCGCCTTGATCGGCGATTCCACCAATGCCGTGCGCGACGGCCGTTCGCCCTCCGAGGCCGAGGTCGCCCGAACCATCATCGACCTCGTCAAATCCGCCAAGGGCCGCGTCGCGGTGACGACATTCGCCTCCAACGTCGCCCGCGTCAAAGCGGTGGCTGACGCGGCGAAAGCCGCCGACCGCGAGGTCGTCGTGGTCGGCCGGGCCATGGAGCGCGTGGTGCAGGTCGCGCGCGAGACCGGCTATCTCGAGGGCGTGCAGAATTTCCGCTCGCCCGAGGTCTATGGCCACCTGCCGCAGGACAAGGTGCTGGCGCTGTGCACGGGCAGCCAGGGCGAGCCGCGCGCCGCGCTGGCCCGCATCGCCAATGACGACCATCCTGAAATCACGCTGAACCGCGGCGACAGCGTCATCTTCTCCTCGCGCACCATTCCCGGCAACGAGAAGGCGGTCGGCTCGATCATCAACAATCTGGTGCTGCAGGGCGTCGAGGTCATCACCGACCGCGATGCGCTGGTCCACGTCTCCGGCCATCCCCGCCGCGATGAATTGCGCGATATGATCTCGTGGGTGAAGCCGCAGCTCCTGATCCCGGTCCACGGCGAGGCCCTGCATCTCAACGAGCACGCCAAGCTCGCCCGCGCCGCCGGCGTGCCGCGCGTCCTGGTTTGCCGCAACGGCGATCTCGTGAAGCTCGGCCCCGGCGACCCCGGCATCGTCGGCGAGGTGCCTTCGGGCCGGCTCTACAAGGATGGCACGATCCTGGAGGATTCCAAGTCCCGTGCCGTCATCGAGCGGCGCCGCATGGCTTTCTCCGGCTGCGCCTTCGTCGCCATCGCCATGACCGCCCAGGGGGAGCTGGTCGACGAACCCGAGGTCGATCTGGTCGGCATCCCCGAGAAGAACAGGGCCGGCGAGACCTTCGACGACATCGTCTTCGATGCCGTGATGTCGACCATCGAAGGCCTGCCGAGGGCGCGGCGGCGCGATCCGGATGCTCTGGCCGAGTCGGTGCGACGCGCTGTCCGGGCCGTGATCAACGAACATTGGGGCAAAAAGCCCCCCTGTCTGGTACATGTACTGACGGTATAGGGAGGGGAACATGTTGGGCCGGCTCAACCATGTCGCGATCGCGACCAGGGACGCGGTCAAGGCCGCGAAGATCTACGGTGCGGCCTTCGGCGCCCAGATTTCCGAGGCGGTGCCGCTGCCCGAGCACGGTGTCACCACCGTGTTCGCGACCCTGCCCAACACCAAGATCGAGTTCATCGAGCCGCTCGGCGAGGCCTCGCCGATCGCGAAGTTCATCGAGCGCAATCCCGACGGCGGCATCCATCACGTCTGCTACGAGGTCGTCGACATCATCGCCTCGCGCGACACGCTGGTGAAGGAGGGCGCGAGGGTGCTCGGCGACGGCGTGCCGAAGATCGGCGCCCACGGCAAGCCGGTGCTGTTCCTGCACCCCAAGGATTTTTCCGGCGCCCTGGTCGAGATCGAGCAGGCATAGGGCCGCGCCATGGCCATCCAGATTTCAACCTGGCTCGCGATCTATTTCGTGCTCTGGTGGGTCATGCTGTTCGTGACGCTGCCGTTCGGCGTGCGCAGCCAGCACGAGGACGGTGTTGGCGCGCCCGGCACGGACCCCGGTGCTCCCATCCTCACCCGCATGGGGCCCAAGCTGATCTGGACCACGATCATCTCGGCAATCGTGTTCGGCATTGGCCTTGCGGCCTATCATGCCGGCTATCTCTCGATCGAGCGCCTGTCGAAGATGATGGGAATGCCATTTTAAGTTTTGATTGGCGTTGTTATGGGGTCAAAAATGACATTTCAGCGTATCGTCATTGCGCTTCTGGTGCTGATCGTCGCAGGGCTCGGTGCCATCGGCTATTTCGAATGGCGGATGGCGGTGCAGGTGCGCACCCTGAAGGCGTTCGTTGAGGGCTATGTCTTCAACGAGGCCGTGCTGGCCTGCGAGCAGGCCAAAAGCTCGACGCCGTTCAAATGGAACGGTGGCAAGAGCACCTCGGTGATCGGCCTGAACTCGGTCAAGACGGACAAATACACGGTCAGCGCCAGCTACACGCTGGTCGCGGACAGCGTCTATTGCGACTACGATCCGGTCAAGAGAACGGCCGGGATCGGCTCGAGCTTCCTGGAGCGGGAGTAGCGATCCGGGCGAACTTAGATCGCGCGGCGCTGCCGGCCAGCGACGAGACCGTAAACGAACAGCACGATGATCGCGCCGACCACGGCGCCGATCAGGCCCGCACCCTCGCCAGGGCGATACCAGCCCAGCGCTTGCCCGAGATAGGAAGCGACGAAGGCGCCGACGATGCCGAGGATGGTCGTCAGGATGAACCCTGAAGGTTCGTTGTCGCCCGGCATGATGAACTTGGCAATCACGCCGGCGAGAAAGCCAATGATGATAGTCCAAAGAAGGCTCATATGTACACCTCTTCTGAGTTGAGCCGTTGCAGCTAGGCGTTGGGCAAACGTCCATCCGGCGTGTATTTGTCGATGGCAGTCGGAAGCTCTCGGGATAGCCGTGTGATGATCTCGTCCTGAGAAAGCCCGGTCTGCTGCGCGAGCTTCTCAAGGACGTCGCTGCCGATGGCTTGCTTGAGCTCAGGCGGGGAGATTTCCTTGTTGGGGCCCGGCTTCACCCATGAATCGGCGATCTCGCCCTGCCCATTCTGGTTGAATCTCTCCAGGAGCTCGCCAATCCCGCCATTGAGCAGGCCCCCGATTCCGCCTGCGCCGAGCATGCCGCCGAGATTGCCGAGCACGCCTCCGAGCGGTTGCTGGCCGGCGGTGGACGAGCCGCTCCCAGCGCCTTTCAGCAGCTCAGCCAGTTTGTCGCGATTCTGATAGCCGGCGATGGCCAGCATCGCCAGCAGGGCAGTCATGGAGGGCATTCCGCGGCTCATCGCTAGCTCCTTATAGAAGGTCAGAAACCCAAAACCGGCTCAGCCTGCTTGGGTTCCTCAATCGGCCAATCGGAGCTCGCGACCAAGCGTCCCAGCCGGTTGCCCGATGCCGATAACCCTGCGTCATGTTCCGCGCGCCGGCACGACAACGCACCAGGTGGCAGACCGCGTTGATTGCGACTAGGATCCGATCAAAACAATGGCCGGGATCGGCTCGAGCTTCCTGGAGCGGGAGTAGCGATCCGGCCATGCCAAGCATGGGATGGGATCGTCATGGGGCAGGGGGACTACCGGATTCTGCATGAGGCCGATCTGCGGGCCTATCTCGCGGGCCTGCCGGACCTGAAGGGACTGCTCGGCGGCGAGCCGGCGTCCTGGGCGATCACCGAGGTCGGCGACGGCAACCTCAACCTCGTCTTCATCGTCAAGGGCGCGCGCGGCGGCGTCGCCGTGAAGCAGGCCCTGCCTTACGTCCGCCTCGTCGGCGAGAGCTGGCCCTTGCCGCTGTCGCGCGCCCATTACGAGTATCTCGCGCTGTCCCGCCAGGCCCAGCTCGCGCCTGGCCTGGTGCCGGCCGTGCTGCATCACAACGAAGCCCTGGCGCTGACCGTGATGGAGCTGCTCGAGCCCCACATCATCATGCGAAAGGGCCTGGTCGCGGCAACGCGCTATCCGCGTTTCGTCGACGACATCACGACCTTCATGGCGCGGACGCTGTTCTTCACCTCCGACCTCGCGCTATCAGCGGCCGAGAAGAAGGAGGCCATCGCGGCGTTTGCCGGCAACCACGCGCTCTGCAAGATCACCGAGGACCTGATCTTCACCGATCCCTACCGCATCGCCGAGCAGAACCGTTGGACCGCGCCCTATCTCGACGGCCTCGCCGCGAGCCTGCGCGAGGATTTGGAGCTGCACGTCGCGGTCTCCCGGCTGAAGCTGAAATTCATGGCGAGCCCGGAAGCGCTGATCCATGGCGACCTCCACACCGGCTCGATCATGGTCACGGACGGCCAGACGCGGGTGATCGACCCGGAGTTCGCATTCTATGGTCCCATGGGCTTCGACGTCGGCGCCGTGCTGGCCAATCTCCTGATGGCCTATTTCGCTTCCGCCGGCCACGAGCGCGCGCCGGGCGACCGGGCGGCATTCGAGGCCTGGGTGCTGGAGACGGTCGAGCAGGTCTGGACAGAGTTCGCCCGAAAGTTCCTCGATCTCTGGCGGGCGGGAGGCACCGGCGATGCCTATCCGCCGTCGCTCTTTCCCGGCGAGAAGGGGGCGGCGCGGCTGGAGGCCGAGCGGCAGGCCTACAGGCAGCGCCTGTTCAGTGATGCGGTCGGATTCGCCGCCGCAAAAATCATCCGACGCATCTTCGGTCTCGCCCACAACATCGATTTCGAGCTGATCGAGGATGCAAAGAAGCGCGCGGTTAGCGAGGCTCGTGCCGTGCGGCTGGCGAGGGCGATGATGGTGGAGACGGGAGCGTTCCCTTCGATCGCCGACGTCACCGGCGCCGCGCGAAAACTGCGGGACTGGATGCCGGAATTGTCGGGCTGACAGGTCGTCCGATGGCGCACCGCGTCAAAGGCCCCTCCGAAGGAGTGCCTCAGGAACCGGCATCATTTGCCGTCAAAACGAAGCTTGCTTTCGGCAGGCGACGAATGATCAAATCACTCATCGGAATACGCCTGCGTCGGGGGGACACATGATGTTCAAGACCATCGCGATCGTTGCCGGTTTGGGACTGGCGCTCGCCGCCACAGCCGAGGCGCAGACGCCGCGCAAGGGCGGAACCATCCGCATGACGGCGCCCTACGGATCGAGCTTCACCAGCCTCGACATTCACACCACGCAGCGCGCCCAGGACGAGATCTACGCCAAGGCCCTGCACCGCTCGCTCTACATCTGGAATTCGGCGGAAGGAAAGCCGGTGCTGGAACTCGCCAAGGAGGACGTGGTCTCGGGCGGAGGCCTCGTTCACACCTTCAAGCTGCGCGACGACGCCTATTTCCACAGCGGCCGCAAGATGACCGCCGACGACATCATCTGGTCCTACAACCGCATCATGGACGGCAGCAAAGCCTATCCCGGCGCGCGTTACGTCCGCGTGATCGAGGGCGCAGCCGCAGTCGAGAAAGGCCAGGCCAAGGAGATCTCCGGCCTGAAGAAGATCGACGACTTCACCATCGAGATGAAGCTGACCGAGAAGGTTGATCCCGGCTTCTACTTCTTCACCGCGCTGACCTCGATCTATCCCGCCGACGAGGCCGCCAAGGAAAGCTTCATCCAGAAGCCGATCGGTCTCGGTCCGTTCAAGTTCGTGGAGCACGTGCCGGGATCGCGCATCGTCCTGGAGCGCTGGGACCGGTTCTACAAGCCCGGCAAGCCCTATGCCGACAAGATCGTGGTGTCGGTGATGGGCGAGGCCGCGGCGCGCGACGTCGCCTTCCGCAACAAGGAGATCGACACCTCGGTGCTGGGACCTGCGCAGTACGTCGCCTACCAGTCCGATGCCGACCTCAAGGGCACCATCGTCGAGGTCGCCGAGGTGTTCACGCGCTACATGGGCATGAATCCCGCGGTCAAGCCGTTCTCCGACAAGCGCGTGAGGCAGGCGATCAATTACGCCATCGATACCGATTTGATCATCAACAAGCTGGTCAAGGGCAAGGCCTACCGCGCCACCAGCTGGCTGCCGCTGACCTCGCCGGCCTACGACAAGGCGATGAAGCCTTACCCCTTCGATCCCGCCAAGGCCAAGCAATTGCTCACCGAGGCCGGCTACGCATCCGGCTTCGAGTTCGAATGGACCACCAGCCAGAATGAAAGCTGGGGCCTGCCGATCGTCTCGGCCGTCATTCCGATGCTGGACAAGGTCGGCATCAAGGCCAAGGTCAAGCAGGTCGAGACCGCGGTGCTGGCCGAGGTGGTCCGCACCGGCGACTACCAGGCCTTCATCTATTCCCAGGCAAGCGGCCCGGATCCTCAGGCCGCGCTGAAATGCTTCCATTCGGCGACGCCGCAGGCGGCCTGTAACTACACGACCTACAAGAATCCCGACTTCGACAAGATCCTCGATGAGGCCGGCCAGACGGACGACATGGCCAAGCGCATCCAGTTGCTGCAGAAGGCCAATGCGCTGCTCTACGAGGAGGCCCCGGTCTGGTTCTTCAACTACAACAAGGCGGTCATGGCGGTGCAGCCCTGGCTCAAGGGAATTCAGCTCAACGCGACGGAGCTGACCCACCAGAACGTCGAGGACCTCTGGGTCGACGAGACCTCGCCCGCGAAGTGACACGCGCGCTCCCTCCGGCGCGACGGGCGAGGGAGGGAGCGGGGAAAAGTTTGAGATGCTCGCGTTCCTGATCCGCCGCGTCCTGCAGACCATTCCGACCGTGCTCGCCGTGGTGCTGCTGGTGTTCGTGCTGTTCAGCGTCGTTCCCGGCAGCATCGTCTCGAGCATGAGCGACGACAGCGATCCGCAGGTCGAGCTGCGCATGAAGAAGCAGCTCGGCCTCGATCAGCCCGTCTATATGCGTTTCGGCACCTACATCGCCGGGCTCGCGACCGGCGATTTCGGAACCTCGTTCCGGACCCGTGAGCCTGTCACGACCATGATCGCCAAGCGGGCCTGGCCGACGCTGCAGCTGATCTTCGCCTCCATGGCGTTTGCGATCCTGCTCGGCGTGCCGCTCGGCTTCGTCGCGGCCTTGCGGCCGGGCAGCCTCGTCGACACCGTCTCGATGATGCTGGCGGTGTCGGGCCTGTCGCTGGCCAAGTTCTGGCTCGGGCTGCTCTTGATGTACCTGTTTGCACTCAAGCTCGGCTGGCTGCCGAGTTTCGGCTACGGTGACGGCAGCCTCAAATACCTGATCCTGCCCGCCGTGACGCTCGGCGTCTCGCCGATGGCGCTGCTGGCGCGGACGACGCGCGCCGCGGTGCTCGAGATCATGACCGCGGATTTCGTCCGCACCGCGCGCTCGAAGGGCATGAGCGAGACCAGGGTCGTCAAGTGGCACGTGATGCGCAATGCGCTCGTCCTCATCCTGACGACCATGGGCCTGCAGTTCGGCGCGCTGATGGGGCAGGCGGTCGTGGTCGAGAAATTGTTCTCCTGGCCGGGCATCGGCTCGCTGCTGGTCGACAGCGTGCTCCAGCGCGACATTCCCGCCGTCCAGGGCTCCATCCTCGTCGTGGTGATGTTCTTTCTCGCGATCAATCTGTTGATCGACATGCTCTACGGCGTGATCGATCCCAGGATCAGATACGCATGAAGCTGCGCGCCAATCTCGTCATCGGCGGAGCGTTGTTCGCGCTGGCGATCGTGGTCGGTCTGCTCGCGCCGTGGCTGGCGCACACCGATCCCGTGATGGACGCCAACCTCATGAATGCGGAGGAGCCGCCGAGCTGGACCTGGTGGTTCGGCACCGACGCGCAGGGCCGCGACATCTATTCCCGCGTCCTCTACGGCGCGCGCGTCTCGCTGACGGTCGGCATCGTCTCGCAGCTCATCAACAGCGTCATCGGCGTGGCGCTCGGCCTGAGCGCCGGCTATTTCGGCGGCTGGTGGGACGATGTCGTCAACGCCCTGACCAATCTCATGCTCGCGATCCCCTCGCTGATCTTCGCGCTCGCCATCATGGCGGTGCTCGGTCCCGGCCTGACCAGCCTCCTGATCGCGCTCGGACTAACCAATTGGTCGTTCACCTGCCGCCTCGCACGGGCCTCGGCACTGTCGCTGCGGAGCCAGGGCTATGTGCAGGCGGCCACCGTGCTCGGCTACGGTGATATCCGCATCATGATCACGCAGCTCTTGCCGAACATGCTGGGGCCGATCGTCGTCATCGGCACGCTGGGCATGGGCAGCGCGGTCCTGTCGGAGGCCGCATTGTCGTTCCTGGGCCTCGGCGTCCGCCCGCCCTTTCCGAGCTGGGGCAGCATGCTGTCGGAAGCGCGGGAGCAGATCACGACGGCGCCGTGGCTTTCGATCTTCCCGGGCCTTGCCATCTTCCTCACCGTGCTCGGCCTCAATCTGCTCGGCGATGGTCTGCGCGACATCCTCGATCCGCAATCGCGGAGCCGGCGCACATGACAGGCAGCCCGCTGCTCGAGGTCGAGGATCTCCGCATCGATCTCGATGACGGAGCGAGGCGCGTTGCGGCGGCCGAAGGCATTTCATTCCGCATCGATGGCGGCGAGACGTTCGGCCTCGTCGGCGAGTCCGGTTGCGGCAAGAGTATCACGGCGCTCGCCTTGATCGGCCTGCTGCGGCCACCCTTGTCGATCGCCGGCGGCGTCATCCGGTTCCAGGGCCAGGAGATCCAGCACCTGTCCGCCGCCCGGCAACGGCAGCTGCGCGGCAATCGCATCGCCATGATCTTCCAGGAGCCGATGACGGCGCTGAACCCGGTCTCGCCGGTGGGGCGGCAGATCGCCGAGATGTTCGTGCTGCACAAGGGCAAGAGCTGGCGGGAGGCCAACCAGCTGGCTGTCGAGGCGCTCGCGAGCGTCCGCGTCCCCGCACCGGAGCGGCGCGTGAAGGACTATCCGCACCAGCTGTCCGGCGGCATGCGCCAGCGCGTGATGATTGCCATTGCGCTGGCCTGCGGTCCGGACCTGCTGATCGCCGACGAGCCGACGACGGCGCTCGACGTCACCGTGCAGGCGGAGATCATCGAGCTGATGCGCAATCTGTGCGCCGAGCGCGGAACGGCGATCCTGATGATCAGTCACGATCTTGGCCTGGTCGCCAATGTGTGCCGCCGCGTCGCCGTCATGTATGCCGGCCGCATCGTCGAGGAGCGCGGCTCGGCGGACATCTTCCGAGTGCCCTCCCATCCCTATACGCAGGGCCTCGTCGATTCCCTGCCGCGTCTCGGCAGCCGTGCTGCGCTCGGCCGCACCAGGCTGAAGGAGATCGCGGGCGTCGTGCCGGCGATTACGCGCTTCCCCGATGGCTGCCGGTTCAATCCGCGTTGCGCGCAGGCGACGGATATTTGCCGAACCACCGCGCCGCAGACGGATGGGCTGGAGGCGGGCGGTTTCGTCCGGTGTCACCATCATGCATGAACCGCAGGCGAGAGCGGACGACGATGTGATCCTCAGCGTGGAGGATCTCGCCGTTCACTTTCCGCTCGGCGGCGGCCTGCTGGGCCGTGGCCGTCGGCTGCTCCGCGCCGTCGACGGCGTCGACCTCAGGCTGAAGCGCGGCGAATGCCTCGGCCTCGTCGGCGAATCCGGCTCCGGCAAGTCGACGGTCGCATTGTCCATTCTGGGCCTGCTGACGCCGACGCGCGGCCGCATCGTGCTGGACGGGCAGGCCGTCACGAACCGGCAATCCGGAGACCGGAAAGCGCTCGCCCGCATCGTGCAGATCGTGTTTCAGGATCCCTACGCCTCGCTCAATCCGCGCCAGACCGTTCGCCGCACGTTAGAGGATCCCCTGCGCGTGCACGGCGTGACCGCGAAAAGCGAGATTGAGGACCGCGTCGCGACCATGCTGAGGCATGTCGGCCTGCGCCCCGAGCAGGCCGACCGTTACCCGCATGAATTCTCCGGCGGCCAGCGCCAACGCATCGGCATCGCCCGGGCGCTGATCCTCAACCCGAAGATCGTCATCTGCGACGAGCCGGTCTCGGCGCTCGACGTCTCGATCCGCGCCCAGATCATCAATCTGCTGCTGGAGCTGAAGGACACGCTCGGCCTGTCCTACATCATGATCAGCCATGACCTCGGCGTCGTCGAGCATATGAGCGACCGCGTCGCCGTGATGTATCTCGGCCGCATCGTCGAGAACGGCGACTGGCGCGAGATTTTTGAGCGGCCGGCGCATCCCTATACGCAGGCCCTGATCGCCGCCATCCCCGATCCGCTGCGCCACGCTCCGCTGGCAACGACGGGCGGCGACTTGCCCAATCCGCTCAACCCGCCGAATGGCTGCGCCTTCAGCCCGCGCTGCCGTCATGCGGAAGTGGTGTGCCGGAGCGAGCCGGGGCCAACGCTCGAGACGCGCGCAGATGGGCATTCTGTGAGGTGCTGGCGCAGCGAGGAGATTGCGGGGCGGACGGCGTTAGTCTCGACAGAGGGCTGATGCGCCGAAGGGGGAAAGCGCTTCTATTCCACTGGCGCGTGTACCCATGAGGCAATGCCAGCTGCAGGGCTCAGAGCATTGCCGCACGCAACCCCAAACAGACGTCCAATCGGCAATAGCTGTGTTAGGATCTGCTTGTTGTCAGCGGGGCAGAGCATGCGGCGGCGAGAGTTCATGGCACTCCTGGGCCGTGCAACGGCCGCTACGGCATGGCCTGTCGTCGTGGACGCGCAGGAGCCGGCAAGGGTTCGGCGGGTCGGGTATATTGCCGGCGCCGATGACGCTACGATGGGACATATCTTCGCGGCATTCCGGCAGCGGCTTACCGAACTGGGGTACGTCGAGGGTCGATCGATCGCGCTTGAGGTGCGCTGGGCCGAGGGACGTGTCGAGCGGCTTCCCGAGTTGGTGTCCGAGCTTATCCGTCTCAAATCGGATGTGCTGGTGGCAGGCAACAGCGTCGCTGCGATAGCGGCCAAGAAGGCTACTCAAACAATCCCCATTGTTATGGTTGCGGCCGATCCGGTTGGACTTAGTCTCGTGGAAAGTTTGGCGCGACCCGGAGAAAACGTGACGGGGCTGAGCTATTTCAATGAGGCAATGATTGCAAAACGCCTGCAATTGCTGAAGGAGATGGTACCAGGCTTGGTCCGGGTAGCGGTGATGAAGAACGCGGCAGTTGCCATCCACGCCATCTTCTGGCGGACCGCCGAGGCGGCGGCACGCACTCTGGGCGTAGAGCTGCAGCCTCTCGAAGTGGGAAAGCCGGAGGATTTTGATGCGGCGTTCGCCGCAGCCATGGGAGGCAACGCCCAAGCTCTCATCGTCTTCGATGACGTTCTGACCATTGTGCATAGACCCCGCATCATTGTTCTCGCTGCCGCTCACCGACTTCCGGCCGTGTACGGACTTCGCGAGTTTCCGAAGGATGGAGGCCTGATGTCGTTCGGTGCGAGCTTCGTCGTCTTGTTCCGACGCGCCGCCACCTACGTGGACAAGATCCTGAAGGGTGCCAAGCCTGCCGATCTTCCCGTCGAGCAACCAACCACGTTCGAGCTTGTCATTAATCGCAGGACTGCGAACGCCCTTGGCCTTACCGTGCCGCCCACCTTGCTCGCCCAAGCTGACGAGGTGATCGAATGATGTCGCTGTTGGCCCAACTTTGACGTCCCGCGAGGGCGGCTTCTGCGCGGCTATCAGGAGCATCGTGGACCGCAGCAGCGCTCGGCGCGGGTTTAGGGCACGCGGAATCTTGTGATCAATCAGATCATTATCGCACGTGACCCGGAGCGGACGCCTTGCGCACTAGCTGGCGACTACGCAGCCCCATTTGTGCCGAACATGCTATAGCGCCGTCTGCGGTTAGCTGACCGGATGTTTTCGTGCCACAGTTCGTCGTCTTTTGCGAAGAGCTGACGGAAACCAGTTGGCCTTTGACCGAGATCAAGCTACTCGTAGCTCATGAGGAAGGACAAGACTTTTCGGCTTGTTCTGATCAAGCCGTCACATTACGACGACGATGGCTATGTCATTCGATGGTGGCGCGGCGGCCTGCCTTCGAATTCGCTAGCCTGTCTTTACGGCATAGCGCTCGATTGTCGCGAACGCGGGGTTCTCGGGCCCGATTGCAACATCGAGATCGACGCCATCGATGAGACCAACTGGAAGGTGCGCGTCGCGGATCTGGCGCGCGCGATCAAGGCCGCGGATGCCGGCATGGTGATGCTGGTCGGGGTCCAGTCCAACCAGTTTCCCCGATCGCTCGATCTGGCGAGACAGTTTCGCAAGCTCGGCATCCACGTTGCGATCGGCGGCTTCCATGTGTCCGGCACCCTCTCGATGTTGCCGGAGCGCGATCCCGGCGTTCAGGAGATGATGGACCTCGGTGTTTCGGTCTTCGCAGGCGAAGCCGAGGGACGGCTCGAGGAGCTGTTGCAGGATGCGGTCGCCGGGCGATTGCAGCCTCTCTACAACTACATCGACGATCTGCCACACCTGGAGAGCCAGCCTTTGCCGATCATTCCCCGCCAGCAGATCGGACGGGTCATCGGCCACACCACGAGCTTCGACGCGGGGCGCGGCTGCCCGTTCCAGTGCTCGTTCTGTACCATCATTAACGTGCAGGGCCGCAAGTCGCGACGCCGCAGCGCCGACGATATCGAGGCCGTGATCCGCGCCAACGTCGCTCAGGGCATCTTCGCCTTCTTTCTCACCGACGACAATTTTGCGCGCAACAAGGATTGGGAAATTTTACTCGACCGCATCATCGCGTTGCGCGAGAAGGAGGGCTGGGACCTCCGTTTCACGATCCAGGTCGACACGCTCTGCCACAAGCTGCCTAACTTCATCGAGAAATGCGCCAAGGCCGGCGTCCGGCGATGCTTCATCGGCCTCGAAAACATCAACCCGGACAGTCTGCTCGGCGCCAAGAAGCGGCAGAACAAGATCACCGACTATCGCGAGATGATGATGGCCTGGAAGAAGGCCAGGATCATGACCGTCGGCGGCTACATTGTTGGCTTTCCCAACGACACACCGGAATCGGTCGTCCGCGACATCGAGATCATCAAGCATGAGCTGCCGATCGACATGCTGGAGTTCTTCTACCTGACGCCGCTGCCGGGCTCGGAAGACCACAAGACGCTCTACTTGAAGGGCGTCGCGATGGATTCGGATCTCAACAAATACGACCTGGACCACGTCACGACGGACCACCCCGCCATGTCCAAGGCGGACTGGGAGCGCGCCGTCGAGCTCGCCTGGAACACCTATTACAGCTGGGAGCACATCGAGACGCTGATGCGGCGTGCCGCGGCGATGGGCAATAATGTCGGCAAGATCGGCACCTACGCGCTCTATTTCAAAGGCTACCATCCCATTGAGCGCGTCCATCCGCTCGAAGGGGGTGTGCTGCGGCTGAAGAGCCGCGACGAGCGCCGTCCGCATCTGCCGGTCGAGCCGGCCTGGTCGTTTTATCCCCGCTATGCCGCCGACACCGTCGTAAAGGCCGTACAATGGGCTTCGCTCGCTCTGCGCCTCCAGCGGCTGGCGCGCAAGGTCAAGTCGGATCCGCACCGGCTCGCCTATGTCGATGCGGCGATCACACTGCAGGCCGACGAGACCGAGAATCTGGATTTGTACAAGACGCGGTCCAGCCAGGCGTTTCTCGATCAGCGGCGGCATATCGAAGAGGCACAGAAACACAAGTTAGCCGGGGGGTAGGATGCCTCGAGTTGAACGGCAGCCATGGGCCTCGGCCCGCAACCTTTGGCCCCGTCAACTCCCGACACCGCCAACCAGGCGCGGGCGGCGATTTGCGAGCGGTTTCGCCGCGGGCAGGGCGCGCAGCCACGCGCGAAAACTAACGATCTCCGGACAATCCGCCGTGCCTTCTGGCGCAACCAGCCAATCACCTGCGCCCGATCCGTCATCGATCCGCTCGCAGCGATAGCCCGGATGGCGGCTCACGCCGCGGGCGATCAAGAGGTCGACCTTGCCCTCGACGAGCTCGTGCAGGCCGGCGGGCTGCAGCACGCTCAAACCGATCTCCGCATGTTCGCTGCGAAACCCCGCAAGTTCGAGCCGGCGAAGGTCGTAACTGCCGTGGACGCCCAATTGCAGCAGCACGGCACCTGACGGCTTCAACTGCGAGGTTGCCTCGGCAATGTGGCGGAAACCTTCGGAGATCCCGGGCAGATAGGCCTGGCCGGCCTCGGTCAGGATGAGCTGCTTGTGCAGCCGCTCGAACAGCTGCACGCCGAGGCGTGCCTCCAACGCTTTCACCTGCTGCCCTACGGCCGCGGGCGTGACGTGCAATTCGTGCGCGGCCAGCTTGAAGCTGAGGTGTCGGGCGGCGGCTTCGAAGGCGCGGAGCGCGTTGAGCGGGGGAAGGGCGTAGGTCATCGAGTGCACTTTGACACCGACAGGCCGTGCCCTTGCAATAGATTTTCTTGCGCTGAACCGCAGCAATGATGCTTTGCGCAAGGGTGATGCCGCCGGATACGCTTGGCCCGCAAATCCGGAGAAACGCCATGCCCCCAGCTCACATCGTCAGCCACAATCCCGCAACGGTTCACCCGCCCGCCGGCGGCTACTGCATGGGACTCGAGCTGAAGCAGCACAGCCGCCTGCTGTTCATCAGCGGCCAGGTGCCTGAAAAGTCCGACGGCACCGTGCCTGATGGCTTCGAGGCGCAATGCGAGCAGGCCTGGCGCAATGTCAGGGAAGTGCTCGCCGCGGCAGGTCTTGGCATCGAGCACCTGGTCAAGGTCACCACCTTCCTGACCGACCGCAGTCAAGTCGTCGCCAATCGCGCCATTCGCCGCGCCATGCTCGGGGAGCACCAGCCGGCGCTGACCGTCGTGGTGGTCGAGACCGTCGACAGCAAATGGCTGCTCGAGATCGAGGCGATCGCCGCCGACTGAGGCGGCGTCGTCGATGTTGCAATGAGCCAATCATATCGGGTGTCCAATGGCTGAGATCCATCCGTTCTACCAGACGCATCGGCAAGCGATGGAGGCCGCCATGCGCGAGCGACTAGACCTTGCCGAAGCGATGCTCCGCGAGCGCCCGCATCTCTCCGACATCGACGCAATCAGGCAGGAGGTGATGGACGAATTTCAGATCGTCCTCACCCAGATGCCCTATGTCGGCGGCGCGGCAAGCCGCATGAGCGATTTCTTCATGCGCCTGACCGGCTTCATGGCCGTCAGTCGGGTGCTGCGGCGCCACGGCGTTCCGGTGCCGGTCATCGGCGAGATCGAGCGGGAAACCTACAAGGCGCAGCTGCTGTCGATTCCCGAAGCCGAGCGTCTCGCCGCGGGGCGTCAGTTCATGTCACGTGAGAACCAAGCCTTGATGCGCGAGCAGGCGGCAAGGAGCGTCACAGAGGCTCACCAAGCGGAGTTTCCGGAAGATTTCGTCTACGATTTCGTCGAGCCGGGTCCGCAGGATACTTTCGAATTCGGCATCGACTACAAGGCCTGCGGCTTCTGCAAGCTCGCGGCGCGCCGCGGCGACACGGAAATCCTGCCGAACATCTGCGGCCTCGACTTCGTCGCCTACGCCACGCGAGGCATCCGCCTGGAGCGGACCCAGACGCTGGCCGGCGGCGCCAGCCACTGCAATTTCCGCTTCTCGCGGTTAGACCGCACCCGCTGACCTGCGACAGGTGATCCCTACGTCGTCATTGCGAGCGTAGCGAAGCAATCCAGACTGTTTCCTCGGAAAGACTCTGGATTGCTTCGCTGCGCTCGCAAATGACGGGGGCACCGGCCTTTCGACGCCGGCTTCCGATGATGACAATCTACCCCTGTTTTGCCCGACGCCTCGCAGTTTTTTTTCGTGCGGTCACGCTCACACCATAGCGGGTTCGTCAGGCGCTCGAATTTCCCAACAGTTTCTACTGTGCATGGGGTTGTTTTCGAACTTTTTGTTTAAGCGGCCGTCTACTCCGCCGCTTTCTCCCTCAAGCGCTGCGCATAGACGTTGATGACCAGCGCCGCCAGGAGGATCAGGCCGCGGATCAGGATCTTCAGGAAGCTGTCGATGTTGACGTGGTCGAGGCCGTTGTTGAGCACGCCGAGCACGAAAAGCCCGACGATGGTGTTGCCGATGCCGCCGCGGCCGCCGAACAGGCTGGTGCCGCCGACCACGACGGCGGCGATGGAATCGAGCAGGTAGGTGTCGAACTCGTTCTGCTGCGCGCTGCCGAAATGGGCAACGCCGAGCATGCCGCCGAGGCCCGAGCACACCGCCGAGATCACCATGACCGCGCCGAGGATCAGCTTGACGTTGAGGCCCGAATATTCGGCCGCTTCGCGATTGCCGCCGACCATGTAGACGTAGCGGCCGAAGCGCGTGTAGGTCAGCACCAGATGGCCGCTGAGCAGCATGATGGCGGCGACGATGACGATCCAGGGGATGCCGCCGATCGAGCCCGAGCCGAGCGTCGTGATCAGGCTCGGCACCTTGTAGGCGATCTGGCCGCGTACCAGCAGCGCGGAGATGCCGGCGGCGATCTGCATCATCGCGAGCGTCATGATGAAGGAGGGGATGCCGATCACGGTCAGCCCCAGCGCGTTGACGAGACCGAGCAGGGCGCAGAGCAGGAGCGACAGGATGATCGCGACCGCGCCGGGCAGGGGAATGTTGGCGATGTTGACGTAGGATTCCTGCAGCGTGAAGTAGGCGACCGCAATGCCCGTGACGTTGGCAATGCTGGCGACCGACAGGTCGATCTCGGCGCAGAGGATCACGAAGGTGAGGCCGACGGCGATGATGCCCGTCACCGACACCTGGGTCAGGATGTTGCCGAGATTGTCGAGCGTTGCGAATGAGGGGCTGGCGAAGGCGAAGAAGGCGGTGAGGAAGATCAGCGTCAGGAACGGGGCGATGTTGCGCATCTGCGAGCGCAGGAAGGGCGCAAGGCCCCGTGCCCGTTGTCCTGTCGCCAAAGCCGTCTCGCTGCTCATGTGCTTCTCCGTCACGCCGCTTCCAGCAGGCGGTCCTTGCTGACCGGCTCGTTCTTGAATTCCCGCACCAATGCGCCGCGCTTGAGCACGAGGATGCGGTCGGCCAGCGACAGCACCGTTTCCGGCTCGGTCGACAGCACGATGATCGCGAGCCCCCTTGTTCTGAGGTCGCGCACGATGTTGATGACGTCGTTCTTGGCGCCGACATCCATGCCGCGGGTCGGCTCGCACAGCACCAGCAGCTTGGGCGGATAGGTCAGCCATTTCGCCAGCGCGACCTTCTGCTGGTTGCCGCCCGAGAGCATGCCGAGATCGAGGCCGACCACCGGCGGCCTGATCTGCAGCTGCTCGACCTGGCGTTTGGCGATGTCGCGCTCCTGCGCCGGCTTGAGCAGCAGCGAGGAGATGCGGTCGAGAATGCTGATCGAAATGTTCTTGTAGACCGGCTCCTGGTGGAACAGCATGTCGCGCCGGCTCTCCGGCACCAGCGCCACGCCGGCGCGCCGCGCCGCCGCCGTGCTGGCGAAGGTTTTCGGCACGCCTTCGACTGCAAGCGTGCCACCGTCCGGCTTCAGCTTGCCGAACAGGATGCGCGACAGCTCCTGCTGGCCGCAGCCCATGAAGCCGTAGATGCCGAGCACCTCGCCGGCGCGGGCCTCGAACGAGACGTCCTGAAGGCTGCGGGACAGCGACAGCTGGTCGACCTTGAGAACAACGTTGCTGTCGCTCGGCTGCGGCAGCATCAGGTCGTCGGTGTAGCTGTGCTCGAGCGCCTCGCCGCCGCGGCCGATCATAGCCTCGATCAGCGCGCCCTTGCTGGTCGCGGCGCTCGCCGTCTCCGCAACCTTGCGGCCGTTGCGGAACACGGTCACCGTGTCGGACACCAGCAGGATGTCCTCGATGAAATGCGAGATGAAGACAATGGCAGTGCCTTGTTCGCGCAGCCGCCGGAGCGTTGCGAACAGGCGCTCGACCTCGGGCGGGGAGAGGGCGGAGGTCGGCTCGTCCAGGATGACGATGCGCGCGCCGGAGAACAGCACGCGCGCGATCTCGATCAGCTGCTGCAGCCCGATCGGGAGGTCGCCGAGCCGCGCCATCGGATCGACGTCGATGCCGAAGCGGGCGAGCTGCTCACCCGCTTCGCGCGCCATCCGCCGCCATTGCACGAGGCCGAAGGCGTTGGTCGGCTGGTTTCCGAGGAAGACGTTCTCCGCAACCGTCAGATCGGGCGCGACGCTGAGCTCCTGGTGCACCATGGCGATGCCGGCGGCGTGCGCATCGCGCGCCGAGCGGAAATGCATCTCCTGGCCGTCGACCAGGAAGCGGCCGGAGAACTCGGTGTGCACGCCGGCGATGATCTTCATCAGCGTGCTCTTGCCGGCGCCGTTCTCGCCGACGAGACCGTGGATCTCGCCGGGATAAAGCGCGAAGTCGACACCACGAAGCGCTTCGACGCCGCCGAAGCTCTTCGTGATGCCCTGCAGTTCCAGGATGGGCTGTTGTCCCACGCTCATGAAAGATCTGGAGGCTCAGATCAGGAAGTGATCCTGCATCCACTGCATTCCGGCGGCGTTGGCCTTGGTCACGACCGGGCCGTCGGTGACGACGTTCTTCGGGATGCCCTGTCCGCTCTTCTCGCCGCCGATCACGGCGGAGACACCCGCGACGATCGCGCCGCCATGGATGCGGCAGGACGGATTGCGGACGGTCGCGAACATTCGGCCTTCGCTGACCGCCTGGATCGCCGGCGGCATGGCATCGACCCCGCCGATCAGGATGTTGGTGCGATTGCGCGCCTTCATGATGTTGGCGGCGGCCAGCGCCATGTCGTCATTGTGGAAGAAGGCCGCATCGATCTGCGGGTACTTGGTCAGATAGGTCTCCCAGAGACGGGCGGTCTTCGAAACGTCCCAATCGGCCGGCTGGGTGTCCAGCACTTCGATGCCCGGGAATTGCTTGACGACCGAGTTGAAGCCCTTGGCGCGGCCCTGCGCACCGGTGTGGCCGAGCGCGCCCTGCGTCATGATGATCTTGCCCTTGCCGCCCATGGCGTTGCACAGCGCCTGCGTCACCGAAGCGCCCATGAACTCGTTGTCGGGAGCGAGGAAGGAATGGACGTTGATCTGATCGAGGGGCGCGATCAGCGTGTCCATGTCGATCACGGGCGTGCCGGCGTCGATCATCTTCTGCACCGGCTGGGTGAGGGTGCCGATGCCGAAGGCCTGGATCGCGACGAAGTCCCATTTCTGCGAGGCCATGTTGTCGATCGCCGCGCGCTGCTTCACCGCATCGAGCTGCCCGTCGAACCAGGTCACCTCGACATTGAACAGCTTGCCCCAGAATTCCGCCGCCTGCTTGCCTTGCGCGCACCAGGTGGCCTGGAGGCCGGCGTTGGAGAACGCCGCCTTCAACGGCTTCTCGCTGCGTCCGACTGCGGCCAGTGCGGGGCTTATGCCCATGCTGCCGAGGATGGCAGCTCCGGCGCCGGCGGTCGCAGCCGCCTGAAGAAGATCGCGCCTCGTCGTCGAGAAATCTTTCGTCCCGGACATCGCTCGCTCCCATATATTTTGTCGTCGGCGCGTCATTGGTAGCGCTACCGATCTCCGAAAGTCTCTCACAAGAGTTGTTCGCACTCAATCTGCATTCAGCCGCAGCGTCGTCGCAGCCCGCGCGTTGGTGCAGCGCAAAGCATCAGGTGGCCGCGGCGGCGAATGCGTCGATCTCGGCGAGCAATGTATCCCAGGCCTGCGCGATCTCGGGCGTCCATTCATCGCCGAGCAGATCGCGGAGCGCATCCCTGATGACGACGAAGAACGCGATGAACAGCTCGCGCGGCGTGCCATAGGCATCGTGCGAGGCGACCTCGCACGCGATCAGCCGGAAATGCCCGCGGCGCTCGCCGGCGAAGTCGAGAATCGCCTCGATCGTCAGCGCCAGCATCGACCCTTTCACGAGATCAGCGCCGTCCGTGCGGAACATCGCCTGCGTTTCCGGATGCTGATCAAACAGACGTCGATAGACGAACGGCGTGAGATCGGCGCAGCGCGAGGCTGCACGTTCGAAGCTGTCTTGGATGGGATCAGAGGCCGCGTTCATCGGCAGTTCAGCCGCGCGGGCAAAAAAAGAGCGGGGCCCTGGCCCCGCTCAAAAATTGTGTCGACCCTATTATCCCCGATCTTAAGATTTGATCTTGATTGACGGGGCGACGCTGCGTTTTGCGCGCCAGGGGCTCCTCCCGAGACTTGGACCACCAGGCCTCGACCTCGCGGTCAGTGCCTGAGCAAGAGGGATGCTAGATCAACTTTTCTCACTTGTCATCATTTTCGGCAACGAATGTTCAAAATAGGAGCAGCTGACGAAACGATCGGGCTTTCGCTCCCCTAAATATATGACAGATATAAGAAATTTGTGGATGGTCGGGCGGGTTTCCCTGCCTCGGATACCGGCCGGGCTCGGGCGTAGGGCGGTCGGGCCACAGCTTTCGAGCAATTTGTGCGGGACCACGCGGGCGGCGGAACTGGCCTCGACTCGGCCCCGCCCGAGTGATTAGTTAGCGCACGAACGAATGGTCCGGCGGATGCGCGCACGCCTGCAAAAATTCCTGCCTCTGGTCCTGCTCGCCCTTGTGATGCAGGTGCTGGCGCCGATCGCCGCATGTCTCGCGGCCGGCCAGGCTGCGGCCGATCCGTTCTCTGCAGGCGCCATCTGCCACAGCGCAGGGGAGCAGGACGGCCCGGTCGACGAGACCGGGACACCGGCCGCGAAAGCCGGTGCATGTGCGCTTTGTTGCCTCGTGCACGCTGACGCTTCGCTTGACGCGCCGCCCCATGCGGCGTTCTCAACTCCCGTCCGCCCCATCGCCCGCATCGTCTGGCACATGGCGAACGCGCCCGTCCTCGCCGCCGACGATGGTTCGATCGCCCGGGCACGCGCTCCGCCTCGCATTTCCTGATCCGCGAAACCTTCAGCTCCGCGCCGGCTTCGGCCGTGCCGGGATCGCTATGCACCGGCTCTCTGCCGGCATCAGGAATGACCTCATGCCTCGTTCAGGCTTCTTTCGACTGCTTTCCGCACGTAAGATTCTGCTTGCCTCAGCTTCTGCCCTCGTTGTGCCGTCCAATGCAATCGCGCAGGAAAACCGACGCGAGCTTCCTCCCGTTACGGTCGACGCGCCGCGGGAGAAACGGGCCTCACCAGCCCGCGCACAGCGAACGCCCGCACGATTGACGCGGGCCCGCGCGCCTGCAACTGCGCCTGCCCGACCGACGGCAGCTTCCGAAGGGGCTCCTGGCCCTGGTTCCCTGACGGTTCTTACCGCCCAGCAGGCGCTGAACGAGATCAACCAGACGCCGGGCGGCGTAGCGCTGGTCACAGCGGAGGCTTACCGGAATTCGACACCCGCCAGCACGATCAAGGATGTCCTGGACTACGTGCCCGGCGTGTTTGTGCAGCCGAAATGGGGCGACGACACCCGGCTTTCGATCCGCGGATCCGGCCTGTCGCGCAATTTCCATCTGCGCGGCGTGCAGCTTTACATGGACGGCATCCCGATCAACACGGCGGACGGCTATGGCGATTTCCAGGAGATCGACCCGACCGCCTACAAATATGTCGAGGTGTACAAGGGCGCGAACGCGCTGCAGTTCGGAGCCAATTCGCTGGGAGGCGCCGTCAACTTCGTGACGCCATCGGGACGCGACGGATTTCCGAATGGCGTCTCGCTCGACGTGGGAGCCTTCGGCCTCAGGCGACTGCAGGCCAATGCAGGAGGCGCCAACGGGCCGTGGGATGGTTTCGTCACCGCATCGACGCAGGCCACGGACGGCTTCCGCGATCACAGCTTCGGCTCGGGCAACCGCGTGAGCGGCAATGTTGGCTACCAGTTCTCGCCGGATTTCGAGACGCGATTCTATCTCAACGCCAACGAGGTGCGGCAACGCATTCCAGGAACCGTCACCAAGGCGCCTGCCTTGACCAATCCGGAGGCCGCGGCTCCGGCGAACGTTGCGCTGGACCAGCAGCGCAACATCGACACGGTCAGGCTGGCAAACAAGACGACGATCCGATTCGACGACACCAGGCTGGAGTTCGGCGCTTTCGGCGTCGACCGGCACCTCATGCATCCGATCTTCCAGTGGCTCGATTATCGCTACAAGGATTATGGCGGCTTCGCGAAGGTTACGGACGACCGCATTATCGGCGGTTATCGCAACAGGCTGGTCGCGGGCGTCAACCTGTTGAATGGCAGCATCGACAACCAGCAGTTCGCCAACATTGCCGGACAGAAGGGGGCATTGCTGTCGTCGTCGTACGATCGCTCGGAGAACACCTCGGTTTACGTGGAGGACAGCTTCTATTTTCTGCCGAACGTCGCCGCGATTGCCGGCACGCAATTTCTGCATGCGACCCGCAATCGGCGGGACCGGTTTCTTAGCGACGGCGATCAGTCGGGAGCAACCCGCTTTGATCTTTGGTCGCCGAAGGCGGGCCTGCTGTGGCAGATCGACCCGACGTGGCAGGCCTTCGCCAATGTTTCGCGGAGCGCCGAAGTGCCGAGCTTCGGCGAGAGCGCGCGCGGTCCTGGCATTCCGACGATTCCGTTCACCAGCATCCGCCCGCAGATTGCGACGACCTACGAGATCGGGACGCGCATGAGACTGCCCGACTACACCTGGGAGCTGACCGCCTATCGCGCCGATATCCGCGATGAGCTGCTGTGCCTCTACAGCGCCTTCGGCAATTGCAACGTGACCAATGCCGACCGAACCGTCCATCAGGGCGTCGAGGCTGGGGCAGGGGCAGCAATCTTCCGCGACATCTTCGGGACAGTCGGCGCGCCCGACAAGGTGTGGCTCAACTTCGCCTATACTTACAGCGATTTTCGCTTCGATAGCGCCCCGACATTCGGCAACAACCAGCTGCCCGGTGCGCCGCGTCACTATTTGCGCGCCGAATTGCTCTACAAGCATCCGACCGGGTTCTATGCCGGTTCGAACGTCGAATGGGTGCCGCAAGCCTATTTTGTCGACAGCGTGAACACGTTGGCGACGGAGCCGTATGCACTGCTCGGATTGAAAGCGGGCTTCGACAATGGCGGGCCGTTCTCCGCCTATATCGAGGGTCGAAACCTCACCAACAGAACCTACATTGCAAGCGCCAGTATCATCGATCGCGCCAGCGCGACGTCGGCGTTGTTCGAACCAGGCACCGGCCGGGCGGTCTACAGCGGAATGAGGTATCGATGGTAAGCGCACTGAGGCTGCCGAGACCACCACGACCGACCGTGCTCGATCAGAATGAAAACAGAGGGAACCTAATGAACAGGATCATGCCATCACTGCTCGCCGTCGCCATGCTGCTCGGCACCAGCGCGGGAGTCGCAGCCGAGGACGTCAAGACCGGCGATCTCGTCATCTCGCAGGCCTGGAGCCGGGCGACGCCGGGCGGCGCCAAGGTCGCCGGCGGCTACCTGACCATCGAAAACAAGGGGAGCGCCGCCGACAGGCTGGTCAGCGTGTCCGCCGATATCGCAGGCAAGGCCGAGATTCACGAGATGGCGATGGATAATGGCGTGATGAAGATGCGCGCGCTCGACAAGGGATTGGCGATCGAGCCCGGCAAGACCGTGAAGCTCGCGCCCGGCGGCAATCATTTGATGCTTCAGGAGCTGAAGGGGCCATTCAAGCAAGGCGACAAGGTGCCGGTGACGCTTCAGTTCGAGAAGGCAGGAAAGGTCACTGTCGCCCTCGCCGTCCAGGGCGTCGGCGCGCAGGCGCCGGGCGATGGCGGACACTCGGGCCACATGGACATGAAGAAAATGCCGGATCATTCGGGAATGAAGATGAAATGAGACTGTTCTGGACTCTCGGGAGACCGAATATGTCGAAGCGATCCTGCCTGATCCTGATTGCCGCGCTCGCCGCATCACCAGTGGCGGCGCATGTCTCGCTCGAGACCAAGCAAGCCACAATTGGTGCGTCCTACAAGGCGGTCTTCACCGTGCCGCATGGCTGCGCGGGCTCACCGACGGTGAAGCTCCGCGTGCAGATTCCGGAAGGGGTCATCGCGGTGAAGCCGATGCCGAAGGCCGGCTGGACCATCGATATCGTGGAGGGCAAATATGCCGGGGAATACGACTATCACGGCAACAAGCTCTCGTCCGGCGTCAAGGAGGTGGCGTGGTCCGGCGGCAAGCTGCAGGACAAGAACTATGACGAGTTCATCATGCAGACGGTGCTGACCGACAAGCTCAAGGCGAACACGACCTTGTACTTCCCAGTGGTTCAGGAATGCGAGACCGGCGTTCGTCGCTGGATCGAGATCCCAACCGAGGGGGCAAGCCATTCGCATGAGGGCAAGTCGCCGGCGCCTGGCGTCAAGCTCCTGCCGAAACCCTGATGCGCCTCCTCGCCGCGTTCGCAACGCTGCTCTTCGCTGCCAGCTTCGCGAGCGGTGCGCTCGCGCATGCGGCGCTGATCTCGGTCGAGCCGGCGAGCGGCAGCACGCTCGCGACCGCGCCGAAGGTGGTGGAGCTGCGGTTCAACGAACCGGTAACGCCGGGCGCGATCCGGCTGATCGACGGGACGGGCAGGGCGCGGGACGATCCGCGTGTCGGCGCGTCGGGCGACACGATTTCGATCCTGATGCCAGCGGATCTGCCTGAGGGGACCGCGGTCGTCAGCTATCGCGTGGTCTCGCAGGATGGCCATCCGATCGTGGGATCAGTGATGTTTTCAGTCGGCATGCCGTCGGAGACGAAGCCGTCCGCGAGTACGGACCATTGGTTGGCCGCGCTGATCTGGCTGGCGCGCGTTGGCCTCTATCTCGGTCTGTTCGTAGGCGTCGGCGGTGTGTGGTTTGCGCGCTGGATATCATGGTCTCTGGCCGGCATGACCGTGCCGCGCGTGGCGCTCGCGGTCGGCCTTTCGAGCGCGGTGGTGTCGCTAGGTGCGCTGGGTCTCGATCTCCTTGGCCTGCCGCCGGCGGCGCTCGCGACGGCCGCACCTTGGAAGGTCGCGGTGGCAACCAGTGCCGGCCGCGCGTTTTTAGTTGCTGCCGCCGCGATGCTGTTCGCTCTGCTGGCGCTGCGCAGCGCATGGTCCTCGCGGGCTCTTGCGATCATTGCCATGGTCGGCGTGGGCCTGTCGCTCGCCATGAGCGGGCATGCCGCAACGGCGCCGCCTCGAATGATGATGCGCCCGGCGATGTTTCTTCACGGCCTGTGCGTTGCGCTGTGGATCGGCGCTCTTGCTCCGCTGGCGGCATTGCTGTCGAAGCCGACGCCAGCAGCACTCGCCGTCGTGAAGCGCTTCTCGGGCATCGCCATGCCGGCGGTCGGCGTGCTGGCATTGACGGGCCTCGCCCTTGCGATTGTTCAGCTCGAAAAAGTTTCGGCGTTGGTCGAGACCCGCTATGGCTTCATCCTCTCGATCAAGCTCGGCCTGGTTCTCATGCTGCTCGCCCTTGCGGCGCTCAACCGCTTCCGCCTCACTCCGGCACTCGCCCGCGATCGTGGAGCCCAAGCCATCCTCAAGCGCTCGATCCTCCTCGAATGCGTGATCGCCCTCGCCATCTTCGCCGTCGTCGCCGGCTGGCGCTTCACGCCGCCGCCGCGAACGATCATTCCGGAGATCCCTTTGGCGATCCACATCCACGGCGACAAGGCGATGTTCCAGGTGCTGGTGTCGCCCGGAAAGGTCGGCAAGGACGATTTCGTGCTCCAGCTCATGACCGGCGATGGGACGCCCTTGGCGGCCAAAGAGGTGACGTTGACGCTCAGCCTGCCCGAGCGCGGCATCGAGCCGATGGAACGGGACGCCTTGCTCGGGCCGGATGGCTACTGGCACGTGCGCAAGGTCGAGCTGCCCTTCGCCGGCCGCTGGCGTGTGCGCATCGAGGCGCTCGTGAGCGATTTCGAGATGATCACGCTCGCGGATGAATTCGAGGTGCCGCCACCCTAGGCTCACCGGCTTTGCTGAGCACGGTGCTCCTGAAGTCAAACCTGAAGGCAACGGAAAAATGACAGGTATTTCGCCGCGTTAGCGGCTTTTCCTCATTCCCGTCTTGTGTTTTCGCTCCCAATCCGGTTTCACTGCAGGCGATCACTGATTCCCAGAGTATTACCATGCGGTTGTCGCGGTTCTTTCTGCCCATCCTGAAGGAAAATCCGAAAGAGGCGGAGATCGTCTCGCATCGGCTGATGCTGCGTGCCGGCATGATCAGGCAGGAGGCGGCCGGCATCTATGCCTGGCTGCCGCTCGGCTTCCGCGTGCTGAAGAAGATCGAGCAGATTGTGCGCGAGGAGCAGAATCGCTCCGGCGCGATCGAGGTCTTGATGCCGACGCTCCAGCTCGCCGACCTCTGGCGCGAGAGCGGCCGCTACGACGCCTACGGCCCGGAGATGCTGCGCATCGCCGACCGCCACAAGCGCGAGCTGCTGTACGGGCCGACCAACGAGGAAATGATCACCGAGATCTTCCGCGCCTATGTGAAGTCCTACAAGAACCTGCCGCTCAATCTCTATCATATCCAATGGAAATTCCGCGACGAGCAGCGTCCGCGCTTCGGCGTGATGCGCGGCCGCGAGTTCCTGATGAAGGACGCCTATTCCTTCGACCTCAACGAGGCCGCGGCGCGCGTCGCCTACAACAAGATGTTCGTCGCATACTTGCGCACCTTCGCACGGATGGGGCTGAAGGCGATCCCGATGCGTGCCGAGACCGGCCCGATCGGCGGCGATCTCAGCCACGAGTTCATCGTGCTCGCCGAGACCGGCGAATCCGGCGTGTTCATCAATCGCGACGTGCTGGACCTGCCGGTGCCGGGCGAGGACGTCGACTATGAGAGCGACCTGACGCCGATCATCAAGCAATGGACCTCGCTCTATGCGGCGACCGAGGACGTCCACGACGCCTCGCGCTTCGAGCAGGAAGTGCCGGTCGATAAGCGAGTCAACACCCGCGGCATCGAGGTTGGCCAGATCTTCTATTTCGGCACCAAATATTCCGAGCCGATGAAGGCGCTCGTGGCGGGGCCTGATGGTGTCGACGTGCCGATCCATGGCGGCTCGTACGGCGTCGGCGTCTCGCGCCTGCTAGGTGCCATCATCGAGGCTTGCCATGACGATGCCGGCATCAAATGGCCGGAGGCGGTGGCACCGTTCCGCGTCTCGATCCTCAACCTGAAGCAGGGCGATGCGGCCGTCGATGCGGCCTGCGAGAAGCTCTATGCCGAGCTCACGGCCAAGGGCGTCGACGTGCTCTATGACGACACCGATCAGCGCGCTGGCGCCAAATTCGCCGCCGCCGACCTGATCGGCATCCCCTGGCAGATCATGATCGGGCCGAAGGGGCTCGCCGACGGCAAGGTCGAGATCAAGCGGCGCAGCGACGGCGCGCGCGAGACCATGTCGCCTGCGGACGCGGTCGCAAGACTTGTGGGCTGATAAGGCTGGTCAGCTGAATATTGTTCATCGCGCGATATCGCGGCCGCCAATCCGGCCACAATTGACCCCGAATCATGGGATTATCGAGCGATGGATGAGACCATGACCGAAACCGTGCAAACCGCGCCTTTCGCGCCATTCGAGTGGATGCTGTCGGCGCGCTATTTGCGGGCGCGCCGGAAGGAGGGATTCATCTCGGTCATTGCCGGGTTCTCCTTCCTCGGCATCATGCTCGGCGTCGCGACGCTGATCATCGTCATGGCCGTGATGAACGGTTTCCGTAAAGAACTGCTCGACAAGATCCTGGGCCTCAACGGCCACATCCTGGTCCAGCCGCTGGAATCGCCGCTGACCGACTGGAAGGACGTTGCCGACCGCCTCAGCCAGGTCGAGGGCATCCGGCTTGCGGCGCCGGTGGTTGACGGTCAGGCGCTGGCGTCATCGCCTTGGAACGCCTCGGGCGTCCTGGTGCGCGGTATCCGCTCCGACGATCTCAACAACCTCACCTCGATCGCCAAGAACATCAAGCAGGGCTCGCTCGAGGGGTTTGACGAAGGGCAGGGCGTTGCGATCGGCCGGCGCCTCGCCGACCAGCTTTCGCTGCATGCCGGCGACAGCATCACGCTGGTGGCGCCGAAGGGCGCGGTCACGCCGATGGGCACGACGCCGCGCATAAAACCGTACAAGATCGTCGCGGTGTTCGAGATCGGCATGTCCGAGTACGATCTCGGCTTCGTGTTCATGCCGCTCGCCGAAGCGCAGGCCTATTTCAACCGCAGCAACGACGTCACCTCGATCGAGGTGTTCACCACCAACCCCGACAGGATCGACGCCTTCCGCAAGGCGGTGACGGAGGCGGCGGGCCGGCCGATCTTTCTGGTGGACTGGCGGCAGCGCAACTCGACCTTCTTCAACGCGCTCCAGGTCGAGCGCAACGTGATGTTCCTCATCCTGACCATGATCGTGCTGGTCGCCGCGCTCAACATCGTCTCCGGCCTGATCATGCTGGTGAAGGACAAGGGCAGCGACATCGCGATCCTGCGCACCATGGGCGCTTCGCAAGGATCGATCATGCGGATCTTCCTGATCACGGGCGCCTCCATCGGCGTGGTCGGCACGCTGGTCGGCTTCTGCGTCGGCCTCGTGATCTGCGTCAACATCGAATCGATCCGGCAATTCCTGTCCTGGCTGACTTCGACCGAGCTGTTCTCGCCGGAGCTCTACTTCCTGTCGAAGCTGCCTGCCGAGATCGACGTCGGCGAGACCACGGCCGTCGTCATCATGGCGCTGACGCTGTCGTTCCTGGCGACGCTCTATCCGTCGTGGCGCGCCGCGCGCCTCGATCCCGTCGAAGCGCTCCGGTACGAGTGAGGGACTGATGGAGCAGCAGCAGGGGGCAGAAGATGTACCGGTCATTTATCTCCACGAGATAAAGCGGCAGTACTTGCAGGGCGAGGTGCCGCTGACGATCCTCGACGGCGCCAAGCTGGCGCTGTGGGCCGGCCAGTCCGTCGCCCTGGTGGCGCCATCGGGCTCGGGCAAGTCGACGCTGCTGCACATCGCGGGGCTGCTGGAAGCCCCCGATTCCGGCGAGGTCTATGTCTCGGGCGCGCCGACCTCGCAGCTGCCCGACATCGAGCGCACCCAGTTGCGCCGCACCGATATCGGCTTCGTCTACCAGTCGCACCGGCTGCTGCCGGAGTTCTCGGCGCTCGAGAACGTCATGCTGCCGCAGATGATCCGCGGCCTGAAGAAGTCCGAGACCGTCAAGCGCGCCAAGGAGATCCTCGGCTATCTCGGCCTCGGCGACCGCATCACCCACCGCCCCGCCGAGCTGTCCGGCGGCGAGCAGCAGCGTGTCGCCATCGCCCGTGCGGTGGCCAACGCGCCGCGCGTGCTGTTTGCGGACGAGCCCACCGGCAATCTCGACCCCGGCACCGCCGAGCACGTGTTCCAGGCGCTGATGCAGCTGGTCAAGGCGACGCACGTGTCGATGCTGATCGCGACCCACAATATGGAGCTCGCCGGCCGCATGGACCGGCGCGTGTCGCTGTCGCACGGCCAGGTGGTCGAGCTCGACTAAACGCGCGAAAACAACCCCACGCACAGTAGCCAAGTGCTTGGTGGAACTTCCGAAAAATCGGCGACGGCGCTCTGCCGCCCTCGCAGCGCTCAGGGCCTGATCACCGTCAGTTTGAACGGCCCTCCGTTGGCCGCGGCATGCGCCACGGCTTCGTTGGCGTGGTCGAGGTCGAAGGCGGTGGTCTCGTACGCGTCGAGCCGCAGCAATCCGGCGCGGACCAGCGCGATCAGGCGGGTCGCCGCATCCGGCGGATACATCCAGACGCCGTGGATGTTGATGCAGTTGCGCATGATCCAGGGGTAGGGCAGCTCGAGGCCCGGCCCGCCCGCCATGCCGACGCCACCCATCAGCACGACGCGTCCGTAGGCGCGCACCGTCATGACGGCGGCCCGCACCACAATCGGGCTCACCGATGGCGGCATGATGTCGAACACGCAGTCGATCGGCCCAGGCGCGGCGCGCTTCATCGCTTCGCGGTCGTCGTCCTCATGGCCGGTGAGCCTGACCGGCTTCACGCGGCCGCCAAAGCGGCGGACAAGGTCGGAGAGGATCTTCTCGTTGCGGCCCGGCGCGACCACGCAGGCTGCACCCATCGCCAGCGCGACAGAGACGGCGGCGCTGCCGAAATTGCCGGTGGCGCCGCTCACCAGCACGGTCTCGCCCGGGCGAAGGTTTGCCGCGAGGAAGCCGCCATAGGGCACCAGCAGCGTGCCCAGCGCGCACCATTGCGTTGCCTGCTCGGACGTGATCGGGCCGAGGGGTTTGACGTTCTCGGTCGGCACCCGCATCCGCTCGGCGAAAGAGCCGTGGCGAAAGTGCCGTTGCAGGCGCATGCCGCCGGGCCCCGCGGCGGTCAGGCCCTGCAGGGCGATGTCAGGCGCCACGGCATCATCGCGCGAGCGCACCGTCGGATCGCAGAACACCCAGTCGCCGACGGCAAGCTTGGTCGCGTCCGGGCCGATCGCGCGCACGCGGCCGATGCCGCCCGGGCCCGGGACGATCGGCAGGTCGAGCGCATAATTGCGCGTCCCGTCGAAGACCTCGTTCATGTAGGACAGCACGCGCGTCGCGACGACGTCGACGATGACCTCGCCGGTGCCGAGCACCGGTTCGGGGACAGCCTCGATCGCCAGCGGCGAGCCGAAGGATTTGAGCACGGCAGCTTTCATGATGTTCACCTCGAAGTCGGGTGAGGTCGGTATGCGCCGCCTTGGCCGGAGGCAGGAAGGCCTGGTATTATCCTAGTATTCTATAGGCCCTCCATCGCAGGGACATCCGTCATGGCCGATCCACGCCGCGTCGAATTCGGGGACTTCCTGAGGTCTCGTCGCGAAAAGCTGTCGCCGAAGGCGGTCGGGCTTCCGGCGGGCAGGCGCCGGCGCACCGCGGGGCTGCGCCGCGAGGAGGTCGCGCAGCTCGCCGGCATCGGCGTCGACTGGTACATCCGCCTCGAACAGGGCCGCACGGTGAGCCCGTCCGTCACCACCGTGGATGCCCTGGCCCGGGCGCTCCGTCTCAGCAAGGCCGAGCATGCACACCTCAGGGCGCTGGCGCGCGACCGCGCAAGAAGCCCGTTCACCCGCGAGATCGTGCCGCCGCCCATTCGTCGGATGATCGAGAGCCTGCACCAGCCGGCCTACATCACCGGCCGGCGCTGGGACGTGCTGGCCTGGAACGATGCGGCTGAGGAGGTCTTCGGCTTCGGGCGCTTGCCGGAGCAGGATCGCAACACGCTGCTCCTGATGATGACCAACAAGCAGACACGAAAATCCTACGGCGCCGGCTGGGCGGACGTTGCCAAGGCGATGGTGGCGATGTTTCGCGCCACCCACGATGTCTGGGCCGGCGATCCCGCCTTCGTGGAGCTGCTGACACGACTGCGCGAGGGCAGTCCGGAATTCGTCGAATGGTGGGAGGCGCACGACATCCGCAGCACCATCTCGGGCCGCAAGACCATGAACCATCCGACCAAGGGCGTGCTGCACTTCGAACACACCAGTTTCCAGGCCAACGACGATCCCGCGCTGAAGCTCGTGATCTATACGCCGGTCTAAACCCGCTTTGGGGGAGCACGCCTCCCGCCGTATTACGCCGAGCAGGACCGCGAGGTGCTGCCTCGCGCCGGGAACCTAAGGCTCCCCCTTCGGTTACTGTTTCATCGGTGTGCAGGTGGAGCGAGGGACGTGTTCGGGGTTGACCGATGACGACAGCGACCGGGGGACCCTCGGCCGACCGCAACGCCGTCTTAGCCGCCCTCGGCGACCATATTCGGGAGATCGGTGACCCCGACGATCTCGCCTATTCGGCGGCGGAGCTGCTGGGCCGCAGCCTCAATGTCAGCCGGGCAGGTTACGGCACCGTCGATACCTCTGCCGAGACCATCACCATCGCACGCGACTGGAACGCTCCGGGGATCTCGAGCCTGGCCGGCGTGCTGCGCTTTCGCGACTATGGCAGCTATATCGAAGACTTGAAGCGGGGTGAGACGGTCGTCTGCGCCGACGCTGAAAAGGACCCTCGCGTCGGCGACCGCGCCCGAGCTCTCGAGGCGATCTCGGCCCGCGCATTGGTCAACATGCCGATCTCCGAGCCCGATGGGGTCGTGGCGCTGCTCTACCTCAACAATGCCACGCCGCGTGAATGGAGCCCGGCGGAGCTGGAGCTCATCCGCGAGGTTGCCGAACGCACCCGCACCGCCGTCGAACGTCGCCGTGCCGAGAGCGCGGTGCGCGAGAACGAAGCGCGGCTGCTCTTCCTGGACGCTCTCAACAAGGAAACGGCCAAGACGCGCGATGCCGACGGCGTCATGGCAGTGACGACGAAAATGGTCGGCGAGTATCTCGGCGTCTCAAACTGCGCCTATGCCGACATGGATCCGGATCAGGACGGCTTCACCATCCGCGGGGATTGGGCGGCCCCCGGTGCGATGCACATAGTGGGGCACTACAGCCTTGCCGACTTCGGCGAGAAGGCGGTGCGAGAGCTGGGCGCCGGGCGGCCCCTCATCATCAACGACAATCTGAAGGAGATCGCCCCCGAGGAAGCCGCCACTTTCCAGCGCATCGGGATCGGTTCGACGATCTGCATGCCCTTGGTGAAGGAAGGGCGCCTGACCGCCTTGATGGCGATTCATCACCGCGGCCCGCATCTGTGGACGCCGCGCGAACTTGCCTTGCTCACCGAGGTAACGGAGCGATCGTGGGCCCACATCGAGCGCGTCCGATCGGAGCAGGCGGCGCGCGACGCCGCCGAGCGACTGGTCCTCGCCAACAAGGCTGCCGGAATCGGCACCTGGGACTACGATCCGGTCAACGACATTCTTCGATGGGATGGCCGCTGCAAGGAGGTGTTCGGTCTCTCATGGGATGCCGAGGTCAGCTATGAGGGCTCATTCCTGAAGGGCATCCATCCCGATGACAGGCAGCGCGCCCATCAGGCCGTCTCGAGCGCGTTACAGCCCAATTCTCCAGGAAGCTACAACATCGAATACCGGACCGTCGGCATCGAGGATGGCGTCGAGCGCTGGATCGCCGCAACGGGTCACACGATCTTTTCCAACGGCCAGGCCACCCGCTTTATCGGGACCGTGCTGGATATCTCCGCGCAAAAGAAGACTGAACGTCATCTGAGGATACTCAACGACACGGGAGCATCGGTTGCCCGCGAACGCGATCTCGACAGGATCGTCCAGATCGTGACGGATGCCGGCGTCGAGCTGACGGGCGCGCAGTTCGGAGCCTTCTTCTACAACGTCCTGGCCGCGGACGGCGGCAGCTACATGCTGTATTCGCTGTCCGGCGTGCCGCGATCCGCCTTCGAAAACTTCCCGATGCCGCGCGCCACCGCCGTGTTCGAGCCGACCTTCAAGGGCACGGGCGTGGTGAGGTCGGATGACATCCTGCAAGACCCGCGCTATGGCAAGAATGCGCCGCGGAAAGGCATGCCCGAGGGCCATCTCCCGGTCCGGTCATACCTTGCGGTCCCCGTGATCTCGCGCAGCGGCGAGGTGCTCGGTGGGCTTTTCTTCGGTCATGCGGAGGTCGGTCGATTCCACGAGGAGCACGAGGCCGCATTGCTCGGCATCGCCGGCCACGCCGCGACCGCGATCGACAATGCCCGGCTGCTGACCAGGCTCGAAGTGCTCAATGCCGAGCTGGAGCAACGTGTCGCCGACGAGATCGCCGAGCGCATGAAGGCCGAGGAGCAATTGCGGCAATCGCAGAAGATGGAAGCCGTCGGGCAATTGACCGGAGGGATCGCCCACGACTTCAACAATATGCTGGCCGTCATCCTCGGCAGCTTGAATCTCGCCAAGCGGCGGCTCGGCAAGGGCGAGCTCAACATTGACCGCTTCCTCGATAGCGCCACGGACGGCGCGAATCGTGCCGCCACCTTGACGCAAAGATTGCTGGCGTTCTCGCGGCAGCAGCCTCTTGCGCCCGAGGTCGTGGACATCAACAAGATGGTCGGTGAGATGAGTGAGCTGCTCGAGCGCTCGCTCGGCGAGCTCGTCCGTCTCGAGACGGTGCTGGCGGCTGGCCTATGGCGCGTCAAGGCAGACCCTGCCCAGCTCGAGAGCGCTCTCGTCAATCTTGCTGTCAATGCGCGCGATGCCATGCCGAAGGGTGGCAGGCTGACGATCGAAACCGCCAACGCCTCGATAGATCGAAAATTCGCCCGCGAATACGCGCTGCAGGCCGGGCAGTACGTGCTCATTGCGGTGACAGACAACGGCATGGGCATTGCGCCCGACGTGCTTGGAAAGGTCTTCGATCCGTTCTTCACGACCAAGGTCGTCGGCAAGGGGACTGGACTTGGCCTCAGCCAGGTCTACGGCTTCGTGCGGCAGTCGGGCGGCCATGTCAAAATCTATTCGGAGGTGGATGTCGGTACGACCGTGAAGATCTATCTTCCATGCTTCGCGGGCCAGGAGCCTGTCTCAACTCCGTCGCACGGCGTGCCGCATCCCGGTGCAAGTCTGCAGAGCGAGACCATCCTCGTCGTCGAGGACGATGAGCGGGTCCGCGGCATCTCCTCCGAAAGCCTGCGCGAGCTCGGCTATACCGTGGTCGAGGCCGCGAGCGCGAGGGAGGCGATCGGCAAAATCGAAGGCGGTTTCGTTCCGGATCTGCTGTTCACCGACGTCGTCATGCCCGACATGACCGGTGCCGAACTCGCAGCCGAGCTGTCGAGACGATACCCGGATCTGAAAGTGCTGTTCACCACCGGCTACACGCGCAACGCGATCGTCCACAATGGCGTGCTCGATGCCGGCAAGCATTTGCTGTCCAAGCCCTTTGCGATCGAAGACCTGGCCGCCAAGGTCCGCTCCCTGCTCGACGAGGGGTGAATGAATGTTTGCTGCGTTGAATCGCCCCCGGGGCAATGTCCGACGTCATTTCAAGGCGAAGGAGCGGGCCGAGGGTTTGTGCTGACGGTCAGTTGGGGGGCGGGCGTCCACGGGCTCTCGGGCCAATGAGCTGCCTGCCAGGGAGCGGCTTGCCCAGGCGTCGCCGGCCAGGAGCTTGTCGGGCCCGGCGTCGGCAATGCGCAGGATGCCTTGAGCCGAGCCCATTGTGACGGCAGGCCCGCCAGGTCGAGCTCGAATGTCATGATGTTCGTCTTGTCGTCCGCGATCGGCGTGGTTTCGCGGACATGCACGGAGCGGGAGGCCAGTATCGCCTTGACCATGTCGGGGTCGATGTTGCTGCGCCAGACCTCGTGCTTGCCGGTCCGCAGCGGAGATCCTCCGGCCGTCTTCTCCTTGTCGGCATCCGCCGTGATCAGGATCGTGCTCTTGCCGGTGGCCGTTTCGTCGACCTCGGCCGCAAATGTCAGCGGTGCGCCCTTGCTGCTTTCGCAAGACAGGCGCAGCTCCATCGTTCGGAACGTGGAGGCGTTCTCCTTCTTGGCGGTCGCGATCTTGCGGACAAACGGCCGGGCCTCTTTCTCCAGGGTCCAGTTCGTTTCGGCGAGCGGTCGCGTGTCGATGCCGAAACCGTACAGCTCGGATCGCGTCAACACGTGCAGGCTTTCGAACTTCACCGTCCGGATGAGGGAATCCAGCTCGCGACTAATTCCCATCGCTGCGATGAACGCCGCGCGATCGCGATCGGCCGCCAAGAGCCGGCGGCGCCTGTATTCCGCGACTGCCGCCGGATCGGGCCGCCCGTCGAAGGCGAGCACCAGCCTGGAATTATGGACCGCCATTGCGGCGTCGGGGGCGACCTCGCGCGACGTCGCCCCGAGAAACAGGTATCCGCAGGCCGAGTTGCACATGGCACGGGCCGTGGTGAGTTCGGCCTCGACCTCACTGCTTGCGTTCTTGAGCTTCAGGCAGGCGGCGTCCACCTGCGTGCCCGCGGCGCAAGCGGTCGCGATCGTCCGGCCAACCCTGGCAACCGCCTTGCGGCTGCGCAGCAACCGCGCGATCGCGTAAGACTGCTCGACGTTGCCGCCTGGCGAATGGAGATAGATCGGACGCTGCAGGTCCTTGACGGCGGCCAGGAAGCGGCGAATGCGCAGCGCAGCCTCCCGATCGATCTCGCCCTCGATGGCGATCCAGCGATCGCAGCCCGGGCCGCATGCGTCGGCTGGTCCCTTGGCGAGATAGATCGTCAGCCTGGAGGCGAAGCCGGCTTTCTCGGCCGGCATTGCTTCGGCACGCAAAGTGCCGGGAAGCAGGAGCGAGGCGAGCAGCAGGATACGGGCGAGCATGGAAGGATCGACTGCGCGAAGGAAGGCCTGACGGGACGCTATACGATGACTGGCGCGGTCACAACTTGCGCTCGCCTTGCGCATTTGCTCGGACAGGCGGCCGGCAATCCTGCGTCCGAGAACGTTCCGGTTCTGGCGGCGGGGCCCGGGCGGCGACGCGCATGCAGATCGGTTCGCTCAGATCAAAGGTTCGCGCACGAAGCTCCGCTTGTCGGGAGAACGCCGGTGGGGCGAGCATGAGCGAGGCGCGGTGCTCTCAGTGCGGCAGCAGAAGGGATGATCGTTCGAACGCGCGCGGGCGAGCTTGCGAGTGATGCCAGGATGAATGTGATGAAAGCGAGCGAAAGTATGGCGACAATGGGATGAAGAGCGCGACCGCGCATTTGCGATTCTCAATCACGCTAATGTGCGCGCGGCAACGTTGCGCGCGCGTGCAATCGATCTCGCCTCGTCGACATTGAAATTGCTGAAAGCCCTTGTTTCAAAGAGTTTCCATGCACGTGACGATTAACATTCGTTAATGAGCAAAATCCTTTCGATCGCACTGTGGCGTCGCGGTTACAGCAATTCCGTCGATCGCTGTTATGACCAACGCCACGGCCCGGGGGCCTCTGAAGAAACTGGAACGGGAATCAAATGAAGAAGAAGTTGTTGCTCGCCGCTGTCAGCCTTGTCGCGCTCAGCGCGGCTGCGCCGGCGCTGGCTGCCGATCTCGCGGCGCGGCCTTACACCAAGGCTCCGCCGGCGGCGATCGCCGCCGTTTACGACTGGAGCGGCTTCTACATCGGCGTCAACGGCGGCGGCGGTTCCGCCGACACCTCGTGGGATCTTGTCGGCTTCGGCTCCGAAGGTTCGCACAATTCGACCGGCGGCACGGTCGGTGGTCAGCTCGGCTACCGCTGGCAGACCGGCCAGTTCGTGTTCGGCGTCGAAGGCCAGGGCAACTGGGCCGACTTCTCGGGTGACAACATCAGCGGCATCACCGGGCTCCGCAACCGCACGCGTGTCGACGCGTTCGGTCTGATCACGGGTCAGGTCGGCTATGCCTGGAACAACGTCCTAGTCTACGCGAAGGGCGGCGCCGCCGTCGTCAGCAACAAGTACGACGTCTACAGCACCGTGACCGGTGCGAACCTCGACCGGGCCGACGAGACCCGCTGGGGCGCGACGGTTGGTGCAGGCCTGGAGTACGGTTTCGCGCCGAACTGGACGGTCGGTGTCGAGTACAACCACATCTTCCTCGGCGACCACAACGTCACCTTTGCCAGCGGCGCTGTCGAACGCATCGACCAGGACGTCGACATCGGTCTCGTCCGCCTGAACTACAAGTTCGGCGGCCCGATGCTCGGCCGTTACTGATCCTTATCGCTCCCACTGGAGCGGTCGTCGAAAGCCCCGGCCTTGGCCGGGGCTTTTTTATTACGTGAATTCAGCGAGTTAACCATTATGCTGTGAGGTCACCCGCTGCGCTTGACTCCCGAGAACAGAAAGAGAACAATGTTCTTCATACGTTCTAATGAAGGAGCGAGACATGTTCAGGGTTTTCGTCGAAGAGGCTGCCGCATTGGCGTCCATCACGCTGTTCGTCGGGATGATCGCGATTTGGGCCCAGGTCATTCCGCAGCTCTAGGCCGGCTTCCTCTGACCTCTTGGGGAAAAGCGGGACGACGCGGCGAAGCGGCCGCTCCGGCGTGGACTCTGAAGCTGCGAGACCCCACCATTGAGAGGCGAGTCGGCCGCGAGTGCATGATGCCTTGAGGCGCCGGCGACCGCTTCATCTCATCTGCAAGAGGCCGACACGCGACCATGCCGAGCGCCGGATTTGTCCACCTTCACGTTCACTCGGCCTATTCGCTGCTCAAGGGTTCGATCAAGATCGCCAAGCTCGCCGAGCTTGCCAAGAAAGACCACCAGCCGGCGCTGGCGCTGACCGACACCGACAATCTGTTCGGCGCGCTGGAGTTCTCCGACAAGATGGCGGGCTCGGGCATCCAGCCGATCGTCGGCTGCGAGCTCGCCATCGATTTCGGCGATCAGGATCCCAACGCGCGCAACGCAATGGGACCCTCGCGCGTGGTGCTGCTCGCCGCACAGGAGCGCGGTTATCGCAGCCTGATGCGGCTGAACTCGCGCGCGTTCCTGGAATCGCCGGACAGCCATGCTCCGTTCATCAAGCTCGACTGGCTCGAGGGCGAGACCGAGGGCCTGATCGCGCTTACGGGCGGGCCGGACGGGCCGATCTCGCTGGCGCTCGCCGGCGGCATGGCCGAGCTCGCCGGGGCGCGATGCGAGCGTTTGGCTGCTCTGTTCGGCGACCGTCTCTACGTCGAATTGCAGCGCCATAACGCCGAGAAGGAGCGGCGCGTCGAAGGCGGCCTGATCGACATCGCCTACGCCAAGGGGCTGCCGCTGGTTGCGACCAACGAGCCGTATTTCGCGACCACCGACGATTACGAAGCTCATGATGCGCTGCTCTGCATCGCCGGCGGCCGGCTGATCGCCGAGACCGACCGTGTGCAGCTGACGCCGGATCATCGCTTCAAGACGCGCGCCGAGATGGCGGTGCTGTTCGCCGACATTCCGGAGGCGCTGGCCTCGACGGTGGAGATCGCCGAGCGCTGCTCGTTCCGGCCAATGACGCGCAAGCCCATCCTGCCGTTCTTCACCGTCGGCGCCGCGGCGAGCTCGGACGCCGCCGCGGTCGAGGCGGCCGAGCTGAAGCGGCAGGCGGAGGAGGGGCTCGCCAACCGTCTGCGCGTGCACGGCCTCTCTCAGGGCACGACGGAAGAAGACTATAACAAGCGCCTGGCGTTCGAGCTCGACGTCATCATGCGCATGAAGTACGCGGGCTACTTCCTGATCGTGTCCGACTTCATCAAATGGGCCAAGGCTCACGGCATTCCGGTCGGGCCGGGCCGCGGCTCCGGCGCAGGCTCGCTGGTGGCGTGGGCGCTCACGATCACCGACCTCGACCCGATCAGGTTCGGTCTGCTGTTCGAGCGCTTCCTCAATCCGGAACGCGTCTCGATGCCGGACTTCGACATCGACTTCTGCCAGGACCGCCGCGGCGAGGTGATCAGTTACGTGCAGCAGCGCTACGGCCGCGACCAGGTCGCGCAGATCATCACCTTCGGTACGCTGCAGGCGCGTGGCGTGCTGCGCGACGTCGGCCGCGTGCTGCAGATGCCCTATGGCCAGGTCGACAAGCTGACCAAGCTGGTGCCGCAGAATCCGGCGGCGCCGGTGACGCTGGCCGCCGCGATCGAGAGCGAGCCGAAGCTGCAGGCGTTCCGCGACGAGGATCCCGTGGTGGCGCGCGCCTTCGACATCGCCCAGCGTCTCGAAGGCCTGACCCGCCACGCCTCGACCCACGCGGCCGGCATCGTGATCGGCGATCGCCCCTTGAGCGAGCTCGTGCCACTCTACCGCGATCCCAAATCCGACATGCCGGTGACCCAGTTCAACATGAAATGGGTCGAGCCGGCGGGCCTCGTGAAGTTCGACTTCCTCGGCCTGAAGACGCTCACCGTGCTCGACGTCGCCTGCAAGCTGCTCAAGCCGCGCGGCATCGATGTCGATCTCGCCACGCTGCCGATCGACGATGCCGAGAGCTATCAGATGCTGGCGCGCGGCGACGTGGTCGGTGTGTTCCAGGTTGAAAGCCAGGGCATGCGGCGGGCGCTGATCGACATGCGCCCCGACCGTTTCGAGGACATCATCGCGCTGGTCGCGCTCTATCGGCCGGGCCCGATGGCCAACATCCCGACCTATTGCGCGCGCAAGCACGGCGACGAGGAGCCGGAATATCTGCACCCCGTGCTGGAGCCGATCCTGAAGGAGACCTTCGGCGTCATCATCTACCAGGAGCAGGTGATGCAGATCGCGCAGGTGATGTCGGGCTATTCGCTCGGCGACGCCGACCTGTTGCGCCGCGCCATGGGCAAGAAGATCCGCGCCGAGATGGACAAGCAGCGCGACATCTTCGTCGCGGGTGCGGTGAAGAACGGCGTGCCGAAGGGGCAGGCCGAGACCATCTTCGAGCTGCTCGCGAAGTTCGCCGACTACGGCTTCAACAAGAGTCACGCGGCGGCCTATGCGCTGGTGTCCTACCACACCGCCTACATGAAGGCGCATTATCCGGTGGAGTTCATCGCCGCGTCCATGACGCTCGATCTGAACAACACCGACAAGCTCTCCGAATTCCGCTCCGAGGCGCAGCGGCTCGGCATCAAGGTCGAGCCGCCGAACATCAACCGGTCGGGCGCGACCTTCGAGGTCGGCGAGAACACGATCTACTACGCGCTCGCCGCGCTCAAGGGCGTCGGCATCCAGGCGATCGAGCAGATCATTGCCGAGCGCACCCGGGGCGGCCTGTTCACTTCGCTCGCCGATTTCGCCGCGCGCGTCTCGCCGCGCGCGATCAACAAGCGCATCATCGAAAGTCTCGCCGCCGCCGGCGCCTTCGACACGCTGGAGCCGAACCGGGCGCGCGTGTTTGCCGGTGCGGACGCGATCCTCGCCGCCTGCCAGCGCGCGCATGAAGCTGCGACCATAGGCCAGAACGACATGTTCGGCATGTCGGCGGATGCGCCGACCATCATGCTGCCGCAGGTCGAGCCATGGCTGCCGGCCGAGCGGCTGCGCCGCGAATATGACGCGATCGGCTTCTTCCTGTCGGGACATCCGCTCGACGATTACGCGACCGTGCTGAAGCGGCTGCGGGTGCAGAGCTGGGCCGAGTTCTCGCGCGCGGTGAAGACCGGCGCCACCGCCGGCAAGGTCGCGGCGACCGTGGTCTCGCGCATGGAGCGGCGCACCAAGACCGGCAACAAGATGGGCATCATGGGGCTGTCCGATCCCACCGGCCATTTCGAGGCGGTGCTGTTCTCCGAAGGCCTTGCGCAATACCGCGACGTGCTGGAGCCGGGCGCGGCCGTGCTGCTGCAGTTGGGGGCCGAGCTCCAGGGCGAGGACGTCCGCGCTCGCGTGCTGCATGCCGAGCCGCTGGATGATGCCGCGGCGAAGACGCAGAAGGGGCTGCGCATCTTCCTGCGCGACACCAAGCCGCTGGACTCGATCGCCAAGCGTCTCGCCGGGCCCGAGATGGCGGCCGCCAACGGCGGCGCGCCGAAGGTCGGCGGCCCCGGCATCGCACCGCGCGGAAGCGGCGACGGCGAGGTCTCGCTGGTGCTGATGCTCGACCTCGAGACCGAGGTGGAGATGAAGCTGCCCGGCCGCTTCAAGGTCTCGCCGCAGATCGCCGGCGCGATCAAGGCGGTGGCAGGCGTTGTCGACGTGCAGCAGCTTTAGCGTCTCCGCCACGCGTTCCGGTTTTTGCAAAGTCGTCATACTGCATCGGTTGCAACCCTGCGCTGATTCCGACTAGCATGTCCCCGGGGAATGGAATGGGGCGTGTGATGCTGCGACAGGTTGCGTTGTCGTTGGCCGTTTGTGCCATGCTGATGGGGTGCGTCAGCAATCAGGTCGGAACGGACTTTGCGTCGGTGTCGAAAAAGGCTGGTCCTGCGCGCGCGGGGTACGCGCGTGTGGTGTTCCTGCAGGACAAGAGGAGCGGCCTGAGCATGGCTATTTGCGGCTGCGAGGTGAAGCTCGACGGTGCGCCGCTCGGAAAAATCGCGGCCGGGAAATATGCCTATGCCGACCGGCCCGCCGGACGTCACGACGTGCTGCTCACCGAGCCGATGTTTCCGGGCGAGACCAAGCGCGAGATCGTCATGGAGACAGGGCGGACGCATTTCTACCTGATCAAGAGCAGCCCCCGGCACGATGCGGCCATGGGCGGCGCCGTGCTCGGCGGTTTGGCCGGACTTGCGGTCGTGTCCGTCGCGACGGCGGGCGAGGCCAATCTCGGGCCGGGCGAGCTCGTCGCGCTGGATGAGGCAACCGCGCGGACGAAGCTCGCGGAGCTGGAAGCCGTCGAATAGGGCGCGCGGTACGACGATGTGCCTCTGATCGCGCCGGGCGCAGGGGGTGTGGACGTGCAGCAGCTCTGGAGCGCAATGAGATCTGGACCAATCATCGCCGTGATCTGGATCGTTGCTCGATCACGATCCGCGCGTGAATGCGTGCCGCATTCGTCGCGAAAAGCAAATTGTCGCAATTTTTTCGGATCACGCTTTGGCGGGCTGATCTCGAATGCATGCAGGCGGACGCATGTTCGTGCAATCATCGGGCGCGGAATGGCCGGCCTTTCGGCTTGCAGCATAGCGCGCGGTGCAGCAATCATCGGTTGCATCAACCAACATTTGTTATTTCTTCATATCGGCGCACCTATCTTCGCGACGCTTCATTCGTCCACTGACCCGAGGAGACGTCACATGTGCGACAAGTGTTCTGACACTCTGCATCACCAAGCTCTGCGCCAAGACATCGCGCCGTCGCGGCGATCTGCGATGCTGTTTGGCGCCGCCGCGTTCGGCATGGCCTTCGCCGGTGGAGCTTTCGCCAGTGGCGCCTTGGCCAAGGACGCCAAGCAGCCGCCGAAGCCGCAGAACGTGCTGTCGCCCGACGCGTCGCTGAAGCGGCTGATGGAGGGCAATGGGCGCTACGTCGCCGGCATGTCGCGACGTCACGATTTCAAGCACGAGCGCGAGGCGCTGGCCGGCGGTCAGAATCCGTTCGCGGCCGTGCTGAGCTGCGCCGACTCGCGCATCGCGCCGGAATATGCGTTCGACGCGGGGCGCGGCGATCTGTTCGTCTGTCGCGTCGCCGGAAATTTTGCCGGCGCCGAGACCATCGCAAGCATGGAATATGCGGTGGCGGTGCTGAACACGCCGCTGATCCTCGTGCTCGGTCATGATTCCTGCGGCGCGGTCGACGCGACGCTGAAGGCGATCAAGGACAATACGTCGCCGCCGGGGCACATTCCCTCGCTGGTCGATGCGATCGCGCCCGCCGCAAAGGCGGCGATGCAGCAGGGCGGGGACGTGCTCAACAAGGCGATCCGGCAGAACGTGGTCGACAACATCGCCAAGCTGAAGACGGCTGCGCCGATCCTCAATGCGGCCGCGGAGCAGGGCAAGCTGAAGGTCGTCGGCGGCATCTACCGGCTAACCACGGGCACGGTCGATCTGATCGCCCAGGGCTGAACGGGCCGAGGAGCCTTGTGCCGCAGTGCGGTCGCGAGGCTTGCGCAGGCCTGACGTGGAGGTTTGAGTTGGGCGGCGGCGCCATGCCGCCGCCTCAATCCGCGCTTCTCGTTCAAGTGCCATTCAGCTGGCCGCGCGCCTGATATGCGGTGGCCACCTCAACGACAAAAGCAGGCACAAGCCATGCGTGGGACGCTCAAAGTCTTCCTCTGCCTTCTCCTGCCGATGGCGGTCCTTGCCGCAGGCGCGCCGCATCAGGCGCGTGCCCAGCAGCAGGAAAAGCGTATCGCGCTCGTGGTCGGCAATGGCGCCTATGCCAAATCGCCGCTGGCGACCACCGCGAACGATGCCGGCCTGATCGCGCAGACGCTCCAGGCGGCGGGCTTCGATGTGGTCGGCGCGCGCGATCTCGACGGCGACACGCTGCGCAAGAGCTTGCGCGACTTCATCCAGAAGGCCCAGGCGTCGGGCCCGGGCACCGTCGCGATGATCTATCTTGCCGGCTACGGCGTGCAGCTCGCCGGCGAGAACTATTTCATCCCGGTCGATTCCAACATCAGCCGCGACACCGACATACCGACCGAGGCCCTGCGCATCAGCGACTATGCGCGCCAGCTCGCATCGATTCCGCTCAAGGCCAATATCGTCGTGCTCGACGCAGCCCGTGCGCAGCCCTTCATCGAGGGCGGTCAGCCGATCGCGAGCGGTCTGGCGCTGGTCGAGCCCGAGGCGAACATGCTGATCGCCTTCAATGCCGCGCCCGGCACGGTGGCGCCGGAGGAGCCGGGGCCCTACGGCATCTATGCGCAGTCGCTCGCCGAGATGATCCGCACCGGCGGCCTGCCGCTGCCCGAGGTATTCGACCGCGTCCGCCTGCGCGTCAACGAGGCCTCCAGGGGTGCGCAGGTGCCCTGGAACGAGCAGAAGATCTCAGCGCCATTCTCCTTCTTCGAGCGCGCGCCCGATGCGCCGCCGGCGGCTGCGCCCGACCAGGTCGCCGCAATCCGGAGCAAGCCGATCCGCGATCTCGGCGTGCAGGACGCCTATGCCGCCGCGCTCGAGCGCGACACGCTGCCGGCCTATGAGGAGTTTCTCGCGGCCTATCCGAACGACCTCCTCGCCAAGCGCGTGATGGCGATCGTTGCCGCGCGCCGCGAAGCCATCACCTGGAGGCGGACCTACCGGACCGACACCCCCGAGGCCTATTGGTCGTATCTGCGCCGCTATCCGCGCGGGCCGCATGCGGCGGACGCGCGGCGCCGCCTTGCGATCCTCACCGCGCCGCCCGAGCCGCCGCCGACCTTCGCGATGATCGACTACGACGTGCCGCCACCGCCGCCGGAGGAGGTGGTCTATGTCGATCGCCCGGTGCTGTATTTCAGCGATCCCGATTTCGGCTTCGCGCCGCCACCGCCGCCGCCGGTCTATTATCTGCCGCCGCCGCCGCCTGATTTCGTCGTGTTGCCGCCGCCGCTGCCCGTTGTCGGCCTGTTCGTGCTGCCGCAGCCGGTGTTCGTGCCGATCCCGGTGTTCGTGAGGCCGCCGGTCTATGTCGCGCCACCGCCGAACAACATCATCTATCAGAACATCCATAACACCACGGTCATCAACACCGTCATCAACCGCCCGCCGGCCCCGCCGCCGGCGGCGGGGCCGGCGCCCGGACCGGTCAATCTGGCGCCGGCCGTTGCCGGCCGCGCCACGCCGGCAGGACCGGCCGTGCCGCAGGCGGTCGTTCAGCGCGCCGCCCTGATCCAGCAGGGCAAGGCGCCGATGCCGCCGAGCGCGACCATCCAGCCGGCGGCAAGGCCAGGTATCCCGACACCAGCTCCTGCCAATGTCGCCCCTGGCACGACAGCGCCGCCGCCCGCCGGCGCGAAGTTGCCGCAAGCCAATACTGTGCCGCCGCCGGGAGCTGCCGGCAGCCCGCCGGCCGGAGCGCCGCCCGCGACGGGCAACCCCGGCGGCACACCAAGTCCGACCGCGAACGCTCCCGCCGGCAGCGCCGCTACAACCCCGCAAGCGCTGGCCCCGACCAAGCCGCCGCCGGCCAATACGCTGCCGGTGCCGGGATCTCCGAGCAGCCCGCCGGCCGGAGCGCCGCCCGCGACGGGGACGCCCGGCGGCACGCCCAGTCCGAGCGCGAACGCTCCAGCCGGCAACGCCGCAGCAACCCCGCAAGCGCTGGCCCCGACCAAGCTGCCGCCGGCCAATACGCTGCCCGTGCCCGGCACCCCCGGCGGGCCGCCGCCGGCCAGGGCAGGGGCTGCGCCCGGGACCGTCCCATCCCCTGGCAAGCCCGCCGCCACCGCCACGGCGCCGAGCGGCAACGTTCCGCCGGCGCAGCCGAACGCGGCAACGACGCCCAATCACACGCCGGCTTCCGGAACCGCGGCGAGCCCGTCCGCGGCCCTGCCCAGGCCGCCGGGGACAACGACCCCACCTGTGCCTGACCGGCGCGGCAGGCCGGGCGGGCCCCAGCCGGGCGCTTTGCCGCCGCCGAGCGCGGCCACCGGCAAGCCCGCGGCGCCGACTGCGGTCAAACCCGCGACACCTCCGCCGCCGCCTGTAGCGGCGCGGACACCGTCCGGAGTTCAGGATCATCGGCCCGCGCCAGCGCCGCCGCAGGCCGCCAGGCCCGCCGCTCCGCCGCCTCCTCAGGCCCTGGCAAGGCCGACGCCGCCGCCTCCGCCGCGCGTTGCGCCACCTCCGCCGCCGCGAGCGGCGCCTCCGCCCGTGGCTGTGGCGCGGCCGGCGCCACCGCCACCTGTTGCCCGGCCGGCGCCGCCTCCGCCAGCGATGGCGCGGCCGGCACCACCGCCGCCGCCGCCGGTTGCGCGGCCAGCGCCGCCGCCGCCACCACCTCCGGTCGCCCGACCGGCGCCGCCGCCGATGGCTGCCGCGCGGCATCCGGCGCCGCAGGCACCGCCGCAGCCGGCCGGCCCGCCACCGAAGAGCTGCCCCCCGGGGCAGCCCAGGTGTTAGGAGGCGCCAGGGGCAGGGGATGCCAGGATGCGACAGCAGCCTAGAGGCGTCCCCAAAGGCCGTTATTTCCTTGCTTCTGGCCGAAATGGCGCTATATAGCGCGCCATCTCACACGGAAACATGGCTCACAAGGCCGTCCGGTGGCAACCGGGGCGAGACCGCTCCGTTTTGCTCACACGTTTCCGGAGGAACCAACCGGAGAATTAGAACGATGGCACTGCCCGATTTCACTATGCGTCAGCTGCTCGAAGCTGGCGTGCACTTTGGTCACCAGTCTCACCGCTGGAATCCGAAAATGGCTCCGTTCATTTTCGGCACCCGCAACAACATCCACATCGTCGACCTCGCCCAGACCGTGCCGATGCTGCACCAGGCCCTCCAGGCCGTCAGCGACACGGTGGCCAAGGGCGGCCGCATCCTGTTCGTCGGCACCAAGCGCCAGGCGCAGGACGGCGTTGCCGACGCGGCCAAGCGCTGCGCGCAGTATTTCGTCAATTCGCGCTGGCTCGGCGGCACGCTGACCAACTGGAAGACGATCTCGGCCTCGATCAAGCGCCTGCGTCACCTCGACGACGTGCTCTCGGGCGGCGAAGCCAATTCCTACACGAAGAAGGAGCGCCTGACGCTGCAGCGCGAGCGCGACAAGCTCGACCGCTCGCTCGGCGGCATCAAGGACATGGGCGGTCTGCCCGACCTGATCTTCGTGATCGACACCAACAAGGAAGACATCGCGATCCAGGAAGCCCAGCGGCTCAACATCCCGGTCGCTGCGATCGTCGACACCAATTCGGACCCGAAGGGCATCACCTATGTGGTGCCGGGCAATGACGACGCCGGCCGCGCCATCTCGCTGTACTGCGATCTCGTCGCGCGTGCGGCGATCGACGGCATCTCGCGTGCGCAGGGCGATTCGGGCATCGACATCGGCGCCTCGGCCCAGCCGGTCGCCGAAGAGCTGCCGGCGGCGTCCTCGAGCGGCTTCCAGGGCCTTGCGGGTCCTCGCGGCACTGCCGACGACCTCAAGAAGCTCCCGGGCGTGTCGGGTGCGATCGAGAAGAAGTTCAACGATCTTGGCATCTTCCACTATTGGCAGCTTGCCGAGCTCGACCACGACACCGCGCACACGATCGGCGAGGAAGTCGGTCTGCCGAGCCGCGCGGATGCCTGGGTGGCCAAGGCCAAGGCGCTGACCGCGGAAGCGGAATAGTCAAAAAGAGCGATGGGTTGGCCGGATAGGGTCCGGCCACCATTTCAGTTGACGCGAATTCCTGAGATGGACCGCGGCGGGGGATTCGATGCCGCGCCGCGGCAAACCGGCAGGCACAAAGGATTTTCAACGATGGCAACGATCACAGCTGCGATGGTCAAGGACCTGCGCGAATCGACCGGCGCGGGCATGATGGACTGCAAGGCCGCGCTCACCGAAAACGACGGCAACATGGAAGCGGCGCAGGACTGGCTGCGCAAGAAGGGCCTGTCCAAGGCCGCCAAGAAGTCGGGCCGCGTCGCCGCCGAGGGCCTGATCGGCGCGCTCACCAACGGCACCAAGGGCGTCGTGGTCGAGGTCAACTCCGAGACCGACTTCGTGGCGCGCAACGGCCAGTTCCAGGGCCTGGTCAAGATGATCGCGCAGGTCGCGTTCGACGTCGGAGCGGACGTCGAGAAGATCAAGGCCGCCAAGGTCGGCGACGTCACGATCGAAACCGCCATCAATGATGCGATCGCCACCATCGGCGAGAACATGACGCTCCGCCGCGCCGCCCAGCTCGAGGTGAGCCAGGGCGTGGTCTCGCACTACGTCCATGGTGCCGTCATTGACGGCGCCGGCAAGATGGGCGTGATCGTGGCGCTGGAATCGCCGGGCAAGGCCGATGAGCTCGCAGCGCTCGGCCGTCAGATCGCGATGCACGTTGCGGCCGCCAACCCGCTGGCGCTCGATCCGTCCGGCCTCGATCCGGCCGTGGTCAAGCGCGAGAAGGACGTGCTGGCCGACAAGTACCGTCAGCAGGGCAAGCCCGAGAACGTGATCGAGAAGATCGTCGAGTCCGGCCTCAAGACCTACTACAAGGAAGTCTGCCTGCTCGAGCAGGCCTTCATCCACGACACCGGCAAGTCGGTGGCGCAGGCGGTGAAGGAGGCCGAGGGCAAGGTCGGCGGGGCTGTGAAAATCGCGGGCTTTGTGCGCTATGCTCTCGGCGAGGGAATCGAGAAGCAGGAAAGCGACTTCGCGGCCGAGGTCGCCGCGGCCAGCGGCAAGAAGTAAGCGCCGGAAGTTCCTTCCGGCGTGCCGCCGGAAGCGGCGCCCGGACAAGGAAAGTGCTCATGACTGATCCGGTCTATCGTCGCGTCGTGATCAAGCTGTCCGGCGAATATCTCGCGGGACAGCAAGGCTTTGGCATCGATCAGCCGACCGTCGACCGGGTTGCGGACGATCTGATCGCGGCCCGCCATCTCGGCACCGAGGTCGCGGTCGTGATCGGCGGCGGCAACATGGTCCGCGGCGTCGAGGTCTCATCCCGCGGGGTGTCGCGCACCACCGGCGACACCATGGGCATGCTCGCCACCATGATGAATTGCCTCGCGCTGGAAGCGGCGATCGAGCGCAAGGGAACGCCGGCCCGGACGCTGTCGGCCTTCGTCATGCCCGAGATTTCCGAGCTGTTCACCCGCACCGCGGCACACAAATACCTGGCCGAAGGCCGGATCGTGCTGCTCGGCGGCGGGACCGGCAACCCGTTCTTCACCACCGACACGACCGCGGTACTGCGGGCCGCCGAGATCGGCGCGCAGGCCGTCCTGAAGGCGACGAATGTCGACGGGGTCTACTCGGCCGATCCGAAGCAGGATCCGACCGCGACGCGGTTCGACCGCCTGACGCATTCGCAGGCGATCGAGGGCGGTTACAAGGTGATGGATGCGACCGCCTTCGCGCTTGCCCGCGAGACGTCGCTGCCTATCATCGTATTCTCGATCGCGGAGCCGGGCTCGATCGGCGCGATTCTGCGTGGCGTCGGCCACGGAACCATCGTCGCCGGCTGACGGCTCATCTGACGCGCCGAAAGGACGGTGCGGAGCGGTCGCCGGGATTTTGAAGGAGAAACGTGATGGCCACGGGTAATTTCGATCTCAACGAAGTGAAGCGCCGCATGCAGGGCGCCGTCGCCTCGCTCAAGCACGAGCTCGGCGGCCTGCGCACGGGACGCGCCTCCGCCTCGATGCTCGATCCGGTGCAGGTCGAGGCCTATGGCAGCCACATGCCGCTCAATCAGCTCGCCACCGTCAGCGTGCCGGAGCCGCGGCTGATCTCGGTGCAGGTCTGGGACAAGTCGATGGTCAAGGCCGTCGAGAAGGCGATCGTGGATTCCAATCTCGGCCTGTCGCCCGCGACCGAGGGCCAGGTGCTGCGCCTGCGCATTCCCGAGCTCAACGAGGAGCGCCGCAAGGAGCTGGTGAAGGTCGCGCACAAATATGCCGAAGCCGCCAAGGTCGCCGCGCGCCATGTCCGCCGCGACGGTCTCGACGTGCTCAAGAAGCTCGAGAAGAATCACGAGATGTCGGAGGACGACCAGAAGCGACACGCCGACGAGGTGCAGAAGGCGACCGACGGCACCATCGCCGAGATCGACCAGTTGCTGGCCGCCAAGGAAAAAGAAATCCTCACCGTTTAAGGCATCGCCTTCATGTCCAACGCCGCCGCGCCCGCAACGGAAGGACCTGACAGGTCCGAGGCGCCTGCGCATGTCGCCATCATCATGGACGGCAACGGGCGTTGGGCGGCCGCGCGCGGTCTGCCGCGTGCGGAAGGGCATCGCCGCGGCGTCGACGCGCTGCGCCGTGTGGTGCGCGCCTCGCACGAGCTCGGCATCCGCTATCTCACCATCTTCTCGTTCTCTTCGGAGAACTGGTCGCGCCCGGCGAGCGAGATCGGCGACCTGTTCGGCCTGCTGCGGCGCTTCATCCGCAACGACCTGGCGAGCCTGCACCGCGACGGCGTCAAGGTCCGCATCATCGGCGAGCGCGAGGGGCTCGAGAGCGACATCTGCGCCTTGCTGAACGAGGCCGAGGAGCTGACGCGCGACAATACGCGCTTGACGCTGGTCGTCGCCTTCAACTACGGCTCGCGGCAGGAGATCGCGAAGGCGGCGCAGAAGCTGGCCCGCGAGGTCGCTGAGGGCAGGCGGGATCCTGCCACGATCGATGCCGAGACGCTTGGCGCGCATCTCGACGCGCCCGACATCCCAGACCCCGATCTCATCATCCGCACCAGCGGCGAGCAGCGTCTGTCCAACTTCCTGATGTGGCAGGCCGCCTATAGCGAGCTCGTGTTCGTGCCGATCCATTGGCCCGACTTCGACAAGGCGGCGCTGGAAAGCGCGATCGCCGAATTTGCCAGGCGCGAGCGCCGTTTCGGCGGCCTGGTTGCGAAGACCGCCTCGTGAACGAACCCGATCCTGCATCGGCGGGCGCCAAGCCTGCCCCGAGCAATCTGGTGATGCGGGTCCTCGCAGCGCTGGTGCTGGCGCCGCTGGCCATCGCGATCGCCTATGCCGGCGGCTGGCTGTGGGCGCTTCTCGTCACCCTGGTCTCGATCGGGCTGTTCGCGGAATGGTTGATGGTGGTGGGCGCAGCATCGGCCGCGCTGACCGGGGCAGGGACTGTCGTGATCGCCATGATGGGAGCCTCCGTCGCTTTCGGCGCGCTCAAGACCTCCGTCGTCACCGGCCTCATCGGCGGTGCCATCGTGACGCTGATCGCCCGGGGCAAGTTCTTGTGGGCGGCGAGCGGGTTTGCCTATGCGGCGGCGGCGCTGCTGGCCTCGATCCTGGTGCGCAAGGATCTCGTCAACGGCTTCTCCGCGCTGATGTTCGTGCTGCTCGTGGTGTGGGCGACCGACATCGGTGGCTATTTCGCCGGACGCAGCATCGGCGGCCCGAAATTATGGCCGCGCGTGAGCCCGAAAAAGACCTGGGCCGGCGCGCTCGGCGGCTTTGCGGCGAGCCTTGCGGTCGCGGCCGGCTTCACCGCCTGCGGGATCGGAAAGCTGGTTCCGCTGCTGCTCGTCGGCGCCGTCCTGTCGGTGGTGTCGCAGCTCGGCGATCTCTTCGAATCCGCCGTGAAGCGGCGCTTCGGTGTCAAGGATTCCAGTCACTTAATTCCCGGCCATGGCGGGCTTATGGACCGCCTGGACGGTTTTGTCGCCGCCATCCTGGCGGCCTGGTTTATCGGCTTTTTCCGCCATGGTGTGCATAGCGCCGGAAGCGGTCTTATGGTTTGGTGAAGATATGAGCGCCGTTCCCTTGCGTAACAACAGGCTTGCTGCGTCCGACATTCGCAGCGTCACGGTCCTCGGTGCCACCGGCTCGATCGGCGACAGCACGATGGATCTCTTGCGCGCCTCGCGCGAGCGCTACCGTGTCGAGGCGCTGACGGCGAACGGCAATGTCGCCGCGCTCGCCAAGCTCGCCAAGGAATTCAACGCGCGCTATGTCGCGATCGCCGACACCTCCAAGCTCGCCGAGCTCAAGGCTGCGCTCGCGGGCACCAGCACCGAATGCGGCGCCGGCGAAAGCGCCGTGATCGAGGCCGGCGCGCGTCCGGCCGACTGGGTGATGGCGGCGGTGAGCGGCGCTGCCGGGCTGAAGCCGGCGCTCGCCGCGGTCGATCGCGGCGCGCATGTCGCGCTCGCCAACAAGGAGTGCCTGGTCTGCGCCGGCGACTTCTTCATGCAGCGCGCGGCAAAAGCCGGCGCCTGCATCCTGCCGGCCGATTCCGAGCACAACGCGCTGTTCCAGGCGCTGAGCTCAGGCAATCGCGACGAGCTCGTCCGCGTCATCATCACGGCCTCCGGCGGCCCGTTCCGGACCTGGAAGCCCTCAGACATCGAGCAGGCGACGCTCGAGCAGGCCCTGAAGCATCCGAACTGGAGCATGGGCCAGAAGATCACGATCGATTCGGCCTCCATGATGAACAAGGGGCTCGAGGTGATCGAGGCGTCCTATCTGTTCGCGCTCTCGCCGGACGAGATCGACGTGCTGGTTCATCCGCAGTCGATCATCCACGGCATGGTCGAGTTTTCCGACCGCTCGGTGGTGGCCCAGCTCGGTGCGCCCGACATGAGGACGCCGATCGCCCATTGCCTCGGCTGGCCCGATCGAATCAAGGGCCCGGCGGCCAAGCTCGACCTTGCCAAGATCGGCCAGCTGACCTTCGAAGCGCCGGACTTCGAGCGCTTCCCCGGACTGCGGCTGGCCTACGAATCGCTCCGGACCGGGAAGGGCGCGACCACCGTCTACAATGCCGCCAACGAGGTCGCGGTGGCCGCCTTCATCGGCGGCAAGATCCGGTTCGGTGCGATTGCCCGGCTGGTCGAGGCGACCCTCGAGGATTGGGTCAAAGGCGGCAACCAGGCGCCTCTGACCTCCGCAGATGATGCAATCTCTGTTGACCATGTTGCGCGAAATAGGGCTGCCGCCCTATTGCCTCAAATTGCCTTAAAGGCATCCTAGTTGGTTCGGGACCAGGGCCTTGCGGCGCTGGGTGAGGGAATTCGATGATCGACTTTTTCGTCCATAGTTTCAATACGTTGAGCCATGGGCTCCTCGGCTACGCGGTTCCCTTCCTGTTCGTCCTGACCATCGTCGTGTTCTTCCACGAGCTCGGCCATTTCCTGGTCGCGCGCTGGGCGGGCGTACGCGTGTTAACCTTTTCGCTCGGCTTCGGCCCCGAGCTGGCCGGCTTCAACGACCGCCATGGCACCCGCTGGAAGATCTCGGCGATCCCGCTCGGCGGCTACGTCAAGTTCTTCGGCGACGAGAGCGAGGCCTCGACCCCGTCGGCCCAGACGCTGGCGGCCATGTCGGCCGAGGAGCGCGCCGGCAGCTTCCACCACAAGAAGGTTGGTCCCCGGGCGGCGATCGTCGCGGCCGGACCGATCGCCAATTTCATCCTGGGCGCGCTGATCTTCGCCGGAATGGCGCTCTATTACGGCAAGCCGAGCACGATCGCCCGGGTCGACGGTGTCGTCGCCAACGGCGCGGCGGCTGCCGCCGGATTCAAGGTGGGCGACGTCGTTGTCCAGATCGACGGCAAGCCGATCGAGAGCTTTGCCGACATGCAGCGAATCGTTGCGATGAACGCCGGTTCGGCTCTTGCCTTCCAGGTGAAGCGCGACGGCGCCATCGTCTCGCTGACCGCGACCCCGGCGCTGCTGGAGCGCAAGGACCCGTTCGGCAACAGCCACCGTCTCGGCGTTCTCGGCATCGAGCACAAGTCGCAGGCCGGGGAGGCCTCGACCACCCCGGTCGGCGTCGGCGAAGCGCTCAAGATCGGCGTCGAGCAGGTCTGGTTCATCATCACCAGCACTTTCAAGTTCCTGGGCTCGTTGTTTGTCGGCCAGGGCAATCCGAACGAGGTCAGCGGCGTCCTGGGAATCGCGAAAATGTCGGGGCAGGCGGCCAGCGCCGGGTTCCAATTCGTGATCAATCTCTGCGCGGTGCTGTCGGTGTCGATCGGTCTTTTGAACCTGTTCCCGATCCCGCTGCTCGATGGCGGCCACCTGATGTTCTATGCGGCCGAGGTGGTCCGGGGCCGGCCTTTGTCCGAGCGGACCCAGGAAATGGGGTTCCGAATCGGGCTTGGCCTGGTGCTGATGCTGATGGTGTTTGCGACCTACAACGACATCCTGCGGATGGCAGCTTCCTGATAGGGGCTTTTTTGTGGCGTTGCTGTTGAGCAACGTCTTGGAATGAAATTGAAATTACGGCGCTTTCGGCCGTTTGCGGCGTCGGCGAAATTGGCTACAAGCGGCCTGAACTTGGGGAATCTCCGGACCGGCGTTGGGGTTGGGTCTGGCAGGGAATGATAAGGGCGCGTTGCGCGATGAAGTTTGGACTGCGACTCCGGGGGGGCTTGCTCGCAACCCTGATCTTGTTCGGCGCGCCGGTGGTTGCCCCGGTTGGGGCTGTTTTCGTGTCTTCGTCTGCGCTCGCCCAGACCGTTCAGTCGATTTCCGTCGAAGGGAATCGCCGCGTCGAGGTGGAGACGATCCGCTCCTATTTCAAGCCGGGTCCCGGCGGCCGGCTGGATCAGGCCGCCATCGACGACGGCCTCAAGGCGTTGATCGAGACCGGCCTGTTCCAGGACGTCAGGATCAACCGCGGTTCCGGCGGCCAGCTCATCGTCTCCGTGGTGGAAAACCCGGTGATCGGCCGCATCGCCTTCGAGGGCAACAAGAAGATCAAGGACGAGCAGCTCACCGCTGAAGTCCAGTCCAAGGCCCGCGGCACCTTCTCCCGCGCCATGGTGCAGTCGGACACGCTCCGTATCGCCGAAATCTATCGCCGCTCCGGCCGCTACGACGTGCGCGTCACGCCCGAGATCATCGAGCAGCCGAACAACCGCGTCGACCTGATCTTCACGGTCGAGGAGGGCGTCAAGACCGGCGTCCGGTCGATCGAGTTCGTCGGCAACAATGCCTTCTCGTCCTACCGTCTCCGCGACGTGATCAAGACGCGCGAGACGAATCTGCTGAGCTTCCTCGGCAGCGGTGACGTCTACGATCCCGACCGCGTCGAAGCCGATCGCGACCTGATCCGCCGATTCTACCTCAAGAACGGCTTCGCCGACGTGCAGGTCGTCGCGGCGCTCACCGAGTACGATCCGGAGAAGAAGGGCTTCAACGTCACCTTCAAGATCGAGGAAGGTCAGCAATACCGTGTCGGCGCGGTGGATTTCCGCACCAGCATTCCGAACTTCGATCCGAACTCGATGCGCGCCTATTCGCGCCTCAATGTCGGCTCGCTCTACAACGTCGAATTGGTCGAGAAGTCGGTCGAGGAGATGCAGATCGAAGCCTCCCGCCGCGGCTATGCCTTCGCCGTGGTCCGGCCCGGCGGCGACCGCAACTTCGAAGCGCACACCGTGTCCGTCGTGTTCAACGTCGACGAGGGCCCGCGCACCTATATCGAGCGCATCAACCTGCGCGGCAACACCCGCACGCGCGACTACGTGATCCGCCGCGAGTTCGACATCTCGGAAGGCGACGCCTACAACCGCGCGCTGGTCGACCGTGCCGAGCGGCGCCTGAAGAACCTCGACTATTTCAAGAGCGTGAAGATCACGACCGAGCCGGGCTCGTCGAGCGACCGCGTCATCCTGATCGTCGACATGGAAGAAAAATCGACCGGCGACTTCTCGGTCTCGGGCGGTTACTCCACCACCGACGGCGCGCTGGCCGAAGTCTCGATCTCCGAGCGCAACCTGCTCGGTCGCGGCCTGTTCGCCAAGGCTGCGGTGACCTATGGCCAGTATGCGCGCGGCTACTCGCTGTCGTTCGTCGAGCCGTACCTGCTCGACTACCGCGTCGCGCTCGGCCTCGACCTCTATCAGCGTGAGCAGAAGTCCAACAGCTACATCTCCTACGGCACCAAGACGCTCGGCTTCTCGCCGCGCCTAGGCTTCTCCTTGCGTGAAGATCTCTCGCTCCAGGTGCGCTACTCGATCTATCAGCAGGAAATCACCCTGCCGTCGTATCTGGCGAACTGTAACAACGTCCTTGGTTCGTCTGCCTTCAACCCCAGCCCAGCCTTCGCCGCGTCTCAGACGCCGCCGATTGATCTGTCGTCGACCAGCGGGCTCGGTTGCTACAACGATGGCGAAGCCTCGCTGCCGGTGCGCAAGGAGCTCGCCGGCGGCAAGACGCTGACCTCGGCGCTCGGCTACACGCTGACCTACAACACCCTGGACAACAACAAGAACCCGACCGACGGTCTGCTCGTCGACTTCCGGCAGGACTTCGCCGGCGTCGGCGGCGACGTCTCCTATCTGAAGTCGGTCGTCGACGCGAAGTACTACACTCCGCTGGTGTCCGACATCGTCGGCCTCGTCCGCCTGCAAGGCGGCATGCTGAACAAGATCGGCAGCGATCTGCGCATGCTCGACCACTTCCAGATGGGCCCGAACCTCGTCCGCGGCTTTTCCCCGAACGGCATCGGTCCGCGCGACTTGAACCCGTTCGGTACGCAGGATGCGCTCGGCGGCACCAAGTATTGGGGTGCTTCGTTCGAATTGCAGATGCCGTTCTGGTTCCTGCCGAAGGAAGTGGGTCTGAAGGGTGCGGTCTATGCCGATGCCGGCGGCCTCTACGACTACAGGGGACCGACGAGCTGGACCACCACCAACGAAATCAACGCGCCGGGCTGTATCCCGTCGACCATCAATCCCTCGAGCACGGGGACCTGCACCGGTCTCGTCTATGACGACAGCAAGGTCGTCCGCTCGTCGGTCGGTGTCGGCGTGATCTGGCAGTCGCCGTTCGGACCGCTGCGCTTCGACTACGCCGTGCCGCTCAGCAAGGGCAGGTATGACCGCACGCAGGAGTTCCGGTTCGGCGGCGGCACCACGTTCTAATTCGATCATCACGGCACGATCCGGATTACCGGAGCCGGTTTCGGAAAGGGATCGTGCCGATCCAAGACATGAGGCATGATGCGGCCTGACCGCTTCATGCCGAAGCCGGACCGCGACGGGGTGGAATGGCGCAGCCGACCTTCTTCACAAAGCCGCCTGCCGCAGCGTTGGCCGACATTGCCATGCTGACCAAGGCGCAGCTGGTCGATCCCGCGAGGGGCGGCCACGTCATCACGGGCCTTGCTTCGCTCGACGAAGCGGGCCCGATGCATCTGGCGTTCTTCGACAACCTCAAATACGCCGATCAGCTCAGGGCGACCAAGGCGGGGGCCTGTCTCGTCAGTCCGCGCTTCGAGGCCGAGGTGCCCGAACATGTGGCCGTGCTGCGGGTGGCGCAGCCGTTCCGCGCCTTCGTCCGGATCGCGCGGGAATGGCACGCCGACGCGCTGCGGCCGCAATCCTGGGTCGGCAACGACGGTATCGCGCCATCGGCCATCATCGATCCCACGGCCCGGCTCGAGGACGGCGTGGTCGTCGACCCCCTGGCGGTGATCGGCCCGGACGTCGAGATCGGCAGCGGCACTGTGATTGGCGTCGGGGCGGTGATCGGCCCCGGCGTCAAGATCGGCCGTGATTGCAATGTCGGGGCCCGGACCGCGATCCAGTGCGCCCTGATCGGCAACAACGTGCTGATCCATCCCGGCTGCTCGATCGGCCAGGACGGTTACGGCTTCATCTTCTTCGGCCCCGAGGGCCATCTGAAGGTGCCGCAGACCGGGCGCGTGCTGATCCAGAACGATGTCGAGGTCGGGGCCAACACCACGATCGATCGGGGCTCCTTGCGTGACACCGTGATCGGCGAGGGGACCAAAATCGACAATCAGGTCCAGATCGGCCACAATGTGACGATCGGCCGGCACTGCCTGCTCGCGGCCCAGATCGGGCTCGCCGGCAGCCTGACCATCGGCGACAACGTGGCGCTCGGAGCGAAGGTTGGCATCAACAATCACCTCAAGATTGGCGACGGGGCGCAGGTGACGGCGATGAGCGCGGTCAAGGACGACATCCCGCCGGGCGGCCGCTGGGGCGGGCACTTCGCCAAGCCGACCAAGCAATGGTTCAAGGAGATCATCGCGGTGGAGCGGCTGGTACGCGACAGCAAGGCCGATCCGAAGGACGAGGGACGGGAATGACGGCGGAATCACCTGTTAAGTTCGAGCTGGTGGACATCAACGCGATCCTCCAGACACTGCCGCACCGCTTTCCGATGCTGCTGATCGACCGCGTGATCAACATCCGCGCCGATTACAGCGGCATCGGCATCAAGAACGTCACCTTCAACGAGCCGGCGTTCCAGGGGCATTTCCCCGAGCGTCCGGTCTATCCCGGCGTCATGATGATCGAAGCGATGGCGCAGACCGCGGGCGTGATCGGCATCAAGTCGGTCGAGGGCACCGAGAAGCCGCGGGCGGTCTATTTCCTCACCATCGACAAGTGCAAGTTTCGCAAGCCCGTGCTGCCCGGCGACACGATCGAGTATCACATGCGCTCGCTCGGCCGCCGCAAGTCCATGTGGTGGTTTCACGGCGATGCAAAGGTCAACGGTCAGGTCGTCGCCGAAGCCGACGTCGGCGCCATGCTGACCGATTGAGCGGCGCCGGGCGGCGGGCTCAGGTGCAATCGTAGCGGCTGCCCGTCGTCTCCCGCCTGATAGTCCGGTTGAAGAACTGGCCCATGGAGGGCGCGCCGAGGAGGCGTTCGACCGTATCGGCCGTCACGCCGCAATAGCGGTGATAGGCGCCGTTGCTCGCGACGATCAGCTCCTGCTGCGCGCGATCGTAACAGACCCGCTGAAGCACGGTGCTGCGGGTGATGTCCCGGCACTCGAATGTCCGGAGATCGACCTGGCGGTGTTCGCCGATCTCGACCGCCTCCGACACGATCGGAGTATCCGCGAGCTGCGCCAGCAGAAGGATCAGGGCCCTGACCACGATCGTTGAAGCTCCGCATGAACCTGGCGGGGACGGGAAGACCGCCTCATCCAGCACTTGAAACACGGCGAGATGATACGTCACTGGACAGATCGGGCATAGTCGCGCTAACCAGCCGAAAACCGAGCGACTTCAATACATAACCCGACCTTCTTGACGAGTAAGATTGGCTTGATGAGCAAGATTGATCCCACCGCGCGGATCGCGGACGGCGCCGTGATCGGCGAGGGCACCGAGATCGGACCCTATTGCATCATCGGCCCGAACGTCGTCATCGGCGCGAACTGCAAGCTGATCGGGCAGGTGACAATCATCGGCCACACTTCGGTCGGCGACGGCTGCGTGATTTCACCGTTCGTGGTGCTCGGCGGTGCGCCTCAGGACCTCAGCTACAAGGGCGAGCCGACAACGCTCGAGATCGGCTCCGGCTGCGTCATTCGCGAAGGCGCGACGATGAACGTCGGCACCGTCAAGGGCGGTGGGAAAACGCGCGTCGGCAACGGCGGTTATTTCATGAACAATAGCCATGTCGGCCACGACTGCATGGTCGGCGACAACGTGATCTTCGCGACCTCGGCAACGCTCGGCGGTCATTGCGAGATCGGCGATGCCGTTTACATCGGTGGCCTGTCCGCGGTGCACCAGTTCACGCGCATCGGGCCCTATGTCATGGTCGGTGGCGTTTGCGGCGTGCGCGACGACGTCATTCCGTATGGATTGGTCAACGGCCAATACGCGGTATTGGAGAGCCTCAACCTGATCGGCATGAAGCGGCGCAAATTCACCAAGCAGCGCCTCGCCGCCGTGCGCGGCTTCTATCAGAAGCTATTCCATGGCGCCGGCACCTTTGCCGAGCGGCTGGAAGCGGCGCGGCCGCTCGCGGGCGCGGACCCCGCCATCGCCGAAATCCTCGACTTCATCGGCAAGGGCAAGCGTCCGCTCTGTCTTCCCGCCATCGCGAAGTGATCTTGGAGTGATCTTGGGATGGCCGCGGGCACGACATCGGCGGCTTTGCAGGTTTCGTCACCGGTCGGCATCGTCGCCGGGGGCGGAGCCATGCCGTTCGCGGTCGCCGAGTCGCTCGCCGCGCACGGCATCACGCCGGTGCTGTTTCCGCTGCGCGGGGCCTGCGATCCCCAGCGGGTGGAGAAGTTCCGCCATCGCTGGATCTCGGTCGGCCAGCTCGGCCGCGCGATGCGGCTGTTCCGCGAGGAGGGCTGCCGCGACCTGATCTTCATCGGCACATTGGTGCGGCCTTCGCTGTCCGAGATCCGGTTCGACTTCACGACGCTGCGCCTGCTCGGCAATGTCATCCGCGCCTTCCGCGGCGGCGACGATCATCTGCTGTCGGGGGTCGGGCGCATCCTCGAGCAGGACGGCTTCCGCATGGTCGGCATCAAGGACGTTGCGCCGGATCTCCTGATGCCCGAGGGCTGCATCAGCCGCGCCTGGCCGAGCGATGCCAGCAAGGCGGACATCGCGCGCGGCCGGGCGGTGCTGACCGCGCTCGGTCCGTTCGACATCGGCCAGGCTGTGGTCGTGATCGATGGCCACGTGGTGGCGGTCGAGGACATCGAGGGCACCGACGCGCTGCTCGCCCGCGTCGCGCGGCTGCGCGAGGAGGGCCGCATCCGCGCCGCCACCGGACGCGGCGTGCTGGTGAAGGCGCCGAAGAGCGGCCAGGACCTGCGCTTCGACCTGCCGACGATCGGTCCGCGCACCATCGAGGGCGTCGCGGCCGCCGGCCTTGCCGGCATCGCCGTCACCGCCGGCAACACCATCGCCGCCGAGCCGCAGGCGATGATCGCGCTTGCCGATGCCAAATATCTCTTCGTCATCGGCCTGCCCGCGTGATGTTGCGTGATCCCCAGCGCAAGATCTTCCTGATCGCGACGGAGGAATCCGGCGACAGGCTCGGCAGCGCCTTGATGAAGGTGCTGCGCCAGCGCCTCGGCGACGGCGTGCAGTTCGTCGGCGTCGGCGGCCGCACCATGGCGCGCGAGGGCCTGGAATCGCTGTTTCCGATCGAGGAGCTCTCGATCGTCGGGTTTGCCGCGGTGGTGCAGCAATTGCCGAAGATCCTGCGGCTGATCCGGCAGACCGCCGACGCAGTGACCGAGGCCGCGCCCGACGTGCTCGTCATCATCGACAGCCCCGACTTCACCCATCGCGTCGCCCGCCGCGTGCGCGCGCGCAATCCCGCGATCCCGATCGTCGACTACGTCTCGCCGCAGCTCTGGGCATGGCGGCCAGGACGGGCGCGGACCATGCTCGGCTATGTCGACCACGTGCTCGGCCTGCTGCCGTTCGAGCCCGAGGAATACCGCAAGCTCGGCGGGCCGCCCTGCAGCTATGTCGGCCATCCCCTAATCGAGCAATTGAGTTCGCTGCGGCCGAGCGCGGAGGAGCAGACGCGCCGCGACAGTGAGCCGCCGGTGCTGCTGGTGCTGCCCGGCAGCCGCCGCAGCGAGGTCAGGCATCATCTCGACGTGTTCGGCGCAACGCTCGGCCGCTTAAGGGGTGAGGGCTGTGCGTTCGAACTGATGCTGCCGACCATGCCGCATCTCGAAGCCACCATCCGCGAAGGCCTCGCGAGCTGGCCGGTCAAGCCTCAAATCGTGATCGGGGAGAACGAGCGGCGTGCGGCCTTCCGCATCGCTCACGCCGCGCTGGCGAAATCCGGCACGGTGACGCTGGAGCTCGCGCTGTCAGGCATTCCGATGGTGACGGCCTATCGCGTCGGCGCGATCGAGGCGTTCATCCTGCGACGCGCGATCCGTGTCTCCTCGGTGATCCTTGCCAATCTCGTGATCGGCAAGGATGTCATTCCCGAGTATTTGCAGGAGGAATGCACGCCGGAGAAGCTGGCGCCTGCACTCTCCGCGTTGCTAACGGATTCGCCGCTCCGCCGCGCGCAGGTCGAGGCCTTTGCTCGGCTCGATCAGATCATGTCGACCGGCAACAAGTCGCCGAGCGTGCTCGCCGCCGACATCGTGCTCGCGACGATGCGGAAGAGTAGGCGAACGAGCTAAGAAACTGTTCAGCGCACGAACCTGGTTTGTACGGTTTGCTGGTCCAGTTTTTCCGGTTTTGACAGTGGTGCGGTCCGATGCGGATTTTCGCGGATCTCGATCATCTTGATCAGTCTGGCATTCTCGAGATCTTGAGGCTGAAAGCCGATCCCGCCGGTGCCCGCGAGTGCGAAGCAGTCCTCGAACTTCGTCACGCCATAGTCGGGCAGCCGATAAAGGTCGGTCGCATGCAAAACGGTGGGCCGCTCCGTGACCCACTCCGCCGTACGGCCTCGCGCCGGAAACTCGATGGGGAATCCGATCGGGTAGGGATTCGGAATCGTCGGCGCAAGGAGATCGACCGAAAGCGACTTTCCGCCTTGCGTTTCATTCTTGATGAAAAAGCGGACGTGGTCTTGCGATAAAACGGTGAGAACACACCTGACTCGGTCTTCCGGTAGGACCGGAAAGTTGCGGAGTATCCACGGGCCAGTGTCGCGGTCACCGCGAAACCACCATTGAACCCATGCTTCCGCGGACGGCGGGCCAACGCTGCCGTCAGCGGCAACCACGATCTTTTGCGTCGTCCCGATCTGCGGCAGCGAAGTATCGAAGCGCCGATGACCATCGATCCCGATCCAGGTCGAACAGCGATAATCGCCCGGCGCGGCTGAGGGGGCCATTGCCTTGGGGACTTGCCAGGCCCCCCACACCTGTGTGAACTGGGCGCCCTCCGTCGCCGCGATACATGCGCCCGACCAGTTGAAGCTGGTTTCGTGTCGGCCGGGATAGCCCGCGCCCAAACGGCCGCGGTTGACACGAAAGTCGGGAGCGGAGCCCGGATAGATCATAGGCAGAACTTCGAGAGGCTTGGAAAGAAGCTTGGCCCATAACGCCTCCGCCGTGCGTCCCGCGCCCGGGGGCGGCTTGGGCGGAAGCCGGTAGAATTCGAGCTCCCGCGCATCGGCATTCAGCGCGTCGAAGTCCTTGGACGGCGGTGGCGGTGGCAACAATATCTGCCGACCCAGACTCGCGTCCAATTCGTCCCGCGTCGGAAGTTTGCTCAGCTCGGCACCACTCGCGCGCGCGCTCATGGCCACTCCCCCTTGGCAGCTGTGACCAAGTCATCGAAACTTGGCACGGATGTTTTGTCGTCCAGGATATTGTAGAGATCACTGGCCAATCGAACGCCGGCGTCCGTGTCGTTCTGGTAGTGGAGACCGGCGATCTGGCGGTTTCGCGCGATCCGGCCGGCGAGAATGGTGAGATCGTTCGCCATCGGCTGCACCGACGCTGGTAGCACCGATTCCAGGCAGAGCGCGACCAAATGCGCCTGAGTCGCGTGCCCGCTGGGATAGGACGCGTGACCGGGAACCTGGATCGGCGGCAACAGCGCGGGGCAGATTTGCGGCGGTCGTGGCCGCTTGTAGTAGGCTTTCCAATACATCGCGACCTGGAGCGCGATCAGGCTTGCCGTCGTCATCACGCGACAGGTGTTTGGATGCGAGTTTGGCGTGACGTTGAGAAGCGCCATGAAGTAGCTCAGAAACTCGTCGTTCTGCGCAAAAATCTCGCCGAGCGCGTCCGCCCGCTCGTCTTTGGCCATTGTCACGAGCGCGTCGATCTCAGCTCCGGTGTTCGCATAGTTTGGCTGGGCAACCGTGATCGTGCTCCACCCGCCGTGAATGGCGAATTCGGCCAGCAGCCGCCAGGCGTACCAGTCCGGGGTCCAGCTCCGGTCCGGGAACTCGGTGACGGTGGTGCGGTTGGTGCTGACGCCCGTTTCCGTAATGAACGGCAGGTCTATGCGATCCGGAAAGATCCAACCGCCGCCGCCCGAGCCTGCATTTGCGACGTTTCCAGCATTCCCAGCGTTGCCTGCGTTTCCCGCATTCCCGGCGTTGCCTGCCATCGCAGCCTCCCAATGATTTGCCGCCTATCTCTTGCTAAAAACTCAGTCTGGAAATCCTGCCGCCTTGAGTCGTTGTCGAAGATTGTCGCGGGTGGCCGCGTTGAGCGGCGTGCGGTCCGCCCAGGCCTGCAAATGGAAATTCGGATCAACCAGCATATGGCGTTGCGCGATCTGGCGCGCGTCTACAAACTTTCCGATGGCCACCAGGCTGGCTGCGAGGATGCGGAAATTCGAGGTGAAGCGCTCATTGTGCTTCGCCGCTCGCCAACCCCAGGCGGCCGCTTCATCGAAATTGCCGTTGATGTAGTGCGCCTGGGAAAGCAGGTGTTCGTGCCAGAACACGTGTGAATCCAGCGGCGACAAGCGCAAGCCATGTTCGGCGCGCAAGACGGCGGTCGAGCCTTCGCCGAGATAGCCGCAGGTCGCACTGCTCATCGTCCATGCCATGGCCGAATTGGGACCGACCGTGATCGCGCGGTCCAACAGGCGGGTCGCCGTCTCGAAATCCTTGAACAGAAACGAATGCACGTGACCGTCGATCGCCAGCGCGAGCGCATCGTTGCCATCGCGCTCGATTGCCCTGGCGGCATTGCGCGACGCCTCCATGCTGTCGGCCGCGGCGTCGGTGGACCAGCCCTGGCCGACCCTGAACATGTACCAGTATGCGAGGTAGGAATAGGCCGGCGCATAGTTGGGGTCATGCGTGATGGCCTGCTGCAGCAATCCGCGCGCCCGCGAGAACGAGTCATAGTCCATGCGGTACAGATAGCTCAGCGCCTGAAGAACCAGATCGTAGGCGGTCAAATTCTGCGGATGCTTGCGCAGAGCCCGTGCACGCTCCCACTCGCGAACATGTGGCGCGATCGTCGTGACCACGCGCGTCGAGATTTGCTCCTGCAGTGCGAACAGCTCGCTGAGCTCGCCTTCGTGACGATCGGAGTAAATGATGTTGCCCGACTCGGTATCGTTGAGCTCGGTATTGATACGCAGCCGTCCGCCGGAGCGGCGAACACTGCCGTAAAGCACATAGCGCACGCCCAGTTCGCGACCGATGGCGCGGACATCGATGATCTCGCTGCCATAACCCAGCGTCGACCCGCGCGATATCACGAACAGTTCCTTCAGCGCGGAAAGCGCGTGAATGATCTCGTCGACAATTCCCTCGGCGAAATAAGCATCATCCTGACTGGCAAGATTGCGGAATGGCAGAACGACGATGGATGGTCGGCCCTGCGCTCTGATTGGACTATCTGCCACCGCATGCGGTGAACGCTCGATGCGCAGCCCGAACGCTTTGACGGGGCGCGACAGATTCCGAAGATGCAGCTCGCCGAAGTCGACGACGGAGACGCCGGCCTGTTCACTGATCTGATCCGCGACAGCACCCGAGACGACGATGCCGCCGGGCTCGGAGTAGGTCTGAAGCCGAGCGGCGATGTTCACGCCGTCGCCGTAAATATCCTCCCGTTCAAAGATCGCGTCCGCAACGTTGATTCCCATCCGGAGACTGATGAAGCGATGTTCCGGTTCTTCCGCCGACATCGCATTGGCGCCGTGCTGAATTGCAAGCGCGCATTGGGAGGCGTCATTTGCACTGTCAAACACCGCAAGAAAGCCGTCTCCGGTGTTCTTGATCACTTGCCCCCTGTGCTTTGCGATCGTCGGGTCGATAATTGTCGCGCGGAGCGAGAGGACCCGCTTGTGGGTATCTTCCTCGTCCGCTTCCATTAATCGGCTGTAACCCACAATGTCGGCCGCGAGCACGGCCACCAGCTTGCGCTGACCAGCAGCAACCTCTCGCGCGGCGTCCGGCCCTACAGGCGCGTCGAGTCGCGGGCTGGCATCGGGTTCACGGGGGATGGCCATAGTGTATCCGTGGTCACTCTGATGCGTGGGTCCTTGCCGCCGTTTGGATGCTGTTCCCTTAGCTAAGCCCGTTTTTCCCGGTTTCACAAGCCGCGGTTGTTTCGCGCAAATAGATTAATCCTCATTTTCGCAACCAGCCCGTGAAATACGGTCAGGGGCAGGTCGCGATTCCTTGGCGAAAACGGCACCGGCCTATGGCGCGTGCGACGGAAACGGTCTGGTCGATAGCCGATCGCCGGCTTGTGACCCCATCGCGGACTTCAGTCTCCTTCGATCCAAATTCCTGCTTCGCTCAGGGCATTGAGAATGAGGTCTATGTCTTTGGGATCAAGCATTGCCCCCTCACAGAGCTTATTCAGCTCATCGAAGGTAATACGACCGTCAAGTGTACCGATCTCGATGGCTCGTCTGATGATTTCCGGCACGATCAAGTTCTCTCCGTTTCGGCAGCGCCTACTATGGGGGAGAGAGTCGAAGTCTCATCCTAGGCGATGGTCTGCGCCCGCCGGACTAGGGAGTAGCCCGGACCTGAATGCCGGAGCGCCTGGAGCCGAAGCTTGCCCCAAAGTACAGGCCGGGCAGTCGCAATCATTTGAACTCTATGTTTCATGCGGACGAAAGCATGCTTAGCTATTGTGGTTGCAGGGCAAACAAGACGGTTCATCCCATGCCGAAATGGCTTGTTGTACTTGTCGCGCTCCTCGCCGCTATGGCCTACATCCCTCGGGTTCGCCACGGGGTGATCAGCTGGCTTAAGACGCACCCTGTGCTCATTGGACCAGCTCTGACCATCGCCGGAATAATGGCAGCCGTGTATTTGCTCGTGGATCCTACCACGGTCCTGTTCTTGGCGGTTATCGCGGTCGTCTCCGGTCTGTCCGCATTTTTTGACCCAACAACCTATTCGAGCCGATGAGAGCCTCTTACGAACGGCAGCTCGCGGCCTTTGAAGCTGCATATGGCGAATTGCTTCTCCTGGCTTTGCAAGCGTGCGCCAAGGGAGAATGGAGGCTCTTCGGCTCGTATGAACGGGTCGGCTTGCGCAGCCCGGCAAGGGAGAAACTGCTTGAATTGGGCTTAAGAATCGAACGCTTGCGCGACAAGTGCGGTTTGGAACCCTTCGCGCTTCATGCACGTTTCTTGCAGATGGGCTCTCGCCTTTCAAACACTCCGGGTGAGCCGAAACTGGCTCAGAGGTGGTTGGACGAGCTCACGTAAGCAATCCCACCGCTACGATCCTGTGCAGGCCACTCCACATGTTCTATTTCGGAGTGCCGGTCTGACCACCCGAGCCGGTGGTCTGCTCACTTCCCGGCCGGCCCGGAGGATGCGCCGAAGCGGCCGGCTTGTCTTGATCGGCCACGTATCCGGACTCTCCGGAGTTGCGGGTCTTGATCCCTTTGTCCGCATCACGCTGCATCTGCTCGTTGGGCTGGCCAGCCTTGAGCTCCCGGTCCACGTCGCGCTTCATCTCCTCCTTGGTTTGCTCACTGGGTGCGGCCTTTTGCTGTTGGGCCGTTGCTGGGAAGGTCATTGCGCTTCCGGCAACTACAATCAGTGCGAGAATTGCTGTTCGCATGGTTTTCCTCCACCGTTCGCTCCGGCCCCTAAACGCGCGAACGTCCCAAGGTTTCCTAGTTCCAACCATTATTGTCGAAAGTCACGGAGGGCTAACCAAAGAGGACCCGGACGGTCTTATGCGCACGCGCCCTAGGCGAGTCCGCCATCGACCCTGAAACACTGGCTGGTGATGCGCTGGCTTTCGTCGGAAGCGAGGAATAGCGCCATGTTGGCGATGTCCTCGGGCGTTACCGCATCCGGAACGGCCTGGCGCGAGCGCATCTCGGCAATAACCCGATCGTCCGGATACCACAGCCTGCGCTGGCGCTCGGTGATCACCATGCCCGGCGCGATCGCGTTGACGCGAATGCGGTCGGAACCGACCGACCGCGCCAGCGAGTTGGTGAAGCCGACGATCGCTGCCTTCGCCGCGGCATAGACCGGCAGCGCCGGCGCGCCGCGCATCCAGGCGATCGAGGACATGTTGATGATCGAGCCGCCGCCGCGCGCCCGCATCTGCAGCACCACCGCTTGCGCCGCGAAGAAAACGTGCTTGAGATTGACGCCGATCATCCAGTCGAACTCGGCTGGCGTCACCTCGGAAAGAACCTGGCGCTGATCGTTGGCGGCGTTGTTGACGAGAACGGCGGCATCGCCGAGCGAACGGCGAGCCTCTGCCATCGCCGCGCGCAAGGCATCGATGTCGAGGAGATCGCAGGGCACGAATAGCGGGCCGGTCCCGGACGAGGCCGCTATCTCCCGTACCAGGGCTTCGCCGGCGTCCTTGTCGATGTCGAAGAAGGCGACCCGGGCGCCTTGGCCCACGAAGGCCCGGACGAAGGCGGCGCCGATGCCGCTGGCGCCTCCGGTGATCAACACCACGCGGCCGGCAAGGCTGGAATAGGTCGTCTTCGTCATGCGATCAGGCGCTCCGTCTCGGGGTCGAACAGGCAAATGCGGCGGGTGTCGAGCGCGAAGGCGGCGGACGTGCCGGGCGCGGGGCGGATATCCGGCGAGACTCGCGCCATCGCGGGCTCGCCGCCGAGCCGCAGGAGCACCATGGTCTCGGCACCGGTGGGCTCGACCAGCTCCACCGGCGCCTCGACGAGGACAGGCGCTTCGCTGGAAAACGTACGGCTCCCCTCGGCGATGCATTCCGGCCTGATTCCGAACACCACCTTGCGCCCGACGAAGGGTGCCGCGGCGTCGTATCCCGTGAGGCGCAGACGAAGCTCGTCGGGCCGCCCCGCGCCGATCACGACGATCGGCCCGTCATTTTCGGCCTCGAGCCGCGCCGGCATGGTGTTCATCGGCGGCGAGCCCATGAAGCGTGCGACGAACAGATTGGCCGGATAGCGGTACACGGTGTCGGGATCGGCGAATTGCTGCACGCTGCCCTGATGCATCACGGCGATCCGCGTCGCCATCGTCATCGCCTCGATCTGGTCGTGGGTGACATAGACGATGGTGGCGCCGATGCGCTGATGCAGGCGCTTGATCTCCATCCGCATCTCGACGCGCAGCTTGGCGTCGAGATTGGAGAGCGGCTCGTCGAACAGGAAGAGCAGGGGATTGCGCACCAGCGCGCGTCCCATCGCCACCCGCTGGCGCTGGCCGCCGGACAATTGCGAGGGCTTGCGGCCGAGCAGCGGCTCGATCTGGAGCAGTTTTGCGACATTGCCGACCGCAGCGTCCTGCTCGGCTTTGGGAACGTGACGGCATTCCATGCCGAAGGTGATGTTCTGGCGCACCGTCATGGAGGGATAGAGCGCGTAGGATTGGAACACCATGGCGATGTCGCGGTCCTTCGGCGCGACGTCATTGACGACGCGGCCGCCGATTTCGATCGTTCCCGCACTCGGGCGGTCGAGCCCGGCGACGATGTTGAGCAGGGTGGACTTGCCGCAGCCGGACGGGCCGACCAGCACGGTGAACTCGCCGCTCTCGATGTCGAGCGCGATGTCCTTCAGCACCTCCAGATTGGCGTAGCGCTTGGACAGGGCGCGAATGCTCAGTGCTGCCATGACAACTCCATCATTTCACGGCCCCGGCAGTCAGGCCGCGGACGAAGTACTTGCCGCCGAGAAGGTAGATCAACAGCGTGGGCAGCGCGGCGATGATCACCGCTGCGCTCTGCACGCCATGCTGCGGGATATCGGCGATTGCGGCCGACAGCGCGATGAGAGCTGCGGTGACGGGTTGCTGCTGGCCGGTGGTGAACGTCACGCCATAGAGGAACTCGTTCCAGATGTGGGTGAACTGCCAGATCACCGTGACGATCAGGATCGGCCCGGAGAGCGGCAGGATGATGCGCCAGAAGATGCGGAAGAACCCGGCGCCGTCGATCCGCGCGGCCCTGATCAATTCGTGGGGAACGGCGACGTAATAGTTGCGGCAGAACAGCGTGGTGAAGGAGAGCCCCTGAATAGTGTGAATCAGCACGAGGCCGGTCAGCGTGTTGATGAGGCCGACGTCCCGCAGCACGATGGTCCAGGGCAACAGGCGCATCTGCTGGGGGAGGAACAGGCCAAGCGTCACGATGCCATAGATCCAGTTGTCGCCGCGAAAACGCCAGAGCGACACGGCGTAACCGGCGATTGCGCCGAGCAGGGTCGAGATGATCGTCGCCGGAATCGTGACGAGCGCGGAATTCAGCATGTAGGGCCGGATGCCGGCGCAGGTCTCGGCGACGCAGAAGCCGCTCCAGGCCCTCGCATAGTTGTTCCAGGCCCATTGTTGCGGCCAGCCGATCATCGAGGCCTGCGCGATCTCCTCGTTGCTGCGGAGCGAGTTCAGGACGACGACAACCAATGGCGCGAGATAGGCGGCCGCGACCAGCGACACGACGAGATAGATCAGAAGCCGGCTCGGCGCGAAGGTTCGCTCACGCATGGGTGGTCCGCCGTTGTCGGACATAACGCCAGGCTGCATAGGGCAGCAGCACCGCGAGCAGAATGAGCAGCATGAGCACCGCCGCTGCCGCGCCGCGGCCGAGCTGGCTGCGTTGGAACATGAGGTCGTAGACGACGAGCGCCGGCAGCTGGGTCGCGATTCCAGGCCCGCCATTGGTCAGCGCGCGGACGAGATCGAAGGCCGAGATCGCGAATTGCAGCTGAACCACGACCACGGTGATCGTGATCGGCCAGAGCGTGGGCAAGACGACGCGTCGGTAGATTCGAATCGGCCCGGCGCCGTCGATCTGCGCCGCCTTGATGATGTCGGCGTCGACGGATCTGAGACCGGCGAGAAAGAGCGCCATGGCGAAGCCGGAGGATTGCCAGATCGCGGCGATGACGATGGTCCAGATCGCCATGTCGCGGTCGACCAGCCAGTCGAACCTGAAGGATGTCCAGCCGAGGTCGTGAACGAGCTTCTGGATGCCGATGCCGGGATTGAGCAGCCAGCTCCAGACCGTGCCGGTGACCACGAAGGACACGGCCAGGGGGTAGAGGAAGATGGAGCGCAGCACGTTCTCGCCGCGAATGCGCTGATCGAGCAGGATCGCGAGCAGGAGACCGGTCATCAAGCTCAGCAGCACGAAAGCACTGCCGAACAGCAGCAGATTGTCGAAGGCGATCTGCCAGTTCCGGCTCACCAGGACCGCCGAGTAGTTGCGCAGACCCACCCAGCCCGTAACAGGGACCAGGGTGGAGGGGGTGAACGAGATCCAGATCGTCCAGAGCGAAAACGTCACGAGATGCGCCGCGGACAGCAGCAGCGGCACCCAGATCATCAGATATTCCGGCAGCCGGCGCACCCAGTCGGGCGTCGCCGGCCGCGCTGCTGTTGCGACCACGTCAGTCAACGCGCACCCTCGACGGCATCGGCAAGACGAGTGACCGCCTGCTCCGGCTTGATCGTCTTGTTCTTCACGTACTCGGTGAGCACGTCGATCATCGCGGCGGTCAGGCCGTTTTGCTGTGCCATGTTATGGGCGAGGCTGAGGACGGCCTGATTGTTGGCGACCGCGTCCTTCAGCGCGGCTGCGGTCCGCCGTTGGCCGTCCGACCAGCCTTCGCCGGAGAGGTCGACATCGGTGCGCACCGGGATCGATCCGGTGATCTGCGAATACATGGTCTGGATCGCCGGATCCATGACGAGCTGGGCCATCAGCATCTGGCCGGCCTGCAAGTCAGCCTCCTTGCGCTGCCAGAAGATGAAAGCATCGGCATTCAAGAGGAAGACCGGCTTGCCGTTGTCGCTGGGTCCGGGCGCGATGATGAAATCGTCGAACTTGAACCCGGCGTTGCGCAACACGCCCTGGGCCCATCCGCCCTGGATCATCATGCCCATGTCGCCGTCGATGAAGCGCTTCAGATTGGTGGCATAAGGCTGTGCGCCAACATTGGGGTCGCACCAATCGGCGATCTTGCGGGTTTGTGCGAACGCAGCCTTGATCTCAGGCCCCTCCAGCGCCTTCTTGTCGAGGTTCATGATCGCTGCGCGATATGCGACCGGGCTGATGCCGGCAAAGGAGGCCTCGAATTTTTGCCCGTCATCGGGACGGGTGCCGCCATTGGCGAGTGGGTAGTTCATTCCGGCCGACTTCATCTTGTCGGCAAGTTCGTTGAAATCAGCCCAGGTGACGGGAATCTTGTCGGCCTTGGCCTTGTCCATCCCGCGCTTGGAGAGGAACAGCATGTTGGTGCTGTAGATCTGGAGCGGCAGGGCGATCCACTTGCCTCCCGGCTTGTGCAATTTTGCAAGGTCCGGCGCGACCACCTTCTCATATCCGGCGGCGGCGACAATGCTGTCGAGATCCACGGTCGGAGCAATCTTCGACCAGGCCGCGATCTCGGGCCCCTTGAGCTGTGAACAGGCCGGCGGATCGCCGGCAATGATCTGGGCCCGCAGCTTGTTCATCATCTCCGTGGTGAAGCCTGGGACGGGCGAGTGCTGCCAGACCCCGCCCTTCTCCTCGAATTTCTTGCCGAGCGCCGTAATGGCCGCCCCGTCGCTGCCCGCCGACCATTGCGAGATCGCGGTCAGTCGCGGCTTGGCCGCGCCTTGCGCGCGGGCAAAGGCCGGAAATGCGAGCGCGGCAGCAGAGCCAGCGAGCAGACGACGCCTTGTTGTTGTGATCGGCATGGCAGTTCCTCCCGGTGTGAAATCTTTCGCCCTTGCGGGCCGTTTGGGCTCAGCGCATGTCAGGCCGCCTCCGTCGATGCCGCGGGCATGCCGCCACGGCTGGCGAGACAAAAGGCGGCGAAGGCGAGCGCAGCCTGCGGATCGTTGCCCGTCGACGGCGGCACGAAGGCGAGGGAGACCTGCGCCAGCTCGCGTCCGCCCAGCAGGCAGGCGTCGATGCCATCGACCAGCGCTTTCCGATCCTCCTCAGCGAGAAGCGACGGCCAGCCGCTGATCGCAACGCCGCCGCACGGCTTGACGTTGAGCGTATTGCCGATCGCAAGGCCGAGCCGGAACAGCCGCCGGCGCAAATCCTGCCGCACGCGCGCTGAGATCGGGACCGTGTTGACCCATTCGTTGCCGAGCTGGAGCAGCTCGGTCTCGGAAACGCCGAGAAGCGCGGCCAGCGCGGGAATCGACGTATAGGCCTCGACGCAGCCGTGATGTCCGCAGCGGCAGCGCGGTCCGTCAGGCCCGAACACCATGTGGCCGAGCTCGATCGGCTGCAGAGCATCGGCCTCGGCCGGATCATCCATCCAGGCGCCGGCGACGCCGTGGCTGACGAGCACGAACAGATGCGTGTCGTTGAACGGGTAGTTTTCCGTGCGGCAGCGGTGAAAGGTGGCATGCGCGACGACCGAATTGGTGAATTCGAGCGGCACGCCCGCGAACATCTCGCCGAACATGTCGCTGATGCGAGCGACGTCGCAGGGAATGATCGGATTGGCCGATATGCTGAGACGGCCGAGGCCGGGAATCGAGACGCCGATCTGCGAGAGGGTGATCCGGCGGCGCCGCGTCCAGTCGCGCAACAACGCCATCGCTTCGCGAAATGCCCGGCCGACGGTCTCCACATTCGGCGTCTTCGGGAGCGGCACACGCTCGGTGTAGTGCAGCTCACCCGACAGGCCGCCGACCCCGACGCTGAGCCGCTGCGTCGTCAGCTCGAAGGCTGCCAGCGCCACCGCGCCGTCGAGCGACACGAGACCGGTCGGGCCGCCGACGTAGGGGGCAGGGCGCCGCACTTCCTCGATCAGGCCCTCGGCCTTCAGGTCGAGCAGGATGCGCGACAGGCTCGCCTCCGATAGACGCACGGCCTTCGCCAGTGGCGGACGAAACGAGCCGCCCGACTGAAGCAGATGAGTCAAAATGGCAGCGCGCGTCTGCCGCCGACTTCTCGGCTGCTCCGGCATTTCCATCCCTGTCGTCATTCTTACTTAGAGTAAGAATGCGCGCGGAGCATTTCGGCTGTCAAGGCGCTTGCCGCCGTGAGCACGGACTTGTTGTTGTGCGTGGCAGCAAACCGGCCGATGGCGTACCACCACCGGCGGCTCATTTAGAGGGCGCGGCGAAGCGACGTCAGCAATCGATGAGGATGAGCGCGCAATGATGTGATCTCGTCACGCACCTCAGATCGTGAACGTCTTCGCGATCGCCGCGGCCGTCTCCTTCTGGGCAAAATAGTTGGTGTGGTGCACGTGGGGGTTCGTGCCGAAATCATGGACGATCGTCACCTGGCGCCCGTCCGCGACTTCGGACATCGACGAAGTATCGACGACCAGGTCGTTTTCGGACTCGAAGATGATGTCGGCGCCGAGGTCGCCGAGACGCTGCATCGGCTTGGAGAATATCCTGAGGAAATTCCAACCGATCTCCGTCGGCTCGAAATTCGATTTGATCGCGAAGTACTGGATGGGCTGGGCGCCAAACTCGCCGCTCCCGGTATTCATGCGCAGACGTCGAATCTCCTCATTGTTTCCGGTGCGTGATTGCGCATCGAGCCCGGGAACGAGAGCCAAGGCGGCATCGAATATCGGTGTATTAGCGGCGAGATTGGTGACGGTGCTGAACACCCGCAGCAATCCGCTCGCCGCAAGGAAGAAGGGGTTGGCGGCGGCGAGATCCGCGCCCGCCCGCAGGACGTCTGCGATGTTTGTCAAGAGATCGAGCGTGCTGCGGAGACGTGGGGCAGCCGCCAGGCTGGTGCCGCCCAGGGGCGAGCCGACGAAGATCGCCCGGCGCTTCAGTGCGGGCTCGCAAAATCCTTCGCACAGCCACCGGGCCACCAGTCCGCCGCGGCTGTGGCAGACGATGTCGAGCTCCTTCGGCGCAGGTCGCAACAATGCGGCCAGATCGAAAGCATTCATCACCGGGCTCACGCTGAGGGTGGGGTGGTCGTAGGCGATCACCAGGTCGTATTTCGCCTCCGCTCTCGTCAGCAGCTGTTGCCCCTCGGGAACTTTCGCCAGTCCGTTCTTGATGAGAGCCGCAGATCCGCTGAACGTCCCGTGGATCAACAGCAATACGCGCTTTCCCGCAACATCGGCGAGGTCGGCCAGTGTGAGCGGCTGGAGTTGGCCCTGCACCAACCGCCTGAGGCCCGTCGACGGTTTGGCCGCATAAGACGCATCTGGAGTCAGCGTCCTGTCGAGCTTGAGGAGCGCATCATAGACCTGCGACGTGTCGAGAGTCTCAAAGGCGTACTGCTTTACGATCTGTCCCGTCGGGAGCGCGGCGCGCGATCCGGCGCGACTGGACATCATCGGAATGGCGGCGCCGAGGCGCCATCTCAGGATCCCGCCGTCGCGCACGAGTGAAATGATCTGCTGATCCGGCAGCCGGTCCGTCGGATCCGTCGGCGGGCGCTGGCGCCGATAGGTCGGCCGGTAGGATTGCGGCCGCATGCCGTCCGTGAGCCGATCGAGCGGCCGGACGCCTTCAATTTCCGGCATCGACGCGAGCCAATCGTCGAAAGAAAGGAGCGTGGTCATGCGGGCTCCGTGTTTTGTCGCGAGGCGCTAGCCAAGCCGGTCCAGCAGGGGAAGTGGGGTGACGCTTTCGCCGCGGGCGGATTGAATGTCGATCATTGCATCGAAGCTGTGCGGATGCAGATTGCTCGCGCCCCGTTCCAGGGCCTGGAAGAAGCCCTTCCGCGCGGTCACGAAGGTACTCTCGAACGGTACGAGCTCGCCTTTCTGAACGTAGCTCAGGAGCTCGGCGAGATTGTCAGTGCCGGTGAACATCCAGCTCTCGGTCTGGCCTTTGGTATTGGCCGACTGCCCCGTCGTGAAGCCGTCCTGACTACGGCCGATCTGCCCGGGCATCTGCTGTTCGCTCTGGTCGAATCGAAAGCTTTTCATGCGCCACCAGGCCTTGTTGCTTCTCCAGTAGGCCGGAAACGCGTGTCCCGTAATCAGGAACACCGACGAATAGATGCCCACGAACTCCAGGCACGATGCGAACAGAAGCGCAAGATCGATGCAGGTGGCTGCATTGCCCTTGAATATCTCCGTCGGCGTTCGAAGCCGCTGCGACTGGCTCGTGTAGGACGGCGGCGGGTTGATGTAGCTGACGGGCAGATCGTGCTGAAGGGCCGCCCAGATCGCCTGAACCTGAGGATCGACCACGTTGGGAGCATTGGAATCGTCCTCAACCACTTGCTGGTAGCCGTCGAAGCCTGCAGAGCAATCATCGAGCAATGTTTGCAGATAACGCTGGGCACAGGCGACGACCTTCAACACCGTCGGGTCTCGGGGCAGAACGAAGCTGGGCAGCCAGCGATGATCCTCGCCGTCGTCCCGCCACTCGTCTGCCGGAAGCACAGTCACGCGCTCGCTGGACTCGCGCAAGATCCGGTCGCCGCATTGGACCTTGATATAGAGGTTGCTCCTCAAGCTTTCGCTGGTCTGCCGCAGCATGCCCGCGACGAGAGGGAGCCGGATCTTGTCGAGAAGATTGAGTGTGGCGTCTTCCTCCGGCAGTTCCTCCGAGAAGCGGCAGCGGCATGATTCCGTACCGACTTCCAGCACCACTTCGACTTGAAGCAGATCGAGGGGACCTGCCTTGGTTTTGTGGACCGTGAAGATACTGAACGGCGAGCGGTCGTTGTGAAGCAGCGAGTAGTTCAAACTCGCGCTCGAGGTCTTACGCATCCGACCGGGAACGGATTTGTCCTGGACCAAAGTGATGTCCAGCCTGAGATCCTTGTAGGTTGCGCCGTGCTTCGCGGCTCTTCTCGACTGCGCGGAGCGGGCCGCGATCGTTCCAGCCTGAGAGCTGTCGAGGAGCGAAACTTGGCTCCAGAGTGCTACTCCCGAGCGCTGTTCGTTGTCGCCGCCGGGCTGGGACATCCACTGTTGCCGGGCACGAAGGAAAGCGTCCTTGATGTTCCAATCCTGCGTCAAGGTCCGATAGAAGACGCTGAAGAACAGCATGGCGTCGGCATCGGTGATGGTGTCGACGAAACCGATTGCGTGCCTGGCGCCTTGCCCGGTGGCAAGAGGAGCAAGGCGCTGCGCGCTGTAGCAACTGCTGATTGCCACCAGCAGGGGTTTCTGCGCGCCGGCTGTGACGATCGAGGCCAGGTCGACTGAACCGACGGCGTCGTAGGCTTGAGTGCTTCCTTGGGAGCTTCCCTGCGAGCTTGCGCGGAGAACAAAGCCGTCCTCTTCGTTGGTCGCCTGGTCGATGAGCTTTTGCTCGACCAGAGACATCGGGTCTACGCCCACGAGATGCACGATCGAAGGGGAAAGCGCTTCGATCCTCGCGCGAAGGCCTTGACGGTCTGGATCCCGGATGATTTCGGTCCGGACCTCTTTCAGCGCGCTGCTGACCATCTCGATCTCTCGCGCGAATTCGTAGAGCGCGCGCAGTTTTCCGGGTCCGCTGTCGACCGCGAGCGCCGTCAAGGGTGCCAGCTGGTGATGATATGGCGATCCAACTACCAGATGGCGGACGACCGCAAATTCGCTTGGCTCGCTGCGATAGGGGGCGGTGGCCAACCACAGCGCGCTCTCCCAGGGGAACAGTCTTGCCGACCACCCGACTTCCTCCGCACTGTAAGGGATTCCGACTTCGACAAGTTTGGCAGCCGCCATATCCTTGATCCGCGAGAGGATCTGGTCTTCGTCGACATTGTGAGCGTGATCCTTTATCAGCTGCTGAAGCTCCCGGCTGAGATCGTCGCGTGTCGAACGGACGATCCGTCTCCGATTGGCGATCACGTAGCGCCAGCGCTGGACAGAGGGGTAGAATGCCCGATCGTCAATCGGAATGATGAGCTCGTCCAGGCCCTTGCGGCCTCCATAGCGGATTCGCACCACGTACTCGCCGGACTGCTCTTCGACGGGCACGGGCGGTAAATCCTGGCCGGTGTCGTTGGTCGTCGCATCCGTCGTGCGGCGCCGCCGCGCTCGCGCCTTGGCGGCGGGCCTTTTGGCTTTCCGGCGGTCGGCCTTCGCTCGTGGGGACGCTACAGTCTTCGCGGACATGACCGGTCTCCGGGCTTCGCGACCACGGATGCAGCATGCCAGAAAACTCGCGTAGATTGAAAGGAAATCATGCCGGCCATCCGGACGGCACGCAAAATGAAAACAGCGTCACCCGTGGGGTGACGCCGTTTCGCAGGACGATAAAGTCCGGACTTACTTGCGATCGCCGATCGGCACATAATCGCGCTTGGCGACGCCGGTGTAGAGCTGGCGCGGGCGGCCGATCTTCTGCTGGGGATCCTCGATCATCTCGCTCCACTGGCTGATCCAGCCGACGGTGCGGGCGACCGCGAACAGCACGGTGAACATCGAGACCGGGAAGCCCATCGCCTTCAGCGTGATGCCCGAATAGAAATCGACGTTCGGGTAGAGCTTGCGGTCGATGAAGTACTGGTCGCTGAGCGCGATCTTCTCGAGCTCCATCGCCACCTTCAGCATCGGATCGTCGCCATGGCCGGTCTCCTTGAGCACGGCATGACACATCTTCTGCATGATCTTGGCGCGCGGATCGTAGTTCTTGTAGACCCGGTGGCCGAAGCCCATCAGGCGGACTTCGGAATTCTTGTCCTTCACCTTGGCGATGAACTCGGGGATCTTGTCGACCGTGCCGATCTGATAGAGCATGTTCAGCGCGGCTTCGTTGGCGCCGCCATGGGCCGGGCCCCAGAGGCAGGCGATGCCGGCCGCGATGCAGGCGAACGGGTTGGCGCCCGAGGAACCGGCGATGCGCACCGTCGAGGTCGAGGCGTTCTGCTCGTGGTCGGCGTGCAGGATGAAGATCTTCTCCAGCGCGTCGGCGAGCACCGGGCTGACCTTGTAGTCTTCGCAAGGCACCGCGAAGCACATGTTCAGGAAGTTCTCGGCAAAGCCGAGCGAGTTCTTCGGATACACGAAGGGCTGGCCGACGGTGTATTTGTAGGCCATCGCGGCCAGCGTCGGGATCTTCGCGATCATGCGCATGGAGGCGATCATGCGCTGCTTCGGATCGTTGATGTCGGTGCTATCGTGATAGAACGCGGCGAGGGCGCCGACGGCCGCAACCATGATCGCCATCGGATGGGCGTCGCGGCGGAAGCCCTGGAAGAAGCGGGCCATCTGCTCGTGCACCATCGTGTGATGGGTCACGCGGTAGTCGAAATCCTTCTTCTGCGCGGCGGTCGGCAGATTGCCGTAGAGCAGGAGGTAGCAGGTCTCCAGGAAGTCGCCGTGCTCGGCGAGCTGCTCGATCGGGTAGCCGCGGTATTCCAGCACGCCCGCGTCGCCGTCGATATAGGTGATCTTGGACTGGCAGCTCGCGGTCGAGGTGAAGCCCGGATCGTAGGTGAACAGGCCGGACTGGCCGTAGAGCTTGCCGATATCGATGACGTCAGGCCCGACGCTGCCGCTGAGGATCGGGAGATCGAAATTCTTGTTTCCGACCGTCAGCGTCGCGGTCTTTGGGCTGTCTTTTGCGTCCATCAGAGGTCCCCGATGTGTGGTGAAACGGGCCGGAGCCGGAGACCCCCAGGGCGATCATGGGGGCAGGCCGGATGTTCCAGAATGTGGGGGAGATGGGTATATTATTGCTATGTGCGCTGCAAGATCGCCGCACGCATGGTCGACTTACGTCGTAGACTGATCCATGAGCCGGCCGAGGCTTTCCTGTCGCCCCAGCACGTCCAAAACCTCAAATATACCAGGGGACGTCGTCCGTCCGGTGAGCGCCGCCCGAAGCGGCTGGGCGACTGCGCCGAGCTTGAGACTATTTTCCTCGGCAAAGGCGCGCAGCGCCGCTTCCGTGGTGGTGCCGCTCCACGTCTCGACTTTCTCCAGCGCGGAATGAAGCTGGCCGATCAGCTTGCGGTTCTCGGGCGTCAACAGCGCCTGCGCCTTGGGATCCGGCGCCAGCGGCCGGTCGGCGAAGATGAAATGGGCGCCGTCGATCAGCTCGATCAACGTCTTGGCGCGCTCCTTCAGGGCCGGCATGGCCTTGAGCAGCTGCGCGCGCGTGGTGTCGTTTAACTTGGCCTTGATCTCGTCGCGGCTCGGCACGATGTGGTCCAGCACGTCCTCGAACATCCTCACGAGCGATTGATCGTCGGTGTGACGGATGTAGTGGCCGTTGAGGTTTTCCAGCTTGGCGAAATCGAAGCGGGCGGCGGCGCGACCGACGCTGGCGAGATCGAACGCGCCGATCATCTCCTCGGTCGAGAAGATCTCCTGGTCGCCGTGGCTCCAGCCGAGCCGAACGAGGTAGTTGCGCAGCGCAGCTGGCAGGTACCCCATGGCGCGATAGGCATCGACGCCGAGTGCGCCATGCCGCTTGGACAGTTTCGAGCCGTCCGGGCCGTGGATCAGCGGGATATGGGACATGCTGGGCAGCGCCCAGCCCATCGCATCGTAGATCTGCTTCTGGCGGGCGGCGTTGATCAGGTGATCGTCGCCGCGGATTACATGGGTGACGCCCATGTCGTGGTCGTCGACCACCACGGCGAGCATGTAGGTCGGGTTGCCGTCGCCGCGCAGCAGGACGAGATCGTCGAGGTTCTCGTTCTGCCAGACCACGCGGCCCTGGACCTGGTCCTCGATCACGGTCTCGCCGGTCTGCGGCGCGCGCAGGCGAATGGTGGGCTTGACCTCGCTCGGAGCCGTCGCCGGGTCGCGGTCGCGCCACATGCCGTCATAGAGGCGGGTGCGCCCCTCGCTGCGCGCCTTCTCGCGCATGGCGGCAAGCTCCTCGGCGGTGGCGTAGCAGCGATAGGCCTTGCCGTCGGCCAGCAGCTGCTCGGCGACCTCACGGTGCCGGGCGGCGCGGGCGAACTGGTAGATCACCTCGCCGTCCCAGCCGAGCTCGAGCCACTTCAGCCCGTCGAGGATGGCGCCGATCGCCGCCTCCGTGGAGCGTTCCCGGTCGGTGTCCTCGATCCGCAGCAGCATCTTGCCGCCGTGCTTCTTGGCATAGAGCCAGTTGAATAGCGCCGTGCGGGCGCCCCCGATATGGAGGAAGCCGGTCGGCGAGGGAGCGAAGCGCGTGACGACGGAATCGGACATTCTTGGCAGGGCCTATGCATTGGAGGCGGTGGTGTATAGCAGGAACGGGACATAACTAAAGGGCGACGGCGGACCCGGCAGGCCTTGCTTATGCTCTTGGCGCGGCCACGCGAATTTGGCAGAAGGACCGCTGATTTCCCTACAGGATTTTCGTAATGACAGAACCGGTGGCAGCTGAGGTTGGGCGCGATTTCATTCGTGACATCATCCAGGCCGACCTCGATCAGGGCAAATACAAGGAGATCGTGACCCGGTTCCCGCCGGAGCCGAACGGCTATCTGCACATCGGCCACGCCAAGTCGATCGCACTCAACTTCGGCGTCGCCCAGGAGTTTCCGGGCCGCTGCCACCTGCGCTTCGACGACACCAATCCGGTCAAGGAAGAGCAGGAATATATCGATTCCATCCAGGCCGATGTGCGCTGGCTCGGCTTCGACTGGGGCAAGAACCTGTTCTTCGCCTCGGATTATTTCGACCGTCTGTACGAATGGGCGGAGAAGCTGATCCGGGACGGCCTCGCTTATGTCGACGACCAGACCCAGGAAGAGATCCGCCTCACGCGCGGCACGCTGACCGAGCCCGGCAAGAATTCGCCGTTCCGCGACCGCAGCGTGGAGGAGAATCTCGACCTGTTCCGCCGCATGAAGGCGGGCGAATTCCCCAACGGCGCGCGCGTGCTGCGGGCCAAGATCGACATGGCCGCGGGCAACATCAACCTGCGCGATCCCGTGCTGTACCGCATCCTGCATGCGCACCATCCGCGCACCGGCAACGCATGGTGCATCTATCCGAGCTACGACTATGCCCACGGCCAGTCGGATGCCATCGAAGGCATCACGCATTCGATCTGCACGCTGGAGTTCGAGGATCACCGGCCGCTCTACGACTGGTTCATCGAGAAGCTGCCGGTGCCCTCGCAGCCGCATCAGTACGAATTCGCGCGGCTCAATTTGACCTACACGCTGCTGTCCAAGCGCGTGCTGACCCAGCTCGTCCGCGACGGCCATGTCGCGGGCTGGGACGATCCGCGCATGCCGACCATGGCGGGCATGCGCCGCCGCGGCGTGCCGCCGGCCGCATTGCGCGAGTTCGTCAAGCGCATCGGCGTCGCCAAGGCCAACAGCGTCGTCGATGTCGGCATGCTGGAGTTCTGCATCCGCGAGGAACTGAACCGCACGGCGCAGCGGCGCATGGCGGTCTTGAAGCCGCTCAAGGTGGTGATCGAGAATTATCCGGAAGGGCAGACCGAGGAGCTCGAGGCGATCAATCATCCCGACGATCCCTCGGCCGGCACGCGGAAGATCACGTTCGGCCGCGAGCTCTATATCGAGCAGGACGACTTCATGGAGAACCCGCCGAAGAAGTTCTTTCGCCTGTCGCCTGGCAACGAGGTGCGGCTGCGCTACGCCTATTTCGTCAAATGCACCGGCGTGATCAAGAACGACAAGGGCGAGGTGGTGGAGCTGCGCTGCACCTATGATCCCGCGACCAAGGGCGGCAATGCGCCCGACGGCCGCAAGGTCAAGGCGACCATGCACTGGCTGCCGGCGGCGGCATCCAAGCCGGCGGAGATCCGCATCTACAACCAGCTGTTCGCCAATCCGAGCCCGGACGCTTCGAACTTCGCGGCCGACCTCAATCCGAACTCGCTCGAGATCCTCACTGAGGCGCGGGTCGAGGCGTCCGTTGCGGACAGCAATGCGACCGAGCCCATGCAGTTCGAGCGCCAGGGTTATTTCGTGTGCGACAAGGACTCGACGCCGGACAAGCCGGTGTTCTCCCGCACGATCGGCCTGCGCGACACGTTCGCGAAGGAAGTCGCCAAGGGTTGAAAAGGGCTGAGGTAAGGGCATGAGCAGCGACGCCGACGCCATCGTTTCCGCCATCATCGCGAAATGGTGCGCCGGCTTCGCGACGCTCGATGCGGCCACGCTGTCGTCGCTCTATGCGAAGAACGCGTTCTTCTTCGGCTCCAATCCGAAGCTCTATCGCGGCCGGGATGGCGTCGCCGACTATTTCAACGGCCTGCCGCGCTGGGGGAGACCGAGCGCGACCTTCTCCGACGTGAGCGCAGCGCAGGCAGGTCCTGATCTGATCAACATGGCCGCGACCATCTCGTTCGACCTCGCCGGCGAGCGGGACGATCTCGTGGTGAAGATGAGCTGGGTCATCATCCGCGAGGACGGCGACTGGAAGATCGTCAATCACCACGCCTCGTCGCAGGCGCCGCTGATCTAGCCAGGGCGTGATGAAAGAGGAAAAGTAGGGCGCTCGTCGCCTGTTCCCGATCCGTACCGCTATTCGCGCCGCCGCACGGTCCGGTAGCCTCCGCAGCCGTCGCGTATCGTAAGGTGCAGGGGAATGGCGGAGCCGGGCCGGCCAGGACGGTCCCAGGGAGTTGCCGGGACGTGGCCGGTCGGCCGCGCCGCCCCGGCCGGCGGCTTTGTGCCGGCAGGCTTTGGCATCTGGCCGGCGATCGTCGACACGCTGCGCCAATGGGCGCGGGCCGAGGCCGGGCCTGGCCGGCTGTTGCCATGGGTGCCGGTAGCGTTTGGCGGCGGCATTGCGCTTTACTTCGCCGCCGATCATGAGCCGGTGCTGTGGGTGGTTGCCGCCACGGCCATCGCGCTGATGCTCGGCGCGGTGCTGCTCCGGCGGAGCCGGCTGTTTGCGCCCGCCATCATGCTCGCGGCGGTCGCTGCTGGTTTTGCCGTGGCGACCTGGAAGACCGCGCGTATCGCGCACACCGTTTTGGCAAAACCGCTCTATTCGGTGTCGCTGTCGGGCTTCGTGGAAGCGCGCGACATCCGCGAGCGCACCGATCGCTTCGTGCTGCGCGTCAGCGCGATGGAGGCGCAGCGCAGCGACGTCAAGCTCGAGCGCGTCCGCCTCTCGGTGCGCAAGGGCACGGCACCGGAGGTCGGCAGCTTCGTGCAATTGAAGGCGCGGCTGATGCCGCCGATCTCGCCGGTGCGCCCCGGCAGCTACGATTTCTCGCGCGACATGTTCTTCCAGGGCATCGGCGCCTCCGGCTTCGTGATGGGCGCGATCACGGCGTCCACACCGCCGGATGCCGGCGGCCTGCGGCTGCGCTATGCCGCCTTCATGCAGGGCCTGCGCGACGCGATCGATGCGCGCATCCGCGCAACGCTCGAAGGCGACAACCGCGCGGTTGCGACCGCGCTGCTCACGGGGCGGCGCGATGCGATCACCGCGCCCGTCAACGATGCCATGTTCGTCTCGGGACTCGGTCATGTGCTGTCCATCTCCGGCTATCACATGGCGGTCGTCGCTGGCGTCGTCTTCTTCGCGGTGCGCGCGCTGCTGGCCCTGATCCCGGGGCTGGCGGCCGGCTCTGCCATCAAGAAATGGTCGGCGGCGGCGGCGCTGGTCGCGGCGGCGTTCTATCTTCTGCTGTCGGGCGCGGAGGTCGCGACGCAAAGATCTTTCTTCATGACGGCGGTGGTACTGATCGCCGTGATGGTCGACCGCCGCGCCATCACCTTCCGCACGCTGGCGGTGGCGGCGCTGATCGTGCTCGCGGTCGCGCCCGAAGCGTTGGTGCATCCGAGCTTCCAGATGTCGTTTGCGGCAACGCTCGGGCTGGTGGCGCTGGTGCAGATCGGTATGCCGAACCTGCTCGCCGCGCCCGATCATTCCGCGACGGCGCGGATCGCGTTGTGGGGCGGCCGCGAGATCGCGATGCTGTTTTTGGCCTCGCTGATCGCAGGGCTCGCGACCACGCCCTACGCCGCCTTCCACTTCCATCGCGTGACGCCCTACGGCGTGCTCGCCAATCTCGGCGCCATGCCGGTGGTCTCGGCGCTGGTGATGCCGGCCGGGCTGCTCGGACTGCTGGCAGCACCCTTCGGGCTCGACAGCGTGTTCTGGTGGTTGATGGGGATCGGCATCGAGTGGATGGTGCTGGTCGCGCGCTGGGTGGCTGCTCTGCCGGGAGCGGTCGGCCGCATTCCCGCCTTCGGGATCGCGCCGCTGATCGCGGCGAGCCTCGGGCTCATCGTGATGGGGCTGTTGCGCACGCCCTTGCGCTGGTCCGGCGCCCTGGTGCTGCTGGCAGCGATCCTCTGGGGACTGTCGGTGCGGCAGCCCGATATCCTGATTGCCGGGGATGGCGCCAGCGTCGCGGTCCGGGGCGGGGATGGGCGCTTGCAGGTGATCCGCGCCGGCAAGGACAGCTTCCTGCTGAAGGAGTGGTTGGCTGCCGATGCCGATCCGCGCGATGCCGGCAACGCCTCGTTGGCGAGCGGGGTGTCGTGCGACGAGTCCGGCTGCGTGGCGCCGCTCGCGGACGGACGACTGATCGCGTTGGCGACGCGCATCGACGCGCTGGCCGATGATTGCAGCCGCGCCGCGCTGGTGGTGACGGCGCGGCCCGCGCCGTCCGATTGCGCGGCGATGGTGGTCGATCGGGCCCGTCTTGCCAGTCAGGGCGCACTGGCTCTGACGCGAAGCGGAGAGGGTTTTTCGGTGCAGGCGGTGAGGGCGAGAGGGGCAAGCCGTCCCTGGCTGCCGGCCGGCGCCGGCGAGGGGGATTTCGATGGCAGCCTCGTGCCGAAGGCGGCCGTGCCCCGCTACCGGGATGCAACGCCATCGGAAACCGACCTGCAGGCCGACGATTGACGCGGATCACAAATACCAGGCCAGCACGGCGTCAAGCCTTCCGTTGCCGATGACCGGCAGGGCCACCATTCGGCTCAGCCCGGCTGCGCAGGCTTCGGAGCCGGCGATCGAGCCGTCACGGGTGAGATCATCGTTGAGCGCGGGCATGCCGGCGGCCCAGGCGCCGCCGATGCTGCCTTCGCCCCTGGCGATGGACTGCGCCGTATAGCGTGCAGCGAGGTCGGTCTGCGCGCTGCAATCGCCGGCGCGAAAGGCCAGCGCCGAACGGTCCTCATTCGGGACCCAGATCTCGAAGCGTCGCGCAATCGGCGTTGCCTGTGCGGAGAGGAATGTCAGAACCCAGGTCTGGTCGGTGCCGGTTCGGTAGGGCACGCCGACGCCGAGATTGATCCCGACCTTGGCGGCGTCCTCCCAGCGCAGGAAGCTCCTGGCGTCGTGCAGGTCCTTGATGATCAGCGGCAGGCCCGCCTTCCAGGTGCGTCCGGGCAGGCCGAAGCCGCGCGGAAATCTGGTGTGGCGGGAGTTGAATTCGAACATGTCCGCCGTGCCGTAATAGCCATCGACGAGCCCCATCTCGTGCGAGAGATCAGGATCGTTGTGCCAGAGTTCGATCGCGCCGACGTGCGCCTCGTCGTCGCCGCAGAACAGCACCAGCACGGCTTGCAAAAATTCGCCCGCGAACACCGGCACCGCCACGCCGCAGGTGAGGCCGGCCGCAGCGGCCTGGTCGGTCCGCTTGAAATAGGAGTTGGCGAATTTCGTGAGGATGACGGGGTGACCACAGGCCCAGGCCTTGCCTGGAAGTCCCTCGTCATATCCGAAGTGCAGCTCTTCGCTGACGGCCTTGAACGCGGACAGCCCTTCGTCGTAGAGGCCGCCGCCGAATTCCAGCCGCATGCGCGTCCGGTCGGGTACCCAGAGTTCAACGACGCGAATGAAGGTCTTCATCGAGCCTGTCCGCCGCCTCAAACCACTGCAGCATCGGTCATTTGGCTGCGGAGCGGACGTTCAAATTCAGGCAGGACGGCCCAAACTTCGTGCGGCGACAAGGCGCGGCGGCGGGCTCGCCGATCAAATGTCCTGAAACACAAACCCACCGGGCTCGCCGGCCTCGGCCGGCGCCGGCCATTTCAATCCCGGGCTCGGCCTTTCGGCCGAAGGGCGTCAGCCGATCGGCAGGCGCGTGATGGTGGGCCGCGTGTCGGCGACGATCTGCAGCTTGTGCTCGCGCTCGGGGGCTGGCTGCGTCACCGGCAATTGCAGCACGGTCGCGCGCTGGCCTTCGACGAGCTGCGTCACCAGCACGTATTTGCCGTCGGGGAATTCGATCGCGTCATGATGGCGATCGGGAATGTGCGGGTCGATCTTGCCGAACTTGCCGACGCGAGAGTTCACGGTGCGCGTCCAGATCCAGCGGTTGTCGTAGCGGACGTTGTCGGCGAAAGCGAGCTCCGTCCCCGGCAGCAGACAGACCGCGACGGAGGGATCGGCTTCGGAAGCGAAGCCGCGCGTCGAGGTGCCGCGGAAGGTTGTCGTGACGATCGTCTCGCCGACTTCGGCGGGGCGCGTCGCGACGGCATGCAAGCTGTAGTCACACATCGGGTGCTCCTCATGCTGGGATAGCGACCCGCGTCTCTTTCGAGGCGCAGGCCTCTATCAGAGTGGAAGCCTGCAACGCTCTGCTCGGTTATGGGCAAATCTGCGGCTCGCATCCGCAGCGCGCGATCACATTATCTTTCCCGGATTCGATAGGAACAAACCTCGCGTCCTTGCATTCGGCCGGAGCTATCAGCGCTGCCGGCACAACTCTACCGGCGAAGCAGAAATGGCTGCGCGCCTGCGCGGGCGAATTTCGCGGGAAGATGGACCGGACAGCCGGCGCAGGACCAAGAAAACGTCCAGCCGGAGCGGACAAGTATCCGTTCCGATCCTGGATCGCCGATGCCGATCGAAGCGCGCGCGACGCTTGATGCTTCCCGTATCAGTACTTTCGGTAAAGCCCGATCAGCTTGCCCTGGATCTTCACGCGGTTCGGCGGAAGAATGCGGACCTCGTAGGCGGCATTGGCGGGCTCGAGCGCGATCGAGGCGCCGCGGCGGCGGAAGCGCTTGAGCGTGGCCTCCTCGTCGTCGATCAATGCCACCACGATGTCGCCGGTATTGGCGGTCTCGTTGCGCTGGATCAGCGCCATGTCGCCGTCGAGGATGCCGGCCTCGACCATCGAATCGCCGCGCACTTCGAGCGCGTAATGCTCGCCCGAGCCGAGCATGTCCGGCGGCACGCTGATCGTGTGGCTGCGGGTCTGCAGCGCCTCGATCGGCGTGCCGGCGGCGATGCGGCCCATCACGGGCACCGCGACCGGGCGCTCGCCCTCGTCCGCGGACGGGCTGGAGCTCGCGCGCACCTTGCCGAGATTGCCCTCGATCACGCTCGGGGTGAAGCCACGGCGATTGCCGGCGGCGGCCTGGAGCTCGGGCAGCTTGATCACCTCGATGGCACGGGCACGGTTGGGCAGGCGGCGAATAAAGCCCCGCTCCTCGAGCGCAGTGATCAGGCGATGGATGCCTGACTTCGAGCGCAGGTCGAGCGCATCCTTCATCTCGTCGAAGGACGGCGGTACGCCGCTTTCCTTCAGACGTTCGCTGATGAACCGCAGAAGCTCGTATTGTTTGCGCGTCAACATCTCGACCAAAGTCCCCCGGTTGATGTCGTTCGATTCCGAGACGATGAAGTCGGCAATAAGCCGCTACATCCTCGAAACAAATCATGAACGGACACTATATGTTCGATATGTGTTCCGCAACTGCTTAATTTATGGTGAATGCGGCCAAACTCGCGGAATGCGTGTGGCTGGGCCGCTCAGACGGGCAGCCGGAGCACCTCGCAAGGCGTGCCGGCCTCGGCCTTCGGCGCGAACGGTGCGCGCACCAGAAGTACCTGTGCCGCAGCGAGATTCGCAAGCAGGGAGGAGTCCTGGTGGCTGACGGGAAGGGCGACGCGCGTGCCGTCGTCGCGCACCTCCAGCCGCGCACGCAGATAGTCCTCGCGCTGGTCGTTGGCGGCGAGGTCGCGGCCCAGCACGGCGTGCTCGCGCTGATGATGAATCGCTGAACGGCCCGACAGGGCGCGAATCAAGGGCACCATGAACAGGAAGGCGCACACGTAGGACGACACGGGATTGCCGGGTAGGCCGATCACGCGCATCGCGCCTAGTCGACCGTGCATCATCGGCTTGCCCGGCCGGATCGCGATCTTCCAGAACGCCATCGCGATGCCTTCCCCCTTGAGCGCCTGCTGGACCAGGTCGTGGTCGCCGACCGAGGCACCGCCGGTCGTGATCAGGATGTCGGCGCCGCTCTCGCGCGCGCGGCGGATGCCGGCGGACGTCGCCTCCAGCGTATCGGCGGCAATTCCAAGGTCGATGGTCTCGGCGCCCTCGCTGCGGGCGAGCGCATGCAGGGCATAGCCGTTGGAATAGACGATCTGGCCGCGACCGGGCGTGGTGCCCGGCATCACGAGCTCGTCGCCGCTGGCGAGAATCGCGACCTTCGGGCGGCGGATCACGGCGAGATGCGGATGATTCATTCCGGCGGCGAGGGCGAGATCGCGCTCGGTGAGGCGGATTCCCTTGCGCAGCAGCACGTCGCCTTCGCGGAAGTCGACGCCTGCAGGGCGGATGTGGCGGCCGAAAATGGCGGCTTCCTTGATCGTGACATGTTTGCCGTCGGCAGCCGTGTCCTCCTGGATCACGACGGCATCGGCGCCGTCGGGAACGACGCCGCCGGTGAAGATCCGCACGGCTTCGCCGGGGCCGACGCTTCCCGCGAACGGCCGACCCGCCGCGACCTCGCCGACGACGGTCAACCTCGAGTCGTTTGCCGCGTCGGCCGTGCGCACGGCATAGCCGTCCATCGCCGACATCGCCTCCGGCGGCTGCGTGCGCCGTGCCGCGACATCGCGGGAGAGCACACGATGGTAGGCCTCGTCGAGGCAAACCGTCTGTTCAGCCAGCGGCTCGGCGCCGGCCAGCACCGCGGCAAGCGCGTCAGAAACCGGCATCAGGGCCACGGGCGAACTCCTGCTGAGCACATCAGTCATGGGCGGCGAGAGTTCTAGCCGAGTGCAGGCGTGAGGCAAAGCAGCACGCGGGATGATTTATCCTGCGTGATCCCGGGGTGGAGGAGGTCGGCTCAACTCCGCCGCGGCATGATGCGGAAGGCGAGACAGACCGGAACGAGGATTGCCATGGCAAGGACGAGAATGACGAGCGCCACGGCCAGCATCGTTCAACGCCCCGTCGGATCGCCCGGGCCGATGTCCGCGACGTCGGGCGGCTTGGGCCCCTGATCCTTGTCGGGCAGCGGATCGGCCTGGGATTTCAGGTCGGCGGCCTTGCTGATCAGCTTGGCGGAGAGGTCAGAATCCGAGGTGGTTCTGGCGAATTCGAGCAGGAGCGAAGCCTGCTTGGTGAGATAGGTCTTGCCCAGCACGTCGATCAGTCCAATGTAGAAGTCCCAACGGACTCATGAGTCCGAAAGGTGGTATTCCGTTCCCGGAACTCTGTATAAAAATGCACAAAGTGAGCGGGTTCCACATTTTCAGCGAGTTTTGTTCCGGGAAGTGAGCGCGCTCCGGGCTTTCCGCGGCTCAGATACCCAGTGCTTTCAATGCGTTCCCGACATCGAGCGGCGAGGTGACATGCACGGCGGTCAAGCCGCGCGCCCGTGCTCCCTCGATGTTCTCGGCGAGGTCATCGAAGAATACGATGCGCTCGGCCGGCACGCCGATGGCCGCGACAACATGGTCGAAGGCCTCGGCATCCGGCTTGCGCAGGCCGATGCTGGAGGACAGATAGAGCTCGCGGAAATGGCCGAGCAGACCGGCATATTCCTTCGAGAAATAGTCGACGTGCGGCCGATTGGTGTTGGAGAAGGCGTAGAGCGGCATCTGCTTCGCCGCGCGCGGCAGCAGCTCGGCGATATCAGGCATCTCGCCGGCGAAGATCGCGTTCCAGCCTTCCAGGAATTGCGCATCCGAGATGCCGATCCCGAGCGAGGACCGCAGTGAGGCGAAATACTCCGCATCGCTGATCTTGCCCATCTCGTGCAACCGGTAGGCCTCGTCACGCACATAGCGCGCGATGATGGCCTCGGGCTGGCAGCCGGCATGTCCCGCCCAGCAGGCGATCGCCTTGGAAAAGTCGATGTCGAGCACAACGCGCCCGAGGTCGAACAGCAGCGCATCCGCGCTGCCGGGAGAGAGCGATGTCATTGCGTCCTTTTCACTTCAGTAGGCGCGTCAGTAACGATAGGGCTCGTGATCGAACAGCGGGAACGCGCTGAACACGCTGGGTGCGTTGGTGGCGGTCGCCGGATGCAGGCAGGATTTGTCGATCTCGGCGAATGAGGTGGCGCCCAGAAGGCCGAGGCAGCGCAGCACCTCGTCTTCAAGCAACTCCAGCATCCGCGCGACGCCGGCCTCGCCGGCTGCCGCCAGCGCCCAGCATTGCAGCCGGCCGATGCCGACGAGGTCGGCGCCCGCCGCGATCGCCTTGACGATGTCGGTGCCGCGGCAGAAGCCGCCGTCGACCATGATCTTGGCGCGGCCCTTTACGGCGTCGACGATCTCCGGCAGCACGTGCATGGCGCCGCGGCCGTGGTCGAGCTGACGTCCGCCATGGTTGGAGACGTAGATCCACTCGACGCCGTGATCGAGCGCGATCTGCGCGTCCTCGGCCGTGGCGATACCCTTGAGGATCAGCGGAATTTTGAACGTGTCCTTGATCATCTTCACGGTCCGCCACTCCAGGCCCTTCTGGAAATCGCCGCCGGTGGCGCGCAGGCGGCTCTCGCGAACGTAGCGCTTGGCGATGTCACGTTCACGACGGCTGTAATGGGCGGTGTCGACGGTCAGGCAGAAGGCGGCATAGGCGTTCTTCTCGGCCCGGCTGACGACATCGGCGACGAAGGCATCGTCGCCGCGGACATAGAGCTGATAGAGACGCAGTGCATCGGGGGCAGCCTCGGCGGTCGTCTCGAGGCCGGGCTCGGACACCGAGCTCAGCATGTGCGCCGCGCCGAACCTGCCTGCAGCGCGCGCGACGCTCGCCGCGCCATCCGGATCGAAGATCTCGAGTGCGCCGACGGGAGCCAGCACCACCGGCAGGCGCAGCCTGCGGCCGAACTGCTCGACGCTGCCATCGATCCTGCGCACATCGCGCAGCACGCGCGGGCGGAAGGCGATCTCGTCGAGCGCCATGCGGTTGCGCCGCATCGTGGTCTCGGTCTCGGCGGCGCCGACGATGTAGTCCCAGGCATTCTGGTTGAGGTTGGCGCGCGCCTTCCGGATGAACTCGTGCAGGTTCTGGAACGGCTCGTCGCTGGCGCCGAGCTCGACGTTCCGTTCCGGCCGGATGCGGGGCGCTTCATTCATTGTTGTCCTCCCGAGAATTTGAAGTCTTGTCGCCATCGCCTATCGCGTCCGGCCCTCCAAAACCATCCTAAAATCGCATAGCTGCGAAGCGTGGGCGGCCCGACCGGTGTCGTGTTGCTTCGAAACAGTTTCGAAACGTTGCCAAAAGTTTAGGCCAAGGCGAAGGGATTTCTTCGGTGTACCCGCCAGCGTGGCATCCCGGCCTTGAAGAAACCGGAATGGTATTGTGAGAGATGGACTGGATCGCCATTTGCATGGCGTCTCCCGGCCTCAAGAGAAACGCCAAGCAAAAGGCACCTTCATGCGTAAAACCCTGCTGTTCCCCCTGGGCGCGCTCACGGGAGCGTGCCTGACCCTTCTGATAGCCAGCCCGCAGGGCGGCGTATGGGCGGCGCGGGCGGCAGTGAACGCGAATGATGCCTATGCCCAGCTCAATCTGTTCGGCGCGGTGTTCGAGCGGGTCAAGGCCAGCTATGTCGAGAAGCCGGACAATGCCAAGCTGATCGAGGGCGCGATCACCGGCATGGTGACCTCGCTCGACCCCCATTCGCGCTACATGAACGCCAAGTCCTGGACCGAGATGCAGGAGACCACCTCCGGCGAGTTCGGCGGGCTCGGCATCGAGGTCACCATGGAGGATGGCCTCGTCAAGGTCGTCTCGCCGATCGACGACACGCCGGCCTCGAAGGCCGGCATCATGTCCGGCGACCTCATCGGCAAGATCGACGGCGAGGCCGTGCAGGGCATGACGCTCGAGCAGGCGGTCAACAAGATGAAGGGACCGGTCGACACCAAGACCAAGCTGACCATCATCCGCAAGGGCGCGGATGCGCCGCTCGAAGTTGCGATCACGCGCGAGATCATCCATGTGCGTCCGGTGCGCTTCCGCGTCGAGAACGGCGACATCGGCTATATCCGCATCACCTCGTTCAACGAGCAGACCACCGACGGCCTGAAGAAGGCGATCGCCTCGGTCTCCAAGCAGGTCCCGCCGGAGAAGCTCGCCGGCTACGTGGTTGATCTGCGCAACAATCCGGGCGGCCTGCTCGACCAGGCCGTGTCGGTGTCGAGCGCCTTCCTGCAGCGCGGCGAGGTCGTTTCGACCCGCGGCCGCAGTCCGGAAGAAACCCAGCGCTTTACCGCCCATGGCGGCGACCTCACCAAAGGCAAGCCGATCGTGGTGCTGATCAACGGCGGCTCGGCCTCGGCCTCGGAGATCGTTGCCGGTGCGCTGCACGACCACAAGCGCGCTACGTTGATCGGCACGCGATCGTTCGGCAAGGGCTCGGTGCAGACCATCATTCCGCTCGGCTCCGGCAATGGCGCGCTGGCGCTGACCACGGCGCGCTACTACACGCCGTCGGGCCGCTCGATCCAGGCCCAGGGCATCGCGCCCGACATCGAGATCCTCCAGGACGTGCCGCCCGAGCTGAAGGGGCGGATGGACACCATGGCGGAATCCCAGATGCGCGGGCATCTGTCGGCCGACGGCACAGAGCAGACCGGATCGCAGTCCTACGTTCCGCCGGAAGAGAAGGACGATAAGGCTCTGCACGCAGCCTACGACTTCCTCCACGGCGTTACGGCAAATGCCGTCGCTGCCAAGCCAGCGACGAAGTCTGCAGTGCCGAACTAGATCTTACGACGTTCCGGATCATGTTTCGCCCGGGAGCGGAGGACCGCTTCCGGGCGATTTCGTTTGCAGCGTCGTTTCGGGGCGGGATCACGGCCGCGGCAAGCGGCGCGATCACCGCGCGAGGCTCATTGCGGCTTCTTCGCGCCGGTGTGGTGCGGGACTTCCGACTTCGGCCCGCCGCCATAATGGTGGCTGCCGCCGGATCCGCTGGTCGATCCACCGTCTTTTTCCTTCTTGCCCATGTGATGGGGGACCTCGGTCTTCGGTCCGCCAGAATAGTGGTGGCCGTTCTTCTCGTCGGTCGCGCTCTTCTGCGCCATCGCAGGCAGCGCGACGAAGGACATGATCGCGGCTGCGATGATCAGCTTACGGTGACTCATTTGGTTTCTCCTGTTCGATCTTGTCGAGTTGGTGCCAATCAAGTCCCGGTGGCTTGATCTAGCCGTAACCAAACTCGAAGCGTGATCGTCAGGGTTGAGCAAGATCAATGTGCCGATGTGCATGCCGGCGTGCTTAGACGCGAAGACTCGCCGAGTTGCCGCAGGCGACGGGAAGCGGCGAGCTTCTTACAGGAAAAAAAATCTCAAGCCGACGCCCGAATTCGGCGCTCCTGCGCAATGTCCTCGACGCGTCGCCGGGCGGGCCAGGCAGTCGTCGGCGGGTGATGTTCCGCTCGGTGACGAGATCCGTCTCGATTCATTACGCGATTGAATCACAAAAAGATTTGGCTGGTGCGTCGATCGAGTTTGATGTCCGTCAAGCCGGCAACATCGACGCAGCCTAGCGTGGGCGAACGAGCGGCGACGAGGTTGCGACCCGAAATGCCGATCGTAGGGTGGAGAACGTGCAGTTGACTGAAGAGACGGTTAACGACCCCGCGCAGCCCCTGCAAGCTGTGCTGCTGTTGCGTCGTCGGCTGTGGGAGACGATCACGACCAGATCCGTGCTGGTCGTGCCGCAGCGCGATCTGCGTCTCGATCTGTTTCGCGGGCTCGCCAATTGGCTGATCTTTCTCGGGCACATTCCGGATTCCGCGCTGGTCTGGTTCACGACGCGCAACTACGGCTTCAGCGACGGCGCCGATCTGTTCGTGCTGATCTCCGGCTATACCGCGACCTTCGTGTTCGGCGCGATGATGATGGAGCGTGGCTTCGTCATCGGAGCAACCCGGCTGCTGCGGCGGGTGTGGCAGCTCTACGTCGCTCACCTGCTGTTGTTCTTCGTCTATCTCACCGCCGTGCACTACGTCGCGCACAGGTACGACGATCTTCATCTGATGGACCAGTTCAACGTCGCGCCGCTCATGAATTTTCCGGTCGAGACGCTCGCACAGGGCCTGATCCTCAAGTTCAAGCCGCTCAATCTCGACGTGCTGCCGCTCTATATCGTGCTGATGGCGGCGTTCCCCGCCGTGCTGTGGGTCATGCTGCGCTGGCGCAATGCGGTGATGATCGGCTCGATCGCTTTGTATCTGGCGGCCCGCCATTACGGATGGAATTTGCCCTCCTATCCGGCTGGAGTCTGGTACTTCAATCCGTTCGCCTGGCAATTGCTGTTCGTCTTCGGCGCCTGGCTGGCCTTGGGAGGGGCGGCTGCGAACCGCTGGCTGCTGTCGTCCCGCACTGCGCTTGCCTTCAGCTGTGCCGTCCTGCTCTTTGCGCTCATCGTGACGCTGTCTGAACGCATCCCGGGACTACGCGATTCCGTCCCCGATGGGCTCGCTGCGATCTTCATCCCGAACGACAAGACCAATCTGGCGCCCTATCGCGTCATCCATCTGGTCAGCCTGATGCTCATCGTCGTCCGGCTCATTCCGATCGACTGGCCGGGTCTCAAGTCGCCGCTCCTGCAACCTTTGATCAGATGCGGCCAGCAGTCGCTGTCGGTGTTTTGTGTCGGCCTGTTCCTGTCCTTCGTCGCGCATTTCGTGCTCGAGTCCGGGTCCGATGGAATATGGGCGCAGCTGATCGTCGGTGCGGCGGGTCTGTGGATGATGACGATCATCGCCTATTACCGGACGTGGTCGAAGCGCGTCGACAGGAGCCGCTCGGCCCAGGAGGTGGGCGGATGATCAATTCCGAGCCCATCTTCACGGAAGAGATTCGGGGCGTCGTTCTGCACGGCCTGCACTGGACCGCCTCGATGATCGAGCTGCTTGGGGTGGTGGTGATCGTCGGCGGGGTGGTTGCTGCGACGGTCTGGTCGTTGAACGGGATGCGAGGCGGTGCGCCTGCCGATGCATTTCGGTCCTATCGCGCCAATCTTGGTCGCGGCATCCTGCTCGGCCTCGAATTTCTGATTGCCGCCGACATCATCGGGATGGTCGCGATCGTGCCGTCGTTGGACCGGCTCGTCGTCCTGGCATTGATCATCGTGATCCGGACGTTCCTGAGCTTCTCGCTTCAGATTGAAATCGAGGGGCGATGGCCGTGGCGAAGGCATGACAGGGAGGCGTGCGATGCTGCGCGCGCACTTTGACATGTCCGCCGTAAGAGCTGCGGGCGCCTTGCGTCTATCTGGCTCGACCCGCCCCGCGCTGCCTCGCCATCGGCGAGCAGACAATCATCCGATTCAAACCTGGAGAATGAACATGAGCTCGAGAAATTTCGTCATGAGTGCAGCCGCGTTCGCCGTGCTCGTCCTGGGGCCGGTTGCGCCGTCGCCGGCATACTCCGCAGATCCTGCTCGGATCGCGATGATGGACCACGACAAGATGAAGATGCCCGATTCCTCGAATTCCGGCAGCAAAATGAACATGGGCCAGCCGGCAGGGCAATCTCAGAGCATGGGCGGCGGCCGGATGAACGACGACAAGATGAAGATGTCGCCGCAAGGCCAGATGCGGGACTGCCAAGGCGCCGGCTGCCAGGAGAACTCCGGCATGATGCAGATGATGCCGATGATGATGCAGATGATGGAGAAGATGATGCGTGGCCAGATGAGCTCATCCGGCGGCAGCGGCGCGATGAGCGGTCCGGCCGATGTGACCGAGCGGCTCGAAGGGCGGATCGCTTTCCTGAAGGCGGAGCTGCAGATCAGCGACCAGCAGAGTGCAGACTGGACCGGCGTCGCGGATGCCTTGCGGTCGAGCCGGCAGCATCTCTTGGAAGCGCGCAAGATGCTCGTCATGGACGACAAGCTCGGCAGTGCGGATCGTCTGGAGCACTACGAGCGGCATCTGTCCGAGCGTCTGGAAGCGATCAAATCCGCTCGCCTGGCCTATACGCGGCTGTACGCGTCGCTGAACGAAAGTCAGAAGCAGACCGCCGACACGATCCTGCTGCCTCTGATCGTATCGTTCTGACCGCCGATGTGAACGCAAGATCATGTCCGGTCGGTCCCTTCGACGTCGCTTCGGCTTGCTTGCGCTGGGCATCCTGGCGAGTCCGCTCGCCGCGATGGCCGCGCCGGCATCCGACGTCGGCCGCGGCGTGACGCCTGCCTCCGAAAGGTTCGCCCAACGCTGGAAGGTCGCGGAGGCCGAGGGCGATCACGCCGCGCACCATCCCGCCGGAGCCGGCGGCGAGGCGAGGCCGAAGCCGGAGGGATCTGCAAGTGCGAGTGATGGCCGCGCGGCCGCCGGGTCGCCCGGCGCTTCATCCGCCGGAATGATGGGCGGAATGGACGGCATGATGGGCCAGCCGCGCAAGGCCTTCTATCCGGCATTGATGGAGATGCCGGCGCTGTCCGCCGAGCAGAGGAGCACGCTGGAGAGCCAGGCTCGCGCGCGGATCAGCACTGAGGCCGAGCGCCTGGCGGATGCCGAAATGGACCTTCGGCACGCCATCGCCAGCGGCGACATCGTCGCAGCGGATCAGGCCTCGCGCCGGCTTCGCGAGTCCCTGAACGCGGTCCAGAGCGGCGTGGTCGCGCTGCGTTCGCTTCAGGAAGGCAAGCCGCCGCAGCAGATCGCGCAGGCCTGGTTCAAGTCGCAAATGAACCTGCTGCCTGCCCGCAGCACCATGGACGCCGATGACGGCGCCACCGGAATCTCCTGGTTTCACGTCTCCACCATGGCGCTGCTGGCGCTGTTCTCGGTGGGGATGCTCGCCGTTTACGTCGCGCGCATGCGCCGGGCGAACGCGCTCGTCGACCGGCTGACGCGCGTGGCAGCGGCTCCGACGGCGGTCACGTCAGTCGTCAGCACGCCGCCTGTAACCATGCCGGCCGCCGCCCCGCAGAACGACAGCGGCGGAACGATGGCTTCGCGGGCGAGGGATCGCCGACCGCTGCGCGATGCGGCGAGCGGCCCCTGGAAAGGCAAGCTGAGAGTCTGCGCGATCTATCGCGAGACGCCTGACGTGAAGACCTTCCGTCTGCAGGCGGTGGACGGTGGTGCGATTCCGTTTACGTTCCTGCCCGGGCAGTACCTGACCTATGCCATCGAGATTGACGGACAGACGGTCAGGCGCTCCTACACGATCGCCTCGTCCGCGGCCCAGTCAGCCTATGTCGAGACCACGATCAAGCGCCAGGAAGGTGGGCTGCTGTCAGACTACATGCACGGCCAGCTGAAGGAGGGGGACCTCGTCGAGGTCACAGGCCCGTCCGGCGCCTTTACCTTCACGGGCATCGAGGCCGACAGCGTCGTCCTGATCGGTGGCGGGGTCGGCATCACGCCGCTGATGGCGGCGATCCGCTACCTCTCGGACATCGCGTGGCCCGGCCAGATCTACCTCGTCTATGGCGCACAGACCACCGAGCAGTTCATCTTCCGGGACGAATTGGAGTACCTCCAGCGCAGGATGAACAACCTGCACGTTGCGGCCACTATGATGCGGGCCGCAGGCACGTCCTGGATGGGACGCGAGGGGCAGATCACGGCCGAATTCCTGACGCAGGGGGTGCCGGATCTTGCGAAGCGGCGCATCCATCTGTGCGGTCCGCCCGGAATGATGGATGCGCTCCGCAAAACCCTGATCGGCCTCGGCGTGCCGAGCGAGCAGATCAAGGCCGAAGCCTTCGGGCCGGCCCGCGGCGCCGTGCCACCGCCCGGTAAGACCGCCGGCGAAGCGCAAATGGCGGGCGGAGAAGCGGGCAGCCGAGGCGCCGCGGCAGTCGGTCCGGCAACGGCGACCATTCGCTTCGCCAAATCCGGCAAGGTGGCGGCGCTGCCGCCGGACAAGAGCGTGCTCGAGGTTGCCGAGAGCGTCGGCGTTGCGATCGATTATTCCTGCAGGGCGGGCGTCTGCGGCGTCTGCAAGACGCATCTGTTGCAAGGCAACGTGACGATGGAGGTTCAGGACGCCCTGACCGCGGAGGACAAGGCGAATGGTCTCATCCTGGCCTGCCAGGCGAGATCGGTCGGGGACCTGGTCGTCGAGGCCTGACATGATGAACGGGAGAGAGCGCCTGATCGCCGATGCCGTGCTGGCGGCCCTGCTGCTGCTGGTGCCGGCTTTCCTGCTTCATTCAGACGACCGTTTTGCCGGAAGCCTCGCCGGCTTCGTCCTCGGCGCGATCGCGGCCGCGCTAATGATCCTGCTTCTCGCCTATCCCATGACGAAATGCAGCACGAGGCTCAAGGCCCTCGTCACGCGATGGGTGTCGATGCCGACGCTCCTGGCATTTCACGCCTATGCCGGGATCGTCGCTGCATTCCTCGCGCAGCTGCATACCGGGCACAAGCTCCAGAATCCGCTCGGGATTGCCCTTCTGACCAGCATGCTGATCGTCGTCGTCACCGGATTCGTCGGTCGCTATTACCTGCCGCAGACCGCGGCTCAGCTGCGCCAGCAGCAGTCGCAGCTGGCGACCTTGAGGTCGGCCTATGAGCGCTCCGCAGCGGCGATGTCCTCGCCCGATCGGGATCAGCGAGACGGGGGCGGGATGAATGCGCTGGCGTTGCAGGACGTGCCGCTGCTGCAACTCGTCGATGGCATTTCCGATCTCGAAACGGCGATCGGATCGAGCGAGGCGGTCAAGGCGATCTTCATGCAGTGGATCGGGCTGCACGTTCTGGCGGCGATCGTCATGTACGCGCTGCTCGCGGTGCACGTGGCGACCGAGGTCTATTATGGGCTGCGGTGGCTCGCGTGACTATCCGGGGCATGCTCTACGTCGTGGTCGCGACCCTGGCGGTCGCAAGTGCGGCGTTCGCATCGATTTCCCTGTACCGGGGCAATTCTGGTCTCGTTCCGGGCTGGACGAAGCTCGTCAATCCCGGGCCGCTGTCTGCCAAGCATGCGTTTCTGTCCGACAGATGTGAGAGCTGCCATACGCCGGTCAAAGGCGTCGAGGCGGCCGCCTGTATCACCTGTCACGCGCCTTCGGCCGCGGATCTCGCCAAGCAATCGACCGCGTTTCACGCCGCCGTGGGCGGTCAATGTTCCGGTTGCCATCGCGAGCACGCCGGCGATTTGCGGCCGATCAGAATGAACCATGCGTCATTGCTGCAAGTCGCGATCGCAGCCTCCGGCAAGAGGGTGTTCGACCGGACCGCGGTCGATCAAATGAGAGCCGATCTGACCGAGTTTCTGCGCCTGCCAAAGTCCGATTGGCTCGAAAAGGCCGCGCTCGACTGCGCCAACTGCCACAGCAACCGGGAGCCGCACCGCGGATTGTTCGGACGGGAATGCGCCGATTGCCATGCGCTCGCGTCCTGGAAAATCGCAGGCTTCCTCCATCCCTCGCCAACCTCGAAGGACTGCACCCAATGCCATCAGGCGCCGCCGAGCCACTATATGGGCCATTTCATGATGGATCGGATGATCGCGGGACAGCAGCACGCATCGGTCGATCAATGCTTTCTGTGCCACATGACGGACTCATTCAATAACATCAAGGGCGTCGGCTGGATGAAACACCATTGACGGGTGAGGGCGACGCTTGTGGGCCTCCAACATTACAGGGCCAGCGATAAATATTTTATGGTCTGCTTTGCAATGGGCCGCGCAAGGCCGGTGCCGCTGCCAACAAATTCCACCGGACGAATGTGGTGCAAGGTCCGTCCTGCATGGTTGGCTCAGCATGCACCGTTTTCTGTTGGCCGGTGATACAACCAGCGTTATATTTTCCAAGGTTGGCAACGGTGCAGGAATGATTGGCTCGATCAAGCCAAGACGACGGTGGTGGGGATGGCTTATTGCCATGGCCTATCTGCTCGCGTCGATGACACCGTCGCTTGCGATCTCGATCGTTCCCCTCAACTCCATCCCGTGCGAGCAGCCGGCGCATGCGCACGAGCAAATCGACGCCGGATCGGCGGTGCATTCGCACGGGGATTGCGAGACCGACCGAGACCAACCCGGCGACCGCCATGCGGCCTGCTGCGGCTCGGTGTTGTGCTTCAGCGCGGTGTCACCCCAAGCGCCGGGGATTGCGGAGTTCGTGCCGCCGCATTCGCGCTGCGAGGCACAGCCGGACGCGATCGGCGACGAAGGCGCGTTCCGCCGCCACTATCGGCCCCCCATCGCCTGACCTAGCTCCCGAAGATCGTACTGCGTTGCTCCAGGTCCGGGCGCGGATCGACACGTCTGTGACGGGTGCCGTACCCGGCGGATGATGGCGATACGCCAATCTCTCGCGTGACGTTGCGCGTTGAGCGGAAGAACGTCGATAGGGCGATCATTGGCTCGCGGCCAACGCGAGGTTGCCGCGCGAGCACGACAGCGACGATCCCTCGCGACGCTCATTCGGGAGCTGCTGCCTCCGCGGATCGCGCTTGCGCGCGATCCGACGAGTTTCGCTGCGACGAAGCGATCTGCCCAATGGCATGCAAGGACAATAGGTCATGAAATCGCCGAACCAGAACCTGCCGGTAGAGGCAGCCGGTTCCCTGGACGTGCAGGACACGATCGTTCGCGCCGCGCTCGTCGGCAGCTACGATCGCCTCCGCGGCTACCTGCAGCGACGCTTGGGCGGTCGGGCCGAAGCGGAAGAGGTGCTCCAGGTCTTCATGTTGCGCGCATTGGAACGGTCCGGCGACATTCGCGATGCGGACTCGGTTCGCGGCTGGCTGAGCAGGGTTCTGGCGACGACCATCGCCGACTTCCACCGTCAGGCATCACGGAGCAGGGCGCGGGAGATGCCGTTCCCGCATGAGCTCAACGATCGGCTACCGGCCGAGCAGGACGCCACGGCGAATGCCGCGGTCTGCGAGTGTCTCCACGTCCATCTGTCCCTGCTGAAGCCGGTGCATGCCGAGGTCATCAGAAGGATCGATCTCGGCGGCGAGCCGCGGGATTTCGTTGCCGCCGACCTCGGCGTGACCGTGAACAACCTGACCGTTCGATTGCACCGGGCACGACAAGCGCTAAGGGAGCGCCTCGAGCAAACCTGCGTCGTCTGCCTGGAGGAAAGCTTCTGGGAATGCCGTTGCGCCGAGAATCGGGGGCCGGCCTAACCGACCTCGCGGCGGCGGCTCTCGCGGCCTTCGCGCCGGGCGAGCCGGCTGCGGTGCAGCGCGAACAACTCCAGCATTTTGTCGGCCGGCTTGGCAGCGCTGAACAGATAGCCCTGCATCTCGGAGCAGCCGAGCGTGCGCAGCAGGCGCTGCTGCTCCTCGGTCTCGACACCCTCGGCGGTCGTGGTCATGCGGCGGGCGGCCGCCAGGTTGACGACGGCTTGAACGATGCTGGCGGAGCCGTCGGGACGGGCGATGTCATCGACGAAGCAGCGGTCGATCTTGATCTTGTCGAACGGGAAGCGGTGCAGATAGCTCAGCGACGAGTAGCCGGTGCCGAAATCGTCGAGCGCGATGCGCACGCCGATGGCGCGGAGCTGGTGCAGGATCGCAAGCGCGGCATCGTCGTCGCGGATCAGGACTGCCTCGGTGATCTCGAGCTCGAGCCGGCTCGCCGGCAGATTCGACGCTGCGAGCGCCGCCATGATCTTCAGCGCCAGCGTGGCGCTCTTGAACTGCACCGGCGAGACGTTGACAGCGAGACTGATGTCGTCGGGCCAGCTTGCCGCGTCCCGGCACGCGGTCGCCAGCACCCATTCCCCGATCTCGTTGATCAGGCCGGTGTCCTCGGCGATCGGGATGAAATCGGCGGGAGAGACCCAGCCGCGCTCGGGATGGCGCCAGCGCACCAAAGCCTCGCAGCCGGTGATGCGGTCGTCCTTCAGGCCGAGGCAGGGCTGGTAATACACCTCGAGCCCGCCGTCGCCATCGCCTTGCGCGATGGCGAGGCGCAGGTCGCCCTCGAGCTGGCGGCGTTCGCGCACCTTGGCGTCCATGTCCGGCTCGAAGAAGCGGTAGGTGTGGCGTCCGGCGGACTTGGCCGCGTACATTGCCATGTCCGCGTTCTTCAGGATCTGGTCCAGCGCCGTGCCGTGCTCCGGCGCGAGCGCAATACCGATGCTGGCGTCGCTGGTGAGATGATGGCCCATGCAGTCGACCGGCGTGCGGATGGTTTCGAAGACACGCGCGACGAGCTCGTTGACCTGATCCAACGACGTCACCGCGCCTTGCACGATGGCGAATTCGTCGCCGCCGAGGCGCGCCACGAAGTCTGCCGGCCCGGCGCAGCGGCGGAGGTTCGTCGCGATCGATTTCAACAGCTCGTCGCCGACGAGATGGCCGAGAGCGTCGTTGACGCCCTTGAACTCGTCGATGTCGATGTAGTGCACCGCGGTCTGCTCGCCGTCGCGCGCCGTGGCCAGCTCCTGCCGCAGATGTTCGTGGAACATGGCGCGGTTGGGCAGGTCAGTCAGCGCGTCGTAATGGGCGAGGTGGGTGATGCGCTCCTCGATGCGCCGGCGCTCCGTGATGTCCTCGTGGGTCGCCACCCAGCCGCCATCCGCGAGCGGCTCGTTGAGGATGTGAATCGAGCGGCCGTCGGCGGTATCGACCACCATGGAGTTGCGGAGATGGATGTCCTTCAGGACGCGCGCGACGTAGGCATCGACGTCGCCGGTGAACGAGCCGGTTACCTTGCGATGGGCGATGATGTCGCGGAAGCTGGAGCCGGGCTTCACGACATCGGCCGACAAGCCGTACATCTCGATGTAACGCTGGTTGCAGACCACGAGCCGCTGCCCGGCGTCGAACAGCAACAGGCCCTGCGTCATGTTGTTGACGGCACGGTCGAGCCGCTGCTTCTCCAGCGTCAGCCGTTCGTGCGAAAGGCGGTGCTGCTCCAGCAGCTTGCGCACGACGGCGATCAGCACGCCTGCGATCGCGAGCGCCGAAGAGGCTGCGATCGAGATCAGAATGCCGATCTGCTCGCGCCAGTCCGCCAGGGCCGCCGCGCGAGTCGTGGTGGCCATCACCAGGATCGGGAAGTGGGGCAGGGCGCGGGAGGAGATCAGCCGGTCCTGGCCGTCGACGGGGCTGTCGAAGCGGCCGGCGAAATGATCGAGCCCGAACACCCTCTGATGCTCGAACGGACCGGTCTTGAAATTTCGACCCATCAATTCGCCGGAATGCGGATAGCGGGCGAGCAGCGTGCCGTCGCGATGCAGCATCGAGATCGTCGCGCCTTCGCCGAGCGCCACGGAGGCGAAGAATTTCTCGAAATTGGCGGGCTCGATCCCGCGTCCGACCACGCCGAGGAACTCGCCGCGTGGCCCGACGACCCTCCGGGCCACCAGAATGGTCCATGCGCCGGAGATGCGGCTGTGCAGCGGCTCGATCAGGACATCAGGCGCATAGGGATCGTACTTGAAGGTGCGGAAGTAGGCGCGATCGGCGACACTCACCTTGGGCGTCGGCCATGCGGTCGACGAATTGATCAGATTGCCTTCGGCATCGATGATGTTGACGCCGCCCATATAGGGCAGCGCCTCGATCTTCGACCGCAGCATCCGGTGCACGTCCTCGCCCGAGAGGCGCTTGCGATACTCCTCTCCGGTGGCAATTCCGGTGGTGCGGACGTAGTCGACGAAACCCTTCTGGATGATGGCAAAGTCCTGCAATTGCTGATCGAAATGATGAGCAAGCAGCAGCACGGTGTTTTCCAGCTCGCGGCCGGAATTGCGCAGCGCCCGCTCCCGGAAGTTCTGCGCCATCAGGACCGAGCCTATGGCGATGGCCGCGATCAGCAGCGTGCCGCCAACCACAAGCCAGCGGATCGGGCCGCTGCGCACGAAGACCTGGTCAAAGAGACGACTGCCGAATTTCATCTTCATGCTGGATTCGTTGCCGCGCACACGTCAGGATCAATTCAGGACCCTGAGAACATCCGTTGGTTTACGGTGACGGTGTGGAGGTAAAGTTAGGAAGCGCGGTTAACGAGACGTGAATGCTCGCGCGCAAAAGCAATCGATGCGCGCGGCGCGAAAGTGGGGCGCTAACGCAAGCCCGCTTCAGGCGCGGTAATGGCCGGATTTGCCGCCGAGCTTCTCGACCAGATGGATGCCCTCGATGCGCACGCCGCGCTCGACGGCCTTGATCATGTCGTAGATGGTGAGGCAGGCGACCGACACCGCCGTGAGCGCCTCCATCTCGACGCCGGTCGGTCCCGTCACCTTCACGGTGGCCCGTACCACGCAGCCCGGCAGCTTGGCGTCAGGCTCGATATCGACAATGACCTTCGACAGGGCGAGCGGATGGCAGAGCGGGATCAGCTCCGAGGTGCGCTTGGCGGCCATGATGCCGGCGATGCGCGCGGTGCCGAGCACGTCGCCTTTCTTGGCGTTGCCGGACACGATCAGATCGAGCGTCGTCTTGGTCATGACGACGCGGCCCTCGGCGACCGCCAGCCGCTCCGTCGCGGGCTTGTCCGAGACGTCGACCATCCGCGCCTCGCCGGAGGCGCCGATATGGGTGAGGGCGGGGCCGGCCTTGGCTTTGGCCTGCTTCGTCTTGGCTGAAATGGTCTTCGCCGGCTTGCGCGCCATGTCAGCGTGTGCCCGCCGCGCGCGCCGTCGCCTCACGCGCGAGCAGCGCGCGCGTCGCCGCCGTGACGTCGGCCTGCCGCATCAGGCTCTCGCCGACCAGGAACGTCGACATACCGACGCGCTCGAGCCGGGCGAGGTCGGCGGGCGTGAAGATGCCGCTCTCGCCGACCATCAGCCGGTCCGAAGGGATCAGCGGCGCCAAGGCCTCGCTGGTCGCGAGCGTGGTTTCGAAGGTCCGAAGATTGCGGTTGTTGACCCCGATCATCGGCGAGCGAAGTTTCAGTGCCCGGTCGAGTTCGGCGCGGTCATGGATCTCGATCAAGACGTCCATGCCGTAGGCGAGGGCGGCGTCCTCGAGGTCCCTGGCAGCGGCGTCGTCGAGCGCCGCCATGATGATCAGGATGCAGTCGGCACCGTGCGCGCGGGCCTCGGCCATCTGATAGGTGTCGAACATGAAATCCTTGCGCAGCACGGGGAGCGAGGTTGCTTCGCGCGCGGCTACCATGAAGTCGAGATGGCCCTGGAACGAGGGCGTGTCGGTCAGCACCGACAGGCAGGCGGCGCCGCCGGCTTCATAGGCCTTTGCGAGTGCCGGCGGGTCGAAATCGGCGCGAATGAGACCCTTGGAGGGTGAGGCCTTCTTGATCTCGGCGATCAGCGCGTAGCCGCCCTTGGCGTGCTTGGCCTCGATCGCGCGCAGGAAGCCGCGCGGCGCGGAGGCGGCCTTGGCCTGCGCCTCGACGGTCGAGAGCGGACGCGCTCGCTTCGCCGCCGCGATCTCCTCGCGCTTGTAGGTCTCGATCTTGGTCAGGATGTCGGACATGCGGGAGTTCAGCTCTTGGAGACCGTGACCAGGTGCTTCAGCTTTGCGTTGGCTGCGCCGCTGTCGATCGAGCGGACGCCGATCGCGACGCCCTCCTTGAGGTCTTTGGCGCGGCCGGCCACGACCAGCGCGGCGGCTGCGTTGAGCAGCGCCACGTCGCGATAGGGGCTCGGCTTGCCGTCGAGCACGCTCTGCAACGCGATCGCGTTGGCATCGGCGTCACCGCCTTTGAGCGCACCGGCCTCGCAACGCGGGAGCCCGGCTTCCTCCGGCGTCACCTCGAAATTCCGGATCTCGCCGTTGTGGAGCGCGGAGACGAAGGTCGGGCCGGTGAGGGTGATCTCGTCGAGACCGTCGGAGCCGTGCACCACCCACACGGAGTCGGAGCCGAGATTCTTCAGCACCTGCGCCAGCGGCTGCACCCATTGCCTGGAGAACACGCCGACCATCTGCCGCTTCACGCCGGCCGGGTTGGACAGGGGGCCGAGCAGATTGAAGATCGTGCGCGTGGCGAGCTCGACCCGGGTCGGGCCGACGTTCTTCATGGCGGGATGGTGGGCGGGGGCAAACATGAAGCCGATGCCGCATTCGCGCACGCAGCGGCCGACCTGCTCCGGCTTGAGATCGATCTTCACCCCGAGCGAGGCCAGCACGTCGGCGGCGCCCGAGCGCGACGACAGCGCGCGGTTGCCGTGCTTGGCCACGGGCACGCCGGCGCCCGCGACGATGAAGGACGCGCAAGTCGAGACGTTGACCGAGCCGGAGCCGTCGCCGCCGGTGCCGACGATGTCGACCGCCTCCGGCGGCGCCTGCACGGTCAGCATCTTCGCGCGCATCGCCGCGACCGCGCCGGTGATCTCGTCTACGGTCTCGCCGCGCACCCGCAGCGCCATCAAGAGCCCACCCATCTGCGAGGGCGTGGCCTCGCCGCTCATCATGGCATCGAAGGCGGAAGCGGCTTCGTCACGCGACAGGCTGGCGCCGGTCGCCACTTTTCCAATGATCGATTTCAGGTCGTCCATCGCGTGCTTTCAACTCACTGGTTCGCGCCGGTCACCTGCGCGAAGGCGGCCTGATTAATGGTGGTCCCGATGTCGGTTTCAAGCTTGTTGACGTAGGAAGCGACCTGCTCCTCGGTCTGGGCGCGGTCGAGGCTCTCCCTCAGCTTCTTGACCGCGTCGGAGGCAAAGTCGACCGAGGGATCGACGATGTCGGTGACGCGGAAGACGATCACCTCGCCGCCGCCGCTCACGGCCGTCTGTCCGATGCCGTCCTTGGCGGTGCGGAAGGCCGCCGCCACGACGGTGCCGGGCACGCCGGCGGGCGAATCGTCGCGCTTGAAGCCGGTCGCGGTCTCGACCTTGGTGCCGACGGCGGTGGCCTCGTCGGCGAGCTTGCCGCCCGCATCGAGCTTCTGCACCATCTCGGTCGCCTTGGCCTTCAGCTTGGCCGCGATCTGGTCCTGGCGCCAGCGCGCCTCGACCTGATCGCGGACCTCGTCGAGATTGCGGTCGCGCGAGGGCGTGATGGCGAGCACGTCGTACCAGACATAGCCGCCCCTGAACGAGATCGCGTCGTTGTCGACGCCGACATCGGTGGTGAAGGCCTGCGACACCACGTCGAGGCCCTGCGGGATGCTGGCGACCGGCTGGCCGTTCGGGGCGCGACCGGAGCGGTCGACGGCCTCGATGGTCACGGCGGTGAGGCCGAGCTTCTGCGCCGCGTCGATCACACTGGAGCCGCCGCCACGCTCGTCTTCCATCTTGTCGCGGAGGTCGGCGACCTTGACGCGTGCACGCTCAGTCGCGATCTCGCGCTTGATGTCGCCGACAAGCTTGGCGTAGTCGGCCTCGGCGCCCGGCTCGATCTTGTCGACCCTGACGATCGCGACGCCGAGCCCGCTCTGGATCGGCTGGCTGATCTCGCCGGCAGCCAGCGCGAACGCGGCATCGCCGACGGCGGGCGTGAGCGAGGACTTGGTCACCAGTCCCAGGTCGACGTCGGAGGCGCTCAGCCCGCGTTCCTTGCCGATGTCCTCGAACGACGTCCCGCCGACGAGGCGCTCGCGAGCGCCCTGCGCTTCGGCAACGTTCGGAAACACGATCTGCTGGATCTGGCGCTTTTCCGGCGTGCCCAGCCGATCCTTGCGCTGCTCGAACACCTTCCGGGCATCCTCGTCCGAGACCTCGGTCCATTTGCCGATCTCTTCCGGCGAGACCACGACGAAGGAGATCTTGCGATATTCGGGCGCGCGGAACTGGACCTTGTGATCCTCGAAATAGGCGGCAAGCGCCTCGGGCGATGGCGGGTCGATCGGACCGGCCTGCGCGGCGTCGAGCCGGACGAATTCAATCGAGCGTTGTTCGTTCTGGTAGCGCGTCAGGACGTCGACCATGGCCTTCGGGGGCTCGAGGCCGGCGCCGACCGTGCCGGTGATCTGCCGGCGCAGCGATACCTTGCGCTGCTCGGCGACATAGCGCTGCTCGGTGTAGCCGAAATTGCGGATCAAGGCTTGGAAGCGATTGGGGTCGAAATTGCCGCCGATACCCTTGAAGTTGGGGTCGTTCATGATCAGCTGGCGGATCTGCTCGTCGGATTGGCCAAGGCCGAGCCGGCGCGCCTCTTCGTCGAGCGCGGCCTCGGCAATGGTCTGCTGCAGCACCTGGCGGTCAAGGCCGAAGGCGCGCGCCTGGTCGGGCGTCAGCGGACGTCCGAACTGGCGGCTGATCTGCTGCAGGCGGTCGGTGTAGATCTGGCGGAACTCGTTGAGCGAGATCTCGGTGCTGCCGATCTTGGCGACCGTGGACTGGCCGAAGCCCTTGAAGATGTCGGCAATGCCCCAAATGCCGAAACTGATGATCAACACGCCCATCACCACGGCCATAACGATCTTGCCGAGCCAGTTCGATGAGGCCTTGCGTATTCCTCGGAGCATTTGGTCCAACTTGTTTGGTCAGGAGGGGAACGGAGCGCGTCTTAATGCAGATTCCGCAAAAGCGCGTCACCAAATTGATAGATCATCATAAAGTGGCGGCTTTCCCCCCGCAACCTCGCCCCGGGCGACCGCTTGAAGCTGCGGCGAAAGGGCCTTTGGTCTCTGGAACTGCAGGAGCACCTCTGCTAGCGCATGAACAAACCTCATTCTGCTGGACATTGACATGACCGACGCCATCCGACCGCTGATCGCGGGCAACTGGAAAATGAACGGCCTGAAAGCCCAGGCTGCTGAATTCGACGCCATGCTCAACGGCGCGGCAGACGTGGCTGGCAAGGCCGACCTGCTGGTCTGCCCGCCGGCGACCCTGGTTGCGGCGTTCGCCGAGAAGGCGCGCGGCAAGAAGGTCGCGGTCGGGGCCCAGGACTGCCACCCCAAGGCCTCCGGCGCCCACACCGGCGATATCGCCGCCGAAATGCTCGCTGATGCAGGCGCGACTGCCATCATCGTCGGCCATTCCGAGCGCCGCGCCGACCACGGCGAGGGCGACGCGCTGATCCGGCAGAAGGCCGAGGCGGCCTGGCGCGCCGGGGCCGTCGCGATCGTCTGCATCGGCGAAACGCAGGGCCAGCGCGACGCCGGCCAGACCCTGGACATCCTGCGCGGCCAGCTCGATGGCTCGCTGCCGAATGGCTCGACGGCGGCCAATCTGGTCGTGGCCTATGAGCCGGTCTGGGCGATCGGCACCGGGCTGACTCCCACAGCTAAGGATGTCGAGCAAATTCATGGGTTTATCCGGGAATTCCTGACCTCCCGGTTCAAGGCTGAGGGCGCGAAGATGCGAATCCTCTACGGCGGCTCGGTCAAGCCCTCGAACGCGGCCGAACTGATGGCGGTGAAGAACGTCAACGGGGCGCTGGTCGGCGGTGCCAGCCTGAAAGCGGCCGATTTCCTTGCTATAGCCAAAGGCTGTCCTAACTAAGCGCTGCCAACCCGAACCGTGGGTCCGGGGCCCGATCAGGGGTGGTAATGCCACCTCCGATCGTGTAACACCGCGCAACTTCAGGAAAACCCGCGAAGCGCGATCGGCCGCCGTCAGGCGCCGCCCGCTTGTGACGGAAGGATATCATGCAGACCGTTGTCATCGTCATCCACCTCATGATCGTCGCCGTCATGATTGGTGCCGTCCTGCTCCAGAAGTCGGAAGGCGGCGGCCTCGGCATGGGCGGCGGCGCGGGCTTCATGTCGAGCCGCGGCACGGCGAACCTTCTGACGCGGACCACCGCGATCCTGGCCGTCGGCTTCTTCCTCACCAGCCTGTTCCTGTCCTGGTATGCCGGTTACGACCGCAAGCCGTCGTCGATCATCGGCCAGCCCTCGCAGACCCAGCCGGCCGGCGGGTCACCGATCGCGCCGCCGACCTCGGGCGGCATCCTGGATTCGCTGAAGAAGGCCGACGAGCAGCAGCAGGCACCGGCTCCGACCGGTCCGCAGGTGCCGCGCTCGCAATAAAGCAGGGGGGCCATGCAGGGCGGTGGCTACCGTCCTGCATCAACAATCCCCATCAAGGCACTGTCATCACTCTTCGTTTCGGCTCACCCACAGGCCCGCAAAATCTTTGGGGCGGAATACGAATCGCTTTGGCGAATCGTATTTAGGGGATTAGAGGTTAAGTCCCATGGCGCGGTACATATTCATCACCGGCGGCGTGGTTTCTTCGCTCGGCAAGGGTCTGGCTTCGGCGGCACTCGGTGCCCTGCTGCAGGCCCGGGGCTACAAGGTCCGCCTCCGCAAGCTCGACCCTTATCTCAACCTCGATCCCGGAACGATGTCGCCATATCAGCACGGCGAAGTGTTTGTGACCGATGACGGCGCGGAGACCGATCTCGATCTCGGTCACTACGAGCGCTTCACCGGCCGGCCGGCGACCAAGGCCGACAACATCACGACCGGGCGCATCTACCAGGACATCATCTCCAAGGAGCGCCGCGGCGATTATCTCGGCGCGACCATCCAGGTTGTTCCGCACGTCACCAACGCCATCAAGGAATTCGTCCTTGACGGCAACGACGATTACGACTTCGTGCTGGTCGAGATCGGCGGCACCGTGGGCGACATCGAGGGCCTGCCGTTCTTCGAGGCGATCCGCCAGCTCAAGAACGAGCTGCCGCGCGATCACGCCGTCTATATCCATCTGACGCTGCTGCCCTATATTCCCAGCGCCGGCGAATTGAAGACCAAGCCGACGCAGCACTCCGTGAAGGAGCTGCGCTCGATCGGCATCCAGCCGGACATCCTGCTCTGCCGCACCGATCGCGAGATCCCGAAGGAAGAGCGGCGCAAGCTCGGGCTGTTCTGCAACGTGCGCGAAAGCGCCGTGATCGAGGCGCGCGACGTCGACAACATCTACGCGGTCCCCGAGGCCTACCACAATGCGGGCCTCGACGACGAAGTGCTCGCCGCCTTCGGCATCGCCTCGCGGATTCCGCCGGAGCTGCGCAGCTGGCAGCAGATCAACGAGCGCATCCGCAACCCCGAGGGCAACGTCACCATCGCCATCGTCGGCAAGTACACCGGCATGAAGGATGCGTACAAATCGCTGATCGAGGCGCTCTCGCATGGCGGCATCGCCAACAAGGTGAAGGTCAATCTCGACTGGATCGAGAGCGAGATCTTCGAGAAGGAGGATCCGGCGCCGTTCCTCGAGCACGTCAACGGCATCCTGGTGCCCGGCGGCTTCGGCCAGCGGGGCGCCGAAGGCAAGATCAAGGCGGCGCAGTTCGCGCGCGAGCGCGACGTGCCGTATTTCGGCATCTGCTTCGGCATGCAGATGGCGGTGATCGAGGCCGCGCGAAACCTCGTCGGCATCGAGGACGCCAACTCCACCGAGTTCGGCCCGACCAAGGAGCCGCTGGTCGGCCTGATGACGGAGTGGCTGCGCGGCAACGAGCTGGAGAAGCGCTCGCAGGCCGGCGACCTCGGCGGCACGATGCGGCTTGGCGCCTATCCGGCAACGCTCAACCGCGGCAGCCGCGTCTCGCAGGTCTATGGCGGCGCAACCGAAATCTCCGAGCGTCACCGCCATCGCTACGAGGTCAACACCGCCTACAAGGACCGCCTCGAGCAGCACGGCTTGAAGTTCTCAGGCCTCTCGCCCGACGGCGTGCTGCCTGAAATCGTCGAGTACGAGGACCACCCCTGGTTCATCGGCGTCCAGTTCCACCCCGAGCTGAAGTCGCGCCCCTTCGAGCCGCATCCGCTGTTCGCTTCGTTCATCGAGGCGGCGGCGAAGCAGAGCCGGCTGGTGTAGCCGGCTCGGTCTGCCCTGCCAAAGTCTTGCTCGCACGTCCGGCTACGCGGCCGCGATGTCCATCCTGCGGCAGAAGCAAGAGGCCTTGATCGGCACCTCCGCCCGCGACTGGGCGAGGTCAAGTCGCTGCTTGATCAGCGGCCTCTCGGCCTTGTCGCCCCGCCGCATGAGACATTCGTGCAAGCCGTGAAGCGACCAGAGATTGTCGGGATGCTGGCAGGCCCGGCTCAGCTTTCCATCGAGGCCGAGATCGGAACGGTACACTGCCTCGGCTTCCTCGATCCGTCCCTGCTCCAGCAGCAGCGCGCCGAGTGCGTGACGCGGTGGCTGCATCCATCCCCACGGCTCGTCATAGGGCAAGGCGTCGCTGAGCGCGACCGATCTGCGCAGCTCAGCGAACGCGAAGTCGTAATTGGCTTTGCGATATTCCAGTTCGCCATTCAACATGGCTTCGGCCACGCCGAGCAGGGCGACGACCTTGTTGTTGTGCACGAGCCGGCTCTCCGGCACGCGCGTCTTCGCCTGAGCGAACAACGCTTTCTCGGCTTCGGCCTCAGTGACGTGGCCAAGCGCCGAATGAGCCACCGCCTTGGCGTAGTGGATCATCGCCGTCACAGAGCAGTATAGCTCGCGATCCTCCGGCAGCTGTTGGGCAATGATGTCGTGCCATTTGCCGAAACGCACGAGAACGTGCTGCTTCATCGTCAAATAGCCTTCCAGGAAGTCCGCCATGGGGGGCGATTGAATGCGCAGCACTGGCTCGGGCACGGTGGCAATGAGTTCCTCGGCCGCTGCGATAGCGGGGGCGTATTGACCCAGGAACATCGCGCCGTAGATGGCGAAGTGGAAGTTGTGGATGACATAGACCAGGTAGACACCCGGATCGTCCGAATAAGCGAGGAACCTGCGGTCGGTCGCCAGCGCCTTCTGATTGTAGAGCAGGACGTCGTTGTACTGCCCGCACAGCACGTCGAGATGCGTCGGCATGTGGATCAGATGGCCGCTATCGGGGGCGATCCCGCGCAGCCGGTCGCCAGCCCGCATCGCCCTTTGCGGGAAGGGCGACATCTCCATGAGGTGGACGTAGAGATGGAGCAGCCCGGGATGATCCCACGCAGCCGGCCATCGATCGAAAGCTTGTTCGAGCACGGTCCTGCATTCCTCGGTGCCAGCGCCCTTGGTGGGTTCTCCGGACTCAAGGTCCCACATCAGCCACGGCGTCTCGTTCATGATCGATTCGGCAAAGATGGCTCGGACCTCGAGATCTTCGGGATACGTGGCGAAGACCTTTCGCATCTCTCGCGTGAAGGCCTTGTCCCACGGCGCCATGTCCTCGATCGCCTCACGCTGCGGATAGCGCACCGACAAGGCGCGGATCAGCGCTTGCTCGACCGGGCTCGCCCTATCCGCCTGCGCGAGCGCGTCCTGCGTCGCATCGTATGATGCCGCCAGCGCCAATTGACGGCCTTGCGCGTCATAGCGGACCCAGGGCAGGTTGTAGTTGGGACCCGCGGCGTAGCCGATGCCCCAATGTGCCATGGCGCAGCTGTTATCGAACTCGAGCGCCTTGCGGAAACATTTGATCGCCTCGCCGTGGTTGAATCCGAACACCCAGTTGAGGCCTCGGTCGAACCAGAGCTGCGCATCGGTCGACGTCGTGGTGATTTTGCGGCTGTAGGGTCCGAGATCAAAATAGGTCATTGCCTTCGCCCCCTTTGATCGCTTCGGTCGTTTCGCCGATTGCTCTTGGGCGATCGGCGGCTGATACGCCGGACCGAGCCTGCACATTATCAAGAGCGCCGGCCCCGCGCTATCGAGCTATGCGCGAGACGCCGTGAGGGTCGCCCGGGCGAGGCTCAAGACAGAGTTGTGGCCAGCAGGTATAACCGCCGCTCCTGTCAGGGAGGGAGCAAGAATGATCTACGAAATGCGCATCTATCGCTGCGTGCCGGGCCGGTTGCCGGCGCTGCTGAAGCGCTTCGAGACCGCCACACTGAAGATCTGGGAGAAGCACGGCATCAAGCAGGCTGGCTTCTTCACCACCCTGATTGGCGAATCCAACCAGGAGCTGACCTATTTCCTCGCCTGGGACTCGCTTGCCGAGCGCGAGAAGAAGTGGGGCGCGTTCATGACCGATCCGGACTGGATGAAGGCGCGCGCCGAGAGCGAGGCCGACGGCCAGATCGTCGCCAACATCGTTAGCCAGATACTGACCCCGACCGCTTTCTCGGCGGTGAAGTAGCAGGCAGCGGGCAGGGAACCCTGGCGCAACCCTGATATTCGGACCGTCCGGGCGGAAGAGGGTTGATCCGACCCTCATCGCGGCTATGGTCGCGCCGAAACGAGGGATTTGCCTTGAGCTCTTCGAATTCAGCGGCGCCGGTCGTCACCATCGGCAGGGTCAAATTCGGCAATGATTTGCCGATCTCGGTCATTGCTGGGCCCTGCCAGCTCGAGAGCCGCCAGCACGCGCTGGAGGTCGCCTCCGCGCTGAAGGAGATCGCCGCGCGGCTGAACATCGGCCTCGTCTACAAGACCTCGTTCGACAAGGCCAACCGCACCAGCGCGGCGGCGGCGCGCGGGCTGGGTCTTGCGCAGTCGCTGCCGATCTTCGCCGAAATCCGGTCCTCGCTCGGCTTGCCTGTCCTGACCGACGTGCACGAAGCCACCCAATGCGCCGAGGTGGCGCAAGCCGTGGACATCCTGCAGATTCCGGCCTTCCTGTGTCGGCAGACCGATCTGCTGCTGGCGGCGGCTGCGACCGGCAAGGTCGTCAACGTCAAGAAGGGCCAGTTCCTGGCGCCCTGGGACATGGCCAACGTCGTGACCAAGATCACGAGCGCGAACAATCCGAACGTGCTCGTCACCGAGCGCGGTGCGTCCTTCGGCTACAACACGCTCGTCTCCGACATGCGCGCGCTGCCGATCCTGGCGCGCACCACCGGTGCGCCCGTCATCTTCGACGCCACCCATTCGGTGCAGCAGCCGGGCGGGAAGGGGACGTCCTCGGGCGGCGAGCGCGAATTCGTGCCCGTGCTCGCACGCGCGGCCGTGGCGGTCGGCGTTGCCGGCGTCTTCATCGAGACCCATCCCGATCCCGATCGCGCGCCGTCGGACGGCCCCAACATGGTGCCGCTGCGCGAGTTCGAGGGGCTTATCGCCCGGCTGATGGCGTTCGACGCGCTGGCAAAGAATCCGCGCTAATGCAGAAGAGCGAGGCGCGGCCGCCAGATCACGGCTTGCCGACGGCGCTCTACGTCATCTCAGGCGCAAGCTTTGCTGCTGCCTTGTCGGCCCGCGCGCTCGATCCGGTGCTGCCGCACGTCGCCGAGGATTTTGGCGTCAGCATCGCGACCGCCGCGGGCTTTGCCGCGGTGTTCGCCTTCACCTTCGCGATCATCCAGCCGATCATCGGCGCCGCCGCCGACCTGTTCGGCAAGACGCGGCTGATGATCGGCTGCCTCGCGCTGCTCGGCCTCGCCAACATCCTGGGCGCATTCTCGACGTCGTTCTCGGTTCTTTTTGCGACCCGCATCCTCGCGGGCATCGGCTCCGGCGGCGTATTTCCGGTGGCGCTCAGCCTGACCAGCGATCTCGTCGGGCCTGAAAAACGCCAGGTTGCGATCAGCCGCACGCTCGCCGGCGCCATGACCGGCAATCTGCTTGGCGCCTCGGCCTCCGGCCTGATCGGCGATTTCCTCGGCTGGCGCGGCGTCCTGGCGGCGCTCGGTGCGCTCGTGATCGTCGCATCGATCGCGGTCGCCGCCGGCTTTCGTGGCGCCAAGGTCAAGCATCCGCCGAAAACGAGCCTGTCGGCGCTGAAGGCCGGCTATCGCACCATCTTCACCAACCCGAACGCCTATGTCTGCTATTCGGCTGTGTTCATCGAAGGCTGCTGCGTACTCGGGTTGTTTCCTTATATCGCTTCGTTCCTTTTCGAGCTCGGCCAGACCTCGCTCTCGATCGCCGGCATCGTCATCGCCGGGTTTGCGGTCGGCGGCCTGTTCTACACGCTCACGGTGTCGCGCCTGCTGCCTTGGCTCGGCGTGAAGGGCATGATGATCGCAGGGATGACCCTGGTCGCCTCACAGCTCATCGCCGTCGCCTTCGGTCCACGCTGGGAAGTGCAGGCGCTGAATCTCGTCGTGATGGGCTGGGGCTTCTACATCGCCCATGGCTGTCTCCAGGTCTTCGCCAGCGAGCTCTCGGTCGAGGCGCGCGCCACCGCAATGTCGCTGCATTCGTTCTTCTTCTTCATGGGGCAGACGGTGGGACCTCTCGCCTACGGCTTCGGGCTCCAGCATGCCGGCAAGATGGCGACGCTGTCTGCGAGCGCCGCGATCATGGTGCTGCTCGGCCTCGTCTGCGCGCGGCTGCTCAAGCAGCGGGCGCCGTCAGATGCCCGCGTCTGAGGGCGCGTCCGGGAGAAGCGCCCCTTAAAAAAGCTTCGCGAGCTGTCCTTGTGGAAACTCAGGCGCCCGCGTGGACCCCCTGCCAGAGGTCAAGCACCTCGTGACGCGTAATGCCACGGGTGATGAACACGATGCGCGAACGGCGGTCGGCATTTGGCCATTTTGCAAGCGCCACCGGCGGATGGAAGACGTGGTGGACGCCATGGACCGCGACTGGCGTCGCTTCATCGCGAAGATTTAAGATGCCCTTGACCCGCAACAGATCCTCGCCCCGCGTGGCGCGCAGATGCGCGAGCCAGCGCGATACGGCCATCCAGTCGAGGGGATCGTCGAACGCGATCATGAAGCTGAGGATCGACGCATCGTGGCTGTGATGCTCGTGATGGGCATGACCGCCATCGTGATGATGGCCGCGCTCATGCGCCGCCTTGGCGAAGTCGGCAAACGCCTGCTCGTTGAGCCAGCGCTCGATATCGGCGGTCTTCTTTTCGGGGTCAATGAGGGCGGCGCCGAACAGTTGGGCCGGATCGACCTCGCCATGCACCACGCTCTCGATCCTGGCGCCAGGATTGAGCCGACGTAGCCGCAAGTCCAATGTGTCAGTGTCCTTGACCAAATCGCGCTTAGTGATCAGCAGCCGGTCTGCGAGCGCGATCTGCTTCACCGCCTCGTATTGGCGGTCGAGCTGCCGCGCTGCATTGACCGCGTCGACGGTGGTCACCACGGTGTCCAGCCACAGGAAATGCGAGACCAAAGGGTTGTTCAGCAGCAGCTGAGCGATGGGAGCGGGGTCAGCCAACCCCGTTGTCTCGACCAGAATCCTGCGGAACGGCGGGACCTCGCCACGATCGCGGCGCACCAGCAGCGCGCGCAGGGTTTCTTCCAGATCGCTGCGAATAGTGCAGCAAATACAACCGCTCGCGAGCACAGCGACTTCGCCGTCCACGCGTTCCACGAGGAGATGGTCGAGGCTGACCTCGCCATATTCGTTGATGACGACGGCGCTGTCCTTCATCGCGTCGTGGCGCAGCAGGCGGTTGAGCAATGTGGTCTTGCCGCTGCCAAGAAAGCCGGTGATCAGTGACACCGGAGTCCGCTCGGCGGATTTGTCGCTCTCGAACAGGCTCATCGGCGTCCTCAACCCTGGTCTTATTTTTGTCGCTGGACAACAGCCTAATGGAGGACGAGCATTCCGAAAACAGGATCTTAAGCCCGATCTCAGCGGGCACACCCCGGGAGGAAGCGATGGACGATACCAAAGGCGATGAAGAGAAGGGCGGTGCGGCGACCGATCGGCGGACCTTGCTCCGCACGGCAGGCCTTGCTGGTGCGGCCGGAGCGGCATTCGCAGGTGCGATGCACGGCAAGTTCTCACTTGCACCGATCACCGCGGCCCAAGCCCAAACCCCGGCGATGCCAAAGGGCGTGGACAAGCCTTGGTGGCCCTCGAAATGGGGCAAGGACGACGAGGCTGGCGCGTCGAACCACATCACGCCGGCGAAGGTTCTCGATGCCGTGAAGTGGATCAAGGATGGCAAGATCTACAAGATCGGCCGCGTTTACGAGCAAGGCATGCCGTTGTTCGGCGCCCGCGCATTTTCGTTGCGCATTCCCGGCGGGCCGACTGGCGGCCCGTTCGGCGACAACAAGCTCGTCTATCACGACGAGTTTCTCGCCACCGAAATCGGCCAGACCGGCACACAATTCGACGGACTCGGCCATATCGGTATCCAGCTGGGCAAGGACGGCGACAAGAGCGAGATGCGCTTCTACAACGGCTTCAGCGCCGCTGAGATCGGCGACGCCTACGGCCTGAAGAAGCTTGGCACCGAGAAGCTCAAGCCGCTGTTCACACGCGCCCACCTGATCGATATGGTCGCGCTGAAGGGCGGCATGATGGATGCGGGCCAAGAGATCACCTCGGCCGATATCAAGGCGGCGCTGGCGAAGCAAAGCATCGCGGAGAGCGACATCAAGCCAGGCGATGCGATCATGTTCCACACCGGCTGGGGCTCCCTGTGGATGAAGAACAATGATCGCTATAACAGCGGCGAGCCTGGAATCGGCCTCGATGCCGCGAAGTGGATCATCGAGAAGGATCTCGCGCTGACTGCGGCCGACACCTGGGCGGTCGAAGTGGTGCCCAATCCCGACAAGTCGCTCGCCTTCGTGGTTCACGCCGAATTGCAGACCAAGCACGGCATCCTCAACCACGAGAACCTGATCTTCGACGAGTTGATTGCCGACAAGAAGTACCAGTTCGTCTACTGCTTCACGCCGTCGCCGATCAAAGGCGCGACCGGCAGCAATGGCTGTCCGATCGCGATCACCTGAGGCGGATGAAAAAGCGGGTGGGCGGGACATCCCGCCCACCGCGCGAAGGGCCGCTCAATCACCCCGTCCACGATAGGGCCCGACGCAGGGGGCATTGCTCCCCACCACGACACCACCGGCCCGGTATACATGGCACACGAATTGCTTCGTTTCTGGGCAAATCGAGGTGTGAGACCGTGGACGTCCAGACCAGCCATTCGGCCAGCGCAGCCGGTCCGGCCCGTTCGACCGGATACCTCACCAAGCCGCCGCTGCGGCGTTTCCTCGCTGATTGCCACGCCGAATTCCGGACCGACAATTCCGGCGAGCTCGCCGACTACATTCCCGAGTTGAAGCGCGCCAACCCCGATCATTTCGGCATCGCGCTCGTCACCATCGACGGCCATGTCTACGAAGTCGGTGACAGCGAGGTGCCGTTCACGATCCAGTCGGTGTCCAAAGCCTTCGTGTTCGCGCTGGCGCTGGAGCTGGTCGGCGAGGCGCGCGTCTCGGCCACGATCGGCGTCGAGCCGAGCGGCGAGGCCTTCAACTCGATCCGGCTCACCAACGACAACCGTCCCTTCAATCCCATGGTCAATGCCGGCGCCATCGCCTGCTCGGGCCTGATCTATGACGTCGAAGGGAAGGGCGCCTTCGAGCGCGTCCGCGCCAAGCTCAGCGCGTTCGCCGGCCGCGAGCTCGGCGTCGACGAGGCCGTACACGCCTCGGAGACTGCGACCGGCAACCGGAATCGGGCAATCGCCTGGCTGCTGCGGAATTACGCGGTGCTGCCCGACGACGTCGATGCCGTGCTCGAGGTCTATTTCCGCCAATGCGCGATCCTGGTCACTGCGCGCGACCTCGCGGTGATGGCGGCAACGCTCGCCAACCGCGGCATCAATCCGGTGACGGGCGTGCAAGTGATCACGCCGCACGTCGTCGCGCGCACGCTCTCGGTGATGACGAGCTCGGGCATGTACGACTACGCCGGCGAGTGGACCTATCGCGTCGGCATTCCCGCCAAGAGCGGCGTCGGCGGCGGCATCGTCGCGGCGCTGCCCTCGCAGCTCGGGCTCGGCACCTTCTCGCCGCTGCTCGACGACCATTTCAACAGCGTGCGCGGCCTGAAGGTCTGCGAGGCGCTGTCGGCGCGGTTCGACCTGCACATGCTCAACCGCAACGCAGACGTCCGCACCAGCATCATGGCGGACTACGACGTCTACGGCATCTCCTCGCGTCGCAGCCGCCAGCCGCACGAGCAGCAGATCCTCGACGAACGCCACAGCGACATCCGCGTGCTCGAGCTGGTCGGGGCGATGAATTTCGCCACGATCGACTATGTCACCCGAAGGCTCACCAGCGAGCCGCCGAACGCGCCGCTCCTGATCATCGACTTCCGCCGCGTCCCCGACATCACCGCGGCCGGCGCCGCGCTGCTCGGCGAGACGCTGACCGCGCTCGGCAATGCCGGCGTCACCACCATTCTGTCCGGCTTCGAGGGCACCTCCGCGGTGTGGAGCGCGATCGCCGCACGCACCGCCGAGCCGCGCCGGCTGCGCCGCTTCGCGCTGCTCGACGACGCCATCGAATGGGCCGAAGACCAGGTGATTTACCGCTTCGGCGGCTTCACCGATCTCAAGGAGAACGCCCAGCTGGTCGAGCAGGCGTTGCTCGCCGAGCTCGACGCCGAGGAGATCGCCGCCATCGTCAAGCTGTCGACCACGCGGCATTACGCGGCCGGCCAGCGCATCATCGCGGCCGGCGAGCCCGCCAATTCGCTGTTCTTTCTCCAGAGCGGCATGGTCAGCGTGAAGCTGCCGAGCGGCGTGCGGCTCGCCTCGCTTGGGCCCGGCATGGAATTCGGCGAGATGGCGATCCTGGAGCAAAGCCGCAGCGCCGACGTCTTCGCCGACACGCCCGTCACCAGCCTCGAACTGCCGCTCGACAGCTTTGCCGATTACCGGCGGCTGCACCCGGAAACCTCGTTGAAGATCATGCGCAATCTCGCCGCGATCCTGGCACGGCGCCTGGTGCTGGCGAATGCGAAGGTGGATTTGCTGAGCGCGTATTAGGAGCTGGGCACATCGGGCTCGCCCTGCGACTGACCTGGTTTCCAGCCCGATATCGCTGGGTGCCCGGGAAATGCGCAACCTAGTGTTGCTCGACAATCACACGCGGGGGAAATCGCCGAGTCATCCGGCGATGGAATCCATCATCAATGGTTCTTCGCTGGCGAAGCAGCTAGATATTTTTCGCTCAAGAATTGGTAATTGAGGGTGGCGCAGGGGCCCAGCGGAATTTCGATGATCGGGGCAGGCGGGGTTGGACTCGTACGTGGGGCCGTCTTGACTAGAGCTTTGCTGACCGGCACGGCGCTGGCGACGCTTGCATTGCTCCCGTCCCTGGCGCGAGCGCAAGTCTGGCAGGACGGCGGCGTCGACAACGGCAATTACAACGAGCCGACCAATTGGTCGACAAACACCGTCCCCGACACCGCAGGCGAAACCGCGACCTTTTCCAACACGGGCACGACGGCGGTCACTGTCACCCTTGGCCCCATCTCACCCCAGTCCTGGATTTTCGACGCTGCGTCCCCGGGCTACACGATAAGCGGTCAGGCGGTGAATTTTGTCGCCGGCATCACCAACAATGCCGTCGGTGTCGGCACTTTCATCTCGATCAGCAACAATATGACCGGCGCCACGATCTCGCAGGCAGGGTCGAGCCGGTTGACGCTGTCCGGCACCAACTCGTTCACCACCACCAGCGTTGCCGCCGGGACCTTCGTCAACACTGGCACTCTGAACACGTCGCTGACCAACAGTGCGATCACGAGCAATCAAGGCGCCCTGACCGGCGACATCACCAATACCGGCAATTTCTCCAACATTCCCGCCGGCGTCGTCTCCGTGACCACGATTGCAAACAACGGTGGCACGATCTTCAACAATGGCTTGATCACGACGACCGGCGGCACGACCAATTCCGGCGTCTTCAACACGACGGACACGGTCAACGGCGGACTGACGAATTCGGGCACGGCCAACGCGAGGGGCGTGTTCAATGACGGCATCACCAACCAGGGCAGCGGCTCCTTCGCGCTGAGCGGCGATCTGACCACCAATGGTGCGGTGACCAACAACGGGACATCGAGCTTGGCCGTGCAGTTCGGCAGCTTCACCGGCATCACGACGCTGACGAACAATTCGACCTCGGCCACGGCGGTCCAGGTCTCGGCAGGCCGGACGCTGAGCGCGACCAGCATCGTCAACAACGCCGGTACCTTCACTAACGCTGGTACGGTCACGACCACCGCCGGGACGACGAACGCAGCCGCCGGTACTTTCACGACGACTGGAACGGTCAATGGCGGACTGACGAATTCCGGCACGGCGAATGCAGCCGGCACGATCAACGGCAACGTCGACCATCAAGGCGGTACCTTCACGGTGACCGGTGCGCTCACCGTCAATGGGACCCTGACCACCGGTGCAATATCCGACCTTTTTGTCTCAGGCGGCGATCTCACCGTAACGACGCTGATCAACCAGGCCAGTGCGATGATTCACGCCACCTGGATCGACGCCGGCCGGACGGTCAATGCGACGACCGTGACCAACGACGGCAATCTCGGAATCACGGGAACGCTGAATGCGACAAACACGATCAGCAACGCCATCGGCGCCAATATTGTCGTCGACCCCACCGGGACGATCAATGGATCGATCAACGCCGCCGGCGGATACACGCAGCTCTATGGGACGATCAACGGCAACGTGACACTGTCCGGCGGTCTCGCTTCGATGAACACCTATGGCGGCACCGTCACGGGGCGGGTGGACATGACGGCTGCCGGTGCGAATGTCTACTCGACCTCGGGCGGCGCGACCTACGGCTCACTCGCCGGCGTGGCGGGCACCCAGCTCAATACGGGCGCATTTGCCTTCACCGTCGGGGGCGACAATTCGACGTCTGTGTTCGCCGGATCCATCATTGGCACCGGCAGCTTCGTGAAGACCGGGTCCGGCTCCCTGATCCTGTCCGGCGACAGCAGCGGTTACACCGGCACTACCACGGTTGACGGGGGCACGCTCGTCGTGTCGGGGTCGATGGCGTCGTCGACTCTCACCACCGTCAATTCCAATGGATACCTGACCGGAAACGGTGCAGTCGGAGCCGCCCTGATCGCGGGAGGCTATTTCTCGCCGGGTGCGCCAGGTGGGCCGGGAACCTCGATGGCAGTGACAAGCCTCGTGATGCAACCCGGGGCGTACTTCAATGTCTTCGTCAATCCCACAACCTCCACCTTTGCCAATGTTGCCGGCAATGCATCGCTTGGCGGCGCCACCGTTAGTGCAAATTTTGCGGCTGGCTCTTACGTCGCCAAGCAGTACACGATCCTGAATGCGGCCAGCATCACCGACGCGTTCAGTCCTACGGTGACCAATATTGGCCTGCCGTCGGGCTTTCACACCAGTCTGAGCTACGACGCCACCCATGCCTACCTCAACCTCGCGCTGAACTTCGTGCCTCCCTCCGGCAGTCTCGACGCCAATCAGCAGAGCGTCGGCAACGCGATCATCAACTATTTCAACAGCAACGGCACCATCCCGATGGTGTTCGGTAGCCTGACGCCCGCCGGCTTGACCCAGCTCTCCGGCGAGGTCGGCAGCGCGCCGCAGCAGGCGACCTTCAATGCGATGAACCAGTTCATGGGCGTGATGACCGATCCGTTCATCGCGGGCCGCGGCGATCCGGTCGGTGCGGGCGGCGCGCCGAATGCTTATGCCGACGAGAGCTTGGCTTATGCGGCAAAGAACGCCGGTCGCAACAACAGCGAGCGCGATGCATATGCTGCGATCTACGCCAAGGCACCGATCGCACCGGCGTTCGAGCAGCGCTGGAGCGTCTGGGCGGCGGGCTTCGGTGGCGCGCAGCAGACTGACGGCAGCACGGCCGTCGGGTCCAACACCACCACAAGCAATCTCTATGGCACCGCTGTCGGCGCGGATTATCGCATCTCCCGCGATACGCTGGTCGGCTTTGCGCTCGCCGGCGGCGGCACCAACTTCACCGTGGCGAATGCCCTCGGCGGCGGCCGGTCCGATCTGTTTCAGGCCGGCGCGTTCTTCCGTCATATCATTGGACCTGCCTACATCACCGGCGCGCTGGCCTATGGCTGGCAGGAGATCGTCACCGATCGCACGGTGACGGTGGCCGGCGTCGATCGCCTCCGCGCCGAGTTCAACGCCAACGCTTATTCTGGCCGACTCGAGGGCGGCTATCGCTTCGTCGCACAGGGCGTCGGCCTCACACCTTACGCCGCGGCGCAATTCACGACGTTCGATCTGCCGGCCTATGCCGAGCAGGCGATCGTCGGCAGTAACATGTTCGCGCTGGCCTATGGCGCCAAGAGCGTCACCGACACCCGCACCGAGATCGGTCTGCGCAGCGACAAATCCTTCGCCCAGGTTGACGGCATCGTTACGCTGCGCGGGCGGCTCGCCTGGGCGCATAACTTCAATCCGGACCGCGTCATCGGTGCGACGTTCCAGACGCTGCCCGGCGCGAGCTTCGTCGTGAACGGCGCGGCCATGGCCGCCGATTCTGCGCTGGTGACGGGATCAGTCGAGAAGAAGTGGCTGAACGGCTGGTCCGCCGCCGGCACGTTCGAGGGCGAGTTCTCCAGCGTGACGCGCTCCTATGCCGGCAAGGGTGTGGTGCGGTACGCGTGGTAAGACGAAGGATGCGCGGCTCAGCCGCGTCCGCGATAGGACGCGACACCTTGCTCGGGCACCCATAGGCCCTTCGGCACGCGGCCGGTCTGCCAGAACACGTCGATCGGAATGCCGCCGCGCGGATACCAATAGCCGCCGATGCGCAGGAATTTCGGCTTGATCTCGGAAGCGATGCGCTTGCCGATCATCACGGTGCAATCCTCGTGGAACGCGCCGTGATTGCGGAAGCTCGCGATGTAGAGCTTGAGCGATTTCGATTCCAAGAGCCACGCGCCCGGCGCGTAGTCGATCATCAGATGCGCGAAATCCGGCTGGCCCGTGACCGGGCAGAGCGAGGTGAATTCCGGCACGGTAAAGCGCACCAGATAATCCGTGCCCTTCTGCGGATTGGGCACGCGGTCGAGCTGGGCCTCTTCCGGCGTGTGCGGCCATTCGACCGCGCGGCCGAGCTGGAGGGATTTTTTCGCCATCGTCGTCACATCCTGTTTCGGATGCGGGGATGGACGCAAATCCCGCTGTCGTCAACCGGCGGCGATCGTCTGGATCATGACGATCCGGTCGTTGCCGGACTCGCAGCCCCATAGCTCGCCCGGACGGCCGTCGAGCTGGCGGACATTGGCGTTGGCCTTGTCGCTGGCGAAGACGTTGAACTTCTCGGTAGCGGGATCGAAGCGGACGATGGCATTGGCGGAGAAATCGGTCAGCCAGACCTTGTCCTTGTCATCGACGTACACGGCATAGGCGCGGGGACGTTCGCCCGGCAGCTTCCAGGTCTTCCACGAGCCGTCGGCGGGATCATGCACCGAGACGTGGCCGCTGTTCCACTCGCTGACCCAGATCCGGCCCCTCGAATCCGACCAGACGCGCCGTGAACCCTGGTTCGGGGTCGGCGGCTCGACCACGGTCGCATTGCCGCCCGCGCGGTCGATCTTCGCGATATGGCTGCCGCCGAGGGAGGCGTACCAGACATCGCCCTTGGGGGTCACCGTGATGCCGTAGGGGCCGACCCCCTTCGGCGCCTTGAACACATTCATCTCGCCGGTCTTCGGAGACAGCCGGCCGTAATAGCCGGACTGTCCGGTGAACCAGTAGGTGCCATCCCTGTCGAACACGCCGGTGTTAAGATTGGCAGAGGCGAACTTTTCCGGCAGGCGGAACAGCGTCACCTTGAGATCGGCAGGGTCGACCCGCGCAATCGCGTTCTGGCCGCCCTCGGTGATCCAGGGCGCGCCGTCGGGCCCGATGGCCACGCCGTGTGGGGCCGCGCCCTGGCCGAGGCTGACCGTCTTGAAACGGCCATCGCGTGGATCGAGACTGCCGAGCAGGCCCTTGCCCTGCGCCGTGAACCAGATGGTGCCGTCAGGGGCGGGCGTGAGATCGTGCAGGCCGATACCCGGGCTGATGGGGTAGTATCTCGTCCGGAACGGGCCTTCCTGCGCAAAACCTGGGCGGGCGGCGAGCAGCGTGGCGCTCGAAGCGAGAAATTGGCGGCGATTCATGGCGTTACCCCGACTGTTTGAGAATGAGGTTGGGTACGCGGACCAGATGCGGTCGAGCATATTCTGAGGCGCCTTGCGCGTCAGTCGGAGCGGTGCGTCCAAGCGTTCACATTTGCTTGCGGCCCGTGTAAGACCCGCGGCACCGATCAGCCCTAACGAACGGAAGTGGACATCATGACCGCCATCATCGACATCATCGGTCGCGAAATTCTCGATAGCCGGGGCAATCCCACCGTCGAGGTCGATGTCGTGCTGGAGGACGGGGCGCTCGGCCGCGCCGCGGTTCCGTCCGGCGCCTCCACGGGCGCCCATGAGGCCGTGGAACTGCGTGACGGCGACAAGGCGCGCTATCTCGGCAAGGGCGTGACCAAGGCGGTCGGCGCCGTCAATGGCGAGATCTTCGAGGCCCTGAGCGGCCTCGACGTCGAGCAGCAGGCCCAAATCGACCAGATCATGATCGACCTCGACGGCACGCCGAACAAGAGCCGGTTAGGAGCCAACGCCATTCTCGGCGTCTCGCTCGCCTGCGCCAAAGCGGCCGCGAACTCGCTCGACATGCCGCTCTATCGTTACGTCGGCGGCACCTCGGCGCGGCTGCTGCCGGTGCCGATGATGAACATCATCAATGGCGGCGTGCACGCCGACAACCCGATCGATTTCCAGGAATTCATGATCCTGCCGGTCGGCGCATCCTCGTTCGCCGAAGGCCTGCGCTATGGCGCGGAAGTCTTCCACACGCTGAAGTCCGAATTGAAGAAGGCCGGCCACAACACCAATGTCGGCGACGAGGGCGGTTTCGCGCCGAACCTGCCGTCGGCGGACGCCGCGCTCGACTTCGTCATGAACGCGATCGGCAAGGCCGGCTTCAAGGCAGGCGCCGACATCATGCTCGGCCTCGACTGCGCCTCGACCGAGTTCTTCAAGGACGGCAAATATGTCTATGAAGGCGAAGGCAAGACCCGTTCGATCTCCGAGCAGGCGAAGTATCTTGCAGACCTCGTCGCGCGCTATCCGATCGTGACCATCGAGGACGGCATGTCGGAAGACGACATGGACGGCTGGAAGGAGCTCACCGACCTGATCGGCAAGAAGTGCCAGCTGGTCGGCGACGACCTTTTCGTCACCAACGTCAAGCGCCTCGCCGAAGGCATCAAGACCGGCCGCGCCAACTCGATCCTGATCAAGGTCAACCAGATCGGCACGCTGACCGAGACGCTCGCCGCGGTCGAGATGGCGCACAAGGCCGGCTACACCTCGGTGATGTCGCACCGCTCGGGCGAGACCGAGGATTCCACCATCGCCGACCTCGCGGTCGCCACCAATTGCGGTCAGATCAAGACCGGCTCCCTTGCAAGGTCCGACCGGACCGCCAAATACAACCAGCTCCTGCGCATCGAGCAGCAACTCGGCAAGCAGGCGCTCTATGGCGGCAAGGCGGCACTGAAGGCGCTGGCATAAGCCGGCGTCTCGATCCGCGCGAAAAGGACAGGGGAGGATCGGACATGAGTGACGGCAAGACCGGACTGGAATTGCGTTCGCTGCTCAAGAAGAGCGGCGAGCTGGAATTGTCTCTCGTGACGGTCCCGACGCCGGAGCCGGCCGATGATGAGGTCGTGGTTCGCGTCGAGGCCACCCCGATCAACCCGTCCGACCTCGGCCTGCTGATCGGGCCGGCCGACATGTCGGCCGCCAAGGTCTCCGGCACCAAGGAGATGCCGGTCATCACCGCCACGATGCCGGAGGCGGCGATGCGGATGATGGCGGCGAGATTCGATCAGTCGTTGCCGGTCGGCAACGAGGGCGCCGGCACGGTGATCCGGACTGGATCGTCGGATGCGGCCAAAGCCCTGATGGGCAAGACGGTGTCGATGATCGGCGGTGCGATGTACACGCAGTACCGCGTGCTCAAGGTCCGCGACGTCATGGAGCTGCCTGCGGGCACCACGGCGGCGGACGGCGCTTCCTGGTTCGTCAATCCGCTGACCGCGCTCGGCATGACCGAGACGATGCGACGGGAGAACCACAAGGCGCTGGTGCACACCGCCGCCGCCTCCAATCTCGGCCAGATGCTCAACAAGATCTGCATCAAGGACGGCATTGGCCTCGTCAACATCGTCAGGAACAAGGAGCAGGCCGACATCCTGCACAAGATCGGCGCAAAATACGTCGTGGATTCCAGCGCGCCCAGCTTCATGGACGATCTCACCAACGCGCTGGTCGAGACCGGCGCCACCATCGCCTTCGACGCCATCGGCGGCGGCAAGCTGGCGAGCCAGATCCTCACCGCGATGGAAATCGCGGCCAACAAGACCGCGAAGGAATACAGCCGTTATGGCTCCAACGTGTACAAGCAGGTCTACATCTACGGTAGCCTCGACACGCGGCCGACGGAACTGAACCGCTCTTTCGGGCTCTCCTGGGGTGTCGGCGGCTGGCTGCTCACGCCGTTCCTTCAGAACATTGGCCCGGCCGAGATCGGCCGCCTGCGCCAACGCGTGGCATCCGAGCTCAAGACCACCTTCGCCAGCCATTACACTAAGGTGGTGTCGCTCGCCGAGGCGCTCGATCCTGCCAATATCGCGGTCTACGCCAAGCGCGCCACCGGCGAAAAATTCCTCATCAACCCGAACAAGTGATCGGTTCGGTCGGTTATCGACACGCATCAGGCCGCCGCTTGGCGGCCTGAATGTTTTCTTGATCGTGGCCCGGATGGAGCGCACGCGGACCCATTTCTAGAAACGCAGCGTTTCCAAATCGGAACGGTTCATGCACTTGCATCTATCGGGGCGGATGGCTTAAGTGCCGTTCCGGCATTCCCGCCCAAGCCTTCAAGGACACCCAATGGCCTACAACATCGTCACGATCGCTGGCAGCCTGCGCAAGGACAGCTTCTCGCTCAAGATCGCCAATGCGCTCGCCAAGCTCGCGCCTGCCTCGCTCAAGCTCGAGGTGATCACGCCGGCGGGCATCTCGTTCTTCAACCAGGACCTGGAGGGCGCGCCGCCCGCGGACTGGCTCGCCTTCCGCGAGAAGCTCAAGACGTCGAATGGCGTCCTGTTCGTTACGCCCGAATACAACCGCTCGATTCCGGGCGTCCTCAAGAATGCCATCGACGTCGCCTCGCGCCCCTACGGCAAGAGCTCGTTCCTCGGCAAGCCGGTCGGCATCATCTCGAATTCGCCGGGACCGCTCGGCGGCATTGCCGCGGCCAAACATCTGCAGAATATCCTGCCGGGCATTTCCGGTCCGCTGCTGCAGCAGCCGGAAATCTACCTCAACGGCGTCGGCGATGCCTTCGATGCGGACGGCAACCTCACCAAGGACTCCCTCAAGACGGTGCTGCAGCAATACATCGACGCCTTCGCCGCGCATGTGGCGAAGAATCAGGGCTAAGGCACTCACTCTCTCCCGTCATGGCCGGGCTTGACCCGGCCATCCACGTCTTGCCGACCCCACCGAAGAACGTGGATGCCCGGGCCTTCGCCACGCCGAAGCGGCTTCGGCCGCGCAGGCGGGACAAGCCCGGGCATGACGATTGGTGGGTTGAGAGAGAGAGTTAGCACTCCCTTAACCAACCTGTCCCATCTTCCGAAGATGGTCTCCCGCGCGCGCCTGAAATCGATCCTGACCGGTCTTGCCCTCTATGCGATGGCGGCGGCGATCGTCGGCTATTTCGGCGTCAACGCTTACACGGGCAAATACGGTCTCAACGCCCGCCAGGAGCTCGACCAGGAGATCATCGCGCTGACCAGCGAGCTGGCTCAGCTCAAGCGCGAGCGTGCCAGAAGCGAACAACGGGTGTCGCTGCTGCGGTCCGAGAAGATCGACCCGGACATGCTGGACGAGCGCGCGCGCTTCCAGCTCGACTATGTCCATCCGCGCGATCTCGTTCGGATGATCCCGGCGAACTAGCGCATTCGCAGCTTTCGAAAGCCGCAGCGAAAGTCGCTGCTGAAATCCGACCACCGCACCTTTTCCTCCTCCTGCGAAGGTCGTAACCCTGGAACCGGGCGGTTGCCTTGACGGCGGCGCCGCGGCGGGCTCATGCCTTTGCTGGCGCGCGCTGAAGTTGACGCAGATCAACCGGGGAGCACCGGCGCGTCCTACAATCGACATCCGGAGGAGACTGTGATGAATGGGACAATGCCCCGGCATCACGCGGCCCGCGTCGAGGCCGCCATCGCGTCAGGCCAGGCGGCCCGGTCCGCGCTCGTGGCCTCGTGGCGCCGTTCCTCCCGATTGCATCATCTCGATCCCGGCGGCCACGCCGCGCCGATGCGGCTGACCGAAGCCGAGCTGCGGCAGGCGCGCGAGCGCATCGCGCCGCTTCTGGCGGCCGCGCAGGGCGCCATGGACCGGCTTTATCAGGCTGTCGGCGCAGCCGGCTGCTGCGTGCTGCTCGCCGATCGCGAGGGCGTGCCGGTCGATCGCCGCGGCACGGTGGCGGACGATGCGACGTTTCAGTCCTGGGGCCTTTGGACCGGTGCGCTCTGGAGCGAGGAGCACGAGGGCACCAACGGTATCGGTACCTGCCTCGTCGAGCAGCGTCCGCTGACCATCGATCGCGACCAGCACTTCTTTGCGCGCAACACGCTTCTGAGCTGCACCGCCGTTCCGATCTACGATCACGAGGCGGCGCTCGCGGGCGTGCTCGACGTCTCTTCCTGCCGCGCCGACCGCACCGACGCCTTCGCCAGCCTGATCGCGCTCGCGGCAGGCGAGGCGGCCAAGCGGATCGAGGCCGACCTGTTTCGCAAGGTCTTCGCCCGTGCCCGCATCGTGCTGACACAAGCGGCAGATGGAAGCTGCGGCGGCCTCGTTGCGGTCGATGCGGACGATCTGGTGATCGGCGCAACGCGCTCCGCCCGGCTGGCGCTCGGCATCGCGCCCGGCGGTGCGTTGCGGCCGGTGCCCGCGGCCGATCTTCTCGGCGGCGATGCCGCGCGCGATCATCTTGCCGGTGGCCAGCGTGCGGTGCTGCAGCGCGCGCTGCTGCGTGCCGGCGGCAATGTCTCCGCCGCCGCCAAGGCCCTCGGCGTCAGCCGCGCCACGCTGCACCGGAAGCTGAAGCGGTTCGAGCTGAGCCACTGAGCTGATTTTCCCGCCGTCATTGCGAGCGCCGCGAAGCAATCCAGAATCTTTCCGCGGAGGGACTCTGGATTGCTTCGCTGCGCTCGCAATGACTGTGGGGGTGGCCGTGAGCGCTCCATCTCACGCTTGCCTCGTCCACGACTGTCGCAGAACTGCGACAGGTCGGCTCCGCCATCGCGTCCGCCCGGGCTGACAGACATCGCCTCCCGCATCATCGTCGGCGCAAGTCGCGAACAGGCGACGACAAGCGCAAACAGCAAGATCGGGAGTGATCAATGAACAAGGTGGAATTCCTCAGCGTCACCAAAGTGCCCTTTGCCGAACGCTACGACAATTTCATCGGCGGCAAGTTCGTGGCGCCGATCTCCGGGAAATATTTCGACAATGCCTCGCCCCTGACCGGCCAGGTGGTCTGCAAGATCGCGCGCTCCGACGCGCAGGACATCGAGGCAGCGCTCGACGCGGCGCATGCCGCCAAGTCCGCCTGGGGCCGCACCAGCGTCGCCGAGCGCGCCGCGGTCCTGAACCGGATCGCCGACCGCATGGAAGAGAACCTCGAGCGCCTCGCGATTGCCGAGACCTGGGACAACGGCAAGCCGATCCGCGAGACGCGCGCCGCCGACCTGCCGCTCGCGATCGACCATTTCCGCTATTTCGCCGGTGTGGTGCGCGCCCAGGAAGGCTCGATCGGCGAGATCGACCACGACACCATCGCCTATCATTTCCACGAGCCGCTCGGCGTGGTCGGCCAGATCATTCCCTGGAACTTCCCCCTGCTGATGGCCTGCTGGAAGCTCGCGCCGGCGCTGGCCGCCGGCAATTGCGTGGTGCTCAAGCCCGCCGAGCAGACCCCGGCCTCGATCATGGTCTTCGCCGAGATCATCGCCGACCTGCTGCCGGCTGGCGTGCTCAACATCGTCAACGGCTTTGGCCTCGAAGCCGGCAAGCCGCTGGCGTCGAGCCCGCGCATTGCCAAGATCGCCTTCACCGGCGAGACCACGACGGGCCGGCTGATCATGCAATATGCCAGCCAGAATCTGATTCCGGTCACGCTCGAGCTCGGCGGCAAGTCGCCGAACATCTTCTTCAAGGACGTCACCGCCGAGGACGACGATTTCTTCGACAAGGCGATCGAGGGCTTCGTCATGTTCGCGCTGAATCAGGGCGAGGTCTGCACCTGTCCGAGCCGGGCGCTGGTCCACGCCGACATCTATGACCGCTTCATGGAGCGGGCGCTCAAGCGCGTCGCCGCAATCAAGCAGGGCGATCCGCGCGATCCGACCACCATGATCGGCGCACAGGCCTCCAGCGAGCAGCTCAGCAAGATCCTCTCCTATATCGACATCGGCAAGCAGGAGGGCGCCAAGGTGCTGGCCGGCGGCGGACGCGCCGATCTCGGCGGCGATCTCACCGGCGGCTTCTACGTCCAGCCGACCGTGTTCGAGGGCCACAACAAGATGCGGATCTTCCAGGAGGAGATTTTCGGCCCCGTCGTCTCGGTCACGACCTTCAAGACCGACGAAGAGGCGCTCGCGATTGCCAACGACACGCTCTATGGGCTGGGTGCCGGCGTCTGGAGCCGCGACGCCAATCGCTGCTACCGCTTCGGCCGGCAGATCCAGGCCGGCCGGGTTTGGACCAACTGCTACCACGCCTATCCCGCCCATGCGGCGTTCGGCGGCTACAAGCAGTCGGGCGTCGGGCGCGAGACCCACAAGATGATGCTCGATCATTACCAGCAGACCAAGAACCTCCTGGTCAGCTACAGCCCGAAGAAGCTCGGCTTCTTCTGATCGGCAAGTTCTGATCGGAGGAGAGGGCGGCGCCGCTTCGGCGCCGTCCGCTCCGCATGTCGGGATTGGCGTCGCGCACTGTTCTTGATCCGGTCACGAATCTGCGCGCGCGATGGCGCTCATAGATTTGTTGCCCGATCAGCGCCAAAGATTTTGCAATATTTCGATCACGTTGCAGTGCGGCATAATGAAAGTCGTGCCATGCCGCCGCGGTGCTTTCCAAGGGCGTTTGACTTGGGTTAGAGAGGGCGAAAGTTTTCTCTGACCCGGAATTCCCATGGCCGCACCCAAGAAAGCCGCCGCAAGCGCTCCACAGGACAGGACCGACGGCGGTTCGCCCCCGGAATTCACGAAGGAGCAGGAACTCAAGGCGCTCCGCGACATGCTCCTGATCCGGCGCTTCGAGGAAAAGGCAGGCCAGCTCTACGGCATGGGTGCCATCGGCGGCTTCTGCCACCTCTATATCGGCCAGGAGGCCGTGGTGGTCGGCATGCAGATGGCCCTCAAAGAGGGCGATCAGGTCATCACCGGCTATCGCGATCACGGCCACATGCTCGCGACCGGCATGGATGCCAATGGCGTGATGGCCGAACTGACGGGTCGCCGCGGCGGTTATTCCAAGGGCAAGGGCGGCTCCATGCACATGTTCAGCAAGGAGAAGCACTTCTACGGCGGCCACGGCATCGTCGGCGCCCAGGTCTCGCTCGGCACGGGTCTCGCCTTCGCCAATCACTATCGCGGCAACGACAATGTCAGCGTCACCTATTTCGGCGACGGTGCGGCCAACCAGGGCCAGGTCTATGAGAGCTTCAACATGGCGGAGCTCTGGAAGCTGCCGGTGATCTACGTCATCGAGAACAACCGCTACGCCATGGGCACCTCGGTCTCGCGCGCCTCGGCGCAGCAGGATTTTTCCAAGCGCGGGGCGTCATTCAACATCCCGGGCAAGCAGGTCGACGGCATGGACGTCCGCGCCGTGAAGGCGGCGGGCGAGGAGGCGGCGGCCTGGTGCCGTGGCGGCAAGGGTCCCTTCATCCTGGAGATGCAGACCTACCGCTATCGCGGCCACTCGATGTCCGATCCTGCAAAATATCGCACGCGCGAGGAGGTCGAGAAGGTTCGCCACGACCAGGATCCGATCGAGCAGGTACGCAATCGCCTGCTCGCCGCCAAGGTCAGCGAAGCCGATCTCAAGGCGATCGACGCCGAAGTGCGCGACATCGTCAACGCCTCCGCCGATTTCGCCCAGCATGATCCCGAGCCGGATGCCGCCGAGCTCTGGACCGACGTGTACCGCTGAACGCGCGCAAGCTTTCTTTGGAGAAGATATGCCAATTCAAGTGCTGATGCCCGCGTTGTCGCCCACGATGGAAAAGGGCAACCTCGCCAAATGGCTGAAGAAAGAGGGCGAGACGATCAAGTCCGGCGACGTCATCGCCGAGATCGAGACCGACAAGGCGACTATGGAGGTCGAGGCGACCGACGAGGGCACGCTCGGCAAGATCCTGATCCCCGAGGGTACCGCTGACGTCGCGGTGAACACCCCGATCGCGACCATCCTCGCCGACGGCGAGAGTGCGGCTGATCTCGCCAAGGCACCCGCAGCGGCGGCGAAGGCTGCGGAGTCCGCGCCGCCGGCCGCAGCAAAGGCCGAGGCGCCCGCGCCGAAGGCCGCGCCTGCTCCGCAGGCCGTTGCCGAGCCCGATCCGGAAGTCCCCGCCGGCACCGAAATGGTGACGCAGACCATCCGCGAAGCGCTGCGCGATGCCATGGCCGAAGAGATGCGCCGCGACGCGGACGTGTTCGTGATGGGCGAAGAGGTGGCCGAATATCAGGGCGCCTACAAGGTGACCCAGGGGCTGCTCCAGGAGTTCGGCGCCAAGCGCGTCATCGACACGCCGATCACCGAGCACGGCTTTGCCGGCGTCGGCGTCGGCGCCGCGATGACCGGCCTCAAGCCGATCGTCGAGTTCATGACCTTCAACTTCGCCATGCAGGCGATCGACCAGATCATCAACTCTGCGGCCAAGACGCTCTACATGTCGGGCGGTCAGATGGGCTGCTCGATCGTGTTTCGCGGTCCGAACGGTGCGGCCGCGCGCGTCGCCGCCCAGCACAGCCAGGACTATTCGGCCTGGTATTCGCACGTCCCCGGCCTCAAGGTGGTTGCGCCATATTCGGCAGCGGACGCCAAGGGCCTGCTCAAGGCTGCGATCCGCGATCCCAACCCGGTGATCTTCCTCGAGAACGAGGTGCTGTACGGCCACACCGGCGAAGTGCCCAAGCTCGACGATTTCATCATCCCGATCGGCAAGGCGCGCATCGTCCGCGCCGGCAACCACGTCACCATCATCTCCTGGTCGAACGGCATGACCTATGCGCTCAAGGCCGCCGACGAGCTCGCCAAGGAGGGCATCGAGGCCGAGGTGATCGATCTGCGCACGCTGCGCCCGATGGATACCGAGACCATCATCAATTCGGTCAAGAAGACGGGCCGGGCCGTCACCGTGGAAGAGGGCTGGGCCCAGAGTGGCGTCGGCGCCGAGATCGCCGCGCGCATCATGGAGAACGCCTTCGACTATCTTGATGCGCCGGTGACGCGCGTGTCTGGCAAGGACGTACCGATGCCCTATGCCGCGAACCTGGAGAAGCTCGCGCTGCCCTCGGCGGCGGACGTCGTCGAGGCCGCCAAAGCCGTCTGCTACAGGTAAGACCATGGCAGGCCCGAAGGAGCAGCCACTGCCGCCAGACGTCGTGACCCGCGACGACGCGGTCGAGATCCTGCGCGTGTTCGTGCTTGACGGTGGGCTGTCGATGGCGTTCCAGCGCGCCTTCGAGGAGCCGGACATGTGGGGCCTCCTGCTCGTCGATCTCGCACGTCATGCCGCGCGCGCCTATGCGCGCGAGAGCGAATATACCGAGGAGGACGCGCTGAACCGGATCCTCGACATGTTCCAGGCCGAGATCGAGCGTCCCACCGACACGGGCACCACCACGCCACGCGGCAAGGGGCACTGACCATGGCGATCGAATCCCATCATTACGATTTCATGCTGGAAGCGATCCGTGAGGCGGAAGCCTCGATCGCGCAGGGCGGCCTGCCGATCGGCGCGGTGCTGACGCGCGACAACAAGATCATCGCCCGCGGCCACAACAACCGCGTGCAGGAGAACAATCCGATCCTGCATGGCGAGATGAGCTGCCTGCGCGAGGCCGGCGCGATCTCGTTCCACGACACCGTCATGTACACCACGCTGTCGCCATGCTCGATGTGCGCCGGCGCGCTCGCGCTGTTCAAGGTCAAGCTGGTGGTGATCGGCGAGTCCATCACCTTTCCCGGCTCCAAGGACATCCTCGACAAGTTCGGCATCCCCTGGATCGACCTTGCCGACGACCGCTCCATCACCATGATGAAGAATTGGCGATCCATCCCCGCCAATGAGCGCCTGTGGCAGGGCGACATCGGCAACTAAACCTGGTCCGTTCGTCTTCGCTGTCGAAAGACGACGTTTTGCAAAGTTCTTCTTGAGGTCAGCATGCCCATCAACATCCTGATGCCCGCTCTCTCGCCGACGATGGAGAAGGGCAACCTCGCCAAGTGGCTGAAGAAGGAGGGCGACAAGGTCAAGTCCGGCGACGTCATCGCCGAGATCGAGACCGACAAGGCGACCATGGAGGTCGAGGCGATCGACGAGGGCACGATCGCCAAGATCCTGGTGCCCGAGGGCACGCAGGACGTCCCGGTCAACGACGTGATCGCGGTGCTCGCCGGCGAGGGCGAGGATGTGAAGGCCGCAGGCAGCGCCAAGCCCAGCGCTTCGGCCGCGCCGCCGAAAGCTGCTGAAGCACCTGCTGCTGCCCGGGCGCCGGCGCCTGCTGCGCCCAAGGCCGCGCCGCAGCCGGCAGCTGCGCCCGCGCCGCAGCCCGCAGCTCCGGCCGCGCAGGCCAATGGCCACGGCGGTCGCGTGTTCTCATCGCCGCTGGCGCGGCGTCTCGCCAAGGAAGCTGGCATCGATGTCGCCATGGTCACCGGCACCGGCCCGCACGGCCGCGTGGTCGCCCGCGACGTCGAGCAGGCCAAGTCCGGCAAGGGTCTCAAGGCACCCGCTGCGGCGCCATCGGGCGCGCCCGCGATCGCGCCGACCATGTCGGACAAGCAGATCCTGTCGCTGTTCGAGCCCGGCTCCTACGACATCGTCCCGCATGACGGCATGCGCCGCACCATCGCCCAGCGCCTGACCGCGTCGATCCAGAACGTCCCGCACTTCTATCTCACCATCGACTGCGACATCGGCAAGCTGCTCACTGCCCGCGAGGAGATCAATGCGGCGGCTCCGAAGGACAAGGAGAAGAAGCCGCTCTACAAGATCTCGGTCAACGATTTCGTCATCAAGGCGATGGCGGTGGCGCTGCAGAAGATCCCGAACTGCAACGTCAGCTGGACCGAAAGCGGCATGGTCAAGCACCACCATTCCGACGTCGGCGTCGCCGTCGCGATGCCCGGCGGCCTGATCACGCCGATCATCCGCAAAGCGGAGACCAAGACGCTGTCGACCATCTCCAACGAGATGAAGGATTTTGCCGCGCGGGCTCGTTCCCGCAAATTGAAGCCCGAGGAATATCAGGGCGGCACCACCGCCGTCTCCAACCTCGGCATGTACGGCATCAGCCACTTCACCGCGGTGATCAACCCGCCGCATGCGACCATTCTGGCCGTAGGCACCAGCGAGGAGCGTCCCGTCGTGCGCGGCGGCAAGATCGAGATCGCGCACATGATGAGCGTGACCCTGTCCTGCGATCACCGCGCCATCGACGGCGCGCTCGGCGCCGAGCTGATCGGCGCGTTCAAACAGCTGATCGAAAACCCCGTGATGATGATGGTCTGACGCGGCGGCAGAGGGGGCAACCTTGCATGTCCGGACCCGCTGGCCATGGATATCGCCATTGCTCGGAGCCATCGTGGCGCTCAACCCGGTCGGGCTCGATTTTCTTCACTCTGCGTTCTTTGCCGGCGAGCAGCTGGCACGGAACATCGCCCAGCCGATCGTGCTCACTGCGCTTGCCATCATAGTCCTGGTGGTGCTGCTCGAATGGCTGGTGAGGTCTTTTCTGGTCAAGCGCCGCGCCCGCGGCGCCTCTTGAGTTGAACGGGAGCCGCTATGGCCGACACATCCTTCGACGTCATCATCATCGGCTCCGGCCCCGGCGGCTATGTCACCGCCATCCGCGCCGCGCAGCTCGGCTTCAAGACGGCGATCGTCGAAAGATCCTATCTCGGCGGCATCTGCCTGAACTGGGGCTGCATTCCGACCAAGGCGCTGCTGCGTTCGGCCGAGATCTATCACTACATGCAGCACGCCAAGGACTACGGCCTGTCGGCGGAGAAGGTGTCGTTCGATCCCAAGGCCGTGGTGCAGCGCTCGCGCGGCGTCTCCAAGCGGCTGAACGACGGCGTCGGCTTCCTGATGAAGAAGAACAAGGTCAGCGTGATCTGGGGCGCAGCCTCCATCGATGCGCCCGGCAAGGTCACGGTGAAGAAGTCCGACGTCGAGGGCCCGAAGGGTGCGCTGGGCGAGGGGGCCTATCAGGCCAAGCACATCATCGTCGCCACCGGCGCGCGGCCGCGCGTGCTGCCCGGCCTCGAGCCCGACAAGAAGCTGGTCTGGACCTATTTCGAGGCGATGGTGCCGGAGCGGATGCCGAAGTCGCTGCTGGTGGTCGGCTCCGGCGCGATCGGCATCGAGTTCGCCTCGTTCTTCCACACCATGGGAAGCGACGTGACCGTGGTGGAGGTGCTGCCGCAGATCCTGCCCGTCGAGGACGCCGAGATCGCGGGCCTCGCCCGCAAGCGCCTGGAGAAGCAGGGCATCAAGATCATGTCCTCGACCAAGGTCACGAAGCTGGAGAAGAAGGCCGACAGCGTCCTCGCCACCATCGACGACGGCAAGGGCAAGCCCGTCACATCAGAGTTCGAGCGCGTGATCTCGGCGGTCGGCGTCGTCGGCAACATCGAGAATCTCGGCCTGGAAAAAGTCGGTGTCAAAACCGACCGCGGCATCATCGTGGTCGACGGCTACGGCAAGACCAACGTCCCCGGCATCTATGCGATCGGCGATGTCGCCGGCCCACCGATGCTGGCGCACAAGGCCGAGCATGAGGGCGTGATCTGCGTCGAGGCGATCAAGGGCCTCAATCCGCATCCCCTCGACAAGAACATGATCCCGGGCTGCACCTATTGCCAGCCGCAGGTCGCCTCCGTCGGCCTCACCGAAGCAAAGGCCAAGGAGAGCGGCCGCGAGATTCGCGTCGGCCGCTTCCCCTTCGTCGGCAACGGCAAGGCGATCGCGCTCGGCGAGGACCAGGGCTTGGTCAAGGTGATCTTCGACAAGAAGACCGGTCAGCTTCTCGGCGCCCACATGGTCGGCGCGGAAGTGACCGAGCTGATCCAGGGCTACGTCGTCGCCATGAACCTGGAGACGACGGAAGAAGAGCTGATGCACACGGTGTTCCCGCATCCGACCCTGTCGGAGATGATGAAGGAAGCCGTGCTGGATGCCTATGGACGGGTGCTGAACATTTGACAGCCGTCATGCGCGGGCTTGACCCGCGCATCCATCCAGCGAAGCGCTCTTCAAGGGATGGATTGCCGGGTCAAGCCCGGCAATGACGGAGGCAGGAAACTGGCAACAAGGAAGAAGAAAGAATCGAGCCATGCACGACAACGACAATCTCACCATCGAACGCCCGACCTTCGTCACCCATCTCGAATGCGCGATGGAGGGCGATCATTACGCGGCCGACGAGGTTCACAACCTCTCCAAGGCCGGCAAGCCGCTTCTGGTGCGCTACGACCTCGCGGGCGTGAAGAAGGCGCTGACCAAGGATGCGCTCGCCCAGCGTCCCGGCGACATGTGGCGCTACCGCGAACTCTTGCCCGTGCGCAAATGCCAGGACATCGTCTCGCTCGGCGAAGTCACGACGCCCCTGATCCGGCTGCCGAAGCTCGGCGCAAAACTCGGCGGCGGCGAGATCATCGTCAAGGACGAGGGACGGCTGCCGACCGGCTCGTTCAAGGCGCGCGGCCTCGTGATGGCGGTGTCGATGGGCAAGGCGCTCGGCATCAAGCATATGGCGATGCCGACCAACGGCAATGCGGGTGCTGCGCTCGCGGCCTATGCGACGTCCTGCGGCATCAAGACCACGATCTTCTGTCCGGCCGATACGCCCGAGGTGAACGTCAGCGAGATCGAGCTGCAGGGCGCGACCGTCTACCGCGTCAACGGCTATATCGACGATTGCGGCAAGATCGTCGGCGAGGGCAAGGCGAAAGTCGGCTGGTTCGACACCTCGACCTTGAAGGAGCCGTATCGCATCGAGGGCAAGAAGACGATGGGCCTTGAGCTCGCCGAGCAGCTCGGCTGGGACGTGCCGGACGTGATCTTCTATCCGACCGGCGGCGGCACCGGCCTGATCGGCATGTGGAAGGCCTTCGACGAGCTCGAGAAGATCGGCTTCATCGGCTCAAAGCGCCCACGCATGGTCGCGGTGCAGGCCTCGGGCTGCGCGCCGATGGTGCGCGCCTATGAGGCCGGGACCGAGCATGCGACGCGCTGGGAGGACGCCCACACCATCGCCTCGGGCATCCGCGTGCCGCAAGCGATCGGCGATTTCCTGATCCTGCGCGCGGTGCGCGAGAGCAAGGGCTTTGCCATCGCGGTCGACGACGACAAGATCTCGGCGGCGTTGAGCGAGGTCGCGCGCGAGGAGGGGCTGCTGCTCTGCCCCGAGGGCGCCGCGACTTACGCCGCCTACAAGGAAAGCCTCGCCGACGGCCGCGTCAGCAAGACCGATCGCGTCATGCTGTTCAACTGCGCGACCGGCCTGAAATATCCGCTGCCGCCGGTCAACCGCGCGCTCGATCGCCACAAGCCGATCGACTATTCGCAGTTCTAGCGCGGCAATACGCGACGAATGATCCCTCTTCCCGTACGCGGGAAGAGCAAGAACAATATCGACATCGCTGGGGAGAAGACAATGAAGAAGGCCGTCTGGGCTGCGTTGATTGCTGTTCTCGCTCTTGCCGGCGCGGCCCGCGCCGACGATTTTCCCTCGCGTCCCATCACCATCATCGTGCCGTTCGCGGCGGGTGGTCCTTCGGACGCAATGGCGCGGGTGCTCGCCGAGCGAATGCGGGTGCCGCTCGGCCAGCCGGTCGTGGTCGAGAACGTCACCGGAGCAGGCGGCTCCATCGGTGTCGGCCGTGCCGTGCAATCGCCGCCGGACGGCTACACCATCTCGTTCGGCCATCTCGGCACCCACGTCGCCAACGGCGCCGTCTACAAGCTCAAATTCGACCTCGTTGCCGATCTCGAGCCGGTAGTGCTGCTGCCGAGCAACCCGATGATCGTGGTCAGCAAGAATGCGGTGCCGGCGACCTCGCTGAAGGAGCTGATCGACTGGCTGAAGTCGCGGCCGTCGCCGCCGACCGCCGGCACGGCCGGCGCAGGCTCCGGTAGTCACGTCGCCGGCGTCTATTTCGAGAGCGTTTCCGGCATCAAGCTGCAATACGTGCCGTATCGCGGCACTGCGCCGGCATTGAACGATCTCATCGCCGGCCAGATTGACATCATGGTCGACCAGACCTCCAACTCCATCAGTCAGGTCCGCGCCGGCACCATCCGCGCCTACGCGGTCACCGACGACAAGCGCCTCGCCTCCGCGCCCGAGATCCCAACCGCGGACGAGGCGGGCCTGAAAGGCTTCAACATGACGCTGTGGTCGGGCATGTGGGTACCGAAAGGCACGCCGAAGGAGATCGTCGCAAAGCTCAACGCCGCGGCCGTGGAAGCGCTGAACGATCCGGCGGTGAGGAAGCAGCTCGAAAGCCAGGGTCTCGAGATGACGCCCAAGGATCAGCTCACGCCCGAAGCGCTCGGCACGCGACAAAGGGCCGAGATCGCCAAATGGTGGCCGATCATCAAGGCCGCCAATATCAAGGTGGATTGAACCGGTCACCGCCGCGTTTGCTGGCGGCGGGGCGCTCACGACGAGGTTTGGTGACCTGGTGCCAGCGCACGGTCCAGGCATTGCATCAGATCCGAGGCGGCGAACGGCTTACCGAGAAAACAGATTGCGCCCGCATCGAGCGCCCGTACACGCACGCCCTCATCCGGGAAAGCTGTGATGAATATGAATGGTGTAGCCGAACCCTGCGACCGCATCTTCGTCAACAGATCGATTCCGCTCATCAGCGGCATCTGCACGTCGGCGATCACGCACGAGGTGTCGCTCGAATCGGTCGAGCTCAGGAACTCTTCCGCCGAGGCGAATGTGTGGACGTTGTATCCGCGCGATTCCAGGAGGTTGTTGATCGCGGCCCGAACGTAGGGGTCGTCGTCAAGCACCGAGATGACCGAAGCCACTGACAAGACGTCCGCTCCTCGCCGGGAATTACGCTTGCCGTCGCCACGGCTAGAACATAAAGGCGCAAGGTGGACCTGCTTGTCACGATTGGAAACTCATACTTAGGTTTGTGCATCGGGCTTGTTCGGGCCAATCCCGAGCGCCTCGCTCATTCTCACCAGATCGGCCAGCGACTTCGCGCCCATCTTCCGCATGATCTGGCCGCGGTAGATCTTGACGGTGATTTCGGCCAATCCGAGCTGCGCGGCGACCTGCTTGTTCATCAGGCCGGACGTCACCAGTGACAATACGTCTCGCTCCCGCGAGGACAGTGACTCGAAGCGTGATCTGACCGTCGAGACCGTCCGGTTGAGGTCGCGGCGCTTGCGGTCTCGCTCGATCGCGGCCTGGACTGCGTCGAGAATGTCTTGATCGCGGACCGGCTTGGTCAAGAAGTCGATCGCCCCGCTCTTCATGGCCCGAACCGTCATGGGGATATCGCCATGACCGGTAATGAAGATGATAGGCGTGTGGATATTTGCCTTGGCAAGGTCGGCCTGCAGCTCGAGGCCGCTCGTTCCGGGCAGTCGGATGTCGAGCACCAGGCAGCTCGGGACGTCTGGCGGCTTGGCCTGGAGGAGCTGCGGCGCCGAGCCGAATGCTTCGACCTTGAGACCGACCGACTCGAACAGATTGGTGAGCGCACGGCGCATGGACGCGTCGTCGTCGACGATGAGGACAAGGGGCTGATCGCCGTCCTTCTGCGGCGGCGAAGAGTCCGCGCGCTCGGTCACGATGCTTCCTCTCGGTGGAGGGGCAAGGCGATCTGAAAAGTCGCGCCGCGCTCCTGATTTGGTATGGCGGAAAGTCGCCCGCCATGGGCCTCGATGATCGATCGACAGATCGACAGGCCCATGCCCATGCCGGAGGACTTCGTGGTGAAGAACGGCGTGAACAGGCGGTCTATCGCCTGTTCGCTGATGCCGGTTCCGCAGTCGGAAACGCTCACCTGCATCGCGCCATCGCCGCTCGCCTGCGAGCGGATCGCCAGCTCGCGCGGGCGATCGTGGACGTCTGCCATGGCCTCGATCCCGTTCATGATCAGGTTGATCAGGACCTGCTGCAATTGGATGCGATCGCCAAAGATCTTCGGCAGCGCCGAGGACAGCTCCATGCGGACGGACACGGCGTGGCTGGCCATCTCGCGCTGAACCAGCGCGACGGCCTCCCGCACGACCGCATTGGCGTCGAGCGGAACCATCTCGATGTCAGACCGCTTGGCGAGCGCCCGAACGTGACGGATCACGTCGCCGGCGCGCCTGCCGTCCTCGATGATCCACTCGACGGAGCGGCGGGCCGCTTTGAGATCCGGCGGACTGCGCTGCAGCCAGGCGAGGCAGGCGTCCGCGTTTGCGATCACTGCGGCGAGCGGCTGATTGATTTCGTGCGCGATCGAAGCGGTCAGCTCACCCAGTGTCGTGACACGTGTCACATGAGCGAGCTCGGCCTGGGCCTTGCGCAGCGCGTCTTCGGCTTGGTTGGCCCGGATGGCGGCGGTTACGTCCGTGCAAACGCCACGGTAGCCCAGGAAAGCGCCATCCGCGTCGAAAAAGGGCTTGCCGCTGGTCCGGACGTAGATCGGCTGCCCATTGCGGTCCTTGCTGCGATACACCAGGTCGCGGAACGGGACGTGGGCGTCGAGCGCCGCTCGATGTTGTCGCCATTTTTCGGGCTCGAGAGCGGCGTCGGGCGCAATGTCCCAACGCGTGAGCCCGATTAGGCCGGCGGGGGCGGTGTTGGTATCGGAGTGCTCGGATATCTGGGTGACCCGGTGGTCCGGCCCGGTTTCCCAGAACCAGTCAGACGCAGTTTCGGCATAATCGCGAAAGCGCTGCTCGCTGTCACGGAGCCTGCGTTCGGCCTCCTTGGTCGCCGTGACGTCGCTGACCGATCCGACGAACTCTACCCGACCGCTCGCATCTCGCGTTGCCCGTGCCACCGCTCGGACGTGTTTGATGGAACCGTCGGGCATTACCAGCCGGTATTCGTGATCATAGTCCTTGCCCTCGCGCGCCGCCCGGCCCGTGGTCTGCTGCACGGCGAGCCGGTCCTCCGGATGGATCCGCTGGAGCATGAAGGGGATCGCGGGCTTCGTCCCCTCTTCGCATTCGAAGATGCGATAGGTCTCCCTGGACCAGGTGATCTCGCGGGTTGCGGCCTTCCAGCCGAAACTACCTGTGTGGCTCAATTCCTGCGCCTGGGCGAGGTAAGCCTCGCTCTGTCGCAGCGCGTTCTCTGCCTCCTTGCGTTCGGTGATGTTCTCGCAGGCGACCAGCACGATCGGCCCGCCATTGGCTCGCAGCATGGCCTTGGCGTTCTCGCGCACCCATAACATCGAGCCGTCCTTGCGAACCTTCCGGATCTCCCAGGTGTGTGACTGATCAAGGGTCTTGAGGCACAACGCGACACAGGCGCGGACGGTGGCGCGATCTTCCGCGAGGAAGACATCCAGCACGGATCGGCCGATCAACTCCGCCGGCGTGTAGCCCAGTTGCTCGGCGCCGAATGTGTTCACGTTGATCACGGTACCGGCCGGATCGACCATGAAGTACATGACCGGCGTGTGCTCGAAGACCTGCTGCCATTGCTTGACCGCCTCGAGCAAGTCGGCGGCATTGGCATCGGTGCGCTGCTTGGCGGGAACAGTTTGCCTCAGGCAGCCGACGAGGAATTGCGCGGCTGACTTTCCGAACGTCGCTGCCCGGCCAGGCTTCATCGCTGACGCTCCCGGCACTCTCTGCGTGAACAGGAGTAGAGCACGTTGCGGCGAGAGGAGCAATTCCAGCCAAAGTCGGGTCGGCCGTCATGACGTTCGCCTTTGGACCGTCCGCTCACCGCCAGGTCCATTGGGGCGCCTGAAGGACACCGTGCCGGCCGAGGTTCACGGTGACCGTGCAGCCGGTGCGTCGTGCGCCGTCTCGTTGAACTCGAGCAGGGTGGGCCCGGGCGAATACGGGACAAACCTAGGTATAGCTCCTCCATGCCTAGTCATGTCGGCCATTTTACCTCCGTACAATTGAGCGTTTCGTGCCCGGCGGACTAGCCTCTCGACCATCGGGAGAGTCGAAGCGAACAGTCGAGAAAAGCGCAAGCAACAGAGGGAGACAACAATGTGCGATATGTCGGTACTTCCTGAGCGTCGCCTATCGGCGTCCGAAAGTTGCTCCTCAGTCAATGGCTGTGCGGTGTGCGGCGGCAAGTTTGGCCTGATCCGCTACTATTCCTGGCGCACGGCGCTCTGCTCCAAGAAGTGCGTTGATCGTTTCCGCACGCGAAGCGAACGCGACCGCCGGTGGTTGTTTCGGGCCCAGGTCGCATAAGGCTGGATTGGAGAGTTGATCCGGGAGGCCGTGCGTTGAACCGCTCATGCAAGCTGTTCTGCTGGATCGTTCTCATCGCCCCCATCGCGGCCGGCCAGGCACAGGAGACGGGACACGGTGCCGTTCATCGCCAGCACCCACCCCAGGACCAGGCGCTGCACGACAAGTTCTATTCCACCTGGCATATGCCTGATAACCCGAGCCTCAGTTGTTGCAACAGCGCCGACTGTTATCCGACCGACATCAAGTACATCGACGGCCAGATCTATGCGCGGCGCCGGGAGGACGGGAGATACATTCTGATCCCACCGCAAAAGGTGGAGCGAAACAGGGATAATCCGGACGGACGGAACCATCTGTGCGCTCCACCGCCTGCACTGTCTCCGCTCGACAGCGTTTACTGCTTCGCTTTGGGAGGTGCCACATGAGATTCGCGTTCGTGCTGGTCAACGGCCGGACCCCGTTCCGGCAGACCTCGTGCATGCAGTGCTGCGAGCCGATCAGCGGCAGCTATTTGCGCGAGATCGCGACCCGTCTGCCTTACTGCGATCATCAGTGCTACGCGCTGTTCTGCGAGACGCTCGCGAAAGATGGCGTGAGAGCGGTTTCATGAAATTCGTGGTGGTCAATCACGAGCCGCCGTTGCACGCGGCCGCGTGCAGCACATGCTCGCGGTCGCTCCGCTCCGGCTACGTCCGGCACGCGCGGACGCAGCGCCGTTACTGTGACGACCATTGTTACCGACGCGGCGAATTCTCCACGCTGTTCATGCACTGGCCGGTGCCTGGACGGACGGAATCGATTGCCGGCAAGGTCGAGCTCGCCGCTGGCAGCATGATCGAGACGTTGACGGTGATGAGTGCTGTCTGGTGCTGGAGCTGCACGATCACCGCCTGGACCTTCGCGAGAGCTTTGACCGGCGCATATTTGGACAGTCGCGACCCGATCACGATGGAAGGAGGTGACACCTAGCTGCGCGACTGCACTCGCGTAGAAGCCGCAGCACCGTATCCTTGCAGGCGCCGCGTCCAGCCCCGGCGGCGTCGATCAGGGAATGGGTGCTGCGGCCCCCGCTGGCTCCGTTGCGCTGGCCTCGTGCGTCACCACGCGCTGGTCGCTCTTGCCGGCAATCATGCTGCTGCCCTCGAACCTTGCGCGGTAGACCAGCACGTTCTCGATCACGCGCTGGACGTAGTTGCGCGTTTCCGACAGCGGAATGCGCTCGACCCAATCGACCGGATCGACATTGGGGTTCCGGGGGTCGCCGCGCTTTTGGACCCATTCGCGCACGCGGCCGCGGCCGGCATTGTATCCGGCGAAGGTCATGATCTGGTTACCGCGATATTCCGTGAACAGCGCGCTGAGCTCGGCGGCGCCCATCTGCGTATTGTAGACGGGGTCGGAGACCATCCTGTCCCAGTCGTAAGTCAGGCCGAAGCGCCTGGCGGTGTCGCGTCCCGCTTCCGGCGTCACCTGCATCAGCCCGACCGCGTTGGCATGCGACTTGTCGCGCTGCTCGAACGAGCTCTCGGTGCGTGCCACCGAATAGATCACGCTGGTCTCGATCGCCGGTGCGACCTGCTTGTGCTCGGGGATGCCGATGGTCGGGAAGGCGTAATGGTCGAGCGCGAGCCCGCGCGCCAGCGCGGTCTTGCCGACCTCCAGCATCACGCGCGCGTCGTTGCGCCGGCCCGCAAGCTCGCCGAGCGCTTCCAGCGCGGCGACGTCGGTGCTCTCTTTGGCGAAATCCTCGGCGTAATAGAACACCATGTCGCGCTCGCCGATGCCGTAGAGCATGTCGGCGGCGCGCACGCGCTCGTCCGCAAGCTGCGCATCGGCCGAGGCCAGCACCGGCGAGGGCGGACGCAGCTCGATGCCGTCGAGGCCGAGCTTGGCGCGAGCGAGCTGGCCGTAATAGGCGGTGTGATAGCGCGCTGCCGCCCGGTAGCTCATGCGCGCGTCGGCTGTCGCGCCCATGGCTTCGGCCGCGCGGCCGCGCCAGTAATGCGCCCGCGACAGAGCGATCGGATTGGACGAGCCAGCGTCGATCGAGGCGAAATGCACCATCGCCGTCTTGGGATCGTCGAGATAGCGTAGCGCGATCCAGCCGCACATGAAGTGATAGTCGACGCGATAGACTTCCTTGTCCGGCACCGCGGCCGTGCGGACCACGTCATAGGCGGTCCTGGACTTGCCCTGGTCGAGCAGCTTGCGCGCCAGCATGCGGCGCTCGCGCCACCAGGCGTCGGTGTCCTGGGCCGCCATGGTCTCGGGCGCGGCGGCGAGGATCACCTCAGCGGCGTCGTCGATGCGGTCGTTCTGAAGATGCCACTGCGCGCGGCACAGCACATAGCCGAGATCGCGGCGTGCTTCTGCCGACACGTCCTCGAGATAGTCCTTGGCCTTGTTGGCCTTGCCGGTGACGGCGGCGCAGGCCTTGACGATGGCGAGCGCATCCTCGCCGAGCCGTTTGGCCGCGCGCCTTGCGCCGTCATAGTCCTTGGCGCCGAGACGCTTGTCCATGCGGGCGCGATGATCGTCCGCCGTGAGCAGATCACGGAAGGCCTGGTAGGAGTCATCTTCGCTCCGCTCGGACAGTTCCTCCGCGCGCCAGGTTTCCCGGACCAGCCGCGCAGCCCTGTCGGTCTCGCCTTCGGCGAGCAGGACGCGCGCGAGTGCGAACTTGCCCTTGGCGCTGGTCGGGCGATCCATCGTGAACTTGTGCACGATGGCCGCGTCGGCCTTCTCCTGCCACAGCCGTGCCTCGGCACGGCGGCGGAACAGGGCGCTGCTCGGCCAACCGGGATTGGCGGCGAGGAAGGCGGCGTAGCGCTTGAAATTCGCGATACTGTCGGGATGGCGCAGCATGAACCAGTCGGCGAGCTTCTGTCCGGCAGGATCCGTGATGCGGTCGCGCGCAGCGCTCGCGTCTTCGGTCTTGCCCTTGCGCGTCAGGTCGATGGCGTCCTTCAGCGCGGCGAGATCGCCGGTCAGCGGCGGCAGCGCCGGCTTGGCCGCGGGCTGCTCGACCGCCTTCTTCGATTTGCGCTTGGCCTCGGCGTGCTTGCCGTGTCGCGCTTTGCCGGCGGCGGCGTGGCGGTGCTTGCCCGCTTTCGCCTCATGCGTCTTCTTCGGTGCGGATGATTTTTGGTTGCTCTTCGCCGCCAGCTCGGTGGGAAGGAGGGCCATGGCGGCCACGGCAACGACACACGCGAGCGAGCGTAGGCACTGGTTCATTGGATGGTCCCCCCTGCGAAAACCACTACAAACCAAGGTCCGCGACATGCGGCTTGCGAATCAGAGCACCGAACGATGCGTCGGCATCGTGTCGCATCCTCAAGCTGTCGCAACAATGCGGCAAAATACGGATGGGAACTGGGGAACTTCCGAAAGACGGAAGAGACAGCGGCTTCAACCTTCGTTAACGATCAGGCTTCGCGCGACGATTGCGCACGGTACAGGACGCCAGAACGGCCAGATTGCACGTGTTCCCTCGGCGAAATCCGGTGTATGAGTTCCCTCTCGTCATCCTTTCAGCCTTTGCCCTGTACCTATGCCGATTTTCAACCAGTCGATCCGGCGCAAGATCGTCGGCATCGCGCTCGGATTGATCGTCCTGATGCTGGTCACCTCGATCCTGTCGATGGTGATGTCCAGCCAGGTCGGCATTTTGCTCGACGAGCTGACCAACCGCTACATCCCGGCCTATAGCCATCTGGCGCGCGCGAACATCCGCTCGCTGGAACGGGCGCTGGCGCAGCGGCGGATGGTGATGACCAGGATGGAGGCGCCGTCGGACGAGGAGGCCTACGCGGCGCGGCTTCGCGACTTCGAGGCGTTGGACCGCAATTTCGAGCGGGAAGCCGAGGCCGCTCGCAAGCTTATCAACGCGATCATCGACGACCCCAAGACGTATTCCGACAACGCCGCGCTGGCACGGCTCGACGTCCGGATCGAAAGCTCCGTCACCGAGCTGCGGCGCGATCTGGACGAGGGCAATGCGAAACTGCTCAAGCAGGTCGAGGCCAAGGATATGGCCGCGGCCCGCGGCACGCTGGAACACCTCGACACGCTGCGCGATGCGTTCAACCGGAAGGTCGATGCGATCCGCGCCGACATGCTGGCGCAGGTCTATTTCTCGACGTCTCAGGTGATCGGCCGCCAGCACCAGGCGATCATCGTCTCGGGGGTCGTAACCCTGCTCGCGGCGATCGTCGGCTTCGTGTTTGCGCTGCTGGTGAGTAGCGGCATCACGCGACCGGTGCGCCTGCTGCTGGCCGGCGCCCGCGAAGTCGAGGCGGGCCGGTTCGACAAGCCCATCACCGTCTCGACACAGGACGAGATCGGCGAGCTCGCTGCCGCCTTCAACCGCATGATCGAGCAGCTCAGGCACAACGAGCGCATTCGCGAGACCTTCGGCCGTTACATCGACCCGAAGGTGGTGCAGGGCCTGATCGACCGGCCGGAGGTCGCCATCGACGGTGAGCGCCGGGTGATGACCATCTTGTTCTGCGACATGAGCGGCTTCACCTCGATGAGCGAGGGCATGACGCCGCGTGGCCTCGTCAAGGTGATGAACCACTACTTCACCGTGATGTCCGCTCCCATCAGGAACAATCGCGGGATCATCGACAAATATATCGGCGACGCCATCATGTCCTATTGGGGGCCGCCCTTCATCGAGGAGGATGAGCAGGGTCTGCTCGCAGGGCTCGCCGCCGTCGAGATGACCGATCAGGTGCCCGCGCTGCAGAAGCAGCTGCCGGACCTGCTCGGCATCCGCGCCATGCCGGCGCCGTGCGATCTTCGCGTCGGCATCGCCACGGGCGAGGTCCTGACCGGCAGTATCGGTTCCGAGCTGATGATGAGCTTCACCGTGATGGGCGATGCCGTGAATCTTGCCTCGCGGCTGGAGGCCGTCAACAAGGTCTACGGCACCCGCATCCTGATCTCGCAGGCGACCGCGGACGGGATCGGATCGCGCCTGGAATTGCGCGAGATCGATCGTCTGGCGGTCGCGGGCCAAAGCGCGCCGCAGGCGATCTTCGAGCTGATGGCCAGACCGGGCGCGCTCAGCGATGCGCAAGTGAGCTTGCGCACGCATTATGCCGATGGTCTCGCCGCCTATCGTGCGCGGCGCTTCGACGAGGCCCGCGCCGCCTTCAACGCGGCGCTCGAGGCGGTCCCCGGCGACGGCCCCTCGCGCACGATGCTCGGCCGCATCGCTCAATTTGCGGCCAATCCGCCGGATCCCGATTGGGACGGCGTCTGGCGGCTGGAGCAGAAATAGCCGTGCCTTTGCGGTCGGGCACGCCGCGCCGGAAAAAAAGATGCTACTCCATAACGATGTTCGCCGTGACCTATTTCCCGGGCTTAGGTTGGATGTCCATGAGGCGTCTGATGGGGACACGCCGATGACACATCTCGAGGACAGGCTGGAACGGTTCGAGACGCTCACCGCCGAATGCGAGCTGATCGCCAAGCTCGCCACCGACAGCAGCAAGCGCGAGTTCTATTTGAAGCTGGGGGAAGAGTACCGTCAGCTGGCCGTCAATATCCGGCAGGCGATCGCGATGACGGCGGCGGCCTGAGCCGGCTGAAATCCGTTCTTAACGTTTGGCGCGCATCCTTGCAGCAAGCGAGCATCGCCGGTCCGCGACGCTCGTTGGTGGGAAGGCCGGGGTTCGCTGCAATGCAGCGCGCCTCGTGAGTGTGATTTGCCATGTCTGACAGGGCAATCCCATGCGCCTCGTTGCAGTAATCATATTCGCGCTTATGACGGCGGCTTGCGATCAGGAGCAGGACATCACCGGCTCGACGGCGCCGGCGTGTCCGTTGCGCAACTACAGCTACAATCCACGCGACATGAACCAGTGCGTCAGCGCCTGCAAGACGTGCGACCGCGGCACGACGGTCACCTGCACGACCTCCTGTACCCTCAAGGGCGCTCGCTGAGGGGGATCGCCGTCTCTGCCTTGCAGCGATCGCGACCGAATCGCAGCCCGCGCATGCGGGAACCGGGAGCGGTCCCGAGCCAGGGCCGGAGGTGTTGGAGCACCGGAACGATTCACATGGATTAATCATTGAAGGGAGGCGGCAGGACGCGGAGTCCATGGAATGGGTATGCTCGATCCCGGTCGATTTCTGGTGTCGTGTTCGCATTGCGATGCCTGGCCGATGGCGGCCAATGTGAAACGGTCGAGCTGGTCGGCGTCGCCGCACGAGGTCCGCTTCGTTTGTACGCGTTGCCGTCGCGAAGAAACGGCGATCGTCTCGGCCTCCGGCGAATTGACCCCCATCAAGCGCGTCGATGTCCCGCCACGCGACGTCGCTGTCGCCTGGGCTCAGGCGCAACGTTCGCGCGGGCGGTCCTGATGATTGGTATCGCCGGTGCCCGGCTCCAGGTGAGAGCTGCCGGCTGTCAGGGACCAGCCTGTTTCGCTTCTCTGTCAATCCATCCGCGCTAAAATATTCTGCTTTAATTCGAAAATGGTGGCTCAATCTCGAGGGGCGACCATGCGGTCGTCATTGTCGCGAGCCGGGCTTGCGGTGGACGCGGCAGCGTCGTGTACGAGATGCCAAGGGCAAGGCGGATTGCTCTCCGTGAGCCCGAGGCTTCGTGCGGACGGACGGCGCTGCTAGGCTTCGTCTCGCCTGTAAGTTTCCGGCTCCGTCGACAGGGCCGGGAAAACTCCCGGCTCTGCGCCGCAACGCTCTGCGCGCTGCAGCTAGTCCGGGACAGGAGCGATGCGCCTCGCTCCACGACGGGCCGAGGGCGACTCACTTCCGGTATGCCCGTCCGTCGTTTCAGATCGGATGTTCTGTGCCTTCCGAAAGATCTCAGGTTGTGGATCGTCATTTTGGCGAGGTATCCACGTAAGCAAACTCGTGTCTTCCCGGTAACGATTGTGCTGCCTGTGCAACACCTACATCGGATTTAACCCTCATCACCGGCGGTTCGCATCGCCGCCGCTTTTTGGCCACACCCGAACATGAATAAAATCGCTCTAATGTTTTAAGGGCAGTGGCGGTCTTCGAAGGCGACGAGAAAATCCCAAGGTCGATTCAAATCTTGGCTCTGATTTTTCGGGTCTGAAAGGGTTGGCCGGGGAAGCTGGTTGCGATGGGCGCGAAGATCAACAAGCAAAGGCTGCCGAGCCGTCACGTGACGGAAGGCCCTGCGCGCGCGCCGCATCGGTCCTACTTCTACGCCATGGGTCTGACCACCGAGCAGATCCACCAGCCCTTCGTCGGAGTCGCCTCGTGCTGGAACGAAGCTGCTCCCTGCAACATCGCGCTGATGCGTCAGGCGCAGGCGGTGAAGAAGGGCGTCGCGTCCGCCGGCGGCACGCCGCGCGAATTCTGCACCATCACCGTGACCGACGGCATCGCCATGGGCCATGACGGCATGCGCTCCTCGCTGCCGTCGCGCGAATGCATCGCCGATTCGGTCGAACTGACCGTGCGCGGCCATGCCTATGACGCGCTCGTCGGGCTTGCCGGCTGCGACAAGTCGCTGCCGGGCATGATGATGGCGATGGTCCGCCTCAACGTGCCCTCGATCTTCATCTATGGCGGCTCGATCCTGCCCGGCAATTTCCGCGGGCAGCAGGTCACTGTGCAGGACATGTTCGAGGCGGTCGGCAAGCATTCGGTCGGCGCCATGTCGGACGAGGACCTCGACGAGATCGAACGCGTCGCCTGTCCCTCGGCCGGCGCCTGCGGCGCGCAGTTCACCGCCAATACCATGGCGACCGTCTCCGAGGCGATCGGGCTGGCGCTGCCGTACTCGGCCGGTGCTCCGGCGCCGTACGAGATTCGTGACGCCTTCTGCATGACCGCGGGCGAGCAGGTGATGGAGCTGATCGCCCAGAACATCCGGCCGCGCGACATCGTCACCCGCAAGGCGCTGGAGAACGCGGCCGCCGTGGTCGCCGCGTCCGGCGGCTCGACCAATGCTGCGCTGCACCTGCCGGCGATCGCGCACGAGGTCGGCATCAAGTTCGACCTGTTCGACGTCGCCGAAATCTTCAAAAAGACACCATATGTCGCGGATTTGAAGCCGGGCGGCCGTTATGTCGCCAAAGACATGTTTGAAGTAGGTGGCATCCCGCTTCTGATGAAGACGCTGCTCGACAACGGCTTCCTGCACGGTGATTGCCTTACCGTCACAGGCCGCACGATCGCCGAAAATCTCAAGAGCGTGAAATGGAATCCGCACCAGGACGTGGTGCACCCGGCAGACAAGCCCATCACCGTGACAGGCGGTGTGGTCGGCCTGAAGGGCAATTTGGCGCCAGAAGGTGCGATCGTGAAAGTCGCGGGAATGTCCAACCTCAGGTTTACCGGTCCGGCCAGGTGCTTCGACCGTGAGGAGGATGCGTTTGAGGCGGTCCAGAACCGCACCTACCGCGAAGGCGAAGTCATCGTGATCCGCTACGAGGGGCCGAAGGGCGGTCCCGGCATGCGGGAAATGCTCCAGACCACGGCAGCGCTGACCGGCCAGGGCATGGGCGGCAAGATCGCGCTCATCACCGACGGCCGCTTCTCCGGCGCCACCCGCGGCTTCTGCATCGGCCATGTCGGGCCGGAGGCGGCGGTCGGCGGCCCGATCGGGCTGCTCGAGGACGGCGACGTCATCGAGATCGACGCGGTGGCCGGTACCCTTAACGTAAAATTGAGCGACGCCGAGCTCGCCCAGCGCAGAACCAAATGGAGCGCCCGCGCGACTAACCACACGTCGGGTGCGCTCTGGAAATATGCTCAGCAGGTTGGACCGGCGCTCGGGGGGGCAGTGACCCATCCGGGCGGCGCGCACGAGAAACAGTGCTATGCGGACATTTAGGCGTGCCAAAGTTGCGTTTGTGTTGGGGGCGGCTGCGCTGGCCGCGCCGGCGTTCGCCTTCGACGGTGCGCCGGTCAACCCGAAGGACGCCACCATCCCGGTCGTGACGACCTTGCCCGGCGCTGCGGGTGCGGTGCGCACCAAGGTTCCGCCGCAGGTCGCAACCCAGGAAGCCTCGCTCAGCGCGTTGCAATATGCCGCCGAGGGCGGCCACCCCATCGCGCAGTGGAAGCTCGGCCGCATGTACGCCAACGGCGACGGCGTCGCCCAGGACGATCTGCGTGCCTTCGAATATTTCAGCCGGATCGCCAACGCGCATGCCGAGGACAGCCCCTCGGCGCCGCAGGCGCAGATCGTGGCCAACGCCTTCGTCGCGCTCGGCCGCTACTATCTGGCCGGCATCCCGAATTCGAAGGTCAAGGCCGACCCGGACCGCGCCCGCGAGATGTTCTCCTATGCCGCATCCTATTTCGGCAACGCGGACGCGCAGTACGACCTCGCCCGTCTGTACCTGAAGACCCCCGACGCCTCGCGCGAGGATTACCGCTATGGCGCGCGCTGGCTTGGCCTCGCCGCGCAGAAGGGCCAGCATCAGGCCCAGGCCTTGCTCGGCCAGATGCTGTTCAACGGCGACCGCCTGCCGCGGCAGGCCGCGCGCGGCCTGATGTGGCTGACGCTGGCACGCGACAGCGCCGGTGCCGACGAGGTCTGGATCAAGGAAAGCTACAACCGCGCCTTCGCCAAGGCCTCCGACGACGACCGCGCCATGGCCCTGCAAATGCTGGAGCAATGGGTGCAGGGGCGTCGGGAATAGGCGCATGACATTGTCATTCCGGGTTCGATGCTTCGCATCGCCCCGGAATGACCAATCTGATGGCTACGCCGCCTCGAGGTCGATATCCGCCCACACCGGCACGTGGTCCGAGGGCTTCTCCCAGCCGCGCACATAGCTGTCGATGCCGACATTGGCGAGCTTGTCGCTGGCCTGCGGCGACAGCAGCAGGTGGTCGATCCGCAGCCCCTGGTTCTTCTGCCAGGCGCCCGCCTGGTAATCCCAGAACGTGTAGAGCCCGCCCTCGTCGGTGACGGCGCGCAAGGCGTCGCTGAGGCCGAGGCCGAGCAGGGACTGGAAGCTCTCGCGCGTCTCGGTCTTGAACAGCGCGTCCTCGGTCCAGGCGGCCGGATTGTGCACGTCGCGGGCATGCGGGATGACGTTGAAGTCGCCGGCCAGGATCAGCGGGACCTCCTCCTTGAGTCGCTCCTTCGAATAATCAAGAAGCCGCGACATCCATTTGAGCTTGTAGGGATATTTATCGGTCCCGACCGGATTGCCATTGGGCAGATAGAGGCAGGCGATGCGCAGCACCCCTCGCTTCAGCGTCACTACGCCTTCGAGGAAGCGGGCATGGGTATCCTCGTCGTCGCCGGCGAGGCCCGACTTGGTCTCGTCGAACCTGAGCTTGGAGAGCAGGGCGACGCCGTTGAACGTCTTCTGCCCGTGCGTCACCACGTTGTAGCCGAGCGCCTCGATCTCCAGCCGCGGAAAGGCCTCGTCCACGCACTTGATCTCCTGCAGGCAGACGATGTCCGGCTGGCACTCCTTCAGCCAGGTCAGGAGCAGATCGATCCGCTGCCGGACCGAGTTCACGTTCCAGGTGGCTACTCTGATGGGCATTGGAAGGGCTCCGGGCGGGGGTCTTGGTTAGAACAAAATGCAAACGCACCCGTCAAGCCGGCTGCAAAATCTCCCACAAAATTAACCCGGCCTAAGCAGGCCGCAGGCCATTGATCGTCGAGAGGTTCCTCGGATGGATGGCCGGACAAGGCGATGAATCGAACTCAGCCGCGTGACGGCCTGATCGGCGCGTTTCTGTATTGGCTCGGCGGCTTCGAGATCGAGGACGGTCTGACCGCCGGCCTCAGCGAGCGCGAGATCCGCCGCATCCGCGCCAAGCAGATCGACGCGGTGACCCAGCTGATCCCCGTGACGATGGCCGTGACGATGCTGAATGTCGCCATCGTGCTGATCCTGTTCTGGGGCAGGGGCTGGAACGACTTCCTGGCGATCTGGGGCCTGACGCTCGCCGCTACCGCTTCGCTCGCGGTGCGCGCGTGGCACAAGTCGCATCAGAGCCCGCCGCAGGAGGCTTCGCCCCGCGCGGCGCGGCAGACGCTGCGGCAGGCGTTTTTTCTCGCCGCGATCTGGGGGGCGCTGCCGCTCGCTCTGTTCAGCCGCATCGAGCCGACCAGCCAATTGCTCCTGGCCTGCCTGATGGTCGGCATGATGTCGGGCGGCGCCTTCACGCTCTCGACCTTCCCGCGCGCGGGCCTCGTCTATCTCGCCACCATGACGATCGCCTGCGCCGGCGCGCTGCTCCTGTGCGGCACGGGGCCATATCTGGTGACCGCCGTGTTCCTGCTGCTGTTCGCGTTCTTCATGGCGCGCAACATCGTCTCCCAGGGCAACCTCTTCCTCGGCAATCTCAAGGCCCAGCTCGAGCTCGAGCGCAAGACCGAGATCATCTCGCTGCTGCTGAAGGACTTTCAGGAGAACGCCAGCGACTGGCTGTGGCAGACCGATGCCGAGGGACGCCTCGTCGACGTGCCGCAACGCTTCGCCGACGTCGCGCAGCTGCCGCTTCCGCTCCTGAAAGGCTCGCATTTCGCCGACGTGCTCGACATGCTCTGTCCCGAGGACAAGAGCGCCGCCTACAACATCATCGGCCTGATGGAGCAGGCCGAGCCGCTGCACGAGATGAATCTCAAGGTCGTCGCAGGCGGCGAGGCCCGGCTGTGGTCGTTGACGGCGAAGCCGGCCCATGATCGTGACGGTCATTTCCTCGGCTATCGCGGCTTCGGACGCGACGTCACCGAGCGCTGGCGCGCGGAAAAGGCCGAGGCCGAAAGCCGCGCCAAGTCCGACTTCCTGGCGGTGATGAGCCACGAGATCCGCACGCCCATGAACGGCGTGCTCGGGCTCGCCAGCATGCTGCTCGAAACCAGTCTCGATCCGGAGCAGCGCGATGCCGTCACCACGATCCGCGAATCCGGCGACAATCTCCAGCGCATCCTCAACGACATTCTCGACCTCTCCAAGCTGGAAGCCGGCCGCTTCCAATTCGAGGCGATCGACTTTGCGCCGCAGGCTCTGGTCGAGACGGTTGCGACAATGGTGCGCGCGGGCGCCAGGAGCAGGGGGCTCACGATCAAGGTCGAACTCGATCCGAACCTGCCCCCGACGCTCCGCGGCGACGTCGCGCGCATCCGCCAGGTGCTGCTCAATCTCGCCTCCAACGCGGTGAAGTTCACCGACGAGGGCGAGGTGACGATATCGGCGACCTGCCAGGCGCGACGCGACCTGCTGGCGACGGTCGAATGGACTGTGACCGACAGCGGCATCGGCATCGCGCCCGACAAGCTCGGCCTGCTGTTCAGCGACTTCGCCCAGGCCGATGCCTCGATCAGCCGCCGCTTCGGCGGCACGGGCCTCGGCCTTGCGATCTCGAGGCGGATCATCGAGCAGATGGGCGGCACGATCGGCGTCACCTCGACGCCGGGCGAGGGCTCGACCTTCCGTTTCACCCTGGTGCTGCCCTGGAGCCAGGCGCAGGCCTCCGATCAGGCTGGCGGCCGCGACGAAGCCGATGACCTGAAAGCCCGGATCGCCGGCCTCGACCGGCCGCTGAAGGTGCTTGTCGCGGAGGACGATGCCGTCAACCGCATGGTCGTGAGCAAGATGCTGGGGGCTTTCGACATCGAGCAGCGTGTCGTCGCCGACGGGACCGAAGCCGTCGCGGCTGCCTCCGAAGGCAATTACGATGTCGTGCTGATGGACGTGCGCATGCCCGACATGGACGGGCTCGCCGCCACCCGCGCGATCCGCGCACTGGGCGGGCGCTTCGATGCCTTGCCGATCGTCGCGCTGACCGCCAATGCCTTCCCCGAGGACATCAAGATCTGCCGCGAGGCCGGCATGTCGGACTTCCTGGCCAAGCCGCTGCGAAAGCCGGCGCTGGTCACGGCGCTGCTGGGTGCGTTGGACGGCCACGTCATGTCGGGGGACGCACCGCTGCAGCCGGAGCTAATGCCGGACGAGGTGGAGTGGACGGACGAGGAAAGGCAGATAACGGGCACGTAGGCCCGTCAGACCGAGAAACTCGTCCCGCAGCCGCAGGACGCGGTGGCGTTGGGATTGTTGACGCGGAACGAGGCGCCGATCAGATCGTCGACGAAATCGACCTGCGATCCCGCCAGGAACGGCTGGGAGGCGGAATCGACCAGCACCACCGCATTGTCCTGCTCGATCACGAGATCGTCGTCGGTGCGGGCACGGTCAATGTCGAACTTGTACTGGAAGCCCGAGCAGCCGCCGCCCTCGACGGAGATGCGCAGCATCGCGCCGGAACCTTCGCCCTTGAGGATCTCCCCAATCCGGCGTGCGGCCCGGTCGCTGATGGTCACGGCAGTCGTCATCGTTCGTCTCCGATAGTCCCGCAGTCATACCCAATTCATTTGGTATCCCGCGCCCGACATAGTTAAGTGCCACCATACGCAGAATCAAATGGATAGGGACTAAATTCGCCGTGTCCGTCGGAATGGCAGCCCCCCGCGCGCCCTATGCCTGTGATCCCGATCGCAGCCGCGGCCGGCTGGTCGCCGAACCCCCGAGCCGGACCCGCAGCCCGTTCCGGCGAGATTGCGACCGGGTGATCCATTCCACCGCCTTCCGCCGGTTGAAGTACAAGACCCAGGTGTTCGTATTCCACGAGGGCGACCATTACCGCACCCGGCTGACCCATTCGCTGGAGGTGGCGCAGATCGCCCGGGCGCTGGCCCGGCAGCTCGGGCTGGACGAGGACCTCACTGAAACCCTCGCGCTCGCGCACGATCTCGGTCATCCGCCGTTCGGGCATGCCGGGGAGCGGGCCCTGGACGCCTGCCTGAAGGAGTTCGGGGGGTTCGACCACAATGCCCAGACGCTGCGCGTCGTGGCTTCGCTCGAGCACCGCTATCCCGAGTTCGACGGGCTCAACCTGACCTGGGAATCGCTGGAGGGCATCGTCAAGCACAACGGGCCGCTGACCGATCGCAGCGGCGCTCCGGCCGGGCGCTACCGCGAGCATGGCGTTCCCGTCGGGATCGCCGACTACGTCAAGACCTACGATCTCGAATTGTGGAGCTTCGCCTCGCTGGAGGCGCAGGTCGCCGCGATCGCCGACGACATCGCCTATGACGCCCATGACATCGATGACGGCCTGCGCGCTGGCCTGTTCCAGCTCGACGATCTCAAGGTGATGCCGCTGACGGCGGAGATCATCGCCGAGACTGCGGCGCATTATCCCGATCTCGAAGACGTCCGGCGCGGTGCCGAGCTGGTGCGCGAGCTGATCTCGCACCTGATCGGAGCGGTGTTTGCGGAGACAGGGAAGAACCTCGCTGCCGTGAAGCCCCAATCGGCCCAGGACGTGCGCCGGCAGGGCCGGGCGCTGGTCGCGTTTCCCGCCGAGGTGGCCGAGGAAGAGGCCGCCATCAAGTCCTTCCTCTACCAGCACATGTACCGCCACGCGCGGGTGATGCGGGTGATGGGCGAGGCCGAGCAGATCCTGTTTGACCTGTTCGCAAAATACCTGAAATCCCCCAGCGAGCTGCCGCCGGAATGGCTGCTGGGGTCGGAGGCGGACGACGAGGGCGACCGGGCCCGCCGGATCGGCAATTTCATTGCCGGAATGACCGACCGTTTCGCCCTGACCGAGCACCAGCGGCTCTTTGACTCGACCCCGGATTTGCGTTAGGCGGCGGCCATGCCCCAGACATCCTCATCGCTGCATCTGTTCGCCGACGTGCTCGCACGCGTGCACGGCGTCTGCCGTGCGCTTGCGGCGGATTCCAGCTGGCCCGAGGGCATCGATTTCTCCCGCGTCGTGGTCGAGCCGCCGCGTGATGCCTCCCATGGCGACATGGCGACCAACGCCGCCATGGTGCTTGCGAAAGAGGCAAAGGCAAAGCCGCGCGATCTCGCCGAGCAGATCGCCGAACGGCTGCGCACGGATGCGCTGATCGCCAAGGTCGATGTCGCAGGCCCCGGCTTCATCAATCTGACGCTGAAGCCGGCCGCCTGGGCTGAGGCGTTGCGCACCGTGCTGCGCGAGGGTGCCGAATACGGCCGCATCCGGGGCGGCGCCAAGGTCAATGTCGAATACGTCTCCGCCAATCCGACCGGGCCGATGCATGTCGGCCATTGCCGCGGCGCCGTGTTCGGCGACGCGCTGGCGAGCCTGCTCCAGTTCGCCGGCCACGACGTCACGCGCGAGTACTACATCAACGATGCCGGCGCCCAGGTCGACGTGCTCGCGCGCTCAGCCTTCCTGAGGTATCGCGAAGCGCTCGGCGAGGACATCGGCGCGATCCCGGAAGGGCTCTATCCCGGCGACTACCTCAAGCCGGTCGGGCAGGCGCTGGCGACGGAGCATGGCGAGAAGCTGCTCGCGATGAGCGAGGCCCAGTGGCTGCCGACCGTGCGCGCCAAGGCGATCGCGATGATGATGGACGAGATCAAGGACGATCTCGCCGCCCTCAACATCCGCCACGACGTGTTCTTCTCTGAGCGTTCCCTGATCGAGACCGGCAACAACAAGGTTGCCGAGACCATCGACTTCCTGAAGGCCAAAGGCGACATCTACGAAGGCCGCCTGCCGCCGCCGAAGGGCGCGCCGGTCGAGGATTGGGAAGACCGTGAGCAGTTGCTGTTCAGGGCGACCGCCTATGGTGACGACGTCGATCGTCCGCTGATCAAGTCGGACAATTCCTACACCTACTTCGCCTCCGACATCGCCTATCATAAGAACAAGTTCGACCGCGGCTTTGTTGAGATGATCGACGTCTGGGGCGCCGATCACGGCGGCTACATCAAGCGCATGCAGGCGGCGGTGAAGGCAACGACGTCGGCTAAGGGATCGCTGGACGTCAAGATCGTCCAGCTCGTGAAGCTCTTGCGCAACGGCGAGCCGGTGAAGATGTCCAAGCGGAGCGGGGACTTCGTCACCTTGCGTGAAGTGGTGGATGAAGTCGGCCAGGACGCCGTCCGCTTCATGATGCTGTACCGGAAGAACGACGCGGTGCTGGACTTCGACCTTGCGAAGGTCATGGAACAGTCTCGCGACAACCCGGTGTTCTACGTCCAGTACGGCCATGCCCGCGGTCACTCGATCTTCCGCAATGCCCGCGCCGAGGTGTTCCCGGAACTCCCAGAGGATGCCGGCGCGCGGATCGCATGGCTCGCTGAGTCGGCGGTGGAACGGCTGTCGGACCCGGTCGAGCTCGATCTTCTTAAGCGCCTCGCAATTTATCCGCGCATGCTGGAAGCTGCCGCCGCGGCCCATGAGCCGCACCGAATTGCCTTTTATCTCTATGATTTAGCCAGCGAATTTCATGCACTTTGGACGAAAGGGCGCGATTTGCCCTATTTACGCTTCATTATCAATAATGATGCAGATCTTACAAAGGCGCGAATGGCAATGGTCCAGGGCGTCGTCTCGGTCCTGGCATCGGGCCTCGCCATCCTCGGCGTCCATGCCCCGGACGAGATGCGGTAGTTTGGGGCGAACTACTTAAGGGGAATTCGGGGGTAACCGGCAGAAGCCGGATCGCTTAGACTTGGTTGAAAGCCTTGTGGGTCGAAAGCCGTGCCTTGGTCGAGGGGCGCGCGGCTTTCCCGAAGGGACGCATCATCACGATGGCCGAACGATATCAGGACAGACCGTTTCCTTCCGATGACTATGGTCGCGGCGGCGACCAGCATGGGAAGGCGGATAGCGATCCGTTGGCCGAGCTCGCCCGTCTGATCGGGCAGACCGATCCGTTTGCAGCGCAGTCGCGTCCGCCGGCGGCGCCCGCCCAGAGCTATCAGGACCACGATTACCGCGAGCTCGATGATCAGCAGGACTACGCGGAGCAGGCACCGTCGCCGCCCTCATGGATGCGGCGTGCCAACGTGCAACCGCAGCCGGCACCCGCGCCGGAGCCTGACTATCCGGTCACCGTAAGCCCGGTCCACCCGCTGCATCGCTACGCGGCCAAGCCTGCCGCGCCCGAGCCTGTCGTTCAGCAGCCCCAGGCCTATCAGGACACCTATCAAGATCAGGCTCACCAGGAGCAGGCCTATCGGCAGCATGGTGAGGCCTACCAGGAGCAGTCCTATCAGGAGCCGTATGCGCAGCCCGATCCGTCGCGCTACGACGATGCGCTGTATGGTCGGCTGGAGACGGGCAAGCAGGACTATCAGCGCGAGCCGGCCTATCCCGACGACCCTTACGCCTACCAAAGCGACTATCCCGAGGAAGAGGTCGAGGAGCCGAAGAAGCAGCGCGGCGGCATGATGACGGTCGCGGCGATCCTGGCGCTTGCCGTGGTCGGCACCGGAGCCGCGTTCGCCTACAAGACCTATATCGGCTCGCCTCGCAGCGGCGAGCCGCCGATCATCAAGGCCGACAACACGCCGACCAAGATCGTGCCGGCGCCGACGGACTCCGCGGCCAAGGTACCGGACCGCATGGTCAGCGGTGACGGCACCGAAAAGATCGTGCCGCGCGAGGAGGCGCCCGTCGACGTCAACGCCAAGGCGGGCGGGCCGCGCGTGGTGTTCCCGCCGCTGAACCAGAATGCGAACCCGCCCTCGGTGGCGAGCGTGTCGCCATCCACCGTGCCGCCGCCGAGCGCGGGTCCGAGCCCGAGCAACGGCACGCTGCCGAACAATTCGCCGCGCGCGATCAGGACCGTTGCGGTGAAGGGCGATCAGACCGATAGCGCCGTGCCGCAATCGGCCGCCGCCAAGCCGGCGCCCGCGGCGCCGAAGCCTGTTGCCACGCCGTTTGCGCCCGCCGCGCCGCGCAATCCGCCGACCTCGGCCAATGCCAGCGCCAACCAGCCGATGTCGCTGGCGCCGCAATCGTCCCCGGCGGCCGAGCCGCCGCAGCGGATGGCTGCGACCAACCCGACGCAGATCGCGCCCACCAGCAGCGGTGGCGGCTACATCGTGCAAGTCTCCTCGCAGCAGAGCGAGGACAGCGCCGCCGCGTCCTACCGGGTGCTTCAGAGCAAATACGGCAGCGTGCTCGGCTCGCGGTCCCCGGTCATCAAGCGGGTCGATCTGACCGACAAGGGCAAGGGAGTCGTCTACCGCGCCTTCGCCGGTCCCTATGGTTCGGCTGAGGAAGCGACGCAGGCCTGCAACAACCTGAAGTCCGCAGGCCTGTCTGCCTGCTTCGTCCAGAGGAATTAACGGCCGTTTCCTTGACCCCCTCGCGGGGCAGGGTTAATCGGCCGTTATGAGCACGCGGGCCTTCATTACCGGCGTATCCGGAACGGAACTGACCGCCGCCGAGCGGGAGTTTATCCGTGCCCAGCACCCATGGGGCTTCATCCTGTTCAAGCGCAATGTGGCAACACCGGCGCAAGTTGCTGCTTTGGTTGCGGAATTGCGCTCGGTCGCGAATGCTCCTGACGCGCCTGTCCTGATCGACCAGGAGGGGGGACGGGTGCAGCGGCTGGGGCCGCCGCACTGGCCGGTTTATCCGCCGGGGGCCGTATTCGCGAATTTGTACGACACTGATTCGGCCCTCGGGCTCACCGCGGCGCGCCTCAGTGCCCGCCTGATCGCAGCCGATCTTGCCGATCTCGGCATTACCGTGGATTGCCTGCCCTTGGCGGACGTGCCGGTGCCGGGCGCCGATGCGGTCATCGGCAACCGGGCCTATGGCACCGAGCCGGGCAAGGTCGCCGCGATCGCCCGCGCGGTCACCGAGGGCCTGGAGCAGGGCGGTGTGCTGCCGGTGCTCAAGCATATTCCCGGGCATGGCCGCGCCACCGCCGATACCCATTTCAAGCTGCCGACCGTCGACACGCCGCGGGACGAGCTGGAGCGGACCGATTTCGCGGCCTTCAAGCCGCTGTCGGACCTGCCGATGGCCATGACTGCACATGTTGTGTTTAGCGCCTTCGACCCCGCCCATCCGGCGACGACATCTGCGACAATGATTGCTGACGTGATTCGCGGCGCAATCGGGTTCCAGGGTTTGTTAATGAGTGATGACGTGTCGATGAACGCGCTGTCGGGGAATATCGCCGAGCGGACTCGCGCGATCTTCGCGGCCGGCTGCGACGTGGCCCTGCATTGCAACGGCAACATCGAGGAGATGCGCGACGTCGCCGGCGAGACACCTGAATTGGCCGGTACGGCGCTGGAGCGGGCGAGCGCCGCGCTCGCCGCACGCAAGCCGCCGCAGCCGTTCGACCGCGTGGCCGCACGCGCCGAACTGGATGCATTGATCGCACGGGCAAATACGGCATCGGCATGACTGCAGAAATCCTATCGTTCGAAACCGGGCGGCCCGCAGAGCTCGCCGAGGGTGAGCCGGCGTTGGTGGTGGACGTCGAGGGCTATGAGGGCCCGCTCGATTTGTTGCTCGCGCTGGCGCGGCAGCAGAAGGTCGACCTCGCCAAGATTTCGATCCTCGCGCTCGCCGACCAGTACCTGCATTTCATCGAAGCCGCGCGAAAGATCCGGCTGGAGCTCGCCGCGGACTATCTGGTGATGGCCGCATGGCTTGCCTTCCTGAAGTCGCGCCTGCTGCTGCCGGAGCCGCCGAGCGCGGAAGGCCCGAGCGCCGAGCAGATGGCGACGGCGCTCGCCAACCGCTTGCGCCGCCTGGAAGCCATTCGCGAAGCCGCCAACCGGCTGATGAACAGGCCGCAATTGCAGCGCGACATCTTCCCGCGTGGCGAGCCCGAGCACATCGCCGAGATCAAGCACCCGAAATACACGGCCACGCTCTATGATTTGCTCACCGCCTATGCCGCGCAACGCCAGTCGCGCGTGCTGGCGAGCGTGCATCTGGCCAAGCGCACGGTGTGGTCGCTCGCCGAAGCACGCGCCACGCTGGAGCGGCTGGTCGGCAGCATCACCGAGCAGGACGATTGGGGTGTTCTCGACGACTTCCTGATCCGGCATGTCGCCGATCCGACGCAGCGCGCAACGGTATTCGCCTCGAGCTTTGCCGCCGCGCTCGAATTGGTGCGCGAAGGTCAGCTGGAGCTGAATCAGAAGGAAGCGTTTGCGCCGATCTATTTCCGGAAGGGGCGCCCAAAACCGGTCCCGGACGCAGCTCCTGCGCCTGATGCGCCGGTCGCTTAAGTGCAAGAAGGAGAATCTGCCATGGCAAGCCTGGCTGAAGTGCGGGTAGAAGAGGCCGAGCCGATGGAGAACGAATCCCAGGCGCGTCCCGAGGAATTGCGGCTGCTGGAGGCGCTGCTGTTCGCCTCGAATGAACCGCTGGACACCGCGACGCTGGCCAAGCGCATGCCCGAAGGCGTCGACGTCAAGGCTGCGCTCGAGCAGTTGCAGGCCGATTATGCCTCGCGCGGCGTCAATCTCGTTCGCGTCGCCAACAAATGGACGTTCCGCACCGCCGGCGATCTGGCCTGGCTGATGACGCGGGAGAGCACCGAGACCCGCCGCCTGTCGCGGGCCGCAATCGAGGTGCTCGCGATCATCGCCTATCACCAGCCGGTGACGCGGGCCGAGATCGAGGAGATCCGCGGCGTCGTCACGTCGAAGGGCACGCTCGACGTGCTGCTGGAGACCGGCTGGATCAAGCCGCGCGGCCGACGCAAGACGCCGGGCCGGCCCCTGACCTTCGGAACCACCGAGGAGTTCCTGTCGCAATTCACTCTGGAACAGCTTGGCGACCTGCCGGGCCTGGAAGAGTTGAAGGGCACCGGCCTGTTGGATTCGCGCCTGCCCACCGGGTTCAGCGTGCCGACGCCGTCGGATGATCCGGCCCTGCGGGAGGACGAGGATCCGCTGGAACCGGGCGATGACCTCGATCTCGCCCTTGCGCCTGCGGTCGAGCCCGAGAGCCCGCCAGAAGGCGGCAATGAGGGTGGCAGCGAAGGCGGCGCCGAGGACTGACGTACCGGCGAATTACGGCCCCTGCGACCAGTTAACACTAGCAAGATTGCGTAGCGCCGACAGCGAATTGGCGCTGCCTTGGTCCTTGTTTTTGAGGCCTGCCAAGCCTAGGTTTCGGTGAAGATCGGCCGGGTCCCCGGCCATGCGCGTTTGGAGGGTTGCAGGATGGGTTCACTCAGCATTTGGCACTGGATCTTGGTGATCGCAGTGGTCCTGCTGCTGTTCGGCCGCGGCAAGATTTCGGATCTGATGGGCGACGTGGCGCAGGGCATCAAGGCGTTCAAGAAGGGCATGCAGGACGAGGACAAGCCCGCCGAGAAGCCCGAGCCGGCCAAGTCGATCGAGCACAATGGCGCGCCGACCGCGACGCGGTCCGACGTCGGCAGCAAGGCCGTCTGAGCCGGAAGCAGCACGCGAGACGCGGGTAGCGGCCCCGATCCTGCGCGCGAGGGATTGGGCCGGCTCCGGCTTTGCGTGAACGGAAGACCTCATGTTCGACATCGGGTGGAGTGAACTGGTCCTCATCGGGGTCGTGGCCCTGATCGCCATCGGCCCGAAAGAGCTGCCGGGCGTGCTGCGCATGGTCGGGCAATGGATGAGCAAGGCCCGCAAGATGGCCGCCGAATTCCAGGGCCAGTTCCAGGAAGCGATGCGCGAGGCCGAGATGGCCGACCTCAAGAAAAGCTTCGACGAGGTCAAGGAAGCCGCCACGGGTTTCAATCCGATGACTTCGCTCCAGAAGGACGTCAGCGACGCGCTTCGCATCGATGCGCTGGACAAGCCGGCCGAGACGCCGGCCGCCACTGCCGTCGATCCGCCCGTCACGCCCACGACACCGGAGAACCCGACGCCTTCGACCTTCATGGAAGCCGAAGCGCATGCGGCGGCGAACGAGCCGCTCGCGATCACCCGTGAAGTCGAACAGGCGAAGGTTGCGCAGGACACCGCGCCATCCGAAGCGATCAAGGACGCCAAAGCGTCATGACCGACGCCGATATCGAGGCCAGCAAAGCGCCGCTGATGGACCATTTGATCGAGCTGCGCTCGCGGCTGATCAAGGCGCTGCTCGGCTTTGGCCTGGCCTTCATCTTCTGCTTCTTTTTCGCCAAGCAGATCTACAACGTGCTTGTCTGGCCGTTCGTGTGGATCGCGGGTCCCGAGAACTCGAAGTTCATCTACACGGCGCTGCTCGAATATTTCATCACCCAGCTCAAGCTCGCGCTGTTCGGCGCCGGCTTCATCTCGTTCCCGATCGTGGCGACGCAGATCTACAAGTTCGTCGCGCCCGGGCTCTACAAGCACGAGAAGCAGGCGTTCCTGCCGTATCTGGTCGCGACGCCGTTCTTCTTCGTGCTGGGCGCGGCGCTGGTCTATTTCGTCGTGCTGCCGATGCTGGTGCGCTTCTCGCTCGGCATGCAGCAGGCCGGCGGCGACGAGACCGCGCAGATCCAGCTGCTGCCCAAGGTCGGCGAATATCTGTCGCTGATGATGTCGCTGATCTTCGCCTTCGGCATCGCCTTCCAGCTGCCGGTGATCCTGACGCTGCTCGGGCGGATCGGCATCGTCAGCTCGAAGATGCTGCGCGAGAAGCGCCGCTATTTCATCGTCATGGCCTTCGTGATCGCAGCCGTGCTGACGCCGCCCGACGTGCTCAGCCAGTGCTCCCTCGCGTTTCCGCTGATGGCGCTGTACGAGGGCTCGATCATCGCGGTTGGGATAGTGGAGAGGAAGGCGGCGGCTTCGTCGCAAGCCACCGGCACCGACGTGTCGACGCCGGCCAATCCGGCGGAGTAGGGCGACCAAGCCCACCGGTGTCATTCTCCGCGAAAGCGGGGAATCCAGTACGCCGCGGCCCTTGGGGGAAACACTGACGTCTCTTGAATACTGGATCGCCCGCTTTCGCGGGCGATGACAGAGTGCTAGGGGAAGCACTGATGTAGATTGTCAACATAAGATGTTGACTGTCTACGCGCTTCCTTAGGACCACAGCCATGCACGACATCAAATCGATCCGCGACAATCCGCAAGCCTTCGACGCCGGCCTCGCACGGCGCGGTTTGAAGCCGATGTCGGCATCGCTGCTGGCGATCGACGAGAAGCGGCGTGCGGCGATCCTGGCCTCCGAGCAGGCGCAGGCGCGGCGCAATGCAGCCTCGAAGGAAATCGGCGATGCCAAGAAGGCCAAGGACGAGGCGCGCGCGGCCAAGCTGATGGCCGAGGTCGCCGAGCTCAAGACCACGATGCCGGAGCTCGAAGCGGCGACGAAAGCCGCCGACGATGAGCTGATCAAGGAGCTGGCCGCGATCCCGAACATTCCGTTCGAGGACGTGCCCGACGGCGTCGACGAGCACGGCAACGTGCAGCACCACGTGTTCGGCAACAAGCGCAATTATGGCTTTGCGCCGAAGCTGCATGACGATCTCGGCACCGCGCTCGGCTACATGGATTTCGAAACGGCGGCAAAGCTCTCCGGCGCGCGTTTCGTCGTGCTGAAGAAGGGGCTGGCGCGGCTCGAGCGTGCCATCGGCCAGTTCATGCTCGATCTGCACACTACCGAGCACGGCTACACCGAGATCAATCCGCCGCTCTTGGTGCGCAACGAGGTGATGTTCGGCACCGGACAATTGCCGAAATTCGAGGACGATCAGTTCTGGGCGATCAAGGGCGAGCTGCTCGCCTCGCCGGACCATGAGCGGCTGAAGACCGAGCGCCTCGGTCTGATCCCCACCGCCGAAGTGTCGCTCACCAATCTCGTCCGCGAATCCATCCTCGATGAGAAGCAATTGCCGATGCGGCTGACCGCGCTGACGCCATGCTTCCGCGCCGAGGCGGGGGCGGCGGGGCGCGACACCCGCGGCATGATCCGCCAGCACCAGTTCACCAAGGTCGAGCTGGTCTCGATCACGACGCCGGACGTGAGCAAGGACGAGCTGGAGCGGATGCTGTCCTGCGCCGAGCAGGTGCTGCAGAAGCTCGACCTGCATTACCGTGTGATGACGCTCTGCGCAGGGGATATGGGCTTCTCGGCGCAAAAAACCTACGACATCGAAGTCTGGATGCCGGGGCAGGGCGAGGGCGGGGCGTTCCGCGAGATCTCGAGCTGCTCGGTCTGCGGCGACTTCCAGGCACGGCGCATGGATGCGCGCTCGCGCGGGCCCGACGGCAAGCCCCGCTTCGTGCACACGCTGAACGGCTCCGGCACTGCCGTCGGCCGCGCGCTGATCGCGGTGATGGAGACCTATCAGCAGGAGGATGGCTCGATCGCGGTCCCGGACGTGCTCCAGCCCTATATGGGCGGGCTGAAGGTGATCGCGCGCGACTAAAGCGTTTTCCCGCGAAGTGGGCACCGGTACGCGTCCGAAAACACGGCATGACGAGAATCGCGTTGCGAAGATCGGGCGGCCGGCTATCCTGCCGGCCCGTCCACGCGAACCCTCCGTTCATGGCCTTGCACCGCGACATCTTCTGGGTCGGAAGACAATGGGCGGTGACGGGCGCCGGGATCCAGGCCATCGATCAGCGCCTCCGCGGCGTTCTCGACATCGAGATCGCGCGGCTCTGGGACAATGATCTCGTGCAGAGCCGGCGGGCCAAGCCCGGGGTCAATGCTGCGGATTTCGACATGGCGCTGAGCGTGGCACGCGAACGCTTTCCGCAGGAGCCGACGTCCGATCCGTTCGTCGCGCAGCTGAAGGCGCTCGGCGTCATCGAGGCTTCCGTCGTGAACCCGGTCGTGCCGGCGATGCAACTGCGTGCAGAAGGCCGGCTTGCGCGCTTCCTGCCGCAATGGCGCGTTCGCCGCTAGCGGGACCAGCCCAGGGAACCAGCCGCCGGACCGCAATCGTCCGGTTTGCCTGATCGGCGCTGGCCGGATAAGACGGCTCAGACCCGCTTTCAGGAATCGAACCTTCCGCATGCGCATTCTCTGCACCAATGACGACGGAATCCACGCTCCCGGCCTCAAGGTCGTGGAGGAGATCGCGCGCGCTTTGTCGGACGATGTCTGGGTGGTGGCGCCCGAGCTCGACCAGTCCGGCGTGTCGCATTCGCTGTCGCTGAACGATCCCTTGCGACTGCGCGAGGTCGGCCCGCGGCACTTCGCCGTGCGCGGCACGCCGACCGACTGCGTCATCATGGGCGCGCGCCATATCCTGGGTGCCAAGCTGCCCGATGTCGTGCTGTCCGGCGTCAACAAGGGCCGCAACGTCGCCGAGGACGTGGTCTATTCCGGCACCATTGCCGGCGCATTGGAAGGCACCATCCTGGGGTTGCCGTCATTCGCATTGTCGCAGGAGTTCAGCGTCGAGACCCGCGAACGTCCGCCGTGGGATACGGCCCGCAAATTCGGGCCGGATATCCTGCGCAAGGTGATCGCCGCCGGCGTTCCGAAGGACACCGTCATCAACATCAACTTCCCGTCCTGCGCGCCGGAGGATGTGCTGGGCATCCGCGTCACGCGGCAAGGCAAGCGCAATCTCGGCTTCCTCAGGATCGACGAGCGCCGGGACGGCCGCGGCAATCCCTATTTCTGGATCGGCTTCGAACGCACCGCGATGCTCGACACGCCCGCCGACGGCACCGATCTCGCGGCGCTGCGCGAGCGCTACGTCTCGGTCACCCCGCTCAGGCTCGACCGCACCGACGAGGCGTTTTCGGAGCAGCTTGGCGTCACTCTGAAATAAGGGTTAGCTGCCGCGAAGCGCGGCTTCGATGGTCTTGCCGAGCGCGTCGAGCTGAAACGGCTTCTGGAGCGCCGGCCGGTCGCGATATTGCTCGGGCAGGCCGGAGGAGCCGTAACCAGTGGCGAAGATGAACGGGCAGCCCTTGGCCATGATGACATCGGCGACCGGCGAGATGACCTTGCCGTTGACGTTGACGTCGAGAATGGCGAGATCGAACTCGGTGGATTGCGCAAGCCGCATGGCCTCATTGATGTCGCCCGCTTCGGCGGCAACCTTGTAGCCAAGCTCCTCCAGCATGTCTGCGACCATCATTCTGATCATGACCTCGTCCTCGACGAGGAAAACAGAGCGGCCCGAAAGCCCTGTCGCAGTCATGGTTGAGTCCTTGCCCATTCTCGTAAACGTTCGCAGATAACGATAGGCGACGCAATGCGCGTTTCGGCGAACGCAAACCTCGCAAATGGCTTAGCGCTTTGAAGGCCTTGCTGTGGTCAAATGCTGCGCCGAAAGGATATCATGAGTTCCTGAGCCGGAACAAGATTCTCGTCTCGGGTTCTTGCGGTGCAATGCGGCGATCCGCCTAACGAGACGAGCGATACCAGCAATGACGTCCCACCAGCACCCGCCGGAAAAGATGATGTTTCAGCTCACGTTGAGGCGTCGGGGCATCAGCGATCAGGCCGTGCTCCGAACCATGGAAGAGGTGCCGCGCGAGCTTTTCGTCGACGAGGCCGATCGCGAGGGCGCCTATCGTGACAGCGCGCTGCCGATCGACTGCGGGCAGACCATCAGCCAGCCCTTCGTCGTCGCCTACATGACCGAGCAGCTCCAGCTCCAGAAGCAGCACCGGGTGCTCGAAATCGGCACCGGCTCCGGCTACCAGGCCGCCGTGCTGTCGCGGCTGGCCGGCCAGGTGCTGACTGTCGAGCGCTATCGCAAGCTCGCCGACACGGCACGCGCCCGGCTTGAGAAGCTCGATTGTCACAATGTCGAGGTGATGCTCGCTGACGGTCTCAATCTGCCTCCCAACATCGGCCCGTTTGACCGCATCATCGTCACCGCGGCGGTGGAGCAGATACCGGAGAACCTGGTCGAGCGGCTTGAGGTCGGGGGCATCCTGATTGCCCCGGTCGGCCCGCATCAGGGCGTGCAGACGCTGACCCGCCTGGCCCGCAGCGAAACCGGAATCGAGCGCAAGGAACTCGTCGAGGTCCGCTTCGTGCCGGCACTGCCCGGCGTGGCGCGGGAGCTGTAGAATCCCGGATCGGCAGTGCCGCCAACATCTTATTGCGAGGGTTAAGCCGTTATTTACTCGGCGCGTGTTTACTTAAAACACCAGTTCTGTTGCGTACGAGTGAGTAACCATGTCCGCTGTCGCCGAGTTGCTTTACTCGCGCCGCGTGCCGCAGGTCGCGGTGCTGGCGCTGATTTCCTTCAGCTTTGCAGGGTGCAGCGCCGACATGTCGTCGCGGCTGTCCCAGACCAACTTCTCCAATCCTTTCGCCTCCGAGCAGACCGGTTCGGTGCAGCAGGCACCGCCGCCGCAGCGTGAGCTGCCGCAATATGCGCGGCCGCAGACGCAGCCCGGTTACTACCAGTCGCAGGCTTTGCCTCCGCCCGCGGTATCTACCCCGCAGTCCTATCCCGTTGCCTCCGGCGGCGGCGTGTCCGGTGGCGGACGCGGCGTCAGCTCATATGCGCCTCCGGCGCAACCGCACCTGGAGACCACGGCCACCGTCCCTCCGCGGTCGGTCGCGGCCGCCCAGCCGGCCGGCGGAACCAAGATCATCGTCGGCACCAGCGACACGCTCGACGTGCTCGCCAAGCGCTATCACGTCACGCCGCAGGCGATCCTTGCCGCCAACGGCTACAAGGGTCCGCGGGCGCTCTCGCCCGGCCAGCAGTTGATCATTCCGTCTGCGGCGACCGCAGCTGCACCGGCGCCCGCGATGGCCCCGGTCGCGGCAGCGCCTGCGGCGAAGCCGGTTGCTGCCGTCGCGGCACCGCCGAGCACGCACTTCGTCAACCGCGGCGACACGCTCGCCAGCATCGCGCGCAAGAGCCGCATCTCGGCGGCAGAGCTCGCCCGTGCCAACGGCATCGATCCGTCGGCGAAGCTGAAGCTCGGCACCAAGCTGACCGTGCCCGGCGCCAAGACCGCTGCCGTTGCGGCGCCAGTTGCTGCGGCTCCGGTCGCGGCTGCACCGGTGGCCGGAACGCTCCAGCCCGTTGCGGCGGCTCCGGCACCCGCGACCAAGGTGGCCGCTGCCGCCGCGCCCGTGCAGAGCGCGCGGCTCGCCCAGGCCACGAGCAATGTGGAAGAGAAGGCTGCCGAGACGCCGGCGAAGGCTGCGGAGGCCACCGGCGCGCTGCCGACCTTCCGCTGGCCCGTCCGCGGCAAGGTGGTCACGAGCTACGGTGCCAAGACCAATGGCAAGTCGAATGACGGCATCAATCTGGCGGTGCCCGAGGGGACGCCGGTCAAGGCGGCCGAAGATGGCGTCGTCGCCTATTCCGGCAACGAGCTGAAGGGTTACGGCAATCTGGTTCTGGTTCGGCACTCCAACGGCTACGTCACCGCATATGCCCATGCGAGTGAGCTGTTGGTGAAGCGCGGCGATACCATCAAGCGCGGCCAGGTCATTGCCAAGTCGGGTCAATCCGGGGAGGTGGCGTCGCCGCAGCTCCACTTCGAGATCCGCAAGGGATCGAGCCCGGTTGACCCGCTTCAATTCCTCAACGGGGCGTGAGGCGCAAGTAACCTCAGCACGAAGGGTGTCGTCGCCCGGCTTGACCGGGCGACCCAGTATTCCAGAGATAGTTATTGTGAGCCGATAGGCCGCGGCGTACTGGATTCCCCGCTTTCGCGGGGAATGACAGTGGGGGCGCGAGATCGCTTTCGCTACTACGCCGTCAGCTTCACGCCCAGCCGTCCCGCCAGCTCCTGCACGAACTGCCAGGCGACGCGGCCAGAGCGCGAGCCGCGCGTCGTGGACCATTCGAGTGCCTCGCGCTCCAGCGCCTCGTCGTCGATCCTGATGCCGAAATGGCTGCAATAGCCCCGCACCATGGCGAGGTATTCGTCCTGGCTGCAGCGGTGAAAGCCGAGCCAGAGTCCGAAACGATCCGACAGGGAGACCTTCTCCTCGACCGCTTCGCCCGGATTGATCGCGGTCGAGCGTTCGTTCTCGATCATCTCGCGCGCCAGCAGATGGCGCCGGTTGGAGGTGGCGTAGAGGACGACGTTCTCGGGCCGGCCCTCGATGCCGCCTTCGAGCACCGCCTTGAGCGACTTGTAGGAGGCGTCGTTGCCGTCGAAGGAGAGGTCGTCGCAGAACACGATGAAACGGAAGGAGGAGGCCCGTAGCTGCTCCATCAGGGCCGGCAGGCTCTCGATGTCCTCACGGTGGATCTCGATCAGCTTGAGCTTGTCGGCCGGTTTGCGCTCCGCGTTGATGCTGGCATGCGCCGCCTTCACCAGTGACGACTTGCCCATGCCGCGTGCGCCCCAGAGCAGAGCGTTGTTGGCCGGCAGGCCGTTGGCGAAGCGCTCGGTGTTCTCCATCAGGATGTCGCGCATCCGGTCGACGCCCTTGAGCAGGAACAGCTCGACTCGGCTCACGCGCGGCACCGCCGAGAGGCGTCCGTCGGGATGCCAGACATAGGCATCCGCCCGCTTGAACGACTCGGCCTCGACCGCCGGCTTGGCCTGCGCGGAAAGCTGCGCCGCAATGGTCTCCAGGGCGCGGACGATGCGCTCCTGCGCGAGGTCCGGGCCTGCCTTGGTGACCGCCGCCGTGGGGCGTTTTGCCGCGACGCGGCTGGGCTTGTTGGCAGGGATGCGGGGGCCTTTGCCGGCCGGGCTTTTGCTATGGTTTTTGGGCATGTCCGAAGTTCCTGAGAACGCAGCCTTATCGGGCCTCACGGGCCGCCGCAAGGTGGCCCAAAAGGGCGGTCTGGCAGCGTTGCAATTGGGGCAATGGCCGCTATAGTCCGCGCGAATTTGACCGAACCGGTCGCCTTTGAGGGCCTGACCGGCTGTCCCCCGTTCTCACGAGGATCGTCCGAATGCTGATTACCCCTGCGTATGCCCAGGCCGCGGCCGCTGGCGACACCAACAGCATGTTGATGTCGCTGCTGCCGTTCGCCCTGATCTTCGTGATCATGTACTTCCTGATTCTGCGCCCGCAGCAGAAGAAGGTCCGCGACCACGCCGAGCTCGTGAAGAATATCCGCCGCGGCGACACCATCGTGACCTCGGGAGGCCTCGTCGGCAAGGTCACCAAGGTGGTCGACGACGACCAGATCGAGTTCGAGATTTCCGACGGCGTGCGCGTGCGGCAGATGCGCCAGATGATCTCGGGCGTGCGCGCCAAGGGCGAGCCGGCCAAGGAAAGCGCAAAAGAGAGCGCCAAGGACGACACCGCGGCGAAGTGAGAGCTTCCCCGCGAGTCTCAAGTCTCCTGATCTGACAGGTCCAGTCGATGTTGTATTTCACGCGGTGGAAGGCGCTGGGGATTATCCTGACGGCGCTGATCGTGTGCCTCTGCGCGGTCCCCAACTTCTTCCCCGAGGCGCAAGTCAAGAGCTGGCCCGCCTGGGCGCAGCGCCGCCTCGTGCTCGGCCTCGACCTCCAGGGCGGCTCCTATCTGCTGCTCGAGGTCGATTCCAACTACGTGAAGAAGGAACGGCTCGATCAGATCCGCGACGAGGTTCGCCGGACGTTGCGCGACGCCAAGATCGGCTTCACCGGCGGCGTCACCGTGCGCAATGACGCGGTCGAGGTTCGCATCACCAAGGAAACCGACGTGCAGCCGGCGCTCGCCAAGCTGCGCGAGCTGTCCCAGCCACTCGGCGGATTGATGGGCTCCAGCGGTCAGCGCGACCTCGAGGTGACTGATGCCGGCGGCGGTGTGATCCGCCTGAGCGTTCCGCAGCCGGCGATACTCGATCGCCTGCGAAAGACCATCGAGCAGTCGATTCAGATCGTCGAGCGCCGTGTCAACGAGCTCGGTACCGTCGAGCCCGTGATCCAGCGCCAGGGTAACGACCGCATCCTGGTGCAGGTCCCGGGCCTGCAGGATCCGACCCGCCTGAAGGAGCTGCTGGGCAAGACCGCGAAGATGGAATTCCGCATGGTCGACAGCTCCGTGCCGCCGGATCAGGCGCAAGCGGGCAGGTTGCCGCCGGAATCCGAGCTGCTCATGAGCGCCTCGCCGCCGCCCACGCCCTACGTGATCAAGAAGCAGGTGCTGGTTGCCGGCGGCGATCTGACCGACGCCCAGGCGACTTTCGACCAGCGCACCGGCGAGCCGGTCGTCAGCTTCAAGTTCAACACTTCGGGCGCCCGCAAGTTCTCGCAGGCCACGACCGAGAACGTCGGACTGCCTTTCGCGATCGTGCTCGACAACAAGGTGATCTCGGCACCGGTCATCCGCGAGCCCATCACCGGCGGCCAGGGCCAGATCTCCGGCAATTTCACCGTGCAATCGGCCAACGACCTCGCAATTCTCCTGCGCGCCGGCGCGCTGCCGGCGCCGCTCACGGTGGTCGAGGAGCGCACCGTCGGTCCCGGCCTCGGCCAGGACTCGATCGAGAAGGGCGAGCTTGCGGCCTATGTCGGTTCGATCCTCGTCATCATCTTCATGCTCGTGACCTACCGGCTGTTCGGCGTGTTCGCCAATATCGCGGTGGCCATCAACGTCGCCATGATCTTCGGCCTGCTGTCGCTGCTCAATGCCACGCTGACGCTGCCCGGCATCGCCGGCATTGTGCTCACCGTCGGCATCGCCGTCGATTCCAACGTGCTGATCTACGAGCGCATCCGCGAGGAGCTGCGCGGCGGTCGCAACGCGATCTCGGCGATCGACGCCGGATTCAAGCGGGCGCTCGCCACCATCCTCGATTCCAACATCACCACTTTCATTGCCGCCGCGGTGCTGTTCTACATCGGCACCGGTCCGGTGCGCGGCTTTGCCGTGACGCTCGGCATCGGCATCATCACCACGGTGTTCACCGCCTTCACCCTGACCCGGCTGATCGTCGCCTGGTGGGTGCGGTGGAAGCGGCCGCAGAGCGTGCCGATCTAGGAGCCTGATCGTGACTCACACCGTTCTCATCGGGCTCGGCGTCCTCATTGCCATCCTCACCGTGGTCTCGGCCCTCGGCCTGTTGCCGTCGCTGCGCATCGTCCCCGACGATACGCATTTCGACTTCACGCGTTTCCGTCGCATCAGCTTTCCGATCTCGGCGGCGCTGTCGATCGTCGCGATCGTGCTGTTCTTCACCCACGGCCTGAACCTCGGTATCGACTTCAAGGGCGGCACGTTGCTGGAGGTGAAGGCGAAGTCCGGCACCGCCGACATCGCGGCGATGCGTGCCTCGCTCGACGGCCTGGGCCTCGGCGAGGTCCAGCTGCAGCAGTTCGGCGGTCCCGAGAACGTCCTGATCCGTGTTGCGGAGCAGCCGGGCGGCGACGCCGCCCAGCAGGCAGCCCTGCAGAAGCTTCGCGGGGCGCTTGGTGACAGCGTCGACATTCAGCGCTCCGAAGTGCTCGGTCCGCGCGTCGCGGGCGAGCTCCTGGCCTACGGCATGCTCGGCCTGATGCTGGCGATCGTTGGGATCCTGATCTATCTCTGGTTCCGGTTCGAATGGCAGTTCGCGCTGGGCGCCATGATCGCCAACGTGCACGACATCGTGCTGACCATCGGCTTCATGTCGATCAGCCAGGTCGATTTCGATCTGACCAGCATCGCCGCGCTTCTGACCATTCTCGGCTACTCGCTCAACGACACCGTCGTCATCTACGACCGCATCCGGGAAATGCTGCGTCGCTACAAGAAGATGCCGATGCCCCAGCTGCTCAACGAATCCATCAACTCGACGCTGTCGCGCTCGATCATCACTCACGTCACGGTGACGCTCGCGCTGCTCGCGCTGCTCTTGTTCGGCGGCCATGCTATCCACAGCTTCACCGCGGTGATGATGTTCGGCGTGGTGCTGGTCGGCACCTACACCTCGATCTTCATTGCAGCGCCGATCCTGATCTATCTCGGCGTCGGCGAGCACCGCGAAGACGCGCCCGATACGGCGACGCCGGCGAAGAAAAGCAAGGCATGATCCGAACCTCAAGCCCTTGCAGGCGTTTGCGAGGGCAGTAAGCCCATTCGGACGAGGCTCATGGCCGGCGATCCCAACGCTCCGCATTTCCCGCGCTCGGCGCCGATCGACGCCTATGGCAAGGGCGGCTTCGCCTTTGCCGGCATGTCCCATCGCGGCTCGCTGCTCTGCCTGCCCGACGCGATCTGGGCTTGGGACGTGATCGATCCCGCGAAGATCGACCGCTACTCGCTGGATCGGGTGTTCACGGCGGCCAACAGCATCGACACGCTCCTGGTCGGCACTGGAACGGGGCTGTGGCTGCCGCCGCCGGAGCTGCGTCAGGCGCTCAAGGCGGTGAGGGTGGTACTGGACACGATGCAGACCGGCCCGGCCGTGCGCACCTACAACATCATGATCGGCGAACGGCGGCGGGTTGCCGCCGCGCTGATCGCCGTGCCATGAGCAACCCGGCGCCGCCTCCCGACTCCTTTGTTTTTTGCGCCGATCTCGTGCGCAGTCATGACTTTCCGCGCTACGCCGCGACCCTGTTCGCGCCGGCCGCCGAGCGCCGCGCGTTACTGGCGATCTATGCCTTCAACGTCGAGATCGTTCGCGTCCGCGATCAGGTGAGCCAGCCCTTGCCCGGCGAGATCCGCCTGCAATGGTGGACCGACATGCTGTCGGGCCACGTCCATGGCAGCGCCGAAGGCAATCCGGTGGCGGCCGAGCTGCTTCGCGCGATCCGCGATTTCGAGCTGCCGGTCGAGCCGCTGTCGCTGCTTGCCGAGGAGCATCAATTCGATCTCTACAACGACCCGATGCCGACCATGGCCGCGCTGGAAGGTTACCTCGCGGCGACCTCATCGGCGCTGTTCGCCCTGGCAGCGCAAGTGTTGGGACCGCCTTCGGAGGCGGCCGAGCATGTCGCCCGCCATGCCGGGCTGGCGCAGGGTATTGTGCAGGTCATCGTCAATCTGCCGCGCGATGCCGCGCGCCGGCAATTGTTCGTGCCGCAGCAGGTGCTGGAGAAGCACGGTTGCAGCATGGAAGATGTCTTTGCCGGCAAGGAGACACCCAATCTCCATGCGGCGCTTGAGCAGCTCGCGGGTGAAGCCCGGCAGCATATGACTGCGGCTTCATCGCTGCTGGCGCAGCTGGCGCCGCCGTTGCGGCCGGCGTTTCTGCCGCTGCGCCAGGCGCAGGCCGATCTCGAGCGCCTGTCGCGCCCGGGACGCAATCCGTTTGGGTTGCAGCCGACCTCGCGGTTGCGCACGCTCTGGACGCTGTGGCGCGCCTCGCGATCGCGTGAATTTACCAAATAGACGCCGGCTTATCGCCTGGCCCGCCCAAATGCTCTATGCTGTCCTATGGCTGACATGTCCCAAAGTTCGTTCGATCTCAGCGGCCTTCCGGTCGCCCCTGAAGACATTCACGCCGCCGCCAAGACCATCCAAGGCGCCGTCGTCGAGACGCCTTGTAGCCATAGCCGGACGCTGAGCAGCATCTGCGGCTGCGACATCTGGCTCAAATTCGAGAATCTGCAGTTCACCTCCTCGTTCAAGGAGCGCGGCGCGCTCAACCGGCTCACCGCGCTGACGCCGGAAGAGCGCGCGCGGGGCGTGATCGCGATGTCCGCGGGCAACCACGCGCAAGGCGTTGCCTACCACGCCAAGCGGCTCGGCATTCCCGCCACCATCGTGATGCCGATCGGCACGCCCATGGTGAAGGTCGAGAACACCCGGCATCACGGCGCCGAGGTGGTGGTCACGGGCGCGACGCTGGAGGAGGCGGCCGCCTTTGCGCGCAGCCACGGTGAAGCGCACGGCATGGTCTTCGTCCATCCTTACGACGATCCGCTCGTCATCGCCGGGCAGGGCACGATCGGGCTGGAAGTGCTGAAGGCGGTCCCGGAGCTCGACACGCTGGTCGTCCCGATCGGCGGCGGCGGTCTGATCAGCGGGATTGCCATTGCCGCGAAGTCGATCAAGCCGTCGCTCAGGATACTGGGCGTCGAGGCCTGGCTCTATCCCTCGATGTACAACGCCATTCACGACGGCAATCTGCCGGCGCGCGGCGATACGCTCGCCGAGGGCATCGCGGTGAAATCACCGGGCAAGATCACCACCGAAATCGTTCGGCGCCTCGTCGACGATATTGCGCTCGTCAACGAAGCCGAGCTCGAGCGCGCAGTCGCGACCCTGATCTCGATCGAGAAGACCGTCGTCGAGGGCGCCGGTGCCGCCGGCCTCGCCGCGCTGATGTCCGATCCGTCCCGCTTTGCCGGCGAGAAGGTCGGCCTCGTGCTGAGTGGAGGCAATATCGACACGCGGCTGATCGCCTCCGTGCTCACCCGCGAGCTGGCGCGCGAGGGGCGGCTGACGCAATTGTCGCTCGATATCCCCGACAGGCCGGGGCAGCTCGCCGCGGTAGCGGCACTGCTGGCCGAGGCGGGTGCGAACATCATCGAGGTCTCGCACCAGCGGACCTTCTCCGACCTGCCGGCCAAGGCGACGCTTCTGCAGCTCGTCATCGAGACTCGCGATGCCGCGCATCTCGACGAGGTCATGGCCACGCTCAGTGCGTCCGGATTGAGCGCGCGCTGCACCTGAGCGCCCGCTAACGTGATGCCAAATCCGCGACGTGGTCGATCAGCCGGTCGATCTCGGCTTCGGTGTTGTAGTAATGCGGAGAAGCCCGCACGAGATGGGGCAGCGCGCGGATCTCGGCATCGATACGGGTGCTCGACGGATCTGAAGCGCCGATCGTGATGCCCGCCGCCGCCGCGCTGCTGACAATGGCCTCCGCTTCAAATCCATCCAAAGTGAAGCTGACGATGGCGCCAGGCGTGCGGCCAAGGTCGTGAATGGTGATGCCGCGAATGGAAGCGAGGCCGCTGCGAAGGCGGCCCGCGAGCAGCCGGCAGCGCTCCTCGATGGCATCCATGCCGATGTCGAGCGCATAGTCGACGGCAGCGCCGAGCCCAAGCCGGGCGGCGTAATTATTCTCCCATGTCTCGAAGCGGCGGGCATCGTCGCGGAGCCGATATTCATCGCGCGAGACCCAGGGCGCTGCAAAATGGTCGATCATCGGTGGCTCGAGCTGCTGCAGCAGCGCCCCGCGCACATAGAGAAAGCCGGTACCGCGCGGCCCCCGCAGGAATTTTCGTCCCGTGGCCGACAGCATGTCGCAGCCGATGGCCTCGACGTCGACCTCCATCTGGCCGACCGCCTGGCAGGCATCGAGCAGATAGGGGATGCCGTGTGCCCGCGCAATCCTGCCGATGGCCGCGGCGGGATTGACTAGCCCGCCATTGGTGGGGACCCAGGTGATGGCGATCAGCTTCACGCGTCGGTCGATCATACGCTCCAGCGCGTGCACGTCGAGCTCGCCGGTGGGATCGCTCGGCACGACCTCGATGGTCGCGCCGGTTCGTTTCGCGACCTGAAGAAACGCAACATAATTGGCGGCGTACTCAGCCTCGGCGGTCAGGATGCGGTCGCCCTTGCGAAACGGAAGCGAATAGAATGCCATCTGCCAGGCAACCGTCGCGTTCTCCACGAGCGCGATCTCGTCGGGTGCGGCATTCAGCAGGCGCGCGACCGAGCCATAGACCGCATCTAACCGCTGGGCTTCGCGGTCAGCGGCGGCATAGCCTCCGATCTCGCTTTCGAGGTCGATATGCTGCTTCATTGCAGCGACAACGGGGGTCGGCATCAGCGCCGCGCCGGCGTTGTGGAGATAGGCGAGCCGGCTGGTGGCTGGCGTGTCGGCACGTATCCGGTCGAGGTCGATCACTCACGCCCTCCGCGTCTTGCGATGTCGTCCATGAATTAGGCGCGTTGCCGAGCGCGAGCAAGATAGGCTGGCGCGCCTCAGATGCAGAGGCCGAGCAGCTTGACGTGACAATTGCTGGACTTCGGCTTGCTTGCGGGCGCGGGCTCGCGCTTCACGGCAACGACGGGCTCCTTGTCCTTTTTCTTGCCTTTGCCCTTCTCGTAGTCGCCGGCGATCACCATGGCCCAATAGGTGCGCTTTCCACTCGCATTCTTCGCGCTGGCAATCCCGACGCGGGAGGCGTTGCGAAGCAACAGGTTCTTGCGGTGCCCGGAGGAATCGATCCACTGGCCCAGCGTCTTCTCGAAACTGTCGTAGCCGTAGGCGATATTCTCGGCGGCGCGGCCCGCGCCGGCCGGTGCGACACGGCGGTTGAACGGGCCGAGTGCGTCGTGGCTGAGGTCGTCCTTCGCCGCCATCGCGCGGGCCTGATCCATGGCGATGCGATCGAGGGTGGCGTCGCGGACGACGCGGGCCTCACCATGCTTGAGACGGAAGCTGGAGATCAGCTCCACCGGTGAGTCGGCCAGCGCAGGCGCCCCTGCCAGCAGCACAAGGCCGGCGATGGTTCCGCCAACCATACGATGCATCATCGTCCCCCGAGCGCCCATGATCTCTGCCAACCCTGCGTGATCCAAGCGCTTCTCGATCGCCATTGTGGAGGCTTCAAGGCGCGGATTCCGCGCTAGCTCGTCGGGAGCTTCGCCTCGAAATTGAAGCGGTCGCGCAGGTTCTTGCGCTGCTCCAGGATATCCTTGAGGAAGGCGCGATCCTGCTCGTTCTTCATCATCGGCTCGATCAGGTCGAGCTGGTTCATGGCGACCAGTTGCAGGACCTCGATGCGCGGCTTGCCGCTGGTGTTGCGTGGCAGGGCGTGCACGACCTGGATGTGCTCCGGCGGCTTCGGTCCCTTGGCGGCGGCAAGCTCGCTGCGGAGCTGGCCCTCGAGCGCGGCCTGATCGGCTTCGACGAAGGCGTAAAGCCCGACGCCGGAGCGACGGTCGGCAAAGGCGACGATGGCGGCGTCGCGCACGGCGGGATTCCGCCGGATCAGCTCGGCCAGCACCGGCGCGTCGTTGACGAGCCGACGGCCGCCGCCCTCGCGGTCGGTGAAGTTGAACAGGCCGCGGGTGATGGCGCGATAGACCTTCTTGCCGGTGGCGAGCCACAGGCTCGCGGCGAACGACTTCCTCGCCAGGATCTTTAGCTCTCGCGGCGTCAGCGCCTCGGGCGCGTAAGAGCGCTTGTGCTTGAGCAGATGCCGGAGGTCTTCATAGGCGAGGATGCGATAGAGCCGGCCGCGGCGCTTGAAACACGCGGCGAGCTGGAAGTCGGTGACATAGGCGCGGCCGTCGCGGCCGACCAGCCAGTTCTGCTCCTTGGCGAGATCGTTGTGGCAGATGCCGGCGCGGCGCAGCCGGCGCAGTGCGGCCTTGGCGGAGCGGAAATAGGCGAGATCGCCATGCGGCTTTGCCAGATGCAGCGCCACGCCGTCGACGAAGCCGCGCACCAGGGCGCGGCGCCCGGCCCACAGCAGCTCGGGGCCGACGTCGAGGCCTTTGGCCCGCACCAGGGCCTGCTTCTCGCGGGCGAACAGGTGGCGTGCCAGCAGGAGCGACCACCATGGCACCTCGTCGAGCCGGCGCAGCACCGCGTCGATCTCGCCGCTTTCGCTGCGGAAACGGCCGCGCTCGACGGTCGAGAACACGTCGCGCTTGAGCATCACGCCTTCGGTCCAGCGCGCCGACAGCTCTGCGGCGTCGTCTTTGGGCAAGCTCATTGCAAACTCACGCGGCGGCGGCAATGCGCAGGTGATCGGCGATCCAGCGATCGAGATCGGCGAGCGCCCGTGCGCTCAGCGCCTGCTTCTTGGCCACCGTCTTCTCGTTGCCGCGCAGCCGCGTGCCGTCGGGCTTCTTCGTTGGCACGCTCGTGAGCGGTGGAAACAAGCCGAAATTGATGTTCATCGGCTGGAACGAGCGCGTGCCCGGCTCGATGGTCTCGATATGGCCGCCGGTGATGTGACCGAGCAGCGATCCCAGTGCGGTCGTAGCCGGCGGGCTGACAAGCGTCTCGCCGCGCGCTTCCGCGGCTGCATAGAGACCCGCGATCAAGCCGACGCTGGCGGATTCCACATAGCCTTCGCAGCCCGTCATCTGGCCGGCGAAGCGCAGCCGCGTCTGTGCGCGCAGCCGCAGCTGGCCGTCGAGCAGCTTCGGCGAGTTCAGGAAGGTGTTGCGGTGCAGGCCGCCGAGGCGGGCGAATTCGGCGTTCTCCAGCCCCGGGATGGTGCGGAAGATGCGCTGCTGCTCGCCATACTTCAGCTTGGTCTGGAAGCCGACGATGTTGTAAAGCGTACCGAGCTTGTTGTCCTGGCGCAGCTGAACGATCGCGTAGGGTTTCGTGGTGGGATCGTGCGGATTGGTGAGGCCGACCGGCTTCATGGGACCATGGCGCAGCGTCTCGGGGCCGCGCTCCGCCATCACCTCGATCGGCAGGCAGCCGTCGAAATAGGGCGTGTTGGTCTCCCATTCCTTGAACTCGGTCTTCTCGCCGGCGATCAGCGCGGCGACGAAGCCCTCATACTGCTCCTTGGTCATGGGGCAGTTGATGTAGTCGGCACCGTTGCCGCCAGGGCCGACCTTGTCGTAGCGCGATTGGAACCAGGCTACCGACATGTCGATGGATTCGCGGTGCACGATCGGCGCGATGGCGTCGAAGAAGGCGAGGGCGTTCTCGTCGGTCAGCTCGCGGATGGCGTCGGCCAGCGGCGCGGAGGTGAGGGGGCCGGTGGCGACGATGACGCTGCTCCACGCGGCCGGCGGCAGGCCCGCGACCTCGCCGCGCGCGATCTCGATCAGGGGATGATCGTTCAGGGCCTTGGTGACGGCAGCGGAGAAGCCGTCACGATCGACCGCGAGTGCGCCGCCGGCGGGCACCTGGTTGGCGTCGGCCGCGCGCATGATCAGCGAGCCGAGGCGGCGCATCTCCGCATGCAGCAGGCCGACGGCGTTGTTGGCGGCGTCATCCGAGCGGAACGAGTTGGAGCAGACGAGCTCGGCAAGTCCGTCGGTGCGGTGCGCCTCGGTCATGCGGGTCGGCCGCATCTCGTGCAGCACCACGGGCACGCCGGACTTCGCAATCTGCCAGGCAGCTTCCGAACCGGCGAGGCCGGCACCGATCACGTGGACGAGGTTGGATTGGGGTCCTGTCATGGGGCGGACAGGTAGCGCTTTTCGGCGGAGAGTGGAATCGCCGAGATCGAGTTTTCTGCCACCAGATGCGACAACGCCCGCACGAGGCGGGCGCTATCGGTCCGTTCTAGTGAAGGGCTGAAGGATATCAGCCCTGATACTGGCCGGCGGCAACGCGCGGGATGTCCGAGCGATCGAGGCCGATATCGGCCAATTCGCGATCGCTGAGCTGGGACAGCTCGGCAACATTGCGCTGATAGTCCCGGAAGGCCTGGATCATGCGGATGAGCGAGAGCAGCATTGGTAGTCTCCTGTAGTTCGATTCAGCCTTTGCTTGAGGCCTCATCGTTGAAATGAATATAGGTGAGAGTGGTGCAGTGCGAAAGTTCCGATGTTGCGATGCAGCTAAGCGCTGTGCGCATATCGATCGTAACCAACGATTAACTGACAAGCGCTCCTGCTCGTCCGCCGGGCAATACGTCCGGTCGTGGACGACAAATCACCGTGAAGTCACGGGCTTATGCTAAGATCCTAGACGTGCCATGCACCCGTGAACATAGGGCGCTTTTCACAGTGCGCTAGCGAGCATGGTAGCGCCTAGACCCAAAGCACGTATGCATGATTCGCATGCATCCAAAATCTTAAAAGTGAGCATTGATTCATTCAATAGTCGTTCGGTACCGATGCTGTGCATCGGCGCAAATGAAGAACGAATTTCTGCATGCTGCTCTGTGCCGAGTGCAACATCACGCAGTTCTCGCGAGGAGTTGATTGCGGCAAGTTGCCGCGCCCTGAGAAAAGTCGTGCTGCAGATTCCGGCAATTTCGCTGGTCTGCCTCATCACAAGAAGGAAGTAACGTCATGACGAAGTTACTCGGGGTCATCGCAGTCGCCGCTGTTGCATTCGCCATCGCGCCCGCCCAGGCCGCCAAGCACGCCATGGGCGGTTGCAGCGGGGCCAATCTGGAGAAAACGGAAACCGCGATCGAGAACATGGCCGACGGCGACAGCAAGTTCGTCGCGCAGAAAGAGATCGCTGCGGCTCAGGACTCGCTGCTCAACGGCAAAATGGGTACGTGCGGCGCGCATCTGAACAAGGCGATGCATGCCACCATGGGCAAGTAAACGCACCCAAGTAAATTCACCCAAGAGGGCCGGTCGCCTTGCGATCGGCCCAAGCGTTTTGACGAGTTAGTCTAAGGGGCGCGTGCGAGCTGGGCGGCAAAATAGGCCACGGTCTTGGAGTAGACCTCGCTCTTGTTCCACTGCTTGAGCACCTCAAAGTTCGGGCTGCCCGGCTGCCAGTCCTTGCCCTTCTGCCAGCCATAGCCGACCAGATAATTGGCCGTGGAGGCGAGCACGTCGGGCACGTTATGCAGAAGATCGCGCTTGCCGTTGCCGTCGAAGTCGATGGCATATTTCATCCAGGATGACGGCATGAATTGGGTCTGGCCGAGCTCCCCGGCCCAGGCGCCTTTCATGTCGGCGGGCGCAAGATCGCCGCGCTGGACGATGCGCAGCGCATCCAACAGCTCGGCGCGAAACTGCTCGGAGCGACGGCAATCGTAAGCGAGCGTTGCAAGCGAGCGGATGGTTGCGAATTTGCCGGTGTTGACGCCGAAATCGGTCTCCAGGCCCCAGATCGCGACCAGGACTTCGCCCGGCACGCCATAGGCCTGCTCGATGCGCGACAGCACCGAGCCGTATTGCTTCATCCTATTGGAGCCGCGCTCCAAGCGTGGCGGCACCATGCGGCCGGAGAACTCCTCGAAGCTCTGGGTGAAGACCTTTTGCGAGCGGTCGCGGTTGAGCACGCTCTGGTCGAGCGTGACGCCGGCAAGTCCGGCAGCGATGGTCTGCTGCGAGATCCCCTTCGCCGCAGCGTCGGTTTTGAAATCAGCCAGCCAAGCGTCGAAATTGCCCGAGTCGCAGGCAACCGCGGCGGGCGCTGGCTGGACTGAGAGAAGGGACGCGGAGACGGCCAAGGCTGCGAGAGCAAGACGAGAAATCGTCGGAGTCATCAGATGAAATGGATTTCCGTGAATTGACCTGACCGGCAACATAATCTCGGCTGTAACCGCGGCCAAAGCAAGGCGTGCGGCCCTGTCCGAACCGGCCAGGGCCGCACGTCACGAGATTGTCAGACGTCAGTCCGATTCCGCCACGGGAAAAGGTTGGCCGGGAAGTCGGCGGCCGGCTTGCGCGGCCGATGCGGCGGAGGCGGGACCGGACGTGCGCCCGGATCGGACGCGATCACCTTGCGGTAAAGGTGCCACGTAGCGTGCCCGAGCAGCGGGACCACAACGGCGAGGCCGAGGAAGGCCGGGATTGTGCCGAGCGCGAGCAGCACCGCCACGATCAGGCCCCAGGCCGCCATCGGCACCGGGTTTTTCGCCACCACGCGCAGCGAGGTGCTCATCGCCTCGAACGCACCGGCATGGCGGTCCAGCATCAAGGGGAACGACACGGCACTGAGAGAGAGCGCGGCGAGCGCGAACAGGAATCCGGTGCCGCAGCCAACCACGATCAGCCACCAGCCTTGCTGCGTTGTCAGCACGCGCATCATGAAGTCCGAGAATCCGGTGACGCCCTCGTAGCCGAACGCCGCGACATAGATCGCCTGCGCGGTCGCCACCCAGGTGACGAACAGGGCGAACAGCAACGTACCGAGGCCGAGCATCGCGCCGAACGACGGCGATCGCAGCACCTCCATGGCATCCCAGGCGCTGGCCGGTTCATAGCGCTCGCGCCGGCTGGAAAGCTCGTAGAGCCCGAGCGCAGCGAAGGGCCCGATCAGCGCGAAGCCCGCGGCGAGCGGAAACAGCAGCGGCAGCACCGAATAGCCCATTACCACACGGGCGAGCACGAGGCCGAGCACCGGGTAGATCACGCAGAGGATGATGGCGTGGCTCGGAACGGCCTTGAAATCCTCCCAGCCGCGCCTGAGCGCGTCGTGCAGATCGGACAATTGAATGGTTCGGATCACCGGTCCAGCCGCATCCGTGGGCTGGGCCATCGTGGGGACATTGCCCTGGTAGAGTGTGGCCATGGTCGTCGCTAGCTCCCTTGCCAAGCAGCTGCACCCGGCGCCGGCAAACGGCGCAAGCGGCCGCCCATTCTCTTGAAATCCCGCGATCCCGACCAGACGCGAATTCCGGATGGCATCGCGAGCTGAACGGCAACCATACTCCCAAGTCCGAGTCCTGTCCCTCACGCTTGGGTGAAATTTCGATGCCGCGACGCAATCAATGCGGCGTCATTCTGTCGTCATTTCGCCGCAGATAAGCTGATGCTGCTGTCCGCTCGCGGAACTTCGCGGGCGCGGCGCACCAACTTCGTCTATAAGTGCCACGCAAGGCCCTTCCAACGGATTCCTTTTCGGGGAGCAGACATGAGCATTTTCGGGAAAATCATCAGCGCGATCTTCGGCGGCCAGCCGGCCTCCGCTGCGCCGGCCGGTGGCGCCGCTTCGCCGGGCGCCCCCGCAGGGTCGGCAAGTCCTTCGACGCCGGCCGCCGCACCCATGGCTGCGGTCGACGTTGCGGCGATCGTCGACAAGGCGGCCGCCGCGCACAAGGGCGAGAAGCTGGAATGGCGTACCTCCATCGTCGATCTCATGAAGGCGCTCGACATCGATTCCAGCCTCGCTGCGCGCAAGGATCTCGCCAAGGAGCTGGGCTACAGCGGCGACATGAACGACTCGGCGAGCATGAACGTCTGGCTGCACAAGCAGGTGATGTCCAAGCTCGCCGCTAATGGCGGCAAGCTGCCGCCGGAGATCAAGCACTGACCGGACCTGGGGTCGTGCCGCAGGGGCCCGCGATCACCGCGGGCCCTTTTGCATTCAGGCGACCAGATCCGCATCCTCCGGATGCCGGTCGAGATAGTCGACGACGAAGCCGCAGCCGGCGATCACCTTCTTGCCGTCGCGCCGGATCAGGTCGAGCGCTCCCTTGACCAGCTCGGAGCCGATGCCGCGCCCGCGCAACGCGCGCGGCGTCTCGGTGTGGGTGATGATTACGGCCGACGGCGTCAGCCGGTAATTGGCGAAGGCGATGTCGTCGCCGACATCGAGCTCGAAGCGGCTCCTGTCCTTGTTGTTGCGTACCGAAGCCGCCATGCGGGATCCCTCCGAACTGCAGATGCCTCCTGATCTAGGAGGCTGACACGGCCCTTGCCAAGGTGAGACCAGGGGAGATTGGCGCAGACGAGATATCTGCAAATGCGCGCCGCCCTGACCGCACTGCGGTATGGCAATGGCGCCCGGCGAGTATGGTCCCGCGGCTCGGCAAATAATTTCCGATACCGCTCTTGCAAGCCGGAGTTAGGTTCCCACGTCCTGGAAAGGACATACGCCCGAATGCGGCCGGCAGGGTCGCTAGACATTCGGAGTGTCATGATCGCCAGCCGCAGACGTATGCCTCTTTTGCAGGAGGGTACGATGTCGGACTCTGGTTTCTTGAATACTCATCGAACATGGGAAGACTGGTGTGGGATGCTGCTGGGCGCGGTGATCGTGGCCTCGCCGTGGTTCCCGATCCAGGATCAGGCGATCTCCGGTCACCAGACGGCCATCCTGAACACCGTTGCGATTGGTCTCGTCGTATTTGGCATCAGCCAGCTCGAATACGTCGCCTTGCAGCGCTGGCAGGAGGTGATGACGATCCTGGCCGGACTGTGGCTCATCGCCTCGCCATACGTGATCGGCTATTCAGGTGAAGGATTTCTCCGCATCTATCACACGACCCTCGGGGCGGTAGTGGTGCTGCTCGGCATTCTCCAGCTGTGGCAGGACTGGGATATGAATGACCAGGACTTGCTCAAGCACGGACAATAGATCCTAAGTTACGGCAGGCCCGCCGGCCACGAGCGGCGGGCCTGTGCACTCACCGTGTCACGAGATCCGCATAGTCCGGGTGCTTGTCGATCCACGCCTTCACGAACGGGCATTGCGGGATCAGCTTCAATCCCGCGGCGCGGACTTGGTCGAGCGCGCCTTGCACCAGCTTCGAGCCAATGCCCTTGCCGCCAAGCTCCTTCGGCACGTCGGTGTGCTCGAAGGTGATGACATCGCCGTCGAGCTTGTAGTGCTCGGTCGCAAGATGACCCTCCACATCGAGCTCATAGCGGTGATGGGCCTTGTTGTTGATGACGTCGCTCATATCGTTGCCTTGCAGCTGCCGGCCTCGCGCACGAGATCGTAACGCACGGTCCGGCCGGGGTTTCCAATCCGAAGCTGTTCCGTTCAATCGGTCGCGTTGGCGAGCCTGGAATCTTCGGCCTGTGGCTGCGGGCGGAGGCAGCCCTGGCAGATGACCAGGGAGCGGTTGACCTTGGCGTCCTGTTCGGCCTCGATGCCATCCTTGGCCTGCCACCATTCCCTAGAATAGGGCTGAGCCTCGGCTTGCGACCTATTGGGCTCGGAGCGGCCGGCAGTTCGCGTCGGCTGCGAGGCGGCGCGCGGCCGGTTGGGATCCTCGCCGGCGCCATCCCAGGCATAGCGCGCAGGCTTGAACGCGGTATCGGACGCCAGATGCGCTTGCGGAGTCGCGGCACATCCGGCGAGCGCCAGCGACAACAGGAGGAGGGCAGGCGCTTTGACCATGATGCGGTACTCTGTACACGAGAACTGAGCGAGGTTGCGTCGATCATGTTTAAGATTCTCTGAACGATAGCGGTTGTGGTTGCGACCAACGACCATGCGATATCTGATCCTTCTGCTCAGCTTGCTCGTGACCGGCGCGCGTGCCGACGACGCAAAGCCGTTCAATCCGGCCGATTATCCGCCCGGCGTGCAGAAGGCTGTGCGCTTTGCCAATGAGGAATGCGAGAGCCAGCAAGGCGGCGAGGTGACCTTCGCGCATGATACGGTGCGCAGGATCGACCTGACCGGCGATGGCCGCGAGGACTACATCGTCGATTTCCAGGACACCAAATGCGGCGACCGCGAGACGACCTATTGCGGAACCGGCGGCTGCGTCGTGAAGATCCTGGTGACGCTGCCGGACGGCAGCGTGCGCGAGGTGTTCGACGGCTACGTGCTCCGCTATAAGATCATGGCCCCGCCGGTGAAGCGCGGCGCCGCGCGCACGATCCGCTTCGATCTGCATGGCAGTTTCTGCGGCGGCTTTGGTCCGCAGGTCTGCTGGAAGACCAGGGCCATCACCGCGACGCCGTTTGCGTTCAAGCAGCCATAGGGCTGGTCCGCGGTAGCCGGCCTTGCGGGGGCAACGGCGATGGCGATAAATGGGCTGCAATGAACGGACGGCTTGCGTGCCGCCCGTCGCCCACGAGGAAGCCCGATGCAGCCCCTGCGTATGTCCCGCCGCGTCATGAATCTCGCCTATATGCTGACCCAGAATGCGCGGCGGCATGGCGCGCGTCCCGGCTTCGTCTGGGGGGACAAATCCTGGACCTGGCGCGAGATCGATGCGCAGGTCTCCGCCTTGGCCGCGGCGCTTGCCGCGCGCGGCATAGCCAAGGGCGACCGCATCCTCGTCCATGCCAAGAACGGCGATGAGATGTTCTTCTCGATGTTCGCCGCGTTTCGGCTCGGCGCGGTCTGGGTGCCCACCAATTTCCGTCTGATGCCGGATGAGGTCAGCTATCTCGCGCAGGCCTCCGGCGCCAAGGCGTTCCTGTGCCATGTCGATTTCCCCGAGCACGCCGCGGCGGTGAAGGACGGTGCGCTGGAGTTCACCTGGAGCGTCGACGGCAAGGCCGCGTTCGGCGAGCGCTCGGTGGCCGATGCGATCGCCTCGCATGCGGGCGCCGTTGTGGAGAATGTCGCCGTCGAGCATGACGATCCCTGCTGGTTCTTCTTCACCTCCGGCACCACCGGACGCTCCAAGGCGGCCGTGCTCACCCACGGCCAGATGGGATTCGTCGTCACCAATCATCTCGCCGATCTGACGCCCGGCACGACCGAGCAGGATGCCTCGCTGGTGGTGGCGCCGTTGTCGCACGGTGCCGGCGTGCATCAGCTGATGCAAACCGCGCGCGGCGCGCGCACCGTGCTGCTGCCGACCGAGAAATTCGACATCAACGAGGCGTTCCGCCTGATCGAGGCGCATCGCGTCAGCAATCTCTTCACGGTGCCGACCATCCTGAAGATGATGGTCGAGCATCCCGCCGCCGACAAATACGACCATTCCTCGCTGCGCTACGTCATCTATGCGGGCGCGCCGATGTATCGCGAGGACCAGAAGGCGGCGTTGAAGAAGCTCGGCAAGGTGATCGTGCAGTATTTTGGCCTCGGCGAGGTCACCGGCAACATCACGGTGCTGCCGGCGGCGTTGCACGATCCGGAGGACGGCCCGCACGCCAGGATCGGCACCTGCGGCTTCGAGCGTACCGGCATGCAGGTGTCGATTCAGGATGACGAGGGCCGCGAGCTCAAGGCTAACCAGAGCGGTGAGATCTGCGTGATCGGTCCTGCGGTGTTCGCCGGCTATTACGACAACCCCGAAGCCAACGCGAAGGCGTTTCGCAACGGCTGGTTCCGCACCGGCGATCTCGGCCACATGGACGAGGAGGGGTTTGTGTACATCACAGGACGTGCGTCGGACATGTACATCTCGGGCGGCTCCAATATCTATCCGCGCGAGATCGAGGAGAAGATCCTGACCCATCCCGGGATCGGCGAGGTCGCCGTGCTCGGCGTGCCCGACGCGACCTGGGGCGAGGTCGGCGTCGCCGTCTGCGTCGTCCGAGAAGGCGCGAAGGCGGTGACCGAAGCCGAGATGGCGGCGTTCCTGTCGCCGAAAGTGCCGCGCTACAAGATGCCGAAGCGCTTCTTCTTCTGGGATGCGCTGCCGAAATCCGGCTATGGCAAGGTGCCGAAGCGCATGGTGCGCGACGAGCTCGAGGCGCGCGGGTTGCTCGACCTCGACAAAGCCAGGACGGGCTGAGCGCACCAGATGCGGAGTATCAAGCAGCCGGGGGCGCCGCCTCCCGAACGTATTCAATGGGTGGAGGCGAGGGGGCGCGCCTTTTCCTTCACGCTTCAGGCCGGCATGCCGCTGCTGGAGGCAGCGCGGCGCGGCTTTGCGTCGGAGGGCTTTGCCGGCGGCGTGCTGAACTTCCGCCGCGGCGCGCTGGGGCCGTTCGCTTATGTCATGCCGGCGCTGTCGAAGACCGGTGAGAATGCGGCATTCTACAGCGATACGTTCCGGCCCGCCGGCGTGACGCGTTTGAGACTCGGCAGCATGACGCTCGGCACGCGCGACGGTGCGCCGTTCTTTCATTGCCACGGACTGTGGACGGAGGCTGACGGCAAGACGAGCGGCGGCCACATGATGCCGGACGAGACCGTCGTCGCCGAGCCGTTCGAGGTCGAGGCCTTCGGTCTGGACGGTGCGATGTTCACGGCCGAGCCGGATGCGGAGACCAATTTCAAGCTGTTCGGACCGGTCGCGGTTGCAAGCACCGGCGCGCGCACGACGAGCCGCGCCTTCGCGCTGCGGCTGCGGCCGAACCAGGATTTTGCCGGCGGCCTCGAAGCGTTCTGCCGCGCCCACGGCATCGCGCGTGCGAAGATCCATGGCGGCGTCGGCTCGACCATCGGCGCGCACTTTAGCCATGGCGGCGTGACCGAGCCGTTTGCGACGGAGCTGGCGATTACGGCAGGGACAATCGCGCCCGGCGCCTCCGGCGCGCTGGAAGCTGCGCTCGATGTCGCCCTGATCGACTATACCGGCGGCGTTGCGGAGGGGCGTCTGATCCGTGGCGACAATCCGGTGCTGATGACGATGGAGCTGGTGCTGGAGGCAGGGGCTAGCTCGTGAGCCGTGACGTGGCGGGTGCAAGATAGCGCTTTTGCAATCCGAATGTTCCGGTTATGTTCCGTTGCGGATGGGAGCAGCGGCAGGAAGTCATGGCACGAAGAGGCAATCGAACGATCAACCTGCCAGCGCCGTATCTGAAGCGGGTATGGCTCGACCCGTCGCAGGTTCGCGACCGCGAGGTCTATCCGTTTTGCTTGCCCATCTTCCCTGATGATTTCGAGCTTAGCTTCGATGCCGCCATCACGATCATCGTCGGAGAGAACGGCACCGGGAAATCGACCATCCTCGAGGGCATCGCTGCGCTGGCCGGCTATGACGATGCCGGCGGCGGCAAGGGCTACAGGCCGGTCGATCATTCCGAAGCGCGCGAGGAGATGGGCGGCCAACTCTCCGAAGCGCTGCGCGCAAGCTGGCTGCCGAAGATTACCAACGGTTGGTTCTTTCGTGCGGAGAGCTTTTTCTCGGTCGCGCGATATCTGGACAAGGCTGCGCGCGACGCCGGCCAAGTCGGCCCCGATTTCCTGTCGCACTCCCATGGCGAAGGTTTTCTGCGTTTCTTCGAGGAGCGTTGCCAGCGTCAAGGCATCTTCATCTTCGACGAGCCGGAATCGGCGCTGTCGCCGGCGCGTCAGATCGAGTTCCTGAAGCTGCTGCGGCGCATGGAAGAGTCCCGCATCTGCCAGGTCATCATGGCAACGCATTCGCCGATGCTGATGGCCTATCCCAACGCGCGGCTGCTGCGGCTCGGCAAATACGGCCTCGAGCCGGTCACGGTGGAGCAGACCGACCATTACCGGCTGATGCGCGAGTTTTGCGCTGATCCGCGCGGGTTCGTGGAGGCGACGCTGGCAGATTAGTTGACTGCAATCGTCACACTCTCCCGTCGTCATTGCGAGCGGAGCGAAGCAATCCAGAATCTCTCCGCGGTGGCAGTCTCGCGGTGGCAAGGCCGGCATAAAACTGCTTCAGATCAGTGCGGCCGTACTCCTCCGGCGCCAGCTCGCCGGCTCGGTGGAGCGTTCGGGGATGCGCAGGCCCCGGATGTCAACGGTCGCGTTCTGCGCCGGCGCCACGTCGAGCGTGACGATGAGTTCGCGGCCGGCAGCGCGCCGAGGCCGGAACGGCGGGCGTCACCGTGTATTGCGAGGGGTCGAGCGTCGCGGCGAAATCGTCGCCGGGATTGGTGATCCGCACCGAGACGTCGGCAATATCCCAGATGACGAACGGGACGGGCCCGTAAACCGTCTGGCCCAGCCCGGCCTGGTAGGTGACCTCGCGGGTGCCCCGCGGCAGCGGATAGGCGATGCTCATGGCCCGGAAGATGGGCCAGAGGTGCGGCGTTAAGTGAGCGCGCTCGGCGCAAGGCGCCGATGCGCGACCTGACGGCCCGTTAGGCCAGCAGGTACGGCCGATGCGAAGCGCCGCGCCATATGCGCGGTACAAAGATGCCGATTAAGGGTATCGCAAAAAAACACTAGCAACGGTTGTCTGTCGGCCCGTGGCATGGCAGATTTCTGACGAAATGGGGGTTGGTCCGTGCGTGTGATGGGTGAAGAGGCCAAAGAAAAGCGCGAAGAAGACGACTGGCGCATCGTTCTGAAGTTCTTCGCCCTGTTCGCGCTCTTCGCCGGCGTGATCAGGCTCGGCGCCGAGGTGATCTATCTTCAGCAAGATGTCAAACAAGCTCAATGCCGCGCCGCTTACTGGTACGGCCGAGCCAACGGCGAACCCAAGACCTACTTCCCACCAGGATGCTGGACGTGGTGATCAGCTCAACGGTCCCGCCGGCGCCCGCCGCGGCAGCACGTCGCCCGGCGCCCAGCAATAGCCCTGCCTGAACGAGCCCTTCGGCTGCGTGCCCACGAAGAACGAGCGCGAGCGCGCCGTCGACACCGCGCGCTCGGTCTGCGGCAGGATCGCTTCGAGATATTGCTCGGCAATCCGTCGCACGCCGGCCGCGGTCTGCTCGGCCGCAGTCGCCCGGTCGGTCGTGTCGATGCCGAGCAGCTTCTGCACCTTCGGCATAGCCGGGCCCTCGGCGAGGCTAGCGACGTCGATGGGGCGCAGGAAGCCGGCGCCGCCTTCGGGCGCGTGCGCCAGCGTCGACCGGATCACGTCCCATGCCGTGCGGTCGATGCCGAGGCTTCGTCGCAAGGGCGCCTCGCAATGACGAAGTGTGGAGTGGCAACACTTTCCACTCTCGCGTCCCCGACCAGCTGCAACGCATGAAACGCTGCGCTACTTACTTGGCACGACAGTCAAAATTTATCTCGCATTGCTACCCGCACATGCGCGGCTTCGCATTCTCGCGGCAGATCATGCCCGAGCTTTGCTTCAATCATTGCCCTCGAAAGTGCCGAGGGCACAGGGAAGGCCGGGTGCCGGCCGGGCACCCACGGTCCACTGTGCGAAGCGTGTGCTTGAAAAAGCTGCACAGCGGCATACAGGTGAAGCCAAACATCCGGCCTTCCCTGCGCAGTGGGTTGACGGCTTATGTCGTGCTCTCCCCGGGGAGCGATGCACTATTGCCCCCGTCGCCTTGCGGATGACTGACGGTGCGGGCCCGGTCGGGCCGCAACGTCACCGCAAGCCTTGGCGCACAGACCCCGGGCGCCAGGACCACACGATTTTGCCGTACGCAGACTGCGCCCGTCGTGTGCGCGCCTCGCCTGCTCACGGAGTGATCCGCCCGGCAAACCGCTTGCGCGCGACGCTGCCTGCGTCCACCACCTCCCATCCCGCGTTCGTGACGATCGCGATGCGCCCCTCGGCCCGGGTTGGGGTGGCCGCAACATGCGATAATTCCGAATTCGCGTAAAGCGAATTATTTCAGCTTGGCCGGGTTGACCCCGGTCTGGTGTTTTGCCCATCCGCCAACCCAATCAATGGTGTGCATTGGCTTTGCCACCGCCGTGCCACGAACGGGTCTCCCCATGGCCCAAAAATGCGCTAGCATGACCTCAGCGCGCGTTCCAAGTCGCGCAGATTGAGAAACGAGGAAACGAGATGAGGATGAGAAGCGGACCGGCGATCGCCGGGGTGGCGGCGCTGGCGGTGGCGGGGATGGCTCTGATGACCGCCTTCGAGCCGGTCTGGGCCCATGGGCCGACGCGACAGAAGGTGAGGGAATCCATCGAGATCAACGCGGCCCCCGCCAAGGTGTGGGCGGTGATCGGCAATTTTCAGGACATGAGCTGGCTTCAGCCGGTCACCAAGACCGAAGGCGAGAAGGGCAACGAGATCGGCGCCACGCGCAAGCTGACCCTGACGGGCGGCGCCACGGTCGAGGAGGAGCTCTACAAATACGAGCCCGACATGCAGAGCTATTCGTACCGGATCACCAAGGTGGACGTGAAGGTGCTGCCGGTGACCAATTATTCCTCGACGCTGACGGTCTCGCCCGCGCCTGATGGCAAGGCCAAGCTGGAATGGGCCGGCGCGTTCTATCGCGGCTATCCCAACAACGACCCGCCGCCGGAGCTGAGCGACGAGGCCGCGATCAAGGCCGTGAGCGGGCTGTACAAGGCCGGGCTCGAGGCGCTCAAGAAGAAGATCGAGAGCGGCAGCTGATCGTGCGGGCGCTGGTTCTGGCGGCGCTCGCCGCCAGCCTTTGTCACGCCGGCTTTGGAAGCGCGCGCGCCGACGAGGCGTTCGTCACCAACCAGCTCAGCGAAGATCTGATGGTCGTGGATATCGCTGGCGCGCGCAGCGTTGCGACCATCCCGATCGGCGGCAAGCCGGCCGGCGTCGCCGTCAGCGCCGACGGGCGCTTTGCCTATGTCACGAGCCCGGATGCCAAGGCGGTGACGGTGGTCGACGCTGCCACGCGGCAGGTCGCCGGCCACGTCGAGGTCGGCGGCGGGCCGCTCGGCATTGCCGTGGCGCCCGATGGCAAGACGGTCTATGTCGCCGATTGGTACGCGGCCGCGGTGCGGGTGATCGATACGGCCTCACGCAGCGTTGTCGCCAGCATCGCGGTCGGCGCCTCGCCGTCGGGCCTTGCGGTGACGCCCGACGGCAAGCTGCTGCTCTCGGCGGACCGCGACGACGACAGCGTCTCGGTGGTGGACACGGCGACGCGCCAACGCAAGGCCGTGATCAAGGTCGGCACTCGTCCATTCGGCGTCACCATCGATGTCGAGGGCAAGCGCGCCTACACCGCCAATGTCGGCTCCGACGATGTTTCCGTGATCGATATCGCGGAAGGCCGCGAGATCGGCCGCGTGCAAGCGGGGATGCGCCCCTATGCGGTGGCGCTGACGCAAGGCCGAGGCTTCGTCACCGACCAATATGGCGGCACCGTCAGCGTGTTCGACCTGGCAAGCCTCAAGCCGGTCAAGCGCATCCATGTCGGCGACTACCCCGAAGGCATCGCGGCGACCGCCGACGGCAAGCGCGTCATCGTCGCCTGCTGGGAAAGCAACACGCTTCATATCATCGATGCGGCGGAGCTCAAGGTGATCGGCGAGATCAAGACCGGCGACGGCCCGCGCGCGTTCGGGGCATTCTTGCGCAGGACGGAGTAGGGGGACGGCCCCATCGAACCGGATAACGCGTCGCGGCGACAAACGCTTTCCAGGATATATGGGTGCGCAATATGCGCGCCGCGTGGAGCCGGTTGCAATGAATAATTGGGTCGAACTTGCAGTGGCGTGGGTGCCGTTTGTGGTGCTGCTTGGGCTATGGTTCTGGCTTTCGCGGCGGAACGGCATGCAGGCTCGCGGATCGTCAGGCGCGACCCTGATTGAGCTCTACGAACAGCAGGTAGCCGAGACCCGGCGCATGAACGGCTTTCTGGAGCGGATCGCGCGGTCGATGGAAAAGCACGAGCCTCCGCGCCGCGCTTCGTAGCCCGCAAGAGCGTAGCGACGTGCGGGCAGGTGGTCCTCATTCACTGACGCTCCCGGATGTCGCTTCGCTCATCCGGGCTACGGCATGGGGCAGAGCGTCGATGCAATCTCGTCCATGCCCTCGAACACATGATCCGGCCCCAGCGCCCGCAGTGCCGCCGGCGCCGCATAGCCCCAGCACACCGCCCCGCAGGCAATGCCGACGGCTCGCGCTGCCTCGATGTCGCGGACCTCGTCGCCGATCGAGATGACCTTGCCAGGCTCGACGCCCGCGCGCCGGATGACCCGGCGGAATTTTGCGGCCTTGCCGAACAGCGACGCGGAGCAATCGAAATGCGCGAACAGCGCCGCGGCAGGCCCAAGCTTCTCGCGCGCATTGGCCTCGCTGTCGGACGTCACCAGCGCCAGCTGCACGCCGTTCTCGGCCAGCGTCTGCAGCATCGCCTCGACGCCCGCAAACAGCGGAATCTCAGCTGCCGCCTCCGCCTTCAGCCGCCGTGCATGCCGCGCGATCGCCGGCAGCTTCCACGAGGGCACCTCCAGTCGGGCGAGGATCTCGCGGCTCGACGCATGCCGCAGCTCTTCGACATCCCCATCCCTTACGCGGCGAAAGCCGAAGCGATCGGCGACATCGTTGATGGTGCGCAGGAACCAGGGGAAGCTGTCGGCGAGCGTGCCGTCCAGATCGAAGATGGCGAGAGCGTAGGGCATGAGGAGACGGAAGCACCGGGGGCCGGCACGTCGTGTCCAGCCGGCGACGCGCTGACAGATGTGATTGGAAATGCTGTATTGAGATCCAGAGGTGACAGATGTCGGAGCTACTGGCAAGGATTACGGTCGATCCGCAGCGTATGCATGGACGCCCCTGTATTCGCGATCTGCGCATTCCGGTCGCCGACATTCTGGGATTGCTGTCCGCGGGACAGTCGAGCGAGAGTATTCTCGAGGATTATCCATATTTGGAAGAGGCCGACATCGACGCGGTGCTCGCCTACGCCGCCCGTCAGGTCGACCAACCAATTATAGCGGCCAAATAGCTTGCCATACTTGATCGATGCTCAGCTTCCTCCGGCACTCGCGGAAGCCATGCGTCGCGCCGGATACGACGCGGTTATGTGGCCGAGTTCGGGGTGGCAAATGCGATCGACGGGGTGATCTGGAACGAAGCCATTTCTCGATCGGCTGTTCTCGTCACCAAGGATCGCGACTTTTCGCTCCTCCGCGTTGCAAAGGGTCAGGGACCGATCGTGCTATGGGTGCGCGTGGGCAACATCGATAATCGCGCGCTGATCCGCCAGTTTCTAGCCGCCATGCCTCAAATTGCCGAAGCCGTCGCGCGGGGCGAGGCGGTGATTGAATTCGTCGGAAGCTGCCAGCGGCCATCCTGCGCCCGGGCACCACTGACATTGGCCAGCTTCAGGCACCGCCATTGCGGCAGCGGTCCGCTGCTTTCGCCTGCAAACTGCCAGGCCAGCACGGCTTCCTCGCCGGACTTGTTGGTGCCAATGATATGCGGACAGAGCTCGCGACGGCGGCCCTCGTAGACGCAAATCACCTGTTGCTCGGCGAGGATCGCGTTGCGGAAGAGTTTGTAGGTCCGGCTGGGCATTGCTCCCTCCAGATCGCCTCATCTGGCCTTGTCGAACGCTCAAGTGTAAAAGTGCGGGACTGGAAGGGAAACCATGCCGATTAGTGACACCCAGCTCAGCAAATTTCTGAGCCTCATCCTGCGCCACCAGCCGGAAACGATCGGGTTGGTGTTGGATTCGCATGGTTGGGCTGGCATCGATGACCTCGTCGCCAAGGCAAATGCCGCCGGCACAAAGTTTGGCCGCGACGATCTGCTGCGCGTCGTCGCAGAGAGCGACAAGAAGCGTTTCTCGCTATCCCCTGAAACTGATCGCATTCGCGCCGCGCAAGGACATTCCGTCTCGGTTGAACTTGGCTTGGCGCCGCAGGAGCCGCCATCGATCCTGTATCATGGCACGGCGACACGGTTTGTCGAGGCGATCCTGTCCGAGGGCCTGAAGCCGCAGGCGCGCCAGCAGGTGCACCTGTCCTCCGACGAGGCAACGGCGCAGCGTGTCGGTCAGCGCCACGGCAAGCCGCACATCTTCAAGGTCGATGCCGGCAGCATGCATGCCAAGGGATTCAAGTTTTTTCGCGCAGAGAACGGTGTGTGGTTGACCGACCATGTGCCGCCGGAGTTCCTGGCGTAGCTTACGTCCTGGATTTCCAAACAGTCTCCTCGGTCCAGCCGAGTTCGGCGAATTCGGCGACCCGCAGCGGCGCTTCGCCTTCCGCGAAGAACTCGTCGAGCTGCGGGGGCGCGACGTCCGTTTCGCACAGCATGGCATGCGCCTGTCCGCGATGATGAATTTGATGCTGGAAGAGATGCATGAGCAGTCGGTCGCAGCGTTCGGTCTGCACGGTCGTGTCGCGGTTGATCCGGACGAAGGCGTCGAGCCGTTCAGCTGTCAGCGTATCGCAGATCGCAATCAGGCGGTTGTCCATTGCGGCCTGGGCAGCTTTGAGCTCGGCTAACGAGGGGTACGGCACCTCGTTCTTCCAGGCTGACGGTCCGAGCCAGCCCCCCTCAAGCGCATCGATGTACAAGAGGTCGATGATGTAGATGTGGTTCAGCGTACGCTGCAGGCTTGGAAAGAAGCCGGTGCGGTGGGCTTCGAATTCCGTCTGAGATAGCGCGGTGCAGGCGGTAAGCAGGCGATGGTTCGCCCAAGCGTTGTTGTGGGCGAAGGCGCGGTAGGTTTGGACGAGTCCAGCGGACATGTCGGTTTTTTCCCGATCGAATAGTGGCGGATTACACTCCGCTAATCCGCCCTACAGCCCTGTGGCTTCGATGCAGCGCAATCTACTCCGCCGCCTCGCTGGCCGCACGCCTCCGCTTCGGCTTTCGCGCCTTCTCCAGCACCGGGGCCAGGAACTTGCCCGTATAGCTCCGCGGCGCCTTGGCGATGTCCTCCGGCGGGCCCCAGGCGACGATCTCGCCGCCGCCGTCGCCGCCTTCGGGCCCGAGATCGATGACCCAGTCGGCGGTCTTGATGACTTCGAGATTGTGCTCGATGACGACGACCGTGTTTCCTTGCGCGACCAGCTCGTGCAGCACCTCCAGGAGCTTCTTGACGTCATGGAAGTGCAGGCCGGTGGTGGGCTCGTCGAGGATGTAGAGCGTGCGGCCGGTGGCGCGTTTTGACAATTCCTTGGCCAGCTTGACGCGCTGGGCTTCGCCGCCCGAGAGCGTCGTCGCTTGCTGTCCGACGTGGATGTAGTCGAGGCCGACGCGGTGCAATGTCTGAAATGTCTCGCGGACGCGCGGCACCGCCTTGAAGAACTCGGCGGCCTCCTCGACGGTCATGTCGAGCACGTCGGCGATGCTCTTGCCCTTGAACAGGACCTCGAGCGTCTCGCGGTTGTAGCGCTTGCCCTTGCAGACGTCGCAGGTGACGTAGACGTCGGGCAGGAAGTGCATCTCGATCTTGATGACGCCATCGCCCTGGCAGGCCTCGCAGCGGCCGCCCTTGACGTTGAAGGAGAAGCGGCCGGGTTCGTAGCCGCGCGCCTTCGCTTCCGGCAGGCCGGCGAACCATTCGCGGATCGGCGTGAACGCGCCGGTATAGGTCGCCGGATTCGACCGCGGGGTGCGGCCGATCGGCGACTGGTCGATGTCGATGATCTTGTCGATGTGCTCGAGGCCCTCGATGCGGTCGTGCGGGGCGGCGCCTTCGCTGGCATTGTTCAGCTTGCGCGCGATGGCGCGGTAGAGCGTATCGATCAGCAGCGTCGACTTGCCGCCGCCGGAGACGCCGGTGACGCAGGTGAACAGGCCGAGCGGAATTTCCGCCGTGACGTTCTTGAGGTTATTGCCGCGCGCGTTCACCACCTTGATGGTACGGCGGTGGTTCGGCGGACGCCGCTCCGGCACCTCGACCTCGAGCTCGCCGGTCAGGTACTTGCCGGTCAGCGATTTCGGGTTGCGCATGATCTCGGCGGGCGTGCCTTCGGCGACGATGTTGCCGCCGTGCATGCCGGCGCCGGGGCCGATGTCGAGCACGTAGTCGGCGAGGCGGATGGCGTCCTCGTCATGCTCGACCACGACCACGGTGTTGCCGAGGTCGCGCAGCCGCTTCAGCGTATCGAGCAGGCGGGCGTTGTCGCGCTGGTGCAGGCCGATCGAAGGCTCGTCCAGCACGTAGAGCACGCCTGTGAGCCCCGAGCCGATCTGCGAGGCGAGGCGGATGCGCTGGCTCTCGCCGCCGGACAGCGTGCCGGAGGAGCGGGACAGCGTCAGATAATTGAGGCCGACGTCGAGCAGGAAGGTGAGGCGCTCGCGGATCTCCTTCAGGATGCGGCCGGCGATCTCGTTCTGCTGCGCGTTCAGCGCCTCTGGCACGGTCTCGAACCACGCGCCGGCGCCCTTCACGGACAGCTCCGAGATTTCGCCGATATGCTTGCCGCCGACCTTGACGCAGAGCGCCTCGGGCTTGAGCCGAAAGCCCTTGCAGCCCTCGCAGGGGACGTCGTGGAAATATTTCGCCAGCTCCTCGCGGGCCCACTCGCTCTCGGTCTCGCGGTAGCGGCGGTTGATGTTGGTGATGACGCCCTCGAACGGCTTCTTGGTGTCGTAGGAGCGCACCCCGTCCTCGTAGGAGAACTTGATCTCGTCCTCGCCCGAGCCGTAAAGGAGCGCGTTTTGCGTCTTCTTCGGCAGATCCTTCCACTTGGTGTCGAGCGTGAACTTGTAGTGCTTGCCGAGCGCGGTCAGCGTCTGCACGTAATAGGGCGACGACGACTTGGCCCAGGGCGCGATCGCGCCCTTGCGCAGTGTCAGATCCTTCTCGGGGATGACGAGGTCTTCGTCGACATGCTGCTCGACGCCGAGGCCGCCGCAGGCGGGGCAGGCGCCGTAGGGATTGTTGAAGGAGAACAGGCGCGGCTCGATCTCGGGGATGGTGAAGCCGGAGACCGGACAGGCGAACTTTTCCGAGAACAGGATGCGCTCGGGGCCGCTCTTGTCGTGGATTTTCGCGGTCTTCTTCTTTTCCTCCGCAGGCGCGGCCGCCGCGGCCGCATCGGCGAACTCGACGACGGCAAGGCCTTCGGCGAGCTTCAGCGCGGTCTCAAAGCTCTCGGCGAGGCGCTGGCCGATATCGGCACGCACCACGATGCGATCGACCACCACGTCGATGTCGTGCGGGAATTTCTTGTCGAGGCTGGGAGCTTCCGCCAGCTCGTGGAAGGTGCCGTCGATCTTGACGCGCTGAAAGCCCTTCTTGAGCCATTCGGCGAGCTCCTTCCTGTACTCGCCCTTGCGGCCGCGCACGACGGGGGCGAGCAGATAGAGGCGGGTGCCCTCGGGCAGCGCCAGCACGCGGTCGACCATCTGCGAGACGGTCTGGCTCTCGATCGGCAGGCCCGTGGCCGGCGAATAGGGCACGCCGACGCGGGCCCAGAGCAGGCGCATGTAGTCGTAGATCTCGGTGACGGTGCCGACGGTCGAGCGCGGGTTCTTCGACGTCGTCTTCTGCTCGATCGAGATTGCCGGCGACAGGCCGTCGATCTGGTCGACGTCGGGCTTCTGCATCATCTCCAGGAACTGGCGGGCATAGGCCGACAGCGATTCGACGTAGCGGCGCTGGCCCTCGGCATAGATGGTGTCGAAAGCGAGCGAGGATTTGCCGGAGCCGGATAGCCCGGTGAACACCACCAGCTTGTCGCGGGGAATCTCGACGTCGATATTCTTGAGGTTGTGCTCGCGCGCGCCGCGGATCGTAATTGCGCGCAGGCTGGAGCCCGCGTTCTGTTGTTGGCGCTTCGCCTTGATCACTTCATCCATCCGAGTTGCCCTCAAGGAAGCCCAAAGGTGCGCGATCGCGCCAACAAAAAAGGCGCGCTGCGCCCGGAACCGGGATCGGCGCCGATGGGTATGGCAGCGAACGTAGGAAGAACGGCGGCGGATTTCCAGTGGGACTTGCGAATCGTCAACGGATTGTTGGCGTGCTGGCGGGATCTGGCAGCAGGAACGCGCGGAACCGATCCCGGAGCACCCAGCCAAAACAAAAAGGCCGGCGCGAGGCCGGCCTTTCGTGACGATGATGCGTCAGAGACGAAGCTCAGTACTTCGCGACGACCGGGCCACCGAACGTGTAGTTGAGGCGAACGGTAGCCATGTCCACGTCCTGCTTGATGCTGTCGGTGCGGGTGGTCACGCCGAGGAAGGTGAAGGTCTCGTTGTGCCTGCCCATGAACAGGTGGTTGTATTCGACACCGACCGACCAGTTCGGGGCGAAGCCGAATTCTATGCCGGTGCCGACGGTACCGCCCCAGCGCGTTTCGTTCGCGGTGTCGAGCGTAACGCCGCCAAAACTGCCACTGTACTTGTTGTGAGTGACGGCAGCGCCGCCCTTCACGTACCAAAGCACGTTGTTCCAGGCATAACCGACCTGGCCAGTGAAGAGGCCGATGGCGTCGATCCTGGTCTCGTTCACCAGCGGCGCGAGCGCGGCAGGCGAGCTGATGTTCGAACCCTTCAGGTCAGCCCAGTCGCCCTGGGCTTCGAGACCGAATACCCAGTTAGCGGACTGCCAGCGATAACCGATCTGGCCGCCGACGAGTGCGCCGGTCGCATTGTGACAACCTTCAGCCACCGCCGGAGCGATCACGATGGGGCCGACACTGGTGAGATCCCAACAGTTGCGGCTCCAGCCACCGCCGGCGTTGGCGCCGAGGTAGAAACCGCTCCAGTTGTAAACCGCAACCGGCGCCACCGGAGCCTTGGCGTAGGGGCGGGCTGCCAAATCGGCCGCCGAGGCCGGTGCCAACGCGCTGAGTGCGAACAAGCTGGCCGAAGCCAGCAAAAGCTTCTTCATATCCATTCCCCCCTTCCATTTCTCATTCCGGTCTTCCGGAGAGCGGAAGAGCAGCGGACCTTATGACCCAAGCAACATCGTTCCTTTACACCATTGAAGCCAAAGGTTGTGTCACCCAGCGGCCACATCCGTCCGAAAACGCGAGCGAACGGGCGGCCGCAACAAAACAAAAAAGGCCGGCGCGAGGCCGGCCTTTCGTGACGATGTGACGTCGGTCGTGATCAGTACTTTAGATCAGTACTTGGCGACGACCGGGCCGCCGAAGTGATAGTTCACGCCAACCTGCACGGTGTGGAAGTTGAGCGTGCCGGAGGGCACGGCGCCCGAGAAGTAGGTCTCGCCGCCGAGGCTGCGATAGAGGTACTCCCCCTTGACCGACCAGTTCGGAGCGAAGAACGCCTCGACGCCAGCACCGACGGTCCAACCTGAGTGGAACTTGCTCTCGGAGATGGTCGCGCCGAGCGCGGTGAAGCTGAGCTTGTTGTCGATCCAAGCGTAACCACCGGTGCCGTAGAGCAGCACGTTGTTGACCGCCCAGCCGATGCGGCCACGTACGGTGCCCATCGCGTCGGTCTTCGAGCTAGCCGTCGCCGCAACCGCGCCGACGCCGGGAACGAAAACGACGCCAGTGGCCGAAGCGCTGACATCAGCCCACGCGCCGTCAGCCTCAATGCCGAATACCACGTTGCCGGTCTGCCAATTGTAACCGGCAGTGCCGCCGACGAAGCCACCCTGCATCTTCGGGTCGCCCGAAGAGGCTTCCCAAGCGCCGCCGCCGACGATACCGAGGTAGAAGCCGGTCCAGTTGTAGACCGAGGCAACGGCCACAGGAGCCTTGGTGTAGGGGCGGGCTGCCAGATCAGCAGCCGAAGCGGGGGCAGCAAGAGCGAACAAACAGGCCGAAGCCAACAAAACCTTCTTCATTTTCAACTTAATCCCAGTCCCAGTTTCTGTTGTTGCCTTCCGTGACGGAAGGGCATCGGACTCAACGGCCCAACTGATGCTGCATTTACACCACCAAAGCCGCAAGTTGTGTCTCCGAAAAGCCACAACAGCCGAAAAGGTGATGGTTACTGACTTATTTAGGTCCAGCGTCGTGCCGCTAAAAAAAAGAAGGGCCGGCGCTGGGGCCGGCCCTTCGATTCGTTCACGAAGTCAGAGGGAATCAGTACCTTGCGACCAGCGGGCCGCCGAAGCGATAGTTCAACCGGACCAGACCCATGTCCACGTCCTGATAGATGCGATCGGATCCGAAGAAGGCACCGCCGGGCGTCGTGAAGTCCCGGGTCTGGTGGCCCAGGAAGAGGTGGTTGTACTCGACGCCGAGCGTCCAGTTCGGAGCAAATCCGAACTCCAGGCCGGCGCCGACCGTGCCGCCCCATCGGGTGTTATCGGCCGAGGCGAGCAAGGTGCCCGCACCGGGCGTGCCTGGCGCCGCGTAGACGTCGAACTGGTCGCTGACGACGGCGGCGCCGCCCTTGACGTAGACCAGGACGTTGTTCCAGGCATAGCCGACCTGGCCGGTGATCAGGCCGAAGGCATCGATCTGAGACCGGTTGCGTGTGCCGGTGACGAGCGCGGAGCCCGGGAAGACGAGGCTGACATTGTCGCCGGAGAAGTCGGCCCAGTTGCCCTGGCCTTCGACGCCGAACACCCAGTTAGCGGACTGCCAGCGGTAGCCGATCTGGCCACCGACCGTGCCTCCGGTCGCGTTGTGACATCCTTCACCGACGAGGGTGCCGGCGGCGCCGGTGACGAGGCCCGTGGTGTCGACGAAATCCCAGCACTTACGGCTCGTGCCGCCGCCGCCGTTGATACCGATGTAGAAGCCGCTCCAGTCGTAAACGGTAGCGACAGGGGCCGGAGCCTTTGTGTAGGGACGCGCAGCAAGATCCGCTGCACTTGCCGGCCCCGACAGCCCCAACGCCATTGCACCGATTGCACCAAACAGAACCTTGTTCATTACAGTCTCCCCAGTTTCGTCCGCTTCTTGAAACTCCCCGAAGCGGCTGATCAGGCGCGACGCCCATATGAATCAATTCCAAGGCGAAGGTAGCCTAAGAATAGAGCAGAGTCCGTCTCCGGAATGCCACACTCGCCACCCAAGTGAAATGGAACAAGTTGATGAATGTTAAACGGTTTTTCCTTGCTCGCGGAACCTAAAAAGGTTCCATCGGAGTGCTGCTCACTATTTTGGCAATGGGCCAGAATGGTTGCCCTATTGCGATGAAGAACAAATCTGGAACAAAATGGGAGGGGATGCTATATATGGGGATAACCCCGGGGGTGGCGGGCTGACCGGGGCCTGCAAGCGTATAGGGTCGCCCTAGCGGGCGCAGAGGAACGCGGGCAGCGGGATTCGCCCTTTTGAAATCAGTGGCATTCGGAGTGGAGAGCGGCGATGGCGGGAAGCGTCAACAAGGTCATTCTGGTTGGAAATCTCGGCAAGGATCCGGAAATCCGCCGCACCCAGGACGGGCGGCCGATCGCGAATCTGAGCATCGCCACCTCGGAGACCTGGCGCGACAAGAACACCGGCGAGCGCAAGGAAAAGACCGAGTGGCATCGCGTCGTGATCTTCTCCGAGCCGCTTTGCAAGATCGTCGAACAATATCTGAAGAAGGGCGCAAAGGTTTACATCGAAGGCGCGCTCCAGACCCGCAAGTACACCGACCAGAGCGGCGTCGAGAAATACTCGACCGAGGTCGTGCTGCAGGGATTCAACTCGACGCTGACGATGCTCGACGGCCGCGGTGGTGGCGGCGGCGGAGGCGGCAGCTTCGGCGATGAGCCCGGCGGCGACTTCGGCTCCTCCGGACCCGTCAGCAGCGCGCCGCGCCGTCCCGTTGCCGCCGGCGGAGGCCGCAACAGCGACATGGACGACGATATCCCGTTCTGAGGCCGGGGAGAGTCGGCTAGTCCCGGTGCAGATAACGGCCAACTCTGTTTTCAAGGATCTGGACCAAGACGGGATCCATGAATTCATAGTCGTCCGGAATGTCGAGGCAGATAACCCGCTTCTTATTCAAGCTGGCGCGGAATTTCCGATTGAGCTTGTTTCGGTGGGTTTTCTCCATGACGAAGATGAGGTCGGCCCACTCGATCTGTTCTGCGGACAGCAAGACGTCCGCGCCGTTCGAAATGCCGGCCGAGTCGGTCTCGTTGAGAACACCTGTTCGGCTGTAGGGCTGCGGAGGCGATTGGCGCTGCAGACGAAAAGAATGTTGGTCACATTACTGCTCTCCTCGATGATCGATCAGGCGTCCGCGGGAACGATCGGTTGATGCCTCTCAAGAAAGCTTCCAAGATTCTTGCTACATAAATCCCGGCCGGCGGTCGATGGAATCGACGCGTTCCCGTTTGACGCCAGATGGGGGAAGCTGCTGCATGAGTCTTGGACCACTGTTTGACGCTGCGCCGGCGATCCCGCTGCATGCCTTCGCCGCGATGGCCGCTTTCGTCCTTGGGATCGTCCAACTGACCGCCCCCAAGGGCACGCTGCCGCACCGGGCTCTGGGCTGGGTCTGGGTAGTGCTGATGCTTGTCGTGGCGCTCACCTCGTTCTGGATTCACGAGATCCGTCTGGTCGGTCCGTGGAGCCCGATCCATCTGCTCTCGATCTTTTCCTTGGCGATGCTCGTGCTGGGGGTGATGGCTGCGAGAGGTCACAATGTTCGCCGCCACAAGATCACGATGACCTCGATCTTCTTCGGTGCACTCGTCATTGCCGGGCTGTTCACCTTCATGCCCGGCCGGATCATGCACGCGGTGGTTTTCGGGCCTTGAGCAGGGCGAAATTCACTCTCCGGCGCAGGGGTCGCCGACGCCCGAAGGCGGTCCGGAAATGACTTCCAGTCATCGCGGTAAGTCCATGAAAAAACGAACGGAAAAAGCGCTCCCTGAGGCCCGCCAAGGGTGGTTATCAGGGGGGCGATGCGCTATATGATTCCCAGACAAAAATTCACCGGATTCCCCCTTGGCTGACGACGACAAAAAGCCCGGCGACCAGCCGGCGCAACCCTCGGACATTCGCCCCGTTTCCATCTACGAGGAGATGAAGAAGTCCTACCTCGATTACGCCATGAGCGTGATCGTGTCGCGTGCGCTGCCCGATGCGCGCGACGGGTTGAAGCCGGTCCACCGCCGCATCCTGTTCTCGATGAACGAGGAAGGCTACACGCCCGACAAGAAGCACAAGAAGTCGGCCGGTATCGTCGGCGATGTCATGGGCCAATACCATCCGCACGGCGACCAGGCGATCTATGATGCGCTGGTGCGCATGGCGCAGCCCTTCTCGATGCGTGAGCTGCTGGTGGACGGCCAGGGCAATTTCGGCTCCGTTGACGGCGATCCGCCCGCGGCCATGCGCTATACCGAGTCGCGTCTGACCAAGATCGCGCTGAAGCTTCTCGACGACATCGACAACGAGACGGTCGACTTTCAGGACAACTACGACGGCTCCACCAAGGAGCCGGTGGTTCTGCCGGCCCGGTTCCCGAATCTGCTGGTCAACGGGGCCGGCGGCATCGCGGTTGGCATGGCCACCAACATCCCGCCGCACAATCTGGGTGAGGTCATCGACGCCTGCCTGGCCCTGGTCGACAATCCCTCGCTGACCATCGACGAGCTCAATGCCATCATTCCGGGCCCGGATTTCCCGACCGGCGGCATCATTCTCGGACGGCAAGGCATTCGCAGCGCCTACCATCTCGGCCGCGGCTCGATCGTGATGCGCGGCAAGGTCACCTTCGAAACCATCCGCAAGGAGCGCGAGGCGATCGTCATCACCGAGCTGCCGTATCAGGTGAACAAGGCGACGATGGTCGAGCGCATCGCCGAGCTCTACAAGGAAAAGAAGATCGAGGGCATCTCCGATCTGCGCGACGAGTCCGACCGCGACGGCTACCGGGTCGTGATCGAGCTCAAGCGCGATGCGGTTCCCGATGTGGTGCTGAACCAGCTCTACAAGTTCACGCCGCTGCAGACATCGTTCGGCGTCAACGCTGTCGCGCTCGATAGCGGCCGTCCGCAGACGATGAACTTGAAGGACATGCTGACGATCTTCGTCGGCTTCCGCGAGCAGGTCGTCACCCGCCGGACCAAGTACAAGCTGCGCAAGGCCCGCGAGCGCGCGCATGAGCAGGTCGGTCTTGCCATCGCCGTCGCCAATATCGACGAGATCATCAAGGTGATCCGGCACTCGCCGACGCCGGCTGTGGCGCGCGAGACCCTGATGACGCGCGACTGGCCCGCGCGCGACGTCGAGGACATCATCACGCTGATCGACGATCCGCGCCATCGGCTCAATGCCGACGGCACCATCCGCCTGTCACTGGATCAGGCAAAGGCCATCCTCGAGCTGCGCTTGGCGCGGCTCACGGCGCTGGGGCGCGACGAGATCGGCGAAGAGCTCGCAAAGCTCGCCGGCGAGATCGGCGAGTATCTCGCGATCCTGCACTCGCGCGCCCGCATCCTCGACATCATCAAGACCGAGCTTGCCGAGGTGAAGGCCGAGTTCGCCTCGCCCCGCCGCACCGTGATCATGGAGCAGGAGGGCGAGGTTGAGGACGAGGACCTGATCCAGCGCGAGGACATGGTCGTCACGGTCTCGCATGCCGGCTACGTCAAGCGCGTGCCGCTGTCGGCCTATCGGGCCCAGCGCCGCGGCGGCAAGGGCCGCTCCGGCATGCAGACCCGCGACGAGGATTTCGTCAGCCGGCTCTTTGTCGCCTCGACCCATACGCCGGTGCTGTTCTTCTCCTCGCGCGGCCAGGTCTACAAGGAAAAGGTCTGGCGGCTGCCCATGGCCGCGCCGAACGCGCGCGGCAAGGCCATGATCAACATCCTTCCGCTGGAACAGGGCGAGCGCATCACCACCATCATGCCGCTGCCGGAGGATGAATCGACCTGGGGCCAGCTCGACGTGATGTTCGCCACCACGGGCGGCAACGTCCGCCGCAACAAGCTGTCCGACTTCGTCGACGTCCGCCGCTCCGGCATCATCGCCATGAAGCTCGACGACAACGAGGCGATCGTCGACGTGCAGATCTGCACCGAGCGCGACGACGTGCTGCTGACCGCCGCCGGCGGCCAGTGCATCCGCTTCCCCGTCACCGACGTGCGCGTGTTCACCGGGCGCACCTCGATGGGCGTGCGCGGCATCGCGCTCGGCGAAGGTGACAAGGTGATTTCGCTGGCGATCCTGCGCCACGTCGACACCACCTCGGACGAGCGCTCGGCCTATTTGAAGATGCGCCGCGCGGTCGCGGGCGAAGCCGCCGCAGACGAGGCGCCGGCCGATGCCGAGGCCGAGGAGACCTCGGGCAGCTTCCAGCTCCCGCAGGAGCGCTATGTCGAGATGTCGGCGCAGGAGCAGGTCGTGCTGACCGTCTCCGTCAACGGCTACGGCAAGCGGACCTCGTCCTACGAGTACCGCACCACCGGCCGCGGCGGCAAAGGCATCGTCGCCATGAGCGTCAACAACCGAAACGGCAACCTCGTCGCCTCGTTCCCCGTGGAGGAGGCGGATCAGATCATGCTGGTCACCGACAAGGGCCAGCTGATCCGCTGCCCGGTCGAAGGCATCCGCATCGCCGGCCGCTCGACGCAAGGCGTGATCGTGTTCGACACCGCCGAGGACGAGCACGTCGTCTCGGTCGAGCACATCACCGAAGAGGCCGAGAACGGCAACGGCGCGAACGGGGAGTAGCACCGGTCTTTCGGATGTCGTCCGAGTGACGGTGGCGACCAATCGAACAGGGCCGCGTGGTCGCGACGCGCCAAGATCTATGATCTTGGAGTGCGCGAGCCCGATGCCTTCCAGCCGAGCACGGCCAACGGAATTGCCAACGCCGCCCAGGACAGCGCGTCCCAGCCGTCGTCTCCGAACAGCGCGGACGCCAGCCCGACGACGGTGAGCGCGCCGAGAAGGCACGGCCAGCGGAAGGTTTCGTCCGTGGTGTGGCGCTCGCGCTTCATGGAGGAATCCCTGACGTCGCTGCGACAGGGGAGCGGTCCTGCGCGCCCGTGGCGAGGCGAGGCGATCTGCGCTTGCCGAGCCAGAGATAGATGCCGCTCGCGAGCACGATGATGGCGGCGAGGTCGAGCAGCGCCCAGATGATCTTGAGCGGCAGGCCGCCGTAATCCCCGAAATGCAGCGGGCGTGATACCTGCAACGCCCTGAGATACCAGGGCAGGCCGCGCGCGGTGACGAGCTGTCCGGTCTCGGCGTCCAGCATCGCGGGCGTGAATAGGCGCGCGGTGATCGGCGTCGATCCCTTGGTCCAGACGATGAAGTGCCGTGGTGTGCCGAACCGTGCTACCGTCGGGAAAATGATGCTGGTCGGCGTATTGTCCTCGAGTGCCCGGCGTGCGGCGGCAACGACGTCGTCGACGTCGGCCCATCCCGCAGGCGGCGGCTTGCCCAGATGCGGCGCGATCAACTCCGGCATCACCTCCGCGCGCCAAGCCGAGAACAGTGGCAAGGATATCGTGTTGATGACGCCGGTGACACCGACCGCAAGCAGCCACACCAGCGTCACCGCACCAGCCAGGTTGTGCAAATCGAGCCATTTGACGCGGGGCGCGCCGTCGCGACGGACCGTGCCGAATCTGAGCCGGCGCATGAAGGGGGCGTAAAGTACGACGCCGGAGACGAGGGCTGCGACGAACAGCAGTCCCATGAAGCCGAGAAACAGCTCGCCCGGCAACCCCAGCAGCATGTCGCGATGGAAGATGCGGATGGTGCGCATCAGATTCCCGTCTTGCTGCGCATCCTCACCGATCAGTTCGGCCGTCCTGGAATCGAACGACAGCTTCAGAAAGCGTTCTCCCGGCGGCGCTTCCGGGGTCTTCGACAGGAATACGTTGACGATGTTGGCACGATCATCGTCCCATCCGAGCACCTGGACGTAGCGCTGAGGATGGCGCGTCCTGGCCGCTTCGATCAGTCGGCTCAGGGGCGCCTGCGGGGTGTCGACGGGAAGGTCGCGCGCCGAGACTTCGGACTTGAAGAGTTCGTCGATCTCGTCATGGAAAATCAGCGGCAGTCCGGTGATGCACAACATCAGCAGGAACAGCGTGCAGATCAGGCTCGTCCATTTGTGGACGAGCGCCCACCATTTGACGGAACGCGCCGTCATCCCCTCACCACCGGTAGGTCAGCGTGGCCAAGACCGTGCGCCCGAGCGCCCAGCGGCAACCGCCGCCCGTGCAGAACGAGACATAGGTCTTGTCGAACACGTTGTTGACGTTCACCGCCGCGCTGAGGCCCTTCCACTGCCGATACCGCATCCCGAAATCGTAGGACATCGCCGCATCGAACACGGTGCTGGCCGGAACCGTGGCGGCGGGCAGGAAGACGCCCGGCGCGATGGTCGGGACCGTCAGGTTGTTGGCGTCGGTCGTGTACATCTCGTGAATGTAACGCACGCCGCCGCCGAAGCCGAAGCCGATTGCAGGTCCGTCTTGCACCACGTAGTTGGCCCACAGCGAAGCGGTGTGCATCGGGGTGTTGGCGAGCCGCTTTCCGAAATTGACGTCCGGGGCGAACTGATCCGGTTGTCGAGATAGGAGTACTGCCCGCGCAGGCTCAGGCCGGGCAGGGGGCTGCCGACGACGGATCCTTCGAACCCGCGCGAGCTGACCTCGCCAACCTGCGCCGTCGTGTTGGGCGGAATGCCGGGGCCGCTGATGACCGTCGCCACGTTTTGCCGCTTGAGGTCGTACACCGCGGCCGTGAACAGCAGATTGGTTCCGACCGGCTGATACTTCACGCCGCCTTCGTACTGCTCGCCGGTGGTCGGCTTGTACGGCTGGCCGTTGAGCAGCGTTCCGACCGAGGTCGGCTGGAAGGAGGTCGAGTAGCTGACATAGGGTGCGATGCCGTTGTCGAAATTGTAGATCGCGCCGATGCGCCCGGTTGGCTTCTGGTCGTCGTTCAGGACGCGAACACCGGTGTTTTGGGCCAGAGTGTTGCCCTCGGCCCAGTCGTAGCGGAATCCGCCAAGCACGGTGAGCCGACCGAGCCTCGCCTCGTCCTGGATGTAGAGGCCGCGCTGCGACAGATGCTGGTCGAGGTTCTGGAACGTCGACGCGGGGACGGCGATGTTCTGCGTGTAGTTCGGCGCCAGGATATCGAGCGTGTTGGTGGGGGCAAAGCGGGCAAGATTGTTGAAGTCGAACCGCTGGTAGTCCAACCCTGCAAGCACCGTATGCTGCAATGGGCCCATGTTGAACTTGGCCTGAAGCTGGTTGTCGGCCGCGAAAGTATCGAGGTTCTCGTTGGTCGAGAAGTAGTTCCGGTTGATGGTGCGGCCGTTGACCAGCCGGAGGGTGGCGCCGGCGCCTGTCGTCGTGAACCCGCTTGGCTGCACTTCGACGTAGCTGAGCTCATTGTGCAGGTAGCGCAGGTTCTGGCGCACCGTGAAGACGTCGTCGAAACGATGCTCGAATTCGTACCCGGCGGTCGCCTGCTTGTATTTGAGGGTCTCGTAGTTGAGATCGCCGGCAAAGAAATTCCGAGGGATCTGGCCGAAGGTGCCCGGCACCAGCGTGCCCTGGATCGGCAACAGCGCGAACGCACCACCCTTCGGGTCCTGCCGGTAGCTCGTCAGGAACGTGATGGTGGTGTCGATATCCGGACGCCAGGTCCAGGCCGGTGCGATCGAAAACCTCTGCTCGCCGATATTGTCGACCTGGGTGTTGGCGTCGAGGCCGATCCCGGTGACGCGATAAAGCAGCGTCTTGTCCTTGTCGACGGGCCCGCCGACATCGAACGCTCCCTGGATCCGGTCGAACGAGCCGGTTTGCAGCGAGACTTCGCCGAACGGATTTTCGGTCGGGCGCTTGCTGACGAGGTTGAGGATGCCGCCCGGCGAGGCAGCGCCGTAAAGAACGGATGCCGGCCCGGTGATCACCTCGGCTCGCTCGAGCAGGTAGGGATCGACCCGCGGCGCACCGAACGGTCCGCCCTGGAGCCGCAGCCCGTCCAGATATGTTTCGACGGCGAAGCCGCGGGCGCTGACGTTCTGAAAGCGGAAATCGGTGTCGTTGCTGAAATAGATGCCCGGCGCGTAGCGCAGCAGGTCGCGGATGCTCTGAGCGCGCCGCACGTCCATTTCTTCCCGGGTGATGACGGCAACCGAAGCCGGCGTCGAGATGAGCGGTGAATCCGTCTTGGTCGCGCCGGAGGCTCGCGTTGCGAGGAAGCCTTTGGTCCCGGCATTGACGCGTGCTGCGGTCCCCACCAGTGGGGAAGGCACAGGCTGCTGCGATGAGCTGGTCTGCTGGGCGGGTCGCCGGCTTGCATTGCCTCGCGCCGTGGCGTCGCGGCGCGGCTGGACCGGACGTTGTGCGCGTTGAACGGGAGCGTCGACCGTCACCGGCGGCAAGGTGGATGCACCGGACGGGCCGGTGTTCTGCGCGTTGCCAGGCGTGACCGCCATCAGCAAGCAGCCGAGTGCGAGCAAGCTCGTGGTGTTCTTGAAAATGTTGCTTGAAAGATGATCCGCACGACCATGCAGGTCGCGTTCAGCGCAGTCCATGTCAGCACCCCATCCGGCGATCGCCGCGCCGGCGGGATGATCATTCTGATCTCACGCGACCTCGCACCCACGCGCGTGTTAGATGGCCGACATCGGGAGTGTCGAGGCGATCGAACTTTGAATCGCTCGAAACGTCACAATTGGAAGCATTCTTAGAATTTCTAAAAAAGCGAAGCTAACTGATCGACACAACGTTGGATTTGTTGCTGCGCATGTCTGGTGGCGGAGCCAGAAACGATTCAGGTGCGCTCGAATGTCGCACACGCTTAGGACGCCGTCCCGTGGAGCTCTATCTGTCGGTGCTGAGTATCCGACACGCCTTTGCGTGAAGCCACATGCCCGGAAAGTCCTCGTTCGGGATGATGGTCTCGCGGCCGACGTAGCAGGTGATGTCGGAGAGATCGATGTCGGGCGGCTCGCCCTGGCGGCCCCGATCGGATCGTACCCGACGGGGCCATGACGTCGCAAATATCAGGGGCCCAGCATGGGCGAGCTGCCCAAATTTGACCGACCCGGCTACGGCGTACGATTGGCGGTCACGAGGCGCGCCTCGCGGACATTGGCCTTGCTGTCGGCGCGGCGCAGGCAGGACGCCTCGAAATGCGGCCAGGCCTGCTGCGAGCAGTCACGGCCGATCGTGCGGATGTCGAGGCGGTCGCTCTTGGCGAGCGGCTGCGGCACGCTGGCTTCGACCTTCGGGGCAAAGCCGGGCAGGAGGGTGAGGGCCGCGGCAACACACGCAGACAGAGCGATCGCTGAAAGAGCCTTGATCATTGACAGTCCCCTGTGATGCGGCCGCCTACGCCCAGTGTGCGGCCCGTCATTCGTTGGCTGGATTAGTAACCATGGCCAGTTTCCGGACGTCTTCGCCGATGCGGGAAATGGTTTCGTTCGCGGTCCGTTTTGTTTCGTGGCGGTCCCGAGGACGAAACAAACCCGCTGCTGCCGACGCCCGGCGGGACATTTTCGGAGGGGCTGGACCGGAAACGGGCAAGGAACCTACCCGGCTTGCCGGCCCGGGCGGGGCGCGGTAGGACGGGGCCATGCCGCGCATCGCCTTCTACCCAGGTTCCTTCGACCCCATCACCAACGGCCATCTGGACGTGGTCCGGCACAGCGTTTCCTTGTGCGACAGGCTGGTGGTCGCGATCGGGGTGCATCCCGGCAAGAAGCCGCTGTTCTCGACCGAGGAGCGCCTCAAGATGCTCGAGGACGTCTGCGGTCCGATCGCGGCGCAGGCCGGCTGCGTGCTGGAGGCGACGACGTTCGACGATCTGTCGGTCACCGCAGCGCGCAAGCACGGCGCGACCATCATGATTCGGGGCCTGCGCGACGGCACTGACCTCGATTACGAGATGCAGCTCGCCGGCATGAACGAGGCCATGGCTCCCGAGGTGCATACGGTCTTCCTGCCGGCCTCTCCCATGGTCCGCCCGATCACCGCCACTTTGGTGCGCCAGATCGCCGGCATGGGCGGGGACGTCTCGGCCTTCGTCCCGCCGCAGGTCGCGGCACAGCTCAAGGCCAAATACGCCTGAAAACGGCGCGCTTCCTCTACTCTGATCCGGAGTTGTCATGATCCGAATTCTCGCAATTCTTGCCGCGCTTCTGTTCGCGGTGCCGGCGGTGGCGCAGCAATTGCCGGCAAATCTCGACAAGGCCAACGCCATCGTCATCGACAGCACCAAGGGCCGTATCGTCATCAAGCTCAGGACCGACATCGCGCCCCAGCATGCCGAGCGCATCAAGCAGCTCGCGCGCGAGGGCTTCTACAACAACGTGCCGTTCCACCGCGTCATGGACGGCTTCATGGCACAGACCGGCGACGGCCAGAACGGCAACGGCACCGGCGGCTCGAAATACCCGAACCTGAAGCAGGAATTCTCCAAGGTGCATTTTGCCCGCGGCATCGTCGGCATGGCCCGACGCGGCGACAGCGTCGACAGCGCCAACTCGCAGTTCTTCATCATGTTCGCCGACGGCGGCAGCCTCGACGGCCAGTACACCGTGATCGGCGAGGTGGTGCAGGGCATGGATGTCGTCGACAAGCTCAAGAAGGCGCCCCCCGGCTCGCCCGGCGGCTCCGTCACCGACCCCGACAAGATGGTGAAGGTGCAGGTCGCCTCCGACATCAAATAGGCGGGGGCCATGGCGCGGCGCGGTGGCAGGCTCTTGCTGGTTGCCGCGATGCTGCTGCTCGGCACCTCCCGTGCCGCGGTGGAGGCCGCCGAGGTCGACACGATCCAGGACGTCTTCCGGCACCTGCGCAGCTGCTGGAGACCGCCGTCGCCGGCGAGGGCCCGCCCACTCGACATCACCGTCCTGGTGAGCTTTAACCGGGCCGGAAACATTCTGGGCCATCCGAGGATTACCTATGAATCCGCGGAGGCCTCCGACAATGACCGGCTGCAATACCGGATCGCGGTGATGGAGGCGTTGCAACGCTGCACGCCGGTGCCATTTACCGATGCAATGGCCGGCGCCGCCGCGGGACGTCCATTCGCGATCCAGTTCCGCAGCCGCAAGACGTCACCCGACAAGACTTCACCCCCAACGCAAGAGAGACGAGCATGAGCGTCACCGAAAACACCCTGATCCTCGAGACCACGCAGGGCCCCGTCACCATCGAGATGCGACCCGATCTCGCGCCGAACCACGTCGCTCGCATCAAGGAGCTGGTGCGCGACGGCTTCTACGACGGCATCGTGTTTCACCGCGTGATCGAGGGATTCATGGCGCAGACCGGCTGCCCGCACGGCACCGGCACGGGCGGCTCCGGCAAGAAGCTGAAGGCCGAGTTCAACAAGGAGCCGCATGTGCGCGGCACCACCTCGATGGCCCGCGCCGCCAATCCGGATTCCGGCGACAGCCAGTTCTTCATCTGCTTCGACGACGCCCGCTTCCTCGACAACCAGTACACGGTTTGGGGCAAGGTCACCGAGGGCATGGAGAACGTCGACAAGATCAAGCGCGGCGAGCCGGTGCAGAACCCCGACAAGATCGTCAAGGCGCGGATGGCCGCGGACAAGGAATAGTCACCTTGTCATTCCGGGCGCGCCTGGGTGCGAATCCGGAATCTCGCGCCACACTCTCGGGATTCCGGATCGCCGCGCTTGAGGCGCGGCGTCCGGAATGACTGTGCTAGTGAGACATGCGCACCGAGCTCTTCGATTTCGATCTGCCGCCCGAGCGCATCGCGCTGCGCCCGGCGAGCCCGCGCGATTCCGCGAGGATGCTGGTCGTCGAGAATGGCGCGCTGCGCGACCAGATCATTTCCGACCTGCCGCAATGGCTGAGGCCGGGCGACCAACTCGTCGTCAACGACACCAAGGTGATTGCGGCGCAATTGAAGGGTCGCCGCATCGGCCGCGACACCGAGCCGAAGATCGAGGCGACACTGATCAAGCGTCTCGACGGCTCGCGTTGGCAGGCGCTGGTGAAGCCGGCCAAGAAGCTCGCCCCCGGCGACCGCATCCGCTTCGGCAACGACGGCAAGGTCTGCCTGCTCGGTCATCTCGACGCCGAGGTCGAGGCCAAGGGCACCGAAGGCGAGGTCACGCTGTCGTTCTCGTTCCACGGCCCGGCGCTGGACCAGGCCATCGCCGATCTCGGCAGCCCGCCGCTGCCGCCCTACATCGCCTCCAAGCGCACGCCAGACGATCAGGACCTCGCCGATTACCAGACCATGTTCGCGGCGAACGAGGGCGCTGTCGCGGCCCCGACCGCCGGGCTGCATTTCACGCCGGCGCTGGAGCAGGCGCTGCGCGCGCGGGGCGTCGGCCTCAACCGCGTGACGCTGCATGTCGGGGCAGGGACGTTCCTGCCGGTGAAGGTCGACGACACCGAAACCCACAAGATGCATGCCGAGTGGGGCACAATCTCGGCCGCAACGGCGGCGCGGCTCAACGCTGCGCGGAAGAACGGCGGCCGTATCGTTGCCGTCGGCACCACGTCGTTGCGGCTGCTCGAAAGCGCCGCGAGCGAGGACGGCACGATCCAGCCATTCGCCGCCGAGACGTCGATCTTCATCACGCCCGGCTATCGCTTCCGCGCGATCGACATTCTGATGACGAATTTCCACCTCCCGAAGTCGACGCTGTTCATGCTGGTGTCGGCTTTCTCGGGGCTGGAGACGATGAAGCAGGCCTATGCGCACGCGATCGCACAGGGCTATCGCTTCTATTCGTATGGCGACGCGTGCTTGCTGTTTCGGGCCGAGCGGTAGGGTGGGTTAGCCGCAAGGCGTAACCCACCACTGCTCGTCTCCGCGGAAGCACAAGAGGTGGATTACGCCTTCGGCTAATCCACCCTACGCAACCTTCGTTACGCCATCACCCGCTGCGGCAACAGCTCCGCGATCTGCACCGCATTCAGCGCCGCGCCCTTGAGCAACTGATCCGCCGCCACGAACATCGAGATCGAATGGCCGGTGGGATCGCTGAGATCCTTGCGGATGCGGCCGACCAGGACGTCGTCCTGGCCCGAGGCGTCGATCGGCATCGGGAAGTAGTTCTTGGCGCGGTCGTCGACCACCTTGACGCCGGGCGCCTGCGCCATGATGGCACGGACCTGGTCCTCGCTGATCGGCTTCTCGCATTCGAAGGTGATGGCTTCGCAATGGGCGCGCAGCACCGGCACGCGCACGCAGGTGACGCCGACGGCGATGCTGTCGTCTTCGAAGATCTTGCGGGTCTCCTTGATGACCTTGGTCTCTTCGTCGTTGTAGCCGGTCTCGGGGTCGATGGCGGTGTTGTGGTTGAACAGGTTGAAGGCGTAGGGGTGCGGCATCACCTTGGGCGTATGGACCTGCCCGTTGAGGTTGGCGCGGGTGGACTTCACCAGCTCCTCCATCGCGGCGGCGCCGGCGCCGCTGGCCGCCTGATAGGTCGAGATGATCACGCGCTTGATGCGGTTCTTCTGGTGGATCGGCCACAGCGGCACCAGCGCGGTGATCGCGGCGCAGTTCGGGTTCGCAATGATGCCCTTGTGGTCGCGGATGCGGCTCGCGTTGATCTCGGGGATCACCAGCGGCACGTTCGGATCCATGCGGAAGGCCGAGGAGTTGTCGACCACGACGGCACCCGCCTTGACCGCGATGGGGGCGAACTTCTTGGAGATGCTGCCGCCGGCGGAGAAAAGGGCGATGTCGACGCCGTCGAAGGAGCGCTCGGTCAACTCCTCGATGGCCACGCTCTGCCCGCGGAACGACACCGTCTTGCCGGCCGAGCGGGCGCTCGCCAGTGCCTTGAGCTTGCCGACGCGAAAGCCGCGCTTGTCCATGGTGGCGATGAATTCGGCGCCCACCGCACCGGTGACGCCGACAATCGCGACGACGGGATCGTTACTCACTTTGTCCTCCGTTGCATTGAGAATTTAGACAACAAAAAAGCCCCGGACCATCGAGGGCGGGGCTTGCCGTAGAGCTGATGCGTTTAAGTCGACGACTTACGCGCGCACGCCTCCCCGGGCCCCTTCGGCCGTGGTGGTTTTGGTCGTGCGTTTGGTGGTCGTGAACATGGCGGCGACTTATGCGGGAGAGTTTTGCGGCCGTCAATGGCTTTTCGGCCCGGCCGATGCCGGGGGCAGACTGCCGCTATTTGGCACCCGCTATTTTCTCTTGGCGCCCGGCGGCTCCAGGGTGACCTCCTTGAGGTCGTCGCCGCTGACGACGACGATCGAGAAGTTCAGCCGGCCGCGTTCACGGACCAGCCCGCCGCTGATGGCCTTGCCCGCGGCGGCACGCTCGGCGACGCGCACGGCGTCGGAGAGGCGGTGCCTGATCGCACCCAAAGCTGCGAGGTTGCTGCGGTCCTCGCGGTCGAGCTCGGCGAGGGGTAGGGCGGCTTCCCCGCCGACCAGTTCGCCGGTCGAAGCATTGATGGTGTGGCGCCAGATCCGGTCGTTGTGCAGGGTCTTCACCCGGTAGACCGGCACGCTCGAGCCGCCGTCGAAGCTCACATCGGCGGTGGTGGCGCCGGCATGGCGGGCTTCGGCAATCGCCATGGCCTGACTGATCGTGATCGAGGAGCTGCGGAATCGCTCTATTTCGCGGCTGACTGCCTGGCGGTCCGCTTCGGCATCACCTTCTGTGTCGCTGTGAAGCGCGGTCGGCGTGCTCGCGGTCACGACAGCCTGTACCGGTGCGGCGATGAGCAGCGCGGGCAATGCGATCGCAAGCAGGTGCAAGGTCCATCGTTTGGCAGTCGTCATGCTCGAACCCTCGGCCAGCGAGTGTGCCGGATGATCGTAAAGAATTCGCGGCCGGCCTTGGGCATCGGCCGGCCGCGGAGCGCCGTGGCAGGGCTGTACCCGTCGCGGCGATCGAAGCGGGTCCGGACCTCTTTGGGGCTGGTGAAAAAAGCGGCCCGAACCGACTGTAATGAAACCATACCGTATCGTTTTATTTCGGTCAATGACGCCGCATCGTCGCCCCCTGGGGAAAGCAGGCAAGCTCACGGAATTGTCAGCGGGAGGAGCGGCGCCGTGGCGCGAGTTTCGAGGTGTCCTGGACGCGGTCGGCAGGCCCCAGCGCGCCGGCGAGGAACAGTTTGATCGCCGCACGCATGCGCTTTTCCGCGGCCTTCGGCTCCAGCGCCGTTCCGAACGTCGCCATGCGGTGGGTGTGACCGACGACGACGTCGAGGAACACCTCGGCTGCGATGGTGGTGTCGTCGACATCGAGCGCACCTTGCGCCACCAGATGGTCGAAGAAGCGAGCCGTGGTGGCGACGGCCTTGAGCCAGCCTTCCTCCTTGCCGAGCTTGGCGACGTCGGGGAAGTTGATGGCCTGCGCCGTCATCATGCGGCTGAAGGCGACAGCATCCGGGCCGCAGGTGAAGGTCAGCATCTCGCGTCCGATCTCGACCAGCCGCTGCTCGACCGGGATGTTCGAGGCGCTGGAGAGCTGCGTCTCCGCCGCCGCCGACAGCGGCGCAAGCCAGCGCTCGATCTCGCGCCTCAGCACGGCCGCGAACAGGCCGCGCTTGTCGCCATAGCGGGAATAGACGGTGGGCTTGCTGACCCGCGCAGCTTCCGCGACCGCATCGAGCGAGGTCGCATCGAAGCCGCGATCAAGGAACAGGCGGGTGGCGACCTCGATCAGCCGCAGATCGCGCTCGATCGCAGCGGTCTTCGTCGGCCGGCCACCGCGGGATTTCGGCACCTCGCGCCGTGGCGCTGCCGGTCTTGTCCTGGTCGCAGTCAATCCCATGCCCAATGATTCCTGCGCGGTCGTGATATCGGTCATTCGCTCTATATCGCGCAGGAGCGGAGGCGTCATCGCGAATCTGGCCGAATTGGCCATATCGTCAACGGTTTCGGTATTGCCTCGTTCCGTCGCGAGGGATCACGGCAGCGTCGAGGTCCAGGCCTGGCCGAATGCAGCCTTCTCGTATCCGTACTGATACAGCGCCCGCATATAGCCGGTATCGAACCCTTCCGACGGCGGGGCGGGATAGTCGCGCGCGATGTAGGAGAGATGGAAGCCCAGCCGGTTACGCTTAGCGAAATCGTAGGTCGAGAAGATGATCGAGCGCGTCTGCGATTGGGTGATCGCCGACAGGCTGCGCGAGGCGACGTCGATGGTGCCGTTGGAGACGAGCTCGAAGTTGCGTTCGATCTTCTTGTTGACGAGGATGTAGATGTCCATCTTCGCATCGCCGGGCAGACGGCCGCTCTGGAACAGCAGAGCTTCGGGCAAGGTCAGCACCGGCGCGGTCACGCCGCCATCGACATGCATCTCCTGAAACTTGCGGCCCCCGCCTTCGGCATCGATCATGATGGGCGGAAACACCAGGGGAATGCTGGCGGAGGCCGCCATCACGTCGCGAAACAGCTTGAGCGCCTCGGGCGTTCCGACCGTGGCAATCCTGCCCATGTCCCAGATCGCGGTGCGCTGCGTGTCGAGGTCGGTCGTCACCACGAGCAGCCTGCGGCCCTTGGCATGCTCGCGCGCGACCTGCGCCATGATCTCGGGCCCGACATAGCGAGCGACGAGCTCGCGCAGCCTGGTGTTGCCGAACAGGCCGGATCCGAATAGCACGCGCATGATGCTGGGGTCGTTCAGGAGGCTCTCCGCGATGCCGCTGGTGTAGACCTCCTTCAGCGTGTCGTCATATTGCGGTCCGAGAAACGCGAACGGCGCGATCAGGCCGCCGGTGCTGACGCCCGAGACGACCGAGAAGCTGGGGCGCGTTCTCGCTGCGCTCCAGCCGTTGAGCACGCCGACGCCATAGGCGCCGTCAGCGCCGCCGCCGGAGAGCGCCAAATAGGTTCTCGTCGCAGTGTTGTTGTCCTTCTCGAAGCTGAACTTGGTGACCGGCTCGTCGGCGTAGCGCCTGAGCCCATCGATATCCAGCACGCGCGAGGCGCTGGCTTCGGCGGCCGTGTAGGGCGTGCGGGGCAGGGAGGTGCAGGCGCCGAGCGCCAGGCTGCAGATCAGGACCACCAATCGGATCAGGCTGACGCCAGTCTGCCTGATCCGGTCACGCGAGGAGACGGATGCGTCGGTCGAACACGAAGGGTACGGCATTGTCGGTGGCTGGCGATCACGCATCTACCGCCGCCGGCAAGTTCGCCGCGGCATCTCGTCCAGCCCCCAAGGACAAAACTACACTGTATCGTTTCGTTTGGCAAGGGCGCGCATCAATCCTTGTGTCGGTCGGTGTCCCAGTCTGATGCACAAACCGGCCCGGGCGCGGTCGGCGGGTTGATCAGCCTGCTCCGACACGCAATAAGCACCGCCATGAATCCCGACAATGACCTTCCCAATCACTTTGAGTTGCTCGCCACCGACGGGGCCGCGCGCACCGGGCGGCTGACCACCCCGCATGGCGTGGTGCGGACCCCGGCCTTCATGCCGGTCGGCACCGCCGGTGCCATGAAGGGCATGCACTGGCGCGAGGTGCGCGATGCCGGCGCCGACATCGTGCTCGGCAACACCTACCATCTGATGCTGCGTCCAAGCGCCGAGCGGATCGCGGCGCTCGGCGGCTTGCAGACGTTCACAGGCTGGAACGGACCGATGTTGACCGATTCCGGCGGCTTCCAGGTGATGTCGCTGGCGGATTTGCGCAAGGTCAGCGAGCACGCCGTCACGTTCCGCTCGCACATCGACGGCGCCAAGGTCGAGCTGTCGCCGGAGCGCTCGATCGAGGTGCAGCGCTTGCTCGGCTCCGACATTGCCATGCAGATGGACGAATGCGTGCGGCTTCCGGCCGAGCGCGCCGACATCGAGCGCGCGATGCAATTGTCGCTGCGCTGGGCCGAAAGAAGCAAGCGCGCCTTCGCGAGCGCCCCGGATGGCTACATGCTGTTCGGCATCGTGCAGGGCGGCGACGTGCCCGAGCTGCGCCATGCGAGCGCGCAGGGCCTGGTCGAGATCGGCTTCCACGGCTATGCGATCGGCGGGCTCGCCGTCGGCGAACCGCAGGCGGTCATGCTGGCGATGATCGACGAGACCGCGCCGCTGCTGCCGAAGCAGCGGCCACGCTATCTGATGGGCGTCGGCACGCCCGACGACATCCTCGAAGCGGTGAAGCGCGGCATCGACATGTTCGACTGCGTGATGCCGACCCGCAACGGCCGGCACGGCGTCGCCTTCACGCGCTACGGCCAGGTCAATTTGCGCAACGCGCGCCATGCCGACGATCCGCGGCCGCTCGATGAAGAGAGCTCATGGCCGTCGACGCGGAACTGCGCGCGCGCCTATCTCCATCATCTCGTCAAGGCGGGCGAGACGCTGGGCGCGATGCTGCTGTCCGAGATCAATGTCGCCTACTATCAGTGCCTGATGCAGGGCATCAGGGACGCGGTCGCGCGCGGGACGTTCGACGAGTTCTATCAGAAGACGCGCGAGGATTGGGCGGGGGGTGATATCGCCCCGCGCTGATCAATTGCGCAACCTCAATTGCACACGATCCGCCGCTTCACAGCGTGCTTGGTCACGAAGCCATACCCGCAATTGTCGCAGGTCCAGAGGTAGCTGATCATGTGGTCCGAGACGTAAGCGGAAGCTTCGGCGGCGACCATGGAGTCGGCGCAGACCGGACAGGTAGGCAACTCGCTGCAGCGCGGATCACGCCTTAGCGCTACGGTCGACATCACTTCAGCAACCGCTGACATCGTGGTGACCTCCCTGCTTTGAGACCTAAGTCTAACATAAGCAGAATCAGTTGACGAGGTCGCAACACAAATGCGTTGGTTTTCTGCTAATTAAAGCTCACGCGATTTTGCGATGCAGCGTATTTAACATGTGCTGCATTGCCGCTTGCGTGTCGCCGCAAGCTGTCCGTAACTGCGCAAGGCCGCGACAGACGTGCAGATCGTCGCCACAGGGAGTTCATCATGGACGCATCGTCCAACACGGGTGCAGCGCACCAACCCGGCCGCGGCCGGATTTACGACTCGATCGTCGATGCCTTCGGCAACACGCCCATCGTGCGCTTGCGCCGGCTGCCCGGCATGCAGGACGTGAACGCGACCATTTTGGCAAAACTTGAATATTTCAATCCTGCCGCAAGCGTCAAAGACCGCATCGGCGCGGCCATGATCATCGCGATGGAGAAGGCGGGCATCGTCAAGCCCGACACCGTGCTGATCGAGCCGACCTCCGGCAATACCGGCATTGCGCTCGCTTTCGTGGCGGCCTCCCGCGGCTACCGGCTCAAGCTGGTGATGCCGGAATCGATGTCGATCGAGCGACGCAAGATGCTGGCCTTTCTCGGCGCCGAGCTGGTGCTGACGCCGGCGGCGCAGGGCATGAAGGGCGCGATCGCGGCCGCCGAGGAGCTCTTGAAGACGACGCCGAATTCGGTGATGCCGCAGCAGTTCAAGAACCTCGCCAATCCGGAGGTGCACCGCCGCACCACCGCGGAGGAGATCTGGAACGACACCGGCGGCAGCATCGACTTCTTCGTGGCCGGCGTCGGCACCGGCGGCACGATCACCGGCGTCGGCCAGGTGCTCAAGCCGCGCAAGCCGGGCTTGCGTGTGGTCGCGGTCGAGCCGGAGGAGAGCCCGGTGCTCTCGGGGGGACAGCATACTCCGCACAAGATCCAAGGTATCGGTGCCGGCTTCGTCCCTGACATCCTCGACCGCTCCGTGATCGATGAGATCGTGAAGATCAACTCGACCACGGCGATCGAGACCTCGCGCGCGCTGGCGCGGCATGAGGGCATTCCGGGCGGCATCTCATCCGGCGCCGCGATCGCCGCTGCACTCGAGATCGGCAAGCGGCCGGAAGCTTCCGGGAAGACCATCCTGGCGATCGTGCCGTCCTTCTCCGAGCGGTATCTTTCGACGGCTCTGTTCGAGGGGATCTAGAACATGGCGGATCAACCGAGGCGGCCGCGCACGTTGGGCGATGCCAGGACCGAGGCCGAGGCGGCGTTCAAGAAGGTGACAGCGAAGGTCGCCGCGGCGCCACCCAAGCCGAACGCTGTTCCCGGCGTCAAGGAGCAGGTCACGCTGCGCATCGATCAGGACGTGCTGGAGTTCTTCCAGGAGGGCGGTCCCGGCTGGCAGGATCGCATCAACGAGGCGCTGCGGAAAGCTGCGGGGAAGTAGGAGAACTCGTCATTGCGAGCGTAGCGAAGCAATCCAGAATCTTTCCGCGGTGACAGTCCTGGATTGCTTCCTCGCAAGAGCTCCTCGCAATGACGGAGTATGCGGCGCCACCGTCGCATTAAAAAAGCCCGGCGCGAGCCGGGCTTTTCTCGTCTGATATCCATCTCGCTCTCAGCGGCGGAACATGCCGCCCATCATGCCGCCGACGACGCCGCCGACGAAGGCCGCACCGGCAGCATCGCCGGGATTGCTGCGCGGCTGGGGAGCCGGCGCGCTGCTCTGAGCCGGGGCGGTGGCGGCGCGCCGAGCCGGCTTCTGGCTGCCGTCGCTCGCCGTCGCCGGAGCAGCCACGATTTCCGAGAGCAGGGCCTTGTGCTGATGCTTGTTCAGATAGCCTGACGACGGGTAGCCGCGCGCCGTCTGCCAGCGCTTGAGCACGGCGCGCGTTTCGTCGTTGAATACGCCGGTCTGGTTGGTGTCGAAGCCGAGTGCCGTCAGTCGACGCTGCACGTCGCGACGCTTGTTCTTGTCGAGACCGATTTGGTCCTCGGTCACTTGGGTAGCCTCATCCGTGAAGGTGGCGGGATCGACGCCGGCATTGAGCGTGCGGGTCGCGGTCGAGGGGCCGCTCTTGATCGCCGCCAGCCGCGCCAGCGCCAGCGCCTTGAACTGGCCGTTCGGGTAAGCGGTGAGGTAGGCGTTGAGCTCCTCGGCCTTGTTGGACTCCTTGACCGAGCGCCAGTATTCGAGCTCGACACCGTCCGAGCTTCCGGTCGCCGCCGGCACGATGCCGGTCGCGGTCGGGGCCGCGGCGGCGACCTGGGTGGTCGGCGCCTGATTGAGATAGACGGAGCCGGTCAGGTTGGTGTGGCCCCAGGGCAGCTGGCCCTTGCGGGTCTCTTCATTGACCTGAGCGCGCACCGACGTCATGGCCTGCTGGATCTCGACGCCGGGCCTGGTGATGTTGTCGATCAACGCCCGCGTGAACGGGCTGTTGTTGCCCTCCTGGCCGTCGAGTGCGGTCTGGCCCGGGCCGGTGGCGAACGCGATCAGCGTGCCTTCGCCGGACTTCATCTCGGCGAGGCCGCTCTGGACGTTGACGCTGCGAGTCGCCGAATTCGACTTGATCTTGGCGGCGAACGGGTTGTCGCGGCAGGCATCGAGGAAGACGAGCTTGACCTTGGCATCGCCCATGGTCTGCTCGAGAGTCAGGTCGATGTTGATGGCGGCGCCTAGCTTGACGTCCATCTCCGACTTGATGTCGGCGTCGACGGGCAGCAGGTAATTGGTGCCGCTGACGGCGATGCCGTGGCCGGCATAATAGAACAGCGCGATATCGGAGCCTTGCGCCTTGCGGCCGAAATCAAGCAGCTTCTCGGTCATCTGGTCGCGGCTGAGATTGGAGCCTTCGATCACCTCGAAGCCGACATTGCGCAGCGTGGCCGCCATCGCCTTGGCGTCGATCGGCGGGTTCGGCAATTGCGCGACGTTCTTGTAGGAGCCGTTGCCGACGACGAAGGCGACGCGGCGGTCAGCCTTGGCGGCACTGATCGACAGCGCCATGCACATCAGCGAAGCGAGGAGGGTGAGATAGCGCATTCTGAAATCCCCAGAATCGAATTGCAGGCAGCAACAAATCGACAACGAACCTACACGAAGTGCCCGACTTCGCGCCACCAAAACGGCAGTCCGTTGCGTTCAACCCGCTGCTGTGTGGCCGAATGTGCACGATGGAGTGTCGCTCCAACGTGATCCAAATCACACGGCCACTTGGTTTTGTCGCGCGAGGCGGCGCGAGGTTCACCTAGCCCGGGCGGGAACCGACGAAGCGGGCTTCAAATTGAGTAAATTGCCAAACAGGATCAGCGCGGCGCCGAGCACGGTCCAGGCGTCGAGCCGCTCGGAATACAACAGCCAACCGGCAGTTGCAGTCAGTGGAACCCGCAGGAAGTCCATCGGAACCACGATCGTCGCGTCGGCGTAGCGCATCGCACTGGCCAAGCAATAATGTGAGAACGTGCCGCAGACGGCGATCACGCCGACCCAGGCCCAGACATAGAGCGACGGCCAGGTCCAGACCAACAGCGTCGGAATAAAGCCGGCAACCGACTGCACCACCAGCATCCAGAACAGGATCGAGAGCGCGCTCTCGGTGCGGGTCAGCGATTTCACCAGCGCCATCGCGACGCCAAATCCCATGGCGGCGCCAAGCGCGATGAGCTGCCCCGGATTGATCTCCCCGGTCGAGGGGCGGACAATGACGATAACGCCGACGAGGCCGAGCACGATGGCGGCGATCTTCCATGGCGTCATCCGCTCGGACAGGAAGCTCGCCGCGAGGACGGCCGTCCAGATCGGCATGGTGAACTCGATTGCCACCACCTGTCCGATCGGGATCAGTGTCAGTGCGAAGAACCAGCCGAGCTGGGCAACATAGTGCACCAAATTGCGGCCGACATGCTGCGGCAGGCGCGAGGTCTTGAGCACCTTCCAGCCGCCGGCGCGGTAGATGATCGGTGAGAGCAAGACGAAGCCGGCCAGCGACCTCATTTCCATGATCTGAAAAACATTCAGCTCGCGCGTGGTCTCGCGCCCGGCCACCGCCATGATCAGCATCAGCGACAGCCAGCCGGCCATCCACAGTGCAGCCATCATTTTCGACGGTGTGGTGCTCATCTGCGGCGGATGCGGAAAGGGATGGATCAAGGAGGGGCGGCCGGTATCGGCGACATTGCCGCCGTTTGCAACGGCCAAATCTGCGGATGCAGCGATGCTGGGCGGCATGCTAAGGCATCAGCGAACAACGACAAAGACCGGGAGACATTGCCCATGCGCATCTTGCAGCCGGCCGAGTGGAAAAAACCGCGCGGCTTTTCCCACGGCGTCGTGACCGAGGGGCCGGGCCGGTGGGTGGTACTCGCCGGCCAAACCGGGGGCGACGAGGCCGGCAGTTACGATCCCGACATGGCAGCCCAGGTCGCGACGGCGCTGAAGCGGATCGTCAAGCTGCTGGGCGACGCCGGCGCCGGCCCCGAGCACATCGTCCGCCTGACCTGGTACCTGACCAGCCGCGCCGAGTACGAAGCCGCAGGTGCCGGCATTGGCGCGGCCTGGAAGGAAACGCTCGGTCGTAATTTTCCGCCCTCGACGCTGCTCTATATCGGAGGTCTCGTGGACGAGCGTGCCAAGGTCGAGATCGAGGTCACCGCGTACGTGCCCGGCCCATAAAAAAATCGATCCGGCGCGGGCGCCGGATCGATTGTCGCGTGAACTTGCGTCTTATTTCGACATCGAGATGTTCGCGCCGCGGAACTGACTGTCCGCGCGCATCGTGACGTTCTGCTTGTTGCCGGACGTCCTGAGAGAGATGTTGGCGTTGAAGCCCGCGGTGGAGGCCACCAGCTCGTAGCTTCCGCCGCTGCCGCGGCCCTGGAGCGAGCCGGAGATGTTGCGGCTGGTCTCGGACCAACTGCCTGCAATGGCGCCGCCTTCGGCCTTCACGTTGGCGCCGAGGTTGAATTTGTAGGCATCGCTGGCGCAGGTCAGCGACATCTCCATGGTCGGTCCGATCGGAGCGTATTTGGCCCGGCAGCGGATCCGCTCGGTCGAGCCGTCATCCAGCGTGACCGTGCCACTACCGCTCCAGCTGCCCGCCAGCGGGGCGAACGGGCCGGACTGGGCCTTGCTTTGGGTGGTGACGATCCCCGCAGCAAACCAAACGGTGGCCGCGATCAGCAGCCGCCGATTCCGGGCGCGGGCCTCAATTGGTTTATTGGCGCGATGCTTCCCACCGCCCGCTGCACGGTATGCCTGCAGATGCTCCATTCCATTTCCCCGATCCGGCGTTGCCGCTGAGTTGACCGTTGGCATATGCACCATTGATCGAAACTTTCACAAGTCCCCCGCTACCGATGGTGCCGGAAACGTTAGCGCCGGGCGCGGTGATCTTGCCGTCGGCAACCGTCAGCATCGAGCTTGCGGTCGGCTCGCACGAACCGCTCTTGGTCACGATGGTGACTTGCCAATTGCCGTCATAGGGATTTTGGGCAAAGGCGGGGGCGGCGAGGGTGCCAGCGAGAACTGGGGCGGCACAGAACACCGCAATGCGACCAAAACGCATGAATTCGTCCTTGAATGTGTCTGAGACGCTGACGCTTATTCGGACGAAATGTGACGGAAATTTGTTGCGATGCCAAAGCGAAAATTGTTCCTTTGGGAACAATGGTTTATTTGCGCTTTTGGCTTCAATTTCCGAAGCAGAATCAAGGGCGCCGCACGTTAAGGGTAAACGTCAGGACGACTCGGAAATGCTCCAGGAGACTTTGGCGCAGAGGGCTGGTTCAGAGGGGCTTGGCTCAGGAGAGGCTCGGCGCGGAGGTCGCGAACTGCTCGTCCTGGGCTTTGGCGGGTAGCGCCTTGTGGACCTTGGCGTAATCGATCACGTCGGCCAGCAGCTTGAGCCCGAGCGGCGCCAGCGCGCGCTCCCAAAGCTCTCGTGCGGTCTCGCCCTTCTTGACGAAGCACCAGTCCTGGGCGGCGATCGCGCCGGCATCCATGCGGTCGGCGAGATGGTAGATCGTGCCGCCGGCGATCGGGTCGCCTTCCTTGATGGTCCATTCCACCGCGGCCTTGCCGCGGTGGCGCGGCAGCAGCGAGGGATGATAGCCGATCCCGCCGAACCTGGCGGCGGCGAGCGCATCCTTGCCGATCCTGGCATGGCTGTGCGCTGTGATGATCAGATCGGTGTCCGGGGCGATCTCGGAGGCCACCACCAGCTTGGGATTGGCTTGCACCTGCACCTCGATGCCCGCCGCCTTGGCCGCCGCAGCGAGGCGGTCGTCGGCGTCGGCCACCACGACCTGGGCGACCGAGACGCCGTGCTCCCGCAGCATGTTCAGGGTGGTCACGCCAAAATGGCGGGAGCCGACGAGGGTAATGCGCATGGGTGTCCGATCTGTCTCGCAACTGCGTCATCCCCCGATAACACGTCCGCATGCCCTGTCACCACCCGCGCAGCGTTTGCGTGGGTTATCAACAATGCGCCGGGCGCGGCTTGCGCGAACTTCAGGATTGCGCCGTCAAGCTCTGCGGCATCGGGTTTTCGGTCGCGATACTGATGGCGGCCACCTCGGCCTGAGCTGGAGGGCCTTACCCGGCGGTTCCGCCCGAGACCGTCGTCGTCCCATCAGTGGCGCCGACCTGCAAATTGCGGGTTCCTGTGTTTCGTTCCTGACAGAGATGGCTCGGATCAGCTGATAACGTGCGCCCAACCGGGGCTGGCGACATTTCAATCCGCATCCGTTTTCGAACCCGGCTTTGGCCGTCGGCTTGACCGCCGGCGGCCTTTTCATGCGACATCATCGGACGGTAACACGATCTCAACCAGATTGGCGTATCGACGAATCCGTCGCGGATTTGTATTGCGTACCGCGACACCGATATCGTCCGCCGGCGTGGACGCGCCGCCGGGCCTTTTTCGCCGGGACAGATCCCATGCCCAACGCGATCGAGCAGATCGTCGATGCCTATGTGCGTCTGAAGAACCGCCGTGGACTCGACGAGCTGATGATGCACAGGCAGCGGCTCGCGGTCGATCTGAAGAGCCGGTCCGGCTATGATTTCAGCCTGCCGATCGGTCAGATCGACGAGGAGATCGCGATCATCGAGGCGGGGCTCAGCCGGCTCAAGGCGGACAATTCCACGATCTAGATGTCGGCATCGTGCGCGGGCTTGGCGTTGTCGCATTGTCGCAGTCCGAGCCCGGTTCATGCGGGGTTCAGGCCAGCCTCGCCTCAATTGTCATGTCGTTTCGTGGGACGCGAATCCTGATAGGCTTGTCCACGTGATTTGGAGGAATCGTTATGATCGAGCTTGCGCTAGCCGGTTTGCTCGCGTTTGCAACCGTGCCTGCGGGACCGACAGCGCCCATGGTTGAGCAGGTACAGTTCAGGGGCGGTCCGGGCGGGCAATGTCCGCACGGCTACGATTACAACCACTCGAACGGCCGCTGCTATCCCAACGACCATCACGCGCCCGGTGTGTACACCCGGGATCCCGGCCCGGGCTATGGGCGCCGTGGCGGCCTGTGCCCGCACGGTTACGACTATAATTACTCGACAGGCGAGTGCTATCCGAATCGTGCACGCGCGCCCGGCGCTTACGGTCGCCCTCAATATTATGGAGGGCATGGCGGGCTCTGTCCGCACGGCTATGATTACAATTACTCGCAGGGACAGTGCTACCCGAATGGCGCACGTGCGCCGGGCATGTATGGGCGGTAATTATCGCCGTGCTGAGGCGGGCGCTCAGTCCCGCCGGCCGCCGTCGATTACCGTGAACAGCGGCCGCGCCGGGGTGGGTTCGACCAGCAATTCCTCGACCAGTGCGGTTGCCGCATCGACATATTTTCGGGTTGGCTTGTCGAGCGGGCGCTTGGCCTCGTCGTCGAGCGCGACTTTTGCGGCCTCGACCAGCTTGCGCATGCGCGCGGCATGGTCGTCGCCCGCGGTCAATGTCGCGCGCGCCAGCGAGCGCAGCACGAACAGCTCGCCCTCAAGGCGCAGCAGACGGTCGTTGAGCCTGGTCAGGACGGCGTTGAGGTCGGCCATGGCGTTCGAAGCTGAGGTTCCGTCCTGATCTAGGCGCGATCGGTGAACGGAGTGCAAACGGCGCCGGCGCAATTCGGCGGATCCGGCGTCACCGCAGGCGGCTTACCATTCGACGCCGGCCCAGCGCCGCCCGAACACGGGCGGCCTCGTCTTCACGGCCTGCCAGCCGAAGAAGTGGTGCTTGCCGGACCAGGCATGCACGATGCCGCTGCAGATGCCGCATTTGAAGCTGCCGCTGTGAGCCTCGCTGTGCTCCTCTCTGGTCGCAGTGTAGTTCATACCGCAACTCGCACAGGTGAACTGTTCGATCGTCCAGATGCTGTTGGCCATGGTCCAGAATGCACTTCGGTGACTACGGATGGAAGGTAGTCACCAGCATTTGCAGCGGCGTAAACCGGCGCGGGGAAATCCGGTTAACCCGCGTTAGCCAAGCCGGGTTGGGGCGGGCGATGCGGTATCCGGCAGCCGGTCGTCTTGACGCCAGATGCGTTGCTGGCAATAACGGCTGAGCCCGCAAGCGCGGAAGTTGCGTTCATGCCGCAAGGAAAGCTGTGCCCGTGAAAAGCCTCCGTCAGTTGCTGACGGGCGAGGACGTCATCCAGCTCGTGATCCGCCTCGGCCTGCTCGCCCTGCTGATCATCTGGACCTTCCTGATCATCCGCCCATTCGTGCCGATCCTGGCCTGGAGCGGCGTGCTGGCGGTCGCGTTCTATCCGGCATTCAGCTTGGTTGCCAAGATCCTGGGCGGCCGGCCCAAAACCGCAGCAGCAATCCTGACCCTGATCACGCTGGGTATCGTCATCGGTCCGGCGACCTGGCTCGGCATCAGCGCGGTGGATGGCGTGCGTGAGCTGGCGCACCAGCTCGGCACCGGCGACCTCGTGCTCCAATCGGCCCCGGAGCAGCTCAAGTCCTGGCCGCTGGTCGGCCCCTGGCTCTACGAGCTCTGGGATCAGGCCTACAACAACGTTCGGACGGCGGTGCGCGAGGTGGCGCCGTATCTTCAGCCGCTGGCCGGCCCGCTGCTCTCGCTCGCGGGCGACGCCGGCCTTGGCACGCTCCAGTTTCTCGTCTCCGTGTTCGTGGCCGGCTTCCTGTTTCCGCATGGGCCGCGCCTGGTCGCGGCCGGCCGCAACTTCCTGTTTCGCATCGTGCCGGAGCAAAGCGAGCATTTCCTCTCGCTCGCCGGTGCGACCATCCGCGCCGTGGCGCAGGGCGTCATTGGCGTGGCGATCGTCCAGGCGCTGCTCGCCGGAATCGGCTTCAAGCTCGCCTCGGTGCCGAGCGCGGGCCTGCTTGCCTTCATCGTGCTGCTGCTCTCGATCGTGCAGATCGGTGCTTTCCTGGTGCTGCTGCCGGTGATCATCTGGATCTGGACCGCCAAGGACGTCACCACGGCGCTGCTGCTCACCGTATTCTTCGTCCTGGTCGGATTCATCGACACCATGCTGAAGCCGCTCGTCATGGGCCGTGGCCTGACCACCCCGACCATCGTGATCTTCGTCGGCGTGATCGGCGGTACGCTGGCCCACGGCATCGTCGGACTGTTCATCGGACCGATCATCCTGTCGGTGGCCTGGGAAATGATGATGGCCTGGATCAGGACCGAGGACCGGGCGGAGACGGGGAAGGGGTGATCTCGCGCCCGCCAGCGCGCGGTCTGCCCGCCACGCCGCACCGGGATCGGGTACGGCTCGGCCTGTGATCAAGCTGCGCCGCTAACTTGTCTGTTCGACTAGACAAGTTACCATTGGGTCGATTCTGTTTTCGACAACGGCAGCAATGGCAAAGTCTTCCAAGCTGGTTGCCGCCAGGCGCGGCAAGGTATTGTTGGTCAGACGCCGGTCGGACGGCCTGTGGATGTTTCCGGGCGGCCGCAAGCGTGCGCGCGAGTCGGAGAAGGACTGCCTGCGGCGGGAGATCAAGGAGGAATTGCCCAAGCTGAAGCTCGGCAGGATCAGCCTCTGGAAGGAAGTGAAGGCGAGGAACAAGCGCTCCGGCCGCAAGATGAGCGACGCGATCTTCATCGCCAAGTCCGCCAAGGGCAGGCTGGCGATCGGCGACAAGAAGGAGATCGACCGCGCCGCCTGGCACAAGCCCCGCGGCATCCGCCTAACGGCGACCTCGCGCTACATCCGCGACCGCCTGTTTCCGCGCAAGCGGCGGCGAAGCTGAGCCGCTAGTCCTCCCGCGTCGCCGATCGCGTCCTGCCGGCAAATCTCCTCGACTGCGCCACGTCCGGCTCGGGTGCGGCGAGCTTCGCCGCCTGGCGCTCCCGCATCTCCTTGCGGGCCTGGCGCGCACTGCGCATCGCCCGCTTGATGAAAGGATGCTGCGAGTCCTCGGCGAAGAACAGCACGACTTCGCAGCTCGGACATTGCCTGGAATAGCCGTCCTGCAACCGCCCGGCGCGATCGCGAAACACGTTCTTGCACCGCGTGCACTGAACCTGGACCGAACTCATGCGCGGATGACAATCACTTTGGAATGGATCGTCAGCTGATCCGAAATGTCTGAAGAAAGCTTGAATGCCGGCGTGGCTGGATGCCGCCAGATATCGCCGAGCCAACAAGGCGTGTGAACCAGTTCACAGGCGGGCGGCGAAACCGCTGCTATGAAGACGTCATTGCTTAACCGATTCATTTCGAACGAAACGCCCCAGCGTGGCTCCAAGCGCTGGGGCTTTTTCGTGCCTCCATTCTCACAGCCAAGAGCAGATCGAAAGGGATCGCGCCGCCGCCCCGAACGTTGTCGAGGAGGGGTGCGTTCGCAGGGCAAATCCCATATGCATGGCGGCGAGCCGCCGATTCGAGGGGCAAGGCGGCTCGCATTCAGTTTGCGGCGGTTCAAGAGCAGAAACGGGTCCAAGTGAGGCTTTCCAGGAAGGCAAGGGTGGCCAAGAAGCCGCCGAAGAAGAGCAAAGGATCGCAGCGCGTCACGATCTCGTCTTCGTCGCCCCTCGGCATGATGGCCCTTCATCTGCTTGGACAATGGAAGCAGTCCGGACGCAGCGGCATCGTCTTCCTCGCCGAAAGCGAGAACAGGGCGGAGCGGCTCGGCAGCGTCATTCACGCGCTCGACCCCGCCTGCGAGGTGCTGGTGTTTCCGCGCTTGAACACCTTGCCGTTCGATCAACTGGAGCCCTCGCACGAGCTCGCGGGGCGCAGAGCCTCCGTGCTGAGGCGCCTTGCGAAATCCAAGAAGCCGGTGTTTCTCGTATCGACGGCGGAAGCGGTGATGGAGCGGATGCCGCCGCCGGCCAGCCTGTCGCGCCTGAGCCTGAGCTTGAAAGTGGGCGGCACGTTCTCCGAGCACGAGCTCGAGACCCGCCTCCAATCCCTCGGTTACGATCTCGACGATGAGCCGGATTATCCGGGCGGGGCGCTGTTCCACGGCCAGACCTTCGAAATCTTTCCCGCAGGCGCGCTGGGGCCGTTCCGGATCGAGCATTCGCAGCACACGATCAAACGGATCGTGGCCTTCGACCCGCATGAGCACAGGATCATCTTCGAGACCAGGGAGCTGCTCGTCGATCCCATGTCGGAGCGGCTCGGCCTTGCCGGCAAAGGCGGCAAGCGCGCGAGCCTGTTCGACTATTGCACGGGAGCCAAATGGATCGCCGATGCAGGCGTCCCTTCGCACGCCGACGGATGGCTCGATACCATCGAGGAGGCCGCGCCCCGCAGCGAGCGGGAGCGCGAATATCTCGGGCGCAGCGATTGGAAGCGGCTCTCCAAGGGCATCAAGGTGCTGCCGCGGACGGCGCCGTTCCAGGCCATCCCGGAGTTTTCGAAGCTGACATCCTCCCGCAAGGCGTTGCGTGGCTTCGTCGAGGAGACGCGCCGAGCCGGGTCGCGGCTGATCCTCGTCGCCGCGCATGAGGACGATCTGCGCGTGATGGAGCGGATGAGCGGCGTCAGGGCGGAGCGCTGCGAAGACTGGGAGGAGGCCGCGCGCGGGCGGGGCGGTGAGATGGCGCTGCTCGCCGATCTCGATGCCGGTTTCGTCGTGCCGGCGAAGAAGCCTCTGGTCGTGGTGACGGCGTCCGACGTGCTCGGCAGCCGCGCGCATCATCCGCAGCCGATGGCGCGCGCCTGGAGCGCGGCCTTCGACCATGCCGATGCGCCGGAGCAGGGCACGGTGGTCGTTCATCTCCAGCGCGGCCTTGCCGTTCTCGACGGCCTGCAGACCGTCAATACCGGCGGGGGCGCGATGCGCGAGATGATCCGCCTGAAGTTCGCCGGCGACAATGCGGTGCTGGTGCCGCCGCCCGATCTCGCCTTGATGTGGCCTTACGCCGCCGAGCTCGGCAGGCTTTCGCTCGACAAGGCGGACGGCAGCACGTGGTGGGCGCGCCGCAGCGAGGCCGAGCGCGAGATCCAGATCGCCGGCAAGGCGCTCGCCAAGCACATCAGCCAGCGCCGGCGGCGGCGCGGCGAAAAGCTGGTGCCGCCGGGATCGGCCTACGAGAAGTTCGTCGCGCGTTTTCCCTACTTCACGACGATCGACCAGGCCCAGGCGATCCGGGACGTGCTGGACGATCTCGCATCCGGCCATCCGATGGATCGGGTGATCTGCGGCGACGTCGGCTTCGGCAAGACCGAGGTCGCGCTGCGCGCGGCGGCCGCGGTGGTGCTGTCGGGCAAGCAGGTGGCGGTCGCAGTGCCGACGACGGTGCTGGCCCGCCAGCACGTCGCGACGTTCCAGAAGCGCTTTGCGCCGTTCGGCATCGAGGTCGGCAACCTCTCGCGCGCGACCTCGGGCGCGGCGCTGCGGGAGACCAGGGAGGGTCTGCGCAGCGGCCGGATCAAGGTCGTGATCGGCACGCAGGCGCTCACCGGCAAGGACGTCAGGTTCGACGATCTCGGCCTCGTCATCGTCGACGAGGAGCAGCATTTTGGCGCGGCGGAGAAGGCCAAGCTCGCCGGGCTCGCCAAGAACGTCCACGTGCTGATGATGAGCGCGACGCCGATCCCGCGCACGCTGGCAGCCGGCCTTGCCGGCTTCCGCGATCTCAGCGTGATCGCTTCGCCCCCGGTGCACCGGCTTCCGGTCGCGACGAGGATCGCGCCGCTGTCGGACGCGGCGATCGCCTCGGCGCTGCTGCGCGAGCAGCGCCGCCACGGCCAAAGCTTCCTGATCTGCCCGCGCATCCAGGATCTCGATCCCATGCTGGCGCGGGTGCGGGCCGTGGCGCCGGACCTGCGCATCGTCTGCCTGCACGGCAGGCTGGCGGCTGACGAGATCGACGACCGCATGATGAGCTTCGTCGAAGGCCATGCCGACGTCCTGCTCGCGACCAACATCGTCGAGAGCGGCCTCGACATTCCCCGCGCCAACACCATCGTGGTGTGCTGGCCGGAGAAATTCGGCCTCGCTCAGCTGCACCAGCTGCGCGGACGCGTCGGCCGCGGCGGCATCCGCGCCTTCGCGCATCTGTTGACCGAGACGGAGTCCGGACAATCCGAGAAGCGCCTCGCCGTGCTCGAGGAGTTCAGCCGGCCGGGGGCGGGCTTTGCCATCAGCGAGCGCGACCTGGACCTGCGAGGCGCGGGCGATTTGTTCTCGGAGCAGCAATCCGGCCACGTCCAGGTGTTCGGGCCCGTGCTCTACAGCCACCTCTTGAAAATGGCCTCGGAGAAGAGTGACGAGCAGCAGGCTGCACTGTGGGTGCCCGACCTCAACCTGCCGGTCGGGGACATGCTGCCCGAGAGCTACGTGCAGTCCGAGCCGGTGCGGCTCGAGCTCTATGCCCGCGCCGCACGATGCAACGACGAGGACGATCTCGACGACCTCGAGGAGGAAACCTCCCGCCGCTTCGGACCGTTACCGAAGCTCGCGCGCGACTTCTTCGCCGCGGCCAAGCTCAGGATCGAATGCAAGCGACGCGGGATCATCCGCCTCGACGTCGGCCCGGAAGCTGCGGCCGCGACGTTTCTGCCCGGACGCTTGCGCAAGTCGCGGGGCAAGTCGCTGCAACGCGACGGCGACCGCGTCGTCTATCACAGCCCGATGCGCGATGCGCCGTTTGAGCGGGTGGAGGAGCTGTTCGAGCTGCTGGACGAGGGGTAGGGGCTTGCGCGCTCGTCAGCGCGCACAACTGCGAATTCGTAGCGGAAACCCTGCTTCACCATTATGGTTAATTTGGGCGTGGCGAAGGAGATCGTCCGATGTCACATGCCATTCGTCCAGTGATTGCCACGATTGTCGCAAGCTCATGTCTGTTGGCCCTGGTGCAAGCAGGCGGCGCAAATGCCGGCTCCGCCGGAGCGGGCGTGGGAACGGGGCAGGGTAGCTCTGGCGGCTCGGCGCCTTCCGGAATGGGGACGAGTGCGGGCAATGCAGGTCCCTCAGCACCCCCAGGGATGGGGACGAAGGACACCGCGCCCGGCGGAGATCTGCGCACCAACAGCGGAGCGACCAATCCGAACGTCCAGCCCGCCACGCCTGCGAGGTCGCGGGCGGCAGCTCAGGCCGCGAGAAATGCCGGGGCTGGTCGCGCTCAAAATGGCCTGCCGATCGGCGCGATTGGCAGCGGCACGAGCAATGAAGATCAAAAGGCCGCTGGTTCGGCGTTCTCCCAAAGCAGATTCCGACCGGCAACACAGGCTCAAGGAAACGCCAGTGTTGGTTCAAATGCTCTGTCAGGGAGAGGCTCGAGCCTTTCGGACCAGATCAGTCGGCCGCGAGCGGCACGAGCGGGAGACAAGGTGCTGGATGCCAAGGCCCAGGTCCAGCGACGAACGACTGTGTCGCCCAAACGCGTTGAGAGCCCGATAGGACCAAGTTTGTAATCTGCGAGCGACGGGGAACAGGTCGACTCGGTGCATCGCGCCCCACTACAGCCCGATGCGCGATGCGCCGTTCGAGCGGGTGGAGGCGGTGTTCGAGCTGCTGGACAAGGGGGCACATCAAAAGTGCGAAAACAACCCCCATGCACAGTAGCTAAGTCATCGTGCGGTCATGCGTCCTGCACCGGAGACGACGGACCCCGACGTTTGAGCCTTGATCCGTCGGGCAAAACAGTGGCATGATGCTAAACTTCGGAAAATCCGCTGCTGGCATGACCGTTGCCGGATGCTCGCCGAGGAGATTGCACAGGATCCGTAATCGGCCGGGGGCACCGGGCCGTTTGCCGGCCTGGCCGCTAACGTGGAATTAATCCGAAAAGCTCACAATTTTAGACAGTTGTGTCGATGGGTGCTGCGTAAGGGAGGCGTCGCGAGGACGTTCCGGCGACGGCTTCCTGTCGCTCGCTCATTGGGGTCAAGCACGTGACCACGTCCTTCGAAACAGCAAGCTTCGCCGAAGAGCTCGACGCCGTCGCCCTTGCAGCCGCTGCAGGCGCGCAGGAACCCGCAGGCCTGGAAGCTGAACCGCCGCCGATCACGCCCCGCCGCAAAACGATCCTGCCGCTGGCGGTGTGTGCGCTCGCCATCAACGGCGCGGCGGCCATCTATACGTCGCCCTCCGGCATGCCCTCACTGGATGTTGCCAGCCTGGCTGGGCTGCTGCCGCGGCAGGAGGCACCGGCGCCGAAACCGGATCCGGTCGTCACCGCGCTGAAGGAGATACAGTCGGCGCAGCAGCAGCACACGGCTTCGCTGCAGGAGAACAACCAGACCCTGCAGCAAAATGCAGCCCTGCTGCAGCAGGATTCACTCTTGCTGCTGTCGCTGCGGCAGAGCATCACGGATGAGCGGGTCGACGTGAAGAAGATCTCGTCGCAGCTCTCCACGCTGATCGCCAAGGTCGACTCGCTGCAGAACGTGATGATGTCGGACGTGACATCGTCCGTTCGCAGAGCGAATGCGCGCTACGGACTGTCCGCCGCGATGCGCAAGCGGCTGGTGCGTGAGCCCAAGCCTCTGGGGCCTCTGGGCCCGGTGTCGATCGGAGGGGCGCCGTTGAGCGTGCCGGCTGCGGTGGCGGGGCCGGAGAGCTGAGGATGCGTCCTAGCTAGGCCGCTTCCTCCTCGAACGAGGTATAGACCCGGCCTGTGGGATCAACGACCTGAACGTCCCAGCACCCGTCCTCGACCAGCTCCCTGGCCTTTTTGAGGGCCGCGGCGAGTGAGGACCGCTTGAGATTGACGACGCCCGCCGTGTCGAAACCGTTGATTTCAAACATGCCGTTCCTCCGGTTTTGGGGAATCCTACACGTTTCCGGCGCGATGTCAGCGGGTTTGTCAAAGTTTCAGTTGCTGGGCCTTGGCCTCCAACCGTATTCCTGATGGGAAATCGTGGCGGTGATGTCGGCCTCTTTGTCTGCGGAGAGGCGCCAGGCCGCCACTCCGAAGCACAACGTCAGGACCAGGGCCGTCGCAAGCAGAAGTATCGAGACGAAATGGCTCACGCGCGTCACCAGCGGTTGGAAGCTAGGAGAGAGCGAACACGGGTTCCCGATTCGGAAAATACAGACGGGCTGACCTAAAGCCCTGGTTTCCACATCAAGTCAAACAGGACCAAAGGCGCTCACGATTCCGATCGCGATCGGGACCAGCGCGATGATCGTCCATAAGGCGGGCGAGCTGGACGACAGGCCGGCGAAAAAGATCAAGAGACCGAAGCCCACAAGGGCCGCCGAGATGGCATAGGCGAGTGCTTTTTCCATCGTTCGATCCACGAGGAAACGGGACGGATTGCGCCTGTAGGACTCACCGCCGATCGAAACGTTCCCATGCTGATCTGGATTGGCGGTGCATCAGCATCTCTGCAGCTCCGCTCAGCATGTCGACCACCACTGCGGCTCCGACTGTCGAACACTTCGCGCTTGGCTGGATCGGTAGCCAAGTCGCGGATCAGGGCGCGTTCAGCCGCATCTTTGCGAAGTTTCTCGATCTGCGCCAGATAGTCCTTCATTGGCAACTGGCTCCGTTCTGCGCGAACGAAACGTACAAGCAATGTGCGAAAGCGAGCAGAAGTGATTGCCGATTTTTCCTAGTCTTCGGTGGCTTTGGCCTTCCCCAAAGGTCCAAGCACCTCCAGCGGCCCCGGCCTCACACCCCAAAAGCCCCCACGGTCGGGGCCGTCATCGGCGCTGGGCGCGATTTGCGATCGTAGCCGTGACGCCTGCCACTGAGCGTTCGCGGATGGAGGAGCCCAGTCGCATCGCACGAACTGCGACAACGGCGCAGCACTCTTCAAAGGAACTGGCTCCACGCCTCTGCATTCCTCGATTGCATGATTTTCCCACTTGTCGGTCGGCTCGGGTGACGGAGGGGGCGTACATGGGCACTTTCGATCGCACCGCTGTTCTGAAGCAGCGTTTCGATGAGCTTGCTTCTGGGCTTTCCGAATTGGAAGACCTGCGCTCGCGCGTAGTCGCAGCCGAGCAAATGCAAGAGAGGCACATTCACGAGGGCAAGCCGCCCCCGAAAATTCGCAAGGGTGGCAACCCTAAATCGCGATCCGCAGAAGCCGATCGGCCAAAGAGGCGCTAGGCCGCTCTGGAACAGCGGCCCTGCGGAGCATTGACCGCGGCTGGCTGCAGCTAATCGCCCGCGAGCGACTGCATCGCTTCCAAGAGGCGTTCAAGCCCGAACGGCTTCTGGAGCATGATGCTCCCGGACACCGGACGCGGAGCGGCGTGCGTGTAGCCGGTCGCGTAGATCACAGGCATGCGCGGATTGGATTGCCTGCACTGGATGGCAACATCCCAGCCCGTCAGCGAACCTGCCAACCTGATGTCGGTGAACAAGAGATCAGGCGCGGCTTCGGCACATAGTTGAAGCGCACGCTCACCGCTGGCAGCTTGCATGACCTCGTGCCCGTGCGTCTCCAGGATGTCGACCACCACGTCTCGGATCAGGTCTTCGTCTTCGGCTACTAGAACCCGCAAGTCGTCCTCCGGTCGCGCTCTTCGTCCACGACGTGAGGACCCATGCGCAAAAAACGTGGTGTCGGCTGGTCGGGGCCGCCTCCGCCAACTCGGCCGACGAGCCAGCGAGACTAACAAGCTAGAGCAGGGGCCTTTGTTCCTGCCCACCTGCTGAGCCGGACGGCATTTCAATTCTTGCTACCTGATTTTAGTGGTGAGCGCGCTGGGGCTCGAACCCAGGACCCCGTGATTAAAAGAAAGGTGGCCCCAACAATTTATCTAGCGATGTCAATGGGTGAAGTTTACAACTTCGCCTGAAAGTTGAGCTGAAACGAGCCGTAAGAAGCGGGGTTTGTAAACCGTCCTCACTGTCTTCAGGCCTTCTAGTCCATGCTCAAGCGATTCACACCATAGCGCCCGCTTAAGCTTGGCCCGAGTTGGAAGCCGCACAGCCGCTGTTTGCAACTCCGCAGAGCCTATCGACGTTGAAGGAAGCCTTTTCACTCACTGTAGCTCCCGGATCGGCGATCCGTTGAGCCACGCTTCGATATCTTCAACCGCTTCGCCAGAAAATATTCTGTAATTGCTCTCGGAGACGTAGCCGAGGTGCGGTAACGCCAAAACGTTCGGCAGTTTTCGGAAGGGGTGATCCGCTGGAAGCGGCTCCTGCTCGAAGACGTCAAGCCCGGCGCCCGCAATCCAGCCCTCTCCAAGGGCTTTCACGAGCGCCGTTTGATCGACGATGGCAGCGCGCGAAGTATTGATCAGAAAGGCGCTCCTGCGCATGCGGCGCAGGTCATTCTCGCCAAGAAGTCCTCGCGTCGTAGGTCCGAGGACCAAGTGAATGGTGATGAAGAGCAAGCTGAAAGAGGCTTCCGCTGGGGCGTGTTAGACGATGGAAGATCCTGTTATGGCGGCAATCCGCGAGCAATGCTGCGGACTCGTCGATACGGATCGGCGGCGACGGTTGCCAACCATTCCCTAAGCGATTAATCTGTAAAGCGAATTTCTCGGAATAGCTTTTCCGCAAAGAGGCGCAGGTCGTGGATGTCGGGTACGGATAGCAGGCATCCAGCCAACGCTCGCGCAGCGACAAACCACGAACCAGAGGTCGCCTCGTTTGGCCCATTCTCACTTAGGACGCGGCTGCTCGAGAAGAACGGCGTGCCTGTCAAGCTGGGCGGTCGGGCAACGGATATCTTGCGGCTGCTGCTGAGCCGCGCGGGAGAGGTAATTCCAAAGGAGGAAATTCTAGCCTTTGCCTGGTCGGGCCTTGTCGTCGAGGAAATCAGCCTGCGGGTCCACATCGCCGAGCTGCGCAAGGCGCTCGGAGACGGCAAGGACGGCGCACGCTACATCACCAACGTCCCAAGTCGGGGATATTGCTTTGTCGCTCCCGTCCAGCGCAGCGTGCCGACCCTGACCCCGGCGCTGCACTCTCGTCCATTGGCGAACACTGCCCCGGAGAAACCGACACCGATCTCGCTGCCGCATCGGCTGGAGCGGATAGTTGGAAGGGAGGACATTCTCAAGGATTTGTCGGCGCGCATGCTGCGCGATCGCTTCGTCACGCTGAGAGGTCCAGGCGGAATTGGCAAGACGACCGTCGCCATCGCGCTGGCCCATGACATGCTGGCGGCATTCGAAGGCCATGTCTATTTTCTTGACCTCGGTCCTCTGAAGGACGCGACGCTTGTGGCGAGCAGCGTCGCTGCGGCGCTCGGCCTTGTGGTGCACCACGCTGACCCGACCGACAGTATCATTGCGTTTCTGCGCGATCGTCGTCTCCTGCTAGTGCTCGACGGCTGCGAGCACGTCATCGACGTCGTCGCAGGGCTTGCTGAAAACATCCACCAGCGGGCACCCAACGTCAGCATCCTTGCGACCAGCCGAGAGTCGCTGTTGGTGCAGGGTGAGCAGATTTTCGAGCTTGTTCCGCTGCAAGCGCCGCCTCAGGGAACTGGGCTGAGTGTCAGCGAGGCACTGAGCTATCCGGCCGTACGGCTGTTCATGGAGCGGGCTACAGCCGCAGGTCATCGTGCCGACCTTACCGACGACGATGCGGACGTATTGGCGGAGATTTGCGGCAAGCTCGATGGCATTGCGCTGGCGATCGAACTCGCCGCGGTCCGTGTCGGTGTTCACGGATTGCGAGAGGTCGCAACGCTGCTCGATGGCCGCCTGAAGCTGGAATGGCGTGGAAGGCGAACCGCGCCGCCGCGGCATCAGACGCTCGGGGCCACGCTGGATTGGAGCTATGGTCTGATCGACGAGAGCGAGCGGACGGCACTGCGGCGTCTGGCTGTTTTCGCCGGCCAGTTCACGCTGCAAGGCGCGCTTGCCGTGGCGGGCGATGGGCGCGCGCCGGCGGATCAAGTCGTCGACGCGCTCGGGCAACTCGTTGCCAAGTCGCTGGTCTCGGCGCGGCCAGATGGCGGCTCAACACGCTATCGTCTGCTCGACACCACCAAGGCTTATGCCATGCAGAAGCTGGTCGATTGCGGCGACGCGCCGGACACGCTTCGCCGGCATGCCGGCTACGTTCAGCAGGTCCTTGAGGCAACCATGGCCGAAGCGAGCGGAGGCGGCCAGGCATCTCGTGCGCAGGAGCGCGCGAGTCTGCTCGCCGACGCCCGGGCCGCGTTGAGCTGGGTCTATGCCAATGACGACGGCGCGGACCTCCGCGTGCCGCTGGCGGGTGCCTGCGCCAGACTGTTTGTCGAACTCAATCTGCTGAACGAGGGACGTATCTGGTGCAGTCGCGCGCTCGCGGATCTCGATGACAGCAGTCGCGGAACCGCATGGGAGCTAGAACTCCAGTCGACGCTGGGTCATGCCTTCATGTTCACCGAGCGCAACAGCGAGCAGGCCGAGGGGGCGCTCCGCCGCGGTCTCGAGATTGCGGAAGGTCTCGATGACTTGTCCCACAAGTTCAGACTGCTTGCACGGCTGAACATGTTCTATCGCCGGACTGGCGAGTATCAGCATCTGCTGCCGGTGGCCCTCGAAGCCGAGAAGGTTGCGCGGGCGATCGGCGACCCTGCCGGGCTCGCGGGCGCCAAGGCTTTGGTCGGTGTTTCCTACCACCTTGTCGGTAATCAGACGGAAGCGCAGGTCCATCTGGATGAAGGCGTGCAGGGAGATGCCGCGCTGCGCAGCGCCCAGCCGGGGCATTTTGCCTACGCCAGAACGCCACAAATTCCGCTCGCGCGGGTACTGTGGTTGCGCGGCTTTCCCGACCGGGCAGTAGAATGCGTTCGACCGCTGACGGGCACAGCGACACCGCGTGATGTCGTGATGCACAGCATCGCATTGTGCTGGTCCGCATCCCTGTACGGATGGGTTGGCGACTGGGAGGCGGTCGAATCCCTGGCCGGCCGGCTGTCCGCCCATGCCGGCATTCACGGCCTGACACCCTATCAGGCCGTCGCCGCGGGGTTCCGCGGACAGATCATGATTGCGCGCGGTGAGCTGAAGGCCGGCATCGAGCTGTTGCAGTCCTCGCTGCCGCGCCTGCATGCCGACCGCTACGAACTCTATGCATCCGCTTTTGTTGCGGATCTGTCGCAGGGGCTCGCGGCATTGGGCCGGTTGCCGGAAGCTCTCAAGGTGCTGAACGAGACCCTCGCGCGCGTCGAGTCCGAGGGAGCGGCCTTCGACATGCCCGAGCTGTTGCGTTTGCGTGGCGAACTCGAAGCGCGCGCCGGCGATATCGAGGCTGCAGAATCCTGCTTTGCGGCATCTGTCGCGTTGGCAGAGCAGCAGGGGGCATTGTCCTGGCGGCTGCGAACGGAGATGTCGCTTGCCCGGTTCCGGCGTCGGAAAGGTCTTCCGGATGCGCTGACGGGCGTGGCTGAAACCTATGCCCGGTTCTCCGAAGGCTTTGAGACCGCCGACCTGAAAGCCGCGCGGCTCATGCTGGATGAGACGCCTGCGCGATAGCGGCGACTCAGCCGAAGCGAAAGCCTGAGAGATCGATCGACACCATCAAGGTATCCAGCATCGGCATCAAATTTTCATCGCGCAGGTAGACTCTCCGCCTGGTCGGAATCTTGATGCCGTCGATACTCACCAATTCAGAGATGTATTGGGCAGCCGAAAAGTTCCCAGCGATTTCCACGTGGTAATCATGCCGGCGAATGAGCATGTCTGGTCCGAAATAGAAATCCTGCTCAGTGCTATGGCTTGCGATCGCGGCAGGAAAGGTCGCTCGGAGGCCGCGCCAGATCTCCGAGCCTTCGCACCATGGTTCGATCTCCCGGATCTGAAATCCTTCCATCGCCAGCAGAAAGGGCGTAGTCAGGCAGGTCCACAGCGCGTAGCCGTTGAAATAGCCGCGATGCAGCGGATCCCAATGCGTGCGCATATCATGCTGTGCAAATGACGCGCGCGGGCTGTTTCTTTCCGCGATGACGCGCTCGTCTTCGGTGACGAGGGCGATGTGTCCCGGCGTGAAATCCATGCGCTGACCGGGTCGTCCGAACGGTGCGATGGATGCCGACTCACGATGCAAATCAATCCGGATCGTTCGCGGCGTTTGATCCTGCTCGATTCCCTTCAGCGCCCACAAATCACCTCCGCACCTGATCGTCGCCTCGAGATGGTTGTGCGTCTTCCATTGGTGCAGCCCACCATGGGCCTCGATCGCATCTGCCAATAATGGAATCATCGGCTTTACCTTGTGCATGGGTTGCCTTCGCCCACTGAGGTAAGCTCAAATGACGGCAATCGCTCGTTAAGCGTTGTTATCCGCTGTTGTATTTGCCAGCTAAGTCCGTAAAAACACGGGCAAAACGCCGTCTTCATTTGCCTCGACGCTCGTCGCGGAGGGTTTGAGCGGAGGTCTTGCCGTACGGATAGAACCGCTCTTTGCCGCCCTGCTGCCACGCCGCCTTCAGCTCGGCTGTCATGATGTCCCAGTCCAGCCGGCATTTCCTGGTGACGGCGCGCAGGTCCTGCCGGAGTTCCTCGACGGTCGGACGACCGAAGAACCAGTAGCCGTTGTAGATCTTGTGAATGACGAGGCCCGGCTCCAGCACAATCACATGCGGGATTATCGGGTCGTGAACGGGATCGGTGTATTCGGCGATGTCGAGATCCTTCTGAACGATGCGCCGGGAGTCGGAGAGAAAGGTCCAGTGCGCGTCACCGTCCAGGTTGAGACGGCGGGCCATCCGCGGCCCGTCGACCGGCGTCTTCCAGATGCCGGTGTGCACCGTTTTGCCCTGCCAAACGATGTCCCGCGGCAGACCAACATTGACTGAAACCAATCGTGCCATCACAGCCGGCCCTATCCGAACAGGAATGATGGCGCAAACTGAATCAGTGCGACCAGAACGATCGCAACCAATGCCGCGATTGTGGCTACCCTGCGCATTCTTGTTCTCCCTTACTGGCGCCAGGCAACCTGCGGGCCGCGACTGGCCAGCCCGCAGGTCCCGCTCTGGCGTCCCGTCAGCTGTTGGCGACGACGTCGATGATGGCCTCCGCGAATGGGCGGGGCGCTTCCTGCGGCAGGTTGTGCCCGATGCCACCCTTGATGGTCCGATGCGCGTACTTGCCGGTGAACTTCTTGGCGTAGGCCGCGGGCTCGGGATGCGGTGCGCCGTTGGCGTCGCCCTCCATGGTGATGGTGGGAACACCGATGACCGGAGCGTCGGCAAGTTGCTTCTCAAGCGCGTCGTATTTTGCTTCCCCTTCGGCAAGGCCTTGCCGCCAGCGATAATTGTGAATCACGACCGCGACGTGATCCGGATTGTCGAAGGCTTTTGCGGTGCGCTCGAAAGTGGCGTCATCAAAATTCCATTTCGGTGAGGCGAGCTGCCAGATCAGTTTTGAGAACTCGCGACGATACATCTCGTAGCCGGCCCGGCCACGCTCTGTCGCGAAATAGAACTGATACCACCATTGCAGCTCGGCTTTCGGCGGCAACGGCTTCTTGCCGGCTTCCTGGCTGCCGATCAGATATCCGCTCACCGAGACCAGCGCCTGGCATCGCTGCGGCCAAAGCGCCGCCATGATGTCGGCTGTTCGCGCGCCCCAGTCGAAGCCGGCAAGGGTCGCCTTCTGAATATTGAGGGCATCCATCAGCGCGATGATGTCGGTTGCGATTGCCAATGGCTGTCCGTTCCGCGGCGTCGCATCGGAGAGAAAGCGGGTGGTGCCGTGGCCGCGCAGGAACGGAGTGATGACGCGGTAGCCTTCCGCCGCGAGTAGGGGGGCAACGTCGACAAAACTGTAGATGTCATAGGGCCATCCGTGCAGCAGGATCACCGCCGGCCCTTCCGCTGGACCAGCTTCGGCATAGCCGACACTGAGCACGCCGGCGTCGATCTGCTTCAGTGGCGCGAACGACGTGTGCGTGCCCGGCTTGACCGGCCCCATGTTCGCCGGCTTCGCTTTTGATAGTTGGGCTTCGGCTGCGCCGCTGAGCGCGAACTGGCTGGTGACGAAGGTCAAAGCTGCAGCGCCGACCAGGCGGCGGCGATCGTGGTTGATTTCATTGGACATAGGTCTCTCCTGCGATTTTGGGCTGAAGCAAAGCGGCGCCGCCGGGCACGTCGCTCAAGCCTTCCTTTCGATGCCGGGTTTGAGGGCGGACGCCCCCCGGACCACATTCGTCAGTTCCGGGGTAAAGCTTGTATCGCCTGGCGCGATGTGTCCGGTCAGTCGCGCGGTGACCTCCTGGAATACCCAAGCATTGCCGTCGGGATCGCTGTATGAGGCGTAGGAAGCGTAGCTCTTCCGCTCCGGGTTTGGGCCGCTGCGCAGGTCTTTCGAAACGGCATGATGGAACACGCCGCCAGCGTCATGGAACAGCTCGCTGATGGCGACGCCACGACGGAGCAGGTCGCGACGGGTGGCCTCGATGTCGGACACGATCAGATGCAGGCCCGTCGCCGAGCCCGGCGCCGCGGTCGTGACGTTGGTGCCGAAGATGATCGAGCAGCCGGATCCAGGCGGCGTGAATTGAATCACCCGATAGTCGTTACCCGTCGCGTAATCGATATCGAGCCTCCAACCAAGGCCGCCGTAGAACCGCTTGGCGCGATCGACGTCGGAGACCGGAATCACGACGACTTCGAGTGTCATGTCCGGAATGCGCGCGGCGGCGGGCTCGCGGAGACCCGCTTCCAGTATCTCGACATCCTGGTCGACGGTGCCCCCGCTGACGCCCACGCCCGCCACCAATTGGCCGTCGACCTTGAGCGGCGCGCCGCCGCCCATCGAAAAATACTTTCCGCCGGATACCGACATCATCGGGAACAGGGGTTGTCCGGGTTGGACCAGCGGCGACATGTCAGCAGTTCGAATTCCGACCAGCGCGGACGTATAGGCCTTGCGCTCCGACAGGTCGGCGGCGAACACCGGTGCGCCGTTCATGCGGTGCTTGAGGATGATGTTGCCGTGAACGTCGATAATCGAGATGGCAACCAGGACATTGACGCGCGCCGCCTGCGCTTCGATGCGGCTTGAGATGTCTTTTGCGTAAGCGAGCAAGTCCATGAGATGTTTCCCTTCCGAAAAATTGTCCGATTTAAAGAGGGATAGGTTCGTACGGTTCGATCGCCTCAACCGCTCCGGCCGAGTCGCTCCAGATAAGATCAAGGCCTCCCTTCGGCATCGCCAGGCTTGTGGAAGCCTTGTTCGAACAGCGCCTTGATTCTCGCTTGCGCCGCCGGGCGTCTCCATTGTGATGGCTCTGAATTCGCGTTTTGGGCGGAGAGGCGCCGGTTTGCATGCACCTCTCCAGCGATTTCGGCTGCGGCTGCAATGTCCGCTCGATCTTGGCACTCAGGCAGCCGACCTGACGCGCTGCTTCACAGCGGCGAGCAGGGTGTGCGCAGCCGGACCCGACGAGTGCGGGTTTTGACCGGTGATCAGCAAGCCGTCGCTGACGACATGGACTCCCCAGTTTGCCGTTTTCGAAAAGACGGCGCCGAGCTTCAGCATCTCGTCTTCGACAAGGAACGGGACTACCTTGGTAAGGCCGACATCTTCTTCTTCGCCGTTGGTGAAGCCGGTGACTTCCTTGCCTTGCACCAGGGGCTTCCCGTCGGGAGTCTTGACGTGGCGGAGCGCACCGGTCGAATGACACACGACAGCGATCGTCTTGCCGGCGGCAAGGAAGGACTCGATCAATTTGACCGAGTCATTGTCCTCGGCGAGATCCCACATCGGGCCGTGACCGCCCGGATAGAACACCGTGTCGAAGTCTTCCTGCTTGACGCTGTCGAGGCGAACGGTCTGGTCGAGTTGCGCTTCCGCCTCTTCGTCGTTTTCGAAGCGGAGCGTGAGTTCGGTGCGGTTTTCAGGCTCGTTGCTCTTGGGGTCGATTGGCGGCCGGCCACCCTTCGGTGATGCCAGCGTGATCTCGACGCCGGAGTCCTTGAAAACGTAGTAGGGAGCCGCGAGCTCTTCGAGCCAGAAGCCGGTCTTCCGTCCGGTGTTACCCAGTTGGTCGTGGGAAGTGATAACCATCAGCACCTTCATGATTGCCTCCTTTGTTTGCGTCGTTGAGTGAAACGCCGCTCCTGATCTTTGTTGAGTAGTGTCGGCGCAATCCCGTTCGAGCTCGTGCATTCGGCCGTTGCCCGCGAAGACACCCTGTACCCAAACGCCGCCGTTGGCTCGTTAGGCGTTGTTAGGCGTTGCAAGTGGGCGCGAGGATAGTGTGAGGAAGAGCAGGAGCGACCGCGACGCTAATCGAACGCGGCGTCCAGGACTTCCACGTCGAGCAGGATCGGTTTGGCGGTGGCAGCTCCATCGGGCCGCAATGCGAGCGAGCGCCGGAGCGTGGGAACGATGACACCGCTGAAGGCTCGATGCGCCCAGGAATAATCCGCGACCTGAGTGCCGAGGAGATCGTGGTCGACCCGCCGCTGCAGGCTGTCCTCATCGAAATAGAAAATCTGTTCCGGAGATGACGTGACGATTTCCGGTGGGAAGCGTGCACGCAGCCGCCGCCACGCCTGGTCGTTCTCCTTCCAGGCAGGCAACTCCTCCAACGTCACGTCCGGGCGCGCCAGAAGAAAAGGCGTCGTCAGATAGTTCCAGATCGAGATGCCGCAGAAGTAGACCAGATGCAGATCGTCGGCGAGCGGATCATTACCGTGATCCAGGAATTGCAGGCTTGGGTTCAGCCATGTCCGCAGCACCTGGCCATCTGGATTCTCGATCGTGACTGAATCCGGCTGATAGGTACCGCTCTTCTCGCCGCGCGTCAGACCCGTGAAGCGTACCGATTGGGTTCGCGTCGCGCCCTCTGCAACGAGATCCTTGAACTGACGAGTCCGCCGGGCGCGTGAAAACAGCGTTCCCCCGATTGATAAATGCAGGGTGAAGCGCTGCAGCCTGTTCCAGCGTGCCATGCCACCGCTGGCTTCAATCGCGTCGTCGAGGAGTGCCATGCTCTGTCAAGTCCGTCACGCAGCGGGGTCACCATGACGCGATCTAGACGGCTTGGCGCGTTAGATGTTGTTAGGATTTGCGAGGGCCATTCGGTTGCTGCATCTCATTGAAAAAGCAGCAAAATTGACTAGTCGAGAAATTCCATCCCTCGGTCAGTAGGGGTCGATCGCTTGGTGTTGAGGCGTCAGGCCGCAACCAATGCTGGTGCATCACCGAAAGAAAGCGAACGCGGTCTAGGCGGAGAGCCGTAGGAGAATTGTCGTTACTGCCCGCATTTAGGGCAGCTTCCAGGTCGTTTCTTTTGGGATTGTGATGTATTAACGGCCCGCATCAGAACAAGAAATATTTGACCTGTGGCGAACCGCGGCGGACCAGGGCCATCGATTGCGGCCGAGGGGATCCCGGAGGCATTTTCCTTCGGGCCATTCTGCGTTTTTCCGAACGCTCGCCGGCTGGAACGCGACGGCACGCGGACCCAGCTCGGTGGTCGGGCATTCGACATTCTCTGCATCTTGATCAGCCGCCAGGGTGAGGTCGTCAGCAAGGCGGAGCTGATGGAGAAGGCCTGGTCCGGCCTGACCGTGGAAGACAGCAGCTTGCGATTCCATATCGCTCAGTTGCGGCGGGTGCTGGGTGACGGTGAGGGCGGCGAATCCTATGTCACGAATGTCGCTGGGCGGGGCTACTGCTTCGTCGCACCGGTGAATCGTACGGCATCGCCGGCTAAGCGCGCCGACTCCGTCGATGAAACGCCCCACCCCAATCTTCCCCCGCGGCCGACACGGATCATCGGACGGGAACAGGATGTCCTGGCGGTAGCGGATCATCTCGTCGGCCGTCGCTTCGTCACGCTTCGCGGACCTGGTGGCATCGGCAAGACGACGCTCGCGATCGACCTTGCCTATAGGATGGCGGCCCGCTTCCCGGATGGGGCGCGATTTCTCGACCTCGGCAGCCTCAAGGAGCCGAACCTCGTTGCGATCGCCGTGGCATCGGCGCTTGGCCTGCTCATCCCCGTTGGCGACCCGACGCCGCGGCTCATTGAATCGCTCCGTGACCAGCAGATGCTGTTGGTGTTGGACAGTTGCGAGCACGTCATTGAGGCCGTCTCGCACCTCGCCGAGCAGATCTACGGGCACGCTCCCGGCGTCTCGCTCCTGGCCACGAGCCGCGAATCGCTCGATGCGGAAGGCGAGTCCGTGTTTGAGCTGGCCTCGCTCGGGCTTCCACCGGACAATGTCGCGAGTGAAGTCGAACTCGGCAAATACTCGTCCACCCGCCTCTTCATGGAGTGCGCCGTTGCCGCAGGCTATAGCGCAGACATCACCGACACCGACGCCGAGATCATAGGGCGGATCTGCCGCAAGCTCGATGGCATGCCGCTGGCGATCGAGCTGGTCGCCAGCCGGCTCTCGGCGCACGGACTGCTCGAGATCGACGAGCTTATTGGCGGAAGGCTTCGCTTGGCGTGGCGCGGGCGCCGCACCGCGCTGCCGCGTCATCAATCGCTGAGTGCGGCGCTGGATTGGAGCTATGAGCTGATCGCGCCGGAAGAGCGAACCCTTCTGGAGTATCTGAGCATCTTTCCCGGTCCGTTCACGCTACAGGGCGCCCGCGCGCTCGCAGGCGATCTTGATGATCCGGACGCAGTCCCCATTCGTCTCGAACAACTCGTCACCAAATCACTGGTCGCGAGCAGTCCCAGGAGTGCACAGACCTCGTTCCGCCTGCTGGAGACGACAAGGGCTTATGCGATCGAAAAACTCGCGGCCTCGGGAGCATCCAGCGCAGCGGCCTTGAAGCACGCAAGCTACGTGTTGCAGGCCCTGAAACCGCGATCCTACGAACCGGGGGGAGAGCGTCCGGGCGGCTGGGCCCATCGCGGCGATCTCCTTAGCGATGCCAGGGCGGCGCTCGTATGGGTCTATTCCGACGCGGGCGACACAGATTTGCGGATTCCTCTTGCTGCTGCCTGCGCACGGCTGTTCGTGGAGCGTAATCTGCTTGAGGAATGCCGGCTCTGGGCCATGCGTGCGCTGGCCTTGCCGGAAAATGCGCCCGGCGATCGGACAGCGAGAGTAGAACTGCTGTGGGCGTTCGGCCACGCAGCGATGTTTACAGAACGGAACAGCCAGGAATGCGAAGCTGCGCTCAGGCGTGGTTTGGCATTGGCGCAGGAAGTCGGCGACCTGGAGAATCAGTTTCGCCTGCTGAGCCGTCTGCATGCATTGTACCGCCGTACGTACGAGCGAAGGAAATTGCTGGAGGTGGCCCAGCTTGCCGATGCAGTCGCGACCGAGATCGGACATCCGGCCGCGCTCGCCCGTGCGCACACCTATCTCGGGGTGGCCCGCCATTTAAGTGGCGATCAGCGGCTTGCCCGGGAAAGGCTGCAGGCGGGCGAAGCTGGTGACGCTGCAATTCCCGCCTTGCCGGTTGACCATTTTGCAAGCCCGCGCGGCACGCACATCATGTCGTGCACCAACCTTTGGCTCCTTGGGTTGCCCGATCAGGCCGTCTCGGTGGCAAATGGCCTCATGGATATCGGATCGAACCCCGATCTTGCGATGTATTGCGCGGGATTGTGTTTTGCGGCCCGGGTCTACCGCTGGGTAGGCGATACCAACGCTCTGGAAGAGGCCGCTGCCCGACTGGCTGACCATGCGCGCAAGCATGGCTTCGGACCATTTTACAATGTTTCGCTCGCACTAAAGGGAGAGTTGCAGGTCACAACAGGGGCGGTAGACGAAGGGATTGAATTGCTTCAGCAATCCTTGCCCCGGATGATCGCCGATCGCCTTGAACTCTACAGCGGGGCTGCCGCCGTCGCATTGGTCGAAGGTCTGGCAATCCGGCAGCGGCTGGATGATGCGCTCGACGCGATACAGACTGAAATCAAGTCCGTCGCTGACCAGGGCGATAGCTGGGAAATGCCGGAACTCCTTCGCGTTCGCGGGGAGCTTCGCGCACGCAGCGGTGACCGTTCCGGCGCAGAACAGGATTTCGGCGTTGCCATGGCATTGGCGGAACAGCAGTCCGCCTTGTCATGGAGTCTGCGGATTGCCGCGAGCCGCTTGCGTCTAGCGACCGAGCCGAAGGCAAGGGCTGCCGCCGTCTCCGATCTGAAACGCATTTACGCGCGTTTCGGAGAAGGATTCGACACCGCCGATCTGCGCCATGTCCGCGAAATCCTTCAACAATTCTGATTGCGCGGCCTGAAAAGGCAGCACGGGCCGGTGCGTTGTTCATCGCAACCGGACACTTTCATCGCTCGCAACGGCTAACGCCCCCTAACAACCCATAACGAGCTATTTCGCGACCGCTGCGCGAGTGTGACGGCGCACCAATCAGCCGGGTTTTGGACCCGGTCGCCGCAACACCAGCACGGAGGAGGTTGTTATGACGATGACTGAAGAGCGCAGCGAAGCCGCGGTCAGGATACCCGCGCGGGCGATCGACATGAAGCTTGAGATCGTTGTGATTCCGGTTTCGGACGTCGATCGCGCGAAGGCGTTTTATGCGAGCCTTGGATGGAGGCTCGACGCCGACTTTACCGCGGATGACGACTATCGCGTGATCCAGTTCACGCCACCCGGCTCCGGCTGCTCGGTGATCTTCGGCAAGAACGTAACCACGGCGGCACCGGGCTCCGCGCAGGGACTGTATCTGATCGTGTCCGACATAGAGGCCGCTCGCAACGATCTGGTTCGTCGCGGTGTCCAGGTCAGCGAAGCGTTTCACGGCGCGGTCGATGTCTATGCCGGAACCGACGAGCCGTACTTGTTTGGCCGGATTCGGGTCCCTGGCCCGGACCCCAAGCACGGCAGCTATCGTTCGTTCGCCTCGTTCAATGATCCGGACGGCAACGGCTGGCTGTTCCAGGAGATCACGACGCGATTGCCGGGACGAGTTGAAGGCGACACGACTTTCACTTCCGCAGCTGATCTCGCGAGCGCGCTGCGGCGTGCGGCGACTGCGCATGGCGAGCATGAAAAACGTTCGGGTGGCCAGCACGATGAAAACTGGCCCGACTGGTACGCCGAATACATCGTCCGCGAGCAGGCCGGCAAGCCACCGCTTTCATAGAGTTACGGATCCAGCGCTCAAGGGGGAGGTCGACATGAAGAAAACACGGCTGACGATTTTTCGAACCGCGGTATCGGCGACGCTGGTCGTCGGAAGCCTATTCGTTCAGCACGTCGCGCGCGAACAGGAGCCGCAACACAGGTATGCCGGCCTGCAGCTCCGCGACAGCGTCGGCGACGAAGTTGCGGATTACATCGTCGAAAGCGGCAAGGCGTTCTTCACGTTGATGAGGTGACCAGGTCTCGCGCGTGTCGTGCGAAACGTCGACACCAGGCATCACTCGCAACGGCTAACGCCGCATAACAACCCATAACGAGCTATCTCGAAGACCTTGAGACAGTATCAATTAGCAGCAAGTGCAACGCCCGGCGCAGCCCGGACAATCATCGAAACAGGGAGATCCAACATGTCCACGAAGTCAGTATCCGAAGTCATCGATCACGACCGCCGTCAGCTTCTGAGCAACGCAGCGATGGGAATTGCCGCGGCGGGTGCCGCTAGCATCTTTCCGACGTTCAAATCGAATGCAGCGCCAAGTGCCGAGATTCGCCCGTTCCGCGTCCATTTTCCGGAAGCGGAGCTGGTCGATCTGCGCAAGCGGGTCAACGCGACGAAGTGGCCGAGCCAGGAAATCGTCAAGGATGCAACGCAGGGCGTGCAACTCGCAACCATGCAGAAGCTGGCACGGTACTGGGCGACCGATTACGATTGGCGCAAGATCGAGGCCAAACTGAATGCCCTGCCGCAGTTCGTCACCGAGATCGATGGCCTCGACATACATTTCATTCATGTTCGCTCGAAGCACGAGAACGCATTGCCGATGATCGTGACGCATGGATGGCCGGGTTCGATCATCGAGCAATTGAAGATCGTCGATCCGCTGACCAACCCCACGGCTCACGGCGCGAGCGCTTCGGATGCTTTCCACCTGGTGATCCCGTCGCTCCCCGGCTACGGCTTTTCGGGCAAGCCGACCACAACGGGTTGGGATCCAATCCGCATCGCCCGCACCTGGGGCGTGCTGATGCAACGCCTCGGATACACGCGATATGTGGCGCAAGGCGGTGATTGGGGAAATGCGGTCACCGAGCAGTTGGCCCTGCAGCGACCTGCGGGTTTGGTCGCCATTCACACCAACATGCCTGCGACCGTACCAGCTGATATCGACAAGCTGGCCTTTGCCAACGCTCCAGCACCGTCAGGCCTCTCAGCCGACGAGAAGCAGGCGTACGATCAACTCAGTCATTTCTACAAGACCGGCCTGGGCTATGCCCAGGAGATGGCAGCTCGGCCACAGACGTTATATGGCATCGAGGACTCGCCTGTCGGCCTTGCTGCGTGGATGATCGACCACGACGAGCGTAGTTACGCGCTTATCGCGCGTGTGTTCGACGGTAGAGCCGAGGGTCTTACGCGTGAGGACATCGTCGACAACATCACCCTCTATTGGTTGACGAAGACCGCCATTTCTTCGGCTCGCCTTTATTGGGAGAGCAAGCTTGCCTTTTTTGCACCGAAGGGCATCACCCTTCCGGTCGCTGTGAGCGCCTATCCGGACGAGTTGTATCAGGCGCCGCGGAGTTGGGCGGAAAAGGCCTATCCCAAGCTCATTCACTACAACAGGCTCGACAAGGGCGGTCACTTCGCTGCCTGGGAGCAACCGGCGTCGTTCAGTGCCGAGATGCGCGCCGCGTTCAAGTCGCTGCGCCAGTCAAGCTGACGCCAATCGGGCGCGCAGTTACGTGCGCGTCCCATCCCCAGAAATCGTCGGAGTGTCCCATGAACCGCCCTGAGAAGACCTTTAGCGCCACGCAAATTCACCTCGAGCGGCGTCTGCCGTCCTACTGGCGCGTGACGTTCGATCATCCACCGCTCAATATCTTTGGCCCGGAGACGATTCCGCAGCTGGACGAGATCATCACGGCACTAGAGACCGACGCGCAGGTGAAGGTCGTCGTGTTCGACAGCGCGGTGAATGGCTTCTTCCTGACGCATTATGATTTTTTTGCGCCGCTGGAAGAATCCACGCGCATCCCGCCCGGAACCACTGGGTTGCAGGCGCTTCCGGACATGCTGGCCCGTCTCAGCCGCGCACCAATTGCATCGATCGCCTCGATCCGCGGGCGCGCCACAGGCGTAGGCAGCGAACTTGCGCTGGCAAGCGATATGCGGTTCGCAAGCCGCGAGAAGGCGATCCTGTCGCAATGGGAAGTCGGCGCCGGCCTGGTGCCGGGCGGCGGGCCGATGGCCCGGCTCCCGCGCCTGATCGGCCGCGGTCGCGCATTAGAGGTGCTGCTTGGCGCCGATGATATCAACGGCGAACTCGCCGAGCGCTATGGCTACGTCAACCGCAGCCTGCCGGATGCCGAACTCGACGGCTTCGTCGACGCGCTGGCGATGCGGATCGCCTCGTTCGACAAACAGGCGATCGCGGAGACCAAACGCCTCGTCAATGCGGCAAGCCTGCCGTCAGATGCCGAGATCGCTCCGGAATGGGATGCGTTCCTCGCTTCCGTGCAGCGGCCCGCCAGCCAGAACCGGATCCAAAAACTGATGGAACGCGGTTTCCACCGGGCCGGCGACGTCGAAAACCGGCTCGGCTTCCACGTCGGTCAATTGGGCGGTTGAGCTGGTCTGAAACTGCGTGGCTTGCGGCATGGTGCAGGTCACGACTGGCAACGAGAGGAATGATACATGGCCTTCACCATCAGCATCAACGGAAGCCCGCACAGCATCGACGTCGATGGCGATACGCCACTGCTTTGGGTTCTGCGGGACGTACTCGGCATGACCGGCACCAAATTCGGTTGCGGCGCGGCGCTGTGCGGTGCCTGCACGGTGCATATCGATGGCGTTGCGACACGGTCATGCATCACGTCGATCGACAGCATCGAAAAATCGGCTGTCACGACGGTAGAAGCGATCGGCACGACAGCGTCGGGCGCAAGAATCCAGAAGGCCTGGCTCGATCATGAAGTCGTGCAGTGTGGCTACTGCCAGTCCGGGCAGATCATGTCGGCGTCGGCGCTGCTTGCGAGCAATTCGAATCCCACGGATGCCGATATCGATGACGCCATGAGCGGGAATATCTGCCGCTGCGGGACCTATGTACGCATTCGCGAAGCTATCAAGCTTGCCGCGCAGACGAACACAAAGGGAGGCTGAGATGATGGTCGATCGTATTGCCTCGCGTTCCAATGAGACCAGCCTGTCGCGCCGGGGTTTTCTGGCCAGCGCAGCTGCGTTTGGTGGAGGACTGGTGCTAAGCTTGAACCTGCCGTTCGGTCAAAGCGAGGCCGCGGCTCCCGGGGAGTTCGGACCGAACGCCTTCATCCGCATCGGTAGCGACGGCCAGGTTGTCCTGACCATGCCCTATGTCGAGATGGGGCAGGGTACCTACACCTCGATCCCGATGCTGATCGCTGAAGAACTCGAAGTGAACCTGAAACAGGTGCGCCTTGAGCACGCCCCGCCGAACGAAAAACTCTACGCCAATCCATTGCTGGGCGTGCAGGCGACGGGAAATTCAAACGCGATGCGGGGTGGCTGGAAGCCGCTGCGCGAGGCCGGCGCAACGGCGCGGATAATGCTGGTTGCCGCGGCAGCGAAGCGCTGGAGCGTGGATCCGAAATCCTGCCGCGCACAGGATGGTGAGGTGATCCATGACGCGTCCGGGCGGCGCCTGAAATACGGCGAGCTGGCTGCCGACGCGGCGCAGATGGCGGTGCCTGAAAGAGTCACATTGAAGCGGCCGGAGGATTTCAAGCTGATTGGCACGCCGGCAAAGCGCCTCGACGTATCCGGCAAGGTGAATGGCACGGCCCGCTATGGCATCGATGCGCGCCCGCCCGGTGTGAAGGTTGCAACATTGGCGCAATCGCCGGCATTCGGCGGCCGGGTCATGAGCCTCGATGATACTGCGGCCACGGCTGTCAAGGGTGTGCGCCAGATCGTCCGGCTCGATGATGCCGTTGCGGTCGTGGCCGATCATATGGGCGCGGCCAAGAAAGGTTTAGCAGCGCTCAAGATCGAATGGGATGACGGTCCGCATGCCGGCCTTTCCTCGGAGACGGTCGCACGCGAACTGGAGCAAGCAACCCTCGGGTCGGGCGCGGTGGCGCAAAACATTGGTGACGCCGACAAGGCCATTGCAGAAGCCGCCATCAGGGTTGAGGCGGCGTACCACCTTCCATTCCTCGCCCACGCCACGATGGAGCCGATGAACTGTACGGTGCACTTCCGCGACGGTGAGTGCGAAATCTGGATCGGGACCCAGGCGATCGCGCGAGTCCAGACGATGGCCGCGGAGGCTGCCGGCCTGCCGCCCGCGAAGGTCATCGTCCACAATCATTTGCTCGGCGGCGGCTTTGGCCGGCGGCTGGAGGCTGACTGCGCGGTTCGCGCGGTCCAGATCGCCAGACATGTCGAAGGTCCCGTGAAGGTGGTGTGGACCCGTGAGGAGGACATCCAGCACGACATGTACCGACCCTATTGGTTCGACCGCATTTCAGCGGGGCTCGACGGGCAGGGCAGGCCGGTGGCCTGGAAGAACCGTTTTGCAGGCCCTTCGGTGATCGCGCGATGGCTGCCGCCGGGTTTCAAGGACGGCCTCGATCCCGACTCGACGGAAGGTGCGATCGATCTGGTCTATGACCTTCCGAATTTCCATGTGCAGTTTACGCGCGTGGAGCCTCCCGGGATCCCGACCGGCTTCTGGCGTAGTGTCGGGCCATCGCACAATGTGTTCGTCACGGAAAGCTTTGTCGACGAACTCGCAGCAACGGCAAAGCAGGATGCGGTGGCTTATCGTCGTGCATTGCTCGGCAAGTCGCCGCGCGCCAAAGCCGTGCTCGATCTTGCCGCGGAAAAGTCCGGCTGGGGCCAGGCCTTGCCCAAGGGCAGGGGCCGCGGGGTCGCCCTGCAATTCGCATTCGGCAGCTACATGGCGCAGGTGGCCGAGGTCGAGGTTTCCAAAGATGGAAATGTCCGGGTTCATCGGGTCGTCTGCGCCATGGACTGCGGTACGGTCGTCAATCCCGACACGGTGCAAGCGCAGCTGCAGAGCGGTGTCATTTTCGGCACGACCGCAGCGCTCTATGGCGAGATTACGCTGAAGAACGGGCGCGTCGAACAAGCAAACTTCGATACCTACCAGATGCTGCGCATGAACGAAGCGCCGGCGATTGACGTGCACATAGTTAAAAGTGCGGAGCCGCCTGGCGGAATGGGTGAGACGGGAACGTCATTGATCGTTCCGGCGATCGCCAACGCGATCTTCGCCGCCACCGGCAGACGCCTGCGCAAGATGCCGGTCGATAGTAATGTGCTGAAGCAACCGGCCTGACTGGAGACAGTGAAGCGGTCTCACACAATTCCGTGCGGGGATGCTGGCAGAATTAAAAGGGAGAACGACAATGATCCGCAAGGCAAAGGCAGTTTGGTACGGTACCGGGCGCGCGGGGAGCGGCCAGCTCACGAGCGATTCAGCTGTACTCGACGCCACCCCGTATTCCTTCAAGACCCGCTTCGAGAACGAGAAGGGCACCAATCCGGAAGAGCTGATCGCGGTCGCCCATGCCGGCTGCTTGGCATTGGCGTTCGGCTTGCAGGCTGCCGGGTTCAACCCGACAGAGCTCTCCACCGAGGCTGGGGTGACGTTGGATCCGGATGGCCCGGGATTCAAGATCAGCAAGTCGGCTCTCACCTTGCGGGGCAAGGTGCCCAACCTTGATGACGCCGACTTTGCCCGCATTGCCGGAGAGGCCGAGAGAAACTGCCCTGTATCGAAGGTGCTCAACGCCACGATCACGCTGGACGCCAAGCTCGTCTAGTCGGCCGGCAAAAAGGAGACAGCGTCATGGCTCGCAATCACCAACCAGACCAATCGACGTTCAGGGCAGTTCTCCCTGAGGATATCAATTGGGAACCGTTCCCTGCGTTTCCGCCCGGCGCGCGCTTGGCCGTGATGGTCGGTCATCCCGCCGAGGCCGGACCCTATGTGGTCCGTGTCAAGGTGCCCGGTGACACCAGACTGATGCCGCATAAACACCCGGAGGATCGCATCTACACGGTCATGTCGGGCGTCTTCTATATCGGGCTCGGCGAAACTTTCGACGGCGATAACGTGACGGCCTATCCGCCCGGTAGTGTCATCGTGCTGCCCGGCGAGACCTGGCACTTTCATTGGGCGAAGTCCGGCGAATACGTCACCCAGGTCTCGGCAATCGGCCCGCTCGGCCTCGAATATCACGATGCGCACGATGATCCGCGTGGACAACCTGCGTAAGAGCGGCACTCGCGATTGAAGCGTCTCTATTGAAGGCGCACAACACGGAGAAATATCATGACGGCACGATTGACCGAGGTGACAGGGCGCGAGGCGCGCAGTCACAATGGGGATGCACTTGATGCACTGATCGATTTTTACAGAGCCTTCAACGCACGGGATCTTAACGGTCTAGAGGCGAACTGGGAGCAGGGGGACGCACCCAGCATGGACAACCCAATGGGCGGCATCCGGCGCGGTTGGCAGTCCATCAGTGAAGGCTATTTGAAGCTGTTCGGAGGGCCGGCGATCGTCCAGGTAACCTTCCACGATTTCACCAGCCAGGGCGGCGACGATTGGCATCTGTTCGTCGGTCGGGAAAAAGGTACGTGTGTCACCCTCGAGGCGAATATGGAGGTCCGCTTCCGTACGACGCGCTGGTTCACGCGGCGTGGGGGTGTCTGGCGGCAGCTGCACCACCATGGCTCGATCGAGGAGCCCGGCTTGCTCGCCGCGTACCAGAAGACAATTCTCGGGGCTGCGTTGGGCCAAGTTGCGCCAACGAACGCATGCTGAACGACGTTTGTAAACTTCGGCTCAAACTTATAAACCAGAGCGGGCTGGGCGCTCGCGCTATTCGAAAGATGAGCTTTAATTTCAAAAGCTTCGTGGTGAGCGCGCTGGGGCTCGAACCCAGGACCCCGTGATTAAAAGTCACGTGCTCTACCGGCTGAGCTACGCGCTCCCATGGCCGCTGATGGCTCGAAGAGATCGCCATCGTGTTCGGACATTCGAGAGGCATGTCTTGCCGCTTCGCCTAGAGATCGCGTTGCGGGGAAAACCGGCTGTTTCCGGATCATGCCTTCGGCCCGCGCTGTGTAGGGGGAGTGGCTGCGGAGGTCAATAGTGCGGGTGGTTGCCGAAGATCGCGGCAGCAGCGGGGATTTGCTTGGGCTATCCGTCGCTTAGGCTGGAATTTTCACCTCAATTGGCGGCCGGTCATCCACGCCGAAGACCTCGTAACTTCAAAGCTCGAGGTCCAAACACCGGCGTGGAGCCGGATCAGTTCGTCTCGCGCCGCACCTCGCTCGGCACCGGCTGCGGCGTACCGGTCGGGTGGGGCAGCGCGACCGGGCGCAGGCCGATCAGCTCGGCGGTGCGGATCGCGCTGTCGCGCCAGAACTGGAACGAGTTGATGCGGCTGAGCTCGAGGATGGCAATCGCAACCGCGGCGAGGAACGGCAGGCTCTGCAGCACCAGGACGCCGGCGAAGATGTAGATCTCGGTGATCTGCTTGTAGCTGTTGGTGGCGATCAGCACGCCGGCGCCGACCAGCAGCAGGGTGCCGATCACGGCCTCCCAGAACGCCTGGAACTCGATCGACATGCGGGACAGGCCGCCTTTGGAGGTGCGGGCGAAGGCGATGTGCTCGGTGATCAGGCCCTGCGCCACTGCGCGCGACACCGTCCATTGCACGCTCATCGCCGCGATCATGGCGCCCAGCATCTGGCCGGGCTTGATGGCGACGCGGGCGCGGTACATCGACAGAAAGTGCACCAGCGAGACGATGAAGGCGCCGATGATCGGCAGCGTCAGGATCTTGTCGGGAATGGCGATGTCGGCGAAGGCGACGATCGGCACCCAGATGAGGTTGAGCAGCGCCACGACCACGCCGAGGCTTTCGGCGCCCAGCCAGTTCAGCCAGCCGAGGCCATATTCGCGCTTCTGGTCGGGCGTCAGCCGGCTCGCGCCGGGCAGGAAGCGGCGCCAGTGCTTCTTGACGATCTGCAGACCGCCATAGGCCCAGCGGTGCCGCTGCTTCTTGAAGGCCTCGTAGGTGTCCGGCAGCAGGCCTGCGCCGTAGCGGGTGTTGGTGTAGTGGGTGGTCCAGCCGAGCTCCTGGATCGCAAGGCCGAGATCCGAATCCTCGCAGATCGTGTCGGACGACCAGCCGCCGGCCATGTCCATCGCGGCGCGGCGGATCAGGCACATCGTGCCGTGCACGATGATGGCGTTGGTCTCGTTGCGCTGGACCATGCCGATGTCAAAGAAGCCGGCATATTCGCCGTTCATGATGTAGTGCATGATCGACAGGTCGCCGTCGCGGTGCTCCTGCGGCGCCTGCACGAGGCCGACGCGCGGATCGGCGAAGGCCGGCACGAGGTCCTTGAGCCAGTCGGGCTCGACGACATAGTCGGCATCGAGGATGCCGATGATCTCGGCATCGGCGGCGGTGCGGTCCATCGCGATCCGGAGCGCGCCGGCCTTGAAGCCCTGCACCTTCTCGGCGTTGATGAACTTGAAGCGTTCACCGAGCGCGCGGCAATGGTCCTGGATCGGCTGCCAGAAGGCGGGATCCGGCGTGTTGTTGATGATGACCACGCATTCGTAGTTCGGGTAGTTCAGCCGCGACAGCGCATCCAGCGTCTGCTTCAGCATCTCGACGGGCTCGAAATAAGCGGGGATATGGATCGAGACTTTCGGGCAGTATTCCTCGGGCACGTTCTCGACCGGCTTGTCCTTCGTGATCAGCCGCTGTGGCGCCCGGCCGAAGGCGACCGCGGCGATCTCGTCGATGCGCGCCATCGCGATGAGGACCAGCGGAACAAGGAGGATCATGCCGAGCGTCAGCGCGAAGGCCGAGCCGAACAGGAAGTAGTGGCCGTTCCAATAGGCGAACACGGTCGCGGCCCAGGCGCCGACGCCGTTGGCGGTCGCCGACAGCAGGAAGGCTTGCGTCGCGGTCGCCTTCTCGATCCGCAGGATCGGCAGCGACAGCAGCACGCCGACCAGCAGCGCGATGCCCATCAGCTTCCAATAGTCGGGGTTCTCGACCGGGCCGGTCCAGGCGAATTTCGGCTCGCCGCTGGCATTGAGGACGCCCCAATACGGACCGACGCCGCCTTCGAAGAATTTCCAGGGCCGATCGAGGGCTTCGACGATGTTGTAGTCCATGCCGAGCGCTTCGGCGCGGGTGACGAAGTTGCGCAAGGTCAGCGCCTGCTGGAACGGACCTGGGTCTGCGTTGCGCAAATTATAGCCTGCGCTCGGCCAGCCGAACTCGGCGATCACGATGCGCTTGCCCGGGAACTGATTGCGCAGGAGGTTATAGCGGTCCACGGCCTGGTCGACGGCCTGATCCGAACGGAAATTTTCCCAATAGGGCAGCACGTGCGCGGCGATGAAGTCGACGCTCGAGGCGAGGTCCGGAAAATCGCGCCAGATGTTCCAGATCTCGCCCGTCGTCACGGGAACACGGACCGCGCTCTTGACCTTCTTGATCTTGCTGATGAGGTCCTCGACCTTCATCTCGCCGCGGTAGATCACCTCGTTGCCGACCACGATGCCGATCACGTTGCTGTTCTTGCGGGCGAGCTCGATGGCGGCCTTGATCTCCCGCTCGTTGCGATCCTCGTCCTTGTCGATCCACGCGCCGATCGTGACCTTGAGGCCGAACTCGGCCGCGATCGGCGGCACCAGCTCGCTGCCTTCCGTCGCGGTGTAGGACCGGATCGCTCGCGTGAGGGTCGAGAGCTTCTTCAAGTCCGCGCGAATCTTGTCGGGGTCGGCGTTGAGGTCGACGACATGGCCCGGCTCGAACGGCGTATAGGACAGGCTCGGCACCAGGCCCTTGAAGTCCGGCGCAGGTTCCCTGTCGCGCAGGACTCCCCAGATGCCTGCGTGGAGCGCAGACACGAGCAACAGAACGGCGGCGACAACGCGCATCGCGGCTAAACCAATAGGGGCTGAGGTGGCAGGGAAGCGGATCCGACCCCGAGATCCGACCGTGTCCGCGGCAAGGGAAGCATATCTCTGCCACGCGGTTCCACAACTGTCATGGCCTCATGTCCTTATGAGGGCATGGCCTTTTCGAACGACGCGCGGCAGTGCCAACCGTCTCTATGGCCGATCGTTCCTGAACGGCAGCTGAAACGACCGGGGCTATTTTGGCTTGGGCTATTTCGCCGGCGTGGGGGACGGGCTTGCGGCAGGCGAGGGGCTCGCGGCCGGCTGCGGCTGCGCATTGGCGGCCGGCGCTGCCGGCTGGGCGGCCGCGGCCGCCGCCTGCTGCGGCTGGGCGGCCGGGTTGATCCAGCACGCGTGCACACGGCTATCCAGGGTTTCCGCCACCTTGGGATCGATCTGGCCGCCGAAGCGGGTCAGGCAGCGGAACGCGGCCTGGATGTGGCCGCCGGGGCAGCCGAAGCGGTCGTAGAGGTCCAGATGGCGGAACGCGGTATCGAGGTCATCCCGCCACATCAGCCGCACCACGCGCCGGCCGAGCCAGACGCATTCGGGATTGCCGGCCGGGCCGTTGATGACCTGGGCGGCTTCCGCGAACTCGTCGGTGCGGCGCTGATTCTGGGCGGCGTCCTTGGCGGCGTCGGCGGGCTGGGCGGCCGCCTTGCCCTGTTCGGGTCCCGGGGGACCGCTCTGCGCGGAGGCGCCGCCAGCACCGGTCAGAACGAGCAGGCAGGAGACGGCCAAGGTGGCGGCGAACTGCCGCAGGACCGCATTTCGTGACTCGAACACCCGTTGCCGCATGAATTCCCCAATGTATCCGCTGGCCGTCCGCGTCAGGAGCCCCGCGGACGCGCTAGCTGATGGCGTCCAAATGGGTCTCCAATGCGGCGGAAAAGTCTTTCGGAGTCCATGACCTGTATTTCGAATTTTGTCCAGCAAAGTCACGATCCTAGATCACGGTTGAACCGGCACAGTTAAATTCCTTTGGGGGCGCAAGGGATCCGCCGGACGTGCCCCCTTGGCAGACGGCGTGCGAGAAGGTAATCGACGGCCCTTCGCGGAGGACGGAACCGATTTCTCTTCGTACGCCACTGGCGCTTCTGCTCGTCTCACTGGGTGCGATCGCTGCCGTGTGGTGGTGGCTTGCCACGCCAATCACGCTCGCGCGCGCCCCGATCGACCCCGCCGACAAGGTTCAATGCGTCTCCTACGCGCCGTTCCGCGGCGAGCAGTCGCCGCTGGAGGCATGGACCCATATCGAGGCAGACCAGATCGAGCAGGACCTGCGCCAGCTCAAGGAGATCACCGACTGCGTCCGCACCTATTCGATGGAGAACGGGCTCGACCAGGTGCCGGCGATCGCCGCCAAGGTCGGCGGGATGAAGGTGCTGCAGGGCATCTGGCTCTCGAGCAACCGCACCAAGAATTACGAGCAGGCCGGGCTCGCCATTCGCCTCATCAAGCAATTCCCTGACGTCATCACCTCCGTCATCGTCGGCAACGAGGTGCTGCTGCGCGGTGAGATGACGACGGCGGACCTCGTCGCTCTCATCCGCCTGGTGAAGACCCAGGTCGGCGTGCCCGTCACCTATGCCGATGTGTGGGAATATTGGCTGAAGAACCGCGAGGTGTATGACGCCGTCGACTTCGTCACGATTCATATCCTGCCCTATTGGGAGGATTTCCCGATCAAGGCAAAGTTCGCTGCCGCCCATGTCGAACAGATCCGCGAGCGCATGGCGGTGGCGTTTCCCGGCAAGGAGATCCTGATCGGCGAAACCGGCTGGCCGAGCGCGGGCCGCATGCGCGACGGCGCGCTGCCCTCGCGCACCAATCAGGCGCGTGTCGTCTCGGAAATCCTGAGCCTTGCGAAGGCGCAGAAGTTCCGCGTCAACCTGATCGAGTCCTACGACCAGCCGTGGAAGCGCAGGCTGGAAGGCACCGTCGGAGGCTATTGGGGCCTCTACGACTCGGTGCGCCGGAGCCTGAAATATCCGCCGGGACAGCCGATCAGCAATTTCCCGTACTGGAAATGGTACATGGGCGCCGGCATGGGGCTTTCCGTGCTGGTGTTCGCGGTCGCGCTGATCACGCTGCGCCGCCGGCCGTGGACGCCGCGCTTCCCGGCCTGGCTCGGCGTCGGCATCTCGGCGACGACCGCCGGAATCCTGCTCGGGATCGGCGCCGACAAGATGTATTACGAGAGCTTCGGGATCGGCGGCTGGCTGCTCTGGGGCGCGTTGCTGCTGGCCGGCATCCTGTCGCCGATCTTCTGCGCGCAGGCGATGGTGATCGGCCGCAGCCTGCCGACCTTCCTCGACCTGCTCGGCCCGCGCGAGGGCCGGAAATGGTCGAAGCTCACGGCGGTGCTCGGCCTGACGCTGGCGGTGACCGCGGTGATCGCTTCTGCGACCGCGCTCGGCTTCGTGTTCGATCCGCGTTACAAGGATTTTCCTTACGCCGCGCTGACGATGGCTGTGGTGCCGTTTGCGCTTCTGATGCTGAACCGGCCGCAGATCGGCCAGCGTCCGATCGCCGAAGCGGTGTTCGCGGGGGTGCTGGCGCTGTCCGCCGTGTACGTGCTGTTCAACGAAGGCCGCGACAATTGGCAGTCGCTATGGACCTGCGCGATCTATCTGTTGTTCGCGCTCACGCTGTGGCGGGCGCGGGCCGAGCAAAGCCAAGAATAAGCAGGCCGATCGCAAGGCCCGACAGCACGACATTGTAGAGCACGATGCCGAGGCCGGCGGCGATAAGGCCGACGGTCAGCAGCACGATCGACGGTCGCATCAGGTTCAGCGTCGCAACCACCAGCGCCACGATGCCGAATACCGAATTCTTGAACAGCACGGTCGAGACCGAGCGCGACTTGCAGACCAGGGTCTGAAGCCCGGCGTCGCAGGCGAGCGCGACCTGCGAAAACTCGATCGCGAGATAGCGCACGTAGAGCGCGCAGCCGACGGTGACGAATCCGACCACGAGCAGGAACTGCACCTGGTAGGGCGTGAGGCGGAAGGGCTTCTTGGTCATGGCCGCAATATGGTCGGGAAGGCGCGGCCAGGCAACAGGGCAGGCGAGGTTTCTGTTGATCCGGCACGCCCGAGCACTCTCCAGGAACACGCGAGCCTCCCGCTGGTTCTCAACATTGTGTTGCCAACACCGCCTAGGAGTGAGGCATGGAGAAGCCGACGCAGGAGCAGCTGAGCGAGCTCAAGAGGCTGAGCAGGGAGGCGCGGGTCGAGGATTGGTCGGAGATCGTCCGCTCGAAGGACGAGGCGGAGATGCGCATCCGCGATCTGAAGGAAAAGGCGCGCATGGAATAGGTCATCGCCTGCGCCAAGGACGATCAGCGGGCGATCAGCTGCGACCTTGCGTGTTCCGGCTCTGCTCCGCCAGCCGGCGCTCGTATTTTTCGGCCAAGGCGAGCAGTCGCTTTCTGATGTGGGGATCGGCCCGCTCGGCCAGTTCGCGGATCAACGCGAGTTGCTCCCGCAGAAAGTTCGCGTCCGTCATCGCCGCTCCGAATCAAGTCGGGTGCGGAGTGTGCCGTGTCAGGTTGGTCTCGTTCGTATCATTTGGTACTTGGGCGGAGGCATGAAGCCGCTCACCGGCCGTGTGCGACTACCAGACTTACTTCAACCCCAGGCGACGTTCGAGCCAGCTGAGCGCGAACAGCACGAATAACGTGACTGCGATGGCGGCGCCCACCAGCAGCCAGGCGCCCAGCGCGCAGGCGATGCCAAGACCGGCAGCGATCCAGACAGTCGCCGCCGTAGTGAGGCCATGAACCGTCTTGGCCTTGACGTCGTGTAGGATGACGCCCGCACCGATGAAGCCGACGCCGCTCAGCACGCCGGTAACAATGCCTTGGACCACCCTCGAGACTGCATCCGGGTGGTCGCGCAAATTCTGAAACTCGATCACGGAAATCGAGATCAGCGCAGAGCCCAAGGCCACCAGCGCCAGGGTGCGCATGCCCACCGGCTTGTCGTTCATGTCGCGGTCGATGCCGATCACGAGGCCCGTAGCCGCCGCGACGAGTAGCCTCAGCACATCATCCAGTTCGTTCATCAAGACCCGCGTTTCTGGAGGGACGACGCTTCGCGCACGTCGACATGGACCTGCGAACTTGCTGCCAAGCGCGGCCGAGGTCCAAGCGTCCGTTGGTCGCATGCTGGCTGCGTGCGCGCAGGGACCGAGGCGTCATGGCCGCCTGAAGAACGACGACAGCGTCGATCCCGCGGACGACGCTGCCGCCTCCGGTTTCGCCGGCGCTGGTGCCGGCTGCGCGGCGGGAGCGGGGGCGGGCTCCTCGCGCTTGGTGCGTTTTGAGGAGTAGCTGCGGCGGCGTTGCGGCTTTTCAGGCTTCGCGCTCGACACAGGCGCCGTTTCGGCTGCAGGGCCAGCGTCCTGGCTCGTCTCCGAACCCTTGTCCGGGACTCTGTCCTGAGTCTTCTCTTGCGTCTTGTCGGAGCCACGCATCGACAGGCGCTGGCCGTCGAACACGGTGGTCTCGCAAGGGCGGCCGTTCTCGACGAGACCCGCGCAGAATTTTGCGGCGGCGGCGGCATTGACCAGGGGGCCGGCGCCCAGGCGGAGCTGCATGCCGAGGCCGGTGTTGCCTTCCTTGATCATGATGATCGGCCGCAGCGCTGCGATCTCCGGGTTGGACTTGGTCACGCCGCGCCAGAGCGCGCGCAGGCCGTCGATCGAGTTGGCGCCGCCGAGATCGATCGCAAAGCGCGTCTGCTGAACGGCGATGGCAGGGGATTCGCTCTCGGCGGCGTCCTGCGGCTTGGTTGCTGCCGCCACGATTTCGGCCGCAACGGGCGCCGGCTCGGCCTTCTGCTCGGCTGCCTCAGGTTGAATCAGTTTCGATGCGGCCGGATCAGGTGGCGCCATGAGCGACTTGGCGGGCACCAGCGGAATGGTCGGCAGCGCCGAAGTCATGGCTGGGGTCTGTTGCACGAGGGAGGCTGCGGCCGCGGTCTGCGGCGGCGGGCTCGGCGGCTCCTTCAACGTTTCCTTCTGAGCATCCTTTGGCGAATCCTTCTGAGCGTCCTTTTGACCATCCTTTTGACCATCCTTGGCGGCTTCGCTGCGCGGCTTCTCGCTCGTCGCCGTCGGCGTCGAGGCGACCGGCGCGACATTGGGAGCCGCGGGTGCTGCGTCCTGGGGCTTCGCGCCCGGCGGCGGCGTGGCCGCTTGCTTGGCAATGGCGCCGGTGACGGAATCGAGCCCTTGCTCCAGCACCGTGACGCGCGAATACAGCCGGTCGCGGTCGCTGTTCAGCGTCTCGATCGCGGCGGCGAGCCGGCGCGCTTCGTTCTGGCTCTCCTTGGTCAGCAATTGCAGCCGGTCGGCCTGGCGCACGAGATCGGCGGACGCAACCTGGTCGCGCCGCCAGCCGAGCTGGGCCTGGTTGGCCATCACGGCAATGACGACGGCGCCGACGGCCGCCACGGCCCACGAGCCCAGCCGCCACATCATGCGCCGGTCGGAGGCGCTTTCCTCGGCCAAAAGTCCGGAGAACAGTCCGCCGGTCTCCTTGGTGGAGAAGGCGTCCGCCAGTGGGTCGGAATCCTTTGCCATGAATATTAAGCGCCCAGCCCCGTCCGGCTTCCCCGAATCAATCAGGGAACATTAACAGGAAAAGCGCGCCGCACTTGAATTCCGGGCGTTTGCGGGGGTAGCAAGGCGATAGCTTCCGAGGGCGTTGCCGCCCGTCCGCGCCAATTTGATTCGGCCATAGCTGTCAGGATTTCGATGACCGCCCGTTCCAGCCTCACGATCGTGCTCGCCGCCGGCGAAGGCACGCGCATGCGATCGAGCCTGCCGAAGGTGCTGCATCCGGTCGCGCACCGGAGTCTGCTCGCGCATGTGCTCGCCGCCGCACCCAAGGGAACCGGCACCTCGCTTGCGGTCGTGATCGGCCCCGATCATCAGGCAGTGGCGGATGAAGCCAAGCGCATCCGCCCCGACGCGCTGACCTTCGTGCAAGCCGAGCGGCTCGGCACCGCGCATGCGGTACTGGCGGCGCGCGAGGCGATCGCGCGCGGCGCCGACGATCTCCTGATCGCGTTCGGCGATACGCCGCTGATCTCGGCCGAGACCTTTGCGCGGCTGCGTGCGCCGCTCGCCCGCGGCGCCGCGATTGCCGCGCTCGGCTTTCGGGCCGCCGATCCGACCGGCTACGGCCGCTTCATCGTCGAGGGCGACCGCCTGGTTGCGATCCGCGAGCAAGCCGACGCCAGCGAGCACGAGCGCAAGATCGATCTGTGCAATGCCGGCGTGATGGCGATCGACGGCCGCCGTGCGCTCGACATTCTCGGGCAGATCGGCAATGCCAATTCCAAGGGCGAATATTATCTGACGGATGCGGTCGAAATCGTCCGCAGGCAGGGATGGGAGTCGGTGGTGATCGAAACCAGCGAGGACGAGGTGCGCGGCATCAACACCAAGGCGCAGCTCGCCGAGGCGGAAAGCGCGATGCAGACGCGTTTGCGCAAGGCGGCGATGGAGGCCGGCGTCACGCTGATCGCGCCGGAGACGGTGTATCTGTCCACTGACACCGTGTTCGGCAAGGACGTGACGATCGAGCCGTTCGTGGTGATCGGCCCCGGTGTGTCGATCGCGGACGGCGCGGTGATCCACTCGTTCTCGCACATCGTCGAGACCACGCTCGGCAAGAAGGTCTCGATCGGACCCTATGCGCGGCTGCGGCCCGGCACCTCGCTCGGCGACGGCGCACGCATCGGCAATTTCGTGGAGACCAAGGCGGCGACGCTGGAGGCCGGCGTCAAGGTCAATCACCTCTCCTATATCGGCGATGCCACCGTCGGCGCCAATTCCAACATCGGCGCCGGCACCATCACCTGCAACTACGATGGCTTCAAGAAGCACAAGACGGTGATCGGGCAGGGCGCCTTCGTCGGCACCAACTCCTCGCTGGTCGCCCCGGTGACGATCGGCAACGGCGCCTATATCGGCTCGGGCTCGGTGATCACGAAGGACGTACCCGACGACGCGATGGCGCTGGAGCGCAGCCCGCAGACGATCCGCGAAGGCGGCGCGGCGCGCTATCGCGAGATGAAGACCGGCGGCAAGAAGCCGGAGACGTGAGCGGCGCTATTCTTCGTCGGCGAATTCGGAGAAGATTGCGCGGGTCAGGCGCCAGCCGCGCGGCTTGGCGCGCTTCACCGGCTCGCCTTCGGGATGCTTGATGAAGAGGGGCTTGTTCTCTTTGCCGCGCAGCGGCGGCGGCCAATGCGCAAGGTGCGTGCCCGTGGTCTCGCTGGCGCGCAGATACATCGACGACAGACCCTTGCGGTCGGATGAGCCTTTCATGGCCTGGTTCTCCTGACCGGAATCGTTGGCCAAATGTGTTGACAACAAGTTAACGGGTGCGGTTTAAGCCCGGCCAATTCGACGCAGGCGAAGCAGCGGTCGCGAGCCGGTGCTGTCTCAATCAGCAATAATTATTGAGTATCTGGTTCCCTGCGATTTTCGCTAAAAACCGGGCGCGTCGTTTAGGCGATTTTTCGACGATTTGGGGGATAGTGATCCGCATGTGCGGGATTGTCGGCATTCTCGGGCGCGAGCCGGTTGCAGAGCAATTGGTGGATTCGCTCAAACGCCTCGAATATCGCGGCTACGATTCCGCGGGCGTGGCCACGCTCGAAGGCAAGCACCTGGAGCGCCGCCGCGCCGAGGGCAAACTGAAGAATCTCGAGAAGCGGCTGGAGGCCGAGCCGCTCAAGGGTACGACCGGCATCGGTCACACCCGCTGGGCCACCCACGGCAAGCCGACCGTCAACAACGCGCACCCGCACGCGACCGAGCGCGTCGCCGTGGTCCACAACGGCATCATCGAGAATTTCCGCGAGCTGCGCGAGGAGCTCGAAAAGAAGGGCACGGTGTTCCACACCGAGACCGACACCGAGATCGTGCTGCATCTCGTCGACGATTTGCTCACGCGCGGCAGTAAGCCCGTGGAAGCGGTGAAGCTAACGCTGGCGCGCCTGCGCGGCGCCTTCGCGCTCGGCTTCATCTTCGCCGGCGACAACGACCTCATGATCGGCGCCCGCAACGGCCCGCCGCTGGCGATCGGCTACGGCGACGGCGAGATGTATCTCGGCTCGGACGCCATCGCGCTCGGCCCGTTCACCGACACGATCAGCTATCTTGAGGACGGCGACTGGGTGGTGCTGACCCGCAAGAGCGCCGCGATCTTCGACAAGGACGGCCATGCCGTCCAGCGCGACAAGATCAGGCACGCCGCCTCGACCTCGCTGGTCGACAAGGCCAATTACCGTCACTTCATGGCCAAGGAGATCCACGAGCAGCCGGAGGTGGTCGGCCACACGCTGGCGCGCTACGTCGACATGGCAACCGAGCGCGTCGCGCTGCCGGTCGCGCTGCCGTTCGACTTCAAGAACATCCAGCGCATCAACATCACTGCCTGCGGCACCGCGAGCTACGCCGGATTCGTCGCAAAGTACTGGTTCGAGCGCTTCGCGCGCCTGCCGGTCGAAGTCGACGTCGCCTCCGAATTCCGCTACCGCGAGGCCCCCTTGCGCAAGGGCGATCTCGCCATCTTCATCTCGCAATCCGGCGAGACCGCCGACACGCTGGCGGCGCTGCGCTATGCCAAGGCCGAGGGCGTGCACACGATCGCGGTCGTCAATGTGCCGACCTCGACGATCGCGCGCGAGAGCGAGACGGTGCTGCAGACGCTGGCGGGACCCGAGATCGGCGTCGCCTCGACCAAGGCGTTCACGTGCCAGCTCATGGTGCTGGCAAACCTTGCGATCGCGGCCGGCAAGGCGCGCGGCGAATTGTCGGACGAGGACGAGACCAAGCTGGTCCACGGGCTCGTCGAGGTTCCGCGCCTGATGGCCGATGCGCTCACGAGCGAGCTCCAGATCGAGAAGCTGGCGCACCGGATCGCCAAGTCGCGCGACGTGCTCTATCTCGGCCGTGGCACCAGCTTCCCGCTGGCGCTCGAAGGCGCGCTCAAGCTGAAGGAGATCTCCTACATCCACGCCGAGGGCTATGCCGCCGGCGAGCTCAAGCACGGCCCGATCGCGCTGATCGACGAGACCATGCCGGTCGTCGTCATCGCCCCACATGACCGCGTGTTCGAGAAGACCGTCTCCAACATGCAGGAGGTCGCTGCGCGCGGCGGCAACATCATCCTGATGACCGATGCCAAGGGCGCGGCGGAGGCGACCGTCGAGTCCCTCGTCACCATCGTCATGCCCGATATGGCAGCAGCCTTCACGCCGATGGTTTATGCCGTCCCGGTGCAGCTGCTCGCCTATCACACGGCCGTCGTGATGGGGACCGACGTCGACCAGCCGCGCAACCTCGCAAAATCGGTGACCGTGGAATAGGCAATCGGGATATCGGTCGTAGTCTTCCAAAACCTGCTAGAAGACCTTAGCTTGTTGGCAGCGACCGACCTGGAACCCGAATGACCCCCCGCGACGACGCGCCTGCGCCTCTTGATCCCGTTCCGGAACCGCATACCGGCCTGATGGGCCGTTTCCGCAATTATTTCCTGACCGGCCTTGTGGTGACCGGGCCGATCGCGATCACCCTCTATCTGGTCTGGTGGTTCGTCACCTGGGTCGACGGCGTGGTGCGGCCGTTCGTGCCGCTGGCCTACCGGCCGGAAACCTATCTTCCCTACGTCATTCCCGGCTGGGGACTGATTGTCGCATTCTTCACGCTGACGCTGGTCGGCTTCCTCGCGGCCAATCTGATCGGCCGCACGCTGGTCGATGTCGGCGAGACCTTTCTCGGCCGGATCCCGGCGGTGCGCGCGATCTATCGCGGCCTGAAGCAGGTGTTCGAGACGCTGTTCTCGGGCAAGGGCTCGAGCTTCCGGAAAGTGGGCCTTGTCGAGTTTCCTTCGCCGGGCATGTGGTCGATCGTGCTGATCTCGCAGTCGCCGAACGAGGACATCTCGCGCAGCCTGCCGGGGCAGGAGGAGCACGTGTCGGTGTTCCTGCCGTGCTCGCCGAACCCGACCACCGGATTCTTCTTCTATGTCCCCAAGAGCAAGATCATCGAGGTCGATCTCACCGCCGAGGACGCCGCGACGCTGATCATGTCGGCCGGCGTGGTGCAGCCGGGCTCGTCGCCCGATCCGAAGAAGGCCGCCGCGCTTGCGGGCATGGCGAATGCTGCGCGGATCGCCAATGCCTCCACGCTCCGGCCCGAGCCTGCGAAGGCGGAGTAGGGCCATTCCGCCGCGGGATGCTCGCGTTCGCGCGGGCGCACTCGTCCTCTGCTAGTCTCAGGTCGACCGAGCGTGCCGCTCGGAATTCGACTGGAGTGCACGATGTCCAAAACCATTGCGATCCTCGCGCCCGGCGCCATGGGCAGCGCCGTGGCCCTCCGTCTCAGCGAGAACGGTGCGCGCGTGCTGACGTCGCTGCAGGGACGGAGCGAGGCGACGCGCAAGCGCGCGGAGGATGCCGGCATGGTCGGCGCCGAGGACGACGCGATCGCGGAGGCCGACATCATCCTCTCGATCGTGCCGCCGGGCGAAGCCGTGGCGCTGGCCGAACGGCTGGCCGCGTTGATCGTCAGGCGCGAGAAGAAGCCGGTCGTGGTCGATTGCAACGCCGTCAATGTCGATACCGTGCAAAGAATCGAGGAGATCATCGGCTCGGCGCAGGCGCCGTTCGTCGATGCCGGCATCATCGGCTTTCCGCCGCAGCCAGGGGGCAAGAGCCCGGCCTTCTACATGTCGGGCGAGCACGCCAAGGACGTCGCCGTGCTTGGGGATCTCGGCCTCGACGTGCGGATCGTCCAAGGCCCGGTCGGCGCGGCGTCCGCGTTGAAAATGTCCTATGCCGGCATCGTCAAGGGCCTCGCCGGCATCGGATCGGCGATGGTGATCGCAGCCACGAAGGCGGGCGCGGCCGATGCGCTGCGCGACGAGCTCGCGCTGAGCCAGCCCGCCATCCTGGCGCGGCTCGAAGTCGCGCTCCCCGACATGATCCCGAAGGCCTATCGCTGGGTCGCCGAGATGCGGGAGATTTCCGGCTTCCTCGGGCCCGATCATCCGGCCAGCCAGATCTACGAGGGCTTTGCGCGGTGGTTCGAGCATCTGGCGGAGGATGCGAAGGGGGAGGCTGTGGATGCGGAGCTGATGAAGGCGTTTGCGGCGAGCATCGCGCGGAAGAAGGCCTGATCGGCAGCCTCGGCGCCGGATTTGAAAGTCGAAGTCTCTCCATGCGTCATTGCGAGCGCAGCGAAGCAATCCAGAGTCCCACCGAGGAAAGATTCTGGATTGCTTCGCTGCGCTCGCAATGACGCGGTGAAGACACTGCGTCCAACGGCTAACCGGCCCCAATCAGCGGGATCGCTTCGTCGCGTTCATACAGATACAGCAGGCATCGCAGCGCCTCGCCGCGCTCGCCTTTCAGCTTGGGATCCTCTTTAAGAATCCGCAGCGCCTCGTCTCTGGCCTGGGCGATCAACTGGCCGTGCACCTCCGGGCGCGCGATGCGGTAGCCGGGCAGGCCGCTCTGGCGCACGCCCAGCACGTCGCCTTCGCCGCGTAGCTTCAAATCCTCCTCGGCGATGCGGAAGCCGTCGGTGGTCTCGCGGATCACCTTCAGCCGGGCCTTCGACATCTCGCCGAGCGGCTCGCCATAGAGCAGGATGCAGGTCGAGGCTTCCGAGCCGCGTCCGATGCGGCCGCGCAGCTGGTGCAGCTGGGCAAGGCCGAAGCGCTCGGCGTTCTCGATCACCATGATGGTCGCGGCCGGGACGTCGACGCCGACCTCGACCACGGTGGTGGCGACCAGGAGGCCGATCTCGTGCGCGGCGAACTGGCCCATGACGCGGTCCTTCTCGGCGCCCTTCATCTGGCCGTGGACGAGGCCGACGCGATCGCCGAAGCGCTTTTGCAGGGTCTCGAAACGCTTGGTGGCGTTGGTGAGATGCTCGGTGCCCTCAGCCTCGGACTCCTCGACCAGCGGGCAGATCCAGTAGACCAGCTTGCCGGCTTCGAGCGCGCGGCCGACGCCTTCCATGACCTCGCTGATGCGGCTCATCGGCACGGCGCGGGTATCGATCGGCTGGCGGCCGGCCGGCTTTTCGCGCAACTCGGAAATGTCCATGTCGCCGAAATAGGTCAGCACCAGCGTGCGCGGGATCGGCGTTGCGCTCAGCACCAGCACGTCGACGGCCTCGCCCTTGGACGTCAGCGCGAGGCGCTCGCGCACGCCGAAACGGTGCTGCTCGTCGACGATGGCGAGCGCGAGATCTCCGAAGACGACATCGTCCTGGATCACCGCATGGGTGCCGACGAGCAGGTCGATCCCGCCCTCGGCGAGCTCAGTGATGATCTCGCGCCGCTCCTTGCCCTTCTCTCGGCCGGTGAGGATGGCAACGCGCATGCCGGCGCGCTCGGCAAGCGGGGCGATGGTCTTGATGTGCTGGCGCGCCAGGATCTCGGTCGGGGCCATCAACGCGGCCTGCTTGCCGACCTCGGCGACCGCGGCGGCCGCGAGCAGCGCCACCACCGTCTTGCCGGAGCCGACGTCGCCTTGCAGCAGGCGCAGCATGCGCAGCGGCTGCTTGAGGTCTTCGGCAATCGCCGCCGCAGCATTGCGCTGTGACGGTGTGAGCGCGTAAGGAAGGGCGTCGATGATCTTGTTGCGCAGATGCCCGTCGCCGGCATTGCGCACGCCGGCGGGGCGGCGCAGCTGCGCGCGGATCAGGGCAAGCGCGAGCTGGCCGGCCAAGAGCTCGTCGAAGGCGAGGCGCGACCAGAACGGCCTGTCGGGCAAGATGTCGGTGAGCTCGACCGGCTGGTGCACGCGATTGAGCGCTTCCGAGATCGGCGGGAAGTCGCAGCGGCGCAGCACCTCCGGGCTCATCCATTCCGGCAGCGCGGGAAGCTTTTGCAGCGCCTGCGCGATCGCACGGCGGAGCGAACCGAGCGCGAGGCCTTCCGTCAGCGGATAGACCGGGTCGATCCCCGACAGCTTCGAGATCGCCTCCTCGTCGAGCACGCGATCGGGATGCACGATCTGCGGGATGCCGTCATACATCTGCAGCGTGCCGGAGACGTAGCGCTTCTCACCGACCGGCAGCAGCTTCTCGACATAGCCCGGCTTGGCGCGGAAGAAGGTCAGCACCACGTCGCCGGTATCGTCGCTGGCATAGACCAGATACGGCGCGCGCGAATTGCGCGGCGGCGGCGGCCGGTGGCGATCGACGGTGACCTCCAACGTCACCATGGTTCCAACGGCCGCGTCGCGGATCTTCGGCCGGGCCCGGCGGTCGATCACCTGGCTCGGCAGATGAAGCAGCAGGTCAACCAGCCGCGGCGTCTCGCTGCGGCTGAGCAGGTACTGCAACAGCTTGTCCTGCTTCGGACCGACGCCGGGCAGGCTGGTCACGGGAGCAAACAGCGGATTGAGCAGGCTGGGGCGCATTTGTGCAGCAATCGTCATGCGCGGGCTCGACCCGCGCATCCATCTATTCAAGAGGATGGATTGCCGGGTCAAGCCCGGCAATGACGAGCATAAACAATTGCAACAACAAAGGGCTGACATGGCCGCTTCGAGTGGCTATATCACCCCCGCCCGGCACGTCCGGGCTTTCTGCGTTTGACTGGATTTGAGACATGACGGGAACGACACGATCGAGCAGCGGGCTGGATGACCGCCGCAAGCGGCTTCTGTTCCGCTGCTGGCACCGCGGCACGCGCGAGATGGACCTGATCCTCGGCCGCTTCGCGGATGCCGAGATCGGCAATCTGTCCGATGACGAGCTGAGCCAGCTCGAGACCTTGCTCGAGGTCAACGATCCCGATCTCTATGCCGCCATCACCGGCGACAAGGTGCTGCCGGCCGACGTCGCCGGCGCGCTGTTTGCCCGCATCAAGGCGTTTCCGATCGCGGACGGCAACGCATGAAGCCGGGCATGAAATCTCCGGCCGAGCTGCTCGCGCCCGGCCGCGCGCTGACGCTCGCCAGTGTCGCGGAAGGCGCCGAAGGCCTCGTCGTCTCCGATCTCGCGCGCGCCATCGCGGCGCGGCCGAAGAAGCCGGCGGTCAGCCTTGCGGTCGTCTGCCGCGACGGCGGGCGCATGCAGTCGCTCGAACGCGCACTTAGGTTCTTCGCGCCCGATCTGCCGGTGCTGACCTTTCCGGCCTGGGATTGCCAACCCTATGACCGCGTCTCGCCGCATGGCGGCGTTCTCGCCCAGCGCCTGACCACGCTGGCGCGGCTGGCCTCGCTCACCGGCAGCGACAAGCCGCTGATCGTGCTGACCACCGTGAACGCGGTGGTGCAGCGCGTGCCCGCGCGCGAGCTGGTCGCCGCGCAGGCGCTGTCGGTCGCGCCGGGCAATGTCGTGCCGATGGACACCGTCGTCGCCTGGCTCGAGCACAACGGCTACAACCGCTCCTCCACCGTGCGCGAGCCCGGCGAATACGCCGTGCGCGGCGGCATTTTGGATCTGTTTCCGGCCGGCCTCGAGCAGCCGGTGCGGTTCGACTTCTTCGGGGACAGCCTGGAATCGATCCGCTCCTTCGACGCGGAGACCCAACGCACGCTGCTCGACATGCGCTCGCTCGACCTCGTGCCGGTCTCCGAGTTTCAGCTCGTCACCGACACCATCCGCCGTTTCCGCATGGGCTATGTCGCCGAGTTCGGCGCGCCCGAGCGCGACGATGCGCTGTATGAAGCGGTCAGCGAAGGGCGCCGCCATCCCGGCATGGAGCACTGGCTGCCGCTGTTCCAGGACCGGATGGACACGCTGTTCGATTATCTGCAAGGCGCGGCGATCGCGATCGAGCCGCAGGCCGAGGATGCCGTGCGCGAGCGATTCAAGCAGATCCTCGATTATTACGAGGCCAGGCGCGAGGCGATGGAGCATCCCGGCGGCGGCGCGATCTACAAGCCGCTGCCGCCCGACCGGCTGTATCTGACCGAGGAGGAATGGAGCAAGCGCCTCGGCGCGATCCCGTTGGCGCGGCTGACGCCGTTCTCGGTGCCGACCGACGGCAGCAGCGTCGTCGATGCCGGCGCGCGCAAGGGCCGCGATTTCGCCCCGGAGCGCAACGACACCAAGGTCAACGTGTTCGAATCCGTCGTCGCGCATGTGATGGCCCTGCAGGCGCAGCGCAAGAAGGTCGTGATCGCGCTGTGGACCGAAGGCTCGCGCGACCGCATGACATCGATGCTGCGCGACCACAAGCTGGCCCACACGACCAGCGTCAACAGCTGGCGGACGGTGCAGGCGACCCCGCGCAACGAGACCATGCTCGCGGTGCTCGGCCTCGAAAGCGGCTTCGAGACCGACGAGATCGCCATTATCAGCGAGCAGGATATCCTCGGCGATCGCCTGGTGCGGCCGCGCAAGGCCAGCCGCAAGCTCGACAATTTCATCTCGGAGGTGACGAGCCTCACCGCGGGCGACATCGTCGTCCACGTCGACCACGGCATCGGTCGCTTCATCGGCCTGCAGACGCTGGACGTCGCCGGCGCGCCGCATGACTGCCTCGAGCTACATTATGCCGCCGAGACCAAGCTGTTCCTGCCGGTCGAGAACATCGAGCTGCTGTCGCGTTACGGCTCTGATCAAACCACGGTCGAGCTCGACCGCCTCGGTGGCTCGGGCTGGCAGACACGAAAAGCAAAACTGAAGAACCGCATCCGCGAGATCGCGGGCGAGCTGATCAAGATCGCGGCCGAACGCATGCTGCACGAGGCGCCGAAGCTGCCAGTGCAGCAGGGCGTCTATGACGAGTTCTGCGCACGCTTCCCCTATGACGAGACCGAGGACCAGCTGGGCGCGATCGAGTCCACGCTGAAGGATCTCGAAAAGGGCCGCCCGATGGATCGCCTGATCTGCGGCGACGTCGGCTTCGGCAAGACCGAGGTGGCGCTGCGCGCCGCCTTCGCCGTGGCGCTCGACGGCAAGCAGGTCGCGGTCGTGGTGCCGACCACGCTGCTCGCGCGCCAGCACTACCGGACCTTTAGCGAGCGCTTCAAAGGCTTCCCCGTGAATGTCGCACAGGCCTCGCGCCTGATCCCCACAAAACAGCTCAACGAGGTCAAGAAGGGTATCGCCGACGGCTCGGTCGACATCGTCGTCGGCACCCATGCGCTGCTCGGCAAGGCGATCAAATTCCGCGACCTTGGCCTGCTCATCGTCGACGAGGAGCAGCATTTCGGCGTCAGCCACAAGGAGCGGTTGAAGGCGCTGCGCGCCGAGGTGCACGTGCTGACGCTGTCGGCAACCCCGATCCCGCGCACGCTCCAATTGGCACTGACCGGCGTCCGCGAGCTCTCGATCATTGCCTCGCCCCCGGTGGATCGCTTGGCGGTGCGCACCTTCGTCGCCCCGCACGATCCCCTGATGATCCGCGAAGCCTTGCTGCGCGAGCGCTATCGCGGCGGCCAGGCGTTCTACGTCGTGCCGCGCATCGACGATCTCGCCGAGGTCAAGGACTTCCTCGACAAGAACGTGCCCGAGATGAAGGTCGCGGTCGCGCACGGCCAGATGCCGCCCGCGGTGATCGAGGATATTATGACCGCGTTCTACGACGGCAAGTTCGACGTTCTGTTGTCGACCACGATCGTCGAGTCCGGCCTCGACATTCCCAACGCCAACACGCTGATCGTGCACCGCGCCGACATGTTCGGTCTCGCCCAGCTCTACCAGCTGCGCGGCCGCGTCGGCCGCTCCAAGCTGCGGGCCTATGCGCTGTTCACGCTGCCGGCGCAGCAGAAGATCACGGCGCAGGCCGAGCGCCGGCTCACCGTGCTGCAATCGCTGGAGACGCTGGGCGCCGGCTTCCAGCTCGCCTCCCACGACCTCGACATCCGCGGTGCCGGCAATTTGCTCGGCGAGGAGCAGTCCGGCCACATCAAGGAGGTCGGCTTCGAGCTCTATCAGTCGATGCTGGAGGAGGCGATCGTCAACCTCAAGGCCGGCGTCTCCGAGCCCGCCGCCGACCGCTGGTCGCCGCAGATCACCATCGGCATGCCCGTGCTGATTCCGGAGGACTATGTCAGCGACCTCTCGGTGCGGCTGTCGCTGTACCGGCGCCTGGCCGACCTCGACACCGAGGAGGAGATCGAGAATTTCGGCGCCGAGATGCGCGACCGCTTCGGCGTGCTGCCGGACGAGGTGCGCTATCTGTTCAAGGTCGCCGCGATCAAGGCGTTCTGCCGCAGGGCCAATGTCGAGAAGATCGACGCGGGTCCAAAGGGCGCCGTCATCGTCTTCCGCGACAATTCCTTCGCCTATCCGGATCGCCTCGTGAGCTTCATCCGCAGCTATGGCCAGGCCGCCAAGGTGCGCCCCGACATGAAGGTGGTGTTCCTGCAGGACTGGGAAACGCCGGAGGAGCGGCTCGCGGGCACGACGGAGATCATGCGGCAGCTGGCGCAGCTCGCAGAGAGCAAGAAGGCGGCGTAGAGGCACCAGCCTCACCGCGTCATTGCGAGGAGCCCTTGCGACGGAAGCAATCCAGAGTCTCTGTGCGGAGACAGTCTGGATTGCTTCGCTCCGCTCGCAATGACGGTGGTTGTTGCGGCAGCCTGCGAGAAAGCTACGACGCCGCCCTCGACGCATCCGCCGACAGCCGCGCCAGCAGCGAGCGTGCCGTATCCGACGGCGACAGCGAGTCCACGCTGACCACGGGGTCGCTGCGCATCTCGTGCTTGCCATTGGACGTGTGCCGCATCACCGCCGACAGGCGGCGGGCGATCATGTGCGCTGTGCGGAAGTCGGTCTCGGCGAACACGACGATGACTGAGCCGTCCTTCTGCGCGGCGCCAAAATCCATCTGCCGCATCAGGCGGCTGAGGATGCGGGCGGCGTCGAGCTGGGCGCGGGGATTGTTGGGATCGAAGGCGAAGCGCGCGACCGAGAGGCCGCCGCCGCGGGCCAGCGTCTGCTCGACCGCCTTGGCGAAATCGCGGGCGAAGGCTTCCACCGTGAGCAGGCCGCTGCGTGGATCGAGCCAGCCGCCGGCATCGATCGAGCGCAGCGTGCGGCTCAGCTGCGCTTCCATGGCGTGCTGGCGGATCAAGGGCAGCGCGTTGGCCGCGATCCTCACGGGCTCGCCGGTGATCAGCTCGAGATTGGGCAGGTCGTAGCTCTGGGCGAGCTGGTGGGCGGTGACGACCACGGGCAGGCTGCGGAAGCGGGTGTCCTCGGCGAGCACGGTCAGAAACGCATCGGTCACGCGCGCGGTAAAACCTTCGGCGAGCACGACGCCGTCGAGATCGCGGGTGTTGAGGTGTTTCGCGGCAGCCTCGATCGAGAGTGCACCGACCACGCCGACGCGTTCGCCGAACGCGACGGAGAGCGCAGGGTAAGCCGCGCCGCGGCCGATCAGGAGCACGGTGGCATCGCGTGCGGGATCGCCCTGCGGCAGCGCGATTTTCACTTCGGGCAGCCGGCGCAGAACCGTTGCGTGCAATGTCCGCACGCGCAGCGCCGCCCGGAGCCGCGCGATCAGCCGGTCGGGATTGCCGCCGCGCGAGGAGAAGGGCAGGGCGTTGTGCGGCAGTGCGCCCGCCGCATCCAGGGTCACGAAGGGCAGGTAGGGCGATTGAGCGGCGATCTTCTGAGCAAGCCGCGTCACATGCGGCTCGTGTTCGGCATGGACCGCAGCGAGAACCGCGGCCGGCTGCACCTCTTCGACCGCGCGCGGCGCGCTGGTCCAGTCGGTGTCGACGACGGGAAAGAGCCGGGCCTCGTCCAGCGCCGCCACGAAGGCGGGGCGTTCGGCATCGGACACAAACAGGATCGGGCCCGCCTGGGACATGTAAAAACTCTGATCGCGCAACAATTTGCCGCCGCAATCTAGTTTGGCCGCCTTAATGCTGCGTCAACGCGGGCGCTGAAACCGCGCCTAGACCGGCCCGGAGCGGTCGCGAAAAGCCTCGACCATCAGGGGGTTAAGCCCGAGCTCGCTGAGCGCCTCGCGGGCGCGGGCATTGTCCTGGGCGCGCCCGGCGAGCCGGTGGCCGGAGAGGCGGTCGGGCAGCGCCGTGAGCAGCGCGCCCTGGCCGAGCCGGCGCGCCCATTCCTGCAGGTCGTTGGAGAGGAAGCGATAGCCGCCGACGGCCATGATGCCGGAGGGCGGCGCGGTGATGCAGATCGCGCCGCTCGGGCGATCGAGCCGCGCGGCATAGCCGGTGTCGACATAGTCACGCGGCGGCTGCGCCGTGAGCGTCTCGCCAACCGGCTGCGGCGGGGCGTAGGCCGCGATCGGCACCATCGCGCCGCGCAGGCCAAGCGTGCCCTTCGGCGTCACCAGGATCTCGCCGGCGATGGAGGAGCCGGACTGCTCGCGCGGAGCGCCGTGCGGCCCCGGCATCACCGGCACCGGCATGCCGTCCTCGCCGCGACGGGCGCCGAACAATCCGGCCTCGCCGAACAGGTAGACGTCGGTCAGCGGCGCATGCGGCGCGATCCAGGCATCGCTCGCCGCGACCTGCTCGGGCGCGCGCCACAGGCCGATGACGTTGCGCAAAGTGGGCATCCGCGCCGCGAGGTCGGCATCGCCGAGCCGCAGCGCGAGCTGCGCCGGCGCGATCAGCACCTCGCATTCGTGCTCGTTGATCTGCTGCTCCAGCACATCGTTTTCGAACGGATGATGCAGCGCCATCGTGCCGCCCGAGAGCAGCCACACCGCGAGCGAGGAGGCGAGCCCTGCGAACGACATCGGCGTGAACGCCGCCATCACCGTCGCGCCCTGCTTGATGTCGGCTTCGAGCGACATCGCAAGGCCGCCCGCGATCAGGCTGAAATGCGGGCGCGGCACCGGCCGGAAGCCCTCCGCCGTGACGTCGAAGGAGATCATGGCCGCCTTGCGGCCGTCCTGGATCACGGCGCGCGTGGTGCCGGGCGGACGCGCCAGGACGTCGTCGAGCGAAGCCATGCCTTCGGGCAGGTCGCTTCCGAAGCCGAAGACGTGCCGGATCGAGAACGCCTCGGCCGCGGCGTGCATGGCCAGATCGGCATAGCTGACGCCGTCGACCGTGCTCATGGTGACGATGGCGCGCGCGGCGGTGCGGTTGAGCGCTGCGGTCAGTTCCGCATGGCGCCAGAGCAGCGGCAGCACGGCGACAACGAGGCCGGCGCGATGGGCGGCGAGCACGGTCAGCACGAACTCGACCGTGTTGGGCAACTGGATCGCGATCACGGAATTGGCCGGCAGGCCCGATTCGACGAAATGCGCCGACAGCGCCTCGATGGCGGTATCGGCCTCGGTATAGGTCATCCGCCGCGGCTGGTGCCCGGTGATGCGCGCCTTGTTGAGCGGATCGAGCAGGGCGGTCGCGTGCGGCTGCCGCATCAGCGTGCGCTGAAACAATGTGTCGAGCGTCGGCGATATTGCTGGCTGGTTCACGGCGTCACTTCGCTTGATGAGCTTGCGGCTGCCCCTTCGACCACCAGGTCTCCGGCAAATAGCCCGAGAGCGAGGTGGTCTCTGGCCGTTCTATCCGATTCCAGCGCGCGATCCATTGCTCCGATACGTTAAACAGCGGGATTGTGTAGAAGCCCGCGATCAGGGCGCGGTCGAGCGCGCGCACCGCCGAAACGAAATCCGTGTGTTCACGGGCCTCGAGCAGGGCGGCGATCATGGCATCGACGGCGGGATCCCTGGCGCCCGTGTAGTTGCGGGTGCCCGGATTGTCCGCGGCCGCGCTGCCCCAATAGAAATATTGCTCGTTGCCGGGCGACAGCGACTGGTCCCAGCGGTTCTGGATCATGTCGAACTCGTAGGCGAGCCGGCGCTGGTCGAATTGCACGGGATCGACCGAGCGCACGCTGGCCTCGATGCCGGCGCGTCTGAGGTCGCGCTGGAAGGCGAGCGCGATGCGCTCCTGGTCGCGCGTCGTGACCATGATCTCGAAGGTGAAGGGGCTCTTGGTCGCGCGATTGCGCAGCACGGTGCCGTCGAGATCGTAGCCGGCCTCCGACAGCAGCTTCAGCGCGGCGCGCAGCGTGGTGCGGTCGCGGCCCGATCCGTCAGTGACCGGCAGGCGGTAGCTGCCGTCCAGGATGTCGGGCGGGATCCGTGCGGCGAACGGCTTGAGCAGCTCACGCTCGCGCGCATCCGCCGGCTTGCCATAGGCCGACAGCTCCGAGCCGGCGAAATAGCCGGCCACGCGCGAATAGAGCCCGAAGAAATAGCTGCGGTTCACCAGCTCGAAATCGAGCAGCAGCGTCAGAGCCTGCCGCACGCGGATGTCGGCGAAGACCGGACGGCGGGTGTTGAACACCAGGAATTCGGACGGCTGCGGCAGGCCGGGCTTGACGGTGTCGCGGATCACCTCGCCGCTCTTGGCGGCCGGGAATTCATAGCCGTCGTGCCAGCGCAGCGGTTCGTGCTCGACGCGGAAATCGTAGAGGCCCCGCTTGAAGGCCTCGAACTGGCCGTTGGCCTCGCGAAAATAGTCGAGCCTGACCTCGTCGAAATTGTAGAGCCCGCGATTGATGGCAAGGTCGCGGCCCCAATAATCAGGATTGCGCGCAAGCGTCACGCTCGCGCCGGGCTTCACCGCGGTGACGCGATAGGGGCCCGAGCCGAGCGGCGCGGTCAGCGTCGTCTCCTCGAAAGTCGCAACGTCGACGGCGTGCTTCGGCAGGATCGGCATCAGGCCCAGAATGAGCGGCAGCTCGCGGTCGTTGGCGCCTGTCAGGTCGAATCGGACGGTGAGAGGATCGGGCGCTTCGGCCTTGGCGACCTTGCCGTAGTACTGCCGGTGATTGGGGCGGCCGCGGTGGCGCAGCAGCTGCCAGGAGAACAGCACGTCCTCGGCCGTGACCTGCTTGCCGTCGGAGAAGCGAGCGCTGGGATCGAGACGGAAGGTGACGAAGCTTCGCTCGTCATTGGTTTCGACGGTCCTGGCGAGCAGGCCGTAAAGCGTGAACGGCTCGTCCTGTCCGCGCGCCAGCAGGCTCTCGACCACGTAGTTGCGGACCGGCTGCACCGCCAATCCCCTCACGATGAAGGGATTGAGGCTGTCGAAGGTGCCGAGAATGCCCCAGGTCAGGCGACCGCCCTTGGGGGCATCGGGGTTGGCGTAAGGCATGTGGCTGAAGTCGGCGGGCATCGCCGGCTTGCCGTGCATGGCGATCGCATGGGCCTCCTCGGCCGCGGCAGCGCCCGCCGACAGCATCCCGGCAAGCGCAAGGGCAATCGTATAGAGGCGGAGGCCGGGGCCCTCGAAGAGGCGCTGGAACATGAACATCGACACAAGGTGATTCGAGGACCGTCGGGGGAATCTTATCACAGGGAATTTGGTGGGGCTTTCGCGCCAGACCGGCCAAAGGCGCTTGTCGGCATTGATCTTTTCGTCGGCCACGTTAAGAAGGCACCCAATCGCGCAAGAGCGTCGAGCCCGTCACTTATCCGCCTCAATTGACGGGGAGAGAGCCGCGCCCAAGGCGGCCAGGTTCGGCGCTTCGGAGCGGTTCGGGCACTTCCCGTTCAGAAAGGGTTTTCCGCAATGAATTTCCGTTACTTGGCCGCGTCCGTCCGGCCGCGCGGGCGACTTCTCGCCCTGTTGACGGCGACGGCGTTGGCCGTTCCGTTTGCCGCCGAGGCCCAGACCCCAGCGC
>NZ_JARFML010000029.1 GCF_029167105.1 Bradyrhizobium yuanmingense | reverse complement strand
GGCCCAACCCCGAGGACGGAAACCGCCATGCCAGCCTATCGCTCCCGCACCACCACCCACGGCCGCAACATGGCGGGCGCCCGCGGCCTCTGGCGCGCGACGGGCATGAAGGACGCCGATTTCGGCAAGCCGATCATCGCGGTGGTCAATTCCTTCACCCAGTTCGTGCCCGGCCACGTTCATCTCAAGGACCTCGGCCAGCTGGTGGCACGCGAGATCGAGCAGGCCGGCGGCGTCGCCAAGGAGTTCAACACCATCGCGGTCGACGATGGCATCGCCATGGGCCATGACGGCATGCTCTACAGCCTGCCGTCGCGCGAGCTGATCGCGGACAGCGTCGAATACATGGCCAACGCGCATTGCGCCGACGGCCTCGTCTGCATCTCCAACTGCGACAAGATCACGCCCGGCATGCTGATGGCCGCGCTCAGGCTCAACATCCCCGCCGTGTTCGTCTCGGGCGGGCCGATGGAGGCCGGCAAGGTCAAGCTGGCCGGCAAGACCAAGGCCGTCGACCTCATCGATGCCATGGTGGCCGCGGCCGATAGCAAGGTCAGCGACGAGGACGTCAAGGTGATCGAGCGCTCAGCGTGCCCGACTTGCGGCTCCTGCTCGGGCATGTTCACCGCCAATTCCATGAACTGCCTGACCGAGGCGCTCGGCCTCGCGCTGCCCGGCAACGGCTCGGTGGTCGCGACCCATGCCGACCGCAAGCGCCTGTTCGTCGAGGCCGGCCACACCATCGTCGATCTCGTGCGCCGTTATTACGAGCAGGACGACGCCTCCGTGCTGCCGCGCAACATCGCGAATTTCAAGGCGTTCGAGAACGCGATGACGCTCGACATCGCTATGGGCGGTTCGACCAACACCGTGCTGCATCTGCTTGCCGCGGCCCATGAGGGGCAGGTCGCGTTCACCATGAAGGATATCGACCGGCTCTCGCGTCGCGTGCCCGTGCTCTGCAAGGTCGCGCCCTCAGTCGCCGACGTCCATGTCGAGGATGTGCACCGTGCCGGCGGCATCATGGGCATCCTCGGCGAGCTGGATCGCGCCGGGCTGATCGACACCTCTGTTGCGACCGTGCACGCGGCGACCATGAACGAGGCGCTGGAGCGCTGGGACATCAAGCGCACCAAGAGCGAGACGGTGCGCACCTTCTATCGCGCCTCGCCAGGCGGCATCCCGACGCAAGTCGCCTTCAGCCAGGAACGCCGCTACGACGAGCTCGATGCCGACCGCGAGAAGGGCGTGGTGCGCGATCTCGCGCATGCCTTCAGCAAGGACGGCGGCCTCGCGGTGCTCTACGGCAATCTCGCGCAGGACGGCTGCATCGTGAAGACCGCCGGTGTCGATGCCTCGATCCTGAAATTCTCCGGTCCCGCGCGCGTGTTCGAGAGCCAGGACGCCGCCGTCGACGGCATCCTGGGCGGCAAGGTCGTCGCCGGCGAGGTCGTGGTCATCATCTATGAAGGCCCGCGCGGCGGCCCCGGCATGCAGGAGATGCTGTATCCGACCAGCTATCTGAAATCGATGGGCCTCGGCAAAGCCTGTGCGCTCGTCACCGACGGCCGCTTCTCCGGCGGCTCCTCCGGCCTGTCGATCGGCCATCTGTCGCCGGAGGCCGCCGAAGGCGGCAACATCGGCCTGGTGCGGACCGGCGACATCATCGCCATCGACATCCCGAACCGCAGCATCAGCCTGGAAGTCTCCGACGAGGAGCTCGCCAGGCGCCGCGCTGCGGAGGAAGCAAAGGGCGATGCCGCCTGGCAGGCGCAAGGTCGCAAGCGCAACGTCTCGACCGCGCTGCAGGCCTACGCCGCGCTCACCACCAGCGCCGCGCGCGGTGCGGTGCGCGAGGTCAAGCGGCGTCCGAAGTAGGCGGCATCGGCGCCACAGGGCTGGATCGGCGATCTTCGGAACGCCTCGCGGCTCCGTGCGACCACCCCGCCGTTGCAGGAAGTAGCCGGAACGGAAATTGGGAAGGAACGGCCCCCGCCTCCCCAGGGGCGTGGGGCTGGTTGGGGTGGGGAGCGGGAGCCGTTTGCGCAGTGGGCACCCGACGTGCGGGCTCGCCCGCCAGGCATCATCATCTTAGTGCATTATCCACATTTTGCTATTTAATTCGTATTAATTGTGTTTTTATTTTTTATTTAATCGTGCCATCCTAAGAAAAATCGCCCAAATCCATTTTTCCGAATCCGGCCGAGGCGGTCGCCGTATCGAGATTCGTCCGCAAAGGTCCGGATTGCCAATAGCGGAGTTAGCCATGAGTCATTCTCCATCACTCGTGCCGCACATCACGACAGACCGGGACGTCTATCTCGTGCTCGATGATTTCGGCCGCCGGCTGGGCCGAGCTTGGTGCGAGACGGCCGAGGAGGACGCCAATCGCGCGACCCTGCTCAGACATCTTGCCGAAGGGCAGTATCTCCATCCGGCACGTATCGTGGCCTTCAATACCGCGGAGGGATGGTCGCGCGATGCCACCGCTGAAATCGCCGATGAGCTGCGCCGCCGCTTCGTCGAGCTCGAGGAGACCGATCCCTCGCTGTTGGAGTTTCTGGACAGAGCAGCGAGGCGTTGAAAGGTCGAACATCGAACGCGGATGAACGCTGCAAATCATGCTCGAACGAGTACCGTGGCGATGCCCGATCGCGCACTCGCTGTCATGCGCAACCCCGCGCAAACATCCCGCGAGTTAATGCGCGTGGTCAATGAGTTCTTACCGCCCCGCCGCGATCGGTCGTTCGCATTAAGGATGCCCCGACGAAGTTCGGCAAGGCAAGGTTTTGCGCCGTATACTCCCGCGACCTTCGCAGATCCATTTCGGGCAACTGGGGCACCACCGCAATGTCTCGTACTCTCGCTGTCGTTTTCTCAACGGCCGTCGCCGCCATTTCCATGACGGGCGCAGCCTCCGCCGGCTGCTACAATTGCTACACGCCGCCGCCGTGCACCACCTGCTATCAGCAGCAATATGTGCCGCCGCAATACCGCACCGTCGACGAGACCGTGATGGTCTCGCCGGGCGCCGTGGTCGCGCACCGCACGCCGGCGCAGTACCGCACCGTGATGGTGCCGCAGACCGTGATGGTCGCGCCGCCCAGCGTCCAGTACGAGCGCATCCCGCCGCAATACGCCACCCGCCAGCGCGTCGAGATGGTCTCGCCCGGCTATTCCTATTACGCCCCCGTGCAGATGAACTGCGCGTCCTGCGGCTACTGAGGCCAGGCAAGATAACGGTTTCGACCGGCGCTCCCGCGGGGCGCCGTTTGCTCTTGGGGCAAGCGCAAAACGAGGCCCGGGTATGGAGACCAATCCAACCGGGCCTCGCAACCAGCGACGCCCTGGGAGATGTCGCCAGTGTCTGCGGATTTGCGAAGGCACAGCCTAGGCGAACAGGCTGACACTCGCCTGACAGGGAGCCGGAGGTGAGGGCGGGCCAACTTCGCGTTGCCTTGCGCGGGCGACTGGGCTAAGCGACAGCCATTCCAGGCTCAGGAAGGGTGGCCGAGTGGTTTAAGGCACCGGTCTTGAAAACCGGCGTGCCCGCAAGGGTACCGTGGGTTCGAATCCCACCCCTTCCGCCAAAATATCAGCAAAATCAATTACTTAGCTCTTATGAATCACCCCAGCGCACAAACGAACGTACAATTGATGCGGACTTGGTTGTGGCCGCGGGCGTCGTCGTTTTCTGGACGGCAATCGCCGTGCGATGGTTAATTCAAGCCCGCCGCAAGCGATAGCTTTCGCTTCGTTTGACTCTGGAGAGCGGCACGTGTGGATGGCGGCATGCCTCGCCCAAAACGCCACACACCAACGCATGCAGACGGCCGGCCGCTGAAGATCACCTTCGGCGAGATGCGCGAGATGGGTTTGCGCGGGATCGTTTGCCCTTTCCTTGCGGATATCCTGGCTTCCTGCCACTGCGGCCACAACGTCGCGCTACAGGCCGATCGATGGCCCGACGATATGCGCCTGTCCGATATCGAGCCGCGCTTCGTTTGCGCCGGTTGCGGCAGCCGCGGAGCCGATGTCAGGCCGGACTTCGAGAGCGGCAGACCACCGCAATTTGCGAGCTCGAAACGAAAAGAGGTCACACCAACTGAGGCGGCCTTACTTCTTACCGGTCATGCGATCTAACAACGCGCGCAGTCGGGCGATAAATCTGTCTATCCAGGCGTCACGCTCTAGCTGGGAATCGGATTGTCGATCAAATTGATCGCGGCACGAGGGACGCCCTTTCTCGGAATCCATTTTGGGCCCTCCGACAAGGTGTGGTGCCTTGGGACTTAACTCAGGGTTGATAATATGGTTCCGGAAACTGAAGGCAAAGGTGTTTAAAAACCGGTCACCGTGATCTCCGCGATGCGGACAATCTGTCCGCATCAATCTGCCTCGCCTCGGTCAGTTCGATCCACCGCGCAATCTCCGAACGAACTCCGTAGTTCTCCATGAACTCGGAGATTTCCTTGGGGAGCCGGTTAGCCATTGGAAATCACCCGCGGCTTGAATGTCGGGACCGTGCGAGGCGCGGGTTCCTCGCCGTTGTCAATGCGCAGACAGGTGAGGGTGGCCCATTGCACATAGGTCAGTTCATCTTGCGGCGCAGCTTCTGGATAAGCTCTCGGAGGTCGTCAGCGTACTCCTCAATGATCCGCCGCGCCTCCTCCAGTCGGGAGGGCTTGGCTTCCTCAATCGGCTTTGGTTTGTCGGGATCGGGCATGCTACAGAGTTCCGCCGCCACGGTTTGGCGGCTTGAGCTAGATCAAGCAACTGAGGCGGCCTTAATCGTCCCAAACGACTTCCCCGCACGCGCACTTGTAGATGCAAGTGTGAGCTTTCTTTTTGGGGTCCCACACCTTCTCAATGACCCTGAGAGGCCTGTTGCACTTCGGGCAGCGGAGCTGAGATTTTGGCGGATCGTCGGTGGGCATGGGCACGTCTCTCGCTATGAGACGCAGACAAGCCCAGTTCGGTTCCGCTAGCAAACTAGGACACCGCATCAACTTCGGACAGTACGCAAAGCCGCATAAAAACGTTCTCAGAACCGAGAACAGAGGCCCGCCAGCGTGAACCGGCGGGCCGAGGGGAACTAAGCCGGGATGGTGTCTACCATCCGTTGAATATCCCGAAGGAGTGATGCCACCACCGGCTCTGGATCGCTTCCATCGACGCCGTCGAAACCTTCGCCGTCAATCTCCAGGCATCTGAGCTTCGCTCTGAGGCCCTCAACAGTTGTGGCTGAAGCTTCGCAGAGCGCTTTCCGTGCCTTGAAGCACGCCGCACTGGCCCTCTTCATCTCGCGCTCTGCCTTGACGAAGCCGCGTGGGCGCTTGTTGTACCAAGCGTCCCAGGCCGCGACGATTTCCTCGCCTCGGGCCTTCAACTCCTCCGACGCCGGGACGCGCCGCTGGGTGAGTACCATGCAGTCGGCAGTCTCATGCCTTTCAGTCTGCCAACCGTCCAAGGACTTCCATTGACCGATGTCGCACGGCCGATACCAATACTCGTCTGACGCCTCGAACAACTCCAGCTTCTTGCCCAGCTCGAAGTCCCGCGGCCGGATACGCAGAACCTCGGGCGGGTTCACGTGCGCCGACCGGCGGTCAAGCGCGATCGCCGCGTCGGAATAGCGCCGCTCTGCCGCGAGGTAGGCGTCGACAAGCTCAAACACCCTCGCGTCTGGGTGCCTGCTCGCTGGCGCCTCCACTATCTTGGTAGGCAGCGGAGCTGCGGCCAAGGGCAGCGAGACGATTGCGTTCATGAAAAACCTCCTGCTGATCTGCGCCCCGTTCGAGGGAATCCCTCCGGCTGGCGTTGGTTCGCACTCGTTTTTGACTCCCTGTCCCGCGTCGGGAGGGCTGGCTGGAATCAGTGGAGGTGAGGAAAATTGACCGGCGCCTGGGGCGCTGGTGGGTCGGTTGGTCATGGGATACCCCGCGGAGTAAAGCCGGCTTCTCAGGGCCGGGCGCCAGCGGCGGGCTGGCACCGGGAGGCTGAGAACATGTCCGCGAGAACATGCGCCACGACCTTTCCCGAAGGTCTTGTATAGCCGTGGCACTCCCGGCATAATGAGCCGGTCGCCGCCCACGGCAAATGGGCGCGGTACTATTTCAGCGGACAAGGAAGCCCGGCAAGGCTCTTGGCCCGCCTATCGCGGATGAAGCGCTATCCCCGGCAAGGGACCGCTTCGGGAGTTCTCAGGCTCCGCGACTATCCCACCACTGATTTGGTTAAAAATCCACCCCCCCCCACCGGGGTGATCCGTATTCTTACCTTAGAGCGAACTATTGATCTCGCGCACCGGTTGCGCTTGGATAGCGCTGTTCTTTGGGGGATACTCTTATGCGTTTTTTTGCTCTGGCGGCCCTTGCGGCCGCCCTTGGCGGTTGTGCTTCTAGCTCACAGGACATCTCCGCTACGTACGTTTCACCTGTGATGTATCAAAATCATACCTGCCAGCAGCTTGCGATGGAGGCTCAAGCAGTCTCCGCTAGAGCCGCAACATTATCTGGCGCGCAGGACAGTCAGCGAACCAAGGACACAGTCGCGACAACGGCGGCGGTCATCATTTTCTGGCCAGCGGCGTTCTTGGTCGGCGGAGACAAGCAGACAGCGGCAGAACTCGGGCAGATGAAGGGGCAGCTCAATGCAATTGAGCAAGCCTCAATCATGAAAAAGTGCAACATCCAATTTCAGGGCAAGCCTGAGGGCGCGCCCAAGGCGTGATTTTGAAATACGAAATTGCTCTGGGGGCATTGCTGGCATCAGCCTTTTGGCTGTTCGCGGCTATTCTGGCGGGCGCACCATCGATAGTCGTCCTGAAGGACTTTGCCGGCCCGGTTGCCACTGTCTTTGCAGCTAGCGTTGCCGGGTGGGTAGCTTACACCCTCGGCCGTGCCCAGGTGGCTGTTGCTGAGCGCACTTGGCAGACTTCAAACGAAAAGATCGTGCTCGATCTGTTCGACAAGCGGCTCGCGACCTTTGAGGACATTCGCGGTGTCATCGGTGAGGCTGTTCGAGAGGGAAAGGTCACTGACGATTTATATAACCGGTACTGTCGCGCAATCGATCGGGTGCCATACTTCTTTGGCGAAGAGGTGCAGGACTATTTGGAATCGATTCGACTGCATTTGATCGAGCTGCAGCATGCGCAATCCGCTATCGAGTACGAGCAAGGTGCTGAGCGACAAAAAATGGTCGTAAAGCGATCTGAGCACTTCATGGCCGTTGCACGCTTCTACATAAAATCTCCACCGCTTTTCGCGGCCTACATGAAGGCGCACCAGAAAGCGTAGCATGGTCAGGATTTCGTTGATCGGCAGCTTCCGATCTCCAGTCGTGATTGTCGGTCCACTTGCCTTCAAGTTCGCAAAGAACGACCGCGGACGCGCCTGCAATCTGTATGAAGCAGATCTGTATCGCAAATCGAATGATGCTCGCCGGGCTCTGCTATGCCCGACCCTTTGGGTATCGCCGAAAGGTAAAGTTCTGATTATGCGGGCGGCCGAGCCTCTATCTGAAGAGATGACCGACGAAGAGCTCGATGAAGCCTTCAAGGCGTGGGACTATGGACCGGGTGAAGATAGCTGCCCGTTCGAATCGCAAGCTCGCAATTGGGGATGGTTGAAGGGGCGAAAGGTTGCTCTCGATTATTCAACCCCCGCCTTGGACGACGACAATTGCTGAGGGAATTAATGCCTCACGACTCCACCCGGCGCAGGCTCCTCAGCCGCGGCCACCTGGTCGAAGGCCATCCCGATCAGCCGCTGCGCCATGTCGTGCAGCAGCTCGGCGTCATCGTCGCCGCGAGCGAAGCAGACAGCAGCTGCGGCATGCAGAGCCCGCCCGCAGGCGGGCAGCCCTGCCAGGGTGAGCTTGGGCGCATCCGCGACCAACTGAGCCACCTCGGCACTGGTCTGGCTGTCCAGGCCCACAGAGGCGACCTCGACAAGACGACGCTCAAGCAACAGGGCCGTTTGCCCTACGTCGGGGATTGCAGCAGGCATTGTTCTTGATCCTCTGTCATGAGCCGCTGATGGATGCGCCGTAGCTCTTCCGCGCCGTCTTCCCAGGGCTTGCCGATGAAGCGAGCCCAGCGCCGGATGGTGGCGACCTCGTCCGCAGTCAGTCCCGGCGTGTCGATGCGAACAGCGCATTCCGAGACCATGTCCTTGTGCTCGATCATGGCCGCGCACCACTCCGGTGACCCCGGTGCTGGAGGCGCCGCCTCGGTCCGCTCCAACGCAGCCTGTGCTGCTGCCCGTTCGCCCTCATTGGAGCTTTCAAGCAGCTTCGCGATTTTCTGCCGGCGTGTGAGCATCGGTTGCCCTCGCTACAAGTTCCTGGATGCGGTGATCCCGCAGAAGCACGGGGGCAGCCCCGGAGATTACGGCCTCAACCTCTGTATCGCTGAAGCCGACGCTGGCGAGAGCCTGAGGAATGGCATCGGCGCCGCTGATGCCCGTAGCGCGCTGGGCAATCTTCAGACAGACCGGGCTCGAAAGGTTGAGCGGCGTCGGAGTGTCCCATAGGTGCTTCAGCTCGTCCCGCGTGCCGCCAAAGCCCTCGACCATTGAGACAACGCGCTCCATATCGCCGGCCGACCAATCCGGCCGTAGCGCCTCGAATGCCTCGACTTCAGCCGCACATTCCGCGTTCCAGGCGTCAACCGCTTCCTTAGCGGCCTGTTCGTAAGGCTGTCTGAGGCCCAACGCATAGCCGTAAACTGCCTGAAAATCAGGATTCTTCACTACTTCCATATCGTCCATGCCGTTGAACATTGGCAGCGCACGATCGATGAAATCGAGCAGCGCAGCATGACTCTGCGCTTCCCGTCCCATCGCGGAAACCCGCGCTTGTCGCAACTCGGAAAGATCCGCAAAGGGCTGCTCAATCTGCCTCGCGGCCTCCCTGACTGTAACCTCCGCCTTCTTTGCCTTCCGCTCAGCCGGCGCCTTGCCAGCGACACGCTCCGACAGGACAGTGGCGGCATCATCAAGCGATAGCCACTTGCCTTTCGGGCTGGATACTAGGGCCGTAGACGTTCCGGTCTCTTCAGCAAATACAGGAGCAAGCCGCTCGGCCGCCTGCGTGAGTGTTAGCGCTGTTGACATCAGATGTTGCCTCGAAATGTACGGAATGCGGCGTGGCTGGAGTCGTTGAGAAACCGCTTGATGTACTTCCGATCGCGCTGCTTCATCGGCTCAGCCAGTTTGTCGAAGAACAGATTGAGCGGGAGACGAGCGACCACCTTGCCGTCTCCGAAACGTTGCCCAAGGGAGTTGTTGAAGTCCTCGGCGTTCGCCGCGAGCAGATCGTCAACCGGCGTCTCGGTTTTCACCACCCACGCGTTGCCGATGTCCATGAAGTAGGTGACCGTGCCGTCATCATCGCGCGAGAGGATTTTCCAGTCTTCCATTGCTTGCTCCGTCGAGATGGAGCGGCCCGAAGGCCGCCCCAGGTCGCGTTTACTGGTCCGCCATCGTTGGCACGGTTGCGGAAACGACGTGACCGACAACGTTCCAGTTGGTGCCGTTTGCACATTCGACGCGAATGCGCGTTCCAACGTCCGGCGTTACCACCGTGAGCTTGGAATTGGAGTTGCCGTCACTGCGAACAGGCACGAGCTCGTCCGTGCCGGCGCCCGCGTCGGTGTCCATGTGCAGAACACCGCCTCGGTAGTAGTTGGTGTCAGAGCCGGTCGTGATGATCCAATTCTGAGCATCAGCCGCCGCGCCGATATAGGCGAACTCAAACCAAAGCCCGGTTGCGGGCGTCGGCAGAGTGAACGTGCAGGTCGCGGTTAGGTCCGGGATGTAGTGGATCAGGCCAGAGTTGTCCGGATCAACAGTGTAGGTTGCCGCATCAGCAACCGAGATAGGAAAGTGAGTAACAGGCATGTCTTGTCCCTCTTAGGTGCTGGCGGTCAGGCCGAAGGTGTCAGCAATGACGGTTGAGGCTTGCTCGTTCTTCATGACCAGGCAGAACTCGGTCACGACAGCGCGCTTTTCGGCGTCGCCAGTCTTCGCAAGCTTCTCCGTCTGCATCGCGCGGAACACGCCGCGAGCGACGTAATCCGGGTCAATGACCAGGACGTTGCGAGAGGCGGAGGCGTTGAGCATCACGCGGTTCGGCACCACGGCCAGCTCGCCGAAATCGGACAGATACATATCCGCCGCGGCGACGATTGCAGTTTTCTTGCCGTTCGCCGCGGAGCGCTGCTGCGCCACGTTGCTGTCCGACATGAAGGTGGAGAACACCCGCTTGTTGTACGGGGAGACCATCACCGTGGTCGGATTGCCGCCCGCGTTGTAGCAAGTCGAAATTGCGGTATCGAGCATGGTCTTGTTGAACGCGCGCTGGGTGCCGTTGGTGGCCGCGGTCACAAGGCCAGTACCCGAGTTGAAGCCGCCAGAGGAGCCGCCAGAGCCTCGCAGGCCGTTGGTGGAGGTTGCGGAGGTGATCCAGGCCGGGAAGCCAGCCGAGACGCGGCCCGTAGTCGAGCTGCCGGCCGACGAAGCAACGTTAGAGACCAGCGAAAGCTCAACGTCCTTCTTGATCTCAGCGCCCATCTTGGCGAGCTGGTAGCCCAATTCCGACTTGCGGCCGGCTTTGTCTGCCTTCTCCTGGGAGTTGGAGACGATCAGCGTATCGCTTGCGATTTGGGTGAAGTTCTGCACGCGAACGGTCGGGGGCTTGGTCTGGAAGGCGTAGTCGTCGCCCTCGACCTGGGCATTTGCAGCCGGCGCGCGAAGCGTGTCGGTCTGCCAGTCATGACGAGTTGCGGAGACCGGGACAGAGCCGATCAGTGACACAAACGGGGTGTCCTTCGGCGAGATGTTGTAGACAACATCCTCCAGGTCTTCGCGGTTACCTACACGATCGTAGGTCTGCAACGTTCCGGAAACGACAGTCATTGTCAGTCTTTCATGCGTTGGGCGAGGATCGCTGCTGCGTCTTCCATTCGCCCGCTGTTTGAAAATTGCTCGAATTTCGTTCGCGCGACGCGGTCGGACCTAGCGGCCCTGTCCATGCGTCTGTTGCTCGTCAGCACGGGCGCTGCTGCAACCTTTTCCTTGACCCTGGGCATCGATTTGATAGCCCGCTGGTATCGGGTAAGGTCGCGAACAATCCGGAAGTTTCGCCAATCGTTGAGCATGGTGTTCAGCTCCTCTGCCGAGCAGCCGTATTCCGCCATGGTGTCGATTGCCTCTTCCTGGAAACGTCGGGCTTCTTTCGCGTTCGCCAATTCCGGCATGTGCTCAAGCAGCTTTTCTTGCTGCTGTTGCCGCGCCAACAATTGCCGATGCAAAAGGTCGCGCCCTTCGGCGTCGCGTGCTGCCTTCGCAGCCTCGAGTTCATTCCGAGCGGCTTGTTGGACCTGCGCAATGAGGCCCATCTTCAATTCGTATTCCGCCTGTTGGTCTTTCCAGAGCTGGGGGTCGGCATCGACCAAGCTGGGGTCGGGTTGCTGAGGCAGCAGGACGGCGGCGATCAAATCCAGCGTTTGGAGCAGTTCTGCTGCCAGGCTGGAATGACGGTTAGTCTGTGCGCGAACGTCCTCAAAGCGAGCCCGCTCTTCAGCGAGGGCCTGGGTTTTCGCGGTAAACGTCTTGCGGCTGATGTAGCCGCGCTTCAGTTCACGCAATGAAAGCTCAGTGCCGTCCTTGAGCTTGACGTTGGTGTCATCGCTCAGTGCCGGCGCGGCTTCCTTCTTTTCCATAACGGCGGGCGTGCGGTGTTCAACCGGGCCTGCATCGTCGTGAAAATCTGACGACAAGACTTCCGCCGCGGCTGCGACGGTCAACTCGGTAGATCCAGCATTGACGGGCGCTTCTGCGCGGGCGTCGGCTTGCATTTACCTATCCTCTAAACGGTCCAAAAGGGCGGCAAGGGGAAGGAGACACCCCTTGCGCGCCAGTCATGGACCTCGACCTGGGACGGAGATCCCACGCCAAGCTCTGAAAATCTAAACAACCCATGCCGCATCAGGAGCGACGTAGTTCGTGCGCTCCCTCCCTGCCAAGGCGAGGCGCGCTGCAATCCGCAATGCGGTCTCCCCCGGTTGCAGCACATACGAAGTCCGCTCGCCTTCAAGCGGTATGCCCTTCGCGTCGATCAAAGTGACCGTGACGCCGTCAAACGTGTAGTGCACGGGCATCACTTCGCCCGGGTCGCCCGTCTCCTCGTTCGGAGCGCGCGTTTGCGCCAGCGTCGAAAATCGAGCAGCACGCGGCTTGCGCGGTTTCGGCTGCTTGCTTGCGCTGTGCGCCTTGAGCTTCGCGGTCCAGCTCATCGGATCAGATGATCCTCAGGAGCTTGTTTAGAATGATGGTCGGCTGAACGATGCCGAAGGCTGTACTTGTGCCGCCCTGCGCAGTGCCGGTGAAAGTGAAGCTAGAGAAGCTCGTCAGGTTCGTGCTGCGCGAGCCACCAGAATTAACGATGTTGGTAACCACTTCGCGCGTGCTGGGGCCGGTGACCTGGTCGTAAGTCCATTGAATGTTGAGCTGACCGCCGCTGATCGTGCCCGCCGGGGTGTACGGAGGCAGGTTGGCCGTAACCAGGCTGCGCGACTGAGCGCCGCCGGCATCGCCCAAGCTATCAATTCCGGCCACGGCATCCGTCAGGCGATTGGCCGGCGTGCCCCCCATCCCGTCAGCCCCAGCAACGACGCGTCCGCGGAGATCCGGGATGTTGAACGTGGTCGATCCGTCTCCGCTTCCGTAGGTGGTAGAGACCATCGCAAAATAAGCGCTGTAGGTCGTGCGGCTGATCGCCTGCCCATAGGGCAGCACAAAGGAACTGTTCGGCGCAGTCGTGCCGGTGAAGTCGATCAAGCCCCCAAGAGGCACCGTGTACGGATTACTGTAGAAACCTTGAATATAGAATACCTGGTCCGAATTGTTGTAGAGCGCCACATAGGGCGTGCCCTGCACCAGAACACCAGCGTGCAATTCAACAGACGGAGCAGAACGGAGCGGCTTTGCGCCAAGGCCATCAACATTGAGCGTCACCGTGGCGCCGTTGGTGGTGTGTGGAGTAAAGGCGACAACCTGACCGTTGAGACGGGCAAGGGTGTCAAAGCTCTGATAGGTCGTCACAGTGAGGGCCGTAGACGTACCGCCGGTTACAATCGCGCCCGCGATGTCGTCGCGCCACTTGGCGGTGGAGGCCATCATAGCCCGCGCGCTGTCGTTCACGCTGCTGGGCGCCATTCCCTCCGGCCACTGGACGGGGGGATCAAAGGTCGCGTTGTTCGCCGCAGTCTGCGACCACCATGCAACTCCGGTCACTACGCGTACTCCTGGCACTTGGGCACGGTCGGATAGACGCGGACAACCCGGTCACCGTCGAGCCTCAAGGGCAGCGGCTTCAGCCTCCAGTGCGTGGCAGGATTGAACGGGCCGGGCTCGTCTACATTTTCCACCGGAAGCCACTCGCCGCCGCGATCGTCCTTGGTCGGTTTGAAGCTGGTCGCGATCAGCTCGCCGTCGATAACCAAGCAGTATTGCTGAGGGTCCACGGGAAAGCCCTCAGAGGCCAGCGCAGCGTCTGCAATTGATCGCAGGTAGGCAGAGACAGTCAGGCCCTTGCGCTCGGCAGCGGCCTTTAGAAGCTCCTCGCGGGCATATCGAAACTCGGGCATTACGTTGCTCCAAAGCGCCGGCCAGTTGCCAGCCCACCAATCCCGCCTGCGATGGCAGGTATGAGCCGTCCCGCGCTGCTGAAATTGTGAAGACCAGCGCCGATCCGGTCGCCGAATGTGGGTTGTCGGTACAGATCGCCGCCGCCGATCCTGGGCATTGAGTAGTCGCCCATTGGAATGGCGGGCGCTGGCTGAGCGGCGCCTGCATTGTCGCTGACGCCAAACGCACCGAGGATTGATCCGCCATTGCCGATGCTCTGCAAGCCAGAGCTGAGCCGGCCAAGGAAGCCAGAAGGGGTTAAGCCATCGTCATAGGCAGCAGCGCTGCCGATCCGAGGCATGGAGTAATCACCAACCTGTGCTGACCCGGCGGGTCGGAGGAAGTCGAGAAGTCCAGGCATCAGCGGGCGTGCGCTCCGTTCAAATCAGTCACCGAGAATGTAGGGCAGTCGCCCGACACTAGCCACGTGTTTTGTACGTAGGATTGTACGCTGATAGACGTTGCTGGAATTTATCTTTGTTTTCAGCCTAAGACCGAGCCATGAGGCAGAAGACGTTTCCGCCGGAAGCGAGATGTCCAAGCCTCGGACAACTTCAAGGTCCAGGCCACGGACCTTGAGACATTCCGCCTTCGGCGGCTGGCTTCGCCAGCATCTGCCGGGGTTGGTTACATAGTTACGTTACGTTTACATCTCGGTTACGCGTAACCGCAGGGTCTAGGTGGTTACGCTTTTACGTTACGGTCCGCCACCCTATAGGGGCGGACGTAACCGTAAAGCGTAACGCCCTCGCGCGCGCGTAGTTGTTCCGGTTGGACGCGCTGGCAGCCGAATTATCGCAATCTGCGAAAGATCACGCTCGACGACGATAAGCCCATTGCCGGCAAGCTCCCGAGCAATACTCGGCATCTGATCGCCTTGGCTTGAAGGGGATCTTGCAGACAACGCAAGGCTTCAGCTCGCGTTGCTCTTGCTGGCGCTTCCGCTGCACTCGCTTCCGGCATCGCTCCGAACAATGCTGGCGATCCCATCGCGTGTTGTGCCTGATCTCGACTCCGCAGCCAGGACAGGTCAGCCGACGTGTGCAGGAGTCTCGCCAGAGACCTCGCGGGGTGCAGTCCTCGCAGGCTGGGAATATCTGGCGGCTGAAGTGGTGATCGAAAGCCATGTACAGGACCGATGCCGGCAGAAGGCATCGGAGGCAATGGCCGGGCTCTGGTGCGTATCTGTTCATCGGTTACGGATAGGCGGGCGTGTCAACTTGGGCCACCCGTTTATCCGTCACTCCGCCTTATTCACAGGTCGGCTGATCTTCCAGCCCCGTTGCTGCATCAGCTCCAGCGCGGCCCGAACCTGCATGTCCGATAGCTGGCAGAGCGGCGTGTGAGCCTGGAGCATCCGTGCGAGCTCGCCCAGATCCGTCTCAGTCAGCATCCGGCGGCCCCCAGATAGTGGCGTCTCAAAGCCGCCTCGATGATCCCGAACACGGCTTCCGGCATCTCATCCGATGGCGCGATCTGTTCGATCAGCTCCGAGACTCGAGTTATTCGAGCCCATGCCTCTGGCGTTAGGTCCGCTGGCGGCTGTGCCGGCTGATAGGTGAGCTGGGGTGGTGGCCCTGCCGGCTGCCTTGGCAATGGCTGGTCTTCCGGGTCGTCGTCGGCCACCTCGCCAGCGCGGGGGACGCCCGTGTTGATGATGGTGTGCCGGTCTACGCTTCTCGTCCTGCCGTCCACCGAGCGCATCAGGTCAGCCACTGAGGCGTCCGCACCATCGCTGATGTCAAAGCCAATCCGGACGCTCTTGGCGCCCTTGTCGCGGGCCTCCTGTGCGGCCTTCTCGATCGCTGCGTCGTACTCTGGTGTATCTTTCGGAATCAGCGTCCCGTCCTCCCTGAGCATCGGATGGACGATCACGCGGATTGAGTCTTGCCAGCGGAAGGCGCCGCCAGCCTGGACGCCAACCAACTCGATTTTGTTGACGCTCTCGCCTTCTTGGACGTTCTGGCCTAGCAGCTCCATCTTGTCGCCGTAGCGCTTGGGGAAGAGGCGGGCCGCGGTCCACTTCAGGCTGTCCACCTTGAGCCGATCGCGCTGCACCTTGGCGTGGTTGGCAACGGCGGATGTCTTGCCGTCCTTTTGGTCCAGGATCACGTCCCCGGACTCGTCAAAGGCGACATTCAGGATTTGTTCGGCGTAGAAGTCCATCAGGGCTTCGCGGGCCTCGGCAAACCGCTTCCGAAACTCCGGATTGGTCGCGAGCCATCGATAGATGGTGGTGCGGCCGGGCATGTTCTCGTCGGCGCAGATCTTCAAGAGGCCCTTGCCGTTCACCATCTGGTCGCAGATCGCGTCAACCACTTCCGGGCTATATTCAGTCGGCCTAACCATTGTTCGCCCTCCAAATGCCGGCGTATTCACGCACAAGGCCCTTATCGCGGAGCTGCCCCCTCGTGTTCGTGAGGGTGGCCGGGCGCTTCACTCCGATGCCCACTTCTCGCGTTTTGGTGTTCCAATCCTCCATTGAGAGGCCGCTCGGCCCGGCATCGCGGAGAATGCGATACATTGCTTCCTGCGTTTCGCTCAGCCGCTTCTCAGGTTTCGGCGCAACTTGCGCCGAAACCTCTTCCGCGCTCACAATGTTGACGGTGATCGGGTCGCCTTCGTCATCGACGCCAAACTGATGCGTCTCCGACTTGAACGAGAACAGGGGGCCTACCGGCATATCGTTGGCCTTGGTGACCGTCGCGGTTTTGATGGTGTCGCCGCTGATCTCCACCATCACGTCAACGTCGCCAAGGATGGCGTTGGAGCCTCTGGCGCCGCGGCTCTCATCCTTGCCGGTGTGGCCGATCAGGGCAACGTGCGGGTTGCCGTTCTCGTCCTTGATGCGCTGGACATTGGCAAAGACCGCCCCTTGATCCTTGGCGCTGTTCTCGTCCTTGCCGCCGGCAGCAATCAGCTTGGCGAACGTGTCAAAAATCAACAGGCGAGGGGGCATTCCGTAGTTGTCGCGGAAAACAAAGATCGTATCACTAATGTCCTTGATGCAAGCTTCATTCGTCAGATCGATGGTGCTGCGGCAGATGGCTATTGCCATGTCCGCCGCGTGCTCCTGGGTGTAGCCTAAACGCTCGCAATGGGCAGCAAGGCGACGCTGTACGAGATCGGCGCGCTCCAGGGCGAAGTAGAGCACAGGGTCGCAGTGATAGACCTTGCGACCGTGCCAAGGCAGTTGATTGGCGACGCAGACGCACAGCTCTGCCATCAGGGCGGACTTCATCCCGCCAGGTGGCGCAATCCACGCTGAGGTTTCGCCGCGCGCAAGCAGCCCTTTCACAATCCAGCTCTTCGGCTTCGGCTTCACGGTCATTTCGTGAAGTAGCTGGATTGGATATTTTAGCTTGTCTCGACGCCGCTTTGCTTCGGCCTCGATTTGACGCATCTCAGCGTCAAACTTGGCCTCCGCCTCCTTAGAGGGCCACGGGTCAGGAAATTCGGCGCGCGGCTTCGGCATCTCGATTTCGCCGATGTAGTTGCCGGCGTTGTCGTATGCACCAAGGTCTTCCGGCTGATGCTCACTCATTCGCACCTCATCAGCTCGGGATAAACAAGATCTAGGGCGCCCATTTCCTCCAGCTTGGCGTCGAGCTCTGCCGTCGTCATGGTGCCGTTCTTAACGGCAAGGCCCATCACCTTGGTTTCATGCGCGAGCCATTGCGCGCGGCTATACAGGAAGCGCAGCCCGGCAAGCTGTAGCTGCTTGCGGATCTCCGGATCGCTGACAATGAGATGGTCACGGGTGAACGTTCGTTCGTGCCTCATCGTGCGGGCCTCCACGTTGTGCGGCGCCGTTTCCGCTCAACTATTGGAGAGACGGGCTTGCCGAAGACGATCGCGGCGAGCTGATATGCAAACGCGCGCTCTGCCATCGGATCAGCTTGAATTGGGGGCAGGTAGGCGATATTATCCGAACAGATCGAAGCGCCAGCCAGATCAGATTTCGGAGCCCCGCACGCCGCCAGCGTTGCGGGGTTTCCTTTGGAGGGGTGCATTAGGCCACAGCCTCCGCCGGCTTCCACTCGCCGCGCTGGTACGCCTCAATGTCATCCTCAAACCACACACGGGTGTGCCCGCCCGGGTCGAGCTTCTGCCCGCCGGGAAACTTGTTGTCCTTGATCTTCGCGTAGAGGGTGGATCGGCTCCAGCCCGTGCACTCCAGCACCTTCGGCATCCGAAGGACCTTCCGCGCTGCCATCGTGTGATCTCCTATCCATTGTCCAATCGGAGTGATTTGGACGCGGATAGAATCTCAGGTTTGGGCAGCGGCGTCTAAAACGACTGCGCCAATAATCAAACGTCCGGATTGGCTTCCCAGATAGTCCTAACTGCTCGCGGGGACACGCCTCGCAATTTCGCTACCTCTTTGATGATTGCTTCCCGTCCACGATAGAGGCCGGGCAGGGGCATTCGGTAGTGTCGAGGCTTGTCCTCTAATTTCTTCTTGTTGTCGCGGATGATCTCGATGGCGTAACGCACTTCCTCCGGAAGGTCGCCGGGGATCTTCTGCTCCGGGTGCAGCGAGCCATAGTAAGAGACAATCGCGCGCTGATGCTGCGGGAGGTCCAGCGGATCCGCTTCGCCTTCCTCTTGCCAGGACACTCCAGCGGCCTTACTGGCGCGCTCGCGGGACTGCTCTAGCCGCTTCTGCCACGCCAGCCGCCGGCAGTCCTCCAGGATTTGAAACTCGAGCAGCGGGGTTATTGTGGACGGACGGCCTGCGCCCTCACGCTTGCCGCCGCGGCTCATCGCCTTGCTCCGATTGCCACCACGTTGTCACCGGCCGGCGCCTTGGCCTCGCAATAGCTCGCCCAATCCTGCATGAGCCGAACGCGCTTCTCCCGCTGATCGCCGCGCCGATATGCCCGCTCGGTCTTGTCGCTGACAATGTGGGCCATCGCCATTTCCGTGAGTTCGTTGGCGTAGGCCGTCTGCTCGGAAGCCCAATCCTTGAAGGTGGAGCGGAAGCCGTGGACGGTAGCCTTGTCACCGTCATAGCCCATTTCCCTCAAGGTTTCGGCCATCGCCATGTTGCTGAGGCCGGCGCCTTCCTTGCCGCCAGGGAAGATGAAATCGCCATCACGGGGTAGGTCGGCGAGGATTGCCAGCGCTCGATCAGACAGCGGGATAACGTGATCAGGCCGGCGCTTGCCTTTCTTGCCCTTCATCAGCTCGCCCGGAATGGTCCACGTGTTCTCTGCTTCGTTGATCTGATCCCACTTCGCGCCGATCGTGTTGGCGGTCCGGGTGACGTTGAGGATTGTAAACTCCAGAGCCCGCGCGCTGACGCCGTCGCGCTTGCGAAGCTTCGCCATGAAGGCCGGCAATTGCTTGTAGGGCAGGGCGGCGAAGTGCTCCACAGGGGCGACCTGAGACTTTCGAGGCAGGAGCTGGTCAAGGTGGCCGATCCAGCGAGCCGGGTTTTCGCCGTCGCGAAGGCCCATAGCCTTGGCCCGGTCCAGCACCTTCTCGATCCGACCGCGGACGCGACTGGCGGTCTCGGTCTTGCTCGTCCAGATCGGTTCAAGGATCTTCATGACGTGATTGCGATCGACCAGCGCCACCGGCAGGTTGCCGATGGTGGGATAGGCGTAGGTCTCGAGCGTGGCTTCCCATTGTGCGGCATGCTTGGCGCTCTTCCAGCCGGCCTGGTTTGCCTTGATGTAGGCTTCGGCACACTGTCGGAAGGTCGTTGCCTTGGCCTTCTCAGCTTCGTGCTCAGCCACCAGGGCGAGCTTGCGCGCTTTCCGCTCCTCGATAGGGTCGCGGCCCTCAACAACGATCAGGCGCTGCGCCTGCGCCAGCTTCCGTGCATCCTTGAGGCTGACCTGATCGACGTCACCGAGACCCATCTTGCGAGCTCGGCCGCGGATCATGAAGCGGAAGATCCAGCTCTTCGTCGGCTTCTCGCCTTCAGTGTACGACGGACTGACCTGCAAATAGAGCCCGTTCCCGTCGCCATAGAGACCGGGCGGGATGTCGGTTTTCTTGATCCACTTATCAGAGAGTTGGTTGACCGCGCGCCCCATGCCGTTCTCCTACGTATTGAGCTACGTACAAAACAGACTTGGAACCTATCGGACAATTTCGGACGTGTCTAGACCGTAGAAGCGTGATAAACTCTATTTTTATAGGGTATTCTGCGACTCTACTGGACAGATCAGGACTGGCAAAATGATCCCACCCCTTCCGCCAGTGTATTGATCCGGCAGGCCGCGTAATCGGCGAGCGCGCTAATGTAGCACCCGTGCGGCCTCGGCAAGCCGCACCTTCTCTCTCAGGGCGTCAAGCTCCTCGAGGGCGTCGAGCAGTCTCACCAACTCGCGGGCGATCTGTTTCAGATCGGAACTCCGGCTTGTAAGAATACGGCCTCGTTGTGCCATTGATGTACGCCTCCTTGGGTTGGAGATCTCCTTGGCAAGAAGCACGCCGAAGCGCTCCTCGAAGCCGTGGGCAAAATTAACCACGTGACCGTGCGACGATCGCGGCGCTCGAGAACTCCCGCCATCGGCCTTGCGCAAGCTCAGCTGCGCCGTTCGCGGACAAGGTCGGTCGTGCAGCTCCCGATGAAGTAGGTAACTTTCCGCGCAACGAGCCCCCGAGTTGCCATCTGCCCCGCTTATCCTCAAGCTATGGGCGATTCGTGAGTCGGGGGATTCATGGAACGGAAGCCGTTTGAGAGCATGTCTCTCGAGGAGCTGTGGCGACTCCACACGGTCGTCAATGACATCCTGGCCGCGCGACTCGTAGCCAAAAAGGAAGAGCTCGAACGGCGATTGGAGCTGCTCAACCGGGAGCACAAGTCTTCCAATTAATGGGATCGCCCCGATCCGCGGGCGTCCCCACGGTCACGCTGAACGAACCTCCAAGCTGGCTCTTGCAGTGCCGCGCCAATCGTGCCGACCACCGCGGCGCAGGTCGCGGCCGTCGCACCAGAGCGGCGCCTGCGACCCGTTCGACGACCCAGGCTGTGTGTGGGAATTGGGTCACAGCTGAAGACATTGAGAAGAGGGCGGGAACGTCCTCTCGGCAGGTGGCTTGTTGCACCGGCGACGGTCTCGGTTTCACGGGGCAGGAGCCGTCCGGCGGCCCTGCATCATCATGCCCCCGGCCGATGCGGGGCCGCCTCTCTCAATTCAGCTCTTGGTATCACTACCCTTCAGCGCGTTCCACGCGGCCTTGTTCGCCTGATCGAACGCCTTGCGGGATTCGGCGAGGGCGGCGCTCATCACCGACCATGACTCGCTGCCGGCCTGCTTCAGCTTCTGCAGGCGCGCTTCCGCTTCGGAGGCGTCGGACTTCATTTGCTTGAGCGCGGCGTCGATGTCCACGGTGCGGGCAGCAGTGATTTTGCCTGCGGCCTCGCGGAATTTCTCTGCGGCTTCGCCCCAGGCCTTGGCCTGTGCAGCCGCAAGATCTCTGAACGTGGCCTGTTGCTGCTCGAGCTGTTTGCCGGCGCTTTCGAAGTAGGTTTTCATCTGGGCTTCGAATCCGTTCCATTGCCGCTCCAGCTCGGTCTTGGCGTCGGCCCACGCTGCTTCACCGGCCTGCGCCTTGGTCTTGAGTAGTGCCTGAAACTCGTCGCGTCGCTTGGTCAGATCGGACAGGAGCTGATCGGTCTTCACCTTTGACTCAGCCTTGGCCTGGCCGGCCTTGACCTCGAACGAGGCCAACGCCGCGTCCATCTCGTCGATCCGCTCCTTGGCCCAATTGAGATAGAAATGCATGCTGCTCTGCTGTGACATGGCCGTCTCCGTTGATCTGCCGACGTCAGATTTCCAGAGGTTCGGCTTGCCTGTATTGACCTGCCTCAATGACGCCATGGACGGAGCGCTGCGCATCCGAGGCAAGGGACGCAGGGACTTACGTCAGGAACGCTATCGAATGTGACAGATTAGCCCGACAGCAAGCTTCACAGCGGGCAACGCATGTTCTTCCTTTTCTCGAACCGGCTTGGATGTCTCGGCTCGCTGCTGATCTCCGGCATCGTCACGGTGGCGCTGCTCTTCCTGCTCGGACTCATTCAGTTCTGATCATCATCGCCTGGGATCCGATCCGTCATCTCCGGCTTTCGAGATGGTGCCGCCAGGAACTTGGCCTCGGCTCGCCTGTTGTTCGCACGCGCGACCATACGGAGAGCAGCCTTGGAAAGCACCATCATTGGAGAATTCGATACGCGCCGCGGCGCCGAGCTTGCGGTTGAGCATGTCGTGCAGGAATGCGGCGTGCCGCGAGGCGACGTCTTCGTCCAGCCCGCGGGCGCGGCGAACACGGTGGGAACACGCGCGGCGGGCCCTGACGTCAAGTCAGCGCCCACACCTGAGGGGCGGCAGAAGCTGGAAGGCCTGATCGAGGTTTCCGTCGATTTTCACGGCGACGCCCCTGAGAGGATCGTGGATGTGTTGAGGAGTGCCGGCGCGAAGTTTGTCCGCACCAAATGATGAATTGTGCGATGGGCCCAGTGAGTGCCGGACATCCGGCATTCGCAGCGAACCGCAGCCGTTGACGTCGTGGAACTCCTTGAGCTTCCAGTGCGTTTAGACGCAAACGCGAATTGCGAGGTCCACCTGCTTCAGAGCGCATCGACCCTCATTCCCGGCGACACCGTCTGGCGGCGGTGCAGGGCGCGGCGCGTGGCGGTTCTGAACGATGCCGCGGCCTATTTCGCAGCCCTGCGGGAGGCCCTGCTGGAGGCGCAGGATCTCGTCTACGTCGTCGGATGGGACATCCATAGCAGGACGCGCCTGGTCGGAGCTTCCGGACGTGCCGATGATGGCCTGCCTGAGGAGCTCGGTCCGTTCCTGCGCGCGCTGGTGCAGCGCAGGCCCGCCTTGCGCATCAACATTCTCGTCTGGGACTTCGTCTCGTTTTACGCCTCCGAGCGGGAGTGGAATTCCGCGGCGAAGTTCACTGCCGGCACCGATGGCCGCGTCCGGTTTCATCTGGACGCCACGCTTCCGTTTGGTTCGGCGCAACACCAGAAGATCGTCTGCGTCGACGGATCACTTGCGTTCGTTGGCGGCCTCGATCTGACGATCAGGCGCTGGGACACGAGTGACCATCGCGCCGAAAATTCCATGCGCTGCGATCCTCAGCGCAAGCCCTATCCGCCGTTTCACGACGTTCAGTGCCTGGTCGACGGGGATGCTGCGGAGCAGCTGTTCGCTCTCACGGAGCAACGCTGGCGTGCGGCAGGCCAACATTCCGATGAACCGCGCGCGCAGAGGAATGGTCGCTGGCCGGCGAACGTGCCTGTCGAGGCCGAGGACTTGCCGGTCGGGATCGCCAGGACCGAAGTGGTCTGTCCTGCAGGCTCAACCATCAAGGAGGTCGAACGCTCCTTCATTGCGGCGATCCGATCGGCAACGAGCTTCGTGTACATCGAAAATCAATTCACCAGCGCGACCAGGATGGCGCACGAATTGGCGGAGCAGATGTGTCGCGTGCCGTCGCTTCGGGTTCTGGTCGTCGCTCCGAAACTGCATTCCTCGTGGCTTGAGTCCCAGGCCATGCAGAACGGCCGCGGCGCTTTCATCGACTGCTTCAGCTCGGCCGGAGTGGCCGATCGCATCCGCTTCGTCCATCCGGTCTCCCGCAGCGGAAATAAGGAAGCTGCCGTGATGGTGCACAGCAAGCTCATGGTGGTCGATGACCGGATCCTGCGGATCGGCTCGGCCAATCTGAATAATCGGTCCATGGGCGCCGACAGCGAATGCGACCTCATCTTTGAAGCTGAATCCGAGCAGCATCGGGATTTCATCGCCTCGGTCCGCCGACGTCTCATCGCACATTTCTGCGGTCTCGACGAACAGGCTGTTACGCAAAACGAGCATCGGCTGTTCGCTCTGCTGGACCAGATGTCGAAAAAGGGTGGAGCGAAGACGCTGCGAAAAGTGGAGGCCTCGGTTCTGACCAGCACGCTTGCCACCCTGGTTCAGCCGGTGGCAGATCCTGAGCTGCCGCTGCATCTGGAGCGCGCGGCATCGCGGATGTGGAGCACGAAGACGATCATCGGAATCGCCTCGATCGCCCTGGCGCTCCTTGGACTGGCGCTGGCCTGGTCGTACACGTCCCTGAGCGATTACACCGATGCGGGCCGGATCTCGTCATTGCTGTCTGCCTATTCGCAATCCGTCTGGGGACCGCCATTCGCGATCGCGGCCTTTGTCGTCGGCGGGCTGGTCATCTTTCCGGTTCTCGTGCTCATTGCGGCGACTGCTGCCGCACTTGGGCCGTGGCTGGGTTTCGTCACCGCAATGGCGGGGGTCTTGCTCAGCGCGCTCATCCTTTTCGCGATCGGACGGTTCCTGGGCCGAGAGCGCCTTCAGCGTTTGCTGGGACGCCGTGCCGCGCGCATCCAGGAACGCGTCGTCGGCAAGGGAATCCTGGCCGTCGTCGTCATCCGGATGATTCCGATTGCGCCGTTCTCGCTGGTGAACGTCGCGGCTGGTGCAAGCACGCTGCCGCTCCGTGATTTCCTGGTCGGAACGCTGCTGGGCATGATGCCCGGCATTCTCGCCATGGCCGTTCTGGGAGCGCAGATCGCAGATCTGGCCAGGAATGCATCCTGGAGCAACGTCTTGCTGCTCACGCTGGCATTCCTGGGCTGGCTCGGCGTCTGTGCGGGCGCTCAATTCCTCGCGACGTGGCTCGCCGGGAGGCGTTGATGGCGCCGATGCGCTTCATGACGTGGAACGTGCACGGCACGTTCAATCTCAATCCGACGTTCGATCTGGAAGGTGTTTGCTCCATCATTCGCAAATGGTCACCGGACGTCGTCGCCCTTCAGGAAGTGGATTCCCGATCGCGGTCGGACGATCCGTTTGCGAAGCTGGCGCGTGTCGTCGGCGATCATCGCGTTCATGCCAAGTCGATCGTCACGGAGGATGGTGACTACGGCCAGATGCTCATGAGCCGCTTTCCGTTCTCCAGCGTGCCTGAGATCGTCGACGTGTCGTATCGAGAGCGGGAGCCGCGCAGGGCGATCGCGACGGGATTGCTGACGCCTTTCGGCGACGTCCGCGTGGTCGCCACTCATCTCGGCCTCAGCATCCACGAGCGTTATGCGCAGGCTCAGGCCGTGGTGAGCCTGGTGAGGCCGGAAAGGACCGTCATCCTCGGCGATTTCAACGACTGGTTCTGGGTGAAATCGGTGCGGCGCGTGCTCGCGCAGGCCTGCCCGAACCGGACGCGGTTGCGGACCTTTCCGGCGCATCTGCCTTTGCTTCGGCTCGACCGCATCTATGCAACGCGGGACAGCCGGTTCGACAAAGTCTGGACCGACCAAAAGGCGAGAGCCTATTCGGACCATCTGCCCGTGATTGCAGATATCACAATCTGACGGTTCCGGCGGGCGGATCGTGGACGGGCTCCGGCGCAATTGAGAAAAGCGTTGTGCTAGAGGAACTTAGCTACTGTGCATGGGGTTGTTTTCGGACAACTTTTATGCCCCGGCCGGCGGTGTCGAACGGGACCATGCGGAACTTTTTCCTCACGGCCACGTTCATTCGGCATGACTGAAGACCTTTCCTTCCGACGCAAACCCCTGACCCCCGAACAGCGCCACGCTCGCGATGCGGCTCGGCGGATTGAGGCGGAGAAGGCCATGCGCGACCACGAAGCGGCGCAGAAGGCGTTCTATGCCAACAAGGAACGGCTGAAGGCCGAGCGGCTGGCGCGCGAAGCGGCGGCGGCGAAGGGCTGAGCGAACGCGCTCAGCCGCGCAATTTCCAAAAAAATCGCATCTGCTGGCGGCCTGCATTTGATTGTCGGCCGCCAATGCCGCTTGGGTGTCTGCTTCCCATCGGCAGGCTTGACGGCGCTTCGCTTCCGGGAGGAAGCTTCTGATGATCCAAAACTGACCTGAACCACGGAGACGTTGGCTCCCGACAAGTCCGATCCTCATCAGCGACGCAGAATGGAGCTGACCATGACCACGTTCGACAAGCGCGAGCAGGCCTTTGAAGCCAAATTCGCCCAGGACGAGGAATTCATGTTCAAGGCCACGGCGCGGTCCAACAAGCTGCTCGGGCTGTGGGCCGCAGGCCAGCTCGGGCTCAGTGGCGATGCCGCTGCAAGCTACGCGGCGGCGCTGGTGACGGACCATCTGGAGAGCAGGACGATGGGCGATGTGGCCGGCAAGGTGGCGGGCGATCTCGCAGGCAAGGGGATCGCGCGCGAGCAGGTCGCGCAGAGGCTTCAGGAATGTCTGCACCAGGCGCTGGCGCAACTCGAAGCGGAGCGGCAATGACATCCGCTGCCGCGTTCATTCGGCGCGCTTGCCGCCTTCCGCCGGCTGTGCCGTTTCGTGCTACCGTGCCGGCCGCCGGAGACGGCGGCGAGCGGGAGGTGGGGCATGTCACGGGGCAGCTTTGGCAAATGGTCCGGCGCAATCGCATGCGCGGGCGCCATGCTGGTCGGTGCAGGTGGCGCCGAGGTCGCGGCGACGCCGCTGACGCCGTTTCGCTACGAGGCGCAGGCCCAGCGTCATTGCCCGCGCGACAGGGTGGTTTGGCTCGACTTCAGCAAGGGCGTCTATTACCGCAAGGGACAGAAGCGCTACGGCCAGGGCTTCGACGGCAGCTTCGTCTGCCAGAACGAGGCCCGCGGCGGCTTCTACCGCCGCTCGCTGTTGGGCCTGCGCTGAGCGGCGGATTTCGGCGGCTGGCGGACGCGCCGGTTATTTTGCTGACGGCAGCCTGACCGGCACGTGCGGGGAGGTGCTGATGACCCGGGGGCTTCCATCCGGATAGGTGCGGTTGCCGCGGATCAGGGATTCCAAGACCAGGAAGAACTTCTCGGCAAGCATTTGCGTCACCTTCATTGGTGATGGCCTCTTGCAATTGGTCGAGGGGCCGAACGCAATAATTCAATCAACTGAATGGGAGCGGGGACAGCCGCGCCTGCTGCGCCGCAATGGAGAGAACCGTATTGGACAGCAGGACGTGCGGTTCAGGCAAACGCCAGCGCGACGAGACTCGAGCAGAGCAGCACCAAGCCGCCGGCGGTCAAGGCCAGGAAGCCATCGGATACGAGGTCATGATTACGCATGGGACACCTGCCGCTCTCGTTTTCGATGCGCGACCGGACCGACCAAGACCGTCCGAACGCGCCGCCTTGAAAGAGGTGATGCTTGCCGCCCGCGCGAGTGCCTTCAGGCCCTCGTGCGGTAACCCTCGAACGCATGGGCCAGGAAGATCCCCGCGCTTACCAGACCCATCAGTGCCGAAACCGTCTCGATCATCGTTAAATTCCAAATCCCGCCCTCGCATCCGAGAGAACGCGGGCGGCCTTGCACAGTCAAAAGAATTTCGGTGAGCGGCGCGACAATGGGGGTGGAGTGAGGATTTGGCGCAACAGACTGTCCGGCACTGGCACAGTGCAGAGGCCATCGCCCCGTAGAACAACGGAAAAATGCGAACGTCCCGTTTACCATCCCGGCGTGTTCGCCGTGGGCTCCCCATTTCCGCCGCGTTCGGGTTGCGTTATCGTTACCGCTTCCGAGACGGTGGTGGGCCGCCTCGGACGAGATGACCGGACAGCGCTCCCCGTAGCCAAAGCGGGTTGGGTACGCCTCCGGCGAAGTGGTATTTGGGGCGCATGGGGATCCGTCGGTCAGATTCGGTTTTGCGGGCGGCGCGCGGTGTTGCGGCGGTCGCGACCTGCCTTGCACTCGCCAATTGCGCCTCCTCGAACAAGTTCGCCAGCCGCGTCGACCCGAAATACGGCGTGTCCTCGAGCCCGCGGGTGGTGGCCTTCGGCGATCCGGTCCCGAAGGGCGGCGGCACCTACCGCGTCGGCAAGCCCTATGTCGTGGCGGGCAAGACCTACGTTCCAGAGGAGGACGTCAACTACCGCGCCGAGGGCATGGCGTCCTGGTACGGTCATGATTTCCACGGCCGCCTGACGGCCAACGGCGAGGTGTTCGACATGACCTCGCTGACCGCAGCGCACCCGACCCTGCCGATGCCGTCCTACGCGCGGGTCACGAACGTCTCGAACGGCAAGTCGCTGATCGTCCGCGTCAATGACCGCGGGCCCTATCACGGCAACCGCCTCATCGATGTCTCGAACAAGGCCGCCGAACTCCTTGAATTCAAAGGGAACGGCGTTGCCAAGGTCCGGGTCGAATATGTCGGCCGGGCGCCGCTCGAAGGCTCCGACGACCGCCAGCTTCTGGCGACCCTGCGGACCGGCGTTCCGGCGCCGTCCCCCTCGATGGTCCGGGTCGCCTCGGCCAAGCCGTTTGTGCCGGAGCTGCCGTCCTCGACCCGCGGTGCCATTCGCGGCGAGGTCCCGATGCCGGAGGGGCGGCCATACAATCTCGGCAGCACCTCGGCCGATATGGCTTCGCTCAATGCTACCTCGGAAATGTCGGCCTCGAGCCGCAGCCGGGGCCGGGCGCCCCAGAACGCCCGCGCGGTGTCCTATGGCGAGGACGGTCGCTACGCCGCCGACAGCGCGGCCGCATCGACCGATGGCGCCGCCGAGGCCCGCAGCATCCTGAGCGGCCGCGGCCTCTACTGAGCCGCGCTCTCCTTCAAGAACGTGACGAGCGCCGCATTCACCTCTTCGGGTCGCTCCTGCTGCACCCAATGGCCGGCGCCCTCGATGATCAGCTTGCGCTTCAGATTGGGCAGCACGCGCTCGAGCTCGTTGACGCGCTTGGCCCCGATCAGGCCGGTGATGACGGCGTCCTTCGAGCCTGCGATGAAGAGGGAAGGCTGGTGAATCTGCGCGTCCTGCCAAGGCGCGGTCAGCTCCCAATTGCGGTCGATGTTGCGATACCAGTTCAGCCCGCCGCGGAAGCCGGACTTGCGGAAGGCCTCGGTGAAATAGGCCAGGTCTGCCTCGCTGAGCCAGCCAGGCAGCGGCTCGTCGGCGCCGGCGTGGCCGAGAAAGCCCTTGCCCTCCTGCACGAACATGGCCGCGGTGGGATCGGCGAGGCCCCGCCCGCCGAGGACGATGCGCATGGTGCGTGCGACGTCACGCTCGAGCTCGGCCTCGGCGACGCCGGGCGTCTGGAAATATTGCCAATAGAAATTGGTGACGCCGCCCTGGCGCAGCAGGTCGAGCGGCTTGCCGCGGCCACGGAACGGCGGCGGCACGCTCAGGCCAGCGACCGCCGTGAAGATGTCGGGCCGGAACAGCGCAGCGTGCCAGGCGACCGGTGCACCCCAATCGTGGCCGACCACCATCGCCTTGGTCTCGCCGAGGGCCTGGACGAGGCCGACCAAGTCGCCGACCGTGTCGAAGATCGAGTAGGCGTTCACATCGAGCGGGGCCGCGCTTTGACCATAGCCGCGCATGTCGGGGGCGACGACGTGAAATCCGGCTTCGGCGAGCGCCGGGATCTGGTGGCGCCAGGAATAGGACAGTTCCGGCCAGCCGTGGCACAGCACCACCAGCGGTCCCTGGCCGGCTTCGCGGACGAACAGCTCGACCCCGTTGGCCTTGATCATGCGGGTTGAGGACATTCGCTTTTCCGCCTTGTTTCAGGGGTTTGCTCGAAAAACATGAGGCACCACGATAGGGGCGCAGCGAGAATCGTGCAATCTCGGCGACAAGCGTCCAACCGCGTGTTGTTCGCATCTGTTCCAGCTGTTAGAACGCCTCTCTCAGGGCTTTGCCATGGCACTTCGTCTTCCTTTGCTTCGTCGCAACCGGCTCACCGCCGCAGCGCTGGCGCGCGGGCTGATCGCGACGGTTTTGGCGGCGGCCATCGGCTGGGGCGGGGCGCTCAATGCGGCCAACCAGAGCGTCCAGGGCGGCAAGAAAGCAGAAGATGCCGGCTTCGACGGCGATGCCCCGACCGCGATCCTGATCGAAGCCTCCTCAGGCAGTGTGCTGTTCGAGAAGAATGCCGACGAGCTGCGCGCGCCCTCGAGCATGATGAAGCTGATGACCGCCGAGGTCGTCTTCAATGCCATCAAGAAGGGCGACATCAAGCTGAACGACGAGTATCGGATCAGCGAGAATGCCTGGCGCAGAGGCGGGGCCCCCTCGGGCGGCTCGACCATGTTCGCCGCCATCAACAGCAAGGTCTCTGTCGACGATCTCCTGCGCGGCGCGATCATCCAGAGCGGCAACGACGCCTGCATCGCGCTGGCCGAAGCCATGGCGGGCAATGAGCGGATCTTTGCCGCCGACTTCATGACCAAGCGCGCCCGTGAGCTTGGCATGACCAGGTCGACCTTCGCCAATTCCAGCGGTCTGCCCGATCCCGGCAACAAGATGACGGTGCGCGAGCTCGGCATGCTCGCCCGGCACATCATCCTGGACTTCCCCGACTTCTACAAACTGTTCGGCGAGAAGGAGTTCACCTGGAACAAGATCCGCCAGCAAAACCGCAACCCGCTGCTCAATTCGATGGAAGGCGCTGATGGCCTGAAGACCGGCTACACCAAGGAAGGCGGCTACGGCATGGTCGGCTCCGCCGTGCAGAACGGCACGCGGCTGATCGTCGTCGTCAACGGTCTTGACGATCCCGAGGACCGCGCGACAGAAGCCAAGAAGATGCTGGAATGGGGGTTTCGCAATTTCGAGACCCGCACCCTCATCGCGGCCGAGCAGCCCGTCGGATATGCCAAGGTGTTCGGCGGCGAGAGCCGGTCGGTCAAGCTCGTCGCCAAGACGCCCGTGAAGGTGATGGTGCACAAGAACGGCAGCGACAAGCTGATTGCGCGCGTCGTCTATAGCGGCCCGGTGCGTGCGCCGGTCGAGGCCGGTCAGCGGGTCGGCGTGGTCAGGGTCTGGCGCAGTGGCAACATCGCTGTCGAGACGCCGGTCTACGCCGCGGAGGCGATCGGCACCGGCTCGACCATGCGCCGCGCGATCGACGGCGCCAGCGAGCTCGTGATCGGCATGTTCCGCGCAGGTGCCGAGAAGCTCTGATCATGAGTGAGAGCGCGCCACAGCGGCCGTCCGGACGGGGACGCTTCATCACCTTTGAAGGCGGCGAGGGCACGGGCAAGTCGACCCAGATCAAGAAGCTCGCCGACCGCCTCACGGCGGCAAAGCTGCGCATCCGCGTCACGCGGGAGCCGGGCGGCTCGCCGGGCGCTGAAATCATGCGTCATCTGGTGCTGTCGGGCATGGGCAAGCTGCTCGGCCCCGAGGCCGAGACGCTGCTGTTTGCCGCCGCGCGCGATGACCATGTCCGCACCGTGATCCAGCCGGCGCTGAGCCAGGGCGTCTGGGTGCTGTGCGACCGCTTCGCGGACTCGACGCGGGCGTATCAGGGCAGCCTCGGCCAGGTGCCCGATGGCCTGATCAACGCGATGCAAAGGGTGACGATCGGCGACCTCAAGCCGGACCTCACCATCATCCTCGATTTGCCGGTCGAGATCGGCCTGCAACGTGCCGCCGCGCGCCGCGGCAGCGGCACGCCCGACAGGTTCGAGGCCGAGAAGCTCAGCTTCCACCAGGGCCTCCGCGAAGCCTATCGCAAGATCGCGGCGGAGGATCCCGCGCGCTGTGTGCTGATCGACGCCAATTCCGACCCGGACACGGTCGCTGCGCGCATCTGGACGGCGCTGCGCGAGCGCCTGCTGCCAACGCCTGCGTCAGTGGTGTCGGTATGAGCCCGCGTCAGGCCGAGCGCGAAACCGCCATACCGCATCCGCGCGAGACGTCGCAGCTGTTCGGCCATCGCGAGGCGGAGGCCGCGCTGCTTGATGCCTATCGCAGCGGACGCATTCCGCATGCCTGGCTGATCGGCGGGCCACAGGGGATCGGCAAGGCGACGGTGGCCTATCGCATGGCGCGCTTCGTGCTCGCCCATGCGCAGCCGCTGGCGCCGGCCGTGCAGCGCGCCGAAAGCCTTGCGATCGATCACGACGACGCCGTGGCGCGGCAGGTGGCGGCCGGCTCGCATGGCGGCCTGCTGACGCTCGAGCGCACCGCCAACGAGCGCGGCGTGATGCGCACCGTGATCACCGTGGACGAGACGCGCGAGACGATCGGTTTCTTCGGCTCGACCGCCGCGGCCGAAGGCTGGCGCGTCTGCATCGTCGACACCGTCGACGAGCTCAATCCGAACGCGGCCAACGCGCTTCTGAAGATTCTCGAGGAGCCGCCGCAGCAATCGCTGTTCCTGCTGGTGAGCCACGCACCCGCGCGGGTGCTCGCCACGATCCAGTCGCGCTGCCGCAAGCTGCGCCTGCGGCCGCTCGCCACGAACGATGTGGTCGGCGCCGCCGCTTCGGCGGCTGAGCTCGATCCGAACGATGCCGCGCTGCGCGAGGCGGCCGAGGCCGCCGAGGGCAGCGTCGCACGGACGCTGACGTTGCTCGGTGGCGAGGCCCTGAAGCTTCAGCAGCGCACGGCGGCGCTGCTCGCGCGCCTGCCGCAGGTCGATCCGCGCGAATTGCACACGCTCGGCGATTCGCTCGGCATCAGCGACCGCGTGGCGCTTGCGGCCTTCATCGACGGCATCGACCGCTGGATTGCGGAGCGCCTGCATGCAGATGAGGCCAATGCCAACCAGAACCTGCCGCGCCTTGCGCGTCTAGCTGAGGTATGGGAAAAGATCGTCCGCGCCGCGCGCGACACCGAAACCTACAATCTGGAGCGAAAGCCCTTGGTTTTCTCGGTGTTCGGCTGGCTGGCGGACGCAACGCGCTAAAGCATGATCCGGAAAAGTGCGCAGCGTTTTCCGAAAAGATCATGCGCAAAACAATAACGGAACGCCGAGCCGTTTCCAAAATTCGAGAAGCCGGTAAAGGAATTCGTGGTGGCAACGCGAGCTAAGAAATCCCTCAAACGCAAGAGCGGCAAGAAGGCTGCGAAGAAGGCCGTCAAGAAAGCCGCGAAAAAGGCCAAGGCGCGCGCGGCCAAAGCTGCCAAGAAGGTCAAGAAGACCAAGAAGGCTGCCGTCAAGAAGAGCGTGAAGAAGGGCGCCGCGAAGAAGCAGGTCGTCGCCAAGAAGGCGGTGAAGAAGGCTGCCAAAAAGCCCTCCAAGGCTCCGGCGAAGAAGGTCGCGAAAAAGGCGGCTGCGCCTGCCGTGACCGCCGCACCGACTCCCGTCGCGCCTGTGAAGCCAACGGCGCCGAAGTCAAAGGCTCCGCGCGCGCCGAAGCCCGTCGCTTCTCCGCAAGCTGCCGCGCCTGCGGTCGCCGCCCCGCGCGACAACGTCTTCTACATCACCACCGCGATCGCCTATCCCAACGGCAGCCCGCATATCGGTCATGCCTATGAGGCGATCGCGACCGACGCGCTGGCGCGCTTTGCGCGGCTCGACGGCAAGGATGTGTTCTTTTTGACCGGCACCGACGAGCACGGCCAGAAGATGATTCAGACAGCGGCGAGCGAGGGCATGTCCACCGCCGCGCTCGCGACGCGCAATGCCGGCCGGTTCAAAGAGATGGACGAGCGGCTGGACGTGTCGTTCGACCGCTTCATCCGCACCACCGAGGAGCAGCATCACCGCTCCAGCCAGGAGATCTGGCGGCGCATGGAAGTGAATGGCGACATCTACGCCGACACCTATTCGGGCTGGTACTCGGTCCGTGACGAGGCCTATTACGCCGAGGACGAGACGCGCGTGAACGACGATGGCGTGCGCTTGGGGCCGCAGGGCACGCCGGTGGAATGGGTGGAGGAGAAGAGCTATTTCTTCCGCTTGTCGGCGTACCAGGACAAGCTGCTCAAGCTCTATGCGGATCAGCCTGACTTCATCGGGCCGGACTCTCGCAAGAACGAGGTCGTGAGCTTCGTCAAGGGCGGCCTGCGCGATCTCTCGATCTCGCGCACCACCTTCGATTGGGGCGTGAAGGTGCCCGGCGACGAAGAGCACGTGATGTATGTCTGGGTCGATGCGCTGACCAACTACATCACCGGCGTCGGCTTCCCCGATGAGAGCGACAGGAACTGGCGCTATTGGCCGGCCGACGTGCACGTCATCGGCAAAGACATCATCCGCTTCCATGCGGTGTATTGGCCGGCCTTCCTTTTGTCGGCGGGCATCCCGCTGCCGAAGCGGGTCTATGCCCACGGCTTCCTGTTCAACAGGGGCGAGAAGATGTCGAAGTCGGTCGGCAACACCGTCGATCCCTTCAACCTCGCCGACCAATACGGCGTCGACCAGTTGCGCTACTTCTTCCTGCGCGAGGTGCCGTTCGGCCAGGACGGCAATTACAACCACGAGGCGATCGTCGCGCGCATCAATGCCGATCTCGCCAACGATCTCGGCAATCTCGCGCAGCGCTCGCTGTCGATGATCGCAAAACAGCTCGGCGGCGTGCTGCCCGAGCCCGGCGAGTTCAGCGACAACGACAAGGCGATCCTGGCGATGGCCGACGGCATGATCGCGGCCTCGCGCGAGGCCATGGCGGCGCAGCAGATCCATCAATGGCTCAACGCCGTTTGGGCCGTGGTTGCGGAAGCCAACCGCTATTTTGCGGGCGAGGCGCCGTGGGCGCTCGCCAAAACGGATCCGGCCAGGCAGAAGACGGTGCTCTACGTCACCGCCGAGGTGGTGCGCCAGATCGCGATCCTGGCTCAGCCCGCGATGCCGACCGCCTCCGGCAAGCTGCTCGACAGCCTCGGCATCCCCGAAGCCGAGCGCAATTTTGACATGCTCGGCGGCGCCAAGCGCATCGCGCCCGGTTCGACGCTGCCGGCGCCGATGCCGGCGTTCCCGCGCTACGTCGAGCCTGCGGCCTGAAGGCGTTCGCACGATGCTGGTCGACAGTCATTGCCATCTGGATTTTCCGGACTTTGCGGAAGATCTCGACGGGATCGTGTCGCGGGCGCGAGCCGCCGGCATCGCCCGCATGGTCACGATCTCGACGCGGGTCCGGCGGCTGCAGGACCTGCTCGCCATCGCGGAGCGCTATGACGACGTCTATTGCTCGGTCGGCACCCATCCGCATCATGCGGACGAGGAGGACGGCATCGCGCCGGATGAGCTGATTGCGCTGACCCAGCATCCCAAGGTCGTCGCGCTCGGCGAGGCCGGGCTCGATTATTTCTACGACAACGGCTCGCCGGAGGCGCAGGCGAGGGGCTTTCGCGCCCACATCGCCGCCGCCCGCGCCACCGGCCTGCCGCTGGTGATCCATACCCGCGAGGCCGACGAGGATTGCGCGCGCATCCTGGAAGAGGAGGCCGCAAAGGGATCGTTTCGCGCCGTGCTCCATTGTTACACGGGCGGGCGCGAGCTGGCACTGAAGGCGGTGTCGCTCGGGCTCTCTATCGGCTTCACGGGAATCCTGACCTTCAAGAAATCGGAGGCCTTACGCGCGATCGCAGCCGAACTGCCGCCCGACCGTATTCTGGTCGAAACAGACTCGCCCTATCTTGCGCCCGGCAGGTTTCGGGGCAAGCGCAACGAGCCGGCCTACGTGGTCGAGGTCGCAAAAGTGCTCGCCGAGACGCGCGGCGTGTCGCTTGACGAGATCTCGCGTCAGACCAGCGAAAACTTCTTCCGCCTGTTCTCGAAGGTGAAGGCTTGAGACTGGGAGCCACATGACGCTGACGCTGACGATCCTGGGCTGCGGCTCCTCCGCCGGCGTGCCGCGCCCGGCGCTCGGCTGGGGCGCCTGTGATCCCAACAATCCCAAGAACCGCCGCCGGCGCTGCTCGCTGCTGGTCGAACGGACGTCCGAGCACGGCACGACACGCATCCTGATCGACACCTCGCCGGACCTGCGCGAACAATTGCTCTCGACCAATGTCGACCACATCGACGCGGTGTTCCTGACGCACGAGCATGCGGACCAGACTCACGGCATGGATGATCTGCGCTCGGTCGTTATGCACATGCGCCGGCGCATTCCGACCTATTTCAACCAGTCGACCGCCAAGGACATCCTGTCGCGGTTCTCCTATTGCTTCATCTCGCCCGAGGGCAGCGATTATCCGCCGATCCTGACGCGGCATTCGATCGAGGCGGGGGAAAGCCAGACCATTCTGGGGAAGGGCGGCGCGGTGACGCTGACCGCCTTTCTGGTGCAGCACGGCAACATTCCCGCCCTCGGTTACCGCATCGGGGATGCGGCCTATACGCCTGATCTCAACGACATCCCGCGCGAGAGCTGGGGGGCGCTGGAGAATCTCGATCTCTGGATCGTCGACGGCCTGCGCTACACTGGCCATGTCAGCCATTTCAGTATCAACGATGCGCTGTCCTGGATCGAGCGCTTCAAGCCGAAGCGCGCGGTCATCACCAACATGACCGCCGACGTCGACTATGAGGTCATCCGGCAGTCGCTGCCCCCTGGCGTGGTGCCAGCCTATGACGGGCTGCGGCTGGAGACGCACTAAACCCGCGGTGGAAATTCTGCGGCCAGCCGGCATAGACCTTGCTTGCGTCGGCCCCATCATGTTGATCTAACGTCTGAAAGACAGGCGCTGGGCAGGGCGATATTCAAAACGGAACCGGCACTACCCAAGTGCAATCGGTCGGTCGAATCGCCGCGTGTGAGATGGGGATTGCGTTGGCAGAGGACGATGTAGCGACTCAAGGACCGGTGCGACGCGCTCTGGACCTCCTTTATCTCGGCGCGGGCTATGCCGCGGGCGTCTTCCTGGTCGCGATCTTCGCAATTATGATGATCATGTCGGTCGGGCGTCAGTTTGCGCTCAACATTCCCGCGGGCGATGATTTTGCGTCCTGGTGCATGGCCGCGATGGCGTTCCTCGGCCTCGCTCACACCTTCAAGCGCGGAGAGATGATCCGGGTCGGCCTGCTGCTGGAGCGTTTGCGCGGACGGACCAAGCAGATCGCGGAGGTCGTGGCGCTCGGTATTGCCGCTGCCTTCATTCTCTACTTCACCCGTCATGCTGTGCAGATGACCTACGATTCCTGGCGCTTCAACGACGTGGCGCAGGGCGTGGTCGCGCTTCCGCTCTGGATTCCCCAGCTCGGCTTCGCCGGCGGCCTCGTGATCCTCTCGATCGCGCTGATCGACGAGATGGTCAACGTCATTGCAGGCAACCGTCCGAGCTACGAGAAGGGCTCGCCCGACGAAACTCCGGAAGAGTTTGTCGAGCGCATCTCGCAGGGCGGCGGGGGCTGACCATGGCCAATCTCGGCATGATCGAGCTGTCGTTCGTCCTGCTCGGCGTCATGATCCTGCTGCTGGGAAGCGGCGTCTGGATCGCGGTCTCGCTCGGGCTGGTCGGCTTCGTGGCGATGGCGCTCACCACGGGCCTGCCGCTCGGCACCGTCCTTGCGACCACCACCTGGAGCGCGAGCTCATCCTGGACGCTGGCGGCGCTGCCGTTGTTCATCTGGATGGGAGAGATTCTCTTCCGCACCAAATTGTCGGAGGAAATGTTCCGCGGCCTGTCGCCCTGGGTGCAGTGGCTGCCGGGACGGCTGACACATGTGAACGTGATCGGCTGCGGCATCTTCGCGGCGGTGTCGGGCTCGTCGGCGGCGACCTGCGCGACCATCGGCAAGATCGCGCTGCCGGAACTCGACAAGCGCGGCTATGACAAGGGCCTGAGCCTCGGATCGCTGGCCGGCTCGGGCACGCTCGGCCTGCTGATCCCGCCGTCGATTCCGATGGTGGTCTATGCTGTCACGGCGAACGTCTCCGTGCTTCAAGTGTTCCTCGGCGGCTTCCTGCCGGGGCTGCTCGTGATAGCGCTCTATTCCGGCTACATCATCATCTGGTCGCTGCTCAACCCCACGAAGATTCCGCCGCGCGATCCGCCGATGCCCCTCCGGCAGAAGCTGCGCGAGTCCGCCAAGCTCGCGCCCTGCCTGCTGCTGATCCTGGCGGTGTTCCTGTCGCTCGTTCTCGGCTTTGCGACGGCGACGGAATGCGCGGCCTGGGGCGTTTCCGGTGCGCTGCTGCTGGCCTGGTGGAGCGGCACGCTCACGCGCAAGAATTTCCTCGAGAGCGTCATGAGCGCGACGCGCCTGACTTGCATGATCATGCTGATCCTGGCAGGCGCGGCCTACACCACGGCGGCGATGGCCTATACGGGCATTCCGGCCGCGCTCGCCACCTGGGTCCAGGGCCAGCAGCTCACGCCGAGCATGCTCGCGCTGTATCTGAGCATCATGTACATCATCCTGGGGTGCCTGATCGACGGAATCTCGATGATCGTTCTGACCGCCGTCATCGTGCTGCCCATGGTCAGGCAGGCCGGCCTCGACCTGGTCTGGTTCGGCGTCTATCTGATCATCCACGTCGAAATGGCGCAGATCACGCCGCCGGTCGGCTTCAACCTGTTCGTGCTCCAGAACATGAGCGGCCGCGATACCTTTACGGTTGCGCGGGCGGCGTTTCCGTTCTTCGTGTTGCTGCTGGTCGCCGTGTTCATCATCACGGAGTATCCGCAGATCGTGATGTTCCTGCCGAAGCTCGCCTTCCCAGACTGAGCGTACCCGTTCTCTAGATCGACTGTGAGGAGAAGTCCGATGATGTCTCGTTTATTCCACGCATCCTTGATTGCCGGCGTTGTGCTGGCCGCGACACCTGCCTTGGCTCAGAGCAAATGGAATCTGCCGGCAGCGTATCCTGCGGACAATCCGCACTCCGAAAACCTGGTCGCGTTCGCCAAGGACGTCGAAGCCGCCACCTCGGGCAAGCTCCAGATCACGGTTCATCCGGGCGCCTCGCTGTTCAAGGCGCCTGACATCAAGCGCGCCGTGGTGACCGGGCAGGCGCAGATGGGTGAGGTGCTGCTGTCGATCCACGAGAACGAAGACCCGATCTTCGGCGTCGACGTCGTGCCGTTCCTCGCGACCAGCTTCCCCGAGGCGACGAAGCTGTATCAGGCCTCCAAGCCTGCGATCGCCAAGAAGCTCGACGCGCAAGGTCTCAAGCTGCTGTTCGTGGTGCCGTGGGCACCGCAGGGCGTCTACGTCAACAAGCCGCTGGCCACGATCGAGGACATGAAGGGTCTGAAGTGGCGCGCCTACAATGTCGGGACCGCGCGGATCGGCGAACTGGTCGGCGCGCAATCGGTCACGATCCAGGCTGCGGAACTGCCACAGGCGTTGGCGACCGGCGTGGTGAACTCCTTCATGTCGTCGGGCGGCACCGGCTACGATTCGAAGGCGTGGGAGTCGCTCAAATACTTCTATGACGTGCAGGCCTGGATTCCGAAGAACTACACCTTCGTCAATAAGGCTGCCTTCGAGGCGCTCGACAAGCCGACCCAGGAAGCCATCCTGAAGGCCGCCGCCACCGCGGAGACGCGCGGCTGGAAGGCTTGGGAAGAGAAGGCCAATTGGTACCTCGGTCAGCTCAAGGCCAAAGGCATGACCGTCGAGCCGCCGAGCCCGGCACTGAAGGCCGGCTTCCAGAAGATCGGCGACCAGCTCACGGCCGACTGGCTGAAGAAGGCAGGCGCCGACGGTCAGGCGGTGCTCGACGCCTACAAGAAGATGTGAAGATGAGAGAGCTTCCGCCCGCCGTGGGCGGGCGGAAGATTCTTTGGCCGCTGGTCAGGCCGAGATCGCCTTCACCGAGCCGACCTCGTTGCGCAGCAGGAATTTCTGAATCTTGCCCGTGGACGTCTTCGGAATCGGCCCGAACACGACCGCCTTCGGCGTCTTGAAGCCGGACATCTGGCTGCGGCAGAAGGCGATGATGTCCGCCTCGCTGGCGCTGGCGCCCTCTTTCAGTTCGACGAAGGCGCAGGGCACTTCACCCCATTTCGGATCGGGTTTTGCCACCACGGCCGCGAACAGCACGGCCGGGTGCTTGTAGAGGACGTCCTCGACCTCGACCGAGGAAATGTTCTCGCCGCCGGAGATGATGATGTCCTTGGAGCGGTCCTTGATGATGACGTAGCCGTGCTCGTCGAGCACGCCGAGATCGCCGGTGTGAAACCAGCCGCTTTCGAACGCTTCCTTCGTCGCCTTCTCGTTCTTCAGGTAGCCCTTCATCACGATGTTGCCGCGGAACATGACCTCGCCGATGGTCTCGCCGTCGCGCGGCACCTGCTGCATCGTTTGCGGATTGATCACGGTGACGGCTTCCTGCAGCGGGTAAGGCACGCCCTGCCGGCGCTTCATGCGGGCGCGCTCGGCGGCGGGCAGGTCATCCCAGCCCGGCTGCTCGGCGCAGACGGAAGCGGGGCCGTAGACCTCGGTCAGGCCGTAGACATGTGTCAGCTTGATGCCGATGCTTTCGGCGCCTTCCAACACCGCGACCGGCGGCGCTGCGCCCGCGATCAGGCCGACGACGCGGCGGGCCGCATCGCCCTTTGGTGCATCGGGCGCGTTGATCAGCGTGTTGTAGACGATCGGCGCGCCGCACATGTGGGTGACGCCGTGGCGCTTGATCAGCTCGAAGATCCTGGTCGGCTCGACCTTGCGCAGGCAGACATTGATGCCGGCGGCCGCCGCAATGGTCCAGGGAAAGCACCAGCCGTTGCAGTGGAACATCGGCAGCGTCCAGAGATAGACCGGATGCTGGCCGAGATTGCCGGCGAGGATGTTGCTGACGGCGTTCAGATAGGCGCCGCGATGATGGGTGACGACGCCCTTGGGATTGCCCGTCGTGCCCGAGGTGTAGCTCAGCGCAATCGCGTCCCATTCATCGCCCGGCGTGATCGGCGCGAAGCCTGGATCGCCCTGGGCGACGGCCGCCTCGTACTCGATCTCGCCGATGCGCTTGCCGCCCTTGAACGATGCGTCGTCGACGTCGACCACCAGCGGCTTGGGGCCGGTCATCTGCGCCAGGGCCGCAGTGATGACGCCTGAAAACTCTGGATCGACCAGGATGATTTTCGCGCCGCCATGATCGAGCTGGAACGCGATCGAAGGCGCATCGAGACGGATGTTGAGCGCGTTGAGCACGGCGCCGGTCATGGGCACCGCGAAGTGCGCCTCGTTCATCGCGGGAATGTTGGGCAGCATCGCCGCGACGGTGTCGCCGACGCCGATGCCCTTGCTCGAAAGCCAGGAGGCAAACCGCCGGCAGCGCTCATAGGTCTGCACCCAGGTGAAGCTGCGGCCTTCATAGACCGTGCTGACGTGATCGGGATAGACCGCCGCGCTACGCGCGAGGAAGCTCAGCGGGCTCAGCGGCACATAATTGGCTTGCGTCTTGTCGAGGCCGATATTGTACGGATTCTGTCGCTCACTCATCGACACCCTCCTTAAACCGCATCAAAGAAATCCGATCGAGATCCAGGGGAAGATCGCGACGATGATCAATCCCACCAGCAGCGCCAGCAGATAGCCCCAGATCGGCCTGATGCCTTCGGCCGGATCGACGCGTCCGATGGCGCAGGCGGCATAATAGCCGACGCCGAAGGGCGGGGCGAATAGCCCGATACCCATGGCGAGAATGATCACCATGGCGTAGTGCACCTCGTGCACCCCGACGGCGCGGGCGATCGGAAACAGCAGCGGTCCGAACAGCACGATCGCCGGGATGCCCTCCAGCACGCTGCCGAGGATGGTGAAGGCCAGGATCGACACGGCGATGAAGGTCGCAGCCCCGCCCGGCAATCCCGTCATGGCCGCCGCCAGCGAGCGCGAGAAGCCGGATTGGGTCAGGCCCCAGGCCATGCCGGTCGCCGTGCCGATGATCAGGAGGATCGCCCCCGATAGCGCGGCGGTCTCGACCAGCATCGGAAACAGCCGCCGCCAGTCGAAGCGGCGGTAGATCAGGAGGCCGACGAGGGCGCCATAGACGATGCCGATGGTGGAGACTTCGGTGGCGGTCGCGATGCCCTCGACCACGGCGTAGCGGATCACGAAGGGCAGCGCGAGCGCGGGCAGGGCGACGACGAAGGTCTTGCCGATTTCGGATGCCGTCGCGCGGCGGACGTGGCCCATATCCTCGTGGCGGTAGCGCCACCACACCAGCATGCAGAGCGTGATCGCGAGCACGACGCCGGGTAGTAAGCCGCCGGTGAAGAGGGCGGCGATCGAGACGCCCGTGACCGAGCCGATCGTGATCAGCACGAGGCTCGGCGGGATGGTCTCGGTCTGGGCGCCGGTGGCCGCAAGCAGCGCGACGAGATCGCCGGGCTTGGCGCCGCGCTCTTTCATCTCGGGAAACAGCACGGGCGCGACTGCCGCCATGTCGGCTGCCTTGGCGCCAGAGATGCCCGAGACCAGGTACATGGCGCCGACCAGCACGTAATGCAGGCCGCCCCTGATGTGGCCAAGCAGGCTTGCCAGGAACGCCACCATGGCCCGCGCCATGCCGGTCATCTCGATCAGCAGGCCTAAGAACACGAAGAGCGGCACCGAGAGCAGGATGAGGTGGCTCATGCCCTCGTCCATGCGCCCGACCAGCACCATGACCGGCGTGCGCGTGGTCAGCGCGAGATAGCCGTAGATCGCAAGACCAAAACCGAACGCAATGGGAACCCCGGCAAACACGCAGAAGCCGGCGACGCCGACGAAGAAGATGATGAGGTTGAGATTGCCGAGCGGCCGCAGCAATGGCTCGGCCAGCCAGAACAGGCCGATCACGACCGCAACCGACAGCACGGCGGCCGCAACCATTCGATGGTCGGCGGCGCGCACGAGCCGCAGCAGGGCAAAGGCCGCCATCAGGCCGATGCCGACCGGCAGCGCAGCGGCGCGCCACATATTGGAGATCTGGAGCGCCGGCGTCGTGATGTAGCTTTCTTCATAGGCGTAGTCGCAGGCCGGCCACACAATCAGAATCAGGAACGCCAGGGCCGCGGAGGTCGCGACCAGATCGAGATAGGCCCGCATCGCCGGCCTGGCGCTGGCGACGACCGCCGTCATGCGCATGTGCTCGGAGCGGCGGAACGCAACCGCCGCGCCCAACATGGCGAGCCACAGGAACAGGATCGAGGCGAGTTCGTCCGACCAGATCAGCGGCCGGTGCAGGCCATAGCGTGCGACCACGCCGGCAAACAGGATCACGATCTCGGCGACCACCAGGATCGCCGTGGGGATTTCGACGACGAGGCCGAGCACGCGCTCGACTGAGGCCAGCAGCGAAGGTCGGCGAGGGGACTGCAACGTCGCCTCGCCCACCGCTTCGGTCACCTCGATCTCGACATGAGCCATGCTGGCCCCAACGCGCTAGGACAGCTTGCCGACGGCCTTCTCCAGAAGCTCCCAGGCCTGATCGCCATATTTGCCCTTCCATTCAGCATAGAAGCCGGCGGAGCGCAGCTTGTCGCGGAACGGCGCGACGGCCGGCTGGTTGAAGATCAGGCCCTTGCCCGCGAGCTCCTGCTGCAGGTTGGCATTCAGCTTGGCGGTATCCTCACGCTCCTTGACGGCGGCGGCATTGATGTTCCTGGCGACGACGGTGCGGACGTCCTGCGGCAGCTTTTCCCAGGCTCTGCGGTTGGCCAGGAACCAGAAGCCGTCCCACATGTGGTTGGTCAGCGAGCAGTACTTCTGCACCTCGTAGAGCTTGCCGGTCGAGATGATGGCCAGCGGGTTCTCCTGGCCCTCGACGATCTTGGTCTGTAGCGCGGAATAGACCTCGCTGAAATTGATCGAGGCGGGCGCGGCATCGAACGCCTTGAACATCGAGGTCCACAGCGGCGACACCGGCACGCGGATCTTGAAGGCCTTGAGGTCGTCAGGCCCGGCGATCGGCCTGGTGGACGACGTGGTCTGGCGGAAGCCGTTGTCCCAGATCTTGTCCATGACCTCGAGGCCGGCCTTCTTGATCTCGCCGCGGACATGGGCGCCGAGATCGCCGTCCATGGCCTTCCAGACCGTGTCGTAGTCCGGGAACGCGAAGCCGATACCGTTGATGGACGCCGCCGGCACCAGGGTCGACAGGATCAGGCCGGACAGCGTGAAGAACTCGACGCCGCCGGAGCGGATCTGGCTCAGCATGTCGGTGTCGGAGCCGAGCTGGTTGTTCGGGAAGATTTGCAGGTCGAACTTGCCGCCTGTCTCGGTCTTGATCGCCGCCGCCATCTCCTTGGCGCGGACGTTGAGCGGATGGGTGTCGGGCAGGTTATTGGCGTACTTGTAGGTGAACTCGGCGCTCTGGGCCCGGGCCACATGGGGCGCACCGAGGCCGCCTAGGACCGCGGTCGCGGCGGAGGCCTTGAGAAGCGTGCGTCGGGAAAAGCGCGTGGAAAGGACCATGGGTCTGCTTCCTCGGAAGGTTTGTTGTTGTTCTGAGATGCAAACCTATACGGACGGTCGGCCTTAAGGTCATCTGCGATCTCGCGGATGCCTCGCTTATTGCAGCCGGACAAGTCGGCGGCAACATCGGCTTTGGCACACGAGACCCGATTCAAAATCTGAAAAACAACCCCATGCACAGTAGCCGTCAAGGGCTAAGACGGCGACCGACGCGCAGACGGAAATACAAGCTTTGGCGAAGGTGAGATGGCAGCAATTCGGCCTAAATAACTGATCTCATTGTAGATAAATATATTCCATAATATACCTTATGCGAATCATGGATGTGGCATGGGAGCGTTGACCTGCACTGCCTGTGCCGGCACGCGCGCCAGCCGATTGCGGCCTCCTCCCGGGTTCAAACCTTCCTCGCTCTCAGCGCGACCTGACTGCATTGCTCCGGCGAACTTTCCGACCGCGTAACGCAACGGAAAGTTCGCGGAGTGTGGGCCAGTTCATACAATTGAACGCGCGGGAGCCGCAGAATTGGTTCGCGATGGGCTTCGAGGCTTGCCGCTGCGGGGCTCGCGCGCGCGAACGCATGGATCATAGATCGCATGCCTGAACCGACCCACTTTTCTTGATCGCGTTGCATAACGAAACACGTTTTGGGTGCCGGCTGGTCCTGGCGCGAAGTCGCCTCGAGCCTGCGTGCACCCCGGGGAGCCAGAGACATGCGTCGTGATTTGACCATCAAGACCGGCAGCATGGCCGGCACGTCCGATTTCAGGGTGATGGCTCCGATCAAGAAGGGGTTCGTGCCGTCCCTGGATGCGACCACGTACAAGACCCGCGTCAAATACGTGTTGCGGGCGCTGAATGGCGGACGCGCCAACGCGTATGAATACGAGCTCGCCCGCGTGCTGACCGATTCCGTTGACCGCGTCGGGCGGATCCACTCGGTGGGCATCGCCGTGCTCGAACCCGAGGACGAATCCGTTGACGGCTTGGATTATGTGCTGCTGACCGCGACGTTCGACGGGTCCTGGGAAGCCTATGTCCGCGTCATCTGGCAGAAGGCCGCCCGGCTGCTCGACCTCATCTTCTGCAACACCGAAGGCTACGTGCTCGGACACGAGAACACGTACGAAGATTGGGGTATCTGGCTCAAGAGCAGGCAGACCGAAGCCTATTTCCTCTATGCCACCCCAGACCTGACCGTGGATGACACGCGTTTCCTGCGGATGGAGGAGCGGGTCTATCGGCGCGCCTCGGGCGCCGGCGCCGACCAGATCGTCACGCGGATCAGGATTCCGTCGCCGGAAGACATAGCGCGACGCTCGATATTCGAGGTCGACGGCCAGATCGGCGTCGATCCGACCAATGCCGGCTTCAGCAAGCCGCTCAGCATCGAAGCTGCCGCCCGGCCTCCGTTTCGGCACGGCATCCGCGCACTGGCGGGACTCTACCGTCTGGCCGACTTCTATCCGCCGGGCACGCATGACGGGGTGATTCTGCATCGGGCCGGCCACGAGCTGCTGCCGGAATTCGTGACCATGATCAACCACCCCGCCTACGCGGCAGGCGTCCAGCGCGCGCGCCGGCGCTATGAAGAGGCACTGCGCTGGTTGATGACCCCACCCGATGTGGCGCCGGTCCGGCGCAACCTTCCCCTCGCCCCGCCGGCCGAACCGCCGTTGCAGGATACCGGCAACGTGCAAGGGGGGATTCTGAATCCCTACAATTCAGATCACGGCTGCCTGCTGCTGCTGCAGTTCGCCAATCCGGCCGCACTGGCCGCGTTTCTCGACGTCCTGCAGGTGACTTCCGAAGCCGACGTTCTGACGCCGGGGCAGATCGTCGCCAACATCGCATTTACGGTCGAGGGACTTCGTCAGGCCGGCCTGTCCGACGAAGAGGTCCGCACTCTGCCGGAAGAGTTCGTGCAGGGCATGGAAAGACGCGCCGGCCTGCTCGGCGACGTGCGTTGGAATCATCCGAACCGATGGCGCCTTCCGGCCAGCAATTGGGCGCTCGGGGTCAACGCGCCGGACCTGCCCGCAGGCGACCCGGCGCCGCGCATCAGCATGAGCTCGGTCCATGCCGTCCTCCAGCTCCGACTGTTGCTGTCCAAGGATGCGCCGCAGACGACGGCTGATGCGAGAGACGCGTTGATGGACGAGATGACCCGCCTGGTCGAGGTCGATGCAGGTATCAGGCCCCTTTCGATCCAGTGGATGCAGCGACAGCGCGACAAGAGATCCGGCGACATGCAGGACCATTTCGGGTTCGCCGACGGCGGTTCAGACCCGGTGTTGCGTGAGTCCCAGGCCGGCAGAGACTATTCCAATCAGGTGCATCTCGGCGAGATCCTGTGCGGCTACCCGAACCTCGCCGACGAGACGGCGCCGTTCGGCGACGCGACCAACCGTGCTCATGCAATGCTCCGCGACGGCAGCTTCATGGCACTGCGTAAGTTGCGACAGGACGTCGAGCAGCTCGAGGAAGTCCTCGCCCACGCGACGCGACAGGCAGCCGAGACGGCCCGACCGGACACACCTGCCCTGACGCGCGAGACGCTGATGGCCAAGATGATGGGACGCTGGCCGACCGGCCATCCCCAGGCCGGCCAGCCTCTCACCCCAACTCCGCCGCCCGGCGCGCAGAGCAACGACTTCAATTACGACCCCGATCCACAGGGCCAATCGTGCCCGTTCCACGCGCATATTCGGCGCGCCAATCCGCGCGTCTCGATCACCAAGGCCGACGCAGGCGCACGGCCCCCACGGATCGTCAGGCGCGGCATGTCCTACGGTCCGCCCGTTGACCCGCAAGCCGCCAAATCCGCACCGCAACCAGAGCGCGGCCTGGTTTTCATGGCCTACAATGCCAGCCTCGGCGAGCAGTTCGAGGTGGTGCAGAGCTGGCTCGCTGGCGGCAACAGCTCGGGTGCGTCCTCGGGGGTCAGCGATCCTTTCCTCGGCGTCGCCGAGCCTGGCCGGCTCCGGCATTTCCGTTTCGAGCATGGAGGCCAGACCATTCGCGTGGCGCTGGACGGCTCGGACCGGCTCCACGACGAACCCCGTCCGTTCGTTCGTCTGGAATGGGGAGCATATTTCTTTGCGCCGTCGAAGAAGGCGCTTGCCGATCTGCAGCAATGGGCGGCGAGCCAAGGGTATAAACCGGCGGTGACGTGGTCCGCGGACCAGGGGGAAAAGGAGATCGCGCGTCTGCGCCTGATCGAGCGCCAGCAGGGCGAAGCCGCGGCGATGGCCGCGTGGAAGACAGCGCTCGAAGATCCGGATTCAGCCTCGCATTTCGTCAACGCCTCGATCTGGGCTGCGATCCGCGAGCGGCACGGCGGCGCGCTCCGCACGCCCTTCGGGGTCTTGGTGGCCGACCGCGACATGGTCTACAAGGTGTTCGCCGATTCCGACACCAAGCTGACCATCACCGGCTATCTTCCCCGCATGCTGCGGTCGTTCGGCATCCTCTATCTCGGCCGCGACGCCGGACAGCCGGACCAGGTCTACGAACAGGAATCCGAGGCCTGCAACGCCGCGATCATGGCCCTCGACCAGCCCGCCGCATTCGAGCTGGCGCGCGCGGTTACGCAGAAAGTTCTAGGCTTCATGGTCAAGCAGACGATCGACTTTGCCGTAAGCGACGGCGAAGCGAGCTGGGAATTGACCGTCGATGTGCACGAATTGGTGGATCCGCTGCTCGCCGCCTTCTGCGAAGCATGGTTCGGGTTGAGCGAAGAAGGAGGTCATTTCCGCCGCGTCGGCTATCGCTGGGATTGGAAACCAGGCGAGGCGCCCGGTTATCCCGGCCATTTCCTGTCCCCGTCGCGCTACATCTTCCAACCGCATCCGAACCGGACGGTGGAGGCGATCGGCGCGGCACATGGCGACGCTGCGCGCCGTGCCATGGAAAGTTTCCTGACGCAGTTCGGGCCGACGAACGGGCCGGTGACGAAGGCGGTTTACAACTCGCCGCGGGGCACCGGCGACATTCCGTTCGTGGCACGCACGGTCGCCGGCGCCATGATGGGATTCATTCCGACCGTCGACGGCAATTTGCGACGGATCTTGAACGAATGGCTGCGCGAAGGAACGCTATGGGCGTTGCGCGCTCGCTATGTCGGCACGAAGGCAAAGAACTACATGGATGCCCTCAACCGGCTGAGGGACGACTTCATCCCCGCGATGCAACTTCGCGCGGTGCCCGAACTGATCTGGCGGACAGCCGTCGTTTCGCAGACCATCGGAGGTGTCGACGTGAGGCCCGGAGACGTCATCGTCGCCGGCGCGGTCTCCGCCACCCAGCAAAGTCTCGCCGAAGGTCGCCAGGACATCTACCACGCCTTCGGCGGCAACCGCAGGGTCGCGGGGCATCCCACGCATTCATGTCCCGGAGCAGACCCGGCCCTGGCGGTGATGCTGGGTTTCTTCAGCGCACTGGTGGAGACGGAGCTACCCTTGCGGACCGGCCCCATTCCAATGAGCCTGACGATGGACGGAAGAGTCCCGGCGCCGAGCCCACCGCCACCCTAGAGCCGTGGGCAGGTGCGCAGCGATCAGACGGCACAATGCCGAGCGAGCTGATCGTTGGCGTGGATGACGGGTATGCCGGCGACGCGCCTGATCGTCTGCTCCGCATGCCAGTGCATGCCGAGCGCGCGCAGTTTCTCCGCGGCTTCCATCATGGTCTGGCGAGCCGCCTCGCCCCGGCCCTGCCCTGCGAGGAGCTCGCCCCGCAGGGAAAGATTCAGGGCCGCATCGCGCAGCGACCCGCGCCACCCTGTGGAGGTTTCGGCCCGGCCCAACCAGCGCTCGCTGAGGCGAAGATCCTGGCGCAGAGCTGCGAGCTTCGCCAGCGCGCGGCACGCCGCCGCTTCGCCCAGTCGCTCGCTTTCGCGCGCGCGCCGCAGGACATGGGCGGCATACCGCCGCGCCGTCTCGACATCGCCTTCGGCGGTCGCCGCCTCGACGAGCCAGCTATATTGAACTGACGTGTAGAATTGAAAGTTGCGCCGCTCCATCCATTCGGCGGCGTTGCGCAACTGCAGCAGGCCCTCGGCGTCGCCGGTTGCCGACCAGCGGGCAAATCCCGAGGCGGCCCGGCAATCCGCCAGAAGCAGCAGGCTACGCGTGTTCTCGGCGATGCGCGCCCCTTCCACGGCAAGCTGCTCCGCCTCCTGCCAGCGGCCCTGCCAGATCAGCGCGACCGCAATCCAGTTGCGCACGGAATTGACGACCGGATGGGTCGAGCCTCCGACCAGAGCCATGGCTTCGCCGAAACAGGCGTGGGCGTCCTCGAAATCGCCGCGATCCGCAAGGACACCGCCCTTGCACGATAGCGCATAGGCGGCTCCGAAGGATATCGCACCATGCCGCCGGCTGCGTTGCTGCTTGGTCGAAATGGCGGCGTCGATCAGGGCGATGGCTTCGTCGTACTGACAGCTTGCAGCAAGAATCTGACCGAGCGTCGCTTCGATCTGAGCGATCAGGCGACGATCTTCGAGCTTGCGCGCCAATTCCAGTGCCGTCCGCGTGTGGGTCACGGCCTCCCGGAAGCGACCGAACCCGTAGCACATCCAGCCGAGCCATTCATAGGCGCTGGCCATCGCGGCGGTCTCGCCGAGGGAGGACGCGATCGCAACCGCGCGTTCGAACACAGTGGTGTCGTCGGTCAGCGACAGCGGGTCGAAGATATTGGCCATACCCAGCTTGTTGGCCAGCAGGCACCAGCGCAGCGATTGCTCGCGCGAGCGATCGGGCACGCGATCGAGCGCTTGCATCGCAACCTGGTATTGCGCACTTGCACGATCGAGCGCGAATGCAGCCATGGCCTTGTCGCCGGCGCGTTCGGCATAATGGGCTGCGCTTTCCCAATGACCTGCGCCTCGCGAATGATAGGCCAGAGCTTCCATCGCATCCTCGCGATCGGCCTGCTCGGACCGCGCCAGCAAGGTGGCTTCGATCCGCTTGTGCAATGCTTGACGCTCGTGCAGCCCAATGGTGTCGTAGACCGCATCGCGGGTGATGCCGTGCTTGAAGCGAAGGACGCCGCCCGCAGGATCGGCATAGAGAAAGTCCGCATCGGCCAATGCCCGCACGATGGCCGGGTCGGGCTCGCTGCCGCAGGCCGAAGCCAGCAAGCCATGCGGGACGGTATTGCCAATGACGGCCGCGGCGCGCACCACCTTCGCCTCGTCCGGCGGCAGGCGCGCCAGGCGCGAGGCGACCAGGGTTGCGATCCAGCCCTGTTTGCTGCGCGCTTCGAACGAGGCAGGATCGTTGGCGGCGATGGAATGGCAGAGCTCTTCGATGAACAACGGCACCCCGCCCGCATAGGCATGGATGCGGGCTACCAGGAAGGGATCGGCCTGCGGGACCCAGCGTCGTACGGCAAAGTCGGTTTCCGGCCCTTGAAACGGTTCGAGAAACAGGTGCGGCGCGCCGGAAATCCATTCGGTTCCGTCCTCGCGCGGCCGGCTGGCGAGGATGACGCGAGGTCCGTTGGGCAATTCCAGCAAAGCCTGCAGCAATTGGCGGCTCGCGTCATCGGACCATTGCCAGTCGTCGATCACCAGCACCAGCGGGCCATGTGCCGACAGTCCGGTAAAGAACCCGAGCAGATCGCCGACGACGCCATCGACGGTGATGCGGCCGCCGCGCGCATCGGCCGACGCCAGTGCGAGGATCGATTCTGCATTCGGACCGAGCTGGGCCGCCCATGGCTCCAGAGCCGCGCGCGCCGTCTCCTTCGCCTCGACGAGGGAGGCGTCCGCTCGAATTCCCAGTGCAGCGCGCAGCATCTGCAGGAATGGTTGCAGGACCTCGGCACCAACGTAACTCTCGCAACTGCCTCGCAGCAGCCTGATGCGCTGGGTGCCGACGTGCCCCAGCACTTCTTCGAGAAGGCGTGTCTTGCCGAGTCCGGGTCCACCGACGACCACCGCGCAGCGTTGCGCCTGCGCAGGTGCTTCGCTCAGAAAGCGTGTCAGGAAGCCGAATATCTCGTTGCGGCCGATGAAGGGCGTCAGGCCGCGGCGCGAGGTTGCCTCGAAGCGCCGGGTCGCCGTGCTTCGACCCAACACCAGCCTCGCCAGCGGCATTCCGGAAGCCACTGGGAGGTGGGCGGCGAGCTCGAAGAAGTTGGCATGCGGCCCAAGGGCATCGAGGCTGGCCAGGATCTGATCCGGCCCGGCGTGGTGCGACAGATGCGCTGCGGTGTTCACGACATCGCCGATCAGGTCATACCGGCCGGACTCGATGTCGCCTTGGGTCAGGAGCACGGTGCCGGCATGAATACCCGAATGCATTCGAAGCGGCATCAGCGCCGGCGACACGCCGTGGTGGCGCAGCTCTCCGACCCATTCGTGAATGTCGAGTGCTGCTTCCGCGGCACGACGACCATCGTCTTCGCCGGATTGGGGGTAGCCGAAAATGGCGAGCGCACCGTCTCCTTGCGTGCGGATGATGCGACCACCGTGCTTCGCCACCGCGCGATGCCAGATCTGCCGCAGCTGGCTGAGGAGTTCGGAAAGGTGCTCGGACTCGACATCCCGGCCGAGGGCCGTTGATCCGACAAGGTCGGAGAACAGCACCGTCAATCGATGACGTTCGCCTTTGGGGTCACGGGTCTGCGTAATCATCGTCAATCGCAGCCAACTCGTTGACGAACCGCAAGAACGGCCTCCCAGCGGGTGCCGGACCGGATGCAGCAAGTATCACAAAAGGCCATAGTAACTCGCCCGATCCGCAAGGGGAAGCTCGCGGGAATTGCATCCGCCGAAGATGGCGATCAGGGCGACGGCATCGGCCTAACCTATTCAAAAACCTAATGTCTTCCGTTTGCCGGAGGGCGCGGCGCCGCCTCGCCTGCGCAGGCCGAGGCGGTGGATCAAAGCCGGAGGATATCGAGCTGGCAGTCCTAGGGAAGCGGCAGCCGCTCCAGCTGGCTCTGCGCCTTCTTGACGGCGGCCGCATACCAGCTCTGGCTCGGGGCTTCCTTGGCGAAGCACGCCGTGAAGGCGGTCATTGCCTTGTCTTCGCGGGCCATCTCGCCGCGCGGGTCTTTCTTGTCGACGGGCTTTGCCATCATCTGCTTCCAGACCTTCTCGCAGGCCGGGATCGGGGCGGTCTTCACGGCCTCCCTTGCCGCGAGGAAATAGACCTTGTCGCCCTGGATCGCGACGACGTCGATTTCGTTCGGCGGACCCTTGAGGCCGCCATTGCCGCGCACGCCGAGCACAGCGGCTGCGCCGCTCGCCTTGGCCGGCTTGGTGATCGGCAGCTCCGCGTAGATGGCGAAGGCGGCGTCCTGGATGGCGTGATAATAGAAGCGGTCGGATTTCAGCGCGGCGCCACTCTCCTGCGGCATGCCGTCCGCGCGATGCTCGCCCAGCCAGTGCTTCAGCAGCCCGGTCGTGGTCACCACGGCCTGCATCCTGTCGCCTTCGGATGCGAAGCTCAGCCCGTCGAGATGGCCGAAGCCGATGTCGTCCTTGAACAGCGTATCGACGTTCGACTTGCCTTCGGCCGGGAGTCCCTTGATCGCGACCGGACCGATCAGACCGCGCAGCACGCCGGCCAGCTCCTTCAGGGCCGCATCGTGCTGCTTGTAGATCTCGTCGCTCTCCTTGGCGTTCGAGAATTTCGCGATGTAGCGGTCGCGCAGGTCGAGATAATGCTGCTCGGGCGCGGCCGCCCCGGCGGGCGCGGCCAGGACGAGCAGGCAGAGCAAGGCAGGCAATCTCATTGCAATTCCGGCAGACTGGAGAGCGATCTCCCATCTTTGTGCCGACGCCGCGTGCCAAGGTTCATCCGTTGGCGGAACGCAGGTGCCCTACTCTGCCGGCGTCAGTTGCTCCCGGTTCAGCCGCAGGGCCGCCGTCTCTTGCACGCGAACGCGGGCGCGGCGCTTGCGCCACCAGATCACGACGCCAGTGACAGAGAGCGCGGCGACCACGAGGCCCATCACCGAGATCAGGATGCGCCCGAACAGTCCGACGATGCGGCCCGAATGCAGCGGAAACTGCGCCTGCACGAAGATGTCGGCGGCGGTGCCGACCCAGGGCAGCCGCTCGCCGATGGGGCGGCCGTCCTCGCTGTCGTAATAGAGCTGCGCCGGGCCGACGCCGCCGGCGCCGTGATCGTCGCCGGGATGGAAGAAGGCGGCGGCATAGACGCCATGGGCCGGGCCGTAGCTGAGCGCGCCGACCGGGGTGGTCCAGCCTCGCGCCTTGCCGTCGGCGGCCGCGCGGGCGGCGATCTCGGCGAACGTCATCTTGGGCTCGATCGGATTGTCGAGATCACGATAGGGACGCTGCTCATAGGGTGTCGGGGTGTAGTTGGAGACCATCTTCATCAGCGGCGAGAACACCTCGAAATAGAGGTTCAGCGAAAACGCGGTGAAGGCGATGATGAACAGCACGCCCCAGGTCCACAGGCTGAAGGCGCGGTGGATGTCGAAATTGATCCGGTAGGCGCTGCCCGAGGTCTTGATGGTCCAGGCCGGTGCCCAGCGCGCCCAGAAGCCGCGCTCGAGCTGGCGCGCGACTTCGGGCGCACGCGCCGCCTTGGCGCGCCGGCGCGAGGGCAGCGTCAGATAGAAGCCGACGAAGCAATCGATGGTCCAGATGATGGCGATGATGCCGAGCACGCGCATGCCCCAGCGGTCGCTGCCCCAGAATTCCGGGATGTGCATCGTGTAGTGCAGCTTGTACAGAAACGAGACGAAGTTTTCGCGCGTGACGGGCCACACCGCGCCCCAATAGCGCCGGCCGAGCTCCGCACCGGTGTTGGGATCGAGGAAGACCTGATTGTAGTCGAGCGGGTAACGCTTGCCGGTCGCGGGATCGATCCGCGGCATGACGAAGAACCACAGCGAGTGGCCCTGCTCCGGCGTCATGAAGAGATAGACGACGCGCGCACGCGGATCACGCTGCTCGATCATCTTGGCGAGCTCGAGCGAGGGAATGGCCGGGCCTTTCGTCGAGACATCGAACAGATGGCTGTTCAGGACGTCGTCGAGCTCGTGATCCCACGAAATGATCGCGCCGGTGATGCCGGAGAAGAACAGGAAGGCGGCCGTCAGGAGTCCCGCCCAGCGATGCAGTTTGCCGAATGTCGCTCTCATCGCTCGGATCTCATTCCCACTGGGCCCGGCCCCTCATTTGCCGGACCGCTTTCGATTGGACTCACCGGCGGCAGGTCAGCTCGCCGATGGGCCTTCGGCCTAACGCAGGGACCATTTCAGTGCGAGAGGTCGGACATTAGAATCTATCGAGACTGGCCGATAAGCTGCGCGACAAAGCGTCCATGCGTGATCGGCGGTCCGCGCAGCCGGGTGTGTCAAGGCCAATCGGCAAAATTCAGCGTCGGTCTCGATCGTCCCGCTCTCGCGCGTGCCGCAACGCGCCGACGCCACACGCCCGGTGCCTCGCCGGTGTGCTTGCGGAAGAAGCGGCTGAAATAGGCGGTGTCCGTGAAGCCCAGCGCGAACGCGATCTGCTTGACGGCGATGGTTCCAGCCTCCAGCCGCGCCGCCGCTTCCCTGACGAGGCGCTGCTGGATCAGCTCGCTCGGCGAGCGCTTCAGCTCGCGGCTGCACAGCGCGTGCAGGCGATCCGGCGTGGTGCCGAGCAGCCTCGCGTAATCGCTGACGCGCAGGTGCTGTTGATAGCGCTCCTCGAGCAGCCTGCGGAACCGGCTCAGGATCTCGGTGCTGCTGCTCTCCTCGTTGCGGTTGCCGTCGCCTGCGAACAGGCGCCAGAATCGCAGCACGCACAGCGTCAGCTCCGCCGACATGATCGACGCTGCTCCGCTGCGTGCGGGCGAGGCGATCTCGGCGGCGATCGCCGCGATGGAACGCGCCATCGTGGCCGCAAGATCGGCCTCGACCTGCAATGCCAAAATGCCGCCCGCGCCCTCAAGCGCGAGATAGGCCGCCTCAGCCGATGGCGGGAGATAGCGATGCCATGTCCCGGCACGCAATTGCAGCAGCTGCGCGGAGGTGCCGGCCGGCACCTCCAGATAGTCGGCCGATCCCGCCGGGAGCCAGACCATCGCGGGTCCGACCGTCCGCACGGTCTTGCCGGGCTGACCGATCTCGGCGGTCCCGCCGGAAAGGCACAGCAGATGAATGAACGGACGGGCCGCTTTCGAGGTCAGCGTCCATCGCCGTGCGACGTAATGCGCTGCGATCAGCTCGGCGCCCACAGGCACAGCCCCACTCGGGACGGATGCCGGTGCCGGATCTGGGCCCGCGACGCCTCGACGCACTTGGCGGTCAAGACCAGAAACGTCCAATCTTTCACCGGATTTGTCCATTGTGCGAGCAAAGCTTGGGATGCTTGCTAGGTCAAGTCCCGGTGGCGGCCGGCTCAATGATGCCGCCCTAGAGAAAGTCGGGACCAAGAGGAACGACCACTCACATCGATGCCAACAATCGCTTGAGTGCAACAGGAGGGAGACACGATATGTTTTCGGCGAACCGTCGAACGTTGCTGCACGTCGCTGGCCTCGCGGCTCTGGCCGGGACGCTCTGGACCTTTCCGTCCACCGCCGATGCGCAGGAGAAGATCCGGATCGGCTACGCGATCTCCAAAACCGGTCCCTATGCCGGCGGCGCCGGTATCACTACCCTGCCCAACTATGAGCTATGGGTGAAGGACGTGAATGCCGCCGGCGGCATCAAGCTCGGCGACAAGAAGCTGCCGATCGAGGTGGTCGAATATGACGACCGCAGCAGTTCGGAAGAAGCCGTCAAGGCGATCGAGCGCCTCGCCAACCAGGACAAGGTGGATTTCATTCTTTCGCCGTGGGGCACGGGTCTCAACCTCGCGGTCGGCCCGACACTGAACCGCCTGGGCTACCCTCACCTCGCGGTCACGTCGGTGACCGACAAGGCGCCGGAGCTTGCCAAGCGCTGGTCGAACGCGACGTTCTGGCTCGGGACGTCGGCGCAGATATCCGAGGGGCTCGCCGATCTGCTCGGCAAGCTGAAGAGCGAAGGCAAGATCGGGGCGAACATCGCGATGGTCAGCGTCGCCGACCAGTTCGGCATCGAGCTGTCCGCCGCGGGCCGCGAGGCCTTCAAGAAGCACGGCTTCACGCTCGGCTATGACAAGACCTATCCGATCGGGACGCAGGATCTCCAGCCTCTGTTGAAGGATGCGATCGCGTCGAACCCGGATGCGTTCATCGCCTTCAGCTATCCGCCGGATACGATCGCGCTGACCGAACAGGCGCAGCTGTTGAAGTTCAACCCGAAGGTCTTCTATGTCGGCGTCGGCACCGCGTTCCCGCTCTACAAGGGCAAGTTTGCCGCCAACAGCGACGGCGTGATGGGTATCGGCGGTTGGAATGCCGAATCTCCGCAGCTGAGGGAGTATCTCGCGCGCCACAAGGCTGCCACCGGCAAGGAACCGGATCGCTGGGCGAGCTCGATCACCTATGCGAGCCTGCAAGTGCTCCAGCAGGCGATCGAGAAGGTCGGCAAGCTAGATCGCACCGCTGTCGCGGCGGAAATCCGCGCGGGCACGTTCGAGACCATCATCGGTAAGGTCAAGCTGAAGGACGGGCTGCTCCAGGAGATCTGGGGCGTCGGACAGTGGCAGAACGGCGAGTTCTACGCCCTCGCACCGACCTCGCGGCCGGGCGCGCGGGCCGCGGTCGTGCCCAAGCCGCAGTGGCAGTAAGGCTGGTTGGCTGGCCTCTCGCGAGGCCTGCCTGCAGTCCGCTCTAGGGGACGCCGCTTCATGTTGCTTGTCGACATCGTCCTGCCGGGCCTCGTGCTCGGCGGCATGTACGCGCTGATCGCGCTCGGGCTGACGCTGCAATATGGCGTCGCGCGGATCATGAACCTCTCCTATGGAGAGTCGCTGGTCGCGGCCGCCTTCGGCGCGTTCTCGCTCTACAGCGGCCTTGGGCTGAGTCCACTCGCAGCATTGCTGCTGGCGGTCCCGGTCGCGATGGTGCTGAATTGGCTGCTGTATCGCTTCCTGCTGGAACGGCTGATGCGGCGCGGCAAGGACCGGGGCGCGCAGGAGATTGACAGCATCCTCGTCACCTTCGGCGTGCTGTTCGTGATCCAGGGCGCCATGCTGGTCGCCTTTGGCGGCCAGTACTACAGCTATAGCTATCTCTCCATTCCACTGACGATCATGGGCTCGACGCTTGCCGTCAATCGGCTCGTCGCGCTGGTGTTCGCGGCGCTGGTCGGCGGCGCCGTGTATCTCGCCCTTACCCGCACCCGGATCGGCACGGCGGTACGTGCCATCGCGGTCGATGCCAACGCCGCGCGTCTCGTCGGCATCGACGTCGCGGCCCTGTCGGGGCTGGCGTTTGCCTTTGGCGGCGGCCTCGTCGCCGTCGGCGGCGTGCTGATCAGCATGTTCCTCACCTTCAATGCCGCGATGGGGGTGGTGTTCACCATGAAGGCGCTGGTCGTCGTCATCATGGGCGGTGTCGGCAACGTCATCGGCGCCCTGGTCGCCGGGCTGCTGCTTGGTGTGGTCGAGACCGCGGTGGCGCGGCTGGTCGATCCCGGCCTGACGCTGGCTGCGACCTACGCGCTGTTTCTCGGCGTGCTCGTTATCAAGCCGACCGGTCTGTTCGGCAGGGCCGCGTCATGACGGCGTCCGTCCGGATCTTGCTGTGGTGCGCCGGCCTCGCCATCGCCGCCTGCCTCGTCACCTATCCGCTCTATGCCAACGGCTATTATCTCGCACTCGGCATCAGCGTGCTCTATTTCACGATCCTTTCGACCGCGTGGGCGATGTTTTCGGGCCCGACGCGCTACATCTCGCTCGCCACGGTCGCGTTCTTCGGGCTCGGCGCTTACACGGCTGCGGTGCTCGGCGAGACCATGCCCTGGCCGGTCGTGCTGCTGGCCGCAGCCGGCGTGGGTGCACTCACCGCCGCAATCACCGGGCTTTCGACGCTGCGGCTGTCCGGCATCTATTTCGTGATCTTCTCCTTCGGCCTGGCCGAGCTGATCCGGCAGCTCGTGATCTGGTACGAGGTCAACATCCACAAATCAGTCGGCCGCTATCTCTTCAGCGCGGTGACGCAGGACGTTCTCTACTGGCAGCTCCTGGGCTTGACCGCGATTGTCTTCCTGGTGGGCTGGATGCTCGGGCGCTCACGCTACGGGCTGGCCCTGCGTGCCATCGGCGCCGACGAGACTGCGGCGAGCCATTCCGGCATCGACGCCACGCGGGTCAAGCTCGGCGTCTTCATTCTGAGCGCGACCTTCATGGCGGTGACAGGCGCGGTCATGGCGCCGCGCTGGACCTATATCGATCCGGCCATTGCGTTCAATCCGACCATCTCGTTCCAGGTCGTGATCATGGCCTTGCTGGGCGGCGCGGGCTCGCTGTTCGGGCCCGTGCTGGGCGTCATTCCCCTGGTCCTGCTGTTTGAAGTCCTGACCGCGACCCTGCCCAACCATTTCAGCATCGTGCTCGGCGTCATCTTCGTGTTCATCGTGATGGTGTTGCCGAACGGCGTGATCGGCCTGTTCGGGCCGAGCCGCTGGCGCGTTCCGGCCGGCGGTCCCGCAGCCGCGCCCGCGCGCGGGAGCGATGCACCGCTGCTCGCGGTCGATGGCGTCAGCAAGTCTTTCAGCGGATTGCGCGCCGTCGACGGTGTCAGCTTCACAGTCACGCCGGGCGAGATCATCGGCATCATCGGCCCGAACGGATCTGGCAAGACGACGCTGCTGAATACGCTGTCCGGGGCGCTGCGGCCCTCCTCGGGCACGATCCGGCTGGGCGGCACCGTCCTCAACGGCCTGCGCGCACACCAGATCGCGCGCCTCGGCCTTGCGCGCACATTCCAGCTGGTGCGCGTGATGCCGGACCTGACGGTGGCCGAAAATGTTGCGGCGGCGCGGCTGTTCTCGACGTCCACCGGCTCGGGTGCAACGCCAAGCGAGCTGCTGGACCTCGTCGGGCTCGCCAAGATGCAGGAAGCGCCCGCGAGCGAGCTGACCTATATCGACCAGAAGCGGCTCGAGCTCGCCCGCGCGCTGGCGTTGCAGCCGCGCCTTGTGCTGCTCGACGAATGGCTGGCGGGCCTCAATCCGAGCGAGCTCGAGACCGGCATCGCGCTGATCGCGAAATTGCGCGACCGCGGTCTCACCATCATCATGGTCGAGCATGTGATGGATGCGATCCGAGCGCTGTGCAGCCATTGCATCGTCATGAACGCGGGCAGCGTGATCGCGCGCGGCACTCCGGAGGCCGTGTTGTCCGATCCAAAAGTCGTTGCAGCCTATCTCGGAGGCGACGATGCTTGAGGTCGCCGCCCTCTCCCACTTCTATGGCAAGCACCAGGCCCTCGCCGACATTGCGCTCGGTATCGAGCAAGGCGAAATCGTCGCGATCCTCGGCGCCAACGGCGCCGGCAAGTCCACCTTGCTCAAAAGCATCGCCGGGCTGGTCAGGCCTGCGCCTGGCGCAACGATCCGGTTCGAGGGACATCACATTGGCGAACTACCCGCCCATCTGATCGTAGAGCGTGGCATCGCGCTGGTGCCTGAAGGCCGCGGCGTGTTCGGCGATCTGACGGTTGCCGAGAATCTGCAGCTCGGCGCCTACCCCGCCCGCGCCCGCGCAGGCGAGGCGGACCGGCTCGCGAGGATCCTGCGACTGTTCCCGCGCCTTGCCGAGCGTATGGCCCAGGCCGTCCGCACCATGAGCGGCGGCGAGCAGCAGATGGTGGCGATCGGACGGGCGCTGATGTCGAACCCGCTGCTGCTCCTGCTCGATGAGCCTTCGCTCGGCCTGTCGCCCCTGCTCAGCCGCGAAGTCTTCCGTGCACTGGCGGAGATCCGCAAAAGCGGCCTCAGCGTTTTGCTGGTCGAGCAGAATGCGCGGGCGAGCCTCGACATCGCCGACCGTGTCTACCTGATCGAGTCCGGCCGCAACGCCGGCAGCGGGCCGGCCAGTGCGATGAAGAACGATCCGGAAGTCCAGCGCGCCTATCTCGGCAAGGCGCGCGCGGCCCCGTCCCCACCTTAATCACTCAACCCGCCTGCAACCTTTGGAGTGCTTCATGAACGCAATCGACCTTCTCATCGGTGGCAAGGACCAGTCGGCCAGCAATCAGCGGACCTTCCAGCGCCACAACCCGATCTCGGGAGAGATCGCGACCATCGTGGCGGCGGCCTCGATCGACGACGCGATGCGGGCCGCAGACGCTGCGGCCGCCGCCTTCCCGGCCTGGTCGCAGCTTGGTCCCTCCGAGCGCCGCAAGCGGCTCAATGCGGCCGCCGACATCCTCGCGCGCCGGGCAGCGGAGTTCACCGCGCTGATGGTCGCCGAAACCGGCGCCACCGCGGGCTGGGCCGGGTTCAACGTGCACCTGGCCGAAGGCATGCTGCGCGAAGCCGCGGCCATGACGACGCAGATATCCGGCGAAGTCATTCCGACCGACAAGCCCGACAACCTCGCCATGGCGTTTCGCCAGCCGGTCGGTGTGGTGCTCGGCATCGCGCCGTGGAACGCCCCCGTGATCCTCGGCGTGCGCTCGGTGGCGATGCCGCTCGCCTGCGGCAACACCGTGGTGCTCAAGGCGTCCGAAATGAGCCCCGGCGTACATCGGCTGATCGGAAGCTGCCTGGCAGAGGCCGGCCTCGGTGACGGCGTCGTCAATGTCGTGACCAATGCGCCCGAGGATGCGCAGGCGGTGGTCGAGGCGCTGATCGCCCACCCTGCGATCCGCCGCGTCAATTTCACCGGCTCGACCCGCGTCGGCCGCCTCATCGCACTGGCATGCGCAAAGCACCTGAAGCGCGCGCTGCTTGAGCTTGGCGGCAAGGCTCCGCTCGTGATCCTCGACGATGCCGATCTCGACGCCGCAGTGAATGCGGCAGCGTTCGGCGCGTTCATGAACCAGGGGCAGATCTGCATGTCGACCGAGCGGATCGTGGTCGACGACAAGGTGGCGGACGCCTTCATCGCCAAGTTCGCTGCCAAGGCCAGAAGCCTTCCCTTCGGCGATCCCCGCAAGGGCAATGTCGTGCTGGGCTCGCTGGTCAGTGACGCCGCCTGCGAGCGCGTCCGGGGCCTGATCGACGATGCCGTCGCCAAGGGTGCCGTGCTCGCTGCCGGCGGTCACGGCAGCGGCACCATCATGCCCGCCACCATCGTCGATCATGTCACGCCGGCGATGCGGATCTATGGCGAGGAGAGCTTTGGTCCCGTCGTGACCGTGGTGCGCGTGAGCGGGACCGACGAGGCCGTGCGCGTGGCCAACGACACCGAATACGGCCTCTCCTCCGCCGTGTTCGGCCGCGACGTCGCCCGTGCGCTCGGCGTTGCCAGGCGGATCGAGGCGGGCATCTGCCACGTCAACGCCCCGACCGTGCATGACGAGCCTCAGATGCCGTTCGGCGGCACCAAGGCGTCAGGCTACGGCCGCTTCGGCGGCAAGGCCGCAATCGACGAGTTCACCGAGTTGCGCTGGATCACCGTGCAGACCGGGCCCCGGCACTATCCGTTCTGACCGCCGGACAGGCCGCCTCCGTGGCAGCACGGGCCGCCGGCCGCTTCTGCCGCATGGGCGGCACCGGATGGTCCGGCTGGTACGCCGGACCATCCACATCTGACCTCACCAGCGATAGGTCAGCTTGCCGATGGCTTTCCGTCCTTCGGCATACATGCAGCCCGACAGGCCGTAGCAGGCGGCGACATAACGCGTATCCGCCAAATTGGTGACGTTCACCGACAGGCGCCAATTGTCCCTGGTATAGGCGAGCAGCGCGTCCAGCACCGTGGCCGATCCCACCTTGAACGTGTTGGCCTCATCGCCCCAGGTGGCGCCGACGTAGCGGATGCCGCCGCCGAACTGCAAGCCCGCCAGCAGCCCGTTCTGGAGCGTGTAGTCGCTCCACAACGATGCGCGGTTGAGCGGCACGGGGATCGGCGCCTTGCCGACATTGACCGGATCCTGCGTGACGACGGCATCGACATAGGCATAGGCGGCACGCAAGTTCCAGCCGTCGGCGAGCGACATCGAGCCTTCGAGCTCGATGCCACGCGATTTCACCTGTCCGATCTGTTCGTAATAGGTGGTTGTAGGCACGTAGACGCCGACGTTGTCGCGCGTCAGGTCGAAGGCGGCGAAGGTGAACAGCGCGTTCCAGCCGAGCGGCTGGTACTTGACGCCGACCTCGTACTGCACGCCGGTCTCGGGATTGAGCATCTGTCCCGCGGCATTGGTCGCCAGCACCGGCAGGAACGATTCCGAATAGCTGAAATACGGAGCGATGCCGTTGTCGAAATTGTACATGACGGCGGCGCGGCCGGTGAAGGCCGAGGCATCCTTCGTGACCGACGAGGGGGTGAATACATCGGTATCGACCTGGGTCGTCACGAAGTCCTCGCGACCTGCAAGCAGGAACGAGAGTCGGCCGAGCTTGATCTGATCCTGCGCGTAAAGCCCGAGCTGCGACTGCTTGACGCCCTTGTTGTCGTACATCCCGCCCATGGTCCAGTCGTAGCTGTAGACCGGGTTGAAGACGTTGATCTCCGGCGACGAGGTCGTGACGGCAAAGGCGGTGTCGCGGAACGTGGTGTTGCGATAGTCGAGCCCGACCAGGGTATTATGGCTGAGGATGCCGGTTACGAACTTGCCCTGGAGCTGGTTGTCGACCGCGAAGGAGTTGATGTACGTGTTGCTGTAGCTGCCGAAGCGCCCGAGCTGTCCTGCCGCTTCGTTGGTGTATCCGGCGCCGTAGAAGACCTTCTCCTCGTTGTGCTGATAGGCGTAGCGCAGGTTCTGCCGGAACGTGATGTTGTCGGTGAAATTGTGCGACAGCTGATAGCCGGCGGTCGCGATCTCGGTGTTGAAGGCGTCGAAGCTCGGCACGCCCGCGAAGAACGAGACCGGGATGGTGCGGCCGTTGTTCGGCCAGACCGTGCCCGAGGCCGGCAGGAACTGAAGGCCCCACCCTGCCCGGTCGCGCTGATAATTGGCGAGCAGGGTGATCGTGGTGTCCTCGTTCGGCTTGAACGTGACCGCGGGCGCGATGAAAACGCGATTGTCCTTGGTGAAGTCGACCTGAGTCTCGCCGTCGCGGACGACGCCGGTCAGGCGCCACAGCACGGTGCCTTCCTTGTTGGCGGGGCCGCCCATGTCGAACTGACCCTGGTAGCGGTTGAAGCTGCCGCCGGAGATCGAGACCTCGCCGAACTGCTGTGCGGTCGGCAGTTTCGTCACGTAGTTGAGGATGCCGCCGGTGCCGCTGCCGCCATACATCGCCGAGGACGGCCCCTTCAGCACTTCCAGGCGTTCGGCGCCGTAGGGATCGAGGCCGTTGAAGTGCACGTAATTGCTCGAGGGAATCCGCAGGCCGTCGAGGTAGAGGCCGGACATGGTGGTGTCGAAGCCGCGAATCTGGAGCGCGCCGAAGCGGGTGTCGGAGCCGCCATTGACGTCGCCGCTGACGCCGGCGGTGTAGCGCAGTGCCTCGCCGATCGAGACCGCGCCCTGGTTCCTGACCTGGTCGGTGGTGATCACGGACACCGATTGCGGCGTCTCGATCAGCGGAATATCCGTCTTGGTGGCGGTGCCGCTCCGCGTGGCAACGAAGCCGCGCACCGGACCGTTGGCGCGTTCGCCGGTAGCGCCGTTCGATGAGGCCGACTGGATTGGCGCAGCCTGCTGCGCCGGTCCGCGACGATTGGCGCGTGCGGTGCGTGTCGCTGCCGCCCGCCGCGACGACGCAACCGCCGCCGGACGCGCGCGCTGCGCCGGCGCTTCGACGGTGACCGGAGGAATTTGCGTCTGCGCTTCCACGGCACCAAAAGGGACGAGAGAGAATGTGCTGACCGCACCGAGAAAAAGCACCTGAATCTGTCGACGACGCGTGTCGCCACGCGAAGAAAATTGATAGTCGCTCACGTCTTTCGAGGCCCCACGCACTGCCGGCTTCGCCGGTATCGTTCTTGACGCCTCGCCCTAACTCAGGCGGTTTTCAAGCGCGATAGGAACCGCGTTAGAATCTCTCCAGACGTGTGCGCAGCATGTGCGGCGCATGCGCTCATGCGTGCTTCGCAGTCTGGAATGTTTCCAGACAGAAACAGAATCGGCCCGTCTGCAACATCGGGAAAACGATTCAGCGATGCCGCAGCCGGCGATTGACCCGGCGCGCCAGATAGTCGCCGGCGCTCTGGACGATCTGTACCAGTGCGATCAGCACGACCACGACGGCCAGCATCATCTCCGGCATGAAGCGCTGATAGCCGTAACGGATGCCGAGATCGCCGAGGCCGCCGCCGCCGACTGCGCCGACCATCGCGGAATAGCCGAGCAGGCTGACCACCGCGAGCGTCAGCGCCAGCAGCAGTCCCGGCAGCGCCTCCGGGATCAGGACCTTGAACACGATCTGGAGCGGCGAGGCGCCAAACGAGGACGCCGTCTCGATCAGGCCGCCGTCGACCTCGCGGATCGCAGCCTCGACAAGGCGCGCGATGAACGGCGTCGAGGCGATCGTCAGCGGCACGATCGCGGCCGTCGAGCCGATCGAGGTGCCGGCAACGAGGCGCGTGAACGGGATGATGGCGACGACGAGGATGATGAAGGGCGTCGAGCGCGTCGCATTGACGACAATGCCGAGCACGCGATTGACGATGGGCGCTGCGAACAGCTCGCCTTTGCGGCTGGTGGCCAGGAACACGCCGAGCGGCAGGCCGAAGACGGTGCCGAGCAGCGCCGCGATGCCGACCATGTACAGGCTTTCGAAGGTGGCCTGGATGATCAGGTTCATGAGTTCAGGCGACATAGCCGAGACGCTCCGCTGGGAATTGATCTTGAGAGAGCCAGGCGAGCGTGCGCGTCACCGCGTCCTCGCCGCCGGGAATTCCGAGCGTCAGCGAGCCCACATGCTGGCCGCCGATCTCGTCGATGCGTGCCGACAGCAGCGCGACGTCGAGCCCGAGCTCGCGCGCGAGCCGGGCCACCACGGTTTCGCCCGCCCCTGCCCCGCGCACCTGGATTCGGATCACGGCCTGCCCGCCGGCAGGCTGCTTCGAAACGATCCGGCTCGCCAGCGACACCGGCAGGCTGTCGCCGATCACCTCGGCGAGGAAGGACTGCGTGATCGGATGTCTTGGATGCGTGAAGATGTCGGCGACGTGGCCGCTCTCGACGACGCGGCCGGCGTCTAACACCACCACCTCCTTGGCGAGCTGGCGCACCACGGACATCTCATGCGTGATCAGCACGATGGTGACGCCGAGCTCGCGGTTGATGTTCGCAAGCAGATCGAGGATCGCGCGCGTGGTCTGCGGATCGAGTGCCGAGGTCGCCTCGTCCGACAGCAGCACGCTTGGCCGCGTCGCCAGCGCGCGGGCGATGCCGACGCGCTGCTTCTGGCCGCCGGACAGTTCGGAAGGATAGCGGTCGTGCTTGTCGGCGATGCCGACCAGCGCGAGCAGATCAGTGACGCGGGCCTTGATGTCGGTCTTGGTCCAACCGGCGATCTCCAGCGGCAGCGCGATGTTGTCGGCCGCGGTGCGCGAGGACAGCAGGTTGAAATGCTGGAAGATCATGCCGATCGAGCGCTGCGCCAGCCGCAGCTCGCGGCCGGCCAAGGCCGAGATATCGCGGCCGTCGACGATCACACGGCCCGTGGTCGGTTTCTCCAGGCCGTTGATGAGTCGGACCAGGCTCGACTTGCCGGCGCCAGAGCGGCCGATCACGCCGGTGATGGAGCCGCGCCGAATGGCGAAGTCGATGTCTTGCAGCGCGTTGACGCCGGGCTTGCCGCGATAGGCCGGATAGGTCTTGGAGATGCCGGCAAAACGAACCATCGCGTCCGGCTCGGCCGACGCGGGTGAAATCGCTTCAAGCGTCTCGATCGGTCGTCCGATCGCGAGCGATTGGTGGGCATTCATGGAGGCGGCCTTCATGCACAATAGCTCGGTCACCCAGATGCGCAGAGCACATGGCAACCGGTCGCGTCTGCGACGGGGGGTGGAAATCGCGACGAGGGCTCAATGGAGCGCGCTGCACCGCAGCACGCACCTTCGCTCTTTCTGCTCTTCCTTGCAATCTCAGATATTTGGCAGGACTTGGACAAAATTTTCCCGATCGTCGCCTGACGAAGAAGATTATCCGCCGGTATCGGCGCCTCGATCACCGACCCCGGAACCGCGGCTTGCGGCGCGTCAGGAACGCCTCCACGCCCTCTTTGTGGTCCTCGCTGAGGCTGGCGAGCGCGAACTGGTCGACATCCATGTGGCTTGCAAGATCGTCCAGTGCATGTGCGAGCCGGTTGACGGTCAGTTTGGTCATGGCGACGGACAGCGGCGGTTGCGCGGCAACCTTGCGGGCAAGCTCCATTGCGGTATCGAACGCATGGCCGGGATCCGCGACCTGCTCGACGAGCCCCCATTCATAGGCCTCGTCCGCGCTGATGCGCTGGTCGGCCAGGATCACCGCCTGCTTGGTGCGGGCCGGCCCAATCAGATGCAGCATGCGCGGGATGCTCTGCCAGCTCATGTTCATGCCGAGCCCGATCTCGGGCACGCGCAGATGCGCATCGCGCCCCATCACCCGGAAATCGAGCGCCACCGCGAGGGCGACGCCGCCGCCGATGCAAAAGCCTTCGATCGCGGCGATCGTGATCTGCTCCATGTCCTGCCAGGCTTGGGTGAGGCGCGGCCCGAGCTTGAGGTGCCGCCGCAGCGCGCCGAGGTCCATCTCCTTGCGCGAGCGTCCCTCGGCGTCCTTGAGATCGAAGCCGGCGCTGAAGGCGCCCGAGCTGCCGGTCAGCACGACGACCGAGGTCGCAGCATCGTCCTCGAAGCTGCGCGCGGCCGCCGTGAGTTGGCGCAGCGCCTCCGGCGAGAGCGCGTTGATGCCGTCGCCGCGGTCGAAGCGCACGACCGCGATCCGCCCCTCCGGCCCGAGACCCTTCTCGATCTTCACGTAATCGGTCACCATGATCTCCACGCTGTTTGCGGGATGCTAGCGTACAAATGCCCTCACGCATACGTGCCAGGACTGGGTTGCAACGAGCCCTCGACAGGTCCGGGCCATTGCGCCTATCTTCCGCGGCATGAGCCAAGATCACGACCATCATCACCACGATCACGATCATTCCGAGCTGTCCGAGACCGAGCTGCGCGTGCGCGCGCTCGAGACGATCCTGACCGAAAAAGGCTATGTCGAGCCGGCCGCGCTCGATGCCATCATCCAGGCCTATGAGACCAAGATCGGCCCGCACAATGGCGCGCGCGTGGTCGCCAAGGCCTGGACCGATCCGGCGTTCAAGACGGCGCTGCTGCAGGACGGCTCCAAGGCCATCGGCACGCTCGGCCATGTCAGCCGCGTCGGCGATCATCTCGTCGTGGTCGAGAACACGCCCGAGCGGCACAACATGGTCGTGTGCACACTGTGCTCCTGCTACCCCTGGGAAATGCTCGGGCTGCCGCCGGTCTGGTACAAAGCCGCGCCCTACCGCTCGCGCGCGGTGAAGGATCCGCGCGGCGTGCTCGCCGATTTCGGGGTCGCGCTACCCAAGGACATCGAGATCCGGGTGTGGGATTCCACGGCCGAGACGCGCTTCCTGGTGCTGCCGATGCGCCCCGCGGGCACGGAAGGCTGGAGCGAGGAGCAGCTCGCCGAGCTCGTGACGCGCGACTCCATGATCGGCACCGGTTTCCCCAGGACGCCGGGAGCACCGTCGTGAACGGCGTGCACGACATGGGCGGCATGGACGGGTTCGGCAAGGTCGAGCCCGAGCCGAACGAGCCGATGTTTCACGAGGAATGGGAGTCGCGCGTGCTGGCCATGGTGCGCGCGATGGGCGCGGCCGGCGCCTTCAACATCGACACCTCGCGCTTCTATCGCGAGACCTTGCCGCCGCATGTTTACCTGTCGAGCTCCTATTACAAGAAATGGTTTCTCGGGCTCGAGGAGATGCTGATCGACAAAGGCTATCTCACCCGCGAGGAGGTCGCCGCCGGCCATGCGATGCAGCCTGCAAAGGCGCTTAAGCACGGCAAGTTCGACCGCGCCAATGTCGAGCGCATCATGGTGCGCGGCAAGTTCGGCCGCCCTGCCCCGGCTCCGGCGAAATTCAAGATCGGCGATCGCGTCCGGGCCAGGAATATTCACCCAGCCACGCACACGCGGCTGCCGCGCTATGTGCGCGGCCATGTCGGTGTGGTCGAGCTGAACCACGGCTGCCACGTGTTTCCTGACACGGCGGCAATGGAGCTCGGCGAGAATCCGCAATGGCTCTACACCGTGGTGTTCGAGGGCCGCGATCTCTGGGGTGAGGATGGCGATCCCACGCTGAAGGTCTCGATCGACGCGTTCGAGCCCTATCTGGAGCCGGCGTGAGTGGTCGCGCTGCTGCGGCTGCGACCGCCGCCATTCCAAGCATTCCGCGCGATGACGACGGCCCGGTGTTCCGCGCACCTTGGGAGGCGCATGCCTTCGCGATGGCCTTGAGCCTGCACGAGCGCGGCGTGTTCACCTGGCCGGAATGGGCTGCCGCGCTCGCCGACGAGATCAAGCGCGCGCAGGGCGCAGGCGACCCTGATACCGGCGAGACCTACTATCTGCACTGGCTCGCCACGCTGGAGGGCCTCGTCGCCCGCAAGGGCGTCGCGTCGATGGAAACGCTGCACCGCTATCGGAATGCGTGGGACCACGCCGCGGATCGCACGCCACACGGCAAGCCGATCGAGCTCAGGCCAGAGGATTTTGGCTAGCTGATCGCTCCATCGTCATTGCGAGCGCAGCGAAGCAACCCAGAATCCCTCCGCGGTGGCAGTCCGGATTGCTTCGTCGCAAGGGCTCCTCGCAATGACGAGAGAGCGAGCCTACCGTCCCGCCACGTACTCGTTCCACCCCTTCGCCCGCAAACTGCAGGCCGGGCACTCGCCGCAGCCATGACCCCATTCGTGCAGCGCGCCGCGTTCGCCGAGATAGCAGGTGTGCGACTGCTCGCGGATCAGGTCGACCAAGCCATCGCCGCCGAGGTCATGCGCCAGCTTCCAGGTCGCGGCCTTGTCGATCCACATCAAGGGCGTGTGCAGCTCGAAATGCTTGGCCATGCCGAGCGAGAGCGCGGCCTGCATGGCGCGGATGGTCTCGTCGCGGCAATCGGGATAGCCGGAATAGTCGGTCTCGCACATGCCGCCGACGATGTGGCTGATGCCGCGCCGATAGGCCAGCGCCGCGGCGAAGGTCAGGAACACGAGGTTGCGGCCCGGCACGAAGGTGTTCGGCAGGCCGTCCGCGCCCATCGCGATCGCGACGTCGCGGGTCAGCGCCGTCTCGGACACGGCGGCAAGCGTCGGGATCGACAGCGTGTGGCTCTCGCCCAGCCTTGCGGACCAATCGGCGTGCAGGCCCTTGATGCCGTCGAGCAGGCGGTCGCGGCAGGCAAGCTCGATGGCGTGGCGCTGGCCGTAGTCGAACCCCAGCATCTCCACGCGGGCGAAGCGGCTTAGCGCCCAGGCGAGGCAGGTGGTGGAATCCTGGCCGCCGGAGAACAGCACCAGCGCGGTTTGTGAGGAAAATGCATCACTCATGGCCCGCGCTTTAGCATCGCACGACTTGCCCGCCAATCGGTGGAAATCGGCCAGTTCCGCCGCCTTGCGCTGGGATCGGGGGCCCGCTTTTGGCATAAGGCTCTGTATCCCAGGAGACTGCCCGGCAATGACCCCTTCCCGCGACATTTCCCGCCTGATTGAGATCATGGCGGCGCTGCGCACGCCGGTGACCGGCTGCCCCTGGGACCTCGAGCAGGATTTTTCGACGATCGCGCCCTACACGATCGAGGAGGCCTATGAGGTGGTCGACGCCATCACCCGCGGCGATCTCGACGATTTGCACGAGGAGCTCGGCGACCTCCTGCTCCAGGTCGTGTTCCACGCCCAGATGGCCTCTGAGCGGAACGCGTTCGATTTTGGCGACGTGGTCGAGGCCATCACCCGCAAGATGATCCGCCGTCATCCCCACGTCTTCGCCGACAAGGACGGCAATCTCGCCTCCTCCCACGTCAAGGAAGTCTGGGACCGCATCAAAGCCGAAGAAAAGGCCGAGCGCGCCGCACGCCGGCCGCCGGAAGAGTCGTCGACGCACAAATCGCTGCTGTCGGGTGTGAAGGCCGGCCAGCCGGCGTTGACGCGCGCGATGGAGCTGCAGCGCAAGGCCTCCACCGTCGGCTTCGACTGGAACGACCCGCGCGCGGTCTTGCAGAAGATCCGCGAGGAAGCTGACGAGATCGAGGCCGCGCTGGACCGCAACGACCGCGCGGGCCTGGCCGAAGAGACCGGCGACCTGATGTTCGCCCTCGTCAACCTCGCCCGCCATGTCGAGGCCGATCCGGAAGCCGCACTGCGCGCGACCAACGCGAAATTTGAGCGGCGCTTCGCCTATATCGAGCGGGCACTGGAGGCGCAGGGCCGGACGCTGGAGGAGGCCTCGCTGGCGGAGATGGACGCGCTGTGGAATGCAGCGAAGACCGCCACCTAGCCAGATGCGGTGGCGGAGAGATCGGGCAGCACCATCCATCGCCGATCGGTCAGCAATGTACCCCGATTCACCGGCTCGTACGGAGGGACGCGTCAAGCCGCCGCCATGAAATTGTCACCGCAGACAGTCTAAAGTTGTATAATAATTCTGACGCAGCCACCCCTACGGCAGGTGCAGTGCGATGCCATTGAAACATTATTCAGTCCTCAAGGGACGTCCGATTGCGATGCGTTTCGGCAGCGGCAGGTCGCCGCATTATCAAGTCCATATCGTGGCCGGCAATGAAGATTTCCGCATTGCCGTCAACGTGCAGTCGGCCGACGGAAGCGAGGTCGAATTCCTGGTGCGATCTCGTTTCATGCATCCGATTACCGAGCGGCTCGCGGCACTCCCGGAGGGGCTGCACCCTCAGCCTGCCCAGCCCGGCAGCATTGCGCTGGACTTCATCCGCGGTAATCTGATGCAGCCCCAGGAGATGGTGCCGCTGCCGGTGTCCGTGCCTGGGCCGGACAACGACCTCAACGAGAAGCTCGACCAGTTCGTCCAGCGCGCACTTTCAGATGAAAGCGCGATGGTCTACGCGTTCGGCGAGCCATGGGGCCCCGAGACCAAGGCGGACAATTATTTCGGCTTCCGGCCGGGACGCGGCATTCACGACATCCATATGAATCAGGGAAATCCCATCGGAAGGTTCTCGGGCGACAACGGGCCGTGGCAGGACGGCGGGCTCGTGTTCGAATTCCCGGAGCAAAATCTATGGACGGCAGTCTTCCTCAAATTCCAGACGCAGGCCTGGCACACTGACGACGAGACCGGTCATCCGATTGATCTCGGCGGCGGCACGCCGACAGCGCCGCTGGATCCGACGGCCCCCCCGACAGAGGAAATGCCGGATGGGCTCGTGCGCATCATTGCGGCACTCGTCAACGCCGTGAAGACGCCGGAGCGCGAAGTCGTCACACTGCTCAACACGGCCGATCGTGACATCGATCTCACCGGCTGGAAACTGGCCGACAAGCAGAAGAAGAAAATGACGCTGTCGGGGAAGATCGCGGCCGGAGGCACGCTCGCCGTGGTCGTGGAGAAGCCGATGGAATTGTCGAACCAGGGCGGAATCATCTCGTTGCTGGACCAGCGCGGGATCAAGGTTCACGGTGTCGCCTATACCAGGGCGCAAGCCAAGCATCCGGGCCTGACCATTCCGTTCTGATGTGCCGATCACATGGCGCGTGTGATCCATCGCCCGCAGGACGCGGCCTAAGCCGCGCAGCAATGTGCATCCCGCCACTATGTGGCGTGATGCGGCACGGCATCGAACCTGTTCACCACGATGTCCCGCTTGGTCTCGTCCACCCGCACGGTCATGTCGAAGCGGCCGTCGTGCAGCTCCTTCGACAGCACCTCGGCATTGCGGTGCAGCCAGCTGATGCCGGCACCGTCGGCGGCGTCGATGGAGAGATCAAGCGTTGTCCGTTTCGCCGCGAGCCGCTGCTCGATCGCGGCGAGCAGAGCATCGACGCCCTCGCCCGACACGGCTGAGACCAGCATCGCCGGATGATCCTCCGGCCTGCGCGCGGCGATGTTGAGCAGCTCCTCGCGTTGCTCGGGGTCGAAACGGTCGATCTTGTTCCAGACCTCGATGATGCGGCCGGAATCGTCCGGGTTGATGCCGAGCTGGCGCAGCACCGCGTCGACGTCGCTCTGCTGCGCCTCGGCGTCCTCATGCGAAATGTCGCGGACATGCAGGATGACGTCGGCCTCCAGCACCTCCTCCAGCGTGGCGCGGAAGGCGGCGACGAGCTGCGTCGGCAGGTTGGAGATGAAGCCGACGGTGTCAGAGAGCATCGCCTTGCCGCCATGCGGCAGGTTGAGCGCCCGCAAGGTGGGATCGAGCGTCGCGAACAGCATGTCGGCCGCCTGCACGTCGGCGCGAGTCAGGCGATTGAACAGCGTCGACTTGCCGGCATTGGTGTAGCCGACCAGCGCGACGACACGATACGGCACGCGTTGGCGGCCGGCGCGATGCAGACGCCGCGTCGCCTGCACCTTTTTCAGCTCGCTCTCGAGCTTGGAGATGCGCTCCTGGATCAGACGGCGGTCGGCCTCGATCTGGGTCTCGCCGGGGCCGCCCATGAAGCCGAAACCGCCGCGCTGGCGTTCGAGATGGGTCCAGGAACGCACCAGGCGCGAGCGCTGGTAGTTGAGATGCGCAAGCTCGACCTGCAGCGAGCCTTCCCGGGTCTTGGCGCGGCGGCCGAAGATTTCGAGAATGAGCCCGGTGCGGTCGAGCACCTTGGCATGCAATTCCTTCTCGAGATTGCGCTGCTGGATCGGCGCCAGGGCGCAATCCATCACCACGAGCTCGACCTCGAGAGTCTTGATCAGCCCGGCGATCTCCTCGACCTTGCCCTTGCCGATATAGGTCGCGGGCCGGATCTGGGAGACCGGAGCCACGATAGCGTCGGCGATGACGAGATCGATCGCACGCGCGAGGCCGACGGCTTCATCGAGCCGGGCCTCGGTATCGCGCAAGACACGAGTCTCCGATTGCGCGTCGGCGCTGCCCGCGCGCACGCGCAAGTAGGGACCGATGACAAGCACCCGCCCCGTCTGCGTAGCCCCTGCCGACCGCGGACGGTCGGCATCCCCGTCGAAATTCCGGGGTTCCAATCAGGTCACTCTCAAGCCGGCTGGTCCTCGCCGCCTTCGAACAACTGAATCGGAGCGCCCGGCATGATGGTCGAGATCGCATGCTTGTAGACCAGCTGCGAATGACCGTCGCGCCGAAGCAGCAAACAGAAATTGTCGAACCAGGTCACGATGCCCTGGAGCTTCACTCCGTTGACCAGAAAGATCGTCAGTGGCGTCTTGGTTTTGCGAACGTGATTAAGGAAGGTGTCCTGTAGGTTTTGTGCGCGGTCTGCCGCCATTGTTTTTTTCTCGCTTTGAGTTTCTTTTTATTGCGCCGGATGCGGCCCTCTTTGTCGAGTTCGGGGCCTCCTCCGGTTGCCGTCCTTCATGAGATCCCCCTCGGAAGGAACAGCGGTTCGATTAGAGGACAGGTCGGGATATTAGGCAAGCCGCTTCAAGCGGCAGGCGCGGCCCTATTGCCCCGAAAAAATACGGAAATCGATGATTTTCTTTGCCTATTCCCGAGATGCCGCCGCAGCGTCGCAGCATTAGCCGACGCCGAGCGCTTTCAATTTCCGGTGCAAGGCCGAACGTTCCATGCCAACGAACTCGGCCGTTCGAGAAATATTTCCTGAGAAACGGCTGATCTGTGCAATCAAATAGTCCCGCTCGAACACCTCGCGTGCTTCGCGCAGCGGCAGGCCCATGATGTGCTCGCCATTGTTGCTGGTCGGCATCGCCGGCACCATCGAGCCGACGTCCTGCGGCAGCATGTCGGCGGTGATGATGACCTCCGGCCCGCCGGCGGCCAGAATCATGACTCTTTCAACGTTGTTGCGGAGCTGGCGCACATTGCCGGGCCAGACATGCGATTGCAGCACCGCCATCGCGTCCTGACCGATCTGGCGCTTGGGCAGGCCGCTGCCGGCCGAGATCTGCTCCATGAAATAGTCGATCAGTTCCGGAATGTCCTCGCGCCGCTCCGACAGTGCGGGCACGCGGATCGGCACCACCGAGAGCCGGTGGTAGAGGTCCTCGCGGAAACGGCCGGCCGCGATCTCCTCTTCGAGATTGCGTGCGGTCGATGAGATGATGCGCACGTCGACCTGCACCTTGGCGGTGCCGCCGACGCGCTGGAACGATTGCTCCACCAGCACGCGCAGGATCTTGTTCTGGGTCTCGCGCGGCATGTCCGCGATCTCGTCGATGAACAGCGTGCCGCCATGCGCCTCTTCGAGTGCGCCGGGCTTGCGCGGCTGCTCGCCATTGGACTGCTCGACACCGAACAGCTCATGCTCCATTCGCTCGGGTGTGATCGCGGCGGCGTTGATGACGACGAACGGACCGTCGGCGCGGCCCGAAGCGGTATGCAGCGTGCGCGCGGTCAGCTCCTTGCCGGCGCCGGCGGGGCCGACGATCAGGATGCGGCTGTTGGCCTTGGCCGCCCGCTCGATGGTTTGGCGCAGCTGATTCATGCTGGGCGAGCGGCCGACGAGCTGGCTGGCGCTCGGGGCGAGCTGCTTCAGCTCCTTGACCTCGCGCTTCAGCCGCGAGTTCTCCAGCGCTCTGGTCGCGACCAGGATGAGGCGGTCGGCCTTGAACGGCTTCTCGATGAAGTCGTAGGCGCCGCGCTTGATCGCGGCGACCGCGGTCTCGATGTTGCCGTGGCCGGAGATCATCACGACGGGCAGGTCGGCGTTGTCCTTCTTGACCTGCTCCAGGAGCTGCAGGCCGTCGAGCTTGGAGCCTTGCAGCCAGATGTCGAGAAACACCAGATGCGGCCTGCGATTGGCAATCTCGGCGAGCGCCGTGTCGCTGTCACGTGCGGTCCTCGTGACGAACCCCTCGTCTTCGAGAATGCCCGCAACAAGATCGCGAATATCGGCCTCGTCATCGACAATCAGAATTTCACTTGCCATGGATCGCGCCTGTCTTGTCAGCTGCCTGTTGAGGCTTCGATTTTGGTTGAATCATTGGTCTTTTCAGCCGGCTCTTTGGTTCCGGCGGCCGGCTCTTTTGTTTCCTGGGTCGCGACGGATTCCGTCACCGTTTGCGTGATGTCGGGTTTGGAGGCCGTCCCGGTCGCGTCGTTGACCGCCGGCACTTGCTCCGTCGCCGCGGACTTCGCGGGTTGCCCCGACACGGCAAAGCGCATGCGCATCCAGGCGCCGCGCTGGTCGGCACGGAAGTCGGAGGCGTCCTTCAGCTCGATCCGCCCGCCATGGTCTTCCAGCACGCGGCCGACGATGGCGAGCCCCAGCCCGGTACCCTTGGCACGCGTGGTCACGTAGGGCTCGAGCAGACGCGAGCGCGCGACCTTGGGCAGGCCGATGCCGTTGTCGATGACGTCGATCAGCACGTCGTCGCCCTCGCGCGACACCACGACGTCGATACGCCCCTTGCCACCGTCCTTGCCGAGCTCCTCGGGCGGGACCTGCTCGATCGCCTCGGTGGCGTTCTTGACGATGTTGGTGACCGCCTGCGAGATCAGGCGCCGATCGAACTGCGCGCGCAGCGGATCCTGCTTGAACTCGGCCTCGATGTCGATTTCGGGATGGGCGACCTTCATCAGGAACACTGCCTGGCGCACGGTGTCGGCGACGTCCTCGCCCTCCATCACCGGTTTGGGCATCCGCGCAAAGCGCGAGAACTCGTCGACCATGCGCCTGATGTCGTCGACCTGGCGGACGATGGTGTCGGTGCACTGGTCGAAGATCTGCTTGTCCTTGGTCTCCGTGATGTCCTTGCCGAACTTGCGGCGGATGCGCTCGGCCGAGAGTTGGATCGGCGTCAGCGGGTTCTTGATCTCATGCGCGATGCGGCGCGCCACGTCGCCCCAGGCCGAGGTGCGCTGCGCCGAGACCAGCTCGGTAATGTCGTCGAGGGTGATGATGTAGCTGTCATGCGGCTGGTTCTTCTCGGCGCTGACGCGGACCGACAGGTTGCGCTCGGTGCCGTCGCGGGTGATCGTGATCTGGCCCTGCACCAGGCGCTGGGTCCCTTCCCGCGCCGTCTTCATCATCTCGTCGAGCTCGGGCAGCACCTCGGAGAGCGGATGGCCGAGCGTCTCGGCTTCAGAGTGCCCGATCAGCTTCTCGGCGGAACGATTGAGGATGCCGACGCTGCCGGACGCGTCGACGCCGATGATGCCGGCACTCGCGGACGACAGCACCGCCTCGATGAAGCGGCGGCGGCTGTCGATGAGGTCGCTGGCGTTGACCAACTCGTCGCGCTGGCTGCGCAATTCCTGCGTCATCTTGTTGAAGGTCTCGCCCAGCTGGGCGAGATCGCCCTCCGACTGGTGCACGGGCACCTGGACGTGCAGGTCGCCGGTCGAAACTGTATGTGCCGCGTTCATCAGCCGCCGGATCGGCGAGACCAGCGAGTTGGCGAAGTTGAGACCGATCAGCACCGAAGCCATGAGGATGGTCAGCGCGATCACCGCGAACATCAGCGCGAAGGCGACCTGGATACCGAGCCTGCGCGATTCGATCTGGGCGTATTCGGCGACGCTGACTTCGGTCTGCCTGAGCTGATTGACGACGTTCGGATCGAGCGGCCTGGCGACATAGAGGAAGGTGTCGTTGAAGGCGCGCAGGCGGATCACCGCGGCGACGAAGCTCGCATCGGGAAGGACCGCGATCTCGGGTTCGTTCTCGTTGACGTTGCTGAGAAAGTCCGGCGCGGGTGGCGAATAAGCGAGCCGCATGCCGGTGTCGGCCGACTCCAGGATGTTGGTGTTCTTGTCGATGATCATCGCGCCCGGCAGATTGCGCGAGCTAGCGCTGGCGGTGAGCATCTCGCGGAACGAGCGGCGGTCCTGGTCGTAGAGCGGCCGGGCATGGGCGATGTCGTTGGCCATGCCGAGAATGTCGCCGCGGATCAGCTGGGCATGGTCCTGCATATAGGCCCGCGCGATCGTCAGCGAGTTCTGGATCACCTCCTTGGTCGGCCCGGAGAACAGCCGGTCGAGGCCGCGCTCGATGGTGACGTTGGCGACAACGGCGACCAGCACCGCCGGCAGCACCGCCACGATCGAGAACAGGCTGACGATCTGGACGTGGAGACGCGCCGCGGCCCTGCCCCGCCGCCGCGCCAGGATCAGCTGCCAGAGTTCCCGGATGATGATCCCGACCAGCAGCAGGATCGTGGCGGCATTGATCAGATAGAATGTGCGGACCACCCCGGGCGTCGGCTCGATCGTGCTCAGACCCGTCAGGACCAGGAAGGTCAGGAAGGCCGACAGCAGCGCCAGCGCGACGGCAAAGGGCGCCAGCCAGCGTCGCACCGACCAGCGCCGGGGCTCTTCCGCTGGGGCCGTGTCAAAGTGTGCGGCCGAGGTATCTGCGCTGGTCATTCCGGCAATGGCGGTGCTGAAAACGGGTCCGCGGACACGCGGGTACTGATGTATTCGTACCACATTGTTGCCGAATTGCGACAATTCCGCGGCGTCACCCCCTCCGCGGACCCGCGCAATCCACAGGCACATGTCCCCGAGGCGGAACGGATTCCCACCATCGCGGCTTGATCAACATGGATAGGATTTTTCTCGCGACGATGGTTTCGGCCGTCCTCCTGCTGATCGTGGCCGCCGACCTCCTGGTCAACGGTCTCGGCGTTCAGCCGCCTCTGGTGAATGTCGCCAGCGTGACGCCGGCATCCGGCGGTCTGGTCAGATAGATGTGATCTTGCCCGCTGCGGCTGAACGAACAATTTGAATGTGCGAGCGGAACATTTCGGTCCGATCGAGACTTCTGCTCACCGCGTCAGCCACAACGGCCAGCGCGATCCGGACAGGCTCAGCTCTGCCTTGGTAGGGGGAGCTGAGCCACCGGTCGCTTCGAGAGACTAGCCCCCGCTCCGATACACCTGGATGTCGAGATCCCGGATCTTCTTCCGCAGCGTGTTGCGGTTGAGGCCGAGCAGGTCCGCGGCGCGGATCTGGTTGCCGCGGGTGGCGGCGAGCGCCGCCGTGAGCAGCGGCACCTCGATCTCCTTGAGAATGCGGTGGTAGAGGCCGGGAGGCGGCACGCCATTTGGGAAGCCCTGGAAGTGCGAGGACAGATACGCTTCCACGGCGCCGCCGAGATTGTCGACGCCCTGCTGGACCGCTGCGCCCGGGCTGACCGAGGGTGGCGCGAGTTCGCCGTCGATGACGGAGGACGTGATCACGTCCTGCGGATAGAGCGCGGCGAGCCGCCGGGCGAGGTTCTCGAGTTCGCGCACGTTGCCGGGCCAGCGGTGCTGCTTCAGCCGCTCCAGCGCCAGCGTGTCGAGCTTCTTCGGCGGCAAGCCGTCCTTCTCGGCCAGCGTGAAGAAGTGACGCACGAGATCCGGCAGGTCCTCGATGCGCTCACGCAAGGGCGGCAGCCGCAGCGGAACGACGTTGAGGCGGAAGAACAGGTCTTCGCGGAACAGGCCCTGCTGAATTAGCACGCGCAGGTCCTTGTTGGAGGCCGCGACGATGCGCACGTCGGTCTTGATCGGGGTGCGGCCGCCGACCGTGGTGTATTCGCCCTGCTGCAGCACGCGCAGCAGGCGGGTCTGCGCCTCCATCGGCATGTCGCCGATCTCGTCCAGGAACAGCGTGCCTCCCTCGGCCTGCTCGAACCGGCCGGAGGCGCGGGTGTTGGCGCCGGTGAAGGCACCGCGCTCGTGGCCGAACAATTCGGACTCGATGAGGTCGCGCGGGATCGCCGCCATGTTGACCGCGACGAAGGGGCCGTTGCGGCGCTTGCCGTAATCGTGCAGCGCGCGCGCCACCAGCTCCTTGCCGGTTCCGGACTCGCCCGTGATCATCACGGTGAGGTCGGTCTGCATCAGGCGCGCCAGAACGCGGTAGATCTCCTGCATCGCCGGCGAGCGGCCGACCAGCGGGATCGCCTCCATCTCGGCGTCCTCGTCCGGCGTCGAGGTCCGCTCCTTCGGCTCGGCGAGGGCGCGGCCGACGATCGCGATCAGCTCCTTGAGATCGAACGGCTTCGGCAGATATTCGTAAGCCCCGCGCTCGGAGGCGCGGATCGCGGTCATGAAGGTGTTCTGCGCGCTCATGACGATGACGGGCAGGTTCGGCCGCATCTTCTTGATCCGCGGCAACAGGTCGAAGGCGTTTTCGTCCGGCATCACCACGTCGGTGATGACGAGATCCCCCTCGCCCTGGCTGACCCAGCGCCACAGCGTTGCGGCATTTCCGGTCAGCCGCACCTCGTAACCGGCGCGGGACAGTGCCTGATTGAGAACGGTGCGGATGGCGGTATCGTCATCGGCTACGAGAATGCTACCTGCGGGCATTGTTGATCCTCATTTTGCCCCCTGTGACGCAGGCGACGACTTCCCGGCAGAGCCGTCGCGACTGCTTTGATCGGCGTGTTTGACCGATGTGGAATACATCGGCATCAGCACGCGAAAGGTGGTCTTGCGCGGCTGAGATTCGCATTCGATGATGCCCCCGTGATCGCCGATGATCTTGGCGACCAGCGCAAGACCGAGACCCGAGCCGGTCTGCTTGGTGGTCACGAAGGGGTCGAACAGGTTGGGCAAGAGATCGTCGGGCACGCCGGGTCCGTTGTCCTTCACGCAGAATTCGAGCGGAAGGGATACCCGGGATTTTTGACCGGGGACTGACAGGCGCACGCCGGGGCGGAACGCGGTGGTGAGCTGGATCTCGGCGTCGGGCACGTCGATCAGCGCTTCGGCGGCGTTCTTCACGAGATTGAGGAACACCTGGATCAGCTGGTCCTGGTTCGCCAGGACCGGCGGCAGCGAGGGGTCGTAGTCCTCGATGAAACGGATGTTGCGGGCAAAGCCCGACTGCGCCAGCCGCTTCACGTGATCGAGCACCGAATGGATGTTGACGGGGCCGCGCACCACGGGGCGCTCGTCGCCGAACACCTCCATGCGGTCGACCAGCGTCACGATGCGGTCGGCCTCGTCGCAGATCAGCCGCGTCAGCATGCGGTCCTCGGACGAGGCCTGCTGCTCGAGCAGCTGCGCTGCGCCGCGAATGCCCGAAAGCGGATTCTTGATCTCGTGCGCGAGCATTGCTGCTAGCGCTATCACCGAGCGCGCTGCGCTGCGATGGGTGAGCTGCCGATCCATCTTGTCCGCGATGGTGCGCTCCTGCAGCATCACGACGATATGGCCGGGCCGCTCGGTGAGTGGAGCCACGTGCAGGTCGACCTGGCGGTCGCCCCCCATGCGCGGCGTGCCGAGATCGACCTTGTATTCGTTGACCGGCGAGTTCGAGGAGCGCACCTGGTCGATCAGCGCCAGCAAGGGGCTGCCGAACGGCACCAGCTCCTTCAGCGACTGCCGCTTCAGGAATTGCGTCGAGATCTCGAAGAAAGCTTCGGTGGCGATGTTCGCGGCAACGATCTTGCCGTCCGGCCCAATCGTGAGCACGGGATTGGGCAAGGCATCCAGGATTGCGTCGCTGTCGGACTGAAGCGGCCGACGATGTTCAGCGGCTGAGCTCATGCAGCAGCGCTCCATGCGAAGTCGTCGAAGGCGTCTTGCAGTGAATCGTGAACGAGGCGCGGATCCTCCGAGACCAGGATCTTCTGCCGCCAGGACTTCAGCTTCTCGGCCGGCGCGCGACTCGCCTGCGCTGCGACGTCGAGCGCCCAGCCCAGATGCTTGCGGGCGTGCCTCAGCCCGATGCGCAGGCCATAGAGCGCGCAAACGCCGTCATAGAGCGTGCGGACATAATGCAACTGCGTCTGGAGCGAGGGCACGGCTTCCTCGGCCCCGCCGTTCAGGCGGCGGCCGATCTGGCCCGGCAGCCAGGGCTGGCCCTGCGCGCCGCGGCCGATCATCACGGCGTCGGCGCCCGAGGCGTCCAATGCCGCCAGCGCCTTCTCGTAGGAGGTGATATCGCCGTTGACGACGAGCGGAATGGAGATGGCCTCGCGCACGGCGCGGATCGCATCCCAATCGGCCTCGCCCTTGTAGAACTGGCAGCGGGTGCGGCCGTGAACGGTGACGAGCTTGACCCCCGCGGCCTCCGCGCGCCGCGCCAGCGCCGGCGCGTTGCGGCTGCGGTCGTCCCAGCCGAGGCGCATCTTAAGCGTCACCGGCACCTTCACCGCCGCGATCGTCGCTTCGATCAGGCTGACGGCATGGTCGAGGTCGCGCATCAAGGCCGAGCCGGACTGGCCGCCGGTGACGTGGCGGGCGGGACACCCCATGTTAATGTCGATGATATCGGCGCCTTCCGCTTCGGCGATCCGGGCGCCTTCGGCCATCCAGTGTGTCTCGCAGCCGGCCAGCTGGACCACATGCGGGCCGATGCCGGTGGCTTCGCAGCGCAACCGGGACATCCGGTGGCCATTGGCGAGCTCATCGCTCGCGGTCATTTCAGACACGACGAGACCAGCGCCAAGCTCGGCGGCCAGCCGGCGGACGGGCGAGTCAGTCACACCCGACATCGGCGCCAGGAAGACCGGGGTGGCGACTTCAATATCGCCTATTTTCAACGGCTTAGAGCCTGATACTGCCGAGCCGGTCACGGGGGTCTCGTTGACTGGGCAGGGCCTCATCGCGCCTGCCATGATCTATCTTGCGCACAATTCTTGTGCAGTCAAGCGTCATGCCTACAGTTTAGACAGTTCTGTAGATCTTTCAAGTGCAGTGCAGCAAAATGCTGTTTCCCACAATCCGGGGAAATCCCCTTTTTTTGCGGGCCTGCCGTGCTAGAGGCATGCCGGCAAATCACCCCCTGCTCTTATTGGCAACTGAGTATTTGAGTCCTATGGCGAAATCACAGCGCACCGCGGTCGTCCTCGTCGCAGCCGGGCGCGGACTGCGCGCCGGCGCCGGCGGGCCGAAACAATATCGCGAGATCGGTGGCGTGCCCGTGATCCGCCGCGCCATGGAAGCCTTCAGCCGTCACGCTGAGGTATTCGCGGTGCAGCCGGTGGTGAACCCCGACGACAGCGCCATGTTCACCGCAGCGGTCGCAGGGCTCAGGCACGAGCCGCCGACCAATGGCGGCGCGACGCGGCAGGCTTCGGTGCTCGCCGGCCTCGAAGCGCTGGCCAGGCACAATCCGGACATCGTGCTGATCCACGACGCCGCGCGCCCCTTCGTCTCGGAAGGCGTGATCGCGCGCGCGATCGAGGCGGCGAGCCGCACCGGCGCTGCGATCCCCACCGTTCCCGTCACCGACACCATCAAGGTCACCGGCGAAAGCGGCAACGTCGAGGCCACGCCGGAGCGCGCTTCCTTGCGGATCGCACAGACGCCGCAATCCTTTCGTTTCGACGTCATCCTCGAGGCGCATCGTCGCGCGGCAAGGGATGGACGCTCGGATTTCACCGACGATGCCGCGATTGCCGAATGGGCGGGATTGACGGTTGCAACCTTTGAAGGCGATGTTGCCAACATGAAGCTCACAACTCCCGAGGATTTCGTGCGCGAGGAAGCGCGGCTGGCCGCCCAGCTCGGCGATATCAGGACCGGCACCGGCTACGACGTGCACGCCTTCGGCGAAGGCGACCATGTCATGATCTGCGGCGTGCGCGTGCCGCACACCAAGGGGTTCCTGGCTCATTCCGACGGCGATGTCGGCCTGCATGCGCTGGTCGACGCCATTCTCGGCGCTCTCGCCGACGGCGACATCGGCTCGCACTTCCCGCCGAGTGATGCGAAGTGGAAGGGCGCCTCCTCCGACCAGTTCCTGAAATATGCCATCGAGCGCGTCGCAGCGCGCGGCGGCCGCGTCGCCAACCTCGAGGTGACGCTGATCTGCGAGCGGCCGAAGATCGGCCCGTTGCGCGACACCATGCGCGCGCGCATCGCCGAGATCTCCGGCGTCGACATCTCGCGCGTGGCGGTGAAGGCGACCACCAGCGAGCGGCTCGGCTTCACCGGCCGCGAGGAAGGCATCGCGGCCACCGCGAGCGCCACCATCCGCCTTCCCTGGGGCGTCTAGGCCATGGGCGGCAGCGACGCACGCGCCCTCTCCCGCTCGCTGCTCGATCTGTGCCGGATGCGCAAGCTGACGATCGCGACCGCTGAATCCTGCACCGGCGGCCTGGTTGCGGGCGCACTGACCGACATTCCCGGCTCGTCTGATGTCATCGACCGCGGCTTCGTCACCTATTCCAACGAGGCCAAGCGCGCGATGCTTGGCGTCGAGGCGAGCACGCTGGCCAATTTCGGTGCCGTCAGCAAGGAGACGGCGACCGCAATGGCAATCGGTGCGCTTGAGCGCGCCGATGTCGATCTCGCGGTCGCCATCACCGGCATCGCCGGCCCGGGCGGCGCCACGCCCGGCAAGCCGGTCGGTCTCGTGCACTTCGCAGCCGCCGCGCGCGACGGCCGCATCATCCATCGCGAGCACCGCTTCGGCGCCATTGGCCGCAGCGCGGTGCGCGCCCGCTCGGTCGTCGAGGCGCTGCGCATGCTGATGGATCTGGCCCGCGGTCCGCAAGTCGCGGCCAAGCCGCAACGTGCCGCGGCAAGCCGCCTGCGCCCGCGCGTCACCCGCTCGCCGCGCCGGCATGTGGTGAAACGCAGGCCGCCGCGTCCGCCGCGGGGATAGAACGCCTCAGGCAGCCGTGGCAAGCAGCGCACTCGCATGATCGAGCACGCACTGCTTGACCGCGCCAGCTTCAGACGGTTTCGCCTTGGCGCTCACCGTCAATTCCAGGATCGGCGCGGCGGGATTGGCGACATCGAGGACCTTGCTGACGGAGACGGCAGGTTGCGCCTGATCGTCGATGCGGGAATCGTTGCGAAGCTCCTTCAGGATGCGATCGGCCAGCGCCGGAGCGGCGCCGGCTGGGACCGGAAACGTCACCCTGACCTCGCCTGTGCCAGGATAGGCGCTGTGATTGATGATGGCCGCGCCCCAGACCTGTCCATTCGGCAACAGAATCTGCGTGTTGTCGGGCGCGACCAGCTCGGTCATGAACAGCGACAGCGACCTCACCTTGCCCGCCTTGCCGGCGACCTCGACATCGTCGCCGATGTGAAAGGGCCGGAACAAGAGCAGCATCACGCCGGCGGCGAGATTGGACAGCGTGCCCTGCAAGGCAAGACCAATGGCGAGCGAGGTCGCACCCAGCACGGCAACGAGGCTCGCCGTCTGGATGCCGAAGAGCTGCAGCACGGCGATGCCGACGACCGCGAGCACGCCATAACGCACAAGGCTGCCTACAAACAGCGTCACCAGCGGGTCGACGCGGTGCGTGACGCTGAGGACGCGCGTGACGAAGCGCTGCATCGCCCCGGACAGATACCAGCCGACCGCGAGCAGCAGGACCGCGTAGATCGCGTTCAGGCCATACAGGACAAGCGAAGCTTTCAGCGTGTCGAAATTGATGGTCATGGCGGCTCCAACCCGGACAGTCGGTTGAGAACGCGCCGCGATGCGAAATGATCCCGGTGGATGCTGACGGGGAACACGGCGCGATGTTGGATTGGGAGGGCACGCCCGCCGCTTGCAATGACGGTGGAGAGAGCAGTGCTGATCGCGACTACGTCGACGCCAGCTTCGGCCGCCCGTAGATCGCGTCCGCCCGTTTCTCGAACGCGGCGGAGAACCGCGCGAAGGCGGCGTCGAACATCGAGCCCATCAGCATCGCCAGCATGCGGCTCTTGAATTCGTAAGACAGGAAGAAACCGACGTCGCAGACGCCCTCACCTTTGGGCTCGAACGTCCAACGGTTTTCCAGATTGCTGAACGGACCTTGCAGATATTCGACCAGGATCTTCAGATTGGCGCGGTCGAGCGTCACCCGGCTGGTGAAGGATTCCTTGATCAGCTTGAACGACACAGTCATGTCGGCAATCAGCACCTCGGTGCCGTCAGGCTTGGCCATCCGCTGCCGCACCTTCAGCGCACTGCACAGCGGCACAAATTCCGGGTAGCGCTCGACATCGGCGACCAGATCGAACATCTCGGATGCGCTGTGATCGACACGGCGCTTGCTCGAAAAACGGGGCATATCGGTTCAGGGGGCAGTCGCGGCCCGCGCGGCCTTCAGTCTCGCAAAGTCCTCGCCGGCATGGTGCGAGGAACGGGTGAGCGGGCTCGCCGACACCATCAGGAAGCCCTTGGTGTACGCGACCTTCTCGTAGGAGCTGAACTCGTCCGGGGGCACGTAGCGCATCACCGCGTGATGCTTGCGGGTCGGCTGCAGATATTGCCCGATGGTCAGGAAGTCGACGTCGCCCGAACGCAGATCGTCCATCACCTGGAGCACCTCGTGGCGCTCCTCGCCGAGGCCGACCATGATGCCTGATTTGGTGAAGATGGTGGGGTCGAGCTCCTTGACCCGCTGCAGCAGCCGGATCGAATGGAAGTAGCGCGCGCCGGGCCGCACCGTGAGATAGCGCGACGGCACCGTCTCGAGATTGTGGTTGAACACGTCGGGCTTCGCCGCCACGACGATTTCGAGCGCCCCCTCCTTGCGCAGGAAGTCGGGCGTCAGGATCTCGATCGTGGTCGAGGGGCACGCCGCCCTGATCGCGCGGATGGTCTGAGCGAAATGTTCGGCGCCGCCGTCAGTGAGGTCGTCGCGATCGACCGAGGTGATCACGACGTGGGCGAGGCCCAGCTTCGCCACGGCTTCGGCCACGTTCTGCGGCTCGGCCGCGTCCAGTGCATTCGGCAGGCCGGTCTTGACGTTGCAGAAGGCGCAGGCCCGGGTGCAGGTATCACCCATGATCATGAAGGTCGCGTGCTTCTTGTCCCAGCACTCGCCGATATTCGGGCAACCCGCCTCCTCGCACACCGTGTGTAGGCCGTTGGCGCGCACGATGTTGCGGGTGTCGGCATAGCCGCGGGTGTTGGGCGCGCGCACGCGGATCCAGTCCGGCTTCGGTGGCGAAGCGGAATCAGGACGGTTCACCTTTTCAGGGTGGCGCGGGCGCAGCGGGTTCGAGATGGTATCGACAATAACGACCATGGGGTGTCCGGTCTGTTCAGGTCCTACCTAGTCGGTCTGGCCTGGCATCGCAACCCGGCTCGCCCCGCTTCAGGGAACATGGCAGATATGGGCAATATCCTGCTCTGTTCTCAAGCGATTCTCACCTCGAATGGCTCCAATCTCGAACACTTCACCGCCGCGGCTCGGCAAGCCGCTGAAGCGGACCTTTTTCGGCCGCAGCGTCCATGAGGTCGCGCCCGACCTGATCGGGGCCACCATGCTCGTCGACGGCGTCGGCGGGATCATCGTCGAGGTCGAGGCCTATCACCATACCGACCCGGCGGCACACTCCTATCGCGGGCCGACGCCGCGGAACCAGGTCATGTTTGGCCCGCCTGGCTTTGCCTATGTCTACCGCTCCTACGGCATTCATTGGTGCGTCAACTTCGTCTGCGAGGAGGAAGGCTCGGCCAGCGCCGTGTTGATCCGTGCGCTGGAGCCGACGCGTGGCCTGGCTGCGATGCGCCGACGCCGGCATCTGCAGGACGTGCATGCGCTGTGCTCGGGCCCGGGCAAGCTGACCGAGGCGCTCGGCATCACCGTCGCGCACAACGCCCTGCCGCTGGATCGACCGCCCATCGCGCTGCATGCGCGAACCGAGGATGTCGAGGTCGCAACCGGCATCCGCATCGGCATCACCAAGGCGGTCGAGCTGCCCTGGCGCTATGGCGTCAGGGGCTCGAAGTTTCTGAGCAAGCCGTTTCCGAGGTAATCGTCGTTCCGGGGCGCGTCGAAGACGCGAACCCGGAACCTCGAGATACCGGGTTCGATGCTAAGCATCGCCCCGGAATGACAGCGAGATCAAGAGGCCTGCTTCAGCCGCTCCATCGCCTCGAGCAGCTTCGCCTTCCGCGCCAGCGCCGCCTCGCGCTTTTCGCGCTCCTCCTCGACGACCTCCTCGGCCGCGTTAGCGACGAACTTCTCGTTCGCCAGCTTCGACTCGGCGCGCTTGATGTCGGCCTCGGCCTTGGCGATCTCCTTGTCGAGACGCGCACGCTCGGCGGCGACGTCGATCACGCCCTTGAGCGGCAGCGCGGCGACCTCGCCGCGCACCAGCAGCTGGACAGCGCCGTCAGGCGCGCGGTCGGCGAAGGAGATGTCCGACAGCCGCGCCATGCGCTTGATGACATCGGCCCAGCGCGGCGCGCGCTCCTTGGTTTCGGCCGAAGCGCCTGCGAGCACCAGTGCCGTCAGCGTTGCCGGCGCGATGTTCATCTCGGCGCGCACCGAGCGGATCTGCGTGACGAGGTCGATGACCCAGCCGATCTCGGCCTCGGCAGCCGGATCGGTGAAGTCGGCATGATCGAAGATCGGCAGCACCCAGGCCGGCGAGACGAGCGCATCGGTCGGTCCCGTGGTCGCCGCAAGCATCGCGAGCTGCTCCGGCGTCGGCTCGACCGGCTTCAGCGGCCACGGCGCCAATGCGAGCAGGCCCTCGCGCCTGGCCGTCACCTCCCACAGCTCTTCGGTGATGAAGGGCATGAAGGGATGCAGCAGCTTCAGGATCTCGTCGCGCGCCCAGGCGACCATGGCGCGGGTCTCGTCCTTGGCGGGGCTGTCCGGACCGAGCAGCACGGGCTTGGCGAGCTCGACATACCAGTCGCAATAGACGTTCCAGACAAAGCGATAGATGCTGCCCGCGGCATCGTTGAAGCGATAGGCTTCGATCGCCTCGGTCACCTCGCGCGTGGTGTGGGCGGTCTCATGCGCGATCCACCGGTTCAGCGTCTCCTTTGCCTTCGCCGGCTCGAAACCATCAGGCACGGCGCAGTGATTCATCTCCGCGAACCTGCACGCGTTCCAGAGCTTGGTCGCGAAATTGCGGTAGCCTTCGACGCGGCTGGTAGCGAGCTTGATGTCGCGGCCCTGCGCCGCCATCGCCGCCAGCGTGAAGCGCAGCGCGTCCGCGCCGTATTCGTCGATCAGGTTGAGGGGATCGATGACGTTGCCCTTCGACTTCGACATCTTGGCGCCCTTCTCGTCGCGGACGAGGGCGTGGATGTAGATGGTCGAGAACGGCACTTCCTTCATGAAGTGCAGGCCCATCATCATCATGCGGGCGACCCAGAAGAAGATGATGTCGAAGCCGGTCACCAGCGCATTGGTCGGATAATAGCGCTGCACCTCGGGCGTCTCGTCGGGCCAGCCGAGCGTCGAGAACGGCCACAGCGCCGAGGAGAACCAGGTGTCGAGCACGTCCTCGTCGCGCGTGATGAAGCCTTCGCGCTTGTTGCGGTCGAGCGCCATCTCGCGGCCCTGCTCGGGCGTGATGACCTCCTGCTCGACGTAATAGCCGAGCGCGTGACTGATGGCCTCCTCCTCGGTCTCGGCGACGAACACCTTGCCGTCAGGGCCGTACCAGGCCGGGATCTGATGGCCCCACCAGAGCTGACGCGAGATGCACCAGGGCTGGATGTTCTCCATCCACTCGTAATAGGTCTTTTCCCAGTTCTTCGGCACGAACGTCGTTTCGCCCGAACGCACCGCCGCGATCGCAGGTCTCGCCAGCGTCTTGGCGTCCACGTACCACTGGTCGGTCAGGTAGGGTTCGATCACGCTGTTGGAACGATCGCCGTGCGGCACCATGTGGGTGTGCGGCTCGATCCGTTCGACGAAGCCGAACGATTCCAGCCGCTCGACGATGCGCTTGCGCGCCGCGAAGCGGTCGACCTTGTGGAATTCCTCGGCGAATTGCGCAGCGCCTTCGGGCAGGTCGCGCAGATAATCCTCGTTGTCGAGGAGATCGAGACAGCCTTCCCTGTCGAGCACGCTGATCCGGCGCAGCCCGTGGCGATTGCCGACCTCGAAATCGTTGAAGTCGTGCGCCGGCGTCACCTTCACAGCGCCCGATCCCTTCTCGGGATCGGAATACTCGTCGGCGACGATCTTGATCTTGCGGCCGACCAGCGGCAGGACGACGTTCTTGCCGATCAGCTTCTGGTAGCGATCATCTTCCGGATGGACGGCCACGCCGGTATCGCCGAGCATGGTCTCGGGGCGCGTGGTGGCGACCACGATGAAGCTCGAGGTATCCTCGGGGTTGAACGTCTTGCCCTCGATCGGATAGCGCAGATACCAGAGGTGGCCCTTCACTTCCGTCTGCTGCACTTCGAGGTCGGAGATCGCGGTCAGCAGCTTGGTGTCCCAGTTCACCAGCCGCTTGTCCTTGTAGATCAGTCCCTCGCGGTGCAGCTCGACGAACACCTTGACGACGGCCTTCGACAGGCCCTCGTCCATGGTGAAGCGCTCGCGCGACCAGTCGCAGGACGCACCGAGGCGCTTGAGCTGGTTGATGATGGTGTCGCCACTCTCGGCCTTCCACTGCCAGACCCGCTCCAGAAACTTCTCACGGCCCATCTCGCGGCGACCGGGCTGCTGGCGCTCCATCAGCTGCCGCTCGACCACCATCTGGGTGGCGATGCCGGCATGATCGGTGCCGGGCTGCCACAGCACGTCGCGGCCGCGCATGCGCTCGAACCGGCAAAGGATGTCCTGCAGCGTGTTGTTGAGGGCGTGGCCCATGTGCAGCGAGCCCGTCACGTTCGGCGGCGGGATCACGATGGTGAAGGGCACGGCATCACGGCGGTCGGGCCGGCCAGCCTTGAACGCAAGGCTGTCCTCCCACACCACGGACATACGGGTCTCGATATCGGCGGGCTGGTAATTTTTCTCAATCATGGGGCTGCTAGAAAGCCGCGCGAGGGGGCCAAGTCAACGAAAAGGTCAGGGAAAACGAGGCGGCGACAGCGCTTTCCGGCCCGGTCCCGACCCCTATATGACGCCCAAGCCGGTCTTTATGAGGGCCTTTCGGCCGCTCTTAGCGGCCTCCGCGCGAGACCCGCTCGATTTCGGCCTTCACGATGCGTTCAACGAGGCCGGGCAGGTTGTCGTCGAGCCAGGACTTCAGCATCGGCCGCAGCATCTCCTTGACCAGGTCCTCCAGCGTCCGCGCGTTGCTGCTGAGCACCGTATGGGCCAGGGAGTTGAAGGCGGATTCGACTGCGGAGACCGTCGATTGCGCGAGGATCGGCTGCTGCGGGGGCAGCGGCGGCGCGTCGAAGTCCACCGGCGCGTAGGACGGCGGCGGGGCGGGCCGCGGCGGCTCGGCGAATTCGAGATCGTCGCGTGGCTCGACCTTGCGAAAGCTCGGCGGCGGCGGAGGCGGCGTCGGGTCCACCGCCATATCGTCGGTCAGTTCGAGCACGTCCGGCTCGGGCTCGGGCTCCGGTTCGGGCGCGCGGACCTCAGGCGCAGGTGTGGCCGCATCGAGACCCGCCAGCAACGCGTCGATATCGTCCTGGCTGTTGGATGCGTCCGCCGCAGGCGCGGGTGCTGGTGGCGGCGCCGGCTTTGCAGCCGGCGGCGGTGCAGGCTTCTCGGCGGCGGGTTTCGGCGGAGCGACCTTGGATGGCGGAATGTCGTTCATCGCCTGGGGCTTCGGCGGCGCGGCGGACGCAGCAGCCTTCTCGGGCTTGGCGGCCTCGGCCGGCGGAGGCTTTGCCTCGTCGTCGGCAATGATGCGCCGGATCGAGGCCAGAATCTCCTCCATCGAGGGTTCTGTGACCTTTGCAGGCTGCGTCATCTCCGACTCCACATCATCAACGCCCTCGCATGCGTTGTTTTACACCAAGCACGGCAGGATTGGCCGGTTCCGCAACGATGGGTCCGCCATTTTCGTCGCCGCAGCCCGACTTGTCCCCAGATCACGGCTCGACGCGCAGCGGTGCCCCCCTGCCCCGGCACCGAAGCGTTACGCACACGACGTCAATGCGGGACGAATCGACCCGCATCATCTTGGCAAGGCTATGTCAGGGATTTTGACGATTGCAAGCAAAGCACCGGTCGACCTCGGTTATTCGCGAGATCGACCGGATGATTACGGGAATCAGCGGCCGTCAGGCGTGCGCACACCCACCCAGCTGTCGCGCACCTGATGATAGTGAACGCTGGGGTCGTAGGTTGTGGTCGCAAGGCCGAGGACCTGCGGCGATAGACGCCCGACCGCGGCGAGGACGTTATAGGATGCGACTACGCGATCGTGCTGCGCGGTCACCAACGCAACGCGCGCGTTCACCAGCGCCTGCTGCGCATTGAGCACGTCCAGCGTGGTGCGCTGGCCGGCCTTGGCCTCCTCGCGGACGCCGTTGAGGGCGATCTCGGACGCCGTCACCTGCGCCTGAGCCGACTGCACCTGCGCCTTGGTGGCCTGCAGCGAGCCCCACCATTGCACAACGGTCGCACGGGTCTGGTCGCGAGTCGTTTCGAGGTTGAGGCGCTGCTGCGCCAGGTTCTCCTTGGACTGGCGGATCAGCGCGTATTCGCCACCGCCCTGATAGATCGGCACCGAGAGCTGCGCGATCGCCGATGCGGAGAACGAGCGCATCTGAATCAAGGACTGTTCATTGGCCTGGGTCGCCGATGCCTGGAGGGTCATCGTCGGCAGCAACGCACCTTCGGCGACCTTGACCTGCAGGTAATTGACGTCGATGCCGAACATTGCGGCCGTGACGTTGGGATGCTCGATGAGGCCAAGCTCGATCGCTGCGGCAAGGGTTGCGGGAAGGAAACGATCGACAGGTGAACCGGGGGCAAGATTCGCCGGCTCGTTGCCGATGATGCGGCGGAAGTTTGCGCGCGTGGTGGTGAGATTTGCTTCCGCAGTAAGGGCCTGCGTCCTGCCGGCGGCCAGCTGCGCTTCCGATTGCGCAACGTCGGTGCGCGTCACTTCGCCGACATTGAAGCGATCGCGGGTCTGCTTCAGCGTCTGTTCGAGCACGCGCACGTTGCTGCGCTGGACTTCGAGCGTGGCAGCATCGCGCAGATAGTCCATGTAGACCGTAGCCGCCTGGAGCAGCACACTTTGATCGAGACTGCGCAATGCTTCGCGGGCACCGGACACCTGACTCTCCGCCGCCCGCGTTCTGTTGGCGGTCTGGTTGCCATTGTAGAGCGTCTGCGTAGCGGTAATCCCGGCGCTGCGAGGTAACCTCGTTCCGTTGATTGAGTTAGCCCCCGGACCACTCTGCAAATCCTGGTACTGGTAACCGCCGCTCGCCGTCAGCGAGACCCTGGGGCGATAGCCCGACAAGGCTTGAGGCACGTTCTCGTCGGTCGAGCGCACCTGGGCACGCTGCGCGTTGAGCTGCGGATTGTTCTGATAGGCGCGCACCAGCGCGCCGTCGATCGTATCCGCCAAGGCAGGCGTCGGCCCGGCAAGCGCCAGCAGCAGGACCGAAACCGCAGCTCCGGTGAAGAGCTTCACCCCATGCATCCGTGAAATTCCGTTCGTTCTAGCGCCCGGCTCGTGCCCGCGAGCCGGGGTACCGTACCAATGGAGTCGTTGCCCCGCCGCAACATAGGACGCGGTCAAGCGCGACGGAACTACCTGAGGGTGGTTCTCAGCGGAAACTCTTCACGTGCAGCATCCCGGCCACACTTCTGATTCAGAACGGGATTTTAACGGGGCCCGGGCTCAGAACACGAAGGCAGCAGCCCGTTCCAGCCCGGGAAGGACCGGGGCGGCGGCATCGAACAGGGCCCGATGGCCGAATTCGCCGTGGGTACGGGTCACGATCGTCGCGCGCGGCGGCCTCGATTCGGCCGACACTCCAAGCAGGCGCCCGCCCTCCTTCAGCTGCCCGAGCAGCGCTTCCGGCATCACCTCGGCCGCGCCATTGAGGAGAATCACATCATAGGGGGCGGCAGCAGGGTCGCCCTCGTTGCAGGCCGCCGCCTTGCAGGCGACATTGGCCAGACCCTGGGCGGTGAAGGCGTCCCTCGCCTTGGCGGCCAACGCCGAATCGCACTCGGTCGCCGTGACCTGCCGCGCGAGCTTGGCAGCCAGTGCGGCGAGATAGCCGGTGGCGCAGCCGACGACCAGCACGTTGTCATCCCCGCCGATCTCGGCGGCCTGGAGCAGCTTGCCGGTCAGGGCCGGCTTGATCAGGAACCGCTTGGCGGCGCCTTCGCTGACGTCGAGGTCGAGGTCGAGATAGGCCAGCGCCTGCCGGCCGGCCGGCACGAACGCCTCGCGCGGCACCGTGAGCATGGCATCGAGAACACGACGGTCGGTGACGTCACTGGTGCGCACCTGGCCATCGACCATTTTTTGGCGCGCGGTCGAAAAACCGGACATTTGCGGACCCTGCAATGCGGACGATGCCGCGGAGAAAAATCGCGGCATCTTTTGGAGCATGCTCGGTCAAAACGCAACATGGCGGTTGGCGATGCGCGCTCGCGCTCCGCAAGGCCCTGAGGGAGGGCCCGGCCGGCCTATTCGATGGCGACTGCCAGGCGGCCAATGAGGCCGGCGACTTCGTCCAGCCGCGCCGAATCCGGTGCCTCGACTGCGCGCGCGAGACAAGCGAGGCATTCATCGTCGCTGAGCTCGGGGATGCCGGCGGGCAGAATCGAGGGGGCCATATCCGAACGGTCGACTTTGATGTCTGGCATGGGAATCAGCTCCGCAAGTGTCCGGCAGATCCACGCTCGGCGTAAATTGGGTCGATTTGGCGCCGTCCGAATGGCAGGACCACGCCGACGCACAAATGTTCGAGCGCGATTCCTGCTGCACCCCCGATGCAGCGCTCAAACATTCAGGCGAAGCAGATCGCGCACCGCATGAGGATGCGAGCACAAGCCATTGAGTTTTCGGCAAGATTTGGCTCCCCGGGCTGGATTCGAACCAGCGACCATCCGATTAACAGCGTTGTATTCTTGCAGACATGGCACGACAGGGTAAACCATCAACAGACTCAGTTACTTATCTGAAAAGCTGAGTTGACGACTTCGGGGCACCGCTTCCAAACATCGGAAAAAGAGAACTGAAAATCCGAAAACTAGGCCAAAATGCACTACTGAATCGGATGGTCTTCGACGAGCATAGCTACGAAACCTTATCCGGCTTGGCTTTCTTCATCGTCTGGCGCCAAGGTTTGAACCGCATCAGCCCCTGACATCGGCGGGACGGGAAAGCTCACCAGACCCACACTAGATAGAAGGACTTCCCTACACTGCTTGGCGTATTCAAGATCGCCGGTGTCGGAGACATACTGAACCGACCGATACAGATCAGTGGTCGCAACAAGGGCCGTGTTCATGGCACGAGAAGAAGAAATGCACTTTTCCGTAAACTGCGCGTCGCGCTCAGAAGGGGACGACAGTCGATAGCCGTTGCCAAACAGAACTCCTTTTGCGGGGGCGCTGACTTCTTCGCGCTGAAGGTCCTCTTGTATGTTCATCGTGAGCTGCCGAAGCTTGTCGATATTGATCGCCTTCGTATCCTTGCCTTCGGCCTCTCCAATGAGGCGACCTTCAGGAGACGAGAAAACAGCATCGAACTCGGAACTCCCTTCCTTGAACGGGGCAGCGTCAAAACCAAGCAGCTTCAGCGCATCGATAATTCCGCGCTCTAAGACTTTGCCCTTTTCGTACAAAAGAACTCGGAACTTGGCCGCATCTCGCAGGCGATCTTGGACTTGCTCTTTTCGGCTCTGCGCTGCCTCCACCTGGCGCTCGGCCTCCAATAGCTCTGAGCGGAGCACTCGCTCCGTAGCCAATGCGTAGATTGGATCGATGGCTGCGCAATCCGATGCAAGCCGGCCACTGATTCCGACGCAATCCGGCCACCGATTCCGACGGAAGTCGGCCACCCATTCCGATCGAAGCCGGCCCCCTGTTGAGACCGGCCTGACGCTCTCGAAGACG
>NZ_JARFML010000028.1 GCF_029167105.1 Bradyrhizobium yuanmingense | reverse complement strand
GTCGCGCGCAGCGCGAGCGGGGTGGGGCCCACGGGGACCGCCTCCATGGAGAGACTGTCACCCCACCTCGTCTCACATTCGCTACGCTCATGTGAGCCGATCCTCCGCCTCCAGGGGAGGATGGGCACCGCGCGTGCTGCGCGCGCCTATGCCCTCCGCTTTGAATCCCTTGGATGCAACATCGGCTCGGCTTGCGGGGTTGGCAGGATTAAGGTTATCGCCGCTTGGGAGGCGCCTGCGGGCTTTGGGCCGTGGACCTGGTCGCGCCTTCCGGGCGATACTAACCCTTTCTTAAGGCTGTCATTCCCGGCAGCCGCCACTCGTGAAGCGTGAGATGCAGCCGGCCTGATGACGCGTTCGGATTTCCAGTTGCGAGGGGTGGACGATCCGCGGCTGGCCGTGCATGCGACCTCTGCCCTGCCGGTCTGGCTGTGGTCGACCGACGGCGCGCGCGTGCTGTGGGCCAATCCGGTCGGCGCGAAACTGTTCGGCGCGGCCAACAGCGCCGGCCTTGCGGACAAGGTTTTCGGCCCCGCCGACAGCCATCGCCGCCAGGTCGTCAGGCTCGCCCCCCAGCTGCCGGCGAACGGCGCGGTGCGGCTGCAGCGGCTGCGCGGCTTCGGCGCCCGGTTAGGGGCGCTGATGACCTGCGGCTGCGCGCGGCTCGACTTTGCCGACGGCAGTCACGCCGTGCTCGTCATCGCGATGGACCCGACGCTGCGCACCATGCCCCTGGTGGAGCGGCTGCATCGGCTGGTCGCCGGCGCCAAGGTGCCGATGGCGGCGTTCGCGCCGGACGGGCTGTTCGTCGGCGCGAGCGAGGCCGCGCGCCCCCTGCTCGGCTTCCGCGATCTGCTCGAGGCCGGCCTCGACCGCGCCCGCAGCGATGCGCTGGCAACCGGCCGCGCCGCGACGCCGATCGGCATCGGCCAGATGGTGCTGCAGCGGGTCGGCAGCGGCGCCGATGTCGGCCTGGTCGCGCTGATCGAGCCGGCCGCCACCACGGCGGCGCGCGAGGCCGCACCCGACGTGACGCCCGTGCCGCCTTCGGACGCGGTGCCGGAGGACGCACAGCCTGCGCCAGACGAGGCACCGTCTCCGATTGCGCTGTTCGACGCATTCGCCGAACCGCCCGCCGAGACGATCGCGCCCGCGCCCGAGCCGGTCGTCCCGGCGGCGGCTGACGCGGCGGCCAAAACTCCGGTTGAAAACCAGCCGCAAGCCATTGCCTCGCCACAGCCCGCGCCGATCAATGCAGGCATGGTCGAGCCGACTTCAGACCAGCAGTCGGGCCAGCAAGAGCCGCCCGCACCGCGTCAGCATCCGCTGCGCTTCCTCTGGCAGATGGATGCCGAGGGCCGCTTCGTGCTCGGCTCCGACGACTTCATCCGCCTGATGGGCACGCACACCGCCGCCGGCTTCGGCCGCCCCTGGCGCGAGATCGCCGAGGAATTCTCGCTCGATCCCGAAGGGCGCGTGGCGAAGGCGCTCGAAAGCAAGGATACCTGGGCCGGCATCACAGTGAATTGGCCGGCCGACGGCGGCGAGCACATTCCGGTCGAACTCGCCGGCCTGCCGGTCTACGACCGCAACCGTGAGTTCGCCGGCTTCCGCGGCTTCGGCGTCTGCCGCGATCTCGACGCGCTCAACCGGCTCGAGGCGCTCAGGCGCTTCGAGCTGCTCGTCGAGCCGCCCGCACAGGATCGCTCCACTGAGGCCGTCGCGCCAGAAGCAGAGGCCGAGCCTGAAGCGGAGGCGGAAACAGAGGCGGAGGGCGAAGCAGCGGCGGCGCCGCCGATCGCACCATCCGAGCCCGAGCCGCAAGCCGAACCCGACCTGCCAGACCCCACAAGCGAGACGACTTCTCAATCAACCGAACTGGACACGCCCGTGGAAACGCCTCCCAATGTCGTGCCGTTCCGCGCCGCCGGCGATACGCGGCCACCGACACTGACGCCGGTCGAGAACAGCGCCTTCAACGAGCTCGCGCGGCAATTGTCCGAGCGGCTCGAACGCAAGCGCGAGATCATTGCGACCGACGCGGCCGGACCAGTGGCGGAGATCAGCGCCGAAGCGCCCGAGCCGGAGCCGCCGCAAGCCGCAGCCGAATGGCTGTCCGAGCCGGCACCGCCGCCGCGCGGGATGAGCGCGCGCGACCGCACGCTGCTCGACCTGTTGCCGACGGGCATCCTGATCTACCGGCTCGACCGCCTGCTCTACGCCAATCCCGCTTTCCTCGCCCGCATGGGCTATGACGGCCTGAACGCGCTGGAGCATGCCGGCGGGCTGGATGCGCTCTATGTCGAGCCGGGCGTGTCGGCGGCCAGCAGCACCTCGCAAGGCGGCACGCCGGTCACGATCAGCGCGACGGCTCCGAATGGCGAAGCGCCGCCGGCGACGACGGAAGCGCATCTGCACACGATCGAGTGGGACGGCGACGGCGCGCATGCGCTGATCTGCGCGCTGACGCAGGCGACACCGATCGTCGCGCCTGCCGTCGCAGTGACCGTTGCGGCCGCAGAGCCTGAGGCCGCGGACGCCGAGCCCGCGGCGGGCGAAGCCGAGGCCGAGGATCTCGCCGCGATCCTCGACACCACGGCCGAGGGCATCGTGATGTTCGATGCCGAAGGCAACATCCACGCCTGCAACCGCAGCGCGGAGGCGCTGTTCGGCTATGACGGCGAGGCGCTGCTGCAGCAGAACCTGCTGACGCTGTTCGCGCCCGAGAGCCAGCAGATCGTCGCCGACTATCTGCAAAGCCTGAAGAGCCAGGACATTTCCAGCCTGCTCGATCACGGCCGCGAGGTGCTGGGCCGCGAGAAGAAGGGCGGCGTCATTCCGCTCGCGATGATCATGGGCCGCACCCGTCCCGAAGGACCGAACTTCTTCGCCGTGTTCCGCGATCTCTCGCAGGCCAAGAAGGGCGAGAGCGAATTGACGAAGGCCCGCCGGCTCGTCGACGGCGCGGCCAACGCCAAGGCCGACATGCTGGCGCGGATCAGCCACGAGATCCGCACGCCGCTCAACGCCATCATCGGCTTCGCCGAGGTGATGATCTCCGAGCGCTTCGGCGCGCTCGGCAACGAGCGCTACGGCGAATACATGAAGGACATCCGCGCGTCCGGCGAGCGCGTCATCGCCATCATCGACGACCTCCTGGAGCTGTCGCGGATCGAGACCGGCAAGCTCGACCTGAATTTCGCGAACTTGAACCTGAACGATTTGGTCGAGGCCTGCGTGACGGTGATGCAGCCGCAGGCCAACCGCGAGCGCATCATCATCCGCACCTCGCTCGCCCATGCGCTGCCGCAGGTGAGCGTCGATGCGCGCGCGATGCGGCAGATCACCATGAACCTGATCTCGAACTCGATCCGGCTCGCCAGCGCCGGCGGCCAGGTCATCGTCTCGACCGCGCTGACCGACCGCGGCGAGATCGCACTGCGCATCCGCGACACCGGCCATGGCCTTTCCGAACGCGAAGTCGCCGCCGCGATGGAGCCGTTCCGCACCCCGCCGCCTGGCGATGCCGCCGACAGCTCGGCGCTGAGCCTGTCGCTGACGAAAGCGCTGGTCGAAGCCAACCGCGCCCGGTTCAACATCAAGAGCGCCGGCCACGGCACGCTGATCGAGGTGGTGCTCGCGCCAGTGCTGGCGGGGGCGTAGGCTCCGCCGACATTGCGAGCGCAGCGAAGCAATCCGGGCTGCCGCCGCGGAAAGATTCTGGATTGCTTCGCTGCGCTCGCAATGACGTGCGGCAAGAGCGGTGCGCCCCTTACATCGCCCTCACGCCGCGCGGACCGTCTCCAAGAACCTGCTCACCTCGATCTTCAGCCGGCTGCTGTCGTTCGACAGCGATTGCGCAGCGGACAGCACCTGCGAGGAGGCAGATCCCGTCTCGGTGGCGCCCTGGCGCACGCTGGAGATGTTGGCGCTGACCTGCGTGGTGCCGGCGGCGGCGCTTTGGACGTTCCGCGAGATCTCGCTGGTCGCGGCGCCCTGCTCTTCCACGGCGGCCGCGATGGTGGAGGAGATCTCGGACAGGCGCTCGATGGTGCCGCCGATGGTCTTGATCGCACCGACGGAATCTTGCGTCGCGACCTGGATGCTCGAGATTTGCTGACCGATGTCGCCGGTCGCCTTCGCGGTCTGCTCGGCCAGCGCCTTCACTTCCGAGGCCACCACGGCAAAGCCGCGTCCGGCTTCGCCCGCGCGCGCGGCCTCGATGGTGGCGTTGAGCGCGAGCAGATTGGTCTGGCCGGCGATGGCGTTGATGAGCTCGACCACGTCGCCGATGCGCGCGGCCGCCTTGGACAATTCGCTGACGCGATCGTTGGTCTGCCCGGCCTGGGTGACGGCCTCGCCCGCCATGCGCGCGGAGGCCTGCACCTGACGGCTGATCTCGTTAACGGAGGCGGTCAGCTCCTCGGCGGCGGACGCCACCGACTGCACATTGGTCGCCGCTTCCTCGGACGCGGCCTCGACCAGCGTGGCAAGCTCGGTCGAGCGGCTGGCAGTCGTGGTCAGCGACGTCGCCGAGGCCTCGAGCTCGTTGGCCGCCGACGACACGGTCTCGACGATCTCGCCGATCGCACCTTCGAAATCGTCCGCCATCCTGATCATGTCGGCGCGGCGGCGCTCGGCGGCGAGCTTGTCCTGCCTGATCTTCTCTTCGGCCTCCTCCTGCGCCTTCCGCTCGGCGTTGATCTTGAACGTCTCGACCGCTTGCGCGATCTCGCCGATCTCGTCGGGCCGGCCGAGGCCGGGAAGAACGACGGCGAAATTGCCGTTGGCGAGCTCGATCATCGCCGCGCGCATCGCGGTCAAAGGCCTCGAGACCGAACGTCCGATGAAGATGCCGAGGCCGAGCACGCTCGTCGCAATCAGCGCGATCGCGACCGCAATCCAGAACTGGATGCTGGTGCGCTCGGCCTCGTTGAGACGGTCGGCATCGGCGCGGATGCGGTCGACCGATGTCGAGATCTGCTCGATCACCGGCTCGACCGAAGCGAAGGCCTCCGACATCGCCTTCGATTCGGCCGCCAGCTTCAGCGCGGTCTCCATCCAGGCGGAGAAGTCGCGCTGATAGTCGGCGAGCTTCTGGCGCAGCTCGGCCTTGGCGCCGTCGGCAATGGCTGCCGCGTCGAGGCTTGCGGCAAATTCGGACGCGCGCTTCTTCATCTCCTCGCCATATCTGGCGTTACGACGCAGCATGAAATCCTTCTCATGCCGGCGCATCATCAGCATGATCACCTTGAGCTCGGAATTCTGGAACTGGTCGACCTGGCTCTCGATACCGTGGACGGAAGCGCGCAGGCGGCCTTCGAGCCCGGACTTCTCGTCGAGGCCGAGCCGCTGTCGTTCCTCGACCACCGCGGCGAAGCGGGCCTGATAGGTCTTCAGCGACGCATTCATCGCGTCGATCTTCCGCGCCAGCTCGGGCTGGCCGAGCGCTGCGATCTTGCCGCGCAGCGTCTCGATGTCGAGCGCCGCCTGCCGGCTGATGTCGACCTGTCGCTGCGCCCTGGCCGGATCGCTGCGCAGCAGAAAATCCTTCTCGGCACGGCGCGCCTCGAGCAGCTCGACCGCGATCCTGTCGTTCAGCTCGAACACGGTGCGCGCATCCTCGGCCGCGTCGCGATAGACGCCCATCGTCCGCTCGCCGTAGAGGTGAATGCCGCCGATCAGGACGACGCCGATGACACCAATGACGCCGATCGCGGTGATCTTGTGAGTGAGTCGCAGGGAGAGAAGCCGCATCGTGAACCCAGCTGGTGGAGAGCGATGCGGTTGATGAAGCGATATTCGGTGAAAGCTTCCGTTAATTTGCGGATACGTACTAATACGTGCGTTCGTAAAAGTTTCGCCTTTGTGCACGGTCGGGTGCACAAGCAGGTTCCGAAACGAAAAACATCCCTCTTGCCGAAAAAGACGAGCCGACTTGGGTCAACTCGACGACAAACCACCCTCGACCTCGGCGGACAGAAGAACGGACATGATTTTCTGTCCCACTGGCGAGGCGAGTTTGCCCGCGGACAGAACCACCACGCCATTGCTCGACGGAGCGTTTGCACCGTTTTGAACCCAGCTCTCAAACCCCATCCACGAGCTGAATCCCGGGACGCCGCCATCTTTCGACAGAACACGTCCCGCCGCGCCGGTGATTTTCGGAAAGAACCATCCAATTCCGACCGTGGGGCCCTGCGACTGCACCTGGCAGGTGCCCGTCGTACCGCATTTGGCGCGGGCCGGGCCGGCTCGCTGCTGCGTCTGCAGGATAGCGAATTCCGCCGGTGAAGGCTGCAACTGGCCCATGTTGTAGAGCAGCCATTGCAGCATGTCCGAGGCGCAGCTGACGATCGACCCGCTGCCGAACTCCATCGGTGGGCACGGCAAATAGCTCTGACCCACCTGGAAAGGCTGCGTCCCGTCATACCCACAGGCCATGCCGGGAACTTGGCCCGTCGTGAACAACGCCGTGCTGCCCATGCCGAGATCCGCGCACAGCTCGGCGAGTTGCGCGTTGTACTCGTCATAGACGTCGACGTAGGTGTTCTGCGGGTTGGCGCCGGCAATAGCCAGGAGAGACCAGGCAAGGTTCGAATACGTGTAGCACTGGCCCGGCGGACAGATCCATGCTGAGTGCTGTCCGCTGTTGAACCAAGCGACGAGCTCGGTGAAGTTCTGCAAGTTGCTGGGCGGGCAGAATTGTCCCCGTGGATCGGGAGGCTCGCCATTGTCCTGCGGGAACCCCGACGCATAAGTGACGATGTCGGCAACCGGAATCCCGCTTATCGCTGTCGGCAGCGAAATCGAGGGCATGCAGGATCCAACCGTATTTCCATCATACGTGCCCTGAAGAGTGTAGAAAATTCTGGATGTGAAAACCTTCGAGATGGATCCGATTTCGAACAGGATATTCGGCAGCTGCGCAGGGTCCACGACTTGATGGTTCGAGTCCCAGACTGCAGTAGAGGGAGAGAAGAACTTTGCGGAGGGAGCGCCGGACCCGTCAAAGTCCGTGAAGACGTAGACTGCCATCCCCATGTAGTCGCTGACGGCGGCATCTATGATGCTTTGGATCGCCGAGCTCGGGTCCGAAAAGGCCATTGGCGCCTCCCCATTGCAGCTGCATCGCAATCAAGCTCTAGCATCTTTCGCTGCAGTTGTCTTTATTAGAATGGCACCGTAGAGGTTGATCGCGTAATTTGATCGTGAAGAGCGCAGCACGTTGCCGCGCAGCGCTCAAAAAAAAGCACGGCGCCTGCGGCGCCGTGCCCTTTCGCATTGCTGCGTCCTGGATCAGTGATAGATCTCGAACAGGCCGGCGCCGCCCTGGCCGCCGCCGATGCACATCGTCACCACGCCCCACTTGGCCTTGCGGCGGGCGCCTTCCTGCAGCAGATGGCCGGTGAGACGGGCGCCGGTCATGCCGAAGGGATGGCCGATCGCGATCGAGCCGCCGTTGACGTTGTACTTGGCGGGATCGATGCCGAGCTGATCGCGGCAATACAGGCACTGGCTGGCGAAGGCCTCGTTGAGCTCCCACAGATCGATGTCGTCGATCTTGAGGCCGGTGCGCTTGAGGAGCTTCGGAATCGCGAACACCGGGCCGATGCCCATCTCGTCCGGCTCGCAGCCGGCGGTGGCCCAGGCGACGAAGCGGCCGAGCGGCTTGAGGCCGCGCTTCTCGGCGTCCTTGGCTTCCATCAGCACCACGGCGGCGGCGCCGTCGGAGAGCTGGCTGGCATTGCCGGCGGTGACGAACTTGCCGGGGCCCTTCACCGGCTCGAGTTTTGCCAATCCTTCCATCGTCGTTTCGGGGCGATTGCATTCGTCGCGATCGACGGTGTAGTCCACGATCGACTCGGCCTTGGTCTGCTTGTCGACGACCTTCATCTTGGTCTTCATCGGGACGATCTCGTCCTTGAACTTGTTCGCCTGCTGGGCCGCCGCCATGCGGCGCTGCGATTCCAGCGAGAACTCGTCCTGATATTCACGGCTGAGCTTGTAGCGCTCGGCGACGATATCGGCGGTGTCGATCATCGCCATGAAGATGTCGGGGGCGACCTTGAGCAGTTCCGGATCGACCGATTCCTTCGGCGTGGCGCCGCCGGGAATCGAGATGCTCTCGACGCCGCCGGCGACGATGCAATCGGCGCCGTCGGAGCGGATCGAATTGGCGGCCATCGCGATGGTCTGCAGGCCCGACGAGCAGAAGCGGTTCACCGACACGCCGGCGGTGGTCTTCGGCAGCCCCGCGAGCAGCGCGGCCTGGCGGCCGATGTTCGGCGCGCCATGGGCGCAATTGCCGAGATAGCAGTCCTCGACATAGTCCTTCTCGACGCCGGCGCGGTCCACCGCGTGGTGAATGGCGTGGGCCGCGAGCGACATCGGCGGCGTGATGTTGAACCCGCCGCGGCCGGATTTCGCCAGGCCCGTGCGCGCATAGGAAACGATGACGGCTTCACGCATTGTTTTCTCCCTTGTCGAACGATTTGGAACGGAGCGTCCTAGCGCCATTGGTACACAAAGTCAGGAGGTCGCGGGGAAAATAAAACGCCGCCTCCGGTGAAGGAAGCGGCGTTGTTCCGCGGGTCGGAATATATGTTGCTCGTCATTCCGGGGAGGCTCGAAGAGCCGAACCCGGCATCTCGAGATCCTCAGGTGCGCAGGTGCGCACCGTAGTTCAGCCCCGGACTGAGAGTGGGCTTCAGAACGTCAGCGCCTTGGCCTGCTTGACCTGTGGCAGGGCCTGCACCTTGGCGAGCACGTCGGCCGGCACCACGCCGTCGACCTCGACCAGCGCAATGGCATCGCTGCCGGGGGCGACGCGGCCGAGATGGAAGGTCGCGATGTTGATCTTGGCGTCGCCCAGAAGCCCCGCGAACTTGCCGATGAAGCCCGGCTTGTCCTCGTTGGTGACGTAGATCATCGACTTGCCGAACTCGGCGTCGACGCGGATGCCCTTGATGTCGACGAGGCGCGGCTTGCCGTCGGCATAGACGGTGCCCGAGACCGACCGCTCCTGCCGCTCGGTGGTGACCGTGACGGTGATCAGGCTCTCATAGTCGCTCTGGGCGGCGCGGACGATCTCGTCCACCACCATGCCGCGCTCCTTGGCGACGACCGGCGCCGACACCACGTTGACCTCGCCCAGCATCGGCCGCAGCAGGCCCGACAGCACCGCGGAGGTGATCGCCTTGATCTTCATCTCGGCGACGTGGCCCTCATAGGTGATCTCGACCTTGAGGATGCCGCTCTCGGTGAGCTGGCCGGCGAACGAGCCGAGCTTCTCGGCGAGCGCGATGAACGGTTTCAGCTTCGGCGCTTCTTCCGCGGTGATCGAGGGGAAGTTGACCGCGTTCGAGATCGCGCCGGTGAGCAGGTAATCCGACATCTGCTCGGCGACCTGCAGCGCGACGTTCTCCTGCGCTTCGGTGGTGGAGGCGCCGAGATGCGGCGTGCAGATCACGTTGGGATGGCCGAACAGCACACTCTTGGTCGCGGGCTCCTCGACGAAGACGTCGAAGGCGGCACCCGCAATGTGCTTGGCGTTGAGCGCATCGACCACCGCCTGCTCGTCGACGAGGCCGCCGCGGGCGCAGTTGATCAGGCGCACGCCCTTCTTCATCTTGGCGATCGCGGCCGCGTCGATGATGTTCTTGGTCTTCTCGGTCAGAGGCGTGTGCAGCGTGATGAAGTCGGCGCGCTTGAGCAGATCGTCGAGATCGACCTTCTCGACGCCGATGTCCTTGGCGCGCTCCGGCGACAGGAACGGGTCGAACGCGATCACCTTCATGCGCAGGCCGAGCGCGCGGTCGGCGACGATCGAGCCGATATTGCCGCAGCCGACGACGCCCAGCACCTTGCCGGTGATCTCGACGCCCATGAAGCGGTTCTTCTCCCACTTGCCGGCCTGCGTCGAGGCATCGGCCTGCGGGATCTCGCGGGCGAGCGCGAGCATCAGGGTGATGGCGTGCTCGGCGGTCGTGATCGAATTGCCGAACGGCGTGTTCATCACGATGATGCCCTTGGCCGTCGCGGCCGGGATCTCGACATTGTCGACGCCGATGCCGGCGCGGCCGATCACCTTCAGCCTGGTCGCCTTCTCGAGGATCTTGGCGGTCGCCTTGGTCGCGGAGCGGATCGCAAGGCCGTCGTAATTGCCGATGATCTCGGCTAGCTTGTCCTTGTCCTTGCCGAGATTGGGCTGGAAGTCGACCTCGACGCCGCGGTCCTTGAAGATCTGCACGGCAGCGGGCGAGAGCGCGTCGGAAATGAGAACTTTGGGTTTGGTCATGGGGATGATCCGTGGTGCGTGCTGCATTTACGGCACGTCATCCGCGGGCAAAAGCGCGAAGCGCGTCTTCGGGCTAGATATCCGCGGATCCATCTCTCTTGATTGATGGATGGCCGGGTCAAGCCCGGCCATGACGAGGATTGGGTTTGCTTACGCCGCCTTCGCGAGCGTGGCCTTGGTCTCGGCGAAGGCCCAGTCGATCCACCGCGTCAGCAGCTCGACGTCCTTTGCTTCCACCGTGGCGCCGCACCAGATGCGCAGGCCGGCCGGCGCGTCGCGGTAATAGGCGAAGTCGTAGCCCGCGCCTTCCTTCTCGACGAGGGCCACCAGCTTCTTGCTGAACTCCGCCTGCGCGTCCTCGGAGAGCGAGGTGATCGCGGGATCGGTGAACTTCAGGCAAACCGAGGTGTTGGAGCGGATCGAAGCGTCCTTGGCGAGGAAGTCGATCCAGGGCGTCTTCGCCTTCCAGTCCGCCAGCACCTTGGTGTTGGCATCGGCGCGCGCGATCAGCGCCTTGAGACCGCCGATCGACTTGGCCCAGTTCAGCGCATCGAGATAATCCTCGACGCAGAGCATCGACGGCGTGTTGATGGTCTCGCCGACGAAGATGCCTTCGTTGAGCTTGCCGCCTTTGGTCATGCGGAAGATCTTCGGCAGCGGCCAGGCCGGCTTGTAGGTCTCGAGCCGCTCCACCGCGCGGGGCGACAGGATCAGCATGCCATGCGCGGCCTCGCCGCCGAGCGCCTTCTGCCAGGAGAAGGTGACGACGTCGAGCTTGGTCCAATCAAGGGCTTGCGCGAACGCGGCGGAGGTCGCGTCGCAAATGGTCAGGCCTTCGCGGTTCGCGCTGATCCAGTCCGCGTTCGGAACGCGCACGCCCGACGTGGTGCCGTTCCAGGTGAAGACGACGTCGGTCGTGGGATCGACCTTCGACAGATCGGGGATCTCACCGTAAGCCGCATTGAGCTTGGTGACGTCCTTGAGCTTCAATTCCTTGACGATGTCGCTGACCCAGCCCTCGCCGAAGGATTCCCAGGCGAGCGTGGTGACGGGCCGTGCGCCGAGCAGCGACCACAGCGCCATCTCGACCGCGCCGGTATCGGAGGCCGGCACGATGCCGATGCGGTAATCGGCGGGGACCTCGAGCACTTCGCGCGTCAGGTCGATCGCGAGCTTGAGCTTGGTCTTGCCGATCTTCGCGCGATGCGAGCGGCCGAGGGCTGCGTCCTTGAGATTTTGGGCGTTCCAGCCGGGGCGCTTGGCGCAGGGGCCGGAGGAGAAATGCGGCACGGTCGGCCGCGAAGCGGGCTTCGCTACAGTCATGATCTACCCTTCCAGATAGTAAGCCTCCCGTTGGGGGGAGGTGTCCCGCCGCGGCTGATACGGGAATCGGGAAGGTCCGTCAAGGAAGTTCCGGGGCCTCACGCGCCAGTGATGGCGCTTCCGGTGCAATATCGGGGGATTCGACAACAGCGAGAGCATTCAGCAAGTCCGTGGCATCGCTGATCAATTGCGCCGCCTTGCGGCGGCTTCCGACCTTCAAAATGCATTTGTCATTGGCCTGCACGACGTAGTCGTTGCCGACCTTGATCATCGAATAGCTTGTCATTGAAATGTCCCAACCGAGCGAGCCCGGTGTCAGATGCCCCCGTAGCACCGTTCGTTCCTTCATCAATGTGAACGACGGAGCGGTAGTTTACCGGCTCTTAACACGACCGAATGAAAAGCCCGCTTTTCGCCGGCTGCGCAGCGCTCGCGTCGCGCTGCCTCAAAAGCGGACAGTCATGCCGACGTGACTCGCCGCAAAGCCGAGCCGCTTGTAGAAGCGCTGCGCATCGACGCGCGTCTGATGCGTGAGCAACTCGACCAGATTGCAGCCGCGCGCCTTTGCTTCCGTCACGGCCCATTGCACCAATTGCTCGCCGATGCCGCGGCTGCGACACTCGGTGGCAACGCGAACATCCTCGAGCAGGCCGCGCGATCCGCCTTGCGAGCTCAGGCCCGGCAGGATCGCGAGCTGCAGGCAGCCGACCACCCTGCCCTCACTCTCGGCAACCACCAGCGTCAGATTCGGATCGCGCGCGATCCGCGCGAATGCGTCGTAATAGGCGGCCGGCAACGGATCCTCCACGCGCTCGCGCGCGCGGCCGAGATGATCGTCGGCGAGCATCGCCACGATCGCGGCGACGTCCTCGCGGCGCGCGGGACGGATAGAGACGGCTTCGGCATTCATGTCAGGCGACTCCGCACCTCAGCGCGCCGGCGGAAGGCCGAGAAACGCTTCGACCTCGCCGATCCAGCGGCGGACGGAGGCATGGCGGTCGAGGTCGAAGCCGCCTTCATGGGCAACGCGCGTATAGGCGAGCAGCGACACGTCGGCCAGCGACACCTCGTCGCCAGCGAAGAAGCGGCCGGCGGCGAGATGCTGCTCCATGCGGTCGAGCGCCGCATAGCCGCGCTTGACCTTTTCAGGATCGAGCTCGGAGGCAGCCTTGCCGAGATAGACCATGAGGAAGCGGCACACGGCGATATAGGGCTCGTGGCTGTACTGCTCCCAGAACAGCCATTCGTCCATCTTGGCCGCCGTGAAGGCGTCGCGCGGAACCAGCGCGCTGTCGCGGGCGAGATAGCGGATGATGGCGTTGGACTGCGCCAGCGTGCGGCCGTCGTCGAATGCGACGGTCGGCACCTGGCCGGCGCCGTTCATCTTCAGGAATTGCGGCGTGCGCGTCTCGCCCTTGCGGGTGTCGATCTCGATCCACTGGTAGGGCAATGCGAGCTTGTCGCAGACCCACTTCACCTTGAGACAATTGCCGGAATTGCTGTCGCCGTAGATCTTCATCGCTGCCGCCCCGTTTTCGGGACGACAGAGCATCAGGACGAAGCGAAGCTGTCAACAAGAAGCGGACGGCTCAGAACTTGTAGCCGAGGCCGAGGCGCGCGTTGTTCAGCGTCACCTGCGTGTTCATGACGGGAGAGAATCTCACATATTCATATTCGATGCGGGCGAACAAGCCGTCCCAAACGCAGTATTCGAGCCCGAGGCCGGCGGTCCAACCCACGGCGTAAGTGTTGGTCCTGTGCTGACCTTGCGTGCCCGACTGCGCAGGAACCGGGCCCCACGTTCCAAGTGTCGTCGTGGTGTTGCCGAAGAAATCCGTCGTCGTCGTGTCCTGTCGCATCGACACGCTGCTGGTCACGGTGCGCGACACGTCCATTCGCCCGACGGCAGCGCCCATGAAGGCATAGGGCATGAAGCTGCCGCCGTCCCAGCCCACACGGCCGCGGAGCGTCACCATGTCCTTGACCTGTGCCGCCGCGGCACCCGTCAGCGTGACGGCATAGTTGTTGGTGACGCCGGGAGCCCGCACCTCACCAGGCGGGTTGACGATGACGAGCGAGTTGGTTCCCGACGTCAATGTCGCCATATCGTTGAAGTAGCTGTAGGTGCCCTCGAGACTGAGAACGGCATCATACCATTGCCAGTTGCGGCCGACGAAGCCACCGAAATTGGTGCTTTGAGTGTTGGTCTTGTTCAGCAGCGACCACGTCGAGGTCGGCCCCTGGAGTACGCTGTCGCGGAAGATGTAGTTGGTCAGTCCGACCACGCTCTGGCTGAAATCCGTGGCATCTGCGGTATAACCGCCATGACCGCCGACATAGAAGCCATTCCAATTGACGGAGGTCTTCGACAGACCATCGGCGAAGCCGCCGCGCAGCACGGGCAGGTCCGGCATGTCGGCCGCTTGCGCGGCAGACACCGTCCCCAACATCGCCGCTGCCAACACCAGCCTACGCATCACCACGCTCCATCGGACTCGAACTGTTGCGATGATCATCGCCTGTTAACCTTAACCAATGGTTGCGCCGGGCGCCTTCGCCGCTATTCGCCATGAAAAATACGCAAAGCAAAACGGCGCGGGATGATCCCGCGCCGTTAAGAAGCCCTAACCGATCAGGTTGCGATCAGCCCTTGGTGACCAGCGGCGGCGGCACGTAGGCCGGCGGGCTGTTGAGATCCCAGCGCACGCCGAGCTTGACGTCGTGCGAGGTGATGTCCCTGACCTTGATCGTGGTCGGGCCCGAGGCGCTGTTGTCGAACAAGCGGTAGTTGCCGGGCGCGGCATCGCCGAGGTTCATGTAGCTGTAGGCCAGTTCGACGGTGAAGCCGGGATTGACCTTGTAGGCAAGACCGGCGTGAGCGGCCCAGGCGAGGTTCCACTTTCCGTTGTCGGCGAAGTAGGCGACGCTGTTGTTGAGCAGCGGGCTGTAGGACACGCCGTCGTCGCGGAAGCCGCTGAGCTTGTTGTAGGAGCCGCCGACGCCCGCGCCGATGAACGGCGTGACGCACCACCAGGTGCCGAGGTCGACATAGGCGTTGGCCATTACGAGCCACTCGGACTTGCTGCCGCTGTAGTTGTTGACGCCGACGAAGCCGGGTCCCACGACATTGTCGCTACCGTGCAGATTGGCCTTGCCCCGGTACTGGCCGATGACGTCGGCGCGGAACCAGTTGTTGAAGCGATAGCCGACGCCGAGGCCGAACAGCGGCGAGGAGTCGAAGCCGAGGCCTTCCGTCGTCTTCGAGTACCCGGCCGGCAGGGCGCTCTCGATGCGCTTGGCGCTCTGGTTGGTCATGCCGATGTCGCCACGCAGATACCAGCCGCCGAAGTCGGCGGGCGGAGCCGGCGGCGCGTACATGGGAGGGGGGGCGGCGATCGGCATATCGGCGGCGAACGCCATCGACGAGATCAGGGATGCCGCACCCGCGGCAAGGAGAGACTTAACGCTACGCATTGGCTTCGTCCTTATGGCCGGTGAGGCTGAATACGAGCGCCTCACGTTCTGGAAACTCACGGGGGGACGATGCCAGCAAATGTTTAAGCGCCACTTAACCCTAATTTTTAAGGTTGATTTTTTCTCACCCTACACGCGCGCGCCGTGCGAGCGTTGCAAAAATGCCGCGCCAAATGCGACATCGGCGCCGCATTCCCTAACGATGTGTGAAGCCGCAACGCGGCAAGAGAGGATGCGTTAACGCGCGTTTCGCGGCAGCTTGGGCAGGAACACCGCGAGCAGCCCGATCGCCGGCAGATAGGCGCAGACCTGGTAGACGAACTCGATCGAGGTGTGGTCGGCGAGCTTGCCGAGCACGGCCGCGCCCAGCCCCCCGATGCCGAAGGCGACTCCGAAGAACACGCCGGAGATCATGCCGAAGCGGTGCGGCACCAGCTCCTGCGCGAACACGATGATCGACGACGTCGTCGAGGAGATGATCAGGCCGATGGCGACGCTGAGCACCGCGCTCGCACCGAGCCCGGCATAGGGCAGCGCCAGCGTGAACGGCAGCGCGCCGAGGATCGAGATCCAGATCACGATCTTGCGGCCGAAGCGGTCGCCCAGCGGACCGCCGAGAAACGCACCCACGGCGTTCGCCGCGAGAAAGACGAAGAGATAGATCTGGGCTGCCTGCGTCGAGACGCCGAAACGGTCGATCAGGTAGAAGATGTAATAGCTCGACAGGCTCGAGACGTAGAGCTGCTTGGAGAACAACAGCGCGACGAGCACGACAAGCGCGACCGCGACGCGGCGCGAGCTCGGCGCACCGGGCTGGGTGTGGACGGGCGCCGCCTTCTTCGTCGCGATCTGCGGCGCGTACCAGCGCCCGATGCGCCAGAGAATCAGGATGGCGAGAAACGCGATCGAGGAGAACCAGGCGATGCTGCCCTGCCCGAACGGCACCACGATCAACGCGGCGAGCAGCGGCCCCATCGAAGTGCCGAAACTGCCGCCGAGCTGGAACACCGATTGCGCAAAGCCGTAGCGTCCGCCCGAGGCGAGCCGCGCGATGCGCGCCGATTCCGGGTGAAACACCGCCGAGCCGAGGCCGACCAGCGCGGCGGCGACGAGGATGACGAGATATTGGTGCGCGACGCTGAGCAGCAGCAGGCCGAAGAAGGTCGAGGCCATGCCGACCGCGAGCGAATAGGGCTGCGCCTTCTTGTCGGTGTAGTGCCCGACCACCGGCTGCAGCAGCGAGGCCGTGAACTGGAACGCCAGCGTGATCATGCCGATCTGCGCGAAGTCGAGCGCGTAGGCCTCCTTCAGGATCGGGTACACAGAGGCGATCAGCGACTGCATGGTGTCGTTGAGGAAGTGCGAGACGCTGATGCCGGCGAGCACGATATAGGCCGGCCCGGCGGCCTTGCCGGCGGCGGGCGTCACGTCGCTGACGACGACGGGCTCGGTCAGCGTTTCCTCTGAGACGACGACAGGCTTGTTCAAGGCGGCAATCCGGCGCGGCAGATTGCCGCGATCGCGTAGGTACGATGCTGGTCACGATCGAACCACAGCCAATCGCAAATGGCTGGGATGCGCGGGTGCTCTCGTCGCTTACCCTCCCCTGGAGGGGGAGGGTAAGAAAGAGTCAGGCCGCGGCCTGCCCCAATGCCGAAACGATGGTGTCGACGACGTCCTCGACGAGGTGACGGTCCTCGCCTTCGCCCATGACGCGGATCACGGGCTCGGTGCCGGAGGAGCGGATCAAGAGGCGGCCGTGGCCATTGAGGCGCTTCTCGCCGTCGGAGATCGCCGACTTGACGTCGGAATCATCGAGCGGCTTGCCGCCCTTGTGGCGGACGTTCTTGAGGATCTGCGGCAGCGGATCGAAACGGTGGCAGACCTCGGACACCGGGCGGCGCAGCTTCTGCACCACGGCGAGCACCTGCAAGGCCGCCACGAAACCGTCGCCGGTCGTGGCGTAGTCGGACAGGATGATGTGGCCGGACTGCTCGCCGCCAAGATTGTAGCCGCCGTTCAGCATCTGCTCGAGCACGTAGCGGTCGCCGACCGGCGTGCGCACAAGCTCGAGCCCCTGCCCTTGCAGGAAGCGCTCCAGCCCGAGATTGGACATCACGGTGGCGACGATGCCGGGACGCGAGAGGCGTCCATCCTCCTTCCAGCTCTGCGCGATCACCGCGAGCAGCTGGTCGCCGTCGACGACATGGCCGCGCTCGTCGACCAGGATGACGCGATCGGCGTCGCCGTCCAGCGCAATGCCGATGTCGGCGCGCATCTCGCGCACCTTCTTCGACAGCGCCTCCGGCGAGGTCGAGCCGCAATCCTTGTTGATGTTGAAGCCGTCGGGCTCGACGCCGATCGGCACCACGTCGGCGCCCAATTCCCACAGCGCCTCGGGCACCACCTTGTAGGCGGCGCCGTTGGCGCAATCGATCACGACACGCAGGCCCTCGAGCGAAAGGTCGCGCGGCAGCGTGCGCTTGGCGAATTCGATGTAGCGGTCGTGCACGCCGTCGATGCGGCGAGCGCGGCCGAGGCTCGCGCTCTGGGCGAGCCGCTTGTCGAGGGATTCGTCGAGCAGCTGCTCGATCTGCCGCTCGACGTCGTCGGACAGCTTGAAGCCCTGCGGGCCGAACAGCTTGATGCCGTTGTCCTCGAACAGATTGTGCGAGGCGGAGATCATGACGCCGAGATCGGCGCGCATCGACTTGGTCAGCATCGCGACCGCCGGCGTCGGCATCGGGCCGACCAGCAGCACGTCCATACCGACCGAGGTGAAGCCTGCCACCATGGCGTATTCGATCATGTAGCCGGACAGACGGGTGTCCTTGCCGATCACGACCCGGTGGCGGTGGTCGCCGCGCTGAAACGCAAGGCCCGCGGCCTGGCCGACCTTGAGCGCGAGCTCCGGCGTGATCAGTCCGTTGGCGCGGCCCCTAATCCCGTCCGTCCCGAAATATTTGCGGCTCATATCGTCCCCCAAGCAGCAACCAGGGACTCCCCTCTACAACCACGGGCTGCCCCAACGGGACCCGCATCCCTGATTTGCCGAGGTCTTATAAAGCTATCGCGGCTAACTTGGCTTCAAAAAATATGATGAATCATTACGGAACCGGCGCCGCGACCGCCCCCGATAACACATTGTTAACATTGCAATTCCGGCGTGACCAGCGAAAAGCGGTGGAACTCGCCTTAATCCGAGCGCTTCACATGGCTGTCGGCGCGGCTGGGCGCCGGCTGGGTGACGTTGACGGGATCGGAGCCCGGGAAGGTCTCCTCCAGCCCCTCTTCGAGCGCCTCCTCGAGATCATGCTTCTCCTTGATCTCTTCCGGCGAAGGTCCTGCGTGCGGCTTCGTCATGGCGCTCTCCCTGGCGCTCTCCTTCCAAAACGTTTCTGCAAACGATTTGGCTGTGCATCCAACCATGCTAGATGACCCCGAAATCTTCCAATGCAAGACTGTTGGTACGTGACGGGCCGGGGAAACGACATCATGAAGCATATTACCTGTATCGATGATCTTCGCACGCTGCATCGGCGCCGCGTGCCGAAGGCGTTCTTCGACTATTGCGACCGCGGCTCCTACGCCGAGGAGACGCTGCGCGCCAACCGCGAGGACATGCAGGCGATCAAGTTCCGCCAGCGCATCCTGGTCGACGTCTCCAAGCGCGACACCTCGACCACGATCCTCGGCGAGCCGTCGACGATGCCGCTGATCCTCGCGCCGGTCGGCCTGCTCGGCATGCAGCACGGCGACGGCGAGATCCACGCCTGCCGCGCCGCGCAGGCCGCGGGCATCCCGTTCACGCAATCGACGATGTCGATCTGCTCGATCGAGGACATCGCCGCCAGCGTCGAGAAGCCGTTCTGGTTCCAGCTCTACGTCATGAAGGACCGCGGCTTCATCAAGGAATTGATCCAGCGCGCGATGGCTGCCAAATGCAGCGCGCTGGTGCTCACGGTCGATCTGCAGGTGATCGGCCAGCGCCACGCCGACATCAAGAACGGCATGACGGTACCGCCCGAATGGTCGCTGTCGAAGCTGCTCGACTTCGCCAGCAAGCCGGCCTGGGTCTCCGGCGTGCTGCAGGGCAAGCGCCGCACCTTCGGCAATCTCGCCGGTCATCTGAAGGTCAGCGACGACATCACCTCGCTGTCGACGTGGATCAGCTCGCAGTTCGATACCGCGCTGAACTGGAACGACATCGACTGGATCCGCTCGATCTGGCCAGGCAAGCTGATCCTGAAGGGCATCCTCGACGTCGAGGACGCCGAGCTCGCCGCGAAAACCGGTGCGCAGGCGATCGTGGTCTCCAACCATGGCGGCCGCCAGCTCGACGGCGCGCCGTCCTCGATCGAGGTGCTGCCGGAGATCGTGGACGCGGTCGGTGACAAGATGGAGATCATGTTCGACGGCGGCATCCGCTCCGGCCAGGACGTGATGCGCGCGCTCGCGCTCGGCGCGAAGTCCTGCATGATCGGCCGTGCCTATGCCTACGGCCTCGGCGCCGGCGGCCAAGCCGGCGTCGCCAAGGCGATCGACATCATCCATAACGAGCTGCTCACCACGATGGGCCTGTGCGGCGTCAGCCGGGTCGAGGAGATCGACGATCACGTGATTGCGGTGTGAGCGCGGCGGTGCCGTAGGGTGGGCAAAGCGGAAGCGTGCCCACCACCTTTCGCGAGCGAGAAAAGACGTGGGCACGGCGCAAGCGCGCCTTTGCCCACCCTACGCGTTCGGCGCTCGATCGTTCACATCGGCGGCGTTAGGCCGTCGCGGCCGACGCTGACGCGGTTGGTCTCGAACGAGCCGTCGGGCAATTGCTTCATGAAGGCGATGACCTTGGCGCCGGGCTTCAGCTCGGATTTGTCGCCGGGCACGAAGGTCACGACCGGCGTGTCGTCGGCGACGAACACCTTCTTCTCGCCGTCCTTGTACTTGACCAGCAGCGTGTGGCCGTCATTGCCGACGACGCTCTCGGCCACGGTCGCATTGGTCATGCTGGAGTTGGGCTTGAGGTCCCAGGGTCGCGAGCCTTCGCCGGTGCCGCGCATGCTTTCCGGAAACACGTGCACCTCGACGGCGTTCTGGCTGCCGTCCGGTCCCGGCACGGTGGTGGCGCCGATGAACGAGCCCGGCTTGATGTCGGCGAGCGAGATCTTGGTAACGCCCGACACGTTCACGTCGGAGGCGAGGCGAAGCTTGAGCTCCTCACCGCTGCGCGACTTGACCTGCATGGTGTCGCCATTGACGCTTTCGATGGTGCCGCGCACGCGCGTCGGCACCGGCGCTCTCTGGGCGAAGGCGCAGTAGGTCGAGACGACCACCATCGCGACGGCGATCAGGGGGCGTGTGAAAGTTGCACGTTGAACAGGCATGACGGTCTCCGATTGTCCCACGACGTAGAACTCCAGAGATGGTGTGCTATTCGCCGCGCCCCTCTCAAGACTTCGTGAGATCGGCCTCGACCAATGCGCGCAGCTCGGCGGTGACCTCGGGCCGCCGCCCGAACCACAGCTCGAAGCCGCGCACCGCCTGATGCAGCAGCATGCCGAGCCCATCGGCGGTCTTCAGGCCGCGCGCCGTCGCCGCGGCGAGCAGCGGCGTCACCAGGGGAACGTAGACGAGGTCGGCGACGACGGCATCTTGCGGCAGGCGCGCGAGGTCGACATCGAGTGAAGGCTGGCCATGCATGCCGAGCGAGGTCGTGTTCACGAGAAGCTTTGCGCGCGGCAGCACGTCGCCGATCGCGTCCCACGGCAGCGGATGCACGTTCGATCCGAACTGTTGTGCCAACGTCTCGGCCCGCGCCATGGAGCGATTGGCGACATGTACGCAGCTGATGCCGCGTTCCAGCAGGCCGAACACGACCGCGCGCGAGGAGCCGCCGGCGCCCAGCACCAGCGCTTCCTCGGCCATGTCCCAGCCGGGCGCGCTGGCGTCGAGATTGTTGATGAAGCCTTCGACATCGGTGTTGGTTGAGCGCAGCTCGCCGTCGGCGAACCACAGCGTGTTCGCGGCGCCGACGGCCCTGGCGCGGGCGTCAGGCGTCGACAGCGCCAGCACGGCTTCCTTGTGCGGGATGGTGACGTTGGCCCCGACGAAGCCGCGGAGCGACAGCCGCAGCACGAAATCGCGCAGATTCTCGGGCGGCACCGCCTCGATGACATAGCCGCCCTCGATGCCGAGCGTGCGCAGCCAGTGATGGTGAATCAGCGGCGAGCGCGAATGCGCGGCCGGCCATCCGATCAGACAGGCTGCAGGGGGCTTGGGCGCGGTCATCTTTCCCTCGGGTCGTTTCCGAGGCGATCCATTTCGCGTCGCGCCCACTCTGTCAAGCGCGCGCGGTCAGCTCGCAGCGGTCTCGTCGGCGGCCCGGCCCTTGATGTCGGCGATGGCGCGCTCGAGGCTCGTGCGGTAACGCGCGCGCGGCGGCGTGACGCCATGGGTGAGCAGCGCGCGGCGGACCGTGGGCGAGGCCCCCGTGATGAACAGCCGGATGCCCTGGCGGTGCGCCTTGGCGGCGACGCGGCCGATCACGTTGGCCGCGGTCGAATCCAGGAACGGCACCGCGGCGAAATCGATCACGAAGGCCTTACGCCTGTCGGCAATGCCGTCGAGCACACTGCCGATCGCCGAGGCCGCGCCGAAGAAGAACGCGCCGGTGATGCGATAGACCAGCACGTCGCGGTCGACCGCAAGCGCGGGATCGTAACGCACACGGTCGCCGTTGCCGTCGTCGGGGCGATCATCCGCAACCAGCGGCGAGCGCTCCTCGATGCCCGTCATCTCCGCCATGCGATGGATGAACAGCACCGCGCCGAGCGCGAAGCCGACCAGGATGCCCTCGGTGAGATCGCGGAAGATCGTGAGCAGGAAGGTCGCGAGCAGCACCACGGCATCGCCCCATGACGATCGCAGCAGAGTTGCGAATTCGTGCTTCTCCGCCATGGTCCAGGCCACCACCACCAGCACCGCGGCGAGCGCGGCCAGAGGGATGTAGCTCGCGAGCGGCGCCGCGACCAGCATGAACAACAGCAGGAACACCGAATGCAGCATGCCGGCGAGCGGCCCGCGCGCGCCGGCGCGGATATTGGTCGCCGTGCGCGCGATCAGCCCGGTGACACAGATGCCGCCGAACAGCGCCGAGCCGATATTGGCCGCGCCCTGCGCCACCAGCTCGCAATTGGAGCGGTGACGCCGGCCGGTCATGCCGTCGGCCACCACCGCCGACAGCAGCGATTCGATCGCCGCCAGCAACGCAAAGGCGATCGCATCCGGCAGCACCGCCCTTGCCTTCTCCAGCGAGAATGCGGGCAGCGCCGGCGAGGGCAATTCGCGCGGGATGCCGCCGAAGCGCGAGCCGATCGTTTCCACCGGCAGCGAGAACATTGCACATACGAATGCGGCGAAGACGACCGCGATCAGGATGCCGGGCCAGGAGGGACGCCAGATCCGCAACGAGGCAATGATGGCGATGCTGACGATCGCGACCAGCACTGCGGATGGATTGATCGTGTTGAGGCCGCCGGCGAGCGCGACGAGCTTCGGCACGAATTCGCTGGGCTCCTTCCCCGCGAGCGTGATGCCGAAGAGATCGCGGAGCTGGCTGGCAAGGATGATGACGGCGATGCCGGCGGTGAAGCCGACCGTGACCGGATAGGGAATGAACTTGATGTAGGTGCCGACCCTGAGCAGCCCTGCGGCGATCAGGAACAGGCCCGCCATCAGGGTGGCGAGGATGACGCCGTCGACGCCGTGCCGCTCCGCGGTCGCCGCGACCAGAACGATGAAGGCACCGGCAGGGCCGCCGATCTGGAACCGGCTGCCGCCGAGCATGGAGGCGATGAAGCCGCCGGCGACGGCGGTGTAGAGGCCGCGGTCCGGCGTCACGCCCGAGGCGATCGCGATCGCCATCGACAGCGGCAGCGCGACGATCGCGACCGTGAGGCCGGCGAAGACGTCGGCGCGGAAATCCGCAAGGCCGTAGCCTTCGCGAAAGACGGTGACGAGCTTCGGCAGATACAGCTCGGCAAAGGTCGGCTGACGCAGCTGGTGCAGCCGGCCTGCCTGATCGCTCGTGATGCTCATGTCAGCAAGGTGCTCCGCTGGCCCCACATGCTCCGAAGCATCGTGCGTCCTTAAGGTGCGACGATGCGCTAGCCCATCTTGATCCCGGGCATGATCAACGCGCGATCATGCTCCGGCACGGCGCGGCGGCCCCGGCTCTTTCAAGCGAACGCCACGTCCGCCGCCGTCGCTGCGGGCCTGCTCGCCGATCAGCTCGACGCCGGCCCGGTCGAACGCCTCGACCACCTTGATCAGGGTCTCGACCACGCCACGAACATTGCCGGTCGAGGCCTCCATCCGCTGGATGGTCGGCAGCGACACGCCGGCGAGTTCGGCCAGGGTTTTCTGGTCGATGCCGAGCAACGCGCGGGCTGCCCGCATCTGGAACGAGGTGATCACCTTGGCCTCACGTATCAGAGTTTATATGTGATATTCTGTTCATATACAATGATGTTAAATACATCATAATGAGGCTGGCGCAAGTGCCTCCTCCCTCGTTGCGAGCCACCGGGTCCGCGCGGAGCGCGGCCCGACGACAGGCTCGGCGAAGCGATCCAGAATCCCTCCGCGGAAAGCCTCTGGGTTGCTTCGCTTCGCTCGCAATGACGCGTGGAGAGAGCGGCCTACGTGAAACGCCGCACGTGTAGACACAGCCCCTCCCTCTCCCCGTGAGAACGGGGAGAGGGAGTGAGAGAGCGGTGCCTTCCTAACCGATCACGCCGCGTGCTGATGTGCGGCGATGATCTGGTCGGCGGCGCGGCCGGTGACTTCGGCCATGTGGTCGAACTGGCGCGTGAAGCTGCCGGCGCCGGCGGTGGCCGAGCGCAGCTCCACGATCAGCTCGCCGATCTCGGCTTCCGGCATCATGGCGCGGACACAGTCCCAGCCGGTCCAGCCCTCGCGGGTGTCGAAGCCGAGAATCTGGCCGCGTCGCGCCGACAGGATCGCATTGATCTTGGCGGTGGCGTCGGTCGGGCAGACGATCTCGACCATGTGGATCGGCTCCAGCAGCACCGGCTGGCATTGCGGCAGGCCTTCGTTGAGCCCGACCCGCGCCGCCGTACGGAAGGCGAGATCGGAGCTGTCGACGCTGTGATAGGAGCCGTCGGTCAGCGTCACCTGCACGTCGGTGACGGGAAAACCGAGCGGACCGCGCGCCAATCCATCGACGACGCCCTCCTCCACCGCCGGGATGTAGTTGCGCGGCACCGCGCCGCCCACCACCTTCTCGGTGAACTTGAAGCCCTCGCCGCGCGGCAGCGGCTTGATGTCGAGCACAACATCGCCGAACTGGCCGTGGCCGCCGGACTGCTTCTTGTGACGGCCGCGCTGGGTGATCGGCTTGCGGATGGTCTCCTGATAGCCGATCGCGGGCGGATGCGAGGTGACCTTGACGCCGAAGCGGTCGCGCAAGCGCTCACTGGCGACGCGCAGATGCATCTCGCCCTGGCCCCACAGCACGGTGTCGTGGGTCTTGGCGTTCTGCACGATCATGAGCGAGGGATCCTCCTCATGCAGGCGCGTCAGCGCCTGGCCGAGCTTGACGTCGTCCTTGCGGTCGGTGGCCGCGACCGAGATCGCGAGCACCGGCGGCGTCGGCTCGATCGTGATCAATGCCGCGGGCGGCATCTTGCCGCTCGAAACCGTGTCACCGGTCTTGACCGGATCGAGCTTGGCGAGGGCCACGGTCTCGCCGGCTTCGGCCGAGGCGCGCTTGGTGTCGTAGGCGCCGTTGACGGCGAGGATGCCGGAGATGCGTCCGGCACCGCCGGATGAGGATTGCAGCGTGGCGCCGTCGTCGAGATGGCCGGCGAGCAGCCGCGTCAGCGACAACTTTCCGCCGTGCTGCGAATGCAGCGTCTTGAAGACATAGCCGAGCGCGTCCTTGGTCTCGGGTACGCCAAGACGTTTTGCGGTCTCCGCAACGCCGGGCGCCTCGTGACGCAACGCCTTCATCAGGCGCAACACGCCGTTTTCGCGCACGGCGGCGCCCAGCACCACCGGGCAAATCAGCCCTTCCCGCAATTCGCGGGCGAGATCGTCGAAGACGGCATCGCGCGGCGGCTGGATGTCCTCGAGCAGCTGCTCCATCAGCGCATCGTCGTGGTCGGCGAGCTTCTCCAGCATCGAGAAGCGGGCTTCCTTCTCGCGATCGAGATTGCCGCCTTCGAGCGCGATCACCTCGGAGGCCTTGTGCTCGCGATAGATGAAGGCGCGCTCCAGCGCGAGATCGACGAAGCCCTCGATCAGCTCGCCCTTCCAGATCGGGATCTGGCGCAGCACCAGCGGCACGCGCGAGGCGGGCTGCAGCATCGCCAGCGTCTCGCGGATGCGCTGACTGGCGCGGTCGATCTTGTTGAGGAACAGGAAACGCGGGATCTTCAGTTGCTCCAGCTCGCGCAGGATGATCTGAAGCTGCGGCAGCTTCTTCTCGTCGGCCTCGCAGACCACGATTGCGGCGTCGACCGCCGGCAACGCGGCGCGCATGTCGTGGGCAAACTCGACGGAACCGGGACAATCGAGGAAGGTGTAGCTGTCGCCCATGAAACTCGTGGTGGCGGCAGTGAGGCCGACGGTCATCTTGTGATGACGGGCCTCAGGCGTGGCGTCGCCGACGGACGTTCCGGCATCGACGCTGCCGGCGCGCGGGATTGCACCCGTTCGCGCCAATATTGCTTCCAGAAGTGTGGTTTTACCGCTTTGGAAAGGGCCCACCAGCGCGATGCACCGTGGACCTCGGGGACTTCTGACGTCTTGTCCCATTCGCCGCCTCCTTCTTGTGGAGCTCGGCCCGTGATTGGGTCGGCAAGCGCCGATGCTCTGCCCCTCCCCGAGATTTGGCAAGCATCAAACGTCGCTGCGGTGCGTCGTCCGTGTTCCACCCTCCCGCAGGGAGAGGTGGAAGAGGAGCTCTGCTGCTCGATCGTTCGCTAGCGGCCCGGACGGAGTTCCAGGCTCTCGAGGCCGGCAGCGATGTTGAGGCCGACCTGGCCCTGCACGCTCAGCGGCTGCAGCGCGATCGAATTGTTGGAGCCGCCGACCAGCACGTTGCCGCCCAACCCGACACCGACCGAGGCGCTGCCCTGCGCGCCGACGTAATTGCCGGAGAGGTCGCCGGGGCCGAGCCGGTCGACCGGTGCGAACACGCCCCAGGCCAAAGCCGTCTCCTGGGTGATGCCGATGTCGAGGCCCACTTTACGGATGGTCGCGACGTAGCGGTCGTCGGGCAAGCCGTCGGCGCGCAGCACGCAGCCGAGATGAGTCACCGACCCCACGATGAAGCCGACGCTGGCGCCGCCGCGGCATTCGAGCACGCCGACCCGCGCCATCCGCTGCTGCGCGCCAGTGTTCACGACGGAGGCGATGAGGCTGGCAGCGGTGAGCCCGGCGAAGAGAAACGAACGGCGCATGAATGTCTCCGGCTAAAAATGTGATGCGAGCAGAGAGAGCGCACTGCCCGTGGGGCGCGATGGTCTATGCCACAATAGCCGTGATGGTGCCAGATCCTCCGTCATTGCGAGCGCAGCGAAGCAATCCAGAGCCTTGCCGCGGAGGGATTCTGGATTGCTTCGCTGCGCTCGCAATGACGGGGATAGAGCGGTGCGCCTCGTGCCCTGGGCAGATCTTCACCTGCCGGAACAAAAAAGCCCGCAGGAAGCGGGCCTTTCCGATCGTGCAACCGCGACTGTCTTACCGCAGATTGCCGCAGAAGCGCTGGATGCGCTTGCAGGCGTCTTCGAGGTCCGAGGTCTTGGTCGCGTAGGAGATGCGGAACGCCGGTCCAAGGCCGAAGGCCGACCCCTGCACCACGGCGACGCCTTCGGTCTCCAGGAGCTCGGTGACGAAGTCCTCGTCATTGGCGATCACCTTGCCCGACGGCGCGGTCTTGCCGATCGTGCCGGCGCAGGACGGATAGACGTAGAACGCGCCTTCGGGACGCGGGCACTCGATTCCCTTGGCCTGATTGAGCATGGCGACGACGAGGTCGCGCCGCTCCTTGAACACCTTGTTGTTGGCGGGGATGAAGTCCTGCGGACCGTTCAGCGCCTCGACCGCGGCCCATTGTGCGATCGACGACGGGTTCGAGGTCGACTGCGACTGGATCGTCGACATCGCCTTGATGAGCTGCGCGGGACCGCCGGCGTAGCCGATGCGCCAGCCGGTCATGCAATAGGCCTTCGAGACGCCGTTCACGGTGAGCGTGCGGTCGTAGAGTTTCGGCTCGACCTGCGCGACCGTGGTGAACTGGAAGTCGTCATAGACGAGATGCTCGTACATGTCGTCGGTCATCACCCACACATGAGGGTGCCTCATCAGCACGTCGGTGAGCGCTTTCAGTTCCGAACGCGTGTAGGCAGCTCCGGTCGGGTTCGACGGCGAGCACAGAATGACCCATTTGGTCTTCGGCGTGATCGCGCGCTCGAGCGCCTCGGCCTGGAGCTTGAAGCCGGTCGCGGCGGTGCAGATCACCGGCACCGGCTCGCCGCCCGCGAGCGCGACCATCTCGGGATAGCTGACCCAATAGGGCGCCGGAATGATCACCTCGTCGCCCGGATTGATGGTCGCCATCAACGCGTTGTAGAGCACCTGCTTGCCGCCGGTGCCGACGATGATCTGGTTCGGCTTGTAGGCGACGCCGTTCTCGCGCTGAAATTTCGCGATGATGGCTTCCTTCAGCTCGGGAATGCCGTCGACCGCGGTGTACTTGGTCTTGCCGGCCTCGATGGCGCGGATCGCCGCCAGCTTGATGTTGGCGGGCGTGTCGAAGTCGGGCTCGCCGGCACCGAGGCCGATGACGTTGCGGCCCGCCGCTTTCAGCGCGCGTGCTTTATCCGTGACCGCGATGGTCGCGGACGGCTTCACACGGTCGAGCGCAGCGGCAAGGAAGGACATCATCATCTCCTGGCGAGCGTCGTGAAGCCCTTCGCCTCACGACTCCAATTGTGGGAATGAGGCACCCTAAAACGTGTGCCGCTGGGCCGCAAGAAACTTCGGCCCGATCCCGGAAAAGTTTACAATTTGGAGCGGTTCAAGCCACGACTTCCCGTAATTTTGCGCAACTTTGCCGGCCAAACCCCTCATATCCGGCAAGGCCTGTCCTCGGAGCAATTTTGCGTGCATTGGAAGTCGTCATGCCCGGGCTTGTCCGCCTGCGCGGCCGAAGCCGCTTCGGCGAGGCGAAGGCCCGGGGGCATCCACGTTCTTCGTGCGGCCAGTAACCAGCAAGACGTGGATGGCCGGGTCAAGCCCGGCCATGACGTGCGGAAACATTGACGCTTGAACCCCGACAGATCCGTCCATTCACAATTCACGGCGCGATACCTTCACGCATTGACGCATACGTGAACTGATTTGCATCGTCGCGGAAATGATCTTCCCTGGCATTGCAGTGCGGTAGGGTTTTCGAGTTTTTCTATCGGCCGGCACTTGCGGCGGATTCGCATCGGCATCATTGTTTAGCCGCCTCGCGGGGCAACGAGCGCCGCGTCTTCTCGTCCTCGGATTCGAACGCCAGAATGTACAAGCTCTATTCGATGCAACGCTCGGGCAACAGCTACAAGGTCCGCCTTGCGCTGGCGCTGCTCAACCTGCCTTACGAAGCGGTGGAGGTGGACATTCTGCGCGGCGAGAGCCGCACGCCGGATTTCCTGTCCAAGAACCCGTCGGGGCAGGTGCCGCTGCTCGAGGTCGGCGAGGACCGCTATCTCGCCGAGTCCAACGCCATCCTCTGGTACGTTGCCGTCGGCACGCCGCTCGCGCCGGAAAACCGCATCGACCGCGCCGAGGCGCTGCAATGGATGTTCTTCGAGCAGCACGCGCTCGAGCCGAACATCGGCGCGGCCTATTTCTGGCTGTCGCTGGTCAAGGGCGGCCGCGACCTGCAGACCCATTCGCTGGAGGACTGGATGGAGCGCGGCTATGGCGCGCTCCAGGTGATGGAGAATCACCTCAAGACCAATCCCTATTTCGCCGCGCGCCAGCTCACGGTCGCCGACATCGCGCTGTACGGCTACACCCACCTCGCTGACCGTTGCGACTTCGACCTCCAGACCTTCCCGGCGATCCGGGACTGGCTGAAACGCGTCGAAGCCGCGCCCGGCTTCGTGACCATGGACTGGCGCCCGGCCGACATCGACGACCCCGCCAGCATCGCCGCGAGCGCCTGACGGCGCGTCCCGCTCCGGCGAATAGCGGGCATAAGGGCCGCTTTTGCCGCAATCCCGCCACTTTCGGCGCGGTCGTCGCCGCAATGTTGCCGGTTGAAACTGGGAAATTCTGGAAAGTCGCGGGTGATTCGCTCGCGTGTTGAAGGATTTAGACCATGATGCGGGCGTCCGGCACAGCGGGGTTTCAGAGCCCATCCGCTACCGTCGCGTCTTCCCGGCTCACCCATGCGGTCGCGGCTTCGCTCGCCGTCGCCGCGCTTTCGCTGTGCCTGATCGTCACCCTGACGGTGTTGTCGACCAAGGCGACCATGGCGATGGGCCTGCCGGTCTGATTCCCGCTTCATCCTGGACCAGCCTTCAGGGCGCCGTGCGGCCCGCGCCGACCGGCATCGCGACAGGACGTCGATGAAATCACCTGTGGTAGTCGTTGCAATCACCCTGACTGCGGCCATCCTGGTCGCGGCCTCGCTGCTGATCATCGTCGGCACGCGCAAGGGCACAGGCACGTCGACGCTGAATGCGCCGACGCTGCAGCAGCGCGCGCACATGGTCTAAAATCATCCGAAAGCCTTACGCTTGCGCGCAAGCGCGCCTTAAGCACGCCGCACGAAATCGCATCGCGGTCACGCAACAATCAGCCAGTGTTGCGGCCTTACCTCGTTCGGGAGGAGCGAGACAGGTCCATGCGGTTCGGATGGCGTGCGATCTCCGGTCCGGCGCTGACGGCAGCGACCCTGCTGCTGGCGATGCTGCTCGATCGCTTCGTCGGCGCGCCCTCGCCCGCCCCGCTGTTCGTCGCCATCGTGGCTCTCGCCGGCGCGCTCGCAGGTCTCGCCTCCGCCGTGACGACCGCGATTGTCGCGGTGATCGGCGCGGCGCTGTTCTTCCTCAACCGCCACGGCGTCTCCGGCCATGGCGCCGCCGATCTGGCGCCGCTCGGCCTCCTGGCCGTCACCGTTTTCGGAACCGCCGGCATCACCGGGCTGATGCGCGAGCGGCTGCTCGGCAGTTTCGCGGCCGAGCGCCGCAGCCACGCCATTGCCGCGCGGCTGTCGGCCGCGCTCGACAAGGTCGATATCGGCATCGTGCTGCTCGATGCCGAGACCCGGGCCGAATTCATCAACCGCGCGTTCCGCGACTACTTTGCGGTGCCGGACGAGGTCGCCGAGGCGAAGCCACCCTTCATCGCGCTGATGTATCACGGCCGCGACACCGGCGCGTTCGCGCTGCCCGAGGACGAGCTCGGCACTTTCATCGCGCAGCGCATGGAGATGGTGCGGGTCGGCGATGCCACGCCGATCAACGTCGCGCTGCGCAACGGCGAGGTGCTGCGCTTCGTCTGCACCGCGCTGCCCGATGGCGGACGGATGCTGAGCTACACGCCCGTGACCGACCTCGTGCGCCATACCGACGCGCCGGCGCGCGCCGACTACTACCGCTCGCTGCGCGATCCGACCGGCCGCAAGCTGATCCGGTCCTTGCGCGTTGCGGAGTGAGGCGAGCGTGTGATTGATCGGCAGCAGGATCATCACGTATGAAGGGCATCCCTTCATCGCGCACCTCCGAGATCGCGGAAATTCACATGTCGCTCATCATTCGCGCCGTCACCAGGCAGGATTACGATCAATGGCTGCCGCTGTGGGACGGCTACAACGCCTTTTACGGCCGCTCCGGTCCGACCGCGCTCGCGCCCGAGATCACTGGGATGACGTGGCAGCGCTTCTTCGATGCTTATGAGCCGATGCATGCGCTGGTCGCCGAGGACAGCGGCCGCCTGCTCGGGCTGACGCATTATCTGTTCCATCGCAGCACCACCGCGATCGAGCCGTCCTGCTATCTGCAGGACCTGTTCACGTCAGAGGCCGCGCGTGGCAAGGGCGTCGGCTCGGCGCTGATCCATGGCGTCTACGAACGGGCGAAGCTGGCGGGATCGCCGCGCGTCTACTGGCAGACGCACGAGACCAATCTCACGGCGCAGCGCCTGTACGACAATGTCGCGGAGCGCTCCGGCTTCATCGTCTATCGCAAGATCTTCTGAGACGGTTCTTTGAGCATGATCTTTTCGGAAAACCGCTTCGCACTTTGCGCTAACGCGGCCTTCGGGTCCGGATCATGCTTTGGCGGCCTGTGGATAACTCCGCCTGTCACCCGCGCGTAACACAGCAAGGCTAGGCTGCCCCTGCGTCTGGTCAGGCCCCCGTCACCGATCATGCGCCCCCAGCGGTCCCCGTCAGTCGCCGCGTCTGACAGGGGCCGCATTTTTTTGTGCGCGCTGCCGGCATGGCAGCAGCGCGGCGAGCAGCTTGCTGCTGCGGCGCATCGTGGTCAGAATGCCGGCCGCTCATCCCCGACAGGAACTTTCATGGAAATTCGCAATCTCGGCGCCTCCGGCCTTCGCGTGTCCGCGGTCGGGCTCGGCTGCAACAATTTCGGCCAGCGCACCGACCTTGAGACCTCGCGCAAGGTCATCCATCGCGCGCTCGACCTCGGCATCACGCTGTTCGACACCGCCGACATCTATTCGAACATGGGCGGCTCGGAGACCGTGCTCGGTACCGTTCTGGGCGAGCGCCGCAAGGACATCGTGCTGGCGACGAAATACGCCAAGCCGATGGCCGAGGACGGCACCAAGCAGGGCGCCTCGCGCCGCTACATCATGGAGGCGGTGGACGCGAGCCTGAAGCGGCTCAAGACCGATTACATCGACCTCTATCAGCAGCATGATTACGATCCGCTGACGCCGATCGAGGAGAGCCTGCGCGCGCTCGACGATCTGGTCCGCCAGGGCAAGGTGCGCTACATCGGCAATTCGAACTTTCCGAGCTGGCGGATCGCGGAAGCCGAGTACGTCGCACGCGCGATGAATGTCAGCCGCTTCGTCTCCTGCCAGGACGAATATTCCCTGCTCGTGCGCGACATCGAGAAGGACCTGCTGCCGGCCGCGACGGAATACAAGCTCGGCCTGTTGCCGTTCTTCCCGCTCGCAAGCGGCCTCCTGACCGGCAAATACAGGAAGGGCGAGGACGCGCCTGCCGACACCCGCTTTGGCAAGGTGCCGCGGCTGCGCGACCGCTACGTCACGCCGCGCAACGAGGACATCGTCGAGAAGCTCCAGGCCTTCGCGAAAGCGCGCGGTCATTCGATGCTGGAGCTCGCCTTCTCCTGGCTCGCCGCGCGCCCGCAAGTGTCGAGCGTGATTGCGGGCGCGACCCGCGTCGAGCAGATCGAGGAAAACGTCAAGGCGATCGCCTGGAAACTCAGCGCGGAAGAGATGACCGAGATCGACAGGATCACGCTGGGCTGACGTTTGAACCGCGGCGCTACTTGGCGCCGCGCCCCACCGTCTGCATCACCTCAAAACCCTCGAACTGGGGATGGCCGAGATAAAGTGGCTTGTTGTCGCCGGCCTTGTGATGCGCCGCGCGAAACGCTTCCGACTTGGTCCAGGCCTCGAACGCCGCATAATTCGCCCATACGGTGTGCGAGGCGTACAGCGTGTGGTCCTCCGCTTCCGGCCCGCGCAGCAGGTGAAACTCGATGAAGCCCGGCACCTTGTCGAGATGGGTGTCGCGCGTGAGCCAGACCTGCTCGAAGGCAGCCTCGGAGCCCTTGGCGACGCGGAAGCGGTTCATGGCGATGTACATGGGGTGGTGTCTCCTGATGCTGCGCCATTATCTCGTCATTCCGGGATGCGCCGCAAGGCGCAGGCCCGGAATCCATAACCCCGATCGGGAGTATGGATTCCGGGCTCGCGCTCCGCGCGCCCCGGAATGACTGCGGTTGCTATTATGCCACCAGTCCCTTCATCGGCCTTGCGCTTGCGCTGTCGGGAAACACCGTCTCGGCCAGCACGCGATCGGACAGGCCGAACTGGTCCTGCAGCACGCCTTTGATCACCGAGCGCAGATCCGTCGTCGGCTTGAGGTCGCGGCCTTCATACAGGTTCGCGAGCTTGAGGCCGGGCCAGTCCGCGATCACCCGGCCGCCTTGCACCGCGCCGCCGGCGAGCAAGGCGACCGTAGCCGTGCCGTGATCGGTGCCCTCGGTGCCGTTGATGCGCGCGGTGCGGCCGAACTCGGTGGCGACAACCACGACGGTGTCGCGCCAGCGATGTCCCAGGCCGCTTTCGAACTCGGCGAGCGCGCCGTCGAGACCGCCGAGCAGGAAGGCGAGACGCCCCACAGGGCCGCCTTCATTGGCATGCGTGTCCCAGCCGTCGAAGGCGAGCGCGGCAATGCGCGGGCCATCATCAGCCGCCATCAGCTTTGCGGCGCCGCGCGCGACCTGCCGCATCTGCGCGACCGCATTGCCGCGCGTCGCTTTCATGTCGTCGCCGCTCGCCGCCTTGTCGAGCTGGAGGCCTTGCGACAGCGCGGAGGCCAAGGCGGGATCGCGGTGGCGGTAGAGCTCGACCAGGCGCATTGCGGTGTCATCATCGGCCTGCGGCAGCGCGACCGGTGCCCAGCCCACGGTGGGCGCGCTGCCGCGCAGCACCAGCGGCGTGGTGGGGCCGACCGCGAGGCCGCTGGACACCCGCTCGCCGCGCGGCAGCGCTTCCAGCGCGCGGTTGAGCCAGCCGGACTGCACGCGGCCCGAGCCGGCATAACCGCTTTCGAGCACGTCCTGACCGTCGAAATGCGAGCGGTCGCGATAGGGCGTCGCGACCGCGTGGATCACCGCCGCGTGCTTGTCGCGATACATGCGCGCAAACTCCGGCATCGCCGGATGCAGGGCGAAGAACGAGTCGAGCATGATCGCGGGATGCGCCCCGTCGGCGCTGAGCGCGATCGATCCATGCAGGCCGGCATAATCGGGATCGCCGAGCGGCGCGACGGTCGAGAGCCCGTCCAGTGCGCCGCGCAGGATCACCACGACCAACCGCGGATCGCGCCCGTCGGCCGCGCGGGCAAATTTCGGCAGGTAGGCCCAGGCTGCAAAGGAGGCGCCGCCAAGCAGGAGACCGCGGCGCGAGGTGAGGAGCCGGTTCTCGACGCAGTCGGTCATCATCATCTCCTCTGCATTTCCGGCGACATCAACAGCAGCGCCAGCGCCTGCTGCCGCGACTCCGCGCGCTCGATGGTCCGCCGCGTCTCGGCCGAGGCGGCATCGGCGGCGGCGAACTCCAGCAGATCGAGCGGATCGACGTTGTTGCCGAGCCGCGCGCCGATCTGCGCCGCGATGTCGAGCCTGAGCTTGATGCCTTCAGGCGCGGCCCAGGCGGCATTGCTGTCGGGAAAGCCGTTGGGGCCCGGCGGCGACCACAGCGGCTGGCCGAGCAGATTGAGGTTGTTCAGATAGGCGCCGGGGTCCTCCGGCACGCGCGCCAGCAGGCGGCCGCTCGCGACCAGGAAATCGTATGGCGAGCGCATCTTGGTGAGCGGCGCCTTCCAGGCTTCCTCGGAATCGACCAGGGCCGTCGCCAGCGCCCTGAGATCGCCATCGGTCTTGACGAAGACGTCGCGCAGGCGCGCAACGAGCGCCGGCGGCGGATCGTCCGCGACGAAGTGACGGACGAATTTGGTGGCGATGAAACTCGCGGTCGAGGGATGCCGCGCGAGATCGGCGAGCGCAGCTTCGCCCTGTGCGAGGCCCGCCTGATCGTAGGTCTTGCCGAGCAGGACCTGCCGCCCGGGCTGATGCGCATTGGTGTTGAAGACGAAGGAGCCGGGAACCCCGAGCTGCCCTTGCCTGCCGGCAAAGGTCCAGCCGGTGATGATACGCGCGAGCGAAGTGACGTCGCCCTGGGTGTAGCCGCCGCCGACGCCGAGCGTATGCAGCTCCATGATCTCGCGCGCGAGATTTTCGTTCAGCCCGCGCTTGCGGTTTTGCCCCGCGCGCGAGTCGGGCCCAAGCGATTGCTGGTTGTCGAGGAAGAACAGCATCGCCGGGTGCTGCTCGACCGCCCTCAGCATGTCGGCGAAGCGCCCGAGCACGTGTGGCCGGATCGCCTCGCGCTCGAACGCGCCGGCCCAGATCCGCGCCAGCTCGCCCTTGCTGGCGGAGATGCAGAAATGATTGGACCAGAACGCGACGAGGCGCTCGGTGAAGCCGCACTCGGCGAGCGTGGCGCGCTGCAACCGCGCCAGCGCCTCGGCGCGAAAGGTTTTCTGGATCACATTGAGCGGCTGCGGCGCGGGCTTGGCGGCAGGCGGCGCGGCGGCGCTCGGCTGCATGGTCTCCGGCTTCGGTGCGCTGTCGGCAGGCTTGGCATCGGCCATCTGGCTGGTGATCTCTGCTGCGGCATTCAGCGAGAGATTGCGGCGCAAGGGCGCGTTCCGATCGACAGGCGCTTGGGCCGGCATCTCGGCGGGCGCGGCGGCCTTCGCCGCCTCACGCGCCTGCTTGACCTGGTCCTGATAGGCAAACACGGCCTGCCCGAGCTGCGGCGTCGATTGCAGGCCCGGCGCTTCCAGCAGCACGCCATTGGGACGCGAAAGCTCCGCCTTCACGAAGCCGCGCGGGTCGGAGCTTGCGTTGACGAGATCGCCCGATGCACCGCCGCGGGCGCCGAAGCCGAAGCGGTTGAGCGCGACGAGAGCGGCTTGCGAATCGCGGGCCATCGATGATCTGTCCTTCGCGCGTTGCGAGACGCTTTCCTTTCGACGCGGTCGGCGCGTAATATACTGCAGCGGCAGATGAACCCGCCATGAAAATGACGGCGAAGCTTCGACGGAAATCATGACAAATCCGAAAGAAATGCCGTCAGCGCCGGCACTTGCGCGCCGTCTCACCTGTTCCCGTTGCGGCAGCGAATTCGGCTGCGATCCCTCGGGCAATTGCTGGTGCGCGGAGGAGACGGCACGGCTGCCGATGCCGCTCGAGGGCGAGGACTGCCTGTGCCGGGAGTGCTTGCGTAAAGCGGCGGCGGAGGCCGTGTCCTAGGGTGGGCAAAGCGACTTGTCCGCCGTAGCTCGAAGAGCGAAGGCGGAAGCGTGCCCCCATTATCATTATCATTGCGTTTGTAGAAGATAGTGGGCACGGCGCTTTGCGCCTTTGCCCACCCTGCGCAAGCGACGTGCGTTACACCACAAAGCCCGGCGATGTCCTCGCCATGCCGCCGAACGCGTCCAGCAGCTTTTCGCGCCAGGCATAGATGGGATCATCCGCATCCAGCAGCTTGAACGGGCTCACCACGCGCGCCCATTGGAATCCGCCGAACACGATGTAGTCGGCGTAGTTCGGTGCCTGCCCGCCGAGAAAAGGCTGCGTCTTGAACGTCTGCCGCATGATCTCGAGCGATTTGCGGAAGGCGATGATGCCGGTGTCGCGGCTCGCCTGAACCTCTTCCAGGCTCTTGCCGAACCGCGGCTCGCGCGACTTGCGGAAATAGGCGGCATCGACCTCGCCGAGATTATTCGGGATGTCGGCGATGATGAGCGGAGAGAGACCGCCGACGATGGCGATGTCGCCCCAGGCATTGATCATGCGCGCCATGGCGCGGCCGCCCGCGCCGCCGAACAGCGACGGCCGATCCGGAAAATTGTCCTCGAGATAGTTCGCGATGGTCCAGGAATCGACGATCGCCTTGTCGTGATGCAACAGCACGGGGACCCTCTCCGAGCCGTGCGGCGCGATCGCGCTCTTCTCGGTGAAGCGCCAGGGCAGCGATTCCGCCGCAAGGCCCTTGTGCGCCAGTGCCATCCGCGTGCGCCAGCAATACGGGCTGAAGGGGCGCGCGGGATCGGTGCCGACGAGTTCGTAGAGTTTGAGCGACATTGTTGGCGGCCTCCTCATGCTCCGTCATTGCGAGGAGCCCTTGCAAGCGAAGCAGTCCAGACTGCTTCCGCGAAAGACATTCTGGATTGCTTCGCTTGCGCTCGCAACGACGATGTGGAGGCAGATGTGCGCGTCACCGTCCGTTGGCGCGGAGCAGCCTCTCGCCGCCTTCCGTCACCGCGATGACCAGCCCGAGTCCGGCAATCGTCTCGCGCGCGACGTAGCCGCGCTCGGCGGCGTCCTCCCAGATGGTGAGGCGCGGGCACGAGGTCTTCCAGGTCGCGATCACCCCGGCATAGGCGCGCGGCTCGCGCGCGACCCATTCGACAAAATCCAGCACCAGCGGATCGGCGGTTTCGCTCATTGCAAACCTCCCTTGTCGAAGGCGGCCAGAACCGGCGCACGCAGCAACAGCCAGCCGCCGTGGACGATGTAGTAGCAGGCGATGGTGGTGATCAGCTTGTTGGACCAGGCGATGAACTGCTGGTCGGTCATGGCTTCGAGGATGCGCCGCGCCAGCGTGGTGCCGAGCATCGAGGCTCCGATCGCGACGACCGCGAGCACGGGATCGAGGCCGGCGGCCTGATCGATGATGCCGCCGAAGTAGATCAGCTTGGTGAAATGGCTGACGACCTGGCACATCGCCTTGGTCGCCACCTTCTCGCGCCGGCCGAAATCGCCGCCGAGGAAGAAGGTGTCGAGCAGCGGGCCGGAGACGCCGGTCATCAGCATCAGGCCCATGCAGATCGTGCCGTAGACTGTGCCCTGCCAGAGGCTATCGGGGTCCGGCTTGATGTTCGCCGGCAGGAGCCGCGCCATGAACGGGGTGATGCCGAGCAGCAGCAGCGCCATCGCCTTGTCGGGCACGTAGCGGGTCAGCGACCACGCCGCGAGCGCGACGGCCGCGCCGACCATATAGTTCGCGACCGGCCGCCAGCGGATATGCGCCCGCCACAGGAACGCACGCCAGCCGTTCGAGGCCATCTGCGTGATCGCATGCAGCACCATCGCGGTCGGCAGCGGCATCAGGGCCAAGAGCACGCCGATCAGGATCAGCCCGCCCGCCATGCCGAACAGCCCCGACAGGAATGCCGTGGCCACCATCAGCAATCCGAGGGCAGCGATCAGGATGGGCGTCACGAAAGGAAGCTCCCGAGGGCGAGTGAGGGACGCAAACTGTTGCACACCCTCACCGCACTTGCGGGGAGAGGCGAAAGGGAACGTGCCTCGCTTGCGCCTTTTCCGCAAACTGAGTTATCTTGCCCTGGCATCAGCTTTCCTGAGGGTGGGTCATTTGCGGCGGCTGCTGTTTCTCAACGGCATCAAGGCGTTCGAGGCGGCGGCGCGGACCGGCAGCTTTGCTGCGGCCGGGCTGGAGCTGAGCGTATCGGCGGCCGCCGTCAGCCGCATGGTGCACCTGCTCGAAGAGCGACTCGGCGTCGCCTTGTTCGAGCGCAAGGCCAACAGGCTCGTGCTGACGCAGGCCGGCCGCGCCTATCAGAGCGGGCTGACCCCGATCTTCGATGCGCTGGCGAGCCTCACCGCGCAGGTGACGGCGCCCGCGAGCGTGCGCGTGCTCACCATCGGCGTCGGCCACACCTTTGCGATGCGCTGGCTGATCCCGCGCCTGTCGGAGTTTCGCAGCGAGGAGCCCGACATCGAGGTGCGCTTCACCACCGGCGGCGCCGCGGTGCCGTTCGGCGAGGACTGGAACTGCGGCATCAAGCTCGGCACCGGCGACTGGCCCGGCCTCGTCGCCGAGCCGCTGTTCGCCGGCGACCTCACCCCTGTCTGCGTGCCGCGCCTTGCCGGCGGATTGAAGCGGCCGGCCGACCTGAAGGGACCGAGCCTGATCCGCGTCGCGCACTCACCCGAGGACTGGCCGATCTGGCTGAAGACGGCGGGCACGGCGAGGATCAACGCGCGCGGGCCCGAGTTCCAGTTCTACGGCCAGGCGCTGCAGGCCGCGGCCGACGGGCTGGGCATCGCCATGGGCATCCGCCCCTATATCGACGACGATCTGGCGGCCGGCCGGCTGGTGGCGCCGTTCGACCTCTCGGTGCCCAAGGGCATGCGCTGGTACCTCGTCTATCGCAGCTTCCAGACCGAGCAGCGCGACTTTGCCGCCTTCCGCCGCTGGATCATGCGGGCGGCATCGGAACCTGCCGCCCGGCCGCGCCGCATCGGCCGTGCTGCAGCGCGGAACTGAAGGCGGGCAAAAAAGCCGCCTGCTTGTGAACGGCTTCACATCCCAAAATCCGCGGACGTGGTCTCGTGACCCTCCGAAAAGAAACGTGGGACCTACACTCATGACGACCCTCTACGACGGCTTTGACATCGAATCCTTCGAAGCTGGCAAGGGGCTGTGGCACGCGCGGATCCGCCGTGCCGATCTCAGCCCGGTGGCCATCGACGGCGTGCTGTTTCCGGCCATGGAAGTCGGCTTCGCCTGGCCCGATCGCGATGCCGCGATTGCCGATGCCAAGCACCACATCGATCGTTTCCGGCTGCGGGCCGGCGACGAGGAATAGGCGGGTCCGCAGGCCGACCAGAGACAGGGCGGCACAAGGGGGAAACCGGTCATGTCCTTCATCGAAACCGACGCGGCGCGGCCGCGCATCTACGCCCGCGCAGTGCTGTCCAACTGCCCGGAATGCGACGGCGATCTCACGGTGCTCCGCGTGATCGGCGGCCGCGCCGGATGCGAGTACTGGACCATGCGCTGCACCGATTGCGGCGGCATTCATCTCGACATCCTCGAGCCGAATGTCGCGGTCGGGGACGACGAGGGGCCGCTGCCGGCGGCGTGAACCACAGGGCTGCTGCCAACCTGCTGTCAGCAGCCTGCATCATGACGGTCGTTCGCCCTTTATTGCGGGGCGGACTCGTCCCATATTCGCCTCATGGCGAAGAAACCCGCATCCTCTGAAAAATCCGGCAAATCCCCCAAATCCAAAGCTCATCGGCCCGACGTGCAGCCGATCGGGCCGGCGCTGGCTGAACTGCTGAATCCCGCGATCAATCGCGGCGATGCCGGACTTGGCTCGGGCACCGGCCTGCAGCCGCCGCCGGACAATTCGCGCGACCGCCGCGCGGGGGGCGAAGCTGCCGCGCATCGCGCGCGGGCTTCGACGCCGAAGGACTTCCCCAGCGACCGCCCGGCCGGGCTGGAGGAGGCGCCGCAGGCCAATTACGGCACGGCGGCCACCATTCCGACGCTCGATCCGGAACTGGCGCGGCAGCTCGGCCTGCCCACAGAGGAGGACGATGCCGAGGCGCTGGCGCGTCCGCCGCGTTCCAAGATGGAGGCGCTCGGCGTCAAGGCGACCGCGGATGCCCTGGAATCGCTGATCCGCGAGGGCCGGCCGGAGTTCCGCAAGGGCGACGGCTCCATGAAGGTGTGGACGCCGCATCGGCCGCCGCGCCCGGAAAAGTCCGAAGGCGGCGTCCGCTTCGAGATCAAATCGTCCTATGAGCCGAAGGGCGACCAGCCGACCGCGATCGCCGAGCTGGTCGAGGGCATCAATCGCAACGACCGTTCGCAGGTGCTGCTGGGCGTCACCGGCTCCGGCAAGACCTACACCATGGCCAAGGTGATCGAGGCGACGCAGCGCCCGGCCCTGATCCTGGCGCCGAACAAGACGCTGGCCGCCCAGCTCTATGGCGAGTTCAAGAACTTCTTCCCTGACAACGCGGTCGAGTATTTCGTCAGCTATTACGACTACTACCAGCCGGAAGCGTATGTGCCCCGCACGGACACGTACATCGAAAAGGATTCCTCGATCAACGAGCAGATCGACCGCATGCGCCACTCGGCGACGCGCGCGCTGCTCGAGCGGGACGACGTCATCATCGTGGCCTCGGTGTCCTGCATCTACGGTATCGGCTCGGTGGAGACCTACACCGCGATGACCTTCGCGCTGAAGAAGGGCGAGCGCATCGACCAGCGCCAGCTGATCGCCGACCTCGTCGCGCTGCAGTACAAGCGTACCCAGGCCGATTTCACCCGCGGCACGTTTCGCGTGCGCGGCGACGTCATCGACATCTTCCCGGCGCACTATGAAGACCGCGCCTGGCGCGTGAACCTGTTCGGCGACAGCATCGAGAATATCGAGGAGTTCGATCCGCTCACCGGCCACAAGCAGGACGAGCTCGAATTCATCAAGATGTACGCCAACTCGCACTATGTGACACCGCGCCCGACGCTGGTGCAGGCGATCAAGTCGATCAAGTCTGAGCTGAAGCAGCGGCTCGACCAGCTCCACAACCAGGGGCGTCTCCTGGAGGCACAGCGGCTGGAGCAGCGCACCACTTTCGACCTCGAGATGATGGAGGCGACGGGCAGCTGCGCCGGCATCGAGAACTATTCGCGCTATCTGACCGGGCGCCGGCCGGGCGAGCCGCCGCCGACGCTGTTCGAATACGTGCCCGACAACGCGCTGATCTTCGCCGACGAGAGCCACGTCACCATCCCGCAGATCGGCGCCATGTTCCGCGGCGACTTCCGGCGCAAGGCGACGCTGGCCGAATACGGCTTCCGCCTGCCGTCCTGCATGGACAACCGCCCGCTCCGGTTCGAGGAATGGGACATGATGCGGCCGCAGACTGTCGCGGTGTCGGCAACCCCGGGCAGCTGGGAGCTCAACGAGAGCGGCGGCGTCTTCGTCGAGCAGGTCATTCGTCCGACCGGGCTTATTGATCCTCCCGTCGACATCCGCCCCGCCCGCACGCAGGTCGATGATCTCGTCGGCGAAGTGCGCGCCACCGCGCAAGCGGGCTATCGCTCGCTGATCACGGTCCTCACAAAACGCATGGCCGAGGACCTCACCGAATATCTGCACGAGCAGGGCATTCGCGTCCGCTACATGCACTCCGATATCGACACGATCGAGCGCATCGAGATCATCCGCGATCTGCGCCTGGGTGCGTTCGACGCGCTGGTCGGCATCAACCTCTTGCGCGAAGGCCTCGACATTCCCGAATGCGCGCTGGTCGCCATTCTCGACGCCGACAAAGAAGGTTTTCTGCGCAGCGAGACCTCGCTGATCCAGACCATCGGCCGCGCCGCGCGCAACGTCGACGGCAAGGTGATCCTCTATGCCGACCAGATGACGGGGTCGATGGAGCGCGCCATCGCCGAGACCAACCGCCGCCGCGAGAAGCAGGTCGAGTACAACAATGCCAACGGCATCACGCCGGAGAGCGTGAAGAAGCAGATCGGCGACATCCTCAACTCGGTCTACGAGCGCGACCACGTGCTGGTCGAGGTCGGCGGCCACGACATGACCGACGACGTCATCTCGATCGGGCACAATTTCGAAGCCGTGCTGGCGGATCTCGAAACCCGCATGCGCGAGGCCGCCGCCGATCTGAACTTCGAGGAAGCCGCCCGCCTGCGCGACGAGGTCAAGCGCCTGCGCGCCACCGAGCTCGCCGTGGTCGACGACCCCACCGCGAAGCAGCGCACCGTGCAAGGCAAGGCCGGCGCCTATGCGGGGGCGAAGAAGTATGGCGATGCCGCCAACCTTCCCGTCAGCGCCATGAAGAAGAAGACGGTGAGCTCCGCGCTGAAGGCCAGCGGCGCCGGCAGCGGCTCGAAGGTCCACAAGCCGCATCTCGACGAAATGCACGGCCCGGAATCGCTGCCGTACCGCGAGAGCCGCGCGCTGCCGTCAAAGCCGTTCGGCAGTACCAGCCGCATCATCCAGCCGACGGATTCGCGGCAGTCGGGACCGGAGTTCGGACCGGCGCCGAAGTCGACGGGCGGGATGCCGGGGCGGCGCGGGGGGTGGAAGAAGAGGTAGGCGGGTAGGTTTATCGCGACGTTCGTGGTTATGGATACTCAGATGCGCAATTGCGCATCATAGCTCGCCGCTCTGCGGCGCCCCGGAATGACACGAGGAGAGACTCCCCCCCTCACCCCACGCTTGCCGTCACCACTGCCATCACCGACAGCAGCAGCACGATCGTCACCAGCTGCAGCGAGGCGACCGGCTGGGTGCGCCAGGCCGTGATCTTGTCGGAGAGCGACAAATGGGCCTCGAAGAATTTCGGCTCGTAGACGGTCTTGAAGAGGTGCGGGAAGCTCGGGCCGAAGGTCACGGCCAGCGTCGCGTGGACGAGCGAGGCGAAGGCGACGAAGATGGCGACGCCGGGGTCACCGACGAGGTCGTGGTCGGCGACGAGCTTGAGCAGGAAGGCTGCGGTGGCGAAGGTCGGGAAGCTCTGCAGGCTCGCGGTGAGCGCGAGGCCTTCGAACGCGTTATGCAGGCGGGACTTTCTGGCATTGGCGATGGCGGCCATGGCACGTCTCCCTGATGACATGCCGATGACGGTAGTCGCCGCGCCGGTGCGGCGATGTGAGATGGGTCACGCGGTAACTTCGCCTCTCCCCGCCTGCGGCAGGGCTATCGCATTTGAAAGTTTTTCCCTGCGGCCATCCTTCGAGATGCCCGCTGGAGGCGGGCTCCTCGGGATGAGGGCGGAGTGCGCGGCAGCAGTTTCAACGGGCACTGACGCTGATTAGCCTCATCCTGAGGGGGCGCGTCAGCGCCGTCTCGAAGGACGAGGCGTGCGCGCAGACCGCCACCTCAAGTCATATGCGATAGCCCTGCCGCCTGCGGGGCGAGGGAGCAGACCGCCGGCGCCGCAGCCGGTTCGCCTTTGCAGAGCCGACGGAGGTTTTCATACGCCCGCCTCGTGCTGACGTTGCGCGCTGCGCCACGCGCGTTGCGCGCTACGCAATCGGATAGAGCGCGAATTCGTGCAGTCGTTCCGCAACTCAACCAGCAATTGTCCGCCATGAACCGGGCATAGCGGTGGAACGTCAAAACGTCTGCAACATCCCTGTGATCTTGCGGATTGCCGATGCGTGAGACCACGCGTTAGGCTTGCGCAACGCCACAAGACCAACAAAGGACAGGCGGGAATGACGGTGGAGAAGCTGAATCGCCAACGCGTCGTGCATCTGCTCGATGCCTTCGCGCGCGGCGACATCGAGGCGGCGCTGGCCTGCTGCACCGAGGACGTCGACTTCCTCACCCATGCGCCGATCGACGTGCTGCCGCACATGGTGCCGCGCCATGGCAAGCAGGAGCTGCGCGAGCTGTGGCAGACGGTCTGGTCGCGCTATTCGGAGGTTCGCTACAAGACGCCGCACATCGTCGCCGAAGGCGAGGCGGTCGCGACCTACATGCACGCTTATTTCAAGAAGCGCAGCAACGGCCGCATCGTGCAGTTCGACATGGCGGTGTTCTACACGTTCCGCGGCGGACTGGTGGCGGAGATCCGCGAAATCATCGATTCCTACGACCTGGTGCAGCAGGTGCTGGAACGCGAGATCGGGCCGCTGATCACAGGGCAGTGAGCGTCGACCCGGACAATTACGGGGTTCTATTGCAAATCTCACAAAGCACGATCAAGTGTGCATTGCAAAAACGTGAATTGCGTTTTGGCCGAAATCTGCTACTTTGTTTGTATACAAATGAGCTGAGCCCCGGCGCATGACTGCGCGTGGGGTTGTTTGCCGTTTTCCGTAAAGCCAGCTTCAGGACTGCCCCAAATGACAGAGCACAGCCTCTGGCGTTTCTCGCGCGCGTTGCACCGCGCGATCAACGACCGGCATTTCGAGGACATCGCGGCCCTGATCGACGAGGACGTCGAATGGGCGCTGTACGGGCCGATCGACATGTTTCCGTTCCTCGGCGCGCGCCAGGGCAAGGATGCCGTGCTCGACGTCATCCGCCAGCTCGCCGACAATTTCCAGGTCCGCCGCTTCGACCGCGAGAGCATCATGCTGGGCGTCGATTCCGCCGCCTCGATGGTGCGCTATTCGCTGACGGCCCTCGATTCCAACAAGCCGATCAGCCTGCGCGTCGCGCAGTTCGCCCAGTTCAAGGCGGGCAAGCTGATCAGCATGCGGGTGCTGATCGACACCTTCGACCTGGTCGAGCAGGCACTCGGCCGCGCCATTCATCTGCCGAAGATGACCAGCGTCGGCTAAACGCATGATCCGGACCCGAAGGGCCGCGTTAGCGCAAAGTGCGAAGCGGTTCTCCGAGAAGATCATGCGCAAACACCAACCTGAAGCGCGATGATGATCATCGCGCTTCAGGGGGGACGCCAACGGGCCCCGCTGTTCGGGACCGATGACGAGGCGATCGCGACGTTCTGGCCTCCAGCCCCGCCGGATGCCGTCGCATCACGAGCTTGTCATCGGACGCGCGCCTTTCGCGCGGCCCGTTGGTTCGCCTCCACTTGCGAACCGCCACAATTCCGCAACGATAAATCGGCACTTTCTGCGCCGGATGGCGCATGGTCATTGCGGCCGCTATAGTGGGGCGGACAGCATGCGCTGGGGTTCGTGGGCAGGACGATGGAATTCTCGACAGGGTTTGGCTTGACCAGGCTGCCATTGCTGGTGGCCGCATTCATCTTGGGCTCGGCGCTGACGTTACAGGCGCAGATCATTCCGCCCTTCTCCTCACCTGCATCCGACGACGAGACCGAGGCCGCCGAAGCCCCCGACGTCAATGATCCCGACCTCATGAAGGGCATCGACGTCGACAAGCTCGACTGGAGCCAGCTCGCGGTCGATGCGGGGACCGGCATCGACCCGATGGCCGCCAAGAAGCGCGCCCAGGCCGCCGCCAGGGAAGGCCTCGACTGGTCGTCGAACCCGAATGCCAACGGCTCCTCGGCGGTGACCGTGAAGCAATCGGTGTCCTCGTTCTGGGATACGCGGATCGGCGCCGACATGACGCTGGCGAACGAGCCCAGGACGATGTCCGAGCTGCTGGCGCAGAAGGCCACCAACGGCGGCAACCTGCCGCAATCCTCGGGCAGCGCTTGGGCGACGGCAACCGCGCCGGGCGCGGGCGCGATCTGGGACAAGACCGCGGTGGAAGCCAGGGTCGATCCCGGCGCCGAGCACAGCAAGATCGGGGCGTCACTGACCAAATCGGTGCCGCTGTCGGGCGACACCTCGCTGACGCTGCAGAACGGCTACAGCGTCAACCAGCAGGGCACCAGTGCGGTCCCCGGCATCGGCGGCCACGTCACGCGCAATTACGAGACCGACCAGAGCGCCAAGGTCACCGTGACCGACACCGGCACCAGCATCGTTGCCGGCCAGACGCTGTCGACCACGGACGATAAATGGCTGCGCAAGCTCGGCGCGGAACAGAAGCTGTTCGACAACGTCACCGTTTCGGGCTCGGTCGGTGAAACCCCGCAAGGCACGCTGAACAAGAGCGTGACGGCGGGATTCAAGAAGAGCTGGTGAGCCCTTCGCCTCTCCCCGCCTGCGGGGAGAAGGCCATCACCGCGGCAGCATTCACACTTCCCTAACCATGCGCCACGGCAAAACCCCCGAATGGTCCGGCCTTGCCGCATCTTGGCCCATTTGCGGTCAAAATCGGACGCCCTGATGCAGCCTGCCTCACAGACGTCGTCGTGCGGGGGACACTCGCGCTGCGCTCAACGCGAACAGGGGAATAACGATGAACGCCATGCGTCCCGAAAAGATCGAAGCCACCGAGACCGAGACGGTCGACACCAACCTCGCCGCCGTGACCGAGGTCGAAGCCGGCATCCGCGATTTCGTCCGCAACGACATCGCCTATCTGCGCCGTCCGGCCGCGACAACCACCGACGCGCCGCCGCTCGACCCGAGCGCGGAAGCCACCGTCAACAACGTCAACTCGCTGATCCAGCGCGTTGCCGGCACCTCGCTCGCCGAGATCGAGAATTTGATCTCCGAGCTCGAGAGCCTGCGCGATCTGCTCCACGCCGAAGGCCAGCGCGTCCAGCGCGAGATCTCCGGCTACGCCCAGCTCAGCCAGGCCGCGATGAAGTCGACCCGCATGATCGCCGACAACGTCGCGCAGTGGAAGCGCGCCGCCGACGGCCTGCGCAACAGCTGATCGCCGGCACGAACGCATCATTGGCCGCCGCGTTCCGGAAGGGAGCGCGGCGGTTTCGATTCAGAGCGAGATGTTTCCCCTCTCCCCGTTCTTACGGGGAGAGGGTTAGGGTGAGGGGCCTCTCTCCGCGCGCTGCGATCTGTCGAGGGACCTGTACCCCCTCACCCGGATCGCAAGCGATCCGACCTCTCCCCGCAAGCGGGGAGAGGTGAAAAGAAGCGCTTTGAACCCACCACCCCTTCCCGGCGACCAACGCCAAGCGCCCGTGCAGCTACGGCCGGGCTCGGGGGACATTTCAGATGGAAAGCATTCGGCCCGACACCACGGACCCGATCCCGTTGCGGCCCGCGCCGAATCAATTCGGCACGATCATGCTGCGCTTTGTCGGGCTGCTGGCGGTTGCGATCGCCATCCTGGCGTTCGTCTATAGCCGCTGAGCTGCGGCCGGATGCCGGCCGCGATCGTTTAACGAATTCTTACCGGGCCGCTTCCGCGGTCGAGGCTTCCAGCGTGTAGGCGCCATCGGCGTAGCCCTTCACCACCATGCCCGCGACCAGCATTACCGCCAGCGTCGCAGTCGCGAAGATGAATCCAACAAATTTGAGTGCGCCGCGGTCAGCCATGGTCCTCGTCCCCTGTCGTCTGCCTATTCGTTTCAAATAGACAGCGACAGGTTCATAATTAGTTAGCAACTCACTGGTTCCGCGAAACTGCTTCGCCGCAACCATGTTGCGCAGGCTTATGGCAGCCACCCGGAATCGCGTCCATAGCGCGCGGGCAACACTCGCTCGGTTTCGCTTCTCCCTCGCCCCGTTCTTACGGGGAGAGGGTCGGGGTGAGGGGCCTCTCTCCACACGCGAGATCCAACGAGAGAGCTGTACCCCCTCGCCCGGATCGCAAGAGCGATCCGACCTCTCCCCGCAAGCGGGGAGAGGTGAAGAGCCGCAACCTTCTCGATCGATTCTAAATCACGCGCCCTTGCGCAGCGGCACGAAGGCGGACGCGGTGATGGAATAGACCTCCTCGCCGCGCTGATTGGTGCCGGTGGTGCGGGCCGTCAAAATGCCCCAGCCGGGACGGGAGGCGGAGGTCCGCTTGTCGACGACTTCATTAACGTAAGCGACGGTATCTCCCGCGAGCACCGGCCTGATCCAGCGCAGGTCGCGAAAGCCCGGCGACGGACCCCACACGGCGACCTCCTCGCCGCGCGAGGCGGCCTCGCGCGCCAGACGCTGGCCGTCGGCGACAAGCAGGCTCATGCAGGCCGAGCCGACATGCCAGCCCGAGGCCGCGAGCCCGCCGAACAGCGAGTTCTTGCCCTCCTCCTCGTCGAGGTGAAAGCGCTGCGGATCGAACTTGGCGGCGAATGTCTTGATCTTTTCCGCCGTGAACGTATAGGCGCCGATCTCGCGGCGCTGCCCGATCGCGATGTCTTCGAAGAACCGCATCAGGCCGCTCCCTCGCGCCGCTTGATCAGGATCGGAGAGGTCATCTCGGCGAGCGCCTGCCCCGCCGCGTTGCGCGCGGTGCATTTGAACTTGACGATGCCGAGCTCAGGTCGGCTCTTCGAGGCCCGCGCCTCCAGGACATCGACCTCGAGCGTGAGATCGTCGCCGGGCCGCAGCGGCGACAGCCAGCGCACCTCGTCGACGCCGGGCGATCCCAGCGACGCGGCGCGGGTGATGAAGCCGTCGGCCATCATCCGCATCATCAGCGAGCACAGGTGCCAGCCCGAACCGGACAGGCCGCGCAGCATGCTTTTCGCCGCTGCCGCCTCGTCGAGGTGCATCGGCTGCGGATCGAACTCGGCGGCAAAGGCGAGGATCTCGTCGCGGGTGACGTGGCGCGGGCCGAACGTTCCGAACCGGCCGGGCGGGAAATCTTCGAAGGTCAGGGTCATCTCGGGAAAGCTTTGCGGGAATGACAGATTGTGGCCGCACTTTGCGGCAATCTCAACCCGCCGGCCCGCATGGCTCGTGCTACATACTTGGGATCGGCGTTGATTTGAGTCGGATCGATCGACGGCCGAACCCGATTTGAAGTCCCGATGTGCCTTGGGGAGAGCAATGTTCTCATTCAGCGACCTGTTCCAATGGGACCGCTTCATCACGCCGACGATCATCAAGACCTTTTACTGGCTGGTGATCGCGCTGATCTGCCTGTTCGGGCTCTCCGGCATCTTCTCAGGGTTGGCCGCGATGGCGATCAGCCCGTTCGGCGGCTTCCTGGTGCTGCTGTCGTCGATCGCCAGCGTCGTGGTCGGCATCGTGTTCTCGCGCATCGTCGCGGAGCTGATCCTGATCGTCTTCCGCATCAACGAGCATCTCGGCGCGATCAGGGATCAGGGCGGGGGGACGCGGTAGCGGCACGCACAGGCGCGTAGGGTGGGCAAAGGCGCACAGCGCCGTGCCCACGATCATTCCGCGAGATGAGGGAGGTGGTGGGCACGCTTCGCTTTGCCCACCCTACGCAAGCGATGTTGGTACCTACGTATTGAACCTGAAATGCATCACGTCGCCGTCGGCGACGACGTAGTCCTTGCCTTCGAGGCGGAGCTTGCCGGCATCGCGGGCACCGGCTTCGCCGCCGAGCGCGACGTAATCGTCGTACGCGATGGTCTCGGCGCGGATAAAACCCTTCTCGAAATCGGTGTGGATCACGCCCGCCGCTGCCGGGGCCTTGGTGCCGCGATGGATGGTCCAGGCGCGCGCTTCCTTCGGGCCCACGGTGAAGTAGGTGATGAGGTCGAGCAGACCGTAGCCGGCGCGGATCAGGCGGTCGAGGCCGGCTTCTTCGAGGCCCAAGGTCTCCAGGAAGTCGGCGCGCTCGTCACGCGAGATGGTCGCGATCTCGGATTCGATCTTGGCGGAGATGACGACGGCGACCGCGCCCTCCTTCGCCGCCTGCTCCTCGACCGCCTTGGAGAAGGCGTTGCCGGTGGCGGCGGAGCCTTCCTCGACGTTGCAGACATAGAGCACGGGCTTGGACGACAGCAGGCCGAGCATTCCGAAGGCGCGCTCCTCCTCCGCCTTGCGCTCGACGAGGCGCGCGGGCTTGCCATCGCGCAAGAGCACCAGGGTGCGGTTGACGAGATCGAGCTGCTCCTTGGCGTCCTTGTCGTTGCCCTTGGCCTTCTTGGTGAGATTGTCGACGCGCTTCTCGAGGCTGTCGAGATCGGCGAGCATCAGCTCGGTCTCGATGGTCTCGATGTCGGCGAGCGGGGCGATCTTGCCTTCGACATGGGTGATGTCGGAATCCTCGAAGCAGCGCACGACATGCGCGATGGCGTCGACCTCGCGGATATTGGCCAGGAACTGGTTGCCGAGGCCTTCGCCCTTGGAGGCGCCGCGCACGAGGCCGGCGATGTCGACGAAGGTCAGCCGGGTCGGGATGATCTGGCCCGACTTGGCGATGGCCGCGAGCTTGTCGAGCCTGGGATCGGGCACGGCGACCTCGCCGACATTCGGCTCGATGGTGCAGAACGGATAGTTCGCAGCCTGCGCCGCGGCCGTCTCGGTCAGCGCATTGAACAAGGTCGACTTGCCGACATTGGGCAATCCGACGATCCCGCATTTGAATCCCATGGTGGTCCTGGCCTCCGCGCTACGCGCGCAAATGTCTTCCGAACTCGTCATGCGCGGGCTTGACCCGCGCATCCATCTTCTTCGAACGATGGATCGCCGGATCAAGTCCGGCGATGACCGGTGTTATTCCTTGCCGTTCTCGTCCTTGGTCAAAAACCCCTTCGCCTGCATGGCAAGATGAACCCTGTTGGCGAAGGTTGCGTCCGTGCCCTTGGCAAGCAGCGCGGCGTGCTCGGCGACCGCGTCGCAGAGCGTCGTCACCCATTCGTTGTCGGCCTTGGCGAAGTCCGACAGCACATGGCCGTGCACCAGCTCCTTGACGCCGGGATGACCGATGCCGAGCCGGACCCGGCGATAATCGTTACCGATATGCGCCGAGATCGAGCGCAGGCCGTTATGGCCGGCGATGCCGCCGCCGATCTTCACCCGCACCTTGCCCGGCGGCAGCTCGAGCTCGTCGTGGAACACGGTGGTGTCGCCAGGTGCGATCTTGAAGAAGCTCGCCGCTTCCTGAACGCTGCGGCCGGACTCGTTCATGTAGGTCGTGGGCTTGAGCAGGATCACGCGCTCAGGTCCGAGCGCACCTTCCGAGGTCTCGCCCTGAAAGCGGCGCCGCCATGGCGCAAAGCCATGACGCCGCGCGATCTCGTCGACGGCCATGTAGCCGATATTGTGCCGGTTACGTGCGTATTTCGCGCCGGGATTGCCGAGCCCAACAAAGAGTCGCATGACGCGGCGCGCCCCCCGCTCGGCGCGCGGTCAAGGACCGCGCGCCAGCTTCGAGAGATTACTTCTTCTTGTCGCCGCCGGCGGGAGCCTTGGCAGCAGCGGCAGGAGCAGCAGCCGGAGCCGCAGCACCAGCGGCCGGAGCAGCCGCAGCGCCCGGGGCCGCACCAGCAGCGGCAGCCGCAGCAGCGGCCTTCTGCTCTTCGGCGTAACCGGACGGCGGCACGATGGTGACGAGGGTCGCGTCCTCGCGGGTCAGCGCCTTGACGCCGGCCGGCAGCTTGACGTCGGCCAGATGCAGGGAGTGACCGATCTCGAGCGCGCCGACATCGGCCTCGATGTATTGCGGGATGCTCTCGACGCCGCATTCGAGCTCGATCGCGTGCGCGACGATGTTGACGGTGCCGCCGCGCTTCACGCCCGGGGAGGTTTCCGCCTTCACCACGTGCAGGGGAACGCTGATGCGGATGGTGGCGCCTTCGCCCAGCCGCATGAAGTCGACATGGATCGGGAAGTCCTTGACCGGGTCGAGGTGGTAGTCGCGCGGAATGACGCGGTGCTTCTTGCCCTCGAGGTCGATGTCGACCAGCGTGGTCAGGAACCGGCCGGCAAGGATGCGCTGGCGCAGTTCACGATCCTCGATCGAGATCGTCAGCGGGGGCTGGTTGTTGCCGTAGATCACTCCGGGCACTCGCCCGGCGCGACGCTCAGCCCGGGCGGCCCCCTTGCCGCTCTTCGGACGTGCGGTCGCCTTCAATTCCTTGACGGTCGTCGCCATGTCGTTAAGTCCTTGTTTTTGCAAAAGTTAATGGGCCGCAAGGCGGCCCATGGCATGGTCCACAGCAAGCCTCCAGGGGTGCGGGGGCCGCGGACGTGGCGGGCTTTTACCCGGAAGCTGCGGAAATGACAAGGAGAATGGGCTGGTCCGGCGCTGCCAGATGAGCCGTCATTCCGGGGCGGTCGCGACCGCGACCGAACCCGGAATTTCGAGATTCCGGGTTCGCGACTTTGTCGCGCCCCGGAATGACGCCGAGTGGCGTCACCCGCCCAGCTTGGCCTCCAGCGCTGCGATCCGCGTCTTCAGGGCCTCGTTCTCCTCGCGCGCCAGGCGCGCCATGTCCTTGACCGCCTCGAACTCCTCGCGCTTGACGAGGTCCATGTCGCGCAGGAATTTTTCGGCCTGGCTGCGCATCACGGAATCGAACTCGCGCTTGACGCCCTGGGCAGCACCGGCGGCGTCGTTCATCAGGCGGCCGATCTCGTCGAAAAACCGGTTGTTGGTCTGGGTCATTGTGGGCCTCCGATAAACTTTGCGCGACCTCGCGGAAAGACAATGGCAATCCGAGGGGGCCGGTTCAAGAGCGAAGCGGCGGTATCCTTCTCATGCGCGGGTTTCCTTGCAATCGTATTCAACGTCCCTGCATAAGGGGAATCACGGTGCGTCTGCCGGCGCCCGCCGCGATCCCGCTTGGACATAGAAGGCGCGATGCCCTTTCTGCTCATCGACTTCCCCGCCTTCAACCCGATCGCGCTCGAGATCGGTCCGTTCGCGATCAAGTGGTATGCCCTGGCCTATATCTGCGGCATCGTGTTCGGCTGGCTTTATGCCCGCGCGCTGCTGAAGAGCGAACGCCTGTGGGGCGGGCCCGCGCCGATCTCGCTGCTTCAGATCGATGACTTCATCCTGTGGGTCACGCTCGGCATCATCCTCGGCGGTCGCGCCGGCTACGTGCTGTTCTACAACCTGCCCTTTTTCATCGATCATCCGGCCGCGATCTTTAAGTTGTGGGAGGGCGGGATGTCGTTCCACGGTGGCTTCCTCGGCTGCGTCGTCGCGGTGATGTGGTTCGCCTACCGCAATGGCATCTCGATCCTGTCACTCGGCGACATTACCACCGCGGTCGCCCCGGTCGGGCTCTTGCTCGGACGCATCGCCAATTTCATCAACGGCGAATTGTGGGGCCGCGCCACCGACCCGACCCTGCCCTGGGCGATGATCTTCCCCAACGATCCGACGCAGCTGCCGCGCCATCCGAGCCAGCTCTACCAAGCCGGCATGGAGGGCATCCTGCTGTTCACCGTGCTGGCGATCATGATCCGGTTCGGTGCCTTGAAGCGGCCCGGCATGATCCTTGGCGCCTTCATCCTGGTCTATGGCCTCGCCCGCATCGCCGGGGAGCATTTCCGTGAGCCGGACGCGCAGCTCGGTTTTCTCTGGGGCGGATTTACCATGGGCATGCTTCTGTCGATCCCGATGCTTATCGTCGGCCTCATACTTATTGTATTGGCAGTAAGGCGCGGTGCGCCGATGCCCATCGAGGCCATTCGTTAATTCATTTCGAGAAGATCGCCGTGACCGACCAGCCGCTGCTCAACGAGATCAAGGCGCTGATCAAATCCTCCGGGCCCATGCCGGTCTGGCGGTACATGGAACTGTGCCTGATGCATCCGCGCTACGGCTATTACGTTTCGCGCGATCCGCTCGGGCGCGAGGGCGACTTCACCACGGCGCCCGAAGTCAGCCAGATGTTCGGCGAGCTGCTGGGCCTGTGGACCGCCTCGGTGTGGAAACAGATGGGCTCGCCGCAGTTTTTGCGGCTGATCGAGCTCGGCCCCGGCCGGGGCACCATGATGGCGGATGCGCTGCGGGCGCTTCGCGTGCTGCCACCGCTCTACCAGGCGCTCCATATCCACATGGTCGAGGTCAATCCCGTGTTGCGGGACCGGCAGAGCGCGACGCTCGCCAACGTGCGCAACATCGCCTGGCACGACAGCATCGACGAGGTGCCGGAGGGACCGAGCATCATCCTCGCCAACGAATATTTCGACGTGCTGCCCGTCCACCAGATGATCCGCCACGAGAACGGCTGGCACGAGCGCGTGATCGAGATCGATCCCAACGGCAAGCTTCAATTCGGCGCGGCGCCGGAGCCGACGCCGCGCTTCGACGTGCTGCTGCCGCCCCTGGTGCGCGCCGCCCCGATCGGCGCCGTGTTCGAGTGGCGTCCCGACGGCGAGATCATGAAGCTCGCCACGCGCGTGCGCGACCAGGACGGCGCCGCGCTGATCATCGATTATGGGCATCTGCGCAGCGATGCCGGCGATACTTTCCAGGCCATCGCCCGCCACACCTTCGCCGATCCCTTGAAGGCGCCGGGCCAGGCCGACGTCACCGCCCATGTCGACTTCCAGGCGCTGGCGCGCGCGGCCGAGGATGTCGGGGCGCGCGTGCATGGGCCGGTGACGCAAGGCGACTTCCTCAAGCGGATCGGCATCGACACCCGCGCCGCCGCCCTGATGCAGAAAGCAGCGCCCGAAATCGCCACCGACATTTCGGTGGCGCTCAGGCGCCTGACCGATACCGGACGTGGCGGCATGGGCTCGATGTTCAAGGTGCTCGGCATCTCCGAGCCGCGGCTGACGGGGCTTGCCGGCCTCAGCGATCTGGAACAGGCAGGAGAGGCCTCATGACGATTGCTTCGTCGCTGCTGTCCGCCGTGCCCGGGCTGCGCCATGCCTTCTTCACCCGCGAAGGCGGCGTCTCCGGCGGCATCTATTCCGCGCTGAACGGCGGGCTCGGCTCCCACGACGATCAGGCCCTGGTCGCCGAGAACCGGCGCCGCATGGCCGAGCATGTCGGCGTTGCGCCCGAGCGCTTCCTCAGCCTGCACCAGATCCATTCGCCCGACGTGCTGGTTGCCGAGGCACCGTGGCCGAACGGGCCGCGCCCCAAAGGCGACGCGCTGGTGACGAAGACGCCGGGCATCGCGCTCGGCGTCTCCACCGCCGATTGCGGCCCGGTGCTGTTCGTCGATCCCCAGGCGCGCGTGATCGGCGGCGCGCATGCGGGGTGGAAGGGCGCACTGACGGGCGTGCTGGAATCCACCATCGCGGCGATGGAGCAGCTCGGGGCCACGCGCGGCGGCATCATCGCCGCGATCGGCCCCTTGATCCGCCAGGACAGCTACGAGGTCGGCAACGAGTTCGTCGCGCGCTTCATCGAACAGGATGCCGAGAACGCTGTGTTCTTCATCCCCTCGGTGCGCGAGAGCCACGCGATGTTCGATCTCGCCGGCTTCATCCGCAAGCGGCTGGAGGCCGCCGGCATCCTGATGATCGACGATCTTGGCCTCGACACCTATTCCGACGAGCGCTTCTTCAGCTATCGCCGTTCGGTGCATCGCAAGGAGCCGGATTACGGCCGCCACGTTCACGCGATCGCGCTTGAGGCGTGAACACAGAGGCAACCCCGTGTCATTCCAGGGTTCGCGCCAAGTAAGCGCGCCCCGGAATGACAGTGTGCTGTGGCTCGCCTGCCCTAGACCTTAATCGATTTTAACGATATCGCTGCCCTCCATAATGAGGGACGCGTCATTCATCTTCCGCCGCGCGGGTTCGCGCGTGCTGGCGGTCATGCTGCTGGCGGCTGCGGCCGCGCTGGGCGGCTGCGCCGGCGGCGGCGGCAGTGCCGTCAATTCCTATGCGATGGCCCCGAGCGCCGGCAGCGGGGCCACTATCGCCTTCGAATCGATCGACGGGCCACCTCCGCAAGTGTTCGACCGCATGGTCGGCGTGCTCGACAGCGAATCCAAGCTGCGCAGCCTGTCCGTGGTCTCCCGCGAAGGCGCGGCTGCCTATCGCGTGCGCAGCTACCTCTCCGCCCAGGTGGTGCGCGGCAAGACCGTGATCGCCTGGGTCTGGGACGTCTACGACGCCAACCAGCAGCGCGCGCTGCGTCTCTCCGGCGAGGAACCGACCTCGGCCAAGGGCGGGCGCGACGCGTGGTTGGCTGCCGACGACCTCGTGCTGCGGAAGATCGCCCAGGCCGGATTCAGCGGACTTTCCAACATGATCAACGGAACGCCGGATGCACCCGGCGCGGCTCCGGCATTGCGGGGACCGGCTGTGGCCAGCGTCGTCAAGGACGCTCCCGCACCGGATATGCCGGCGTCAGCGCTCGGCTATGCCGAGCAATAACCCCCGCTAAACCACGGCCTCAACTTGCGGCCAAGCCGTTGGCCCGACTCAGGATTTTCAAAGGGAAAACGTAGCATCCCGGGTTGCCATTGCGGCCTTCCGCCTGATATTTCCTCGCCCGTCGTAACCGTGCTGCCAGCGGGTATTTTCTGATGTTGAAGGTCGTATCCAGCAAAGCGCGGGAGGAAGCGTCCATGTCGGCCAAAAACGGCTCCATCAAGCTCGTCGCCGGCAACTCCAATCCGGCCCTCGCCCAGGCGATCGCGCAAGGGCTCGACCTGCCGCTGACCAAGGCGGTGGTACGGCGCTTCGCCGATATGGAGATCTTCGTCGAGATCCAGGAGAACGTCCGCGGCTCGGATGCCTTCGTCATTCAGTCGACCTCGTTCCCCGCCAACGACCATCTGATGGAATTGCTGATCATCACCGACGCGCTGCGCCGCTCCTCGGCGCGCCGCATCACCGCGGTGCTGCCCTATTTCGGCTACGCCAGGCAGGACCGTAAGTCCGGTTCGCGCACGCCGATCTCGGCCAAGCTCGTCGCCAACATGATCACGCAAGCCGGCGTCGACCGCGTCATGACGCTCGACCTGCATGCCGGCCAGATCCAGGGCTTCTTCGACATCCCGACCGACAACCTCTTCGCCGCGCCGCTGATGGTGCGCGACATCAAGGACAAGTTCGACCTGACCAAGACGATGGTGGTCTCGCCCGACGTCGGCGGCGTCGCCCGCGCGCGCGGCCTCGCAAAGCGCATCAACACCCCGCTCGCGATCGTCGACAAGCGCCGCGAGCGGCCGGGCGAGTCCGAGGTCATGAACGTGATCGGCGACGTCTCGGGCCACACCTGCATCCTCGTCGACGACATCGTCGATTCCGGCGGCACACTGGTGAACGCGGCCGATGCGCTGCTCGCCAAGGGCGCCAAGGACGTCTACGCCTACATCACCCACGGCGTGCTCTCCGGCGGCGCCGCCGCGCGCATCTCCAGCTCCAAGCTGAAGGAGCTGGTGATCACCGACTCGATCCTGCCGACCGACGCGGTGACCAAGGCGCCGAACATCCGCACCCTGCCGATCGCCAGCCTGATCTCGGATGCGATCGCGCGCACGGCGGCGGAAGAATCGGTGTCGAGCCTGTTCGACTGATTTGATCTAGCACCGTCATTCCGGGGCGGCGCGTCAGCGCCGAACCCGGAATCCATCTTGCCGCAATCCGTGTCGATCAATGGATTCCGGGCTCGCGCTGCGCGCGCCCCGGAATGACCATTGACTACCCCACGATGCCCGCTGCGACCTGGCCGCGCAGGCGCTCCAGCCCGTGCAACGTCTCCGCGCAGGCGGTCGCGACCTCGACGCCCTTGATCGCAAAGTGCTTGCGGAAGAAATCGTAGTGCACCTCGGTCTCGTGGAATTGCTGCGGCGTCAGCACGGCCGAGAACACCGGCACCTCCGTGCGCAGCTGCACGTCCATCAGCGCCTTGATCACGGTGTCGGCGACGAATTCGTGGCGGTAGATGCCGCCGTCGACGACGAGGCCGGCCGCGACGATCGCGGTGTAGCGCCGCGTCTTGGCGAGGACCTGCGCGTGCAGCGGGATCTCGAACGAGCCCGGCACCTCGAACACGTCGACATGGGTGAGGTGGCGGGCTTCCGCCTCCTTCATGAAGGCGATGCGGGCTTCCGCGACCACGTCGCGGTGCCAGCAGGCCTGCACGAAGGCCACCCGCTGCGGCTTGGCGAAACGCGGATGCGAAGGTGCCGGGTCCGCGGGAACCGGCGGCGGCGTTTGGGACGTTTCGGCTTGGGGGTCTTGCAGCATCTGATTCATGGCTTTCCTCGGTTTAAGGACCAGAATCAGGGCACACGGAACGACAAACAGCCGCACCTTGCGATGCGTCTGCTACCGACCGTTCTCTTTCATCCGGACTTTAACCGTCGGCTTCGGAGTTGCACCGAATCTGCTGACCCTTCCGTTCGGGATAACCCTCGCGGAAGGCGCTCGCGGGCTTGGGCCTTTCGGCCCTTACCGCCGGTGGGGACTTCCACCCCGCCCTGAGAACATCGGCCGTCCGGGATGAACGGCCTACCAGGAAATATGCCGCCGCCGGGCAATCGCGGCAAGCGTGTTCCGCATGGGCAAAGCGCATGGTCCCATGTCCGCACGGCGGCCCGGCCCTCGTCCGGTGGAATTTGCGACGAGCGTTTTTTGCCGAATCCGATTCCGGTTTGTTCTCCCGTTAAGAATTGTGGCGGAGATGAGCTGTGGACGAACGAGTCCTGGCTTGTGGACGGACTCGCGACCCCGTTGCGCAGATTCCGCAAATCACATCACTTGATCCGCGACAGGCCCGCGCCGATCCGAGGGATCGCAACAGCGACTCCGAGGGGATTGCAAAGGCTGATCCGAGGGGACGCCGCAGCGACGTTTAGGGAGTGCGCGCCGGGCCCAACCGCGTGCGTATCAAAGACAACAAGAAGGCAAGAGGTCGAGACGGCATGTCCCTGCTCGAAGGCACTATCGATTCCAGAAACCATCCGCTCGCGGTGGTCGAGGACATCGCCGCCAGCAACAACTGGCCGTTCGAACGCTCCGGCGAGGACGAGCTCACGATTGTCTCCAAGGGACAATGGACCGACTACCAGCTCTCCTTCACCTGGATGGGCGAGATCGAGGCGCTGCATCTGGCCTGCGCCTTCGACATGAAGATTCCGCCCGCGCGCCGCGGCGAGGTGCAGCGGCTCGTTGCCGCCGTGAACGAACAGCTGTGGGTCGGCCATTTCGACCTGTGGACCAACACCGGCATGGTGATGCACCGCCAAGCCCTGGTGCTGCCGGGCGGCCTCACCGCCTCGCCGGCGCAATGCGAGGTCATGCTCGCCGGCGCCATTCATGCCTGCGAGCGCTACTTCCCCGCGTTCCAGTTCGTGGTGTGGGCCGGCAAGAGCACGGCGGAGGCGATGGACGCGGCAATGTTCGATACGGTCGGAGAAGCGTAGCGCTCGTTCCCAAACGTCGTCCCGGACAAACGCGCCCAAAGCGCGCGCAGATCCGAGACCCATACCGCGTGATTCCGCCGTATCGCAGGATGCTTGTTGCTCTGCTCTCCATCTATTAGAACCGCCTGTGGTTATGGGTCCCCGCCCCCGTGCGCAATTGCGCACTAGGCGGGGACGACACCTTTTGCTTGGGTGACCACAGTGGCAAACAACACCCTCCAAGACATCTCCGGCACCATCCTGCTCGCCGGCGCCGGCAAGATGGGCGGCGCGATGCTGACCGGATGGCTTTCGGGCGGGCTCGATCCGCGCCGCGTCGCCGTGATCGAGCCGCACATTGCGCCCGAGATCTCCGCGCTGGCCGCCAAGGGCGTCGTGCTCAATCCTGATGTGAGCGCCGCCGGCGCTGTCGAGACGCTGGTCGTGGCGGTGAAGCCGCAGATGTTCCGCGAGGCCGGCGCCAAGCTGAAGCCGTTCGTTTCGGACAAGACTTCGGTGGTCTCGATCATGGCGGGCACCACGATCGCCGCGCTCCAGGACGTCTGCGGCGGCGCCGTGGTGCGCGCAATGCCGAACACGCCGGCAGCGATCGGCCGCGGCATCACCGTCGCCGTTGCGGCGAACGACGTCAGCGCCGCGCAGCGCGCGGTGGCCGATGCGCTGCTGCGCGCGACCGGCTCGGTCGAATGGGTCGAGGACGAAGGATTGATGGACGCGGTCACCGCGGTGTCCGGCTCGGGCCCGGCCTATGTGTTCCTGCTCGCCGAAGAGCTTGCCCGCGCCGGCGTCGAAGCGGGACTGCCCGAAGCGCTGGCGACCAAGCTCGCCCGCGAGACCGTCGCCGGCTCCGGCGAGCTGCTGCACCGGTCGGAGCAGCCAGCGAGCACCCTGCGCCAGAACGTCACCTCGCCCGGCGGCACCACGGCCGCAGCGCTCAGTGTGCTGATGGGCGAGCCGGGCCTGCGCGATCTCATGATCCGCGCGATCGCGGCGGCGACGCAGCGGTCGAAGGAATTGGCGAAGTAGACGATCCTCATGGTGAGGAGGCGCGAAGCGCCGTCTCGAACCATGAAAGGCCGGGCTCTCGCCCGCGGCCATCGTTCGGGACGACCGCGGAGCCAGTCATCGGGCCGCGCTTCGCACGGACCCGGTGGCGGTCTCCTCGGGATGAGGGCAGAGCAAGCGGAAGCTACGTCGCTCCCAACCGCTTGTTGAACATCTCGACATTGACGAGCCCGCGGGCGTGGCGGCCTTCGCCGAGCTTGCGCGGGCCCTCGAACGCCTCGACCTCGAAGCGGATGACGCGGCGCTCGACCGCGATCACCTTTGCGGTGGTCCGCACCGTTGCGCCGACCAGCGCGGCGGCGAGATGGCGGATGTCGACCTCGGTTCCGACCGTGACCCAGCCCGGCTGAAGCGCTGAGCGGATCGCATCGCCCGATGTCATCTCCATCTCCAGGATCATCATCGGCGTCGCGTAGACAAACGGCATGCCTGACACGAAATGCCCGACCGTGCGCTCCACCGGGACCACCAGCGTGCGCTCGGCGCTCATGCCGACATTAATGAAGTCGCGTGCGTCCATTGGGCTGGCTCGTCCTTCCGGGGGGGGCGCGATAGCGCGAACCCGGAATGATGCTAACGCGTCACTTCTTCGCCGCCGCCGCGCGCTCCACGAAGGTCTTGCCGCCCTTCATCTTGTGGCGGAGCGGGGCTTCGTTGATCTGGATGACGACGGCGTCGGCATCGACGCCGAGATTCTTCACCAGCGCCTGGGTGATGTCGCGCATCATGCCGGCCTTCTGCTCGTCGGTGCGGCCTTCGGCCATGCTGATGGTGATCTCAGGCATTCTTCTCTCCCTGCTCGTCGTTGATCATCCATTGTCATTGCCGGGCTCGACCCGGCAATCCATCATTTTGAAGATGGATGCGCGGGTCAAGCCCGCGCATGACGAATGGGGCGAATAGCTAGCCCCACTTCACGTCATGGCGGGCCAGGACCTCGCGCACTTTTGCGACGAGATCGGCTTCGCTGCACGAGAACTGCGCCGGCCGGGTCTCGCGCCATTCCTGATTGGAGGCGATCGCGGCGGCCGCCTTGGCGCCCTCGATCAGGTCCTTGACCTGCACCTCGCCGCGCGCCTTTTCATCCGAGCCCTGGATGATGACGCAAGGTGAGTTGCGGCGATCGGCATATTTGAGCTGGTTGCCCATGTTCTTGGGATTGCCGAGATAGAGCTCGGCGCGGATGCCGGCGCCGCGCAAGCTCGCCACCATCTTCTGGTAGTCGGCGACGCGCTCGCGGTCGAACACGGTGACGACGACGGGGCCGAATTCGGGCCGCGTGTCGAGCTTGCCGAGCAGCGTCAGCGCCGCCTGCAGCCGCGACACGCCGATCGAGAAACCGGTTGCCGGCACCGGCTCGCCGCGGAAGCGCGAGACGAGGCCGTCATAACGCCCGCCGCCGCCGACCGAGCCGAAGCGCACCGGGCGGCCCTTCTCGTCCTTGGTGTCGAGCAGGAGTTCGACCTCGTAGACGGGGCCGGTGTAATATTCGAGGCCGCGCACGACGGAGGGATCGATCTTGATGCGATCCGCGCCATAGCCCGACGCCGTGACCAGCTTTGCAATCTCTTCCAGCTCGCTGACGCCGGCCTGACCGACTTCGCTCTTGGCGAGATAGGTTTCTGCCGCGGCAATTGCTTCTTTCCAATCCTCGCGCGGCCTGGTGATGGCGAGAACAATTTCGGCTTCCGCCGCGCTCAAATTGGCGCCTTTGGTGAAGTCGCCCTTGCCTTCCTCGCCGCCGTCCCAACGTCCCGGACCAAGCAGCTTGCGCACGTCGTCCGCGGAAAACTTGTCGAGCTTGTCGATCGCGCGCAGCACGGTCAGTCTGCGCGCCGCATTTTCTTCACCCGCGAGGCCAATGGCTTCCAGAACGCCGTCGAGCACCTTGCGATTGTTCACCTTCACCACGTACTGGCCGCGCGCGATCCCGAGCGCCTCCATCGTGTCCGCCGCCATCATGCAGATCTCGGCGTCCGCCGCCGGCGTCGCCGAGCCGACCGTGTCGGCATCGAACTGCATGAACTGGCGGAAGCGGCCGGGGCCGGGCTTCTCGTTGCGGAAGACATAGCCGACGCGATAGCTGCGATAGGGCAGCACCAGACCGTCGGTACCGTAGCGCTCGCCGACATAGCGGGCGAGCGGCGCGGTCAGATCGTAGCGCAGGCTGATCCACTGCTCGTCGTCGTCCTGGAACGAGAACACGCCCTCGTTGGGACGATCCTGGTCGGGCAGGAATTTGCCGAGCGCGTCGGTGTATTCCATCGCCGGCGTCTCCACCGGCTCGAAACCGTAGAGCTCGTAGACGGCGCGGATCTTCTCGACCATCTCGCGCGTCGCCCGGATCGCGGCGGGATCGCGATCCTCGAGCCCGCGCGGCAGGCGCGCCTTCAGTTTCTGGGGTTTTTTGGGTTTCTCGGCCATGCGCGGCGTTTACCAGCCGCGGCGCGAGGCGGCAACTGCCCTACGGCTGCTCCATCCGCGCCCGGAGCGCGTCCGCGTCGGCCTTCGGCAGCGATTTCAGCGTCGGCTTGATGGTCTCGCCGCCGACGATCTTGCCGTTGCGCATGAACATCCAGTCCGAGATGTCGGCCTCCGCGAACTTGACCTTATCGCCGGCTCGCTTGCCCGGCAGATCGCGCGGCTCGTTGGCGAAGACGCCGGTCAAGGTCCCGTCGGGCAGCTTCTTCACCTCGCCGATCCAGATGTGCTCCCCGCCCTTGCGGGTCGTAAAGCGCACCTTCAAAGCGTGACCAGACTCGGACGGCTTGGGTGATTCATAGGAGGCCCAGAAGGTCGGCAGCGAGCCGCGGGCGCGAGCGATCGCAGTGTTCATCTCGGGGTCGGTGGTGCGTACGTCGACGATCGGCGAGCGGTCTTGCGCTGCGACCTCGTGGGTCGGACCGATGGTCAGGAGGCCGAAAACGCAAACGCCGGTGATGGCGGCGAGAACGACCCATTTCATGGGTTGGGAGAGTTTCATTGTCATGATCGCGATGGCCAGGATGCTTGTTTTGTCCTGGCTTTGTCGCGTGTCGGCAGCAGCACGTTCAATGCGCAATAAGCCACGAACTTTGCGTGTTTCCCCTCTTTTCCGAAAGAGGGGAAACGCCTCGACGTCTATCAAAACACCTTGCGGATCCAGTTGTGCGGATCGTTGGTGCGGCCGTACTGGATGTCGACGAGCTGCTTGCGCAGGCCCATGGCAACCGGGCCGGCGGCGCCGCCGCCGATCTCGAAGTCGCCGCTGACCGAGCGCACCTTGCCGATCGGCGAGATCACGGCGGCGGTGCCGCAGGCGAAGGCTTCCTTCAGCCTGCCCGAGGCCGCGTCCTTGCGCCACTGCTCGAGCGTATAGGGTTCTTCGCGCACCGTCTTGCCGGCGTCGCGGACGAGCGTGATGATGGAGTCGCGGGTGATGCCAGGCAGGATGGTGCCGAGCGGCGGCGTCGACAGCGAGCCGTCGTCGAACACGAAGAACACGTTCATGCCGCCGAGCTCCTCGATGTAGCGGCGCTCGACCGCATCGAGAAAGACGACCTGGTCGCAGCCGTGCTGGATCGCCTCGGCCTGGGCGCGCAGGCTCGCGGCATAATTGCCGCCGCATTTGACCGCGCCGGTGCCGCCGATCGCAGCGCGCGTGTAGTTCTCCGACACCCAGATCGAGACCGGCGCAGGCCCGCCCTTGAAGTAGGAGCCGACCGGCGAGGCGATCACCGCAAAGATGTATTCGGACGACGGCTTGACGCCGAGGAAGGTCTCGCTCGCGATCATGAACGGCCGCAGGTAAAGGCTGCCCTCGCCGCCCGGCATCCAGGCGCGGTCGATGCGCACGACCTGCTCGACCGCCTCGATGAAGACGTCTTCGGGCAGCTGCGCCATCGCCATGCGATCGGCCGAGTCCTTGAAGCGGCGCGCATTGGCGTCGGGACGGAACAGGTTCACCCCGCCGTCGTCGCGCTTGTAGGCCTTCAGGCCTTCGAAGATCTCCTGGGCGTAGTGCAGGACCGCGCCGGCGGGATCGAGCTGGAAGTTGGCGCGCGCCTCGATCTTCGCCTCGTACCAGCCGCCCTTGGCCTGGTTGTAGCGGACGATTGCCATGTGATCGGTGAAGACCCGCCCGAAGCCGGGATCCACCAGCTTGGCGACGCGGTCCTTCTCGGGCGTCGGATTGGATGCGGGCTGGATGTCGAATGTCATGCTCATGTCCTTGCCTCCCGCTGCCGGTGGCGGCGCTGTTTCTCGCGCCCGCCTGCCCATTCGGGCCCGGCTGGCTTGATTGGTTTCTGGCCGGACCGCCGCCAGCCATGTTACGGCCGGTTTCCGCAGCCAGCATGTCGGGCAGGACATGCTTTTGCGGAAGGCGGAAGTCCAGTATGTTTTGTCGAAATGCCGCTCGACAATCGCACGGTAGATCTGCTTCGGCCGTCGCCGCCTGTCCGGCTCTCTCCGGCCGTCCTGCTACGATGCCACCCGCTGCGAAACGATCTAAAATTTCGTACGGGTCCATGGTTTTGTAACATTGAACCCAAGATACGTCAATATGCCTGACATAAATTTCGCGACTCCTTCTCAAGACGCTGCCGCGCCCCGGCCGGCCGCAGGCGATGGAGGCAATTTGCGCTGGGATATCATCGAGCTGCTGTTCTTCGCCTATCGCGATTTCGTCGGCGATCCCGACCAGGAGCTGGAGGCGTTCGGCTTCGGCCGGGCCCACCACCGGGTCATGCATTTCGTCTACCGCTATCCCGGGCTCAAGGTCGCCGACCTGCTCGACGTCCTGCGCATCACCAAGCAGTCGCTCGGCCGGGTGCTGAAGCAGCTCCTGGACGAGGGCTATATCGTGCAGAAGACCGGCGACAATGATCGCCGCCAGCGGCTGCTCTATGCGACGCCGAAGGGCGAAGCGCTGGTGCAGAAGCTCGCGGGGCTGCAGACCACGCGGATCACCAGGGCGCTCGCCGAGATGGGTCCGCAGGACGCCGAGACGGTCAAGCGCTTCCTGCGCGCGATGATCGACCGCGACGATCCGGACAAGGTGCTGGAGACGATCTTCGCTTCCGTCAAACAAGACGCCAAGGAGTGACCGTGCCGCTCGCAGCCACGCTCGCGCGCCCGCCGGTGCAACCGGCCGACGATGCCCCGCATCTCTTGCTGGTCGACGACGACCGCCGCATCCGCGACCTGCTCTCGCGCTTTCTTGCAAGTGAAGGCTACCGCGTCACCACCGCGGCGAGCGCCGGCGACGCGCGCTCGAAGCTGATGGGCCTGCATTTCGATCTCCTGATCCTCGACGTCATGATGCCCGGCGAGACCGGCTTCGACCTCGCCCGCTTCATCCGCACCTCGTCGTCGGTGCCGATCGTGATGCTGACGGCGCGCCACGAGGCGGAAGCCCGCATCGAGGGCCTGCAGATCGGCGCCGACGATTACGTCGCCAAACCGTTCGAGCCGCGCGAGCTGGCGCTGCGCATCAACAACATCCTCAAGCGCGCCGCGCCGCCGCCGCAGGCCACGACGATCGAGAAGATCGCCTTCGGCCCCTATGTCTACCATCTCGAGCGCGGCGAATTGCGCCAGGGCGAGGAGGTCATCCACCTCACCGACCGCGAGCGCGAGATGCTGCGGATTCTCGCTGAGACGCCGGGCGAGACCGTGCCGCGCAGCGCGCTGACCGGCAATGGCAGCGTCAACGAGCGTGCGGTCGACGTGCAGATCAACCGCCTCCGGCGCAAGATCGAGACCGATCCCGCCAATCCGCTGTTCCTGCAGGCGGTGCGCGGCATCGGCTACCGCCTGGTGGCCTCGCCCTGAACCGCAGTGAAACGCGCCAGATGAGCACGATCGATACCGGCCTGACGCTGCTGAAGAGCGCCGCCGGCCGCGTCTCGGCCGCGAACGGCTGGATGGGCAACGCGTTCAAGGGCTGGATGCCGACCGGCCTCTACGCCCGCGCGCTCCTCATCATGATCGTGCCGATGGTGATCCTGCAATCGGTCGTCGCCTTCGTGTTCATGGAGCGGCACTGGAACACGGTGACGCGCCGCCTGTCGGCCGCGGTGGTGCAGGACATCGCCGCACTCATCGACGTCTACAAGGGCTATCCGCAGGACAAGGACCGCAACGAGATCCGCCGCATCGCGCAGCAGCGGCTCGGCCTCGTGGTCGATTTCCTGCCCGCCGGCGACATGCCACCGCCGGGACCAAAACCATTCTTCTCGCTGCTCGACCAGACGCTGTCGGTGCAGCTCGGCCGCCAGATCGGCCGCTCGTTCTGGATCGACACGGTCGGCCGCTCCAACCTGGTCGAGATCCGCATCCAGCTCGACGATGCGGTGATGCGCGTGTTCGCGCAGCGCAGCGCCGCCTATGCCTCGAACTCGGAGATCTTCCTGTTCTGGATGGTCGGTACGTCCTCGATCCTGTTGATCGTCGCGGTGCTGTTTCTGCGCAACCAGATCAAGCCGATCCTGCGCCTTGCCGATGCCGCCGAGAGCTTCGGCAAGGGCCGCGAGGCGCCGAATTTCCGCCCGCGCGGCGCGCGCGAGGTGCGGCGCGCGGCGGTCGCCTTCCTGGAGATGAAGTCGCGCATCGAGCGCACGATGGAGCAGCGCACCGCGATGCTCGCCGGCGTCAGCCACGATCTGCGCACCATCCTGACCCGCTTCAAGCTCGAGCTCGCACTGATCGGCGACAGTCCCGAACTCGAGGGCATGCGCAAGGACGTCGACGAGATGTCGATGATGCTGGAGGATTACCTTGCTTTTGCCCGCGGCGATTCCGGCGAGCAGTCGCAGCCGACCGACATGGCGCAGGCACTCGAGGAGCTGCGCAGCGATGCCGAGCGCCACGGCCATACCGCGACCGTCGCGTTCAACGGCCTGCCCGTGGTGACGGTGAAGCCTGCCTCGTTCAAGCGCTGCCTCGCCAACCTCGTCACCAACGCAGCGCGCTACGGCAAGAACATCGCCATCACCGGCCAGCGCGATCACCGTTATTTGACCGTCACCGTCGATGACGACGGCCCGGGCATTCCCGCCCACTTGCGCGAAGAGGTGTTCAAGCCGTTCCTGCGGCTGGACAACGCCCGCAACCAGGACGAAGGCGGCACCGGCCTGGGGCTCGCGATCGCCCGCGACATCGCCCGCTCGCACGGCGGCGACATCACGCTCGGTGACAGCCCGATGGGGGGATTGAGGGCGAGTGTGCGGATACCGGTGTAGGTGGCTTACTCCACCTCTCCCCGCTTGCGGGGAGAGGTCGGATCGCTCTTGCGATCCGGGTGAGGGGGTACAGATCTCTCATCGATCTCACGTGTGAGAGAGCCCCTCACCCCAACCCTCTCCCCGTAAGAACGGGGCGAGGGAGCGCACCGGCCGCGCGGCCACCACACCTACTTCGGCAGCAGCGCCTTCAGCTTGTCCATGTCGCGCGTGTTCATCTTGAAGCCGCCGGGCATGACGATGTCGCCGGGCTTCTGATCCGGCTTGCAGGCCCCCAGCCACTTGGCTTGCAGCGTCGTGGTGCTGTCGCGCCCCGCCGTGCCGGCAACGCCGCCTTTTGCGGTTGAAGTGGTCTTCACCGTATAGGCCGAGTTGAAATCGCCGGTGATCTCGGCATGCGAGGTCGTGCTGACGCCGGCGACGCTGCACTCGGAATCGCTGACATAGCCGGTCGCGGTCTTCTTGATCTCCTGCTTGGCGCAGATCTGCTTGGCCATCGGGGAGACGTTGTTGCTCATCTCCTTGTCGACGGTCTCGTCGGTGCAGTGCTGCATGGTCATCTCGGGCACGGGCGAGCCTGATGTGACCAGCTTCATCTCCCAAAGACCGGCCTTGCGCAGCGGCAGTTCGTCGGCGCCGGCGCCGCCTGCCGACAACGCGAGGCAAAGCATCGAGCCGAGCAAAGCGGGCTTGCGCGTCATGAGGGAAGCTCCCGGCTGAGACAGGTGCGGCCTTGCGACAACGCCTCAGTACAGCGTGCGGATCGGCCGGTCGGCGGCGCCATAGGGCACCCAGCGGCAGGAGAACGAGATGTAGCCGCCCTCATAGCCCTGCACGCCGAGGAATTTCGCGACCTTGCCGTAGCGGGCGCAGTGATCGACGGCGACCTGACGCGCATCGACCTGGGTCGCCATCGAATAGGCGATGATGCCCCCGGTGTCGTTGCCCTTGAACGGCGGCACCAGAGAAAAGATGTCGGCGCGCGCCGACTGGCTCGCCATGCCCGAGACAATCAGGCTGGCAAGAAGACCCGCGGCCGCAATGATTCGCATTCCCGTTACTCCAATTGGCTGGCGCCAGTTTACGGTGCCGGGACGGACGTGAAAAGAACCGAACCCCTGTTGGCCGCGACATCCTGGTCAAGTCCTGGCGAAGTGTTGCCGCGCTGCACTTGACCTCCCCCAACCTTCGCGGCACCGTCCGGACCTTCGCAAGACCTTAGCTGTCCGGATTGACCATGCCCGCCCCCTCCCAGAAATCGCTCCGCTTTGCCGCCGTGCTCGGCCTCATGTTGGGAGCGCTGTCGCTCGGCGAGGCCAGGGCCGCCAATCCGCTGGAGCTGAATTTCTGGCTGAGCGGGCCGCGCTATGACGGTGCCGTCGCCCCTTGCGACTGGGCTCTGCCGAGGATCGTGCACGAGTTCGCCGAAAAGGAATACACGTTCTGGAATTCTTCGTTGCAGATCACCGGTTTCTCCGCCGTTCGCGAGACCGCGTTCCGGCCCTGGCAGTCTGACAACATTCCGCGCCGCTATTGCACGGGTGAGGCCATGCTCAATGACGGCAAGGCGCGCAAGGTGCATTTCTCGATCATCGAGGATGGCGGCTTTGCCTCCTACGGCAACGGTGTCGAATGGTGCGTCGTCGGGGTGGATCGCAACTGGGCCTACAATCCGGCCTGCCGCGCCGCGAAGCCCTGATCCCAACGACGGCTGATCCGGGCTGATCAGCCAGCCGACGACTGCCGCCCCCATTTTGTTCTTGAAATGTTCCCATTGCCTGCTAGGCTGTATGCACAGTCTAGTTGAGGGGCGTCGTCATGTTTCACTCCAGATTGCGTTCGTTGTCCCGCCTGATGATCTCACTGACCCTTGCTGCGGGGTTGGCCACCCTCGCGGACGGTGCAAAGGCGCAGGACAAGCGGCAGAACGCACCCGGCGAGTTCGATTTCTATGTGCTGGCGCTGTCGTGGTCGCCCTCGTTCTGCGAGGAAGCAGCCGAACGGGGCGGCCGGTCCCAGATGCAATGCGGCGGACGGCCCTACGCCTTCGTGGTGCATGGGCTGTGGCCGCAATACGAGAACGGTTTTCCGGAGTATTGCCAGCGCCCGGCGCCGCGGCTGAACCGCAACATCGTCTCCTCGATGCTCGATTTGATGCCGGCGCCGGGCCTGATCTTCAACGAATGGGACAAGCACGGCACCTGCTCCGGGCTGGAGGGGCGCGGCTATTTCGAGATGATCCGCAAGGCGCGCGCTGCGATCAAGATCCCGCCCGAATATCTCGATCTGGCGCAGGCCAAGACCGTCGCGCCGGCGGAGGTCGAGGAGGCCTTCGTCAAGGCCAATCCGGGTCTCAGCAATGCCGCCGTCTCGGTCACCTGCAACCGGACACGGCTGTCCGAGGTCCGCATCTGCCTCAGCAAGGACCTGCAATTCCGCGCCTGCGACGAGATCGAGCGCCGCGCCTGCCGCCGCGATCAGGTGACGATGCCGCCAATCAGGGGCGGGTAGGCCGAGGTCTCAGATCGTCATTCCGGGGCGCGCAAAGCGCGAACCCGGAATCTATCGACCCACATAGTCCGCAGCGAAATGGATTCCGGGTTCGGTGCTGCGCACCGCCCCGGAATGACGGGAGTTACTTTCATCGCGCGATGTCGTAACTCTCCGCCATGAACTACCGCCACGCCTTCCACGCCGGCAGCTTCGCCGATGTCATCAAGCACATCGTGCTGGCGCGCATCCTCACTTATCTGCAGGACAAGCCGGCAGCGTTCCGCGTCATCGACACCCATGCCGGCGCCGGCCTCTACGATCTCGACAGCGACGAGGCGCGCCGCGGCGGCGAATGGCTGACCGGCATCGCGCGGCTGCTGCAGGCGCGCCTGTCCAATGAGAGCGCAGCGCTGACGAAGCCCTATCTCGACATCGTCCGCGCCTTCAATCCGAAGGGGGAGCTCAAGGCCTATCCAGGTTCGCCGTTGATCGCGCGCGGCCTGCTCAGGCCGCAGGACCGGCTCGTCGCCTGCGAGCTCGAGCCGAAGGCACGGAAAGCGCTGATCGATGCGCTGCGCCGCGACGAGCAGGCCCGCGTGGTCGATCTCGACGGCTGGGTGGCAATGCCGGCCTTCGTGCCGCCGAAGGAGCGGCGTGGCCTCGTGCTGATCGATCCGCCCTTCGAGGCCAGGGACGAGTTCGAGCGGCTCGGCGAAGCCTTCGCGGCGGCGTTCGCGAAATGGCCGACCGGTATCTACGTAATCTGGTATCCCGCCAAGAACCGGCGGGCCACCGACACGCTGGCGCAAACCGTGGCGCGGCTCGCAGCTGCAGCAAAGCCGCCCGGAAAATGCCTGCGCCTCGAATTCAGCGTCGCGCCGCAAGCCGACAGCGCCGCCCTCACCTCCACCGGACTGCTGATCGTCAACCCGCCCTACACGCTACACGGCGAGCTCAAGACCATTCTGCCAGAGCTGGAAATACCGCTCGGCCAGGGCGGTGCTGCCAGATTCCGACTGGAGGTGCCCAAGCCTTGATGCCAAGCCTTAATGCCAAGCCTTGACGCCAAGCATTGACGCCAAGCCGTAACACTCCGGCATTCTTGGGAAAAATATGCAGGACCGGTAGTCAATCTGCAAAGAACCGTATTATGCTATTTCCGTGACTGGCTTTACGTTCCGCTTCCGCGAATGGTTGCGGCGGAGTGAAGGCCCTAAGAAAGATCCCGCCGGACCGATCAGGTCCGTCCAAGGATGGCCAGCTCCCGGGCTCCGTAAGGCCCGGTCATGTCGCGACGTGAGTCTGCGTCGCGGCGGAGGAGCAATGAGGGGGAGTTTCCCGATGGCCATGACGGGAACGGTCAAGTTCTTCAACGGCGAGCGCGGCTACGGCTTCATCAAGCCTGACGACGGAGGTCGCGATGTCTTCGTTCACATCACCGCTGTGGAGCGGGCGGGACTGAAGGACCTTGCCGAAGGACAGCGTATTACTTTCGAAGTCGAACCGGACAAGAAGGGGAAGGGACCGAAGGCGGTCAATCTGGTGATCCTCTCCTAGCGAGCCTGGCGAAAGAAAATCCCGGCCGCGAGCGGCCGGGAGGCTCGTCCGGTATTTTCTTCTTTGGATGTCAGAAGTGATAGTTCACGCCTGCGCGGACAACGCTGGCGCTATAGCCGTTTGACACGCCTGTAATTGCGAACTGGCTGGTCGACAGATCGATGTAGAGATATTCGAGCTTGGCGCTCCAGTTCGGTGCGAGGCCGACTTCCGCACCGGCACCGATGGTCCAGCCGGCACTGGTGTGCGACTCCGTCCAGCCGAAGGTCTGCGCCCGCAGCTCGCCGAAGGCGAGGCCGGCGGTGCCGTAGAACAACACGTTGTTGAACGTATAGCCGGCGCGGCCGCGCAGGGTGCCGAACCACGGATTTGAGAACTTCCACGGCGCGAACGTGTCGTCGGCGCCGGCGGCCTGGATGTCGCCCTCGACGCCGAACACCCACGGGCCGTTCTGGAAATTGTAGCCGGCCTGCACACCGCCGACGAAGCCGGACGGCTTGGTGGGGTTGTTGTCGACCGAGCCCCATTGATAGCCGATGTTGCCGCCGAGATAGGGACCCGCCCAGCTGTAGGCATTGAGCGGCTGATTGACGGTGTAGGGCGCACGCTGCCCGTAACTGAGATCGGCGGCCTCTGCCGAAGCTGTCCAGCCAGCAGCAACCAACGCGGCTGCGCCCACAACGAGCCTCTTCATCACTCACTCCAACGCAACTATCGCAACCCGAGCGATGCCCGCGCCGCCGCGCGAGCAAAACCGGATGGTTAGGGAACCAAGAGCTTTTCGTGTAGGATTTATCGAGAGTTTTAAGTTAAAGGGCTGTTAAGTCGGGTTACCGCCCGCTTAACAAACTTAAGGAAGCGTTACCGGGAACTGGCCGCCATCCGTGCGTGCCGCATGGCCGGAACTTCAAATCGGCATCCCCAGCGCCTAAATTCGCCCCATGGTTCACGATTCCTCCGACAATCCGGACGACCGCGCGCGCAAGTCGCCGGCTGCTGCGAGCGACGCCCCGCCCGAGCGGCTGGCCGGGCCGGACGTCGATCCCGCGGCGGCAGGCGGCGACGACGAGGACGATGCCCTGCTGCCGGACATCCTGGAAGAGAGCGGCGCCGTCGGCGAAGGCCCGCTCGCGACCGGTCACGAGGCGATCGAGCGCGCGGTCCGCCTCGCACCGACCTCGCCTGGCGTCTATCGCATGCTCAATGCGAACGCCGACGTGCTCTATGTCGGCAAGGCCAAGAACGTCAAAAAGCGCCTGTCCAGTTATGCGCGCCAGAGCGCGCCGCTGCCGGCCCGCATTCTGCGCATGATCGCGGCGACCGTCACGGTGGAGATCGTCTCGACCACGACCGAGACCGAGGCGCTGCTGCTGGAAGCCAACCTGATCAAGCAGCTGCGGCCGCGCTTCAACGTGCAGCTTCGCGACGACAAGTCGTTCCCCTACATCCTGATCACCGGCGACCATTGGGCGCCGCAGATCCTGAAACATCGCGGTGCGCAGACCCGGCCCGGGCGCTATTTCGGCCCGTTTGCCTCCGCCGGCGCGGTCAACCGCACCATCACGGCGCTGCAGCGCGCGTTCTTGATCCGCTCCTGCACCGATTCCTTCTTCGAGAGCCGCACCCGGCCCTGCCTGCTCCACCAGATCCGCCGCTGCGCCGGACCCTGCACCCGGGAGATCGATTTCGGCGGCTATTCGACGCTGGTGCGCGAGGCCAGCGACTTCCTCTCCGGCAAGAGCCATGCGGTGAAGCAGGAGCTCGCCGGCGAGATGGAGAAGGCCTCGAACGAGCTGGAATTCGAGCGCGCCGCACTGTACCGCGACCGCCTTGCCGCGCTGTCGGCGATCCAGTCGCAGCAGGGCATCAATCCGCGCACGGTGGAGGAAGCCGACGTGTTCGCCATCCACCAGGAGGGCGGCTTCTCCTGCGTCGAGGTGTTCTTCTTCCGCACCGGACAGAACTGGGGCAACCGCGCCTATTTTCCGCGCGCGGAGAAGAGCTTTACGCCGGAGGAGGTGCTGGGGTCCTTCCTGGCGCAGTTCTACGACGACAAGCCGCCGCCGAGGAACATCCTGCTCTCGCACGATATCGAGGAGAGCGAGCTGCTCGCCAACGCGCTATCGATCAAGGCTGGCCACAAGGTCGAGGTCACCGCGCCCAAGCGCGGCGAGAAGAAGGAGCTGGTCACCCACGCGCTGACCAATGCGCGCGAGGCGCTCGGCCGCAAGCTCGCGGACACCGCGACGCAAAGCCGGCTGCTCGAGGCCATGGCCGCGACGCTGAGCCTGCCGCACGTGCCCAAGCGCATCGAGGTCTACGACAACAGCCACATCCAGGGCACCAACGCGGTCGGCGCCATGATCGTCGCGGGCCCCGATGGATTCGTGAAGAACCAGTACCGCAAGTTCAACATCAAGTCGGAAGGGATCACGCCCGGCGACGACTTCGCCATGATGCGCGAAGTGCTGGCGCGTCGTTTCAAGCGCCTGATCAATCCGCCCGAGGACGCCGCCGCCAAGGACGACGATTTCCCGCAATGGCCCGACCTCGTGATCATCGACGGCGGGCGGGGCCAGCTCAACGCCGTGCGCGAGATCTTCGCCAATCTCGGCCTGACCCAGGTGTCGCTGATGTCAGTCGCCAAGGGACCGGACCGGGATGCCGGCCGCGAGACCCTGTTCATGCCGGAGCGCGAGGCGATCAAGCTGGAGCCGCGTGATCCCGTGCTCTATTTCATCCAGCGCCTGCGCGACGAAGCCCACCGCTTTGTCATCGGCTCGCACCGCAAGCTGCGCAAGAAGGACATCCGCGAGGCCGGTTTGCAGGAGATTCCGGGCATCGGCCCGTCACGCAAACGTGCCTTGCTGCACCATTTCGGAACTCTGAAGGAGATCGAGCGGGCCTCGATCGCCGATCTCGGCAAGGTTCCGGGGGTGAGCGCCGAGAGTGCGCGCCGGATTTTCGAGTATTTCCATCCTCAGCCGGGATGAACTAAAGGGGGACCGCAGTCATATGATCGTCGTGTCCGCACCTCATTTGGGGTGCGGGACGGTTGACGTTCAGGCAGCAGCGGTATTGGTAGGACGGATGAACATCGCCACGACACGAGGGACCACCAGCCGCGCGATGTCCCTCCCCAACATCCTGACCTATGGCCGGATCGCCGCGATCCCGGTCGTGGTCGGATGCATCTATGCGCAGTCGATTCTGGATCAGCCGCTCTGGCTGCGCTGGCTCGCGGTCGCCCTCTTCATCGCCGCAGGGGTGACGGATTACCTCGATGGCTATTACGCGCGGATCTGGAATCAGCAATCGGCATTCGGCCGCATGCTCGATCCGATCGCCGACAAGCTGCTGGTCGCCTCCTGCCTGTTGATGCTGGCCGCGGACGGCATCATTCACGGCTGGTCGCTATGGGCCGCCATCGTGATCCTGTGCCGCGAGATCCTGGTCTCGGGCCTGCGCGAATATCTGGCTGCGCTCCGCGTCAGCGTGCCCGTGACCAAGCTTGCGAAGTGGAAAACCACGGTCCAGCTGGTTGCGATCGGCTTCCTGATCGCCGGCCCAGCCGGCGATCAGGTGGTGCCGGTGGTCTCGATGATTGGGCTCGCACTGCTGTGGGCTTCGGCGATCCTCACCATGTACACCGGCTACGACTATTTCCGCGCCGGCATCCATCACCTCATCAAGGAGGACGAGGGATGAAGGTGAAGTATTTCGCCTGGGTGCGCGAGCGCGTCGGCAAGGCCGAAGAGACGATCGAGCCTCCCGCGAGCGTGCGCACCGTCGAGGAGCTGATCGCCTGGCTCTCCGGCCAGAGCGAAGCCTATGCGTACGCGTTCGAGAAGCCGAAGGTGATTCGTGCCGCGATCGACCGCGCTCACGTCAAGCAGGACGCCGCCATCGCAGGCGCCCGCGAGATCGCGTTCTTCCCGCCCATGACCGGCGGCTAGCCACATGACCTGCCCCGTCACCATCCGTATCCAGGAAGACGATTTCGACATCGCGCGCGAGATCTCGGTCCTGACAAGCAGCCGGACCGATATCGGCGCTGTGGTGACATTTTCCGGCATCTGCCGCGCCGACGATGACAGCGCCAAGGTCGCCGCGCTGACGCTCGAACATTACCCCGGCATGGCGGAGGAAGAGATCAGGCGCCACGCTGACGAGGCCGTCTCGCGCTGGCCGCTCAACGGCATCACGGTGATCCACCGCGTCGGCCGCTTGATGCCGGGCCAGAACATCGTGCTGGTGGTGACCGCCTCGCAGCATCGACAGGCGGCGTTCCAGGCCGCCGAGTTCCTGATGGACTATCTCAAGACCAGCGCGCCGTTCTGGAAGAAGGAAGAGAGCGCCACCGGCACCGGCTGGGTCGAGGCCCACGCCCGTGACGACGAAGCCGCCACACGCTGGACCAAATCCTGATGGCCAAAGCTGTGAAAAGGACCGCGCGCGGCCGCGCCGCGCCTGACCTCGCGAAAGTGGGACCCGGCGAGCTTCTCACGCTGCTCGACTTCGTCCGCTACGCCGTGAGCCGCTTCGTTGAGGCCAAGCTCGCGTTTGCCCACGGTACGACCGACCCGGTCGCGGAAGCGGCCTTCCTGATCGGTGAAGCGCTGCATCTCGATCCCGAGCAGTTCCAGGGCTTTCTCCACGCCCGCATCACCGCTGCAGAAGGCAAGACCGTCCTTGACCTCATCCATCAGCGCATCACGACGCGCAAACCTGCCGCCTATCTCGTCAACAAGATCTACATGCGCGGCCTGCCCTTCTATGTCGACGAGCGCGTCATCGTTCCGCGCTCCTTCATCGGCGAGCTCCTGGAGTCGCATTTCGGCGCCGACGGCGAGGCGGGATCGCTGATCGACGACCCGACGGCGGTCGAGCGCGTGCTCGATCTCTGCACGGGCTCGGGATGCCTTGCGATCCTCGCCGCGCATCATTTCCCGAACGCCGCCATCGACGCCGTCGACATCTCCAAGGGCGCGCTCGAGGTCGCTGCGCGCAATGTCGGCGAATATGGGCTCGAGGACCGCATCAGCCTGTATCGCGGCGATCTGTTCGCCCCGCTCGGCGGCAACAGATACGACCTGATCATTACCAACCCGCCCTACGTCGACACCGAGGGCATGGCGGCATTGCCGCCGGAATGCCGCGCCGAGCCGAAACTCGCCTTCGATGGCGGCGCCGACGGTCTCGACGTGGTGCGCCGGATCCTGCGCGATGCGCCCGACCACCTGACGGCGGATGGCGGGCTGATCTGCGAGATCGGCCGCGGCCGCGAGCTGGTCGACGAGGCCTTCCCGGAACTGCCGCTGCTCTGGCTGGACACCGAAGATTCCGAGGGCGAGGTGTTCTGGATCGCAGCCGCCGATCTCGGCTGATTCATCGCGGCCGATCACGCTCCGTCGGAACAAGTCAAATATCGCCACGTTCATCCCTCGACGAATTTTCTAGTCCTTGGAGGATGTCCGCATGCTCGCGCCATCGGGCGAATTGCTGCGCGCCGGGATGGCGCTCAAGCTCAATCACGTCAAACGCGCTGCTCAATCCTATCTGCGCGACCAGACCAGCCAGGCAACCGGCAAGGTGACATCCTACGCCGTGGCCGGCGGGCTGTTCGCGGTCGCCGGCCTGTTCGTCGTCGCGGCATTTTTCGTCGGACTGATTGCCTTGTACCGCTGGGTCGGGATCACCTACGGGCAGTTCTGGGGATTTGGCGCCGTCGCCGCAGTGCTGCTGGTGCTGGCTGCGGTCTGTGCCGGGGTGGCCATGGCCCAGATGAAACGCAAGGCCAAGCCGGTCGTGCCGCTCGCGAGCCGTCTGCGCGTGGCGGTCGCCACGCCCCGGATCCCGCGTGGAACGGTCAAGGAGGCGGTGAAGGAGGTCGCAACGACGATTCCCCTCGCGCCGCTCGCACCGGGCGAGCGCGGCGGCATCAAAACCTGGCCGGCCCGCGCCAACCGTCCCGTGCAGCTGGGCCTGATGCTCGCGGCGGTCGGCCTGGTCGGGCTGACGGCCGCCCGGCGGCGACGCAACAGGCACAGTCTGGAGGCGTGATGCTGGCGCGGCGCTCCGAGCAGATCGACTCCTGGCTGCTGGTGGCGGCAACGGCCGTGTTTGTGCTGACCGCGGAGCGCTACTTTCGGGATTCCGGCCTGGCGAGGCCCGGGCCTCCGCAACACCACCGCAAGGGCGAAGCGAATTCCCCGGAAACGCACCCGGCCGGTGCGGCGATGCAGCCGGGCCGCGGCCGCCGGGCGAAAAGCCCGTTCGAGATTCCCTGGGCGGGCTGGAAGGACATTTTCTGGCGGACCTATCAACGCATCGACGAGGATCGCCTGCTCGCGACGGCGGGCGGCGTCGTCTTCTTCGGGCTGCTCGCACTCTTCCCCGCAGTCACCGCGCTCGTCTCCTCCTATGCCCTGTTCGCCGATCCCGCCACGATCAGCGCCAATCTGCACACGCTTGCGACCATGCTGCCGGAGGGCTCGTTCCAGATCGTCGAGGAGCAGGTCGCGCGCGTGGTGTCGAACGGCAATGCGACGCTCGGCGTCACCTTCCTGATCGGCCTGCTGCTTGCGATCTGGAGCGCCAATGCCGGCGTCAAGGCGATCTTCGACGCCCTCAACGTCGCCTATGAGGAACGCGAGAAGCGCAGCTTCATCCGGCTGAACATGGTCTCGCTGGCGTTCACCGTCGGCGGCATCGTGGCGCTGCTGTTGATGGTGGGAGCCGTCGTCGCCTTCCCGCTAGCGCTCAATCATCTCGGCATGGCGCCCGAGAGCAAGCTGATCGTGGCGCTGGCACGATGGCCGCTGCTGTTCATCATCCTGCTGGTCGCACTCGCCATCCTCTATCGCTTCGCGCCGAGCCGCGATGCGCCGCGCTGGCAATGGCTGAGCCTCGGCGCCGTGATTGCCGCGATCCTCTGGATCGCGGGCTCCGCCCTGCTGTCGTGGTATCTCTCGGAATTCGCCAATTACAACGCGACCTACGGCTCGCTGGGCGCGGCGATCGGCCTGATGACGTGGATGTGGATGTCGGCGATCGTCATCATGTTCGGCGCCGAGCTGAATTCGGAGATCGAGCGGCAGACGCTGCGCGATACCACCACCGGGCGGGCGAAGCCGCTCGGCACCCGGGACGCCGTCTCCGCCGACACGGTCGGCGCCACCGCGCCATTTTGATCGGTGGCGGTCGGGCCGAAGCTGGCCCGACCGCATCCCGGGCGCGATCAGCGCTTGGTGATCACGGCTTCCAGATATTCGCTGTGCACCACGATCGTGCCGTCATCGGCGTGGTTGAACTCTTGGAGCAGCGCCAGGAGATCGCGCGTCAGCGCGGCCTGCCCGTTCGCGTCGAGCGCGGCAAACGCCTTCAGCGTGGGGCCGTAAAAGGTCTTGAAGATGTCGAGCCAGTGGTCCGGCGAGCGATAGCGGAACACGAACATGCGAGGCTCGGCGGCGATCTCCGCGGCCACGCCGCCGAACATCTCCTCGAGCCGTGCCGTCGTGCCCCACATGGCGGGCGATTTCACGCCCGCCGGGGGCGGCAAATGCTTGCCGATGGTCTTGAACAGCTGGCCGATGAAGCCTTGGGGCGTCCAGTTGGCAAGGCCGATCTTGCCGCCGGATCTGCAGACCCGCGCAGCTCGGAAGCGGCCTTGTCCTGATCCGGTGTGAACATCACGCCGAAAGTGGAGAGCACGACGTCGAAGGCGGCATCCGCAAACGGCAGCGCCTCGGCATCCGCCTCGCGGAACTCGACGGCGAGGTGTTCGGCCATGGCGCGCTCGCGCCCGCGCTTGAGCAGCGCCGGCACGTAGTCGGTGGATGTGACGTCACACCAGCGCCGAGCCGCCGCCAGCGTCGCATTGCCGTTGCCGGCGGCGACGTCCAGCACCTTGCTGCCGGCACGCAAGTCAATGGCCTCGCAGAGCTGTTCGCCGACGATCTGCAAGGTGGTGCCGACCACGGCATAATCGCCGGACGACCAGGCGCCGTGCTGACGCTGCTTGACGGCGGCAAGATCGGGCTCTGGGGCGGCTGGCTTGAGCGCGGCGGATGTCGACATGGCAATCTCCTGCGGTTGAAAACGCCGGGACGATAGGGCGCATGCGACGCGCTGGCCTTGAGGCCGGCATGATTTTCCGCTGAGAGCCTCTTGATTTCCGCACCGGCGCCGCGGAGGCCCTGCGAGGTTTCGCAGCCGCTGCCTGGAAAAGCCTTCGGCGGCGGACCGACCGGGCTGCGAAACAGCCACTATCCCCTCGAATCAACAATGATGTTAGGCTGATCGAAGCTTGGGGGAGCATGAGGCGTGACGAGGTCGAGCGCGACCCGTGTTTTTCCCGGGTGAGGCAGTCCAGCTCTCAAAGGCATAACGCACGGCATGATTCGCATTTCGACGATCTTCATCGCCATCTGCATGGTCCTGGTCGCGGCCTCGCTCGGGCTCGTGCTCTATTCGGTCGCCGGCATCAGCGGAACGGAATCGGCGATCGTGGCGCTGACCGCGCTGACCTTCCTGATCCTCTACAACGCGGTGTCGATGCGGCTGCGCGACCGCAGCGACGTCGGCGGCCAGATCGCCGATCTCTCGCGCGGCACTGCCGACCTCGCCCGCCAGGTGGCCGAGTTCGGCCGCCGGCTGGCTGCAGTCGAGAGCCGCATCGCCGCGTCCAATTCGACCAATTCCGACCGCATCCAGTCGGTCATCGGCGAGATCAACGAGCTCGGCGGATTGGTCAGGCAGCTCGCCACCACCGTGGCGGCCCATGAGGATCTGCTCGCCGGCCACGCGCCGGCGCCGGCCCCCGCCGAGGTCGCGAGGCCCGAGCCGGAAACGCCGATCGATCTGGCTGCCCCCTTCGAGGAGAAGCCGCTCGCTCCTCCTCCGCTTCCGCAGCCTCCATCACGGCCGGCGCCGCCGACGGTTCAGGTCCAGGCCGCCACTCCGGTTCAGACCGCCAATGGGCGCAACCAGACCCAATTGCTGGCGACGCTGCGCAATGCGGTCGACGAGAACCGCATCGATATCTTCCTGCAGCCGATGGTGACGCTGCCGCAGCGCAAGGTGCGGTTCTACGAGGCGGTGACGCGCCTGCGCGACGAGCGCGACCAGCTGGTCGCCGCCGAAGAGTTCATCAGCATCGCGGAAGCCTCGGGCCTGATTGGGCGCATCGACAACATGGTGATGCTGCGCTGCGTGCAGGTGCTGCGGCGCCTGATGGTGCGCAACAAGGACGTCGGCGTGTTCTGCAACGTCGCGGCGTCGACGCTCGGCAATTCCACCACCTTCGCGCAATGTCTCGATTTCCTGGAAGCCAACCGCGCGTTGGCGCCCTCGCTGGTGCTGGAGTTCAAGCAGTCGACCTTCCGCAATCTCGGCCCCGCCGAGACCGAGAACCTCGCGGCGCTCGCCCAGCGCGGCTTCCGTTTCTCCATCGACCATGTCACGGATTTGCGTATCGAACCGCGCGAGCTGGCCGATCGCGGGGTCCGCTTCATCAAGGTGCCGGCCGCGCTGCTGCTCGATCCCAAGCAGGCCTCCGCCTCCGACATCCACCCGTCCGACCTCTCCGACCTGCTCGGCCGCTTCGGCATCGACCTGATCGCCGAACGGATCGAAGGCGAGCGCGCCGTGGTCGACCTGCTCGACTATGACGTGCGGTTCGGCCAAGGGTTCCTGTTCGCACCGCCCCGGCCATTGCGGCCGGAGGGGGCATCTGCTACCGGCGGGGCCTCGCCGAACCAGGCGCAGGACACTCAGGGATCCAATGGCTCCGCCACACCCAGCTCAGGCGCGACCTCTTCGGCGCCTCCGCCCCAACGCGTCACCGGTAACGCAGCGCTCGCGCGCCGCATCTGATCGGCCGCGCACGTCATGACCGCGCTGCATTTTGCCGAAGGCCTGCGCGAGTTCGTGGGCGGTGTGGAGGTCGTGCTCAGCGATATCTGGGGCGTGGTCCATAACGGGCTGGAATCCTTCCCCGAAGCGTGCGAGGCGCTGCACACCTATCGCAGCCGCGGCGGTACGGTAATCCTGATCACCAACGCACCGCGCCCGGCCGACTCCGTGCAGCGGCAATTGCGCAAGCTCGGCGTCCCCGATGAGACCTATGACGCGATCGTATCTTCAGGCGACCTGACCCGGCTCTACGTCGCCGAGCATCCCGGCCGCAAGATGTTCTGGCTCGGCCCCGAGCGCGACAACTCGATCTATCGCGGCCTCGATGCGGTGACCGCGCCGCTGGAGCAAGCCGATTACATCGTCTGCACCGGCCTCTACGACGACGAGACCGAGACGGCGGAAGACTATCGCGGCATGATGCTGCAGGCGCGCGAGCGCAAGCTGACGCTGGTCTGCGCCAACCCCGACATCGTGGTGGAACGCGGCGACCGGCTGATCTACTGCGCAGGCGCCATCGCCGAGCTCTACCGCGAGCTCGGCGGCGAGGTGATCTTCTACGGCAAGCCGCACCGGCCGATCTACGAGCGAGCCATGGCGCTTGCCGGCGAACGCCAAGGCTACCAGATCGACCGGAAAAAGGTGCTGGCGATCGGCGATTCCGTCCGCACCGACTTAACCGGCGCCCGCGAATTCGGCATCGACTGCCTGTTCGTCACCCGCGGCATCCATGCCGAGGAGTTCGAGGGCCTCGACCAGCTCGACCCCAATTCGGTGATGGAGCTGTTCGGCCACCCGCCGAAGGCGCTGATGCGCGAATTGAAGTGGTGACGGCTGCGCTTGAAGGACTTCGGCTAAGGCACGTCTCTGGCCCCAGACACCGTCATGGCCGGGCTTGACCCGGCCATCCACGTTTTCTTCTGCTGGCCCAGAACGTGGATGCCCGGGACAAGCCCGGGCATGACGATCTTACAGACAGCTGTTTTATTTCACGCGAGGCGCGCTTACGCGCTCGCCATGTCCGGGAAGACCGCCTCGATCTTGGTCTTCAGCGTCGCCGCGTTGAACGGCTTGACGATGTAATTGTTCACGCCCGCCTTCTTGGCCGCGATCACGTTCTCGGTCTTGGATTCGGCCGTGATCATGATGAAGGGCGTGGTGGCGAGGTTCGGATCCGCGCGGACTTCGCGCAGGAGGTCGTAGCCCGTCATCGGCTCCATGTTCCAGTCGGAAATCACGAGCCCGTACTTCTTGCCGCGCATCTTGTTCAGCGCTGCCGAACCGTCGCTGGCATCATCGATGTTCTCGAAGCCAAGCTGCTTCAGCAGATTCCGGATGATACGGATCATGGTGCTGTAGTCATCCACCACCAGAACCGGCATCGACAAATCAACCGCCATCTCGACTCCCCCAACGCAAACCCAGGAATATTACGATCGGACCTGCCAGGCCGGCGCCCGGCAGTTCCACGCCTCAAGGACTAGCATCAAGGCCTTAAACAGCGCGTTAACTGCGGTCAGGTCCGAAGGCTTGAAATCGTGTTCAATGTCTGCCCGCCCCGCCGCTTGACTTCGCCGTGCCGGTCGCGCCACGGTCCGGGCCGGTCTTGCCCGGTTCGAGAATTCCCCTGATGGCTCCGCCTTTTACCGTCATCCGCGATACAACGCCGGCTTCCGCGATTCCGAGGGGCGCCGTGGTCGCCATGGGCAATTTCGACGGCGTTCATCTCGGCCATCGCGCCGTCATCGCGGCTGCCCTGGAGATGGGCAGGGCGCATGGCCGGCCTGCGCTGGCCTTGACCTTTGAACCGCATCCGCGGCGGTTTTTCAGCCCTAACACCCCGCAATTCCGCCTGACGGACGAGCGAGCCAAGCTGCGGCTTCTGGCCGGTACCGGGCTTGCCGGCGCCGTGGTCATGACCTTCGACAAGGCCCGTGCCGGAACCAGCGCGCAAGATTTCATTCACCATGACCTGATCGGGCGTCTCGGCGTCAGCGGCATCGCGGTCGGCTACGACTTCCATTTCGGCAAGGGACGGGTCGGCTCGCCCAGCCTCCTGGTCAACGAGGCGCCCCGGCTCGGCATCGAGGTCGATGTGCAACCGCATGTCGATATCGACGAACGGCCCGTCTCCTCCAGCGCGATCCGGATCGCCCTCGCCGAGGGCCAGCTCGACGAGGCCACGACCATGCTGGGCGCACCCTGGTTCATCACCGGCGAGGTGATCCACGGCGAAAAGCGCGGCCGCGATCTCGGCTATCCCACCGCCAACATCCGCCTGGACGCCAATTGCGGCCTCAAGCACGGCATCTACGCGGTCCGGGTCGGCCGCGGCCAGGGAAAGGATCAGGAGCGTCTGGATGGCGTGGCCAGCTTCGGCCGCCGCCCGACCTTCGACAATGGCGCTCCGCTCCTCGAAATCTTCCTGTTCGACTTCAAGGGCGACCTCTACGGGCAGGCGCTCGACTGCGCCTTCATCGGCTTCATCCGCGAGGAGCTGAAATTCGATGGTCTAGAGGCCCTGATCCGGCAGATGGACGACGATTCCGCCCGCGCCCGCGCCATGCTCGCCGCCGCCCCGGACGCGTTTCCGCGCCTGGGCGTGATCGACTGAGAGGCGAAACCGGGCCACCCGGACCTTTGCGCTTCCTCCGCCCCCCTGCTATGGAGAGCCCATGTTTGCGCGGCGCATCATAGGGATTAGCGGCCCGGCTTCCGCCTGAGCCTGAGGGTTCGGCGCAAGACCGGGATTTCGTCGTTTCACCCGCGATTCCGCATCGCCATCCGTTCCCGCGCCCTTCCGAGCCAGTCAGCCTCATGTCCGAAATGCCGCAAAAGTCCCCAAAGTCTGAAGCCAAAGACTATTCGAAGACCCTGTTCCTGCCGCAGACCGAATTCCCGATGCGCGCCGGCCTGCCGCAGCGCGAGCCGGAGATCCTCAAGCGCTGGTACGAGATCGGCCTCTACGAGAAGCTGCGCCAGAGTGCGAAGGGCCGCGCCAAGTTCGTGCTGCATGACGGCCCGCCCTACGCCAACGGCAACATCCATATCGGCACGGCGCTGAACAAGATCCTGAAGGACCTCGTCACCAAGAGCCAGCAGATGCTCGGCTTCGATTCCAACTACGTGCCGGGCTGGGATTGTCACGGCCTGCCGATCGAGTGGAAGGTCGAGGAGGAGCACTATCGCAAGAAGGGCAAGCAGAAGCCCGACTTCCGCGACAGCGCCGCGATGATCGATTTCCGCAAGGAGTGCCGCGCCTATGCCACGCACTGGCTCGGCGTGCAGCGCGAGGAGTTCAAGCGCTTAGGGGTGATCGGCGATTGGGACCATCCCTACGCCACCATGAGCTATCCGGCCGAAGCCCAGATCGCGCGCGAGCTGATGAAGTTTGCCGCCAATGGCACGCTCTATCGCGGCTCCAAGCCGGTGATGTGGAGCGTGGTCGAGAAGACCGCGCTGGCCGAAGCCGAGGTGGAGTACGAGGACCACACCTCCGATACGGTCTGGGTGAAATTCCCGGTGACCTCGCCCGCGCACGGTGCGCTCGCCTCGGCGAGCGTCGTGATCTGGACCACCACGCCCTGGACGCTGCCGGGCAACCGCGCCATCTCGTTCTCGCCGAAGATCGCCTATGGCCTCTACAAGGTGACGGACGCCCCCGCCGACAATTGGGCCAGGAACGGCGACCTCCTCATCCTCGCCGACGCGCTCGCGCAAGACGTCTTCAAGCAGGCGCGCGTGACCGCCTATGAGAAGGTCCGTGACGTCCCCGGCGACACCATGGACGCGATCGAGTGTGCCCATCCGCTCAAGGGCGTCGGCGGCGGCTACGACTTCATCGTGCCGCTGCTGGCCGGCGACCATGTCACCGACGACACCGGCACCGGCTTCGTGCACACGGCGCCCGGTCATGGCCGCGAGGACTTCGATGTCTGGATGGCGGAGGCGCGCGATCTCGACGCACGCGGCATCAACACCGCGATCCCCTATACTGTCGACGAGAACGGCGCCTACACCGATCATGCGCCGGGCTTTGCCGGCAAGCGCGTCATCACCGACAAGGGCGAGAAGGGCGATGCCAACGAGGCCGTGATCAAGGCGCTCGGCGAGAAAGGCATGCTGCTCGCCCGCGGCCGGCTCAAGCACCAATATCCGCATTCCTGGCGTTCCAAGAAGCCGGTGATCTTCCGCAACACGCCGCAATGGTTCATCGCGATGGATAAGGACATCGCGGTGGGCGGCAAGACGAAGAGCGGCGACACGCTGCGCGCCCGCGCGCTGCATGCAATCTCGGTGACGCAATGGGTGCCGCCGTCGGGCGAGAACCGTATCAACGGCATGATCGAGGCGCGGCCAGATTGGGTAATCTCGCGCCAGCGCGCCTGGGGCGTGCCGATCGCCGTGTTCGTGCGCGAGAAGGGTGACGGCTCCGCCGAGATCCTCCAGGACGAGGCCGTCAATGCGCGCATCGGCGAAGCCTTCGAGAAGGAAGGCGCCGACGCCTGGTACGCGACGGGCGCGCGCGAGCGCTTCCTCGGGCCCCGCGCGAACGAAGACTGGCAGAAGGTCGACGACATTCTCGACGTCTGGTTCGATTCCGGCTCGACCCACGCCTTCGTGCTGGAAGATCCCGTGCAGTTTCCCGGGCTCGCGGGCATCAAGCGCAAGGTCGACGGCGGCGCCGACACGGTGATGTATCTGGAAGGCTCGGACCAGCATCGCGGCTGGTTCCACTCCTCGCTGCTGGAAAGCTGCGGCACGCGCGGCCGCGCGCCCTACGACATCGTGCTGACCCACGGCTTCACCCAGGCCGAGGACGGGCGCAAGATGTCGAAGTCGCTCGGCAACACCATCGAGCCGCAGGCCGTCATCAAGGAATCCGGCGCTGACATCCTGAGACTCTGGGTCGCATCCAGCGACTACACCGACGACCAGCGCATCGGCCCCGAGATCCTGAAGAACACCGTCGAGACCTATCGCAAGCTGCGCAACACCGTGCGCTGGATGCTGGGCACGCTGCATCACTACAAGCCGTCCGACGCAGTCGCGCCGGCCGAGATGCCCGAGCTGGAACGCTTGATGCTGCACGAGCTCGCAGTGCGTGCCGTCGCGATCGGCAAGGCCTATCGGGAGTTCGACTACAAGAGCGTGGTCGCGATCCTGTCCGCCTTCCTCAACAGCGAGCTCTCGGCGTTCTACTTCGACATCCGCAAGGATACGCTCTATTGCGATCCGCCCTCGTCACTGACGCGCAAGGCGGCGCTGACGACCATCGACCTGTTGTGCGCCTCGATCCTGAAATGGCTGGCGCCGATCCTCAGCTTCACCGCCGAGGAAGCCTGGCGCATGTACCGGCCCGACGCCGAGCCGTCCGTGCATCTGACGCTGTTCCCGACCGATCTCGAAGACTTCCGCGACGACAAGCTCGCCGCCAAATGGGAAGCGATCCGCAACGTCCGCCGCGTCGTCACCGGCGCCCTCGAGCTCGAACGCGCGGCCAAGAACATCGGCTCCTCGCTTGAGGCCTCACCGGTGATCTATGTCGCCGACCGCGGCATGCTGATGACGCTGTTCGATACCGACCTCGCCGAGGTCTGCATCACCTCGAACTACGAGGTGCGTGAGGGCGAGGCGCCGGCAGGTGCCTTCCGTCTCGATGCCGTCCCGGGCGTCGCGGTCGTGGTGGAGAAGGCGGTCGGCGCCAAATGTGCCCGCTCCTGGAAGATTTCGCCGACGGTCGGCGAAGACCCTGAATACCCCGACGTCACCCCGCGCGATGCCAAGGCGCTGCGCGAGTGGAAGGCGCTGGGGGTGAGCGTCTGATCGGTCGGCCATGACCCCGCTCCGCGCCGGCATCCTCGCGGCCATGGTCACGCTCGTGGCCGACCAGGCCTCGAAGCTCTGGCTGTTGAACGTGTTCGACCTCGGCCGTCGCGGCGCGGTGCGGGTGACGCCGTTCTTCGACCTGGTGCTGGCCTGGAATATCGGCATTAGCTTCGGCTGGCTCCAGAACGACAGCCAGGCCGCGCAGCTTGCGCTGATGGCCGTCAAAGTGATCGCGGTGGTTGCGCTGGCGATCTGGATGGCCCGCTCGCACACCACGCTGGCGACCGTCGCGCTCGGCCTGATCATCGGCGGCGCCATCGGCAACGGCATCGACCGCCTGGCCTATGGCGCGGTGGTGGATTTCGCCCTGTTCCACATCGAGATCGCCGGAAATACCTATAATTGGTATGTGTTTAACCTCGCGGACGTGGCCATCGTTGCTGGGGTGGCAGCGCTATTGTATGATTCCTTCCTGGGGGTACCCGCCGCAAAAGCGCCCTGATCCCGGCCGATACGGACCGGCAGCTGGAACCCGGCTTTTGCAAGGGTCAAGCCGCGTGTGGGCGGCAATCTGCTACAATATGAAACAGGTACGGTAATGCGCAGCTCGAAGACCAGCGGTTCGATGGTTCGGGACCCCCAATCGGGGGTTTGGCGGGCATTGAAATTGTCCGCCGTCGCGCTCGGCATCGGCCTCGTCATGTCGACCGGTGCTGCCCGTGCTGCTGACGATGACGACGACGACATGACCTTCGAAGAGAAGCTCATCGACAATCTGATGACCGGCCTTGGCGCACGGAGCATGGAAAAGCCCGGCATCGAATACCGCGAGCGTTCGCCGCTGGTCGTGCCGCCCAAGCTCGACCTGCCGCCGCCTGCCGCCGCCGAAGCCGCGGCTGCGCCGAACTGGCCGAAGGACCCCGACGAGAAGCGCCGCAAGGAGGCTATCGCCCAGCGGAAGAAGTCCGGTAACAAGGCAACGGAGTACTGGAAGAACGCCCAGCCGCTGTCGCCCGCTGAGTTGAACGCCCATAGGACGGCCGCCGCCGACAGGACGAGCAATGACCCGGTCCAGCCAGGCACCAACGTGGCCAATCCGACGATGAGCCCTGCCGAACTCGGATATACCGGCGGGCTGTGGAAACTGTTCAAAGGGAACGGGCCCGAGTCGAAGCAGTTTACGTCGGAGCCGCCACGCCAGTCGCTGGTGGAGCCTCCTCCCGGATATCAGACCCCGTCGCCGAACTACGCCTACGGCGCTGGACCGGATAATTCGAAGCGGACCTATTTCGACGTCCGATCGGGCAAGGAGAAGGAGCAATAGCGTTCCTGACCTGTCGCGACATTCTGCCCCACGCGAAGCGAGGGTCGGCGGCGCATGTCCGCCCAGCTCGTTCAAAATTGCTTATCAGTAACTTGCCTAAGCGTTGAGTTCTCTGCTTCGTGACGCGAAGCCTCAGCCGCACGGTGTAGCCTGCCGTGCCCTCCGAGCCGGAGATCCGGGCTCGGCACCTCACAACCAGGGATCATGATGTCCTCTTACCGATCGGCTGCCTGCCTCCTTGCCGCGCTGCTTTCGACGAGTGTCCTTTCGGCCAGCGCCACCCTTGCCCAGACCACGGTGACATCGGCTCCGCCCGCCAGCTTCACGCTTTCCAACGGCATGCAGGTCGTCGTGATCCCCGATCGCCGCACCCCCGTCGTCACCGAGATGATCTGGTACAAGGTCGGCTCGGCCGACGAGACGCCCGGCAAGTCCGGCCTCGCCCATTTCCTCGAGCACCTGATGTTCAAGGGCACCGCGAAGCATCCGGCCGGCGAATTCTCCCAGACCGTGCTGCGCGTCGGCGGCAACGAGAACGCTTCGACCTCGGTCGACTACACCAACTACTATCAGCGCGTGCCGAAAGAGCAGCTGCCGACCATGATGGAGTTTGAGGCCGACCGCATGACGGGTCTCGTCCTCAAGGACGAGAACGTGCTGCCCGAGCGCGACGTCGTGCTCGAAGAGTACAACATGCGCGTCGCCAACAATCCGGATGCGCGGTTGAACGAGCAGATCATGGCCGCGCTCTATCTCAACCACCCTTATGGGCGGCCGGTGATCGGCTGGCATCAGGAGATCGAGAAGCTCGATCGCGAGGATGCGCTCGCCTTCTATCGTCGCTTTTATGCGCCGAACAACGCGATCCTGGTGATCGCCGGCGACGTCGACGCCACCGAAATCCGCCCGCTGGTCGAGCGCAATTTCGGCTCGATCCCCGCGCAGCCCGCGATCCCGGCGCGGCGCGTTCGTCCACAGGAGCCGGAGCCCGCCGCCCCGCGCACCGTCACGCTGGCCGACCCGCGCGTCGAGCAGCCGAACATGCGGCGCTATTATCTCGTGCCCTCGGCGACCACGGCCGCGGCCGGCGAGAGCGCGGCCCTCGACGTGCTGGCGCAGCTGATGGGCAGCGGCAGCAATTCCTATCTCTACCGCGCCCTCGTCGTCGACAAGCCGCTCGCTGTCTCCGCCAGCGCCAGCTATTCGAGCATTTCGCTCGACCCGACTCAATTCGCGATCTCGGCTGCGCCGAAACCCGGCGTCAGCTTCGCCGAAGTGGAACAGGCGGTCGACGGCGTCATCGCCAACGTGGCGCAGAACCCGATCCGCGCGGAGGATCTGGAGCGCGTCAAGACCCAGCTCATCGCCGAAGCGATCTACGCCCAGGACAACCAGGCGGTGCTGGCGCGCTGGTACGGCGGCGCGCTGACCACGGGCCTGTCGATCGAGGACATCAGGAGCTGGCCCGACCGCATCCGCGCCGTCACCGCCGAGCAGGTCCGCGCCGTTGCGCAGAAATGGCTCGAGAAGAAGCGTTCGGTGACCGGCTATCTGATCAAGGACACTGCAACCGCCAAGCGCGAGGAGAAGCGCTCGTGACCTATTCCTTCCTTCGACGCGTTGCATTCTCCGTTGCCGTCAGCGCGGTCCTCGCATTCTCTGCGGCCTCGCCTTCGCAGGCCGCCGCAAAGATCCAGCACCTGATCTCGCCGGGCGGCATCGAAGCCTGGTTCGTGCAGGACGCAACCGTGCCGCTGATTGCGATGGAATATTCCTTCGCGGGCGGCTCGGCGGAGGACCCCAAGGACAAGCCGGGCGTTGCCAATCTGGTCGGCTCCCTCCTCGACGAAGGCTCAGGCGATCTCGATTCCAAGACCTTCCATGAACGGCTCGACCGCCGCGCCATCGAGCTCTCTTTCAGCGCCACCCGCGACACCCTCCGCGGCAGCCTGCGCATGCTGCGCGACAACAAGGACGAGGCGTTCGATCTGCTCAGGAGCGCGCTGACCTCACCGCATTTCGCCACGGCCGATGTCGAACGCATCCGCTCGCAGGTCATCTCGAGTCTGCGCCGCGAGACCACCAACCCGACCTCGCTGGCGAGCCGCAAGTTCCTGGAGGTCGCCTTCGGCGATCATCCCTATGGGCGGCAGACCAACGGCAACCTCGACAGCATTCCGAACATCACGGTTGCCGACATGAAGGACTATGTCGGCCGTGTCCTCGCCAAGGATGGACTCAAGATTGCGGTCATCGGCGACGTCGATCCGGCCACGCTCGGCAAGCTGCTCGACCACACCTTCGGCAGCCTGCCCGCCAAGGCCAATCTGACGCCAGTCCCCGACGTCGAGGCTGCAAAGCCGCCACAACGCGCCTTCGTGACCCTCGACGTGCCGCAGACCGTGATCACCTTCGGTGGACCCGGCGTGAAGCGGAGTGACCCCAGCTTCATGGCGGCCTATGTCGTCAACCACATCCTCGGCGGCGGCGGCTTGTCGTCCCGGCTCTATCGCGAGGTGCGCGAGAAGCGCGGGCTGGCCTATTCGGTGTACGAGTCGCTGCTCTGGATGCAGCACTCGGCGATCTTCATCGGCAACACCGGCACCCGCGCCGACCGTGCCGGCGACACCATTGAGGCCATCGAACAGGAGGTGCGCCGCATCGCCGAGGAGGGCCCGACGCAGAAGGAGCTCGATGAGGCCAAGTCCTACCTTAAGGGCTCGCAGATGTTGGCGCTCGACACCTCGTCCAAGCTGGCACAGGCGCTGCTGCAATATCAGCAGGACAAGCTGCCGATCGACTATATCGAGAAGCGCAATGCCATCGTCGACGCGGTGACGCTGGACGATGCCAAGGCGGCCGCCAAGCGGCTCTGGGGCCAGGGGCTGCTGACCGTCGTCGTCGGCCGGGCCCCCCAGGCCGCCGTGCAACCGGCGGCGGCACCGGCGACAAAGTCGAACTGATCTCTTTTCTCGACGTTTCCTGAATGGCCGGGCCATCCCGGCCATTTGCGTTTCACGGCAGCGCCATTGCTGACGACGGATGTCCGCGGTATGTCCTGACATCACGAATGGTGCCAGCATGCTGCGGATATCCCGCGATCTCGTCATCGACGAGGACGACATCGAGATCGGCTTTGTCCGCGCCTCCGGCCCGGGGGGGCAGAACGTCAACAAGGTCGCGACCTCCGCGCAGCTGCGCTTCGACACCCGCAAGCTGACCTTGCCCGAGGATGCGGCGCTGCGCCTCGCCCGCATTGCCGGCCAGCGCATGACCAAGGATGGCGTGATCGTGATCCACGCCCAGCGCTTTCGCACCCAGGAGCGCAACCGTCAGGATGCCATCGACCGACTCGTCGAGATCCTCAAGGAGGCCATGGTCCGGCCGACGCCTCGCCGCGCGACGCGGCCGACCTTCGCCTCCAAGCAGCGCCGGCTCGAGGGCAAGAAACGCCGCAGCGACATCAAGGCCGGCCGCGGCCGGAGCTTCGACGATTGATGCGAAAAAACCTCCGGTCGCGCCAGCGACCGGAGGTTTGCCGTTCGCGAGCTGGCGTCAGTAGCGCTTGCCGGCCGCAGCGCCGCCGGTCGCCGCATCGTCCGCGGTGCCCTTGCGCGTCGCGCTGCCGGTGGTTCCCGAGGACCCCTTCGTGCCTTTGCCCGACTTCATGCCGACCTTGTCGCCGGCTGCGCCCTGCTGTGCACCGAGATCCTCATCCTCGCTGCCTGACGCGCCGCCTTGCATGGGCTTGCTTTGTACAGTGCCGCCAGGCCTCGTCCCAGACGAGGTGCCTTGGGCGAGAACGGGCGTTGCAACGAGGGCCGCGAGAGCGCAAGCGATCGCAGAGGTCTTCACCAACTTCATCCATTTCTCCTGGAATGTGGCGATGAACCGTTCGGTTGCCTTCTGCACCGTTCGCCTGCACCGGACGGTTCATCGCGAAGAGAGTTCGAACGGCGCGCTGTGATGCAAGCCGCGTCGTGTGGTGATCGTTTAGGGTTTTCGCGGCGCTTTCGCGGAATTGTGCTCCTCATATGCGGCGGCGCGGAACATGCCACGCATTCCCAGCGGACGAGGCGCGCCGAAAATGTCCGCCATTTCAGGTGTGGGAAGCTCGACCTGCCCCATGCATTTGTCGCTGCGCGGCATTAGACTTGAGAATATTCGCCGAGTGAGCCCTCATGCCCGTCCGCCAACTGCCAGAACAGGTCGTCAACCGCATCGCCGCCGGCGAGGTGGTCGAACGTCCGGCGAGCGTGGTCAAGGAGCTGGTCGAGAACGCCATCGATGCCGGGGCGAGCCGCATCGACGTCTTCACCGACGGCGGCGGGCGGCGGCGAATCGGCATCACCGACGACGGCGGCGGCATGACCGCGAAGGACCTCGCGCTCGCCGTCGAGCGCCACGCCACCTCCAAGCTCGACGACGAGGATCTGCTGCAGATCCGCACCCTCGGATTCCGCGGCGAGGCCCTGCCCTCGATCGGCTCGGTGGCGCGCCTCTCCATCACCACGCGCCACGCGAGCGAGCCGCACGCCTGGGCGCTGTCGGTCGAGGGCGGCGAGAAGTCCGAGATGATGCCGGCGGCGCTGGCGCATGGCACGCGCGTCGAGGTTGGCGATCTCTTCTATGCGACGCCGGCGCGGCTCAAGTTTCTGAAGACGGACCGCACCGAGGCGGAAGCCATCCGCGAAGTGGTACGGCGCCTCGCGATGGCGCGGCCCGACATTGCCTTCACGCTCGCTGGCGAGGAGCGCGCGCCGGTGACCTGGACCGCGGCGCTGCCCGGTGCGGCCGGACGGCTGACCCGGCTCGGCGACATCCTCGGCGCCGAGTTCCGCAGCCACGCCATCGAGGTCCATGCCGAGCGCGAGGGGATTGTGGTCGCCGGCTATGCCGCAGCGCCGGCGCTCACAAAGGCCAACGCACTCGGCCAATATCTCTTCGTCAACGGCCGGCCGGTGCGCGACAAGCTGATCCTGGGCGCCGTGCGCGCGGCTTATTCCGACTATCTGCCGCGCGACCGCCATCCGGTGCTGGCGCTGTTCGTCACGCTCGATCCGCGCGAGGTCGATGCCAATGTGCATCCGGCCAAGACCGAGGTGCGGTTCCGCAATGCGGGCCTCGTCCGCGCGCTGATCGTGCATGGCTTGAAGGAAGCACTCGCGCGCGAGGGCCGCCGCACCGCGGCCAACAGCGGCGAGAGCGCGCTGTCCTCGTTCCGGCCCGCATTCATGCCGCCCCGTCCGGCAGGCTGGGACTGGCGCGCCTCGCCAGCCGCCCCGGTGGCGCCGATGCCGTCGTTCGAAGGCGCCGCCGCACCCGCCTTCGCCGAGCGCGTGCAGGCTGCCTTCGACGTCGGCGCGCCCAGTGCTGACGTGCGGATCGAGAGCCAACCCGCCGGCGATCTCGTCGATCGCCCGCTCGGCGCGGCGCGCACGCAGATCCACGAGACCTACATCGTCTCGCAGACCCGCGACGGCCTCATCATCGTCGACCAGCATGCCGCGCATGAGCGCATCGTCTACGAGCGGCTAAAGGCCTCGCTCGCTGCCAATGGCGTGCAGCGGCAGATCCTGCTGATCCCTGAGATCGTCGAGATGGACGAGGCGACGGTGGAGCGTTTGCTCGAACGCAGCGAGGAGCTGGCCTCGTTCGGCCTTGCCATCGAATCCTTCGGCCCCGGCGCGGTCGCGGTGCGCGAGACGCCATCGCTGCTCGGCAAGACCAATGCCGGCGGCCTCCTGCGCGATCTCGCCGAGCACATGGCTGAATGGGACGGGGCGCTGCCGCTCGAACGCCGCCTGATGCACGTCGCGGCGACCATGGCCTGCCACGGCTCGGTGCGCGCCGGCCGCCGGCTGCGCCCGGAGGAGATGAACGCCCTGCTCCGCGAGATGGAGGACACCCCGAACTCCGGCCAGTGCAATCACGGCCGGCCGACCTATGTCGAGCTGAAGCTGAGCGACGTCGAGAAGCTGTTCGGGCGGAGGTAGCGCCGGCCTTGTAGGATGGGTAGAGCGTAGCGAAACCCATCAATTCCACCCACGCGGTGAGACGATGGGTTTCGCTTCGCTCTACCCATCCTACGGCGTCCTCAAGAACACAAACTCCGTATCGTCATACGCACGCCGCTCCATCTCCTCGTATCCTTCCGGCGTGACGAACTGCGCGGCCTTCGCCTCTTCCACCACCAGCAGCGCGCCCGGGGTGAGCCAGCCGCCGTCTCGCAGGCTCGCGAGCGCCTTCTCGGCAAAGCCCTTGCCATAGGGCGGATCGAGGAACACCAGCGAGAACGGCTCGACGGGATGCGCGGGGCCGAGATCGGTCGCATCGCGGCGATACACCTTGGTGACGCCGCCGAGGCCGAGCGCCTCGACGTTGCTGCGGAGCAGCGCACGCGCCTCCGCGCCATTGTCGACGAACAGCGTGAACTTAGCGCCGCGAGACGACGCCTCGATGCCGAGCGCGCCGGTGCCGGCGAAGAGATCGAGCACGCGCGCGTCGGGAATCGGATCGTCATAGGCGTGCACGAGGATGTTGAACACGGACTCGCGCAACCGGTCCGCCGTCGGGCGGATGTCGCGCGAGGACGGTGAGGCGAGATTGCGCCCCTTCAAACGACCGCCGACGACGCGCAAGTTAATCCTCCCGCGGCGTCAGGTCGCGCTTGCCGTGATAGCCGCGCTTGGGACGGCGCGGCGGGCCGTAGCCGCTCGCCTCCATCTCGTTGCGCTCGCGGGCCTCCTCGCTGCCGGTGCGCTGCACGACCACGCGGCGGCCCTTGCGGTCGGCGATCACCGCGCGCTTGCTGGCGGGCTTCTTCTCGCTGGTCGCGTCGTCGGCGCGCGAAGATGATTTCGCGGGCGCGTCGAACTGCGCGCCGGACTTCTCGATCACCTTGTCGCCGAGCTGCTCGCGCAGCACGCGCGCGCGGATCTCCTCGACCTGCCCTTCCGGAATCTCGCCGAGCTGGAACGGGCCGTAGGAGACGCGGATCAGCCGGTTCACCTCGAGGCCGAGATGGGCGCAGACATTGCGCACCTCGCGGTTCTTGCCCTCGCGGATCGCGAACACCAGCCAGACATTGGCGCCCTGGTCGCGCTCCAGCGTGGCCTCGATCGGACCATACTTGACGCCCTCGATCTCGATGCCGTTCTTGAGCTCGTCGAGCTGCGCCTGGGTGACGTCGCCATGGGCGCGGACGCGGTAGCGGCGCAGCCAGCCGGTGTCGGGCAGCTCGAGCGTGCGCGCGAGCCCGCCGTCGTTCGTGAGCAGCAGCAAGCCCTCGGTGTTGAAGTCGAGCCGGCCGATGCTGATCAGCCGTGGCAGGCCTTCGGGCAGATTGTCGAACACGGTCGGACGGCCCTCGGGGTCGTCATGCGTCGTCATCAGCCCGCGCGGCTTGTGGTAGAGAAACAGCCGCGTGCGCTCGCGCTCCGGCAATGGCTTGCCGTCGACCATGACGACGTCGTTCTTGGTGATGTCGAGCGCGGGCGAGTTGATCACGCGGCCATTCACGGTGACGCGGCCCTGCGTGACCATCTCCTCGGCGTCGCGGCGCGAGGCAAGCCCGGCGCGGGCCAGCACCTTGGCGATGCGCTCGCCGGCCTTCTTCGGCTTCGGCGCGTCGTCGCGGCGCGGCCGGCCCTCGAAATCGCGATCGCGCTCGCGATAGGCGCCGCGGCCGCCGAAGGCGGGACGCTTCTCGAAGATCCTGCTATCGTCCTCGTTCTCGCGGCGCGGACGATCGCGGAAGCGGCCCTCGTTGCGCGGATGCTCCTGCCAGTCCATGCGGCCTTCGGGGCGCTGGCGTGGGCGATCGAACTTCGGACGGTCACCGCGTTCGCTGTCGCGGTCACGGGGCCGATCGAATTTCGGCCGCTCGCGGAACGGGCGGTCACCCGATGCGCGGTCTTCGCGCGAACGAGAGAAACGCGGACGTTCATCGCCACGGCCACCCTCACGGCGATCGTCGCGCTGACGCCAAGGCTTCTCGTCGCCGCGATCGCGGCCGCCGAAATCCTTGTCGAAGCTCTTGCGCGGACGATCCCCGCGCGGTGCGCGATCACCGCGATCGAAATTCGGGTGGTCTCCGCGCGGCTTGAAGCTTCGGTCGCCACGATCCTCGCGCGGCCCGCGATCCCCACGGTCGCGTTGGCGATCCCCACGGTCGCGTTCGCGATCCGGCCCGCCCCGCGAAAATTTCCGTTCGCCGTCGAACTTGCGCTCTGGACGGTCGCCGCGCGGCGCGTAGGGCTTCTTGTCGCCGAACTTCCTGTCGCTGGAGCGGCCGGCCGAGCGTGCATCGTCGCGATCCCTGCGGGGCGGACGATCGTCGCCGCCAAATGACGGGCGATCGCCGCGCGGCTTGAAGCTGCGCTCGCCGCGGCCCTCGCTGCCGCGGTCGTCGCGCTTGAAGCGGGGACGGTCACTGAAATCGCGGCGCGGTGCATCGCCCTCTTCGCGGCGGCGGTATGGACGGCTGTCACGGTCGCCACGGGGCGGGCGGCTGTCGCGCTCGCCCTTGGCCTTGCCCTCGAAGCCACGCTTGGCGAATTTCTTCTCAGGCCCGCGCGGCTTGCCGGACCGGCCCTTCGGCGGGCCTCGCCGGCCGCGGGAATCGTTGTCTTTGTCGCTGTCGCGAGGCATGACTAATCTCACTTAAGGGGTGGCGCGAGCATTGTGCGCGCTCGTTCCGAGCCGCATGCTCAGGCAAAATCGGTATCCACTCTTGCTGAAGGCGGAGCTAGTAGCAGGTTTCTGGCGATGATACGAGGCATGAAAGCCCCTTCTTTCATGGATTTGGCGCTTCTGGCGGCCGAAAATGCCGGAAAAGCGGGCGAAGTTCCGATTGGATGCGTGGTGGTCCGCAACTACGAGGTCATCGCCACGGCGGCCAACCGGACGCTGACCGACCACGACCCGACAGGCCATGCCGAGATCATCGCGCTGCGCGCGGCCGCCGCGAAGATCGGCAGCGAGCGGCTGGTCGACTGCGACCTCTACGTGACGCTGGAGCCATGCACCATGTGTGCGGGCGCGATCTCGTTTGCAAGGGTGAGGCGGCTCTATTACGGCGCGGCCGACCCCAAGGGCGGCGCGGTGGAATCCGGCGTACGCTTCTTTGCCTCGCCGACCTGTCACCACGCGCCGGAGGTCTATTCCGGCGTCGGCGAGAGCGAGGCGGCGCGGCTGCTCAAGGCGTTCTTTCGGGAGCGGCGGTAGGAGCCTCCCCGTCATTGCGAGGAGCGAAGCGACGAAGCAATCCAGGGTCTTTCCGCGGAGACAGTCTGGATTGCTTCGCTGCGCTCGCAATGACGAGATGGATCAAGCCGCAAAGAACTCCCGCAACGCCCTCGCGGTCACGTCCGGATTCTCCTCGGTGAGGAAGTGCCCCGAATCCACCGGCATGCCGTCGACGTTGGTGGCCCATTGTGTCCACGTGTCGAGCGGCGTCGCGGCGGCCTGGGCGATGCCGGCATTGCCCCACAGCGCCAGCATCGGAATGGTGATCTTCTTGCCGGCCTCGAAATCGGCCTTGTCGAGGTCGTAGTCGAAATAGGCGCCGGCGCGGTAGTCCTCGCACATCGCATGGATGCGGGCGGGATCGCGGAACGGGGCGAGGTAGTGCTCGAGCGCGCGCGGGTCGATCGCGTCCAGCGTCTTCGACCTGGTCTGGCTCGCCATCTTGTAGCGCAGGAAGAACTCGCCGCTATTGGCGATCAGCGTCTCCGGCAGCGGATAGGGCTGCGCGAGGAAGGTCCAGTGATAGATCTTCAGCGCGTAGGCGCGGTTCATCCGCTCCCAGTAATCATAGGTCGGCAGGATATCGAGCACCGCGAGCTTCGACAGCCGGCCGGGATGGTCGAGCGCCAGCCGGTACGCGACGCGGCCGCCGCGGTCGTGGCCGGCGAGCGCGAAGTGCACGTGGCCGAGCCGCTCCATGACCTCGACCATGGCTTTCGCCATGGCGCGCTTAGAGTAGGGGATATGCAGCGCATCGCTCGCGGGCATGTCGGACCAGCCGTAGCCCGGCAGGTCGGCGATGATCAGCGTGAAGTGCTCGGCCAGCTCAGGCGCCACCTGGTGCCACATCACGTGGGTCTCGGAGAAGCCGTGCAGCAGCAACAGCGGCGGGCCCTTGCCACCGACGCGGGCGAAGATGCGGCCGAACGAGGTATCGATCCATTCGGCGGCAAAGCCCGGATAGAGGTCGGCGAGATCGGACATCTTGTTGCATCCTTGTTGGTCGGTCCGGGGCCGGCCTCGACAAAGTGTCGAAAACAACCCCATGCACAGTACCGGTATTATCATCGGGGCGGCTAACCCCAACTGCTGATTGCACATTCTGGAGTGTAGATGTGGCGGCGCGGTGACGCGAACGTCGATATTCCGGACCGGCGCGTTCGCGCGCACCGTCCGCAACGAAGCGCTAGTTTTTGGCCTTTTCCGCCTCCACCGCCTGCCAGCCGATGTCGCGGCGGCAGAAGCCGTCCGGCCAGTCGATGCGGTCGACGGCCTGATAGGCGCGCGCCTGCGCTTCCGTCACGGTCGCCCCCAGCGCGCAGACATTGAGCACGCGGCCGCCATTGGCGAGGATTGCGCCGTCCTTCTCAACCGTACCGGCGTGGAAGATCTCGACATTGTCGACCTTGGCGGCCTCCTCGAGCCCGCCGATGCGCGTGCCCTTCTGGTAGTCGCCGGGATAGCCCTTCGCGGCCATCACCACGGTGATGGCGGATTCCGGATACCAGCGCAGGTCAAAGTGCTTCAACTCCCCGTCGCAGGCGGCGAGCAGCGCCGGCACGATGTCGCTCATCATGCGCAGCATCAAGACCTGGCACTCGGGATCGCCGAAGCGGACGTTGAACTCGAACAGCTTTGGCCCCTGCGTCGTCAGCATGATGCCGGCATAGAGCACGCCGCGGAACGGCGTGCCGCGCTGCTTCATGCCCGCGACCGTCGGCAGGATGATCTTCGCCATGATCGCGTCGTGGATGGCGGGCGTCACCAGCGGCGTCGGCGAATAGGCGCCCATGCCGCCGGTGTTCGGGCCGACATCGTGGTCGAACACGCGCTTGTGGTCCTGGGCGGAGGCCAGCGGGATCGCCGTCTCGCCGTCGCACAACGCAAAGAAGCTGATCTCGCGGCCCGGCAGAAACTCCTCGATCACGACTTCAGTGCCGGCCTCGCCGAAGGCGCCCTCGAACATCATGGCGATGGCGTCCTCGGCCTCGCGCACGGTCTTGGCAACGACGACGCCCTTACCGGCGGCAAGGCCATCGGCCTTCACCACGATCGGCGCGCCCTGGCTCTGCACATAGGCGCGGGCATCATCGGCATTGGTGAAGCGCTTGTAGGCGCCGGTCGGAATGCCGAACTCGGTGCACAGCGCCTTGGTGAAACCCTTGGAGCTTTCGAGCTGGGCCGCCGCCTTGCTCGGCCCGAACGCCTTGATGCCGCTAGCCGTGAGATCATCGACGATGCCGGCCGCGAGCGGCGTCTCCGGCCCGACCACCACGAGCTCGACTTTGTTCTTCTTGCAGAAGTCGATCACGGCAGCATGGTCGGCGACATCGAGCGCCACACACTCCGCCTCCTTCGCAATGCCGGCATTGCCGGGCGCGCACCAGAATTTGGTCACCAGGGGAGAGGCCGCGATCTTCCACGCCAGAGCATGTTCGCGGCCGCCGGAACCGAGCAGGAGAATGTGCATATAGGGCTCAGGATGAGGGGGTTGGCTGGGGCGGAGGTCGCATGAATCG